>NZ_SMYL01000009.1:132536-156003 GCF_004358105.1 Sapientia aquatica | reverse complement strand
CGGTTGCCGCGATTCCAGATCAACCAGAAATGCATTTGCGTCCGAACAAGTTGGTTGCCTATAAAACGGTAGCTAGCGTGATGGCCGCAGCACAGCGTTTGGGTGTGACTAAAATCGGTATGGTGGGGAATGAGCAGTTTGTTGACTAATCTTTATTGGATTTGACGACTTGCAAAAATGTAGAAGCAATGGTTGAGTTTTATTTCTGTGGCTTATACAATCGCTATGACTCGCTGTGCAGCTAAAATACAAAAATCGGCAGGGTTCTCCTGCCGATTTTTTCATATGTAAACTTACTATAAAGAGTAAAAGTAATGGCCAATTTTCGATATGTCCGTTTTGGAGTTCTCATTGCTGCCTTAGGTTTATCTGCAGTATCAACCTTAGCGCCGACACCAGCATTTGCCCAAGCCGCTGAAGCGGTCAAACCAGCAATCGGTGCAGCTTTAAAAGACGCCGCTGATTTATACAAAGCCAAAAAATTCAAAGAAGCTTTAGCCAAATTGCACGATGCGGACAACGTTCCCGCCAAAACAGCTTACGAGAGTTATGTAATTGAAAGTACCCGCGGTTCCTACGCTTTGGCCGCTGGCGATAAAGATACTGCTGTTAAATCTTATGAAGCCGTCGTTAGTTCTGGTCGTTTGAGTGCGGCACAGAAATTGACAATGTATGAAGCGCTCGGCGGAACTTATTACAGCATGAACAATTTAGCCAAGGCACAAACTTGGTATGGACGTTATTTATCCGAAGGTGGTGACGATCCAAAAATCCGCGCAATGATGACGCAGATTTCCTTCCAAAACGGCGATTGCGCCAAAGTTTCTAAAGAAATCACTGCAAATGTTCGCGCTGAAGAAAAAGCCGGACATACTCCAGCAGAGGGTGATTTGCAGATGTTGGCCAATTGCACGAAAAATGACAAAACGGGCTACGTCGCCGCAATGGAAAAGCTGACGACCTACTATCCTAAAAAGGATTACTGGAAGGATCTGTTGAATCGTCTGCCAACTCGTCCGGGCTACTCTGAGCGTTTATTGTTAGATTTGTACCGTTTGAAGCACGAGTTGGGTTTAATCACGACAGTTAACGACTACATGGAAATGTCGCAATTGTCGTTGCAAGATGGTTTGCCAGCAGAAGCGCAAAAGATCATTGACCAAGGTTACAAAGTTGGTGTGTTCGGCGTAGGTCCAGAGGCTTCCCGTCATCAACGTTTGAAAGATTTGGCCGCTAAAAATGCTGCCGCTGATCTGAAAGCACAACCTAAGACCGAAGCTGACGCAAAAGGCGCCGCCGAAGGTACTGGATTGGTTAATTTAGGTTTTGCTTACGTAGTCGCAGGTCAATACCCGAAAGGAATTCCACTGATGGAGCAGGGTATCGCTAAAGGTGGTCTGTCTCGCCCAGAAGACGCTAAATTGCACCTCGGTATTGCTTATTTGTGGTCTGGTAAAAAAGCCGATGCAATTAAAATCTTGAAAACTGTTCAAGGTGCAGATGGTACTGCTGATTTAGCGCGCTACTGGATCATCCAGGCGAATCGCCCTCTGAAATAATGTTTAGTTGTGCGGTTTAATTAAACAGCCACGCCGCTGCGATATGCGGCAGGCAAAATCAAAATCGGTAGGAATTCCTACCGATTTTCGTATCAAATTTTAGAAAGAGTTAATCATGGCAAAATTTGTTAATAATCGAAGCAAGATAGCGGCTTTGACGCTGGCGTTGCTCTCAGCATGCACGTTTTATTCCGGCGCCGCCTTAGCCCAGTCAGGTTCTTCCACAGGCAATACTAAAGCGGCTGACGTAGCTCCGCCAACATTAAATCCTGAAATCGCGAAAGCTGTAAAAGCCGCGCAGGATTTTGCGGCGGCAAAAGATTATCCGAGCGCTTTGGCTAAGTTGGCCGAGACCGATAGCATCGCTAATAAAACGCCGTATGAAATTTTCGCTGTTGAACGCACGCGCGGTGATTATTTGTTGGCGAAGGGCGACAAGGACAACGCTGCCAAAGCGTTTGTGGCCGTGGTTGAAACTAAATATTTGAAACTGGCTGACCAACTCAATTTGATGCAAATTATTGGCCAACTTTATTTCCAGTCTGGTAATTATCCGTCATCAATCTCCTGGTTGACTCGCTATCACACTGAAGGTGGCACTGATTCCCGTTCCTATCCGTTGTTAACCCAGGCTTATTACTTAAACAAAGAGTACGCTTTGGCCTACAAAGGCATTTCAGCGCAAGTGCAAGCTGAGATCGCTGCTGGAAAAGTCCCATCCGAACAGAGTTTGAAGTTGGTCTACAGCTGTATTTCTCAAATGAATGATAAAGAGGGAACCTTAAAGGCAGTCGAGCAGTTGAACAGCTATTACCCGACCGCTAAAAATTGGACGTATTTGATTAATCAAACCCAAACTAAGCCAGGTTTTTCTGATCGCCTCTATTTAGACTTATACCGCTTGAAGCAAGAATTGGGCTTATTGACGGTTGCAGCTGAAATCGTTGATATGTCGGAAACAGCCACTCGTGCTGGTTTGCCAGCAGAAGCTAAAAAAGCGTTGGATCAAGGTTTTGCTGCCGGAATACTTGGTAAGGGTGCCGATGCTAAGAAGCATGCCGATTTATTGGCGGCAGCGACGCGCCGTGCGGCAGATGATTTGAAAACCATGCCTCAAGGTGAAGCCGGCGCAGCCAAGAGTAAAGACGGCACTGGCTTGGTTAATCTAGGTATGGCCTACGCTACCTCAGGTCAGTATGACAAGGGCATTAGCCTCATCGAACAAGGTATTACCAAGGGCGGCTTGGCTCGCTTGGAAGAGGCTAAATTGCATTTGGGTCTGGTTTATTTCTGGGCCGGTCAAAAAGATCAAGCGATCAAACAATTGCAAACCGTCCAAGGTGCTGATGGCATTGGCGATTTAGCGCGTTATTGGGTGATGGAAATTAATCATCCACTCTTGAGTAAATAATCTGGTGTTCTGAAATGCAGACGTAAAAAAAGCAGCCTCGGCTGCTTTTTTTATGTCTTAGCTCAATAAATTAGCCAGGCTTGTGCGTTTTCGCTTGGGCCACAGTGATCTTCTTGTTCATCTTGGGTTGTGCAACTTGCTTCTTACTAACTCGTTTTGAAGATACCCCCGCTGTTTGGACAGGGCTTCGTTTGACGGGCGCGGCGGCGACCTCAATTTGAAGTTTTTGGCCTGCTTTGATGGAGTCGGACTTTAAGTTATTCCACTCTTTTAATTGAGCGGTAGAAACTTTGTAGCGCTTCGCAATGGACGCAAGAGAATCTTTCTTGCCAGCGGCAACGTTGATCTTTCTAGTGTTATCGCGCGCAATGACCAAACTAGCGTTATTTACCACCATTTGGGAAATATCATGGTCAGCACTTTGATCGCTTTTCGGGATGAGTAGGGTCGAACCCGCTTTTACCAACATATTACTCGGAACTTGGTTGACGTCTTTGATGACGTTGGCTTGAACTCCCAAGCGGCGAGCGATGCTTTCTATGCGTTCATTCTTGTTCACCGCGTAGGCAGTCCAACTCGATAATGGGCCTTCCCATTTACTCAAATTGTTCTTGAAAATTTCTACGTTATCGAGGGGAAGCAGAATTTTTGTGTCTGATGTGCCAGTAATGACTGGGCGGTTGAACTGCGGATTGAGTTCTTTAAATTCGGCCACCGTTAACTCGGCCAATTGCGCTGCCACGCGCACATCGATGTCGCGCGTTTTATCGATACTAGCGAAATACGGCTGATTGTAGACTTGCGGTAATTCGATGTGGAACAATTCTGGGTTGCTGATAATGTTCTTTACCGCCTGTAGCTTGGGAACATAATTCTGTGTTTCTTTTGGCATTAAATACGACATGCTGTCATAGTCGATCGGCAATCCCGCCGCTTGCTGTTTTTTGATGGCGCGCTGTACGGAACCTTCTCCCCAGTTATACGCAGCTAAGGCTAGTTGCCAGTCGCCAAACATGTCGTACAGTTTTTGTAGGTAATTTAAGGCAGCATCGGTCGAATCCAAAACGCCGCGTCGTTCATCCTGAAACATATTTTGTTTTAGGTTGAAATCCTTGCCCGTCGATGGAATGAACTGCCACATTCCTGAGGCTTTGGCGCTTGAAATTGCCTGCGGATTGAAAGCCGACTCGATGAACGGTAGCAAGGCTAGCTCAGTCGGCATGCCACGTTTTTCCAGTTCTTCAACCACATGATAAAGGTAGCGAGATGCGCGCTCTGTGGTGCGCAGGATATAACTGGTGCGCGTGCTATACCAATTTAATTGGCTTGAGACTAAAGAATTATTTAAATCGGGAATTCCGTAACCTTGACGAATGCGATTCCATAAATCGACTTCTTGGTTGCTGAGAAATGCAGTTGATTTCAGCGCGACCAGATTGCTGTTGCTATTAAATGGAATAACTTCTGGCGTGGTGATATTGGACTTAATATCGTTTTTATTATCGCCGGAGGCCCCGGAAATGGTCACCGGATCGGCATGACTTAGTGCTGCAAAGGACATCAGAATTGTGAATAAAAGGGGCTGTAGGCGAAACGGCGGCATAGTAATAACCCTTTTTGGCAATCAAATGTTAATGCGAGAGTTTAAGTAAGTGTTGATAAAGTAGTCAAGTGAAACGTGGCCCAACTCCGCCTACGTTGCGGGATAGACTATTTTTCTTGGTGGAAATCAAGTTGTTGTCAACGATTACTGGCTTTTGTGCCATTTTTGCGCATCAAAGACAGCAGATATTGCTTTTGGCGGTTGGCAATTGCCGGTCATGGCGTCAGCGCTGCCTTCAGGCGTCCGTGTTTCTGGTGGATTTTGGAAAATCGCGGGATTCATTATTCTCTCACTCATGCGACAATAGCCAACTTTGTTGATCCCACTGACTATTAATCCAATGAAATCCGAATATATCCTGACTTTATCTTGCCCAGATCAGCGCGGCATTGTGCATAGCGTATCCGGCTTCCTTGCATCAAATCACTGCAATATTATCGATTCCGCTCAATACGGCGATATTGATTTGAATTTATTTTTCATGCGCGTGCACTTCGTGAGCGATAACTCGGATGGCGAAGTTGAGCCTAGCTATGAGCAACTTAAACGGGGCTTCGCTGAATTGGCGCAGCGCTGGGAGATGACTTGGGAATTGCACGATGCGCACCACAAACCTGCGGTGATTATTATGGTGTCCAAGATTGGGCATTGCTTGAATGACTTGCTGTTCCGTTATAAAAGCGGTTTGTTGCCGGTAGATATCAAGGCGATTGTGTCGAATCACACCGATTTTTATCAATTGGCGGCCAGTTACAATATCCCATTCCACCACCTTCCTTTGGCTGCCGGTGCAAGCCAAGCCGAAAAACTGGCTCAGGAGCAAAAAGTGAAAGACATTATTGTCCAGCAAAAAATTGAGTTGGTCGTTTTGGCGCGCTACATGCAAATTCTCTCTAACGATCTCTGCCAATTTTTATCCGGGCGCGCGATCAATATTCATCATTCTTTTTTGCCGAGCTTTAAAGGCGCAAAACCCTATCTGCAAGCGCACCAGCGCGGCGTTAAATTGATCGGCGCAACCGCGCATTTTGTGACCAGTGATTTGGATGAAGGCCCGATTATTGAGCAGGATGTCTCTCGGGTAGATCATTCCATGTCGCCAGAGCAATTCACTGCCATTGGGCGCGATGTGGAATGCGTGGTGTTGGCTCGTGCAGTGCAATGGTTTGTTCAGCATCGTTTGATTTTGGATGGCAGCAAAACGGTGGTGTTTAAATAATGGCATTGAAATCAACCGTTTATAAAGCCGAACTGCAACTGTCCGACATGGACAGAAATTATTATGCGGCGCATTCGTTGACCTTGGCTCGGCACCCGTCTGAAACCGATGAGCGCATGATGGTGCGCTTGCTAGCCTTTGCCCTTAACGCGAGCGAAAATCTAGTTTTTGCGCGTGGCTTATCCGATATTGAAGAACCTGATCTTTGGTTAAAGGATTACACCGGCGCAATTCAGCAATGGATTGAGGTCGGTCAACCGGATGAACGTCGCTTGCTCAAAGCGTGCGGCAGATCTGAGCAAGTTTTGGTGTACAGCTACGCCAGTAATAGTCCGATCTGGTGGCAAGGGATGGGAAACCGTTTAGAGCGCGCCAAGAATTTAACCGTTTGGAATTTGCCAGTCGCTACTTCGCAAGCGCTCGAAAAAATGGCGCAGCGCTCGATGCAACTGCAGTGCACTATTCAAGATGGGCAATTATGGCTAACTGATGAAACGCAAACAGTACAAGTTGATCTGATTAGCTTAAAGCAGCCTGGAGGCTATTAGTATGGGCGAATAGTGGCGAATAAGTTTTGTCGGGCAGTCGGTGTCTGGTGATATGTTGAATCAAAATAGTGACGCAATGGATGTAAGCGCTATCCGGATTCTGTTAGTTGAAGTGGACGCCGTTTTTCGCAATCTGAATTCGCTGATTTTGAAAAGCCTAGGTTACGACCTAGTTTGTTGCCGCAGCGGGGTCGATTTATACCGCGAATTGGTTGCTCATTCGTTTGACATTGTCTTGCTCGATGCAGATTTGTCGGGCGACGATAGTTTGGTGCTCACGCAGCAATTGCGTGGAATGCATCGAACCAAAGCACTAGGTATTATTCTGCTCGGTTCGGACGATCGAATTTCTGCGCGGATAAAAGGACTCAAAAGCGGCGCCGACGCCTATATGCGCAAGCCCGTTAGCCCGCAACAAATTCACGCTCAAATTGAAAGTTTATATCGGCGTATTTCACTAAATTCCGATCAGCCTACAGCGTTGCTATGGCGTTTTTCCGCAAACGATTGGAAATTGTTTGCACCTTCTGGCGTTTTGATTGAATTGACTCATTTGGAAGCGAAGCTAGTACACATTTTGGCGGCGCATAGCGGGCAGCCGGTTTCAAGGCGAGAAATCATCTCGAAGGCCTTAAACCAAGATCCCATGATCTACGATGAGCGGCGCTTGGAGGCCGTAATTAGCAGATTACGCAAGAAAATCGCAAAAAGGTATTTCGCCTCGCAACCGATCAAAGTGGCTCATTCTGTCGGCTATATGTTTTCTGATAAGGTCGATATCGCTTAAGTCAGTGATATCGAAATATCATGAAAACATCCTATTTCTGAGCAACTGTTTTGCTGCTTAGTCCTGCTCTGCAATCAAATTGTTTGTTTTTGGCTTAAATTGGCGACTTTTACCTAAATTTAGCGAATTTTGTTGTTGCTGGCTTTTGAATTGGCTTGGCGTGCAGCCTGTTTTGTAGCAGCCGATTAATTTATTAGGTGACCTAACATAGCTATTTGCACGGTATATACTGGTGAAGTTTGTCTCTTTATCGTTTCAGGATTGAAGGTTTCTTGCTGTTACGTTTATTGTGCGTTATAATCTTTGGTTTTTCCGCCCTCGTACTTTTTGTACTCTTTTTTTGGAATTATTATGGTCGTTATTCGTTTAGCTCGCGGTGGTGCAAAAAAGCGCCCTTTTTACAATATCGTTGCAACTGATTCACGTAATCGTCGCGATGGTCGTTTCATCGAGCGTATCGGTTTCTACAACCCAGTAGCTTCTGGTTCAGCAGAAACAGTACGTATCGCTCAAGATCGTTTGACTCATTGGACAGATCACGGCGCGCAGTTGTCGCCAGCAGTTGCTCGTTTGGTTGCTTTAGCAGCTAAACAAACTCCAGCAGCGTAATTGAACGAAGTCGCAACCGAGTTGCAGAATTGCTGCAATTTGGCGGGGACTTAATCAGCCAATGGCGAATATAAATAGTCAATTGCCGACAGACTTGGTTTCTGTTGGGCATATTACTGGCGCCTACGGTGTGCAAGGATGGGTGAGAGTTCATCCTTATTCGGCTGATGCTAGTGCCTTACTCCATGCTAAAACATGGTGGTTAGGTAAGCCAGAAGGCAATGTTCGTTCGCGTAGCGATGCATTGATCGATGTCAATGATATCGAGAAGCTTGAAGCAAAGCGCCACGGCGAAGACATCGTTGCACGATTTGTCGGGGTCGTAGGTCGCGACGCTGCTGAGGCACTCAAAGGTTCTGTCGTACAAATTAGACGCAGCCACTTTCCAGCGTTGGATGATGGTGAATTCTATTGGCTCGACTTGATCGGTTTGACAGTAGAAAATTTGCAAGGCGAAAGCTTAGGTGTTGTGGAAGATTTAATCGATAACGGGGCGCATCCAATTTTGCGCGTTGTGTCAGTAAATCAGGCACCACAAGAATCCGACGGCGACAAAGCGCGTGAATATTTAATTCCCTTTGTCGAACAGTTTGTGCCTAACGTCGACCAGCAAAGCAAAAAAATAACAGTGGATTGGGGTTTGGATTACTAACAGCAGTGTCGGTAATCGCTGACCAGCTAGTTCCAGCAACAGTAGAAAGCGCGCAAGATGCAATTTGATGTGATTACGCTTTTTCCTGAGATGTTTTCAGCCTTGACTCAATCCGGTGTGACACGACGTGCATTTGAGCAGCAGAAATGCGCTTTAACGTTGTGGAATCCACGTGATTTTACGAGCGACAAGCATCGTACTGTTGACGATAGACCTTATGGCGGCGGCCCAGGCATGGTAATGATGGCCAAGCCGTTGCAAGAAGCGATTAGCGCGGCCAAAGCGCGTCAGACCGAGTTAGGTTTGCCTGCGCCTAGAGTGATTTATTTATCGCCGCAGGGACAGCCGTTGACCCACCAGCGCGTCATGCAGTTGGGCGATTATTCTGGTTTGGTTCTGTTGTGTGGCCGCTATGAAGCGGTTGATCAACGTTTAATTGATGCTTGTGTTGATGAAGAAATCAGCATGGGCGATTTTGTTTTATCCGGTGGTGAATTGCCAGCAATGGCCTTAATGGATTCCATGATTCGCCAGTTGCCGGGAGTGTTGCACGACCAAGAGTCGGCAGTACAAGATAGTTTTGTTGATGGTTTGCTTGATTGTCCACACTACACGCGCCCAGAAACGCATGACGACGTGTCGGTACCTGCGGTGTTGCTAGGTGGAAATCATGCCGAGATAGAAAAATGGCGGCGCGAGCAGTCCTTGCAAGCAACCTTGATGAAGCGACCTGATTTAATCCAGCAGGCGAGAGCAGCGGGATTGCTGTCGAAAACGGACGAAAAATTTTTAAGCGGTAAAACTTAACAGCGTTGCCCGTTAAGTTGGTTGTAAAAGTAGGTGGTAATTGAGAGTAGGCCAAGGCTTACATGTTTAATCCCATCCTCTACTGGGCGATGCGCATAATTTATTAGCGTATCAAAATGCACCAGCATGATGGTTATAGGAGTTAAAAATGGATCTGATCCAACAACTTGAGCAAGAAGAAATTGCCCGTTTGGGTAAAAACATCCCTGATTTCGCACCTGGCGATACAGTGGTTGTGAACGTCAACGTAGTTGAAGGTACGCGCAAACGTGCTCAGGCTTACGAAGGCGTAGTTATTTCACGTCGCAATCGCGGTTTGAATTCGAATTTTATCGTGCGTAAAATTTCGTCCGGTGAAGGTGTTGAGCGTACATTCCAATTGTACTCACCACTGATCGCTTCGATCGAAGTTAAACGTCGCGGTGATGTGCGTCGCGCTAAGTTGTACTACTTGCGTGAACGTTCAGGCAAATCTGCACGTATTAAAGAAAAATTGCCAGCACGTAAAGTTCAAGCAGAAGCAAAATCTGCTGAGTAATTTTCACAAATTACACGCTAATGTACTGGTAAGAAAAGAGGGCGCCGATTGGTGCCCTTTTTTCTTATACTCGACTAAACATACCAAACAACAAGCATTAACAAGCATTAACAAGCATCAACGAGGACACGCAGTGACGACCGCCATTTTTGATCCAATAGCTGTTCCCATCGATTCAATTTCTGACGACGGTAATGTCGAAACCGAACGCCTGGAAATCGACTGGATACGAAGCCGCTTTGCGCATCCACCGCAATGGCGACCCGAAATCACCGATGAATCGAGTTTGATGCTGGATGCGCCCGGTTTCGTGGATGCTGCCGTGTTGATTACATTGGTGCAGCGGGAAGCGGGATTGCATGTGCTCTTTACTCGGCGTACCGCGCATTTAAAACACCATGCTGGGCAAATCAGTTTTCCCGGCGGACGCACGGAGAAGAGCGATCTCGATGTCATTCAGGCCGCGTTACGTGAGGCCCGTGAGGAAATCGGACTGGACAGTGCGACTGTGGATGTCTTAGGAACTTTGCCGGATTACTACACCGGAACTGGCTATCGGGTAACACCGGTAGTCGCGGCCTTGGTGTCAAGTCCGAGCTTGCAGTCAGAGATCAACGAAGTGGCCGAAATATTTGAAGTGCCTTTGGCGTTTTTGATGGATGGCAGCAATCATCAGCTCCGTAGCGCGATTTTCCCTAAGCAGGGTGCGCGCCGGAGTTTTTATAGCATTCCTTATAATGATTATTTTATTTGGGGGGCAACCGCGGGAATGTTGCGTAATTTATTTCATTTTCTGCGCGCTTGAGTACCAAACTGATTTAGCTCAAAGCAGTCACAGTGCGCAAATATTCGTTCGGTATTGTCTGTCCTAGTTGCATCAAATGCCTGTCTACGTTATCTTGGCGTCTTATTTATTGCTGCTTCGACATATTCGTTCCGAAGCGTTCACTGCACTGACCAACTCCCACAGCCGATGACTTTCTTTTCCATACTTTGCGCCTTATTGATCGAGCAACTAAAGCCATTGCGCGCGGACAATCCAATTTATATGGCGATTAAAGCGTTGGCGATGCGCATAGAAGCTTGGTGTAATGCTGGTGAGCCGCAAAATGGACGCTTAGGTTGGTGGGTAACGATTGCCATCCTGACTATCCCAACAGCCGTTATCTACTGGATTTGCTTACAAATTAATTTCTTCGCAGCTTTGCTGTGGAATATCACCATCGTTTATTTGACGTTGGGATTTCGTCATTACAGCCACTATTTCACCTCGATCCAATTAGCTCTGCATTCCGGTGACGAGGCCACGGCACGTAGTTTATTGGCCGAATGGACGCGCACTGACACGACTGGTTTGGATGTTTCCGAGATTGCTCGTTTGGCAGTGGAGAAATCCCTCATCACCACGCATCGCAGCGTGTTTGGTGTGTTTTTCTGGTTCTTGATGCCGGTTGGGCCTGCTTGTGCTGTGATGTACCGCGTAGCTGAACATTTATCGCGTGCTTGGAATGAACCCGATCACATGAAAAATGAAGCTTTTGGCCAATATGCAGCGCGTATTTTTTATCTGATCGATTGGATCCCAGCGCGGCTCACCGCAATTGCGTTTGCGGTGGTGGGTAACTTTGAAGACGCGATTTATGCGTGGCGTAACTTTGCCCATCGTTGGAAAAACGAATCCGAAGGCATCATCTTGGCCGCTGGCGGCGGTGCCTTAGGCGTAAAGCTCGGCAGCCCTGAAGAAAACGCCGTTGAATTGCCCATGGATGCTTCCATTGTCGATTCTGTCGACATTGAGCCAGAGGTCATGCCAGGTGAGCCAGCGACGATTCGTTCATTGCAAAGTGCCGTTGGTTTGGTCTGGCGTGCGCTGCTGCTGTGGATGTTATTGCTATTGTTATTATCAATGGCGGTGTGGTTGGCATAATCCACGTCCTGGGCTGACCCACTCCTAATCCGCGATTGTTCTTTAAAACGGCCTCGTTGCTGCCTATACTAAGGCGGCAATGAGGCCGTTTTGTTGATGATTTTCTGTTCGCGAGCCGAATGTACAGTCTTCTATAAGATATACTTGTTTGTTTACTTTTTGTCAATTGTTTTAATTCAACATTCCCCGCAAACCCGCATAGACATTGGCTCTTAGCGTGGTGGGCTGAAAAATCCCCCTTAAAATAAATGTCGTAAAACGTGCTGTCACGATTTTGCACATCTATATTGTTGGCTTGTAGCAACACTTTCCCATCCATTTAACTGATTTACAGCGGAACCCTTCTAATAGGTGTTCGGTTGTTCGTTTGCAGGTCTGACTACACTATTTGGATTATGCAATGTTGCATACTAAGAAAAGGGGTATATGATGGCAAAGGCAAAAAACATAGTTGAAACTAATACAGAGGACTTAGATATGAAACCACCTGTGCATAAGGAACAAACACACGAAGAAAATATGGCTATGATTGAACGGCTTAAGAAATTTGAATCACTAAGTTTAGATGACCTATATAAGAAAAGTTTAGAAGCACAGGCCTTAACAACAGCAATTGAAGAAGCTATTAAAGCAAAGCGAGTTAAGGAAGTTAAAAAATTAGCTGCTAATATTGCTGAACAGGTAAGTGCTGCTGACTTTACTATGAAAGAAATTATTGACGAATTATTAGTGTATGTTCCACCGGAATTAAAAATTCGATTAGTGCGGAAAGTTAAAAGCGAAACAAAAAGCGATAGTAAGGCACGGCCTGAACGAAAGGCTATTTTAGATAACGCCGATGTTAAGCCAGTAAGCGGATCAACTTATAAACTGCCTTCGGGCGAAGTGTGGAAGTATTTAGGCAAGGGCGGTGCGCCTAAAGTGTTTTTAGCAGCTATACGGGATGGTGTACTTTGGAATGATTTATTAATCGCAACTGAATAAGGAAAAATTATGGCGAACTTTGTAGAACTTACAAACCAATACGGCGTAGCAGTAGTAGTAAATGTAGATAAAATCCAGTACGTACTTCCTGAACCGTCTGTAGAAGACGATTCACTTACACTAATTCATCTCGAAGGTGCTGCAAGACTTTGTGTTGAAGGAAGTATCGATACAGTAATGGCTAAGATTCTTCGCAGATAATAATTTAAGATTTAAGGGTATGTCTTACTATTAAAGAGCCTTTCGGGGCTCTTTTTTTATGCATTTTTCGTGCAATTTAGAGCGTAGATAAACTGATAATAAAGTGATTCAAAAAGCAATATTGAAATAATTTGTAAAAGTGCTGGACAAATTTGACTTTCTCAGAACAATGTGATATGGTCTTACTTAGCTGCACACATCGTGCAGTCTGTTTCAACCGTTCTTTAACAATTAAATTACAAGTGCCTTGCAAGCGTAAAGCCGCTGCATGTGCATTGTTGTAAACAGTAAAGTTTTATCCTTGTCTACACAAAAACGAAGGGGCAGACAGACGTATGAGCTGCTGCACTTTCTGTGTAATAACAAGGGGCCGTTATGGAGAACACAAAATGGCAAAAGCAACAAAAAAACAAATTAGTAAACTTAGGCTGAATGTTGGCGTTAAATTTAACGGCAATTTT
Organism: Sapientia aquatica; assembly: GCF_004358105.1. GTDB lineage: Bacteria > Pseudomonadota > Gammaproteobacteria > Burkholderiales > Burkholderiaceae_D > Solimicrobium > Solimicrobium aquaticum. The sequence continues at coordinate 142,697 of NZ_SMYL01000009.1, read as the reverse complement.
TATGCAACAAACATTCCGGCAACAAGCAACATTACATTCCTCGACTGGGATGAAGAATCCATACAAGGTCGTTGTGGTTATTTGCTTAATGCTTTATGTTTGGAATACCCGGAACTTAATCCGCGTTTAGCTGATTTGCCAGATGACTGGGCAGAAAAAGCAATTATGTACGGCTATGGTATTACAGCCCCTTTAATGCAATGTATTACTGCAAAGCTCATAACATTAGAAGATGCAGGGTTTGCAAAAGAATGGACTGATGAAGAAATGAAATTATCTTATGGATTTGTTTCTGAACATATTGATGAGACTCTTGAATATTTGTTTTCAACAACTAAGCAAAAAGTTGTTAGTAATGCGCCAGTCGTAAATTCAAAAACGGGCTTACCTGTTGCAGGAACCCGCGTAGTAAATTAAGCAGTAAAACTGCTCAGGTTACATAACTCTGTATGTCACATCGGGTGCTACAAGGTTGTGTAACTGTCGAGCAGGGTTTGGAGAAACACAATGGCAACAGCTATAAAAAAACAAGTAGTTGAACAGTTATATTTTGGTGTACGAGTAACGCTGCACTATGGTTGCATAAACGAGGAAGATTTTGGTTATGCACTATGGCCAGGTGATGAAGCTTGGGACAGCATGGGTAAAGTTGGCCGGGCTGAATATGTATTAAGCGAAATGAATAAATGGCTAGCTGGTAACGGCTATAGATTTAAGAGCTTAGTATTAGTCAGCGAAGATGCAGACGACATTGTTGCAACTGATCTTGTATATGCTGACGCGGCAACAATGCGTGAACATTTTGTAGATACGTTGAACGGCTTAGGGTATGAGTCGTATGAAGATGAAGCAGAAACTGAGGGAGAAGTACCCGAGCAGTTATATTTTGCAGTTGAAGTTGAATATGATGGCGAATGGGGCAAAGCAGGAAAAGATGTTGGTTATGTTAAGTGGATCGGTAGTGATGCATGGTGTGAATTAGAATGCAATCAACGTGCCGACTATATTCGTGACGAAATAATGACTTTTTTTAGCTGCAATAATTGGTTAGTTAAAACAATTATGTTACGTGGCAATAGTGGCTGTGAAAATTACAGGCACGTTGTTACTGACTGGCTCAACTTAGATGACGAGCAGATGTTTAATCATTATGTTGGAACACTTGAAAACATAGGGTGTATTGACATAGTTGCTGACTTAATCACAGAAGCTGATAGTAAAGTCGATGACGAGCAGTATGTTTTCGCACCTGAAGAAGTATTGCCCGGACTTGAACTGACGTTTCGTATATTTGAAACGCACACTTACGGTTCAAATAATGCTCATGACTGGGACACGTATATTGCATACATCGACTTAGTTAGCAACGATCATTGGAACGGGCTAACACCTGCACAGCGTAAGGAGTGGATGGTAGAAAACGCAAAATTAGTGGAACCCGCTGAATGCGATTTTAAATTTAGTCACTTTGTCGTCGATAGTGCTGGAGACGAGCAGTATTTGTATTCGTTCAGCAGCGAAAATGTTCCTAAAACAGTGTTTGAATATACTGCTGAAGAACTAATAGCTAGTACTCATATTGCACCAGTGTGGGAATTTGACGCTTTTCACGAAGGGTATGAAACACATGCAGAGTGGTTAGTTGTTTATTACCCTGAACTGGTTGCAACTGAAGACGAAGTTGAAAGCGAAATGGTGCAGCATGAGCCACAGTGAACTTGAAACTTTCAATAAGCTGCGGCGAGTACCACGACAGCAAATGTCTGACATGCTTGATGATTTTACTAACATCCACGATTGCAGTTCAACACCGGAACAGCTATTAGTTCTAATGCGGAATTTTGCGGAAGAAAATTGTTGGACGTTGGAAGAGTTGCATCCGACTGTTGAATGGAAGTTGTAGTCGTAAAAAAAGCCCCGCAAGGGGCTTTTTTATTGGGCGTGTGCTTTGTTAATACTCATCGGCTCTTAACAGCGTAGTGGAGCTAAAATCATGTTCAGTAATTAAATACAATTTCTCATCTCCCACTTTATAACTACTAAAAATCCTACCACCATATGCAATAGCGTCTGTATTAGCTTGAATATCTTCTTGCCCTAAATCGCCCCAATCACCATTTGCATGCCTAGCTATTAACTGCAAAGGGTTTATGTTGTAATTTTTACAAACAGACAAAGCGCCGGGAGTTGAAACAACTTGCCCAAGGGAAAATAATGACATACTGTACTCCTACGTAGTTGGTAAGAGCTTAATTTTAATGTCACTTTGATAATAGGAGTAATCTAATGACAACTTTGTACGCTCGTTACAATTTGGAAGTAAAAGGATTAACTGAACAAAAGGCTGCTGAACAGTTTGTAATCGCTGAAGATGTATTCTTTGAAGTTTGGGGTGACATTGGGGATGGGGTAATAGTTTCTGTCGAGAAGGGCAACATAATTACACTGACCGTCACCTGTGATAGCGATAGTCCTGCAAGTTTTCTCACTGCTGGTGAAATATTTGGAAGGTTTGGTGAACGCTGTTGTGGAGGTAGCACTTGGGCGCACATAATAGATGAAACTGGTCTTGTAGTTGACGGAGCATCACTGCCGGGCGACATAGTTGAGTGAATGTTTCATCGCTTATTAGCACCTCTATGTCGGGCTTGAGTCTCATGTAGTGTGAGCATAGATTTAGCGGGTCACTGTCCAGAGGAGGATTATTTCATTCACTAATATTTATTCGTCTAAAATTGCGCTTAGGTAGCTGTCCACGTAGTCATCATCTATCTTTTTCATACCGTGCCTGAAGATTCTTTTTTGAGTTGCAATAGCAGCCTTACGATTATTTTCAGCACGTTGTAGACCAATGGCCTTTCTGTGCCATTTCTTATAACGGACTTGCCCAAATCTATGCGGCTTGTTTATGTTAATCGCATCCTTTAGAAAACATTCCACGCTGAATATTTGTTGAGCGTCACCCATTTTGAATAATAGGATGTGCGCCAACATATGTTCGCGGACGGTAAGTTTTACTAAGTTGTCTGGGTGGTTACTACCTTTGTGACTACGCGGGACTATGTGGTGAACTTCATAGTATGTATTAGGGTCACATTGCCCAAGCATTTGTCTTAGTAGGGCTTTGGATATTAACTTGGTATATTGGTTGGAATAGTTCATGCATATATTTAGTCCGAGGTCTTAGCAGTGGTCAGCTAAATTTTTGGATCAACAATTTTTCTATCAACAAGCTGTTGAAATATATGGTCGGCCCAAATTTTATGTGACTTTGGCCAAGGGTGAAAACATGGTGACATTGGTAATTTATGTTCGTGCATGTAGTAGCTCATTGAAGCAGAGATATCAATTCCATTAGTTCCACTCGCAATTTGAGCCACTATTTTTCCATGTCGCTTTTCTTCTTCTGCGTTTAGGGTTGTTGGAGTTTCCCACTTCCACGGCATCCCTAAGAAGAATATGAATGGAATTGAAAGGTTTTCTAATAGATTTTTAAGTAGATAAATTTGACGGAAATATATGTCTAACTTCGCTTCAGGATCATATACATCCATAAAGTAATGCCAATAGTAATCATCAATTTGACGAACTTTTTTGGGTGTTAAGTTTTGTTTTATATCATTGAATGTTGAACATGGTTGAGCGCTATTGAACCTATAATATTTTCCCTTAATATAAATTTCGTCTCGGTCCGGTAATGTCCATCCAATAGCAATAAGCGTTTCTGCTCTTTGTTCTGGTTCGAGTGCAGTAACATAATCTATTGTCTGTCGCAAAATGCGGGCATTACTTCCACCACCGGTCGCTTCATTTATAACATTGCAGTTCATAAGTTCGCCTAAGTATTTAGGCCAAGCAAAATCATTTATGTTTATATCTTGAATGTTTTTATTTTCAGGAGCAGTTTCTGCACCACACCCTTCAGTCCAACTGCATCCATTCGTGTATATAGTTTTAATACTCATTGCTTATTCCATTGTAAAAGCAATATTTATCAGCAGTTAGTCTCGGTCTTTTTAGGTTGATATTGGATGCCGTGGTCGGTTCCGGGGTCAGGTAAAACAGTGGTTGACATTATCTTTTTTATCATTTTCAGGTCTTATTTTTGTCCATAATAGAAAAGCGGCCAGACCGGGACATCCACATTTCAAAAGTGGGTACCCCACTCATATCACACCGGCCTGTCTAAAATAATGTCAACCGAAACCGTTGTATCTACCACGACCACATAGAGGTTGACAGTCTCCTTCTATGGTGCGGCCTACCATACGGTAAACTACTCCATATACTCCACTGTTTAGAACAGTCACTGCACCATTGAAAGGCTGTGTAACCTATTGAATAATGGGAGGTTTATTAGCCTTGAAATGGTTGACACTGTGGCAACAGTGAAAAGCCGGTTTGCCTAAGATTTGTCACTCTGAAAATACCGTGGTGACACAGTGAAATTCTTTTGAAATGTGAAAGAAAAATAAAATAAATCGGTTGACAAGGTAGAGCATAGGTGCGGCCTATAGGTCTTCTATAAGAGTGAGTATAGGTCTTCTATAAGACCTGAGAGTGAGACTCGGTCATCGGTCTTATAGAAGACCGACCTTGGAAAATATATTTCTGAAAACCGTTGTTTTATGGTGAAAAGTGTGGTTTTTGAGTGAAATTTTGGAGGTTTTAGGTTGACAATTTTTTTGGTAGAGGCGGGCTAAACTACCTATCATTTACCTACTTAAACCGCTCCCTAAACTGTCACTGTTTCGATAGGTATTTGGACCTTTGCGCGATGTAAATCAATTCAATCCATACTCTTTTTTGTATCGCCACATTTGAACCCTGCTAATACCAAGTTCTCGTGCAGTTGCTGCTGAATTTCCATCATTGCGAATATAAGCGTCTAAAATTATTTTCTTCTTGATTTCTAACCACGGATTAGGTTTGAAAGATTCTTTTTTCTTCGCTTTAATCTTCTTGAGTATTTTTTTATCGTCATCGTCCATAGCAATATTTATCAATGAAATTCTCACTCATAAAAAATCCCACTGTGTTTTAAGCAGTAGGATTTCCAATTACAGGAGGAACTTCAATGGCGGTATCAGTTCACTTTTATTTATCTGCCTTGCCTTTTAAATTTTTTTGCTTATTTCTGCTTGAAGGCGAAGCCATGAAAAGTGGTGCTTAATTAATTGAAGAGTTGGTAAGCACCACCCTAAGCACCACTCTAAAAACACGGTTGTAGACAGCGTAAGGGGCAGTTTTTTTAAGAAGTGGTGCTTGTGGTGCTTGTGGTGCTTATATTTGAGTAAAAGATAGAAATAAAGAATTTGATTTTTGTCGGGACCGGGAGAATAAGCACCACAAGCACCACAAGCACCACTTTTCGCCCTTGTAGGCATCTAAAACACCATTCACTAAAAATCTAAGCACCACCCTAAGCACCACCCTAAGCACCACCCTTTTAGGCCATTTCAAAATCTATCAACCATAAAAAAGCAGCCCTAAAGCTGCTTAATCGAAAAAAGATTATTTTTATGGTTTTTCGTTCAGAAATTTACTCGCCCTTTTCAACCATTCTTATCTGATACTGAACACCTGTATTTTTATCGAGTTTTTGAATTTCTAATCCTTCAACGTGTTTTGAAATGTCCATCACGTCTAATGCGAATTTTCTGTTAGTCATAGTATTCAATGGTTGATGTGCTTTTTCATATTCTTGAAACTCAGCATAGAATTGAAGCCCTTTAATTTTTTCTATACCACCGCGATTTACATACTGTCTTTCGCGTAAAAACATTTCAATCAAAGACATACTTCTTTTACTGTCCTGCGATTTTTTAATACTGGAAATTACTGCTTCATTTTTAGTTAAATCTGAATCAGAAGTTTCGTCGATACTTGTCCATAACAATTCAATATTAATTTCGCCCAATGCATCCCAATCTAATTTGTCAGCACATTCAATTTGAAAGAAACGACGCATACCAGTTTCATCAAAAATCAAACGCGACAAATCCTTGTTAGAACTACCAATGAAAGTCGCATTGTTAATAATCTGTGTACCACCGTTAATACCTAAAATACGTGACGTGAAATGATCCGATGTAATTTTGTTTTTAACTAAATCAATTTCGGTGCTGCTGCCATAACCCATTTCATCAAACACCAAAATATAATTGTTCCAAATATCGTGATAACGGTCATCTACAATCGCTTTGAAGTTAGTAGGAGCTACAAACTCTGACAAAACTTTATTAAGATTTTTAATAACCGTGCTTTTACCAATGCCTTGTTTACCAGTCAAAACAGGCATCATATGATCTGTAACTGGTTTGCCGAAGAACTTTCTTTTAATCTGCCATACGAAGTGGCGCAATACTTCTTTTGATTCTTCAACTTCTTTTTCAGTTAATAAATTAATGTATTTGTCCCATTCTGCTTTACCTGCTTCGACGTTGTTTGGATTGAAGCGAATGCTGTCACCAATCATTTGCTTAATCATTCCGCGTTCACGATCACGCCAGTCTTCTAAGGCACGCATTAAGGCACGTTCGTTATATCCTAATTTCAAAGTAGCACTCTGTTTAATCAATCGCTTCCACATTGTGTCGAAAGTGAATGTTTTTGTATCTGCCAATTTAATGCTTTCTTGAACTTCTTTAGGTAATTCAGCGAAATCTGCCATTGAATATTCATTGCCTGCATACACGTAAGGCGCAGTGATATCGAAAATCGCTTGGTAAGACATTTTTGTGTCCCACTTTTTCATTAAAGTATCGACGAATTCATACTCATTTTCAGGAACAGTATCTAATTCAGCCATTACTTTTTGATTGCGGAGATGTGAAGCAATTGAAGCTGAAACATTTTTAACGTCAAGGCCAAATGCTTCTGCTAATTCTTTCTTTTGGTATGCAGTAATAGTGGTTAAATCTAAAAACTTAAAAGTATCAAATATGCTTAACTGAATACCTTGTTGTAATTGGTTTCTGACTTCAAGTATTTTGGTATTGTTATTGCTGAATACGATTCCAGTTGTAGTTTCTGCTTCAACTGCTAATGGTGGCATTGGCCCACCTTTTTTAATGAAATCGAATACTTGTTTTTCTTGTAGAGACATATTATTCATCTCCCATTACTGTTAATAAGTGCTGCTGTCTTTCTAAGATCATTTTAGCTAATACTGCTATGTCGCTGAAATCTTTTGTTGTTCCTTCTTTGTATCCAATAAACCATTCTGGATATGCTTCTTGAATTTCAAATGCATCTTTGATTGCCTGTACCACATCTTCTTTTGCTGTGTACATTGCTGAGTTATAGAGGTCGTCTGATTTTGTCATGATAATTTCCTTTGCTGATTACTTAGCATCAGCAGATAGTGCTTTTTTTATTTTTTTTAGCCCAGTGGAATTATTTCGACTTGTACTTAGCGTAGGGCCACCCAACTTGCTTGGGACGGTAATAAAACATCTCACTGCTTTACTCAGCCAAAAGCCCCATTAAAGGGGCAATCGACTTTGTGAGATTTTGCTACGCTAAGTCGTGCAAGCATTGCGCTTACATACTTATTTATCTCTTTCAGGGAAAATACTCGTCAAATACTCTTCTTTTTTGCGGCAGCACGTCGTTCTCGAATTGCCTGTAAAGCCGGTGATTCAATCTCCTTCTTTACATCGTCTACAAAGCGTGTTGTGCAAGGTTGGGTTAAATCTACCCTACGCTCTACCTTAACTCTCGGCACAGACGCTTTTTGACGTGCTACAACCGCTTTTCTATATTTAATGAAGTCGCTTGGCCCACTGTAATCACGACCCATCCAAGGTTCATCGTCGCCTTTCTTCATATTTTGCAAAGGCTCATTCCTGTGTAAATTGATGAAATAGTCTTCGTAGAATTCAGTTCCTGGGCCACACTCCATTAAAATCTCCATTTCCCAAGGTATGTTTAGGCTGTCGAGCGTGGATGCATATTGATATTTCCATTCATCCCCGTCTTTGTAGTGACGCGATCCAAGCCTGTGTTCACCTAATCGCCTATGTGGATCGATTGTGCGTCCAATATAAAAAATTATTCGTGCGCCATCTTCGATATAAGTTAATGCGTAAATATAGTCAGTGTTTTCCATAACAATATTTATCACTTCACCCAAAAAAATGCCCCAATACAACCTATTTGTATTAGGGCTTCATCGTTTAACTACAATCGTATTTATCTCTTTAGGTATTTAGTGACATCTTTTTGAGTAGCAAATCTCCACTGTCCGTTATCGAGACAAAACACTCCTGTGCCGTCTTCGTTAGGCTGTTCTGCTTCAGTCTGTTCTTGCATTTTCTTTTCACAGTATTCCAAAGGATCGAGTCCACGTGCTATGCAGGCATCACGACGATGTGCGGCATTATCTCTTGTCCACCCATACAGTTCACACAGCTTATCTATCTCTTTAACTCTGCGTGATGTTCTCTTTTTACCAGTACCCAATTCATAAACTTGCCAAATATCGATTCCTTGTTTTTTACATCGGTAACGCTTCTCGTGAGCCTGTTTTTCTGTCCACCCAAATGCTGCACACAATGAGTTAATTTCGTCGGTAGCTGGTCTATTTTTACGCATCCTATATTTATCGCTCTTTTTGGCCTATATCCATTCAATTAGACCCAATAGTGATAAATATTATTATGAAAAGGAAGGAATTGTTATGACAAAACACTATTTAGGAAGGGCTTGCAAATATGGGCACGACGATGGAACAGGACACACATTAAGACACACCGGAAGTAATCAATGTGTCGAATGCATGGTCGATAAAAGAAAGACGGAAGAGTACAAGGAATACCACGCTGCCTATCATCAGAAACTGCGAGCGAACAATATTGAGAAACTAAAACAGTATCGCCAAACACAGATTGATAAAGGCAACCACAACAGCAAATACGAAAAGGATAAAACAAAATGAACTACACAGAAGCAGATTACATAATTGAAAAATTGCAAGGGACAGAACTTTCAAAACTGAAGTTCGGAATGTGGAAGGCAGTAAAAGCAGCATCACGCCAGCGCTCAGAGCCGAGTGCAGAGTGCAAAAGTATGCAAGCGATGCTCAAAGCAAAACTGTGCAAGGTGCAGTGATAAAACAGGTAAATATTAAGTAAGAACTTACGCCTGTTCAATACCGCTAATACAGCTTTATGCATTGACAGAAACGAAGTATAAGCAGCACCAATAGAATTAAAAGTAACCGCTTAGATTGCACAAATTATGGCGAATTTAGCGAACCATAATCGAGAACTAATAGCAGCGTAACAGGACAAAAATAATGAGAAAACCGTTCTTGGAAATGGAAGAAATAATTAAGGCCTATATTTATATCTATCTTAATGTTTGGAAAATGCAAAACCGCGATATTACTGATGATCCACGAACACACGAATTGTTCCGCATTCACGGATGGACTTTAGAAGAATATCAAAAAGAAGCAAAGAATCACCCTGAACAAAAAGCAGCACTTGAATTTAAGATGCTTGGAATAATTAAAGAAATGAACGAAATTTTAGATGAAGCTCACGCAAGAATGAGCATAGAGGAAGATGAAGATGAGCAATGAAGACGATACATTTAACGCACTACGAAGAAGCCCAATTGATTTAGTGGACGAAATTGTTTTGAATTGGTTTCAAATGGTTCCACCCTTTAGCCCAATAATGCGTGATTTTTATACGATTACGGACTTAGAACAACACGAAGTTCAGAAACTTGTAAATTTAGTTGAGTCACACCACTGGACCATCGAAGCATATTTGAAGCACTCAGTAATTGATTTCCCGCAAATCAGAATAGTTCACGAGTAATCAATCCATAATACAAACAGCCCCACCTTTTATTGGCATAAGAACAGATGGGGTCGTTTGCTGCACTTCACCCCACTCAGTCCACGAAACAGTAACTTTTAGATCGTATGGATCGTGATGCAAATTGATTGTGTAACTTTGTCCAGTCACTTCGGTAATTGCTTCAGCAAGTCCTCTTAAGCGAACAATAGCAGCACCAACACCTTCAGTTTGTGCAACCGTAAATGCTTCGTGCCTAATCCTACCCCAATTTATATTAAATGTTTCGTGCTCAATGACAGGCATAACAATGCCACGAACACGACTTAAACTCTCAGTTAGTAATTCA
>NZ_SMYL01000009.1:0-132437 GCF_004358105.1 Sapientia aquatica | reverse complement strand
AGTTTCAGTAACTGGCATAACAATGCCACGAACACGACTTAAACTCTCAGTTAGTAATTCAGTTTCAGTAACTGGCATAACAATGCCACGAACACGACTTAAACTCTCAGTTAGTAATTCAGTTTCAGTAACTGGCATAACAATGCCACGAACACGACTTAAACTCTCAGTTAGTAATTCAGTTTCAGAAAGAGTAAATGTGCAATTATATTTTTTACCGAAAGCCGCAAGTAATAATTCAGTCTCAGCTAAAGACAACCCAACAGTTACTAAACCACCGGGACGAACACTAATTGCAGAAGATGAAAAAGAAGTTGATCCAAGCATTCATTAAGTTCCAATAGAAGTGCGAATAACTTTAACTGTTGTCACTGCATTAGTAGGAGTGAATACAAGATTTAGATTTCCAGTCGCTATCGTTGCGTCGAATGTTGCCAGCACTGATCCAGTGTTTATATCTCCATATTCGCAAATCGAAGGAGTAACACCGTCGTGTAATATTAAAATTTCGCCAGCTTGATATGAACTTCCCGAAACTACGTGAACAAGATATTTGACCGCTAAAACAGAAGCAGTAAGAACTGAATCAATAATTTGATTTGCTGTAGTTGTCGATGATGTGTAAGTTACTGTGGACAGTCCACCGTTTGTCATTGCGAAACTTGGTGCGCCAACTTTACCAGTGAATGTATTTGCTTTATCTAATGTAGCTACACGAACGGCCGAAGCAGTTAAGAAAATATTCTTTGATCCTACACTCCACGAAACAGCACCACCAGCATTGGATGAAGCAAGAATAGTTGTTCTTGTTAGTGTATCAGGTGCGCCACTCGTTATAGTACCTTCACCCACTTCCCAGTTAGTACCATCTTCGGCACAATAGGTCACAACCTGTCCTGTCGTTACGCCCGAAACAAAAGTGATAAAACCAGTTACTGCACCGCCTAAAGAATAAGTGCCAGTTCCAGTTGTAGTTGTAGTTTCTCTTACTCTATCTGCATATACAGCCATATTCCTTCCTTATCCCATTTGGATATTTTTAATTATTATTGATTCTTGCGTTATCACAGGAACAGTAGCAGCACCCGAAGTTATAACCGGAACAGTCGCACTGCCATTCAAAATAACTAATAAGGTTTCGCTCATTGGAGTAAGTTTCTGAATATTGCCAACCGTGACCCATTCATTCCACGAAATCGCTAAATTTAACGCTCCTGCCAAACGGTAAGCATTTACAGTGAATGCATATCCCGAAACTTCGTTGATAGCTTCCGTAATTGCACGAATTCTGGCTAATGCTGCACCGAAACCGTCTGTCTCGTATATAGCTAAAGCCTGTTGTCTTAATCGTCTAATATTGAAGGTAATTGATTCACTTTCAGCAATCGGTAAAACAATTGCACGAGCACGATTAAACTGAGCCGTATAAGCTTCAATTTCTGTAATCGAACTTGCCACCCTGCGAGCACGAGCCATCCAAATAGTATTGTTCTGTGTTTCAGCACAAACCAATGCCATTAGTTTTAATTTCCCCAATCCTATTGAAATAGTTTCGAGTTCACTTATTGCTGAAATTACATTTCTATTGCGCCCAAGAGCAGGATTGATTGTAATTTGCTCGGAAATAGTCCCTTGCAGCGTTTTTATTCTGTTCAGTGCAGTAGTTAGCACCTCTGCTTCCGCAACCGCAGCAGCGACGGTTCTAATGCGTTTTAGAGTGCTTCCGTAAGCTATTGCTTCGCTCAACGCTGCAATAACCGTTCTTGTACGGTTTATATTGAAGGTATCGGACTGTGTTTCAGTAAGACCAAGCGAAAGTGCCTTTAATTTGCTTGTAGTAACCGACATTGCATAAGTTTCAGCCAAGGCTAAAGTTATTTGCTTTAATCGAGTAAGGGCAAAAGTGTATGAAATCGTTTCAGTAACAGGTAAAACTACTGTTCTTCCACGAATCACATTAAATGTATTCGCTAAAACTTCAGCAATTGCAAACTGACTATTTCGTGTTCTTGCAATAGCGTTTGATAATGCTTCAGATTCAGTAATCGATATTGAAAAATGTTTTGATTCAATAAATGCTGCAATCAATGTTTCAGTTTCTGTCATTGAAGAAGTAACTGCTCTTATTCTTGCAATCTGAGCAGCTAATAATTCAACTTCATTCACCGACACTGCCACGCTACGATTTCTGCCAACAGAAAAACTGTCAGTAATAGTTTCTGCGAGTGATGATGTAATAGGGCGTGTTCGAGAAAATGCAGGATTTATTACCTGAGTTTCTGTTAAGGACGATATGAAGGAACGACTAAGATTAGTCGCACCTGTATTCACAATAGTTTCTGCAAGTGGAAATGAAAGTAGTTTAGGCCCACCACCTAAATCTAATTGGAGAGTGGTTAGTAAAGTCATTTAGACCCCACATCCTAATTGCATCACACTATTCACTGATGCTGCTGTTCCGTATGCAACAGGTGGCGGCCCTTTTACTTCAACCGCGATAATAGCCGGGCCTGAAGCAGTACCTGTAAAGTTAGGAGCATTATCGCCTGCAACTTTGTAGCCAGTCATCAACAACGAAGTTGACCCAATGTTTACTAACTGTGTCCAACCACTTTTAATGGTAATTGCATTAAGTGCGTTAGTACCACACAAAAATGTAGCACTACCCGATGCAAGTGCAGACAAAGTAGTTGATTCTGCCGCAGCTTTATTTGATTGTGCAATACAGCCCGAAGTAGCCATTCCTGATATCGTATCTACGGAATAATCACCGACACCACCACCAGTGAGTGTTATCGTTCCTGAAGCGCCAGATGTGCAATATCCACCATAAAGGTGCAAAGTAGTGCCGGAAGCAGTAATCGATGTGAATGTTATTCCGTTAGTCGAAGTAATACCTGTGATGCCACCACCAGCACAAGACACCAAATAATACTGTCCAGTAATTGATGTGAAAGAACCAGTGACAGCAGTAGGCGAATAACTTGCATTCGCCAAGCTCGTAACATTTGAAAATGCAATTGCCATCTTATAAGTTCTTCACGTAAGTCGTGCCAACATAAATTGAAGCCACAGAAGTACCACAAGTAATAGTCCATGCAGTTGCAGCAGTAGTAGCTGGCATTGGAGGATTAAATTCAATATTGAAACCACCACCCGCTGCACAGTTAAATACTTCACTGTAAGTACCGTCTGATAAAGTAATTGCAGTCGCTGTTGCAGAACCATTAGTAACTGTTAATCGTGTAATGTCATTGAATACACCAGCACCACCAGCAGTGATAATTGTTGTGGCAGCAGTAGAGGACGTAATTGTGGTTGCCTGCTTACCGACTAAATCACGAACGTGACCTTGAACAACTGCCACACGTCCCATTTTGTCTAACATCATGTTAGCTGTTGTACCTGTCGTTGCAGCAGCAGGATTGGCTGTGTACGCGACACCACCGATACGCACCGGATTAGAAGTAATTGCACCACCGGCAGCAACTGCACCACCTACACCTAAAGTACCTGCCAAACCACCAGTAACTACTGTAGTCGCACCAATTTGTGCAAGGGAGACTGCATTCGTTGTACCTACTGTAGTTTGGTCAATACCAACTTTGCCGACAATAGCAGAACCAGCAACCAATGCAGGTAATGCAGATAAACTGACAGGCTGTGTAGCCTGCCAAAATGTTCCTGTAACAGCCGTAGTGGGCATTGAAGCAATTGAAACAGGCTGGGTTGTTTGCCAAAATGTGCCTGAAACAGGCTGTGTAGCCTGCCAGAATGTACCAGTTACACCGACTGTGTTATTTGGACTGATTGCAACTACTAATGCTGGATCAGCAGCAACAGCAGCAGTCGAAGCAGCTTTTACAGCAGCAATATTCACACCTGTACTGTTAGCAAGAGTAATTACTTGGGTTTTGTAAGTTGTATTGTCAATTGTCTGGATGATGTCGCCACCAGTGCCATTATTTAAGGTCGTATTGTTTGACATTTTTTTATCCTAAAATGCAGAAAGCGGCAGCTGCCGCTTTCTTGGTTAAGACTATTTCGATTAAGAGATAGTTACTGTCAATCCACCGATAGCGATTGAAGCAGTGTCACCGTTCAATACGTTCTTAGCTACAGTAAGAACACCCCACCCAAGTACGTTACCTGCTGTTACTGCATCATATAAAACGCCGTAAGTCATATTTGCAGCAGCAGACCAGTCAGCCGTAGCTGTCGGGAAAGTGATTGCAGCAGCGTTTGAAGTAGTACCAGCAGCAGCAGAGTTCCAAGTCGCGCCAGAAGTAGCTACACGAGCATATGAACCGCCTGATGGTTCAGTAATTGTTGTTGGTGGTAAGCCCTGAGTTGGTGTTGTAGTGGACAATCCAACATAAACAGTAGGCATAGTGAATGCTGTTTTGCCTGTTTGGTGATCGACCAAGTGATTCATTAAATAGTATGATGCGGACATTAAAAATGCCTCCTTAAGTTATGTAGAAATAAAAAATGCGTATATGTAATACGCATTTATTTATCTACCAAAAGGAAGAAATTTAGCGAGTAACTTCTCTATTGATTGTGAGCGTGCCGCCAGCAGGTTTATAAATATTTCCAGTTGGGTCAGTTATCTCTAAATCGTAAACACAATCTAATGTGTCATCATCCTTGTTATTGAATCTAATACTCATAGTATCTGACGGAATAATATGCCACGTAATCGTGCCAGCAGCAGCGTTAATAACTAATTTTCCATTTGCCACCGTGCAGTTAATCAGCCAAGTTGTATCACCATAAGTTCTACGCACTTGCAACCTTGCGTCATATCCCGTTAAGTTATAAACGGAATTATCAAGGTAAGTCAGCGTGAATGTGTATGGCAAACTTGTGCCTTGATTCACTGTAATATTTACGGTATTGCTCATAGTGCTCCTTTATTCTTTTTATTATTTACCTTAGTTCCAAACTATTGCTTCAACGGCAGGAATGGAAGTTGCTGCATTAATTTCATTTCGTAGTGCGACACCTTTTGCATAATTCGTTTGAATGAATGTACCTAAAGCGACACCAACACCGAACATATCTGTTGCCGATAAAGTAGTAGTGGTGTTGTCCGTCAAAGTCCAAACAATCGAGAACGGTTGTGAAGCAGCAATTGCAAGCTGTGCTAATTGGATTGCACCTTGAATCTGTGCTTGTGAAGTCGGATCACTTTGAAAATTCATCGAGTTCCAAACGAACCCGGTTAAATTTGCAGCATCGCGAGCAGCTTTTACAATTTCCCATTGTGCTAACTGTGCATCGGCTAAAGTTCGTGGATCGATCCAAGTTGTAGTCGTGTAATCCCATATGTAAAACTCAGCAGGTTTAGTTGGATATGGAACCACTACACCATTCGAGACGTAGTGCTTATCGTCGGCCTCATCATCCAGCAAAATTATTGCAGATTCGCCGGCTTGTACATTTTCTGAAATATTGTCATTGCTTGCAGTAAGTACGCAACGAATTACTCCAGTCGTGATGTTATATATTCCGTAGCAGTTCATAATTATCTCCTATATTCAACTGTCGCTATTGTGCAGTTTTGTGCTCGAGCAGGAAGGCTGGATGATTGTGGGGCAAGCCACATCGTATAAGTCACAGACCCCGCAGGTGGTGTGTCTACGATAGACGCTGCAAAATTAGTTGCATTGCCTACGGAGGGACAGTAAACGGTCGTTGTGTATGGAGTTGTGTAAACACCAGAAATATTACGCACAATGGAAACGACCGGTATTGATGCCGAAGTGCTTGGAGTTACAGCACAATTAAAGTTAATCAGTATTGGATATCCAGTAGCTGTTAGCGTGACAGTCTGGATAGCAGTAATGGTCGTGACATACGCTGTCACAGCAGCGGTGAAAACAATGGTAGGGAGTGTTACCGCTTGCCCTGCAATGTTCAATGTATTGATAACATTTGCTTGTGCAATAGTCATTACACCCGCAGACGTAACCGAAAATGCAGGTGAGTATATAGACCCGTCACTGTTTATTTGCATGTAGGAACCGACATTGGGATTCCCCAGAAGCAATCCATTTCCACTTAAATGAAATCCACCACCCGAAGTAGGCCACGCATAACCTGATCCAAACGATCCACCGTGAAGCGTGGTGCCACCAATATCACCCGCAGTAATTGTTCCTAAGTTTGCAGTGATTGCAGATAGAGTACTTACACTTAAATTGCTTGCCACAATGGTATTCGCTGCGATATTTCCGCCAACAATGGTATTCGCTGCAATTTGACTTGACGTAATCGTACTCGCTGCAATTTGACCAGCGGTAATCGTGTTCGCTGCAATCTGTGATGATGTAATCGTATTGGCTGCAATCTGAGTTGCAGTAATAGTTCCTGTCGCAATGTTCGCAGCAACGATTGTGTTTGCTGCTATATCACTTGAAACAATTGTGCCAGCGACAATTGCAGCAGACGTAACCGAGTTTGCAGCTAATTGAGTTGCAGTAATAGCTCCTGCTGCAATGTTCCCTGCTGTAATAGTTCCAGCAACTATGTTTGATCCTGTAATTGTTGAAGCAGCTATCTGAGTGCCAGTTAAGCCATTGCCAACAGCAGCAGCATTCACAGAACTAATCTGTGCAGCAGTCAATCCAGCACCAACTGAAGCAGCATTCACAGAAGCAATCTGAGACGCTGTAAGAGTACCTGTGACGTTTACTGCTGGTACTGCTAATGTCCACGCACCGCTGTGATATCTGTAAAGTTGTCCGTCTGTCGTATTGAATACAACCATGCCTTCCGTGCCTGAACCCGGCAATGAAGTAACACCTAAAATACCTACAGCAGCAGTCGCAGTAGCAGTATATTGACTTGACACATTCAATCCAGTACCAGACAAATTCACACCGAAAATATCGTATGCAGCAACCTTGTAATACCAGACAGCACTTGTCGCTAAATTTGCGTGAATAAATGCAGTTGCAGAACCTTGATAAACCACATTCGCAGAACTTGGAGTAAATGCGTTCGTTTGACTCGCCCAAACAATATAACCAGCAATAGTGTTTGTTGAAGCTGTAGCAGCCCACGAAACAGCGACTCCATTTTGCATTCCTGTCGCAGTAATTGAAGTCGGAACAGCAGGAGCAGAATTTATTAAGGTTACAGCAGTACCTGCCGTTAATAAGTTACCTGCATCACGTTCTTTTACAGTGACTGCAATATTGCGTACAGGAGTACCACCATTGTCAGAAGCATTGTCGGCAAACTTGTAGGCGAAATTTGTACTTGTCGTATAGAACGTCTTGAATAATGAACTTGTTCCACTATTCACTAAAGTAACTTGATAATCCTTTAGCGTAGAAGCAGTCGTATTAACACCTGCAACCCACGAAACCGTCAAATCAGGACCAGTCCATACCGTAGTGCTTCCTGCTACTGTTTGAAGGCTTGTTACGTTCGGTAATGGTGATATGCCTGACGGTGCAGAAAGGGTTGCTGTATATGTTCCTGTAGCCTGTGCAGATGCTTTACCGAATGAATTATATGCAATTACATTGATAAGATATGTGCCATCTGTAGTGAGTGGAATGCGAACCCTTGGCTGAAGAATGTTATTTCCTAAATCAGTTATTGGATTGTCGTCTTTATTCCAGTTCACACCATAGCGAACAACGTAGTCAGTTGAAACAGGTGCCCACTCAACATCTAAATATCTGCCCACTGATCCATCAGGCTGTAATGCACTAACTTGTGCATAACTAAATCCACTAACAGGACTTACAGAAGTTTGATTTGGATTGCTGAAGAACGGTGACGTAGCGACTGCAATACCGCCTTCAATTCGTGCAAATTTTGCTGAGTCATATTGAGTCGCTGTAACATCATATTCAAATGGTTTTGATTCTTTGATAGACAATATTCTGAAATATTGTGCGCCAACTGCACCAGTAATTATTGCTGCACTATTCTTCGCACCAGTCAAAGCAGATGAAACAGTGTGGGTCGCACTTGTTGTACCAGTGCTTGTAATTGTTCTTGTTTCAATAGTTATACCGTCACTTCCTACCGCATCCACAGTCCAAGTACCTGTGCCTACTGTTATTGGGCGGTCAAAAGTTACTGAAGTTCCGCTTATGCTAACAATCCTTGTTTCTTGATTTACACCAGCAACATTCGTATCCATTAATTTAATAATGTCGAATGGCTCTAAAGCAGCGTGTTCAAAACTAACTTTGAATGCGACAGTTAAAGTGCTGTATAAACTTGTATCAACTACCCACTTTGAAAGTCGTCTTGCTTGTCCTTCACTTGTAATACCAAAACCATTAATATCAGTCTGCAAGTAGGCTTCGCCTGTGCTTGTATCATTGTATAAAATGTCTTTAACTTGATAGTTATATGCAGGATCGTTGAAAGTAACGCGACAAGCATTGAATCGTGTAGTAGCGCTCGGTGTGCTGTATGTAAAATCTGTATTTCCATCGTTAATTACATTCGAATTAGTAATTAACGCGACTGGTGAACCCGGTTGATCAATAACTAATTTTATTAACTGACCTGTCGTAAATAATCGTCCGTGCATAATTGATGCAACTTGTTGAAGTGCATCCCACGAACCTAAACGCTGATTAATTACGCCGTTAAATGTGTATCGCGGTTCATGACCGCCAGCACCATCACTTACACCACCCGTCACATAAACACCACCGGAAGTGTATTGAATTCCTGCATCACAATAAACAGAAGCATTATAGAAACTGAATTTATCAATTTGGCTGTCTGCAAGTCCTAATCCTGCTCGTGCTTCAGTGAGCATGTCAAAAACAATCCACGCTGGATTATTTGTATAATATTTTGTCGCACCAAATGTACCAGTCCACGATCCTGTGTAAATGCGTGTTACTGGATCATAGTTGTTTGGAATTCGAACTTTTCGTCCGTACCAGTCAGCACTAAATGTTGGAACACTTGTGCCGATACTTTTTGCATCAACCTGAACACCTAATACACACGTATTTGCGTATGCTAATTGAACGTCTTGGATTTCAGTGTAGCCATTTACGATAGTTCTATCTTGAATTAGTGTGCCTGAATCATCTGGACTTGTTCTAACAACTTTTACTTGCCAAATACCAGCAGAAGTAGGGCGCGGAATGCGATAACTGATAATTTGTGGACTTGAACATTTTCCAGTTTCGGTAACGTTTTTTACCGTTGTCCATGTGCCACCAGTTGATAATTTTGTTTGGAAATAGAACGATACTGATGAACCCTTCACATCACCAGTTGAACTGCTTTGAATAGACAATGCAGGAATTTGAATATCCATACGCATTGCATCAATATTCGGTCCAGATGTAGTAACCGTAACAGGAGAATAACTAAACACTTCTGTACCAACCGAGAAATAATTTTCAGCCGCACTAAAACCCGGAATATATGTTTGGCTTGGTGTGCCAGTATTTACGTTCCAAATTACATTGTTGAAGTTATAGGTTCCTGATGGGTTTTGAAGTTGGGTATTATTAATGCGAATACTTTTTGCATCGCCTGTCCATAATCCACCCATTTCACCTTCACCGACAGCAAACAATACTCGCGCGGAACTTACTGATGATAGATTGTCCGGCGCAATATTTGCACCACTACTTCCACCGCCTTTTCCACCACCACCTGCACCAACAATATTTTCAGAAGGTATATTTTTTTTATTCTTATGGCTTTTCATACGTTAAACCTATTGAAATTATTGTTCCACCACAGTTACCTACCTTTCCATAAACAAGTGGAACTGGTCCACCTTGTTGTGTGTTATTAGCTGGACCAGTGAAGTTATAACTGGTTAATGAAGCGCCGTTACTTCCGCTACTCGGATGTGGGGCCATTAATTGAGCAATACCGCCCATAATTAAAGAAATACCTAATGAAACCGTGTATGGATTTCCGTATCCAAAACACGCTGCTACTAAAAGAATTACGCCAATAATTATTCGAAATACTGCACCAGCACCTTGAATAATCGGCACGACATGCAGCACTTTTGTATCTTCTAATTCTTGATGCACTTGCATTTCAGATAAAGCATTCTTCTTTATTTGGGAATTTTTATTTTTAAGAATTCGGAATTTATTTTGTCTTACATATTCACGAAAATCATTGCCTAAAATATTTACTAATCCGCGAAAGGCCATGAATGTAGTATCGGCATCTATTGTGTGAGTCTTGCCCCATTTCTTTGCTGCTTCACCGTGGAATTCAATCGTTCTTTGCATATCGCGCTATTCTCTCTATGTATCCTTCCCATTTGCATAGAAGTTCTTCTACTGGAAGGCGATTGAATAAATGATGAGCGACCATGCTGTTACCAACATAAATGCCTAAATGATTAACTACGCTTGAACGTATCTTAAACATTACTAAATCACCTATTTCAATTTCACTACTATTTATGTCAGAAAATCCCCACGTCTTGTAAAGCTCTGACATAAAATCTTCCCCGTTTTGAAACCAATCTTCGGAGTGTGGTTGTCGTGGTAATTCAATGCCTTTGTTTTGATACATCCAATCAGCAATAAATGTTAAGCAGTCTTGGGCACCGGGAATAAATTCACGATCCATTAACGGTGCTGTATGGTTGTAATCGCCCCACCAAATTGGCTGGTCAACACCTTCGCCATCGCATACAACTACGCACCATTCAACGTCTGATGAAATTTGTGATTCTTGATCGACGAAACTTGGACAACGTGCTAAATCACGAGATGCGCTGTGAGACGTTTTTTGATCGTAAGTGTGGGAATGAAGAATTGCTTTAAGATCGTGTTCTATGAAAACAGTAGACGAAAGCTCAAAGCAATGAAGCGGATCAGAATGAATATTAGGGTAAGGATGAAAAATATTGTCACTATCAATAATTCCACAAGCTTCGTTAGGATATTCTTGTAATACATGCTGCACTACCTCGTGCCAGTTCTTAATATAATTGTCTGCTACCATTATTTCCTTTATGTTAGATAAGGAAATCCTGCTCCCGGAAATCCGTTATCACGTAATATTTGTCTTGCAGGTAATTTCACACTTGGTCTATCGAGTGGACTAACTAAGCTGAAAACTACTGTTTGCTTTGTCATTGTTTCCATTTGATCGATATACCAAATTTGATCTGGTAATCGCTGTGTGCTATCTGCCGATGGATGACCGTCCAAATATTTATCAAAAGTTCTTATCCTTGTTACCTTTGCTCCTTGGAAGTACCTAAAACTTAATAGGTATGGCTGAAGAAATTTATTTACATTCGATAACTGAAGTTTTGGACGTGGCAGACTGCCGTCTGAACTTGCTTGAAATCCAGTCGCTTCAATTGGCATTGGTATATAAACTTGCCCACCGAAACTTACATTAGCTCCGTTATCTGTTGCAGCAGTAAAGTAGAAAACTGAACTACCAATTGCGGTTGCATCTAACTGATAAAGATCAACTAATGCACCTAATTGCGGTTGAATAATGTCCTGATTAATTGTCATAAATCGAATACCTGTGTTATAGGTACGCTAAGGGTATATGTAGTACCTGAAGTAACCTGAATCGTATAATTGCCGTTCGTAATCCAGTTGCTTGAACTTGCGTCGCCAAATGCAGTCCACGTAAAATAAGTTGCTCCACCTAATCCGTCGAAAAATGTCGTCATTGTCTGCAAATTCGACAAAGAAATATTTTCATAAACTAATGTCCATAAATCTCTCGTTGCATTAAGTCCGTCAATTGAACGTTGTTCATATCCGTTACCTAATTTCACCCTTGTAACTCTGAATTCAGTTGTTTTAGCAGAGCTTTGTGAAGGGCTTGGTGTTGTTGGTAGTGGACTACTCATTTAGAATCTCCTTTGTGCTGCACTTAGCATCCCGCCCGGCAATAATTGCTGTGCAAGAGTTTGTTTTGTTTTTGCTTCAATCATTGTTGAAATTAGTCGTGCTTGTTCTAAGTTGTCAGCAGCACTGCTATTACTACTACCTTGAACGGTAATGTTATTTGTAATGTGGCTTGCAAAACTCGAACTGCCACTTCCGACATTGATTTTATTGTTTGGAACAATTGTTCCTGCTCCGCGTGGAATGAACATTTCTGGACCGTGTTCACCAACTAAGATTGAACGCCCGTTATTATTGTTATCGCCAATTTCACCACCATCAGCAGCAGAGCCTACAACCGAAGCAGCACTTGCTGCTGATCCACCAGCGTCAGCAGCACCAGCACCTATTCCACCGAATCCACCCATCATTGATTGCATTGATTTCATTAGTGGAATTAGAACCATATATTTAAGAATTAGTTTTGCAATCTCTTCTAACATCGAAGCAACCAATTGTTTGAATCCATTTTTACCAGTAACAACAAGATTCGTTATCGCATCGGTCATTCCATTCAAACCTTTAGCAGTAAGGTTTTCAGCAGCTTTGTCCATAGTGCCCATACTGGTCATAAAATCAGCAACACCATTTTTTATGTAATGCGTATTAGCTTCATCGAGTCTTAATGTAGCAGCGTGAACATCATCGGTTGCTTTAGCAGCTTGGGCACGTAATTCGTTTTCACGTTCCATTGTCCAAATATTGTCATGCTTTAATTTAAGAATATTTCCTTCTAATTGCGCTTCAATCGTTCTTTGTGCATTCTCTTCACGAATTTGTTCAGCACTCATATGACGATGGCGAATTTCATCATCAATCGTATTGTTATACTTGGTAACGAAATCATTTAACTTTTTATAGTCTTCCACTTCGATAAGTTGTTTAGCGTGTTCATCGTCCACAGCTTTAGCACGAAGCATGATCGCTTCTTTTTCAGCAGTGATACGCTTTAATTCTTCCGATGAATAAGTTGCTTTGAGTGTTCCACCTTCTTTCAAAATGCGATTATTTTCTTCAGTGATCTTTTGTTTTTCTTTTTCGAATGCAGCATCTAAACGGGCGATTTCAGCAGATGCTTTTTGAACTTGATTAAAGTGTTCGACAGTTTCTAAAGTTTTGTCCAAAGTGACTTGATATGCTGCATACATATCTTTTGCTTCACCGATAGCTGACTTAACAACGACAGGTTTGTCTTTAGTATCTCCACCGCCTTTACCGGAATTGCCTTCTTTATTTGGCTCGACAGTATGTTCACCCTGATCTTTCCATAAATCCTTAAGACTTTCGTGATAACTTTCAGCACCTTTTTTTACATCTTCAAAATACTGAGTCCATACATTTTTCGCACCCTTCATATCACCCGATGCAAGCATTGCTAATGAAGCAGCGACAGCAGCGATGCCTTTACCAACACTTACTAACAAGAATTCCAAATATTGAAATGCTGAACTAAGTAATTTAACTCCAAACATTAAAATTTCTGCTGAAGCATTGATTGCAACAAATATCCCGCGAACTAATCCACCGGATTCATAACTTGTATTGAACCATTTAACTAAATTTGTAAAAGCAGGAATGACAATTTCAACTAAGCGTGATCCAACGTCAGCCATAATTGCACCCATTCGACCGTGTGCTTTAGTATTTTCTTCAACGATAGCGGAACTTTCTTTGCTAATTCCAATGCCTTTTTGTTGAAGTTCATTGGCAACTTTATTCGCTTCAGCAACAGCTTCTAATGCAGGTAAATTCTTTTCCCACCCTTTACCTAATACAGCAGTAGTCGCAGCAAATTCTTCAGTTGTTTGCTTACCTTCCTTCCATTTTTCAATTGCTTCATTAGTGAGTTCTTGGGCAGATTTTAATTCGCCATTAGATTCTTTAATGTCGATACCAAGTGACCTAAATGCTGCACCAGTGCCTTTAAGCGGATCATTCGCGTTATATGCTGCTTTAGCGACTTTTACATATGTAGCTTCAATTGCATCCAGTGAAGAACCTGCTTTTTCAGCAGCCTTACTCATCAATAATGCTTGCGTCGCACTGTAACCGTATGCAATAGCTAAGTTGGTCATTTTCTCGATGTGTTCAGCAGCTTCAAAAGCGAGTGCAACACCGACAAGCCCTAATACAACTACGAAAGCAGCAGCAGTTGCAGTCGCTGCAAGCACCTCAGAACCAAATGCGCCTAATCCACCGATTGTTTTAACATTCGTGGTTGCTAAATGTTCTAACGATTCCATCATTTTGCCTATCGTGTTATTGAATCGACTGATGTGTTCAACTGCTTCACCAACAGCACTGCCCATACCCTTAAAAATGGTTTCTAAGTGTTCGCCTGCTTCGCTGGCGTGGTTTGCGTGTTTATGAAGTTTCTCAGCAGCTTCTGACGCTTTATCTAAATCGCTGTAGTCTGCTTTGAATAGTACGTCGAGTATTGAAGCCATATTATTAGTCCTTGTTTATTTCTCTTTGTTCTGCCAACTCGCTAATAAATTCTTTATCAATATCTTTTATTAGTTTTATATCTATCAGTCTTAAATCCTCTTGCATCAATTCGATATATGCAAGAATTTGTGTATCTGTAATTGGCTGTGGGCCAGTGTCGTTTGTTTCTCTTGACTGTCCAATTTCACGCCACTGCAACATAATCCATTCTTCAAACGTGTTAAGTTCAATGTCTTTTGGTATAACCCTGCCATTTAACGTTTCTGGTAATGGCAGTTTTTGTTTTCGTAGTGCGCTCAATTGCTGTTCTAACGTGCCCATCTTTGTTGGATAGTTCATTACTACATATCCATTGATGAATTTAGTTAAATTACTTTTTGTTTGGACGAAAAAAGTTGGCACGCTCTTGTGCAAATTCCTCCACCTGACCTAAAATAAAACTTGCTTCTTCACGACTGAATAATTGCTGTGCAAATTCAGGTGAATAAGGTGCGCCCATAACTTCTTCGTTATCCCATCCAACGATGAATGAAATTGCCATCTCTTTTTTCAGTGCTGCAATCTTTTCGATATCGTCTGAAGACAAATCAGTAATTTTTTTACCTGCAAACGGAAGCATTTTCTTTTCTGCGTCTCTGTATTGCTTACTATCTGTTCCAACCATTTTTAATTTCACACCAACCGATGTTCCATCAAAATCTTTAATATCCAATTCACTTACTTTCGCGAATATGTCTGTAATGCTTTTAATCGTTGCTTTAGCCATTGCTAATCTCCTGTTATCACTTTATTTATCCATAAAAAAAGACCCCGAAGGGTCTTGATTTGAAACTTGAATCATTAAGTGCGTGTGATTACTGCATTTGATCCGCTTGTTGAATCATAGAAGCCAACGAACGGTAAAGTCATTGTCACTGGGCCTTGACCTGTAACTGCTTTTGTAGCGCCGTGATAACGAACGTTTGGAATTAAATAATCGTGTGTATTAGTTCCATTCGCTAAAGTGAATTCTAATGTTGTAGAAGTCGCTTCAATGAATTTGTTATACATAACAGCATCTTGAACATAAACACTTGCTGAACCAGTTACTTCGAAATAGTTTGAAGTTAAACTTGCCGCTGTGCTTCCACCTAACCCAAAGTTTGCGGCCGTTTTATTGTCGAACGTAATATCTAACGACATAAAGGACGCGAATGCTGAACCACCTTCTTTGAATGTGCCACCGTTGTGAGTGAATGGTGGTGCTGCTGTAGGAGCACTATAAAATCCACCAACGCCTGTTCCAGCAGTAGTATCAACTGAAACTACTGTAGGGGTTGGGCTATCTTTACCAATTAAAGTAAATTTCGCAGTAACAAGTCCGCTTGTCGATAATTTCAATTGAAGTTTATCAACTACCATTCCAGTGTATTGCCAGAACTGTGAAATATCTAACTGACTATGTTCAAAGGTAAAACTCGACTGAACTTGGCCGATTTTTAATACGTTCGTAACCCAAGTTGAGTTGAATAATGATGCTAACAAATTGTCATAGTTTAATGGCTGATAATTTACATCCAAGTCGCCAGTAATATGTGTATTACCTGTAACCGATGGGCGCATCATTCTATCGCCTTGGATAGAAGTGTCATTGAACTTGTCTAATGTTTTATTCACATTGAATGTCGTGAATGGTAAATCTAATAGGGCTGGTGTTGCTGGTGTTGTGCCCCAAACCGTTTCTACTACCGCGCCAATTGCGCTTCTACTTCCTACTGCGATCTGCATGATTGGGACTCCTTATTATTTTTATTTTGTCCGACTGCTTTTATTTATCTTCTTTCTTATCCGAATACTGACCACTGGATTCGTACTGGAATGCAGTAATACTTATTTATGGAATATGCTGTTATTACGCTCGTTACATCTACAATTACTGTTCCGCTGCTTCCAACAAGCCTTAGACCGACTGGAAACGTGCTCACTATGGTGTCTGCAAGGGTTCTTGCAGCGGTTATTCCGGTGTCTGCTGGGTAGAACACATCAACTTGGTAAAACCCTTGCATTTGGGTTAGGGCATTAGGGCCAATTGCTAAAACTGAACTTTGCGCTGGCATCAACGTAGAACGAACCCAACTTGCAATATTCGTACTGGCATTGAACCTGTTATTTTCAGTCTGTAAGGCAGGAAGATTTGCAATCGTTTGAAGTTGAGCATCTAAGGCATTTTGTATGTCTAATGTATTCATTTAATCCCTGCCCTTTGTTTCGCTACTTCTGCGATCTCTTTCATTTCTAAAGCTGTTGTGGCTATCATTGCCCTTGGAGCCATTTTGTCTGTTCCGTTTTCAACATATCCTGCGTAATCTTGCGTATTGGATAGTTCGAATCCGGTTTGTGTTTGTTCTGTTACCCAACCGCCTTTCAATGCGCCTGTTTGTACTGGTGTTCGTTCTTCAACCCTGTGAACAAACTCCATTGCGAATTCTTTTTTGAAATTTCGTAGTCGAGTATTCAAATCGACAAATAAGCTATCAATAATTCCATTGCTCATTGGAGTGCTACCTTGTAAGCAATTAAGGTATCTGCTGGACTGTATGATTGGATCGTTAGAATTTTGTGTGATCTGTTTTTGCCGATAATAATGTCGCCCGGCAGCGGAGCAATTACAGTGGCTGGCAAATAGCACGTTTCTGTACCAGTAGTAATTTTTGTAAACAGCGAAGTTGTATTAGTCGTGTCGGATGCATCTGTACCACCACAATAGACTGCATAAGTTTTCACTGTCTTACCAGTGGATGCACTTTGGATGGTTACAGCAGTTCCAAATTTCTGAATTAGATTGGCTGTTGAAACTACTAAACTGGAATAGTTATATGCCATATCTTAGTGACCAAATGCGTTTGAATTATTTGCAATTCCACGGCCTTTCATAATTGGTGTTAAAAGCATTTCGACATGCCAAAATCCAGTGAACTGTTCTACGTTTGGAGCGTGGGCGAAAGTTGTATTGTTAGTTATATCGCCTACTTTTATGCTTTCACTTTGAACTTGTGCAGTTGTGTTCGGAGTAGGGTATATGTCTGTTCCGTCGAGATATAACAATGCAAGTTCACAGACTGCATTTTTTAATTGTGGAGGAATGGTTGTGCTTGAAATTAACTGTCTTTGATTTACTACGAAAGTGAATCGAGGAAATAACATCGCTTGAGCACTTGTTGCTGGCATTGACAAATACTGTTGACCAAATAAAAGATCACACGCTTTGCTGGCGTGCATTAGTGCCAATTGCTTAGTTGCATCTGGAATTGATCCATCAGTTGCCCAATCTAAATTTTGATATAAGGTATGGTAAGCATCGGCATCTGCAATGGCTACATAGCTGTTCGCTGTTGGTGATGCGTTTCCTGTTTCGACTTCAAATCCCATTATTAAATCTCCTATACCGTTTATTTATCCAAATAAAAAGGACACCGAAATGTCCTTTTTAATGTTTCTATATTTCGAGAAGTATCGAAATATTAGCCAAGCAATACGCCACAATATTCTGGACGCAATACTTTCACGCCCCAAGCAATAGCAACGTCGATAACGATTTGACGATATTGACGATACATAACAACTTGGAACGACAAGCCGCTAACTGGATCAGTAACGATTGTCATATCTGTACCTGAGTCACCACCAGCTGGCATTGCAGGAACACGAGTAGCTAACAAGAAACCTGCTTTTTGTAAGAAGCAGTTTTTGATACTTGTCGCATTGTCTGCAACTACATCAGAACTTACACCAGCAACTTGCAATCCTGGAGCAGCGATTGTAAATGTACCCGGAGCAGCGATTGAAGAAGTAGCGATATATTTGAATCCGTCGATAGTAACAACGTCACCAACTAAAATTGTACCTGTACCAGTACCAACTGTGATTGATGTTTGACCAACAGCATGTGCGCCGTTAAGAACATAACCTGATGCTGTACCAACTGCTACACCGTTTTGACCTTGACCAGTTTTAATCTGACCAGAAGTACGCATTGCAAAACCTTCTACAGTTCCTAATGCGCCAGTACGTAACAAGTCTGTTGAACCCGATTCGTTAGCTTTCAAAAGGATAGTTTGGTTAGCACGGATTGAAGCTGCTGCTGTAGTACCAAGTATGATAGAACGATCTGTTTGTGGAGCACCGTTATCATCCAATTGTTTAATTGCATTAGCAAAGTCACCCATGCTTGTTGCAACTTGGAATGGAGTTGTACCAGCAGTACCTGTAGCACGTGAAGCACCAAGAGCGATACCGTTTACAACGTCTGCTTCCATCGCATTGCCTAAAGTACGGAATGCTTGGCGGAATTGATCTGCAAGAACTTTTTGATATTGATCTTTCAAAAGCAATTGTTCTTCACCAGACCATAAAATCTGATAAGTTTTTGCTTTAGAAATTGTCAAATCTGCGTAACCAATCGTTTGACCGGATGCAGATGCATTTGTTACGCCCGGAACGATATCAACTAAAGAACCTTGTGGAACAACGTGCGAACGAATAGTCTGATTAAGACCAGCCATTTCTGCTGAAGGGTCCATTGTTACTGCTGCGAGTGAACCAACTAATTCGCGTGGGATCACGTCCATTGATTCATAAATTACAGGGATTAAACCTGTTAATGTGTTATTACCAGCTGAAGCTGCCATAATATTATTTCCTTTTTATTTTTATTATTCGAATAATTTCCAGCCGTTTTGCATCCTTTCTACTTTTGCTTGCGGTGATAACGAATCGAACTGTGACCTCGACATTGTCTTGTCACTATTATTTTTATTGTCTGCTGGATGTTTTGGGTCAGTTGCAGAAACCTTTTTCTCAAACATAAAACCGAACTGGCTTTTTAGTTTTGCGACAGCGGCTTGTGCGCTAACTTCATCAACTCCATCATCTTCATCCCACTGGACCATTCCAGCGTCGAGAAGTTTTGCTGCTGCATCTATTGCGTCAGGTAAAACACCTGCTTTTGAAAGTTTTGCTTTTACAGTGCTTTCAATGCTTGCTGCTTTAGTCTTGTTCAAAAGCTTCTCAGCCTTTTCACGCTCTTGTGCCCACAGTGCTTTGTAATCATCCTCACTTGAATTTTCTTTAGGGGCTTTTTTAGCTGCATCACGTTCACTCTGCAATTGCTTGCGAATGTTTCGCTCCTTAGCTGCTTCGGCATTTGCCTTAGCGAGTTGTCCTTGTAAATCTTCAATGCTTGGTTGTTGAACTCCTTCAACGTGCTGGCTTTCGCCACTATTTGTTTCTTCAGTCATTTATTGAACTCCATCAATGTGCTTGTTATAGTTTTATTTATCACTTTGAAATTAGCCTGTCGTGCTCGATGGACTTGTATTTCCTCTGTTAGCTGTATCTGTTGGTGTAGGTAACTTTGTTGCAGTGGATGGAATTGGTTGTGGCAATTCTTTAGCAAGCATTTTTTTCTCTTCAATGATTGCTTGAATTTTGTCGTTCGCTTCTTGCTCAGTCATTTCCTGAGTTTCCATAAAATAGTCAACTAAACTTGAACGATTTCCGTCTAAACGCATTTGCCACATTTGTTCTTGTTCCATTGTGTTCACAGGGATGCTTGGAGCAGCGAAATCAGCCCATAGCGTGCCCACAGTAAGTTCTGGATATAGTTTTTGCGTCAGGTTATAAAAACGGCGTAGGCCAGCTCTAAAACTTTGGCCGCGTTTTTCACGCAAGTTAAGGTTATTCATTTCTTCGACAACGATTTGGAAGCCACTTGATGCTCTTACTTCTGCTCCGCTGTTGATAGTTACGTCCCAGTCAAAAGCTAAGTCTTTAACGAGCGCTCTCATCATTGTATCTAATGCTGCAAGGTCAGTATCGGGTCCGTCAAATTTGATGAATGGTGGTTTGTCACCTTGACCCGGTTGTAAACTTACAATTCGACCTAATCCACCTAAACTTTTCTTTGTTTGGTTTGGTGCATAAACAGTACCGCCATCTGTGTGGCCTTGTCCTGCATACATACCTTCCATTGTTCCTACTCTGCTTGTATCGATAATTGCACTATCAGTGAACAATGTTTTTTGTTTTTGCCATGCAGCAGCGAATTCGGTATCTGTAAGATGTAAGTTATAAATTTCTTGAAATGAAACAATATCTTCAGGACTATCAACCCAAGCACCTGCTCTTGGTTTGTTGATGTCATAGAAAAAGTTTGCTGGAACAAATCCATCTTGATTAGGTTGTTCTGTGCCCGGAATTAAAAACTCTTTATCGTCTTTAACAAGGTAATCAGCAGTTGCAGTTGGAGTGATTACACGGTAATACCAAACATCACCTTGGTCTTCTCCGTCGTCATCGTCTCCATCATTTGTATTTGGAATTAAATAGGCGAGTTCAATAATTTTGTTATTCGTAATATCCATGCGAACTACTGAATTACCGCGATGTAAAAGGATAAGCAATAGTGCATCGCCACGTTGGGCATCAAACATATATTGACCATTTACAGTAGCAACTTCGGTAGGAATATATTTTTGTTGAAGGACGATTGTGCTTTTCATTAAGCGTGTATATACGTCCACGTTTTGAAAGAATTCTAAGTAGTCACTGTCGTGCATAATTCGATCAAAAGTTTGATCTGTAACTGTGTTTGTTTTACCTAATGGAATAATTGAAAGTACTGGCGGCTTATTAAATAGCAAGCCACTTTTGTCGATAATACTTTTTATAATATTTCGTGAACGTGGAACGTAACCACGGTCGAGCCAGTCTTCGCGTTTTCCATAACCGCCCATTTGCCCATTAAGCATTTGAGTGACATAACGTTCTTGATCACCTTCGTAGTAATCAATTAGTTTTGACGCAGCAGTGGCATTATCAGTTTGAAATTCTTTGTATGTGATACTTTTTTGCATCATATGTATCCTTGAATAATGTTGTATTTACCAGTTTTCAAACTGCAATAAATCCTTGCTGACCGATAATCGGAAACCTGTAATGCATGAAATATCCAAATGCATCTAAGCAGTGATCGAGTCCGTTGGATTTATCTGGCTTTCCGTTGACGTAACCTTGCTGTTCCAATCCTTTAACCAACACAGGACATTTGTTAAGGTTTACAAAGCTACGGTGTTCACTTTTTGCATTTTTGAACATCGCATTTACAGCAGGAACTCGCTCTTTGAAAATTGAAGGGTTATTGCCCTTGTAGAAGCAGCTTTGTGGGCCAAACGCATTCTTTAATTTATTAATTGAAGTTTCATCAGCATTGGAATTTGCACTTCGATTTTTGCCGTTTGTATCTGGGTAAATCAAAATCATTCTGTTTGGATATTTGCGCTTGATTGCAGCAATCATCGTGTCAGTAGTTTGTTCACCAGTAATTTCATCGAGTGTCATTACTTGTTGCTTATCATTGATGATGGAAACAGTCGCACTCATTTGTCCGATGTTAAAGTCCATACCAACATGCAAAATATTTCGTGGATAGTTTTCTAAAGTATCGGTGGTAGTATTTTTTGTTCTATCAAAACAGTCATAGACTCGCTGTCCAAATGAATTTACGAATTTGCCGTAAATTTTTGCTTGGGCTTGTTGTGGTGTGTAACGTGCTAATTGACCTTCAACATAAGCAGGTTTCAAATAAATGTTTTCGAAAGTGCTTACTTGAATGACTCTGTGATTTTCTCTAGAAGTAAGAACAGTTCCGTCTGGTGCAGCAGTTGCGACGAAAATGTCATAGATAGTGTGATAACCTTCCGGTGTGCTTGTAACGAATGATTGAATTACGCTTGCTTTAGGATCACGCAAGCGATCATTCAATGCATACCAAATTGCCTTGCCTTCTTCTTTGTTTTCTATTGTGTCGGCTTCGTCAATAAATCCAAATGCAGCGTTATATCCAACTAAACTTGCCTTGTAATTCTTAGCTGAAACTAGGCGAAGCAATTGCTTTCCATATCCAAAATCAAATTCATAAAATGCTGGATGACCTGCACCTGCACCGCGATAGGAATATTTAATTCCGTACTCAGCACACGTCTTATTCATTTCTTCAGTGAAAATATCTAGCTGTGGTCCTGTTGGTTCGCAGCCGATTCCATTGCATCCGCGATTTTCTTGTAGCAGTTTAAGAGTCTTGAATACTGCTGCTTTCGTTTTACCTGTGCCTAGTCCACCGACAAGTGCAATATGCGGAGAGCTGATATCGTTTACAAAACTTTCTTGAAAGGGAAGAAGCTTAATCTTCTGATGTTTGATCTTCTTCGGTGTCGTCATTAGGTGTATGTGACGCTTTAATAGCGTTCTGGTCTTCTTCTGATAGTGCTTCGAACAACAATACATTCGCAGCATCTTCAACAATTACTTTTACTGATTTAGTTGCAGGTGCCCATTCTTCTAATGTTTTTAAGTTGTCACGAGCGATTTTTGCTTTAATGCCTTCGCTGCCGGTTTCTAATACTTGCTCCAGTACTGCTATGTTTTCTTCTTCGAAAACAGCACGTCCAGCGTCGTAGGCCATTTGGTAACGTTGAATACCTTTCTCTTTGTAATTAAGTAGGTCTTGAAATTCTTCTAAAGTAAATCCAATTTTTGCAGCCATGCTTCGTTTGCTTAGTCCACTAGCTGCCATTGCGTATAGTCGTTGAAGGAGAGGAACTTTCTGAGTTTCAGCGTCCTGTTTTTGTACTTCTCTATATTCTCTGTTCTTAGCCATTGGTAAGATTCTCCATATACATAGCATTCATCACTGTTATTTATCCTTGTTCCATTTTGGATAAATAACTTGGTAAATTTAAGCTATAGGCTAAGGGATTAAAACACTATGGAAATGATTATTTGGACAGCGATAATAGCGGTGGTGGCTGTTTTAACACTAATCGGTAGTGTTATTGGCTGGATTAGAAAGGGTGACAAAGAATCTATTGATAATAGATTTATTAGTGCAGAGACAATGATGAATAACATAACCACACAGATGAATGTAAAGGCAAGCAAAGACGAATTAGATAAGACGGTTGCTCGCTTTGAAAAAGATATTTCTGAATTACGTTCAGATCAAAAAAATGGATTTGCTGAAATTAGGCAAGATATTAAAGATTTAAGAATTGAAATATTAGATGTAATTAGGTCGCAAAATAAATGAAATTCTTAAAAAATATCTTTACAGAAGACGATAATGAAACTTTCTGCATTGCTAAGTTTATGGCAGCAGTGGCATTCGTTTCATATTTAGGTTATGCAGGATATGGATTATATTTAAGTAAAAATGCTGATATAACAAACTTTGCGAATGGAATTATGCAAGTATTAGTTGGGTGTGGTGGAGTAATAGGGGCAAAACAAGCTACACAGAAAAAGGATTCATAAAAAAAGCAGCTTAGGCTGCTTTTTTATTAGGTTGAATTATCATTAGTTTTGAATTGCAGTTAATATACCATTAGTAAAATATAAGTAACCGCCATGTTCTCCATAAACCCACTGTTCACGTTTTCCACTCGCTGTAATAGTAGTATTCACATCTGTTGGCGCGCCCCAACTTGTTTTATTGATGACTTGCTTTTCAGACATTCCTAATTTAACGCCGGGTAATGATGCGCGTTTTGCCCTTGCTGCTTCGTATTTGTCCATTTCCGCATTGTCGGCTACTGCTTTTTCTTCTGCTTTAACTTCTAATTCTGCTTTTTCTTTTTCTTGGCTTGCTTTCAATTCTTGATATTTTGCAATTTCAACATCACAAGAAGCTAATTGATCTGAATTATATTTTGCAAGTTGTCTATTGGCAAAATCAAGCCCTACATTATTAAAAGTTCCACCAACTTTGATATCGTTCCATTGTTCTTTTAATTCTCTTAGTTCTGCTGCTGAATATGCGTCGCTAATAATCTTTGCTATTACTAACAATACCAACATACCACTTAATACTATAAATAAAATTGCCATGATGTAGTCTCCTATAAGTTTCTTTCTACACTTTTATTTACCTGTTTTATCACTTTAGATGCTTATATAGGCCAAAAATCCCTATTAAAAAAGCACCCGAAGGTGCTTTGTTTTGAAACTTAGTTTGTTTAAGTATTGAATACAGCAGCTATTCTATTACCTGTTAAGTTAGGTGCTATGTGTGCATAACACATAGTTGAAGCAATGTTCTTATGTCCAAGTGCATGTTGAACTTCATTTAATGACAAACCATTGCGTAATAGCTTGCAAGCAAAGGTGTGCCGCAAAGTATGCAACGACACATCTGTAATGCCTATACGTTCACAAGCATCTATAAACATTACATTACCATGTTTAGTTAGTTTGCAGCGTTCTGGGAACAAATGAACTTCATCTGCACGACCATGCAATGTTTTGCCTATGTTTGGAACTTTGCTTGTTGCTATTCTGCGTAATACAACTTCACGCAATGTATTTGACATAGTTATTGTTGTATCTGTGCCGCCTTTGCTACGATGAATAGTAATAGTGTTATTACCTAAATCAATTTGACTTAATTTAAGTGTGCATATTTCTTGGTCACGTGCTCCGGTGTGTAATAGGGCTACAGTAAAGTCATAAGATTCTTGTGCATATGCTTTCTTACGATAAAACGGATTAGCAGGGTCTAATTCTTTCATTAGCTTAGTTACTTCTTCGTCACTTAAAAAGCGTATGCGACCCTTTGCCCCTGCTAATCGCTTAATTTTAGGGCCGGGAGTGTAGCCATTTTTGATGCAAAAGTTTTGTAAAGCGTTCCAATACAAAATAGACACGTTGACAGTGTTAATTGCATAACCCGTTACACTAACTAAATCACAAGCTGCTGTAGTTACTTCGGCTGCTTTAATTTCGTGCAATGTGCGATTGGCAAATACATTGAATAATTTGAACTTGCTGGCTATAGTGTGATGTACTCTTGTGCCCCGACGACTTTCAGCATATTTAATTACAGCTTTTTCAAAAGTTATTGGCATTCTGTTAGCAACTACGACTTCGGAATGCACTTCTGAAATCCATTTAGCTTCCAACTGTTCTGCAATACGCTTGTTTTTTGTTTTGGTTGATCTTGCAATCATTACGCCTGCGACTTGGGCGCGAACGTGATATATGTCGCCTCGTTTTATTAGTGCCATTTTGATACTCCTTATGTAAGACTACTATTTAGGTGTTACATAAGCAATATGTCGATTTTCCTGTTACAGAACAACCGGAAGCATGTTTTTTTTGAAACTATTTTGTCACGTTTTTGTGCAGTTGCCCCGCACTTTTTACTACTTTTAACATGAAAGGTTGCTCATTTAACCTAATAAAATCAATGGGTTATATCATAAAGTTATTAAAATTACACAATCCAATAAATCATTATGCTGACGCTGCTGTAAGTCGTTGATTTATAAGGATATTTCTATGAAGTAAAACTATAAGATATAATACTAACTTGGCTGACTGGGTTACATTCTGATCCGTGTTGTCAGTTATGTTCTCAGCCTTGTGATCCAAAGCTGTATTCATTGCTCTAATTAGTGCGTCATCGTAGCAAAGGCGATTCCCCTGATGGTCGATAGTATTCAAAACAAGCCAACCAGTGAATTCTTTATCCTAGGACTGACTAGCGACGGAAAACAATTTCGCCCTAGTGATTGGTCTGAACGATTAAGCGGCGCCATGTCGTGCTTTCGGCGCGACAGTGGCCGCCAGCAAAGCCATCTGCATTATTCGGAATTTGTGCGTCCCATTTTGTTAAACGGTGTGCGCTCGGTGGTGGTTGATCACGCGCTGCGTGAGATCGAGCCCTTGGCCTACCATTTTGTGGTGAATTTTGCCAAAGATAACGACTTGCAAATCGTCGATGCTTGTTTGATCCCCGAACCACCTAAAAAGCCGTAATCCCCTCCCTTAAAGCAGTCGTAAGCATAGCTTTTCGTCAATCGACTTTAGTAGCTAAAAACGTTAGACTGCTCACCTTTTGCCAAGATCGTTAATTGTGTCCGACCAAACTCCCCAGAATCCTCCCCAAGCCGTCGAAGTAAGCACCTCAGCGCACAAAGAAGTTGTGCGTGAAGTCGCGCGCCGCCGCACTTTTGGCATTATTTCCCATCCTGATGCGGGTAAAACGACGTTGACCGAAAAGCTGTTGATGTTTTCTGGCGCGATTCAATTAGCGGGGACGGTAAAAGGGCGTAAAAGCGGACGTCACGCTACATCCGACTGGATGGATATTGAAAAGCAGCGTGGGATTTCGGTCGCCAGTTCGGTGATGCAGTTCGACTACAAAGATCACGTGGTCAATTTGCTCGACACGCCAGGCCACCAAGATTTTTCGGAAGATACCTACCGCGTTTTAACCGCTGTTGATTCCGCTTTGATGGTGATTGATGCCGCCAAGGGTGTGGAAGAACAAACGCTTAAACTGCTCAATGTTTGCCGCATGCGTAATACGCCGATTATTACCTTCGTCAATAAAATGGATCGCGAAACACGTGATCCGTTGGAATTATTAGACGAGTTGGAATCGGTCTTAAAAATCCAATGCGCGCCCGTCACTTGGCCCATCGGCATGGGTAAAAATTTCCGCGGTGTGTACCATATTTTGCGCGACGAAATCATGCTGTTTACGGCCGGTAACGATCGTGCTGACCAAGAATTTGAAGTGCTTAAAGGAATCGATAATCCGCGCTTAGCCGCGATGTTCCCGCTTGAAATTGAACAGCTCAAAATGGAAGTCGAATTAGTGCATGGCGCGTCGCATCCATTTGATCTGGATGCGTTTTTAGCTGGTACGCAGACGCCCGTATTTTTTGGTTCGGCCATCAATAACTTCGGTGTGCGCGAAATTTTAAATGCATTAATCGAATGGGCTCCAGCGCCACGTCCACGCGACGCTACAGTGCGCTCAGTTGCGCCAACTGAGGCACCGTTTTCTGGCTTCGTCTTTAAGATTCAAGCCAACATGGACCCAGCGCATCGCGATCGTATTGCGTTTTTGCGTGTCTGCTCAGGTCACTTCGAGCGCGGCATGAAGCTCAAGCATTTGCGTTTGAATCGTGAAGTCAAAGTGTCGTCAGTCGTCACCTTCATGGCGTCGAGCCGCGAACAAGTTGAAGAAGCATTTGCCGGCGATATTATCGGTTTGCCCAATCATGGCAACATGCAAATCGGTGACAGTTTCTCGGAAGGCGAATTGCTGCAATTCACCGGTATCCCGTATTTCGCCCCGGATTTTTTCCGCTCGGTGCGCATTCGTAATCCGCTCAAAATTAAGCAGTTGCACAAAGGTTTGCAGCAATTGGGTGAAGAGGGCGCGGTGCAAGTATTTAAGCCAACCAATAACGCCGATTTGGTGCTGGGCGCGGTCGGTGTGTTGCAGTTTGAAGTCGTTGCCAGTCGCTTGCTCAATGAATACGGAGTGGATGCGGTGTTCGAAGGAACCAGCATCAGCAGCGCTCGTTGGGTGAGTTGCGACGATAAAAAAATCATGGCCGACTTCCAAAACTCTAGCGCGGGACATAACTTAGCTCACGACGCGGCAGGTAATTTGGCTTATCTCGCTACCTCGGGCGTGAATCTAAAATTGACGCAAGAACGTTGGCCGCAAGTCGTGTTTCATGCCACCAGAGAACACGCTGCTAAGCTGAACTAGTGAACGCTTAAAAATCCGCTGCGGCGGATTTTTTTATTTCACGCCGCGCGTTAGCACAGTCAACTCAATTGTAACTAGGCTGCAGTCCGCAACTAGTTTGCGGCGAAGTACTCATATCCACCCCATTGTTTGTTTGATTGACGTTGTAGTACTTGCACCAGCTAGTGCAAATTAGCACGACCAAGCCCTACCGCAACTGCTACTTAAAGGAAATGACTATGCAAAATAAAGATCAATCGCCTATCGCGACCAATCCTGACATCGTTCAAAATCCATCACGCCGCCGCTTGTTGCAGGCAGGCGCTGCCGCGAGTGCACTTAGTAGCGTTGGTGCGTTAGCGGGCACGGCTGAGCCCCAAGTGGCGGCTACAATCGGTACTTCGTTGAGCGCAAAGTTAAAGGCGAATATTAAAAATGTGGTCGTCATTTATCTTGAAAACCGCAGCTTCACCAACTTATTCGCCAATTTCCCCGGCGAATCTAAATCGCTCTCAGACCTCAGCGTGGCGGAATATCAACAAAAAGATCGTAACGGTCAAGTTTTGAGCGAGTTGCCCAAAATTTGGGGTGGCTTGGTACCCCAGTCGCAGACTTTGGGCGGCAAGCAATACCACATTGACGAGAACAACATTAGTGGTTTACCCAATGCACCGTTTGCGTTAACGGATGGTGAAGGCAAGCCACTTCCGGAAGGTTTAATCACTCGCGATTTATGCCATCTGTTTTATCAAAATCAGATGCAGATCAATGGTGGCAAGAATGATCAATTTGTCGCGTGGGCCGATTCAGGCGGCTTGGTGATGGGGCATTACGGTGCAACGCAACGTAACCTCGGTTTATGGCAAGTCGCCCAGCAATATACGATGTGCGATCACTTCTTTATGAGTGCCTTTGGCGGCTCGTATTTGAATCACCAGTTTTTGATTTCCGCGCGCGCACCTTTTTATCCTGACGCAGAAAATAGTCCAGCAAAAAATAAAATCGCCGTGACCGAAGATGGCCCAACCGGCACCCGATTGGCGCTAGATAAGGATAGCCCCGCTTCGGCAATCGACGGTAAGCCAAAATACGTGCGCGACGGCGCAATTACACCGGATGGTTACGCGATTAACACAATGGCGCCGCCTTTTCAGCCCAGCTATATAAAACCTGCTGACAATGGCGATCCGCACTTGGCGGACCCCAATAACGCCAGCACCTTGCCTCCGCAAAATTACGCAACGATCGGTGATGTATTGTCCCAAAAAGGCGTTTCGTGGGCGTGGTACGCCGGTGCGTGGCAAGAAGCCTTGGATAGCAAAGGCGGCGGCCCGCGTCCTAATTTTCAATATCATCACCAGCCGTTCAATTATTTTCAGCAATTCGCTCCCGGTACAGCAGCGCGCGCCCAACATTTGCGCGATGGCGGCACGGGAGACAGTCCGATTTCGAATAAATTTTTAGCAGATGTGGTCGCGGGAAAACTGCCTGCGGTGACTTTCTACAAGCCGCAAGGTAATTTAAATATGCATGCGGGTTATTCCGATATTGAATCGGGCGATCAGCACGTGGTGAACGTGATAGAGCATTTAAAACACAGCCCGCAATGGAAGAATATGTTGGTCGTGATTACCTTTGATGAAAACGGCGGTTGGTGGGATCACGTCGCACCGCCCAAAGGTGATCGTTGGGGCCCAGGAACCCGAGTTCCAGCAATCATCGTTTCGCCTTTTGCTAAAAAGGGTAATGTCGATCATACGTTTTATGACACCACGTCGATCTTGCGTTTTATCACGCGCTTGCATGATCTGCCGGTCTTAGAAGGAATCGCCACGCGCAATGCAGCCTTTGCAGCACGCGGTGCGCTACCACCGGGCGACCTAACCGGCGCGCTGAGGTTTGCCTAGTTCAGCCGAAAGAGCCGCTTTATTTGAGCGGCAAAGTCCTCTTATAGGGATTGGCCCAGTTTGGTGCTGCAGAATTATGTTTAATTGACTGTAGTTTTTAACATTAACTTAGGTCATTAAGTTATGATTGTTGCGCGGTAAAGCGATGTCGTTAAAGTAGTTGTTAAATCTGGCTTAGTGTTGGGTTTGTTGGTGTTAATTGCTTTAAACTTTTATCTGCTCGCTCTAGTCAATTCGGCCCCTATTCAAACTCCTTTTAAAGAGATCAGAATGCGATTTATAAATTCAAAAATACTCCGTATAGCAGTGTTATTTTTAGCCACACTTAATTTGGCTCACGCACAAAGTGTTGATGCGCCTACTTTTGTTGGAGGAGAAAAATGGGAATATCAGAAAAGAGATTTATGGACCGATAAGGTTTCTCAACGCTTTACCGTCAAAATTTTAGGCGTTAGTGGAGATTTTGTTCGACGGTCATTTGAAACAACCAATATTTCGAATAACGGCGAAATTATGAAACCCCAATCGTCGGAAATGACCGGCCGCGCTGATTTGAATGAGACAGTTATTTTCCATGGCGAAAAAATGACCAAACTTTGGTACCAATGGCCTCTGCAGCCTGGTAAAAAATGGTCCTTCCAGTTCCGGGCTGAATTGGCTCCTTCAGCACCTAACGCCGCGCCGCAAATAATGACAACCAATATTAACGCGGAGGTAAAAGGCTGGGAAACGGTTGAGATTGCTTCCGGCAAAGTGAAGGCAATTAAGATTGAATATAAATCCAATTGGACTACCGATTCGCCAGCTTCCACAGGCGATACTGTTAACACCGTTTGGTATTGCCCAGAGTTGAAAACCCAAGTCAAAAATGTATTTGAAACATTTGCTGCGGATGGATCGCCGCAAGCGCGCACGGTAACAGCTTTGGTACTATACCAAGCTAAGCCGTGAAGTCCAACGCATCGAATCCCTAGCCAAGAAACGGCCGGTAAATAAAAAATAGATTAGCGCATCACTAATCTATTTTTTTATTTAAATGCCTCGTCGGTAATATCAACGTAAGTCAAATCACAGTTTCCTTTCAACTTGCTTCCACTTCTTTTTGAATCGCCTCGCGCGACAACTTCGGTGAAAACTGTTGAATAAAATCGATCACATAACTACGTAAATAGGTTCCTCGTCGGACCGCTAAACGAGTAACGTTAGGCGCAAATAAATTTTGCGTCGGCACGGTTTTCAATCCCTGCGCACGCAATGAATCACCTGCCATCGAAGCCACAATTCCCACGCCCATGCCCAACGTAACATATTGCGCAATTACGTCAGCATCCATCGCAGTTAGAACAATATCAGGCCGCTCACCCGCCAACCTGAATGCTTCGTCGATGTGTCCACGACCCGTAAAGCCGACATCGTAAGTAATCAATGGCCACGTCGCTAAATCGCGCAAAGTTAGGTATTCATTGTTGTTGGCGAAGGCTAGCAAGGGATGGCCATCCGGCACGACTAATTCGTGATTCCATTCATAGCAAGCAAACGAGGCTAAATCTTTGTACTGGCTTAACCCTTCGGTGGCAATGCCAATATCGGCCTTACCTGACAATACTAAATCCGCAATGTGTTCTGGCGAACTTTGCTGCAAAGCGATGCGCACATCGGGAAAGGAATCACGGAAAGCTTGCACCACTGACGGCAACACATAACGCGCTTGCGTGTGCGTGGTCGCAATCGTGAGTGTACCTTTGGTGTGGTCAGCATAATCGTCGCTAGCGCGTTGCAGATTTTCGGCCTCAATGAGCAACCGCTCTATGATGACCAAAATCCCTTTGCCAGGCTCGGTTAAGCCAGTTAAGCGCTTGCCATTGCGTTCAAAAATCTCTACACCCAATTCCTCCTCAACTTCGCGGATTTGACGACTAACGCCAGGTTGCGAAGTGAAAAGTGTGTTGGCAACTTCAGTTAAATTAAATCCGCAGCGCGAGGCCGCGCGGATCGAGCGTAATTGTTGAAAGTTCATAGATTTGAGCAGGCCGGTTAAGTAATGAACGCGCACCTGCATTGCCAAGTGTCACGCTGCTTACCAAATTTTGGTTAGGCGTGCATCATTGCATATGAGTATCATAGATAAAACGATTGATTTTCTATTTCCTTACTACTTTTTTGCATAAAGAAAATTTAAAACGCTCAACCGTCAATTTTCGCGAGGGGGGAGTTATGCAGCGTGGCATTTTGAGCAAGTTTTACCCGACAAATGTTTAATCGGTTGGCTGAATAACGACGAGGACGGTTGATCAAATAGGAAGCCCTGCAGCAAGACTTCCCGTTTTATCCGCTGCGACAATTGCTCGATAGCGCGGTAATGGGGCTCATGCTCAAGGCGCTTAACGATGACGTTTGTTCTATTTCGCTCACTGACCGCCAGCAGTTTCTCGATTGACGCCAAATCAATATTTGCTGAGCCATCAATCTTCACCGCGTCCACATAACCTTGTTTGACTAATTCAATACCTTGCTCTGCCGAAGTCAAATTAAGCGCAATCCGAAAGCCATTGCGCCGATAATTGTCCGCCACGTGCGTCATGATCCAACGCTGATTTGGGGTAATGGCAGGCAATTCTAAAACGATGTGCTGATGCGGCAACTCTAAGGTATCCAAAATATGCCGAAACGACGCACCGTGATTTTGCTGAATAGCTGCGAGCAAACGCGAATGCACATTCAAATACAAATCCTGCCCGAAAGCCTGTGGCTGGCGGTAAAAGTTAATCGCATGGATGAGGCGGCATAAGCGATCAAGCTCGATTGATTCATCATCATTCGCCGAATGATCCAACAAACGCCACAAACTCAAGCCCTCAGACGTTTCCTGATTACTTAAATAACTACGAGCCAGTCCTTGGTAGCCCACAACCGGCAGCCCAAAGCTAGACCGAATCGGCTGGAACACGCTAGTCAAGGTACTCTGAAAATACCGCCCCTGCGCTTGTCCGGCGTCATTTATCCAAATATTAGTGTTAGCACTTTTGGTCGTGTACAGATGCGTAATGTATTTCTGCAAAGCAGCAAAAGCCATGAAAACCTCTTCGTTTTAACTCAATACGTCGAAGGATACGAGTTTGTATTGGCGCATGGAACGAATGGATTCGCATTTGGTTATGCATAAATTTGTGTTCTTTCGTCGCAGATATGAGATCAGCAAGGAAGAATGCCGATGCCTCAGGCAAAAAAATACCCCGAATAAATCGGGGTAAATTGGGGCTCATCT
The DNA here is from genome assembly GCF_004358105.1 of Sapientia aquatica. Classification (GTDB taxonomy): domain Bacteria; phylum Pseudomonadota; class Gammaproteobacteria; order Burkholderiales; family Burkholderiaceae_D; genus Solimicrobium; species Solimicrobium aquaticum. The sequence goes on along the minus strand of NZ_SMYL01000009.1, from coordinate 99,344 downwards.
TTAATAAGCACCAAGGAGACAACTGGTGTTTTGCCCTCGGTTTAGTGAGGGCAATTAAACAAAATTACTGAGCTTTTTTAGCTGCGCGCGGCGCTGCTTTAGTTGCTGCTTGAGAAATTTGATTTACGGCTGTGTTCAAATTTGCTTCTAAAGTTTCAACAGCTTGCTTAGTTGTTTTGCTGAATTGGTCGTAGCTTGCGTTAGCATTGCCGATTGCTGATTTCAAAATTGCAATTGCGTTTTCGGAACCTGCTGGTGCGTTTTTTGAAATTTCTTCAACGAAAGCAACAACTTTACGGTTAGTTTCAGCAACGTGAGCTTCGGTTGTTTTAGCGAATTCTGCTTGAGCGCCAGCAGAGATAGATGCTAAGTGACGAGCGTATGCCAAAGCTTTGTCAGCGTTTGGTTGTGCGTGCGCTGTGGTCAGGTTCAAGAATTCTTGCGCATCTTTAGCTGCCAACAATTGCTTGGCTGCAGCGTTGGATTCTTCGAACGATGTTTTAGCGACGGTCAAGTTTAATTCAACAACTTTTTCAACGCTTTCGATAGCTTTGCTGGTGAATGCGGACAATATAGCGAGTTGAGCATCGAAGTTAGCTTTAGTTGCCGCAGAAAACTGTTCAGGTAATGTAAACATAAAATTCCCCTTTTAAGGTAAATGTGAAAAAAAGTTTGATATTTGCTGTGTTACGTTTTCTGTTTTAAATTCAAGTGCTTTAATTATTGTGCAGCGCAACAATTGCTATTTTAGTGAAATAAAAAAACGTGTCAAGTACTTTTTTGTGCGCTGCACCAAAAAGTGTTGCGTTTCGTCAAAACCCGATTTCTATGTTCTTTAGAGCAATTTCAGTGCAAGCGGAGAAACAACAACTAAGTCTATAATCCACCGACTATGTGACAACGTGATGAAGTGCTACTAATTGATTTAGCGTTATTTTCTTTTTTAACCGAGGCAGAGGAACACTATGATTGAAACAGCTGAACAGAAAATAGTTGATGAAGTTATTGCGGCTAGGCGCTCGATTCGGGCTTTTTTGAGCAAACCGGTTGAGAGGGAAGATATCCAGAAAATTTTGGAAATTGCTGCACGTGCACCATCGGGTACGAATACCCAGCCTTGGAAAGTGTATGTGCTCACAGGCGGAATCAAACAGCAATTAAGCGATGAGATTCTGCAGGCGCACAACAATCCCAACAATACCTACAAAGAGGAATACAACTACTACCCAGTGCAATGGCTAAGCCCTTATTTAGAGCGTCGTCGCAAAGTGGGCTGGGATTTGTATTCTTTGCTTGGCTTGGGGCGTGAGAATAAGGCCGGGATGCATGCCCAGCATGGACGCAACTACACTTTTTTTGATGCGCCGGTTGGGTTGATTTTTACGATTGATCGCGTCATGCAGCAAGGCTCTTGGCTGGATTATGGGATGTATTTGCAAAACGTGATGTTGGCTGCAAAAGCGCGCGGCTTGGATACTTGTCCCCAGGCAGCGTTTACCCAATATCACCAAATCATTCAAAAAACACTGAATTTGCCAGATCAAGAAATGGTGGTCTGTGGAATGTCGTTGGGTTATGCCGATCCAAGCAAAATTGAAAATTCGCTGGTGACAGAACGTGATTTGTCGATGATTAAATTTTTATAAGTGTCGATTAGGTTCAAATTAGGTTCAATAATGGGCGCGGTAGTGGTGAGCGATCATGCAAACTACCCGCCCATTATCGTTTTACAATGTTGTGATTCTTTTTAAGAAAACCCAATAAGTCCTTCATTTATTTATAATTTTTTGGTAATTCTCTTGTAAAAAATCAGAAATTTGCTACACTCCGGCTAATGTAAAATCATCGTCAGGAGAATCAAATGCTGAAATTTTTCACGGCATTTATCGCGGCTTTAGCGATTACCAGTCCCACCATCGCTCAAACGCAATCTCAAACAGCACCTTCAAATTCTACTGCTTCGCCAGCAGCAACGACTGCCGCCGCTTCTTCCAGCGCAAAAGCTGCGCCCAAAAAATCGACCAAGCCATCCAAAACTACCACGAAAAAAGTCGCAAAAAAATCGACTAAAGCAAAATCAACTAAAAATGCGGTTGAGGCGCCCGACAAGCCTAGCATCGGCGATTTGGAAGGCTTACAACGTACGTCTGATCCATTAGCGTTGAAATCCAACGCTGCATTGGTCGTTGATCAAGCCAGCTCACAAGTTTTGTTTGAAAAGAATTCCTCCGTCTCCTTGCCTATGGCGTCGATCACTAAATTGATGACAAGCTTAGTGGTGCTCGAAGCAAATCAGGACATGGATGAAGTATTGGAAGTAACCAATGCGGATATCGATACGGAAAAAGGCAGCAGCTCGCGCTTAAAAGTCGGCGCTAAATTAAAACGTTCCGACATGATGCACATCGCGCTAATGAGTTCAGAAAATCGCGCTGCTTCGGCCTTGGGGCGTAATTATCCAGGTGGATTGCAAGCCTGCATCGCTGCGATGAATGCCAAAGCCAAGCAATTGGGAATGAACGATACGCGCTATGCCGATCCGACTGGGTTGAACAGTCAAAACGTGGCTAGCGCACAAGATTTAGCAAAACTCGTTACAGCAGCTTATTCGCAGCCCTTAATTCGTCAGTATTCAACCGATACCAAGTACGTTGTAGCGCCCGGCGGACGTAACTTAGAGTACGCGAGTTCCAACCGCTTAACGTCGAGTTCGGATTGGGAAATTGGTCTGCAAAAAACCGGTTATATTTCTGAGGCAGGTCGCTGCTTAGTGATGCAAGCAATGATCGATGGCCGCGCGATTGTAATGGTGTTTTTGGATTCTAAAGGCAAGTATTCACGCTTTGCCGATGCTGGGCGGATTCGCAAGTGGCTTGAGGGAATTCATACGACCGCGAAAGCGGATGTGCAGTAAGTACAGCAGCGCAGCTAAGTGAACAAAAAAGCGGATTTTGATAATCCGCTTTTTTTATCGTCCTAGCTCAAATCCCAGGGTGGCGGAGATTTGATTGGCCGTGGCGACTAAGGGCTCAAGCCAATCTTCCATTAGTCGATCCGCTGGAGCGGAAATAGACAAGCCGGCAATCAACTTACCGCTATCGTCCATAATGCCTGCGGCCATACAGCGCACTCCCAATTCTAATTCTTCATTGTCGCGTGCATAGCCTAGTAGGCGTACTTGTTGTAGCTCGTTTTCTAACTTGGCTAAGTCGGTGATGGAATTGCGATTATGTCCTGCTAAACCTGTACGAGTGGCATAGGCGCGGATTGCTTTGGGCTCATCGACCGACAGAAATAATTTGCCGGTGGAAGTTAAATGCAGCGGTGCACGACCACCAATGGCGCGCACCACTTGCATTCCAGAACGCTCAGAAAAGGCGCGGTCGATATACACAATTTCGTCGCCTTGACGCACCGATAAATTAACTGTTTGATGGGTTTGTCGATGCAGTGAACGCATGGCGTCGATGGCGGCTTCACGCACGTTTAAGCGGCTTTTTACGATATTGCCTAATTCCAAAAGCCGCATGCCCAATCGATAGGTTCCCGGTTCAGAGCGATCAACAAAGCGGGTCAGGACCATGTCGTTTAAGATGCGATGCGCAGTCGAGGGATGCAGACCGGTCACCGCTGAAAGCTCTTTTAAACTGACCGGATCGGGATAGGTTGCTAGCGCGTCGAGCAAGGACATCATACGTTCGATGACTTGGATGGAGGTTTTACTCGTCTCGCTTTGGGAAGTGCTGGTATTCATTTTTCACGATGTGGTTGGTGCGATGCGGCATTTATTTTATCTCACAATGTGAAAAATAGGGTAAGCGATTTGTGTTGTGGTGGAAATATTCTAGATTCGCTCAAGATGCTTGTCACTTTCTTGTCTCTTTTGAGCTTTATTATCGCGATACTTGATCTAAGAGACTCATTTCTAACAATGGTAAGATCGCGTCAGTGCCATGTCGCGCCGCTGATCGCAGCAATATTCCCAGTATTGGCCGTAATTTAATAGGAAATACACCTTATGTCGGAACAAGATCCTCAACTGGTTAGTGAGTTTAAAAGCAAAAGCGGCGTAAAACGGATTTTTTCCGCTTTCTTCTATTCGATTGATGGCTTTAAAACCGCGTGGAAGCAAGAACATTCATTCCGGCAAGAATTGGTGTTGGTGGTGTGTGGAATTATTGTTGCATTGCTTTTGCCAATTTCTGCTTACCAAAAACTGATGCTAATCGTTGTCTTGCTGCTGATTTTAATCGTGGAATTGATTAATTCTGCGATCGAGGCGGTGGTTGATCGGGTCTCGTTGGAGCGCCATTCTTTGTCGAAAAACGCTAAGGATTTTGGCAGCGCCGCGGTCTTGTTGACTTTGTTGATTGCGGGGGCAACATGGGCTGTTGTATTGTACGAACGATTTAGCTGATTGGTTATTAATCGTTCGTACTGCGGCAGTCTTGAAAAACACGGTGCGCCGTGTTTTTTTTCGTTCAACGTTTAGTCCACGCAAAAACTAAAACTCGAACGAATAAGTTAATTTACTCAATTTAATGGAACTTTAATAATATTTTACCAACTAACGCCGTTCTTAATTTTGTTTAACTAGTTTTTTGTGTTTACTTTAAACGGGAAAAATAAATTAAGGATGTTATTTATTCGGTCGGAGAATTTATTAAAGGAGCTGCAAGTGAAGATCAAACAACAAGGTTTAACGTTAATTCAAATGCTGAGTTTGATCGGCTTTATCGGAGTTTTGGTCGCCATTGCGGTGCCTTATGCGCAGAGTTATGTGGCTAAAGAGCAATTCAGTCCAACTTTGTTAGGGATGGAAACGTATAAAGCGGCAGTGGAAAGCTGTATCGCCCAATTAGGAACGCATGAGGGCTGCAATTCAGGTCTGCATGGTATTCCAGTGAAAATCGACATGGTTGCCGCCGACGAGCAAAATAAAAATGGTGTCAGCGGTTATGTCGTGCAAGACGGCGTGATTACGGCTGAGCACTATGCGCCGATCGCGGGCGTTGCCTATCCGACCTATAAATTGGTGGCCCGTGCAAAGGGCAGTTTGACCGAGTGGGAGGCAAATCCTCCGGGGAAGATGGGAACTTGCGTTGCCGCAGTCCCTGCGTTTTGTTGAACACCGATACGCAACTAATTTGAGTTGGGGCGAACCAATTTGCGCTGGTTTTAATTTGATTTGGAAAACAAAAAAAGCACGAAATCAATTCGTGCTTTTTTTGTTTGCTCTACTTTTTAGCCAGTTGGATTATCGGCCCGCAGCTTTGTTACCTGTGCGTCGCGCGCCTGCTTGCGGTGTCGCCGTTGTAGGACGCTTTGCCGTCGTTGGACGAGCGATTCCTTTGGCGGCGGCAGTTGGTTTCGCGGCTGCTGCTTTGACTCCATTTTTGACGCTCGTTGTGCTGTGCTTTACGGTTTGCGCCGTCGCTTTTCCAGCAGCGAAGGCTTTCGCATTTTGTGCGACTAACGGTTTTTGATGGCGTTTTACTGCCGCCAGTTTGACCGCTAATGGTGAATGTTCCGATGGCACTAAATGTTTATCGCCACTGCCAATCAAATCGCGCCGTCCCATACGTACCAACGCTTCGCGGATGATAGGCCAGTTATCTTGATCGTGATAACGCAGCAGCGCTTTGTGCAAACGACGAATGCGACCGGTACGCACTGTTTCCACCGTTTCTGAATCTTCGGTGACCTTCTTCAATGGATTTTTACGGCTGTGATACATCGCCGTGGCCAGCGCCATAGGCGTTGGCATAAAGGTTTGTACCTGATCCAATTTGAAATTATTTTTCTTCAACCACAGCGCCAAATTCAACATATCTTCGTCGGTCGTGCCGGGATGCGCTGCAATGAAGTAGGGGATTAAATACTGCTGCTTGCCCGCTTCTTTGGAATACTTTTCGAACATCGCTTTGAATTCATCGTACGCGCCCATGCCCGGTTTCATCATCTTGGATAATGGGCCAGTTTCCGAATGTTCTGGCGCGATTTTCAACAAGCCGCCAACGTGATGCGTGACTAATTCTTTCACGTATTCGGGCGATTTCACCGCCAAGTCGTAGCGCAGGCCGGAGCTAATTAAAATCTTTTTGACGCCAGGAATCGCGCGGGCTTTGCGGTACAGCGAAATCAGTTTGCTGTGATCGGTGCCCAAGTTAGAGCAAATCGTTGGGTACACGCAGGACAAGCGGCGGCAAGATTCCTCGATGCTTTTCTCTTTGCACGCCAAGCGGTACATATTGGCGGTTGGGCCGCCCAAATCAGAAATCACGCCGGTAAAGCCTTTGACCTTGTCGCGGATTTCTTCGATTTCTTTCAGAATCGATGGCTCGGAGCGGCTTTGGATAATGCGGCCTTCGTGCTCGGTGATCGAACAGAAGGTGCAGCCACCAAAGCAACCGCGCATGATATTGACGGAAAAACGAATCATGTCCCAAGCCGGGATTTTGGCATTGCCGTAACTCGGATGCGGTGCACGCGCATAGGCCATGTCGTACACGCCATCCATCTCATCCATGGCTAAGGGCAGCGGTGGTGGGTTCATCCATACATCTCGATTGCCGTGCGCTTGGACCAAGGCGCGGGCGTTGCCCGGATTGGAATCCAAGTGAAATACGCGCGAAGCATGGGCGTACATGACGGGATCGTCTTTGACTTCTTCATAGGACGGCAGGCGCAAAACGGTGCGCTCACGAATCGCAATGCTATTGGCTAACCGTTCTTCTCGGCTCATGATCTTGATCGGTTTGACCGTTACTGCTTCGGTCTCCGCTTTGCCTGCCGCGTCGCTAGCAGCAGTTGCGCACGTCTCAGTTGATTCGGCGCCAGTCATTAAATACGGGTTGATGTGTTCTTCGATTTTGCCGGGAGTATCGACTTTGACCGAGTGAGTTTCAATCCAATCGGGCGCAGGTTTCCAGCCACTTGGGACGATAAAAGCGCTGCCGCGCAAATCGCGTATCGTGCTGATTTTTTCGCCCGCCGCCATGCGATGGGTGAGCGCTAACAGGGCACGTTCGGCATTGCCGAACAATAAAATATCGGCTTTGCAATCGAGCAAAATCGAGCGGCGCACGGTGTCTGACCAGTAATCGTAATGCGCGATGCGGCGCAAGCTGGCTTCGATACTTCCGGCAACAACGGCCACGCCAGGATAGGCTTCGCGCACTTTTTGACCATACACCATGACTGCGCGATCAGGCCGTTTTCCCGCTTCGCCATTCGGTGTGTAGGCGTCGTCTGAGCGGATTTTGCGGTCAGCAGTGTAGCGATTGACCATGGAATCCATGTTGCCAGCGGTAATGCCGAAATACAGATTTGGTTTGCCTAAAGCTTGAAAGTCATCGACCGAGCGCCAATCGGGTTGGCTGATAATACCGACCCGAAATCCGTGCGATTCAAGCAAACGCCCAACCAAGGCCATACCAAAGCTTGGGTGATCAATGTAGGCGTCACCGGTTACCAAAATCACGTCGCAGCTATCCCACCCAAGCGCGTCCATTTCGGCGCGTGACATCGGCAAAAAGGGCGCAGGCTTGGCCGTTTTTTCACGATAAGCAGGATAGGAGAACAGATTTTTAGGTGCGGTCATGGCGGGATTTGAGACGGAAATGAATGGGCAAAGGCGCTGATCGATGCAATGACGCCGTGATGTTTAGCTAAGTCATTGATTAAGCGGCTTTTTGTAAGACGGTAGTATACGCTTTTTTCGGGCTTTACGTTGAAAGCAGGAAATACTTTAGACGGGTGTTATATATTTGAAACGTTTTGTGCGGAATGTGCAGGTGCGTGCCCGATTGATTCAGGCACGCACAGTGGAGTTAAACCTTATCGACGCTGAGCATGCGTTCGACATACCGTGCAATTAAATCAATTTCCAAATTAACTTTGGAGCCGACTTTTAAATACTGCAAGGTAGTGACTTGCATCGTATGCGGAATTAAGTTGATGGAAAATTCACATTGTTCTGCCAAATCGGTGACGCGATTCACCGTCAACGACACACCATTGACCACGATAGAACCTTTGTAAGCCAAATATTTGGCCAGGTTTTTTGGAGCGGCAATGACCAGTTCCCACGATTCATTGACTTGGTGAAATTTGACGACGGTGCCTAAACCATCAACATGTCCCGAGACTAAATGTCCACCGAGGCGGTCGGCTAGGGTTAGCGCTTTCTCTAAATTGACCGGACCGGGTTGGTCTAAGCCCGACGTTAAATTCAAACTTTCGCGCGAAATATCGATACAAAATTCGTCCGCAGTTTTGCTCACGACGGTCATACACGCGCCGTTAATGGCGATGGAGTCACCCAGTACCACATCGGCCAGCGGCAATGCGCCAGCGTTGATGGTGAGTTTTAATCCTGCGTCTGATTCGGTGGACAGCGGCGTTGCTTTGGTGATCTGGCCGACAGCGGCGACGATTCCGGTAAACATAGTGAGTATCCTTTAGTTAAAAATAGAATGGGGTTAAGCGTGCTTTTTAAAGCGAGCAAGCAAACGAATATCAGCGCCAATTTGAGTGACTTGATGAAACGATAGCTGCTGGATGTCACGTAAATCGGTTAATGCGGGTAGTTCAAACATGCCGCGCGCGTCGCCCAATAGGCTGGGCGCTAAATACACCAATAACTCATCAACGCAGCCTTCACGGATCAAGGAACCGTTGAGTTTGGAGCCAGCTTCGATGTGTAATTCGTTGATTTCACGCCGACCCAGTTCGCGCATTAATTCGGGCAAATCGACCTTGCCATGCGCGTTTGGCAAATACACACATTCGGCGCCGGCGGCAATCAGTTCAGCTTCACGCTCTGGATTGCGTTGTGCATGAACGATCAACGCGCCGCCGTCTTGCAACGCTTTGGCGGTGATTGGGGTTTGCAGTTTGCTGTCCACAATAATGCGCTTTGGTTGGCGCGTGACAGGAAACGCGCGCACTGTTAATTGCGGATCGTCTTCCAGCAAGGTGCCGATGCCGGTCAAAATCGCGCAAGCTCGAGCGCGCCAATGGTGGCCGTCGGCGCGGGCTTCGGGGCCTGTAATCCATTGGCTTTGATTATTGTGCAGCGCTGTTTTACCGTCCAAGCTGGCGGCGGCTTTCATGCGTACCCAGGGCAATCCTGTGCGCATGCGTTTGAAGAAACCAATATTCATTTCATAGGCGGCCGCTTCGAGTAATGGCGATTGCACCGCGACACCGGCTGCTTTAAGTTTAGCTAAACCGCGCCCTGCAACTTGAGGATTGGGATCAAGAATCGCAGCGACAACGCGCTCAATACCCGCTTCGATCAATGCATCGGCACAAGGTGGGGTGCGACCAAAATGGCTGCACGGCTCCAACGTCACATAAGCTGTTGCGCCGCGCACATCGTTACCGCGACTTTGTGCGTCACGTAGTGCTTGCACTTCGGCGTGCGCTTGTCCGGCGGGTTGGGTAAATCCAGCGCCAATGACTTGATTATTTTTAACCAGAATGCAGCCTACGCGCGGATTGGGTGTGGTGGTAGTTAACCCTTTTTCTGCCCAATCCAAGGCCAGTTGCATTGCTTGTTGATCCGATAAAATTTCCACGTTGCGCTTTGACGTTAGGTCATAAAGGACGGAATTTTACCGTATCGTGAACTAGTTGGCTGCTTAGTTAGCTAGTTAGTTACCGGCTTAGTTTGCAGTACTAACGCAGGTGTCGTTGTCGGGATTGATTATTTTGCAAATGCGGGTGCGGCCAATAAAGTTAATGACCACATGACGATTTGTGTCTTCAATGGCAATCCGAATATGTCCACTTTGCGCGCTATATGCGCTGGCTTTGGTGCGCGATCTGCCGCTACCCGCATACCCAAAATAGGTGCCACCATCGGTCGATTTGCTGGTGATGCTTAAGGATTTGGTTGCGTCAAGTCGATGGGTGCTGATGATAGTTTCGCCCGCTTGAATCATCCAGCCATTTGTCCAGTCCCCGTCGATCGCTTCCATACGAACTAAATCGTTGCGTTTAATCGCTTCCGATCGGGCCAACATTAAGCCGCGCTGGACTTCGTGTGCGAGCATTGACACGCGAATCTCGCGCATCAATGCGGTGAAACTCGGTGTCGCGATGCTCAATAAGATGCTAACGATGGCGAGCGTTACGATGATTTCTACTAAGCTAACACCGCGCTGCTTAATGATGGATGCGATTTTAGGCATGAATCACCAACAAGCTGAGTTAGGTGAGGTGCCTTTGGAATAGGATTTATTGTTAGCGCTATCCAGCACCAAATCACCGCAAATTGGATCGTTAAAGTCTATCGGCGTGGCGGTAAGTTGCACGCACTCTTTTAATGTTTTTCCATGGCAGGCTTGGGCTGATAATTCGTAATGACTCGTGCTTTTCGATTCGCCCGACCATTTTTTAAACGACGCCTGATCGTTCACGCTGTTGAACTCGGCATAGCTATTCTTCTGGGTATAAAAGCGTTCTTGTTGTTGCATAACGTTATATAGGGCGGTCTTGGCTTCGGTGCGACGCACCTTCAAGATTGCGTCGTGATACATCGGAAAGGCAAGCGTTGCGACGAGGGATAGCAAGGCAAGCGCTATCACTAACTCGATCAACGTTATTGCGCTTTGCGGTGTTAGCTTGTTTATTTTTTTCATGCTTATTTTGAATTCTGAATTGAATTTAGCTCGCGCCAGTTTTGAATTTCTCGCCAACTCAGTCGTCCCGCTCGGCTGGCGCTGACTGATCCTGATTCGATGATTTCAACTGAATTGCCGCGCGCATTTGGCTCAATGGTGATAACCGAATAATTGGTCCTTTTGACCGTTCTGCCGCCGGCTTCTTTGAAAGTATTTTCAGAATCCAGGACAACGATTGGTCGAGTCAAAACGACATTGGTCGTGCTGTAGCCGGTAATAGAATCCTGACTCGCAGAAAAACCTGTCAACACATTTATGGCATAAGAATTGCTGCTCGGCGCTTGTAAATTAGTTCCGGGTGTGTGGGTGTTGAAAAATACGTATCCGTGTTCTGCCACGGCTGGCTCAATGCTGCGTTCGCCGGATTTATTGGAGCTGGCAAAGTCGATGTACCAGCCTTTTTTATCCGAGGAATTTTCTCCGTAATTAAAAGCGGCACCAGAAACCGTATTGCCCGTTTTGCGCCACTTTGTTGTGCGCGTCAACTTCCGCTGTGCCAGTTCGTCCCGCCCCGATATTGCTGCGTTTCCTTTGGTGCTGTCCCGCACCGCATAAAAGCTATTGGTTTTGAATGCTTGTGGATCTTTGTCCGCCGCTTCAACGTATTTACTGGTTCCGAATAGCACTAGATACCCGCCTTGCGGAGCGTTCGTGATGAGTGGTTGTGCGCTAATCGGTTGACTGTTTCCTTGATGGTCTTTGGCGGTAAAAATAATGCGAGCTACATTCGGCTTATCGAGGTCTTTTTGAAGATCAAAGCGCCAAAGATTGCCCTGCAAATCGCCGGCATAGGCCAACTTTGCAGCACCTTGTGCGGATAAAGCAAAGGCAGGAGCGGCTAAAGCATTGGCATTGTGTGGATTGCTATTGGCAGCTTTTATCTTGAAATAATTGCGATTCAACATCCAAGGTTCGGAAGATTTTTTATCGAGTGAGAGTAGAAATAAGAAAGCATCTCCGTTACGGTTGGATGAGTTATAGCCGCTGGGAATGGCTACGAAATAAGCTTCACGACCGCGATTGGTGGTGAGTTTTATTATTCTTGGTGCGCAGGTGATATACCCAATGTCGGCATCGTCTTGTTCGGTAAATTCAAACAATGCGCCAAGTCCATTCATAAAATCGTTTGGCATGCTGATATCCAGAGCGAAAACTCCTTTTGCTCCGGCTCCCATGCCAGCACTTAATACGGTTTTCCAAACGCCATCAATTTGGACTGCTCGAATACCGATATTGCCATCCATGTACGCATCATGTTGATAATTAATGGAAGTCAGCTTTGATAACTTCGCGATTAATGGGCTGGGAATGTAGGCGAATAATTCGGAACCACTTTCTGCGTCAAATGCGTGCAGCATTCCGTCGTTGGCACCTACATAGACGACATCTGGTCGGCTGCTTTGATTGGTTAAAAAGCGTTGGGCTTTTTTGTCCGCGTTGGCGTTACCTGCTTTGCCAACTAAAACAGGAATGCTATGAACAATATCGCCGAGCAGGCTGCTACGTTTTCGGAATGTGGTGTTGGTGATGGTGATGGTTGAGGCGCTTTGTTCTAGTTCGCGCTCACCGGACAAATAGCGAATCCTTTTTTCCCCTAATTGAGCATCGAAGCTACCGCCAGCAAGTGCGCTAAGCGCCATCTGATCTTTGTGGGGCAAATTAGTTAAGTTAAATAAAACGGTTTTATTGGTCACCGAATTGTAGGTTGCGATGGTGCGTGGATTGTACGCTTCGGTCAGCAATTCACCCGCTTCCCAACTCGGGTTCGCCCCAAGCTTAAAGGAATTATCCGCATTATTGACCAACATCCGTTTGTGTAATTTCCCTGACCAATCGCTACTTTGATCGCTGGTTTGAAAAACGTAGGATGCTTTTCCAGTGTTGAGCGTTCCCGCTGGGGTGATTTTCACTTGTCCATCAAGCGCTTCTTTGGCTAAGTCGATAAATGGCGAGGCGGCTGAGGTAATAGATGCGGCTAAAGTGATGCAAAGCGCTAATGCCGCTTTCTTATTGAGGTCGAGCATAGTTAAATCTTTCTATATACAGCTTGCAGTACAACCTGTGTTTCTGCATCACTACCAAATCCAATGGCCGTAATGCGGTACATAAATTTTCTCGCGCTGGTTTGCCCCGGCGTATTGTCGGGTATTAGTTCAATGACGTAGCGCGGCAGGTAAATCGAAAATGGTCCTTCGCCATGCGGCATCGTCTTGCCGGTGAAACGACCGAATTCGACGGAAGCTGAGTTCTCGTCAATTTTTGCAAGTTCAACCGTTTGCCAAGCAGGTTTCTGACCGACAACCTGCGCGCAGAGGCCTTGGTAACGATTGGTATTGCCCGCATTGCAGCCGACAGCAAACCCCTCTGGCGAGCTAGGTAAAAAAATTTGGCTGCGTGAACTGCTGTGGGTGGAATTCTCAATATCCAATTCCGCATCCGCCAGTGCTGATTGAGCGGCTTGAAATGCGACGATGCGATCTCTGTCGTTACGCGCCGCTTTTTCATTGATCCACGCCATACTCGCCAGTGATGTGCCGAGTAGGAGAAGCACCGCTAACATGACAAGTGCCACGATTAGCACAGCGCCATGTTGGCGGCTTGATCGGAACTTTGACTGATTTGTGAGCGTGGCCATAGCAAGAACGTGGACAGGGAAATAAGCAGAATATTTGATGAGCCGACCAGCCTGTTATCGCGTAATTAGTTCGATAGTCGCATTCGGTTGAGTACCAAAATTGGCCAGTATCGCCAAACGACTTTTAGACGTTTTGAGAAAGTTACTCACCCGCGCGACATGTTCGTGCTGGGTTGTCGGTAACACTTTGATTTTCACCGCGATTACGCCGTGGCAAATGAAATGCGGTAAAGAGTGAGTCAATTTGTGTGCCTGTTTTCCAACTGAAACGGATGGCTGAAAGTTGGAATAGGGAATGCCTAGCTTAGTAAATTCCGCACTAAGTTCCTGTTGGTAATCGGCCTCGGCTAAATTCCGTCCTAATTTTTGATAAACATTACCGACGGCGCGTTGGATTTGTAAGCACTCTAGTTGGTACCAAACTGCGTTATGCATAATTAACTCCTTTTCGGTTCAGGTAAAACGGTGCACCTATTGCTCGCTTGAATTCGGATTATTGAGCTCGATGGTGGTGCTATAAATTTTGCGGAAATAAGCTTGAGCGGATTTGGGAAGTTTCGCCTCATCCAATTGAGTTCCCGCATCGTTTTGGTTGTTATAAGTTGGTCCAAAAAGTGTGTGGATAGTTGCTTCATCCATTCTTGATTTGCTGCTACCCCTAATTAGCAAGGCAACCTTTACTGAGGTAACTTTTTTCCAATGGGTTTTCTTACTTAATTCGCTGGGGCTAATGTGCGCGTCCAGTGCTGCAATGTCTGTTGCGCTTAAAAATTGTTCGGTCGGGCCATTGCCGGAGGAACCAAAGTTAATTCCGTATAGCACTTGAAACGATTCAATGCCTAGCGCGATAGAAATGCTTTCATACGAGCCTTTTTTTCCGCGGTATTTGCAAAATAAGGCCGGTTCGCCCGAGCTGTTGGCGACGTAATAAATACTCCATGCGCGGGTATTTTCGGCAGCTTCTGCGTACCCAGCGCAATTGAGTATGGAGCCATCTGCTGGTTGGCCGGAACCTTCAAAGCGCAGCGCTAGGATGTCACTCGAATTGTTGCTGCTAGCGATTGGTTGGCTAATGTTTGCGGTCTTGGCGCTCATGCTTTTTGCATCAAAACCCATGACGTTGGCGTCCCGTGCTTCGCTCGATTCCAGCGATGTATCCAATTCGTCGTAGTTCAGGTAGCCAGCTTGCCTCACGCTTCGGCTGATATTGTCCAGCGCGAATCGAGCGGTGTCTTGCATGGCAGCTAGGTCGGTTTGTGCTGCTTGGGTTGATTTGCTGTGTACGACAATTCCAGTGACGATTAAGATCAAAACCAGCCCCAACGTTAGCGCAATCATGACTTCAATCAGCGTTAAACCCTGTTGCTTTGATCGGTAAAAAAATATTGGGAGGCGCATAGCGTTTCCTTTTAAGGCGATATGGCCAACGCGAATTTAGGGCTAGCGAGGGTGTTTTGATCGGCTTGCTCGGTCCAACCGAGCTTAATTACGATGGCCGCGTCAGCGGAACCTGCGCATTCCCATCGTAATTGCTGGGTTGAGCTATCCCAAGGCTGGTCATCGCGGCAAACAACGGCTTTCGCGTTCGGCAACGCTTGATGGATATGCGCCAGCCACTCGTGAACGGTCGCCTCGGCTAATTGGGAAGGGTTGCAGCGCCGCTGGTAGCAACTGGCGCTGGATTTCGGTGCGTCTTCGTTGGCGCTGTAATTGATTTGAAGATAGCGATTATTGGCATTGGGATCAGTGGATTGATTGCTACGAATGTTGTTCGCCATTTCATTGGCTAATTGCACCGCCTGACTATAAAAATTAGATTGCTGGGTGGTTTGAAGCGAGTGAATTTGCAGCCGAATGGTGCCGATGATGCCGATCGCTAAGACCAATACCGAAACCAATACTTCAATCAAACTAAAGCCTCGGTGATTTGTTGTCGAAAATTGGTGATTGTGTTGACAGTGCATCGCTTACCAAGCCCAGAAATATTAATTAATAAATAATATAGTGTACATTTTTATAACTTTTGATTCTAGTTAAATGTGTAGTTTGTGACTATTTTTGACCCAATTTGATTAAAGATTGCTGAATAAAAACAGTTCCGTGCAGAACTTTTTTCCAAGAGGCAAGTCTTAAGCCCACTTCATAGACCTAGAACTAGAAATCAAAATAATGAGAACAGAACAAGCCCAATCTCCTTCCATCTACCCAAATCAACGTAAAACCTGGCTGTGGCTGGTGATTGCCGTCGCGCTGGTTGGCGGGGCAGCAGCGTTATGGAAATACAAGAGTGCGCCTGAGGCGGGCGTTGCCGCGAGTCCAAAAGGTAATAAAAGTGAGGTGGTATTCGAATTAGCCGACACCGATATCGCCTCTATCATCAAGCGCGAGCTAAACGTGAATTTATTAGTCTCAGGCAGCCTAATCCCACAAAACAACATCACCGTTAAATCCAAAGTTACCGCAGTAGTCAGCGAAACTATGGTGCAAGAAGGTATGGCGGTTTCGGAAGGCCAAGTGTTGGCTAAATTCGATAATGCCGACTTGGCTGCGCGTTTAGCCACGCAAGACGCGGCGGTGGAAGAATCCACCACCAAATTAGAGTTAGCCAAGAAAAACCGCGAATCCAGTCACGCTTTATTTTTGCAAAAATACATTTCCCAGAATGCCTTCGATACCTCAGAAAACGCTCTGCAACTCGCGCAAGCCAATCTGAAATCGACCATGTCGCAGCGCGAAGTCGCTCGTCTTGCGCTAGCCGACACGATTATTCGTGCGCCGATGTCGGGCATCGTGAGCAAGCGCTTGGTGCAAGCGGGCGAAAAAGTCTCGCCCGACACGCCCTTGTTCTCGCTAGTTAATTTGTCGAAATTAATTTTAGAAGCGCCCGTTCCCGCCAGTGAAATCCCACGCATTAAATTAGGCCAGCCGGTTAGTTTTGCGGTCGATGGTTTTGCGGCACGCCAATTTAAGGGCAAAGTCGTGCGCATCAATCCGAATGCGGAAACTGGCACGCGCTCGTTCATGGTCTACATCGAAGTGCTCAATGACGATGCGGTGCTGCGCGGCGGCATGTTTGCTAAAGGTCAAATCACCTTAGAAAAATCCACCAAAACAACCTTGGTGCCGCTGATCGCGGTGCGTCAGGTCAGTGGCGTACCCACCGTTTATAAAATAGATCACGATCATTTAGTGGCGCAGGCGGTCGAGTTGGGTTTGCGCAATGAAGACGAAGGTTATGCCGAAGTGAAAAAAGGCTTGGTAGAAGGCGATCAAGTCATTGTTTCGCAGCTCGATATGGTCAAGCCTGGCAGCAAAGTGACTTTGCCCGCCGCCAAAAAAACATCAGCCGCAACCAAGGGGTAAGTCATGTGGATGACTAAAGTCAGTATTAATCACCCGGTTTTTGCCACGATGGTGATGGTCGGCCTGATGGTGTTGGGTTTGTTTTCCTACCAAAAGCTGGGCGTCGAAAAAATGCCCAACGTGGAGATTCCCGCCTTATTTATTTCCGTCCAATATCCCGGTGCCTCGCCCGAAGCGATTGAAACCGATCTCACCAAACCTATCGAAGAAGCGATTAATACCGTCAATGGCGTCAAGCGCATCATGTCGTCCGCCTACGAAGGCCGCAGCAATACTTATATCCAATTTAATCTGAATGTGAACATGGATCGCGTGGTGCAAGATGTGCGCGATAAAGTCGGCGCGATTCGGCCCGCTTTTCCTAAAAATGCCAAAGAACCGTTTATCTCGCGTCTTGATGGTGAAAACGCTCAGCCAATTATTTCGTTCGGCATCACTTCAGCTTCGCGCAGCTTGCGTGATTTATCTACTTTAACCGAGCAAATTATTGTGAAGCGCTTGCAAGGCGTGCCCGGCGTTGGCAAGGTCGATATTGGTGGAACGGTGGCGCGTCAAGTGCTGGTGCAACTGAATCCAGCCCAAATGATGGCATTAAATGTTGGCGTAGATGAAGTCGTGGCAGCGATTCAAACCAATAATCAAGATATGCCTGCGGGATTAATTACTTCTGGCGGCAACGATAAGTTGGTGCGCATAGTCGGTAAATTAAAAGACCCGCGTTCGTTCGGGAAAATTATTGTTGCGCGTCGTTTTGGTAATCCAGTTTTACTCGAACAAGTTGCGGAGATCATCGATGGCGCGCGCGAGGAACAATCGATTTCGCGTATTAACGGGGTACGCGCAATCAACTTGCAGGTCGTCAAAGTTCAAGATGCCAATATCGTCGAAGTGGGTGATGCGATTAAAGATGCGATCCAAGAGTTAAAGAAAAATCTCCCGCAAGACGTGCAAATTCAAACCGTATTTGATAGCGCCAGCGAAGTCAAAGGCTCGCTGGATCGCGTTAAGGAAACAATTATCGAAGGCGCATTGCTAACGATTTTGATTGTGTTCTTGTTTCTGCATTCATGGCGCAGCACGATTATTACCGGCCTGACTTTGCCGATCTCAGTCATCGCGACGTTTATCGCCTTGCATGTGTTTGGTTTCACGTTGAACTTTTTAACCTTAATGGCTTTGTCGCTGTGCATCGGGTTATTAATTGACGATGCGATTGTGGTGCGCGAAAACATTGTGCGGCATTTGGCGATGGGTAAAAACCACCTCGACGCAGCGCGCGACGGCACCAATGAAATCGGCTTGGCCGTCACCGCCACCACGTTGGCCATTGTGGCGGTGTTTGTGCCAGTGGCTTTCATGGACGGCATTATGGGGCGCTTTTTCTTTCAGTTCGGCGTCACGGTCGCGGTTGCGGTGCTGATTTCCTTATTCGTCAGTTTTACGCTGGATCCGATGTTGTCCTCCGTTTGGCAAGACCCGATCGAGAACCGCTTTAAATATCTGCCATGGCTTGAGCGCTTAATGCATAAGGTTGAAAACGGAATCGAGGCTTTGCACCTGATCTACGGCCGCATTTTAGAAACAGCGTTGCACTGGCGAAAGGCGACCTTGGCGATCGCGTTTGGCTTATTTATTGGCAGCTTTTTCTTGTTGCCTTTTATTGGCACCGACATGATGCCGGAGACCGATGACGGATTTATCCAACTTAAATTTAAGACGCCAGTCGGTTCCAGTTTGGAATACAACAACAGCAAATTACTGCAAGTCGAAGCTGCGTTAAGTAGCTTTAAAGAGATTCAAACCATTAATACCACCGTCGGTAGCGACGGTAATCGCAATGAATCAACCGTGGGATTGAAGTTGGTCGATCTCAGAACGACTAAACGTCCGCCTAAGCTAGAGATTCAACGCGCCATCCGCGAACGACTAAATCGCATCCCCGGCGTGGTGTTATCGGTCGGCTTTGATAAGCCAATTTATGTGGCGATTCTGGGGCCGGATCCAGAGAAGCTCAAAGAAGTGGTTGGACGTGTCATGGCGAAAATGGCTGAAATTAAAGGGATTACGGAAATCGAAAACAGCATGACTGCGTCTAATCCGGCGGTAACAGTCCGGGTAAATAATGAATTGGCCAGTGATCTGGGATTAACAATCCAACAAATCGGTGATGCACTGCGCCCGTTTATTGCAGGTGACACGACTAATCATTGGTTAGCTCCCGATGGGCAAAATTATGAAGTGAATGTGCAATTGCCTAAATCGGGTCGTCAAAAAATCGCCGATTTGGCCGATTTGACGGTGGCCAGCACCAAGCTCAGCGCCGATGGCAAAGTCATGATGATTCCGTTGCGCCAAGTGGTGGAATTTGTTCCCTCGACGAGCCCACAAGTTATTAAGCGCCAAAACCTGCAACGCCGGGTCGGTATTTATGCCAACGTCGAAGGGCGCACGGTGGGAGATGTGGGAACCGATGTACAAAAGTTGATCGACACGATTCAATTGCCGCCCGGGTACAACTTCGATGTCGGTGGCCAAACCAAAGATATGAATGACTCATTTGCCGCAGCGGTGTCGGCGCTGGGCATTGCGGTGATTTTCATTTACCTGATTCTGGCTTCACAGTTTGGCAGCTTCTTACAGCCGCTAGCGATCATGGTGTCGCTGCCGATGTCCTTGATTGGCGTGTTCAGTGCCTTGCTTATTACCGGCAGCACGTTAAATATTTTCTCGATGATTGGTTTCATCATGCTGATGGGCTTGGTCACCAAAAACGCTATTTTATTGGTTGATTTTACCAATCACGCCCAACGCGAAGGTGCCAACCAACACGATGCGCTGTTGCAGGCCGGTCAGGTGCGTTTGCGGCCGATTATTATGACCACTTTAGCGATGCTGTTTGGGATGTTGCCAATGGCCATTGGTGTAGGTGAGGGCGGTGAATTGCAAGCGCCTATGGGACGGGCGGTGATTGGTGGGATTATTACTTCGACCTTGCTGACACTTGTTGTGGTGCCGGTGGCCTATAGTTATTTGGATACTTGGGGCAAAAAAGCGCTGCGAATATTTAAAGGAAATCACAATACATCGTCGGATTCGACGGCAGTTTTGCTTAAAGATGGGCTAAAAAATGCCGATAACAGTTCAGCAATTAAGTCGACTGTTGTTTAATTTTCGAATATATCCTCTAAATATCTATTCTCTCTAGGCAACTTAATACCCTGATGACATAATCGCCTCAACAGGAAACGTTCAATAGCACTTTTCTTTGTTGTTTTGTAATAACTATCTGTGCGCAAATACTCATACAAAAAAGGGTAGCGCGCAGAATTAAGTAGTTGAAGCCATAGAGCTAGAAAAGGCGTGGAATCGAATTCAACGTCCTTTCTTAGAATATTCAAAATTAGGAGACAAACATGCGTCAAAATAAATTCGCTTTGGGTGTGGCGGCTGCAATCGCGGTCACGTTAGCTGGCTGCGGCGGCGGTGGTGGAATTAGCGGTTCAACCGCTGCCAATCCCAACCCAAAAGTTCAATTTTCTTCCGAAGTTACCTTCGGCGACAGCTTAAGCGACTTGGGTACTTACAATGTTGGAACGATTAAAGCCCTCGGCGGCGGTCGCTTCACTGTTAATGCAACCCTCGCTGGCGGTGCGCCAGCACCAACCAATTGGACTGAATTAATGGCCGGCACTCTAGGTTTGGCCGCACCTTGTCCTTACGAAACAGGTTTGAATGGTCAAGCTAGCTTAGGTTTTAATGTCCCAGTGGTTACTAATCCTGCTTGCACCAATTACGCGCAAGGTGGCTCACGGGTTACTAATCCAGTCGGCCCAAGCAATGCATTACTGGGTAGCCCAGTTGGCGCGTTGACGGTTCCTGTGATCACTCAAATTCAAAACCATTTGGCAGCGCATGGTGGCAAATTCTCCGGCAACGAAGTTGTTTTCGTATTGGCTGGCGCGAATGATATTTTCATGAATGCAGCTTCAATCAGCGCTTCGTTTACGCCAACCCAAGCTGTGACAGCAGTTGGTAAAGCGGCGGCTGAATTGTCTGGCTACATCAACAATCTCGTGCTGGGCAATGGTGCTAAGTACGTGGTTGTCGTGAATGTCCCAGCGATTGATTTGACTCCGCAAGGCGTTTTGGGTGAGTCGGTTGCGCCAGGTACTCAAGCGTTGTTTGCTGCCATGGTGAAAACCTTTAATGGTCAACTGACCGCTAATTTAACTAGTCCAAATGTATTGATTGTGGATGCAAATACTGTCTCCGCTGATCAAATTAAAAACCCTGCGATTTACGGTTTGAGCAATACCACAGCTACCGCTTGTAATTTGAATTATGGCGTCAACCCTCTAGCTACCCCGACCTCGTTTGGTTCATCCTTGGTCTGTAACGGTAGCAATGTCATCGGAGGCGATGTTAGTCATTACTTATTTGCCGATTTAGTTCACCCAACACCATACGGCAACCTTCTGTTAGCCCGTTACGTCGCTGCACAAATGGCGATCAAAGGTTGGTTATAAAAAGCGCCTAGTCGATAGACTCAGAGCTCAATTAAAAGAATTGGAGATAAGAAAATGAAACAAATCGTCAAATTGTTAGGCTGTGCGTTATTGGCTTCCGCGAGTGCAGGCGTGATGGCGCAAGAAGCGGGTTCGATTATGGTCAAAGCGGGTTATGCTTATTTTGACCCTAACGTCACAAGCGGAAATTTATCCGCGCCAAGCTTACCGAATACCAAAATTAACGTTGGTGCTGCGGGAACCATCTTGCTCACTGGTACGTATATGTTTACCGATAATATCGCGGTGGAAGTCTATGGCGGTATTCCGTTAAAGCATGACATCTACGGTGCAGGTTCGATTCAGGGTACTGGCGTTCTTGGTACAGTGAAGCAATTGCCGCCAACAGCGTTTTTGCAGTATCACTTCATGGGTGCGAATGAAGCGTTCCGTCCTTATCTTGGTTTAGGCGTTTCTTACGTGCATTTCCAAGGTGAAACTGGTTCGGCTGTTTTGACCGCGATTACTAATCCTGGCGGTGCGCCAACAACCTTCCAAGTAAAAGACACTTGGGGAGCAACTCCACAGATGGGTTTTACAGCGTGGTTTAACAAACAGTGGTATGTGGATGCATCGGTGAACAAATCGTACGTGAAAACAACCACGACTTTGTCAACTGGTCAGTCTGCATCGGCTAAGTTGAATCCAATGGTGACGCAGTTCTCATTAGGCTATAAGTTCTAAGAGACTGGTGTAAGCACGATTAATATCATCGTCGTACTTTTAAACCGTTCAGATTTTGCGATCTGAACGGTTTTTTATTTGCAGGATGTGGAATGAGGCAGCGGGAGACTTTAGAACGAAACCCGATTGCGCCCGGCATTTTTAGCGCGATACAGCGCGGCATCGGCAGCTTCGATAAAGGAAGATAAGTCCTGTCCATCGGCTAACGTCGCAACACCAAAGGATGCGGTGATGTGGGGCAAAGGTCGCCTTGTATCGGAAAAAATACTGGTTTGTTCTAGCTTATTGCACAGCCGTTCGGCGACGGTAAAGCAATCTTGATTCTCGGTATCGGGCAAGATGACCAGCAATTCTTCCCCGCCGAAGCGCACCGCAAAATCGGTCGGGCGTAAGGTTGAATTTAAAATTTTTGCGGCACTTTGAATGGCATCGTCGCCGACGATATGGCCGTATTTATCGTTAAATTCTTTGAAGTGATCGAGGTCGGCCATGATGATGGATAGAGAATTGCCGGTAGCGTGGGCATGTTCGATCATTTGCGGAAATTGGCTGTTGAGCCAAGACCGATTTTGAATTCCAGTTAAGCCATCAATCATCGACATTTGCCGATAGAATTCACCGACTTTATGACGGCGACGTAGTAGCGCGTTGGTGGTACGAATGCGAAACGACAGCAGGCGCAATAAATTGCGCGCCACGCCATCAACGTTGTCGATCAAATTCCAAAGCGTATCTGCCTCGATGACCAATAATTCACTACGCTCAACGGCGATAACGGTATGCGGCTGGTCTTCTTCGTCTAACACCGATAATTCGCCGACGCATTCGCCCACCGAGTATTGCAAATTGGTTGAAGTTGAACCGTTATGCTCGTTGGAGACCACTTCTAGTTTGCCACTTAACACGATGTAGAGCCGGTTATCCGTGGTATGCGCCGAAATCACGGCTTGCCCGGCGTTGACCAGCATGACGCAACTGGCGCTTAAGGTTTTAGTGATGATATCTAAGTCGTGTTGCTCAACATCGTTAAACAGCTGTAAATCACGTGCCTTGTAGTCTGAACGGCCAAACAGTGTAAGTAATTCCACAATAACCTCTTTAAATTGCGAGTATTTGTGCAGGATCGTCTTTGTAAGAACTTGCTGACAATAGACAACTTGTTAAAATGCGGTGTGCTGCGGCTAAGTAATGGTGAGTTGCCGAAGCACGTTCGACGATGCCTTAAAACCAAGTAAGCCCAACCATATCAATTCGGCAGTAAAAGTTTCATATCCCCATCGGGTTAATCAATATTACGTTAAAAAAGTAAGATTAATTCATGGAATAGCGTTAGAAATGCCATGCTGCATTTGGCGCTTAACAGTAATTTGACTTTAATTTGATAAAAATGAAAAAAATGATCGGTGTTGTGATTAAAAGTCGGCCCAGACTCTTCGGCGCATTTGCTTTTGCGGCCTTGCTAACCTTGTTATTACCTCAAGGTTGGACGTTGCTGTCGCGCGTTCTATTTGGTTGGAACGTCGCAACGTGGTCGTATTTAGTCTTGATGTTTTGGTTGATGGCGCATGCCACTGTTGAAAAAATAGCGGGCTTGGCCGAGCAAGAAGATAACGCAGATGTCGCGATCGTCGCCATCATGTCGGTGGCGGCGATGGCGAGTTTGGCCGCAATTGTGTTGGAGTTGGGAGCGATGAAGGATCTAACGCCCGCGCATAAACTGTGGCACTACTTAATTACCGTGGCGACGGTGCTTGGATCGTGGTTTTTCATTGCCACGATTTTTACCTTTCACTACGCCAAGCTGTATTACCGGTCGCCGACAGCGCAACGCGCTTTGCGCTTTCCTGATGTGCATTTGCAACCAACGTATTGGGATTTTCTCTACTTCTCGTTCACAATCGCCGTTGCCGCCCAAACTTCGGATGTGTCGTTGACTTCACGTGTGATTCGAAAAACCGCGCTGGTGCAATCGGTACTGAGTTTTTGGTTCAATATGGCGGTGCTGGGATTGTCGATTAATATCGCGGCGGGCATTGTCGGTTCGTAATAGGTAAAAAATGGCATCGCGTTTTGGATGCCATGTTTGTTTGCGCGATGAATAGATCACAGCGCAAGTGCGCTGCCAGTCGACTTGGCAAATCAATGCATTAATTTGCCGTCTTTACCGATTACCGTTAAATCGACCAGATGAGATCCGTTGTGGTTGGTTGGGCTGAATTTCACTTCGAATCCACCAACGTTGTATTTGCTAATGCCTTCGAGCGCGCGGATAAAACCGTCGCGCGTTAAATTATTGCCAGCTCGTTTTAAGCCTTCCACAAATACTTTCGCGGCGATAAATCCTTCCAAGCTGTTGTAGTCAACTTGCCGATCTGGTTTGGTTAAATACAGCTTTTTATATTCTTTCACCACTTCAGTGACATCATCCCAAGGCGCTGGCACAACTTGAGAAATCATTACGCCGCGTCCTTCATTGCCTAATTCAGACGAAAGCGCTTGGGTGCCGACAAAGGAAATGTTCCAAAAAATGGGATTTACATCGTTATATTTTTTCATTTCGCGAATGAACGCCGCGCACGATTTATAGGCCGACACCATTACCACCGCTTGGGGATTACTTTTCCGAATTTCACTAACGGCTTTAGCCACGTCAGTACTATTGCGTTCAACGGTTGCCACTGCCAAGACTTCAATCTGGCGTTGTTTCAGCGCCCTGGTCACGCCTTCTAAACCAGCTTTGCCGTATGCATCGTTTTGATAAAACACGGCCACTCGATTAATCGCCAGCGTCGTGCTGTGTTGGATGATTTTTTCAGTTTCTTCAAAATAGCTAGCGCGAATGGTGAAGATGTTGCGATTAAACGGTTCACGCAAGGATTGCGCACCGGTTAAAGGTGCAAAGAATGGAATACTAGCGCGGTTTACCAATGGTAAAGCTGCATTCGAGGTGGCTGTTCCGACGTAACCGAACAAGGAAAACACATTTTCTTTGTCGATCAATTGCTTGGTATTGGCGGTAGCTTTGTCTGGGTCGTAGCCGTCATCCAAGCTGATTAGCTTGATTTGGCGACCGTTGACGCCGCCTTGTGCATTAACAAAATCAAAATATGCCTGCGCCCCGTCGCGCATCCCGATTCCTAGTTGTTGAGCGGGTCCGGTCAAGGCGGCCGATTGACCAACGGTGATGGAATTGTTGGTAACGCCGGTTTCAGCGTGGGAGTGAATAGAAACGGCCGCCAAGAGCAGCAAGATGAAACGGAAAGTGTTGCGGACAGGTGTAAACATAAATTTGTGTGCTTCTAAATCAAATTGAAGGCAAAGTTGCCTGCAGGAACTATTTCGCTGCGAATTGTAACGCTCAGACAACTAAATACTTATGTCAATTTGATACAGATACTTGCTTAGTTACCCAAGTGAACTTTCGGGCTTCGAGTAGTAACGCCAACGACCATTGTTTTTACCATAATTAAAATAAAACAAGTATTTGTTATCGAATCAGGGTTTGTTGAATCACTATAGGCGCAAAAACAAAAAAGCGTAATGAGAAGAAACTTTCTCGTTACGCTTTTTACAGTGTGGAATTTTCGCTACTGGCGCGAAAAACGGATCTGGTTATAGGCCCATGTAATCACCCTTGCCAACTTCCACGCCGTTATGACGCAGAATTGCATAGGTTGTTGTTACATGGAAAAAGAATTGTGGCAATCCATAAGTCAGTAAATAAGATAAACCGGTGAATTTTTTCTCTTTTGGTGTTCCAGGGCGGGTGATGATTTCGCGCTCCGCTGCATCGTCAAACTGTGCGGGCGTAATGGATTCGATAAATGCCAAGGTCGTTTTAATGCGTGCGTGTAAATCGGCGAAGGTCGTCTCGCTGTCGTCGTAGGCCGGCACTTCAACGTTGGCTAGGCGCGCTGATACACCTTTGGCAAAATCGGCGGCGATTTGCACTTGGCGCAGCAGAGGAAACATGTCGGGATACAGGCGAGCTTGTAAGAATACGGCTGGATCGATCTTTTTTTCCGCAGCGTGTGCTTCGGCTTTGCTCAGCACATGGCTCATGCTGTTGAGCATTTGTTTAAAAACCGGAACAGAAGCGTTGTACATAGAAATGGTCATGATTCATCCTTGCTGGTTAGTGGTCTTGAGGCGAACAACAGTTATATTGCGTTAGAGAAACAAGATTGGTGCAAACAGATTAAATGCAAGTTCCGAAACGATAAAAAAGATAACCCGTGTCCCAATGTCCCTTTAACAATTCATTCCATCGCCTAAACTAGGTAAATTACTGGCGCTGCAATCGTTGTGGCGGCGTCGGGTTGAATCGTTTTGTGGGCAAATAACTGAGGGCAGGGAAGTATGACACGAGGCAATAAAAACACGGAATTTGAATTTATCGAAGGCTTAACGGCCGATCTTTCATCGCCTGTGTTAATTTTTCCTACCTCGCTCAACGCCACCATGAATATCCGGCGCGCTATTTCGCAAGAAAATATTTCTAACGACAGCTTGGCGCGTATCGTCGGAACCGAGCCTGTGTTGTCCGCCCAAGTGCTCAAGTTAAGTAATTCCGCCGCGTTTAATACGACTGGCAAACCGACCACCGATTTACGCACCGCGACGATGCGACTTGGCTTTGCCAAAGTGCGTAATTTAACGATTACCGTAGGAATGAAGCAGCTCAGTGAACATCAATCTAAAGGCGAAATATCGCAATTGATGGAAGGATTGTGGAATCGCAGCTTGCGGGTGGCGTCTTCATCCTACGTATTAGCCAAACACATCAGCAAATTGAATCCTGATAGTGCGATGCTTGCGGGCTTATTACACGATGTGGGTAAGTTTTATATTTTGAATCGCGCCAGTTACTACCAATCGCTATTCACGTCGCAAAAAGCGTTGTGGAATGTGGTGGATGCGTGGCATTCCAGTATTGGCGCGGCAATCTTGGAAAATTGGGATATTCCCGAAGACATACGTAGTGCAGTGCAAAACTTCGGCAATCCTGACTATAACCATACGGGAGTCGCCGATTTAACCGATTTGATCGTGGCGGCTGATCTATTGGATGCGCATTTTGATGAGCGCTCAAAACAAACAATTAATTGGGAAGAGCTTCCCAGTTCGCTGGCGCGCTTGTCATTGAATTTAGAAAAAAGCGAACAATTAATTGCATACACCAAAGAAGAACTCAACATGATTCTTCAAGCAATCAGCTGAGATTCTTCATGCGCTGGCGCACAAGGCGCTGAGTTGTTCGCGTGATCTGGACATGCCGTTGCAATGGCTGCATTCAATAACTGCATTCAATAACCGCATTCAATAACCGCACTCGGCGACTTGGCTTTATGCCTGCGCTCTAGAAAACACGATCAACCAGCTACGCATCAACAAAATTTCAACATGCCCAGGGCTGACGCCTGCGCGGCATTCAATAATTGGATTGGTTGGATAAAAACGTTTGCGGAAATCGCGGCAAACACTGACTTCGCGCTGCCCAATGCGTACCAAAAACGAGTTATTGATAGGCGCATGATTAAAACTAAAGGCGTTGGAGGTGCCGCTCATGCTTGGTTGTGATTGAAACGATGAATTAATGTAAGCCATGTTTTCTTCCCCTGTTTTTAGTCAAAGTTAAGTGCTGTGAAGTAATATTAATCGCAAAATACTGTACATGCAACCAGTAACTGTAAAAATAAACAGTGTTGTTGTAATTTGCACTGCTCCGATAAGTATTGTTGAAAAATCTATTTAATACTAAATTGCTAAGCTATTTGGATTATTTAGTTCCGCTCTCGATCGGCCAGTTTTGGGAGCGCTGAAATTAACCTAACTATCGGAGCGTCCACGATGTCTTTTGAACCGAATTCAGCCGCTAATCCCTCGACAGCGCCAGCGAGCGCGATGCCCAAGCAAATCAAGTACATCATTGCCAATGAAGGTTGTGAGCGTTTCAGTTTTTATGGAATGCGCAATATCCTGACTTCATTTTTGATAACCAGCCTGTTTCTGTCTATGCCGGAATCGCTGCGGGCTGGTATGGCCAAAGAGGTGTTCCATACCTTTGTGATCGGGGTGTATTTCTTCCCGCTATTAGGTGGTTGGTTGGCCGATCGTTACCTCGGCAAATATCACACCGTGTTGTGGCTTAGTTTGGTGTACTGCGCTGGACATGCTTGTTTGGCGATTTTTGAAAATAACCGAAATGGATTTTTTACTGGGCTATTTTTGATTGCCTTGGGATCGGGTGGTATTAAACCTTTGGTGGCGTCGTTTGTCGGTGATCAATTCAATCAAGCCAATAAACATTTGGCGCGCAAGGTGTTTGATAGCTTTTATTGGATCATCAATTTTGGTTCATTTTTTGCGTCCTTATTGATGCCGATTTTTCTGCGGCAATACGGCGCTGCCGTGGCGTTTGGTATTCCCGGCGTGCTGATGCTAATGGCGACAATTATTTTTTGGCTGGGGCGAAAAAACTATGTGATGATCGCGCCGCAGTCGGAGAATCCCGATTCATTTTCTAAGGTGGTGAAGTCAGCGTTGCTCATCGGTGAGCAAGGTCAGTCACGCCTTGGTCTGCGCTTAGCGCAATTGGGCGTGTTGTTTGGTTTGGCGTGTTTATTGTTGGTCGGTCAAATCGGGGTTGTTGCGTCCTTATGTCTTGCGTTGGTTGTGGTGCTGGGTTGTGGCGGTCTGGGCGCGTGGTTGCAATTGGAACGGGCACGTGCTGTGCATTCTGATGCGGCGGTGGATGGCGTGCGGGCAGTATTGAGGTTGTTAGTGGTGTTCGCATTGGTCACGCCTTTTTGGTCATTGTTCGATCAAAAAGCATCTACCTGGATTGTGCAAGCCGATCAGATGACTAAGCAGGATTGGTTTATGTCGTCGCAAATGCAAGCCTTAAATCCGCTGTTGGTGATGCTGTTAATCCCGTTTAATAATTTCGTTTTGTATCCCATGCTGGAGCGACTTGGGTTGGAATTCAATGCGCTACGTCGCATGGGGTGCGGAATCGCGTTTGCCGGTGTTGCGTGGATTGTAATTGGGTTGATGCAGTTGGTGATGGACGGGGGCAGCGCGCTGTCCGTGACGTGGCAAGTTTTACCCTATGCGTTGTTGACCATGGGTGAAGTGCTGGTCTCGACTACCGGATTGGAATTTGCTTACAGTCAAGCGCCATTAGCAATGAAAGGCGTGATTATGAGTTTTTGGAATCTATCCACCACCATCGGCAATCTTTGGGTCTTGTTGGCCAACGCGAGCGTGAAAAATGCAGCGCTAACCGCAAAAATACAAAATACCGGATTGTCAGTGACAGCCTTCCAGATGTTTTTCTTTGCATGCTTTGCGCTGCTGGCGGCCTTGGTTTTCGCTTGGTACGGACGGCATTATTTGATCAAGGACAATTACCGTCAGTGAGTTGGGCAGAACGAAAAAAGGGTGATTTTGGAATGCCGTTTGTTTGGTATAGATCGCGTTGATCGGGCCAACTTGTCGCCCACTTTATGAAAACTCAATCGCCAATCTGGCTGAGTAATGCGACCAGATTAGCGCATGGAACTTGGCTAAAATCCTAAGACAAAAATTGAATCAGCCCGCGCAAGGCGTGGATGACGGTTTGTTGCCGCACCGATTGACGATCGCCGCTGAATAATTTGCGCTCGGTGTAGGTTTTTCCTCCGCTGCTCCAGGCAAAGCAAATAGTGCCAACCGGTTTGCCGGGCACTGCGCCGTGTGGTCCGGCGATTCCAGTTGTCGCAATGGATACGTGCGCTTCGCAATTCGACAACGCGCCTTCAGCCATAGCGGCGGCGATTTCTTCGCTAACCGAACCGTGTTGCGCAATCAAGGCCGGTGGAATATTGAGTAGCTCCGATTTGGAGGAATTGGAATAGGTAATGAAGCCGCATTCAAACCAAATTGATGATCCAGAGATTTCGGTCACGGCATGCGCAACTCCGCCGCCAGTGCACGATTCGGCGGTGGCTAGGAGTAATTTTTTTTCGGTGAGCAGGGCGCCGACTTGGGTCGCTAAAAGGGTTAGGTCGTCCATGTTGATCTCCTCGGTTGAAGTGATGATCTTACCTGACATGAATTGCGCTGAGCAGGAGAATAGCGGTATTTTTAAATTTCTCCTTGGCAATTAATGTAACACAGCGATAAAAAAAGCACCTGTTTTATTGGATAAACAGGTGCTTTTTTTTGATGCCAACACGGAGCTATTTTTACATTTTGCTAGCAATCAATTTACCCAAGCGCTCTATCCCTTCGTAAATCTTCGCCGGTGACACCGTTACAAAACTCAAACGCATGGTATTGGTTTCTGGCGCACCCGCATAAAACGGCACGCCCGGCACAAATGCCACGTTCTGTGCAATCGATTCGGTCGCCAACGCCATGCTGTCGATGTGTTGGGGTAATTTAACCCAGATAAACATGCCGCCGTCGGGCTTAGTCCACGTCACGCCCTTCGGGAAGAACTTGTTCAACGCATCCAGCATCACGTCGCATTGGCTGGAGTAAAGTGCGCGTATGGTTGGAATATGTTGCTCCAAGAAACCGTCTTTAATGACTTCATACACCGCCATTTGCGTTAATTGCGCGGTATGTAAATCGGTAGCTTGCTTGGCTTGCTCTAACTTGCGTGTCAGTGTACGCGGGGCGACCACATAACCCAGTCGAATGCCGGGAGTGAGCACTTTGGAGAACGAGCCCATGTAAATCACGCCTTCGGGATTCATGTTCAGCATCTTGGACATCGGCTCACCGCGGTAGCATAGCGCGCCGTATGGATCGTCTTCCAATAATGGAATGCCCAGGTTGGCGCAGGTTTTAACCAATTCGGTGCGGCGCTGCTGTGACAAAGTTAGGCCGGTTGGGTTTTGGAAATTGGGTAAGCAATACAACAAACGCGCCCCAGCACCTTTGGCGGCAACCGAGCTGGGGATTAATCCGTTTTCGTCCATTTCTACCGCAACAAATTCGGGCCGATAGACTGAAAATGCTTGCAGCGCGCCTAAGTAGCTGGGCGACTCAACTAATGCCTTGCTGCCTTCGTCCAACAATACTTTGCCCAATAAATCCAAGCCTTGTTGCGAACCGGAGGTCATTAGGATTTGATCGGCTTCAATCGTGGTGCCGTCTTTGGATAACGATGCGGCGATGTATTCACGCAAGGGCAAATACCCGTCAGTTGGACCGTATTGCAAAGCGGATTTGCCGGAGTTAGCTAGAACGGAATCAAACGCGGCGCGCATTCTTTCGACCGGAAAAGTATCGGTCGAGGGCAGGCCGCCAGCGAATGAAATGACTTCGGGGCGCTGCGTGATTTTTAAAATTTCACGAATCATGGAGCTTTTTAATTGCTCGGCACGGGCGGAAAATTTCCACTCCATTTTTGGGAGGTTGTTGAGTTTCATGGGCGCGATGTGGTGATTTTATTGTTGTGATGCGCTGCTGGTTGGCATTACTCAAACAGCAGCGTGGCAGTGTCTCGTTGGGTTGTGACTGGGCTTAAGCGACTTCGACGATCAATTCAATTTCAACGCACGCGCCCATCGGAATTTGCGCGACACCGAAGGCCGAACGAGCGTGCTTACCAGCATCGCCAAATACTTCGGCGAGTAATTCCGACGCGCCATTGGTGACCAGATGTTGTTCGGTGTAGTCAGGTGTGGAATTAACTAAGCTCATCAATTTAACAATCCGTTTGACGCGAGTTAAATCACCACCGCACGCTGCTTGTACCGTGGCGATCAAATCAATCGCAATGGCACGCGCTGCCAATTTACCTTCTTCAGTCGTCATGTTTTTACCGATTTGACCGACCCAAGGCTTGCCGTCTTTTTTGGCGATGTGACCAGAAACAAATACGGTATTGCCCGTTTGTGCGAACATGACGTAGGCCGCAACTGGAGCGGCGACGGTAGGTAATTCAATGTTTAAAGCGGCGAGTTTTTGGTAGATTGACATGGTGGTTTCCAATAAGTCCAAAGATTGACGATGAATGCTGCGCTGCGCGTTGCAAAAGATCACTATTGTACGGCGCACACTGCCCGATTAATACCCCTAATTTGCTTGCCAAGACCTGAGGAAAATCGGATTTATCAGCGCGTCGCGCCGATTTGCCATATTAAATTTAGCGTGGTTCGCCCACAGTAGCAAAATCAATCCCGCTTATTAATTTTTCGATAATCAATGTTTGCCGATGGACGAAATCAACGCCGCTTTAGACAAAGCGCTGGCCGGCAAAACTAAACTGCTGCGTTTTGGGCTGCGTTGCATCTGAAGCAAAATTCCACGCGCCAATGATGATAGAAAATTGCTTGGCATCGACATTGCCGCCGCACAAAGGCAATCCAACTTTTAAGCCTTTCAATCCCTCTTTAAGCTGCAATGCACCTGCCAAAGCGGCGGCTCCCGCACCTTCGGCTACGTTGTGCGTTGCCGTAAACAGCAACTTCATGGCCGCTGCGACTTCGGTATCGGTTACCGCGATGATTTTTTCGACCGAACTCATGATAATTTCTAGCGATACGTCGTCTGGAACGCGGCAGGCTAAGCCATCGGCTAATTTAGTGGAAACTGGTGCTTCGAGCTTACAACCGGCTTCAAATGACGATTTGTAAGCCAATGCGTGGGCTGAGACGACGCCGATGATTTTGGTTTTTAAGCCAAGCGCTTGTTTGGCTGCTGCCGCCGCGCAAATGCCGGAACCTTGTCCAATCGGCACAAACACCACATCCAAATCCGGTTGGGCTGTGAACAATTCCATCCAATAACTCGCCACCCCGGCCAGCAAATCGCGGTGCATCGATGGAATCATGTGCCAATCGTTGGCTTTGGCTAGATTGGCAGCATGTTCGCGACAATCCTGAAATTCATCGCCGAATTCGATTACATCGACACCAAGTGCGCGCATGGCGGCATTCTTTTCCGAGCTATTGCCCCGTGGAACCACGATGTGCGCGATCATGCCGTGGCGTTGGGCGGCAAAGCCAACTGATAAGCCGTGGTTGCCGCGCGTTGCTGAGACTACGTGCTTGATTTCAGGGGCGCGCTCAGCCAAGGCATGCAAATACACCAAGCCGCCGCGCATTTTGAACGCTCCTGTTGGCGTGTGATTTTCATGCTTAATCCACACCTCGGTTTCTAACGCTTGGTTAATTAGCGGCCACGAATATTGCGGTGTGGCAGGCATTGCGTCATACACAATTTTGCCAGCGGAAATAAGTTGTTCTTTGCTTGGAAGTAAAACGGCCATGGCGGTCTCTCATTAATAATTCAAAATATGTCGCCATGCTAATTGACACGGGCAGTACAGTACCGATACAGTTATTCAGTTAATTTTTATGCTGTTATGGTCAATTGAGCGATACAGTCTTGGTCGATTTATGCCGTAACCAGCGCTACCTACCATCAAAAAAACGGTGAGCTGCAATGAATAATCCCAGTCCCTCCCTAATCCGTGATTCCAACGAAACCTTGGTCGATCAAATCGTGCGCATGATTGAGAACAAAATCGACGACAAACTGCTGCGTACCGGAGCGCGGATGCCGTCAATTCGCAGTTATGCCGATGCGCAAGAAGTCTCGCGCTTTACCGTCGTGGAAGCTTATGATCGGTTAGTCGCGCGCGGTTATTTAGAATCGCGGCGCGGTTCGGGTTTCTTTGTGCGTGAACGTGCGCCGCTGACCACCACGCCGCAAGCGCCGACCAACCCGCAACAATTGGATGTGGTGTGGTTGGTGCGAAATATGTTTCGCCAAATGCCGCCCCACAAAATGCCAGGTTCAGGCGTATTGCCGCACGATTGGTTGGAAGGCGAATTGGTCGCCAACGGCTTGCGCGCGGTTAGCCGCTTAAATCAAAATCTTTTGCTGCATTACGGCACGCCGCAAGGCTTTTATCCTTTGCGCCAACAATTGCAACTACGTTTAGCTGAGTTGGAAATCGCTGCCACGCCCGAACAGTTAGTAACCACTTCTGGCGTGACGCAAGCGTTGGATTTGGTAGCGCGGGAATTTACCCATCCGGGCGACACAATTTTGGTCGATGATCCGGCTTGGTTTTTGATGTTTGGCTCGTTCGCGGTGTTGGGCGTGAAAGTCATCGGCATCCCGCGTCAGCAAGACGGGCCGGACATTGCGGCTTTATGTGAAATGGCGGCGTTGCATAAGCCCAAGCTCTACATCACCAACTCAGTTTTGCACAATCCGACCTCGACCTCGATGTCGGCAGCCAAAGCATTCCAAGTGTTAAAAGCAGCCGAGCAACATGATTTCATTGTGGTGGAGGACGACATTTATAGCGATCTGCATCCGGGCAATAGCGTCCAACCCGCGACGCGCGTGGCTAGCTTAGATCAACTCAATCGGGTGATTTATTTAGGCGGCTTTTCTAAGCTATTGGCCGCCAATTTACGAGTCGGATTTATCGCCACCTCGCACGAATTAGCGCGCCGCTTATCGGATCGCAAGATGTTATCCACCTTAACCACCACCGAAATTGGCGAGCGCGTGGTGTACAAAATCCTCTCCGAAGGCCATTACCGAAAATACATTGAACGGGTGCGCAGCAAGCTCGATCCAGTGCGGTTATCGACCGCCAAACGACTGGAAAATATCGGCATAAAAGTGGATATTTTTACACCGGCGGGAATGTTTTTATGGGTTGATGCGGGCTGCGACACCAATGCGCTGGCTGAAACCGCGCTCGAGCAAGGCATATTGCTCTCCCCGGGCAGCATGTTTTCACCCAATCAGCAACCGTCGTCGCGCATGCGAATCAATGTCGCGGCCATGACCGATCCCTTGGTTTGGCAGTTTTTAAAAGACGAAATCAACCAGCGCAGCACCAATTAATCGATTCTGTTGCTATTTACCCGCTCTTGAAAACGGCATAAATAACCTCATGTCAGGCGGGCTGCTTTCTTGCAATCAATACTTGTGGAAAGCAAACATAACCAACAATTTCAACAACTTATAAGAGGATTTCTATGGCTGGCCATGAAAAACAAACCCTAGGGTTTCAGGCAGAAGTAACCCAATTGCTGCAATTAATGATTCATTCCTTGTATTCTAATAAAGAAATTTTTTTACGGGAATTGATTTCGAATGCCTCCGATGCGGCCGATAAACTGCGTTTTGAAGCGATGAATAATGCCGATTTGTACGAATCGGATTCCGATCTGCGCATTAAAGTCACGTTCGACAAGGCCGCTCGCACGATCACGATTTCTGACAACGGTATCGGGATGACGCGCGAAGACGCGATTGCGCATTTGGGGACGATCGCTAAATCAGGCACCAAAGAATTCTTCGGAAAATTATCCGGCGATCAACAAAAAGACGCCGCCATGATTGGTCAGTTCGGCGTTGGTTTTTATTCCGGCTTTATTGTGGCCGATAAGATCACTGTAGAAACCCGCCGCGCAGGCGCTACCCAAGCCGTGCGCTGGGAGTCCGCAGGTGCAGGCGACTTCAGCATCGAAGACATCGACAAAGCAGGCCGCGGCACCGACATCATCTTGCATTTGCGCGAAGGCGAAGATGAATTCCTGTCAACCTGGAAATTGAAATCCATCATCCGCACTTATTCCGACCACATCTCCTTGCCGATTCTGATGCAAAAAGAAGAGTGGGACGACGAGAAAAAAGAACAGGTCTTAAAAGATAAGTTTGAAACCGTCAACCAAGCCAGCGCATTGTGGGCGCGTAACAAAGCCGACATCACCGCTGAGCAATACGATGAATTCTATAAACACGTTTCGCACGATTTCCAAGCGCCGCTAACACACACGCACAACCGCGTCGAAGGCCGCAGCGAATACACTCAGTTGCTCTACATCCCAGCGCGTGCCCCATTTGATTTATGGGATCGCAATAAGCGCGGCGGTATCAAGCTGTACGTGAAGCGTGTTTTTATCATGGACGACGCAGAACAGTTAATGCCAGTGTATTTGCGCTTCGTTAAAGGTGTCATTGATTCGGCGGATTTGCCGTTAAACGTATCGCGTGAAATTCTACAAGAATCGCGTGACATCAAAGTCATGCGCGACGGCTCCACCAAGCGTGTGTTGAGCATGTTGGAAGAGTTAGCGAACTCGGACGAGCAAGACAAGAAAGACAAATACCAAACCTTCTGGAAAGAATTTGGCCAAGTTTTAAAAGAAGGTATCGGCGAAGATGCGACCAACAAAGACCGCATCGCCAAATTACTGCGCTTCTCCTCGACGCATAACGACAGCGAGACCCAAACGGTGTCATTCGCAGACTATCTGTCGCGCGCCAAAGAAGGCCAAGACAAGATTTACTATGTGACCGCTGAGAGTTTTGTTGCGGCAAAAAACAGCCCACATTTAGAAATCTTCCGCAAAAAAGGCGTGGAAGTCTTGTTGCTCACCGACCGCGTGGATGAGTGGATGTTGTCGTTCTTGACCGAGTTTGAAGGCAAAGAATTAACCTCAGTGGCCAAAGGTAATTTGGACTTAGGTTCGCTGGAAGACGAAGCCGAGAAAAAGCAGCATGAACAAACGCAAACTGACTACGTGGAATTGGTCGGAAAGATGAAAACCGCCTTAGAAGGCAAAGCCAAAGACGTGCGCGTTACGTTCCGTTTGACCGATTCACCAGCATGTTTGGTCGCCGATGAGCACGAATTATCCGGCAACTTAGCCCGTATGTTGAAAGCGGCGGGACAAACAGCGCCGGACTCTAAACCGATTTTGGAAATCAATCCAGATCATCCATTGGTGCAACGCTTGAAATACGAGACAGCTAAGTTTGATGATTGGTCGAATATTTTATTTGACCAAGCGATGTTGGCTGAAGGTGGGAATTTGACGGATCCAAGCGCCTATGTAAAACGCATGAATGAAATGTTGTTGAGTATGGCCGGCTAAGTTTTTTAAGCCCAATAAAAAACCGCGCATTTAAAATAATGCGCGGTTTTTTTATCGCTAAAAATAACGATTAGTGTGTAACGCGGGTAGTGCGGCCGTCAGACAATAAGCGCACGCGATCACCTACATTGAATGCTTCATCGGCATCTTGGGTAATTGCAGCTAAGTTGCCGTTATCGAGCTTAACGGTGATTTCCAAGCCTGGTTTGTTGTTCATGTTTTGTTCAACATGTTGACCAATTAATCCACCCGCGATTGCGCCGCCAATTGCTGCCGCTACAGATCCATTGCCTTTGCCGACTGTGCTACCAGCTAAGCCGCCGAGCGCTGCGCCACCCAAGGTGCCGACACCAGATTGGCCTTTATCGATCAATACATTGCGTACCGATTCCACCACGCCCATGCGCACACTTTGCTCGCCTTGGGTTTGACGCGCTTGATAGACGTTGGCTGAGTTAGGCGTTACAGCGCAACCTGTTAAAGCGATGATGGTGGCTAATCCTGCTATTGCTAAAACTTTTTTCATTTGAATCTCCGTAAAAAATCGACAAAACAATGTTGTTTGCTAAAACCTAAGTTAAATAGGGATGAAATGGATGAATTTCCACCGTCAGCCCGTAATTATCCCAAAATTAAATGCTGACTTGGTATTTTCGATATAAAAAACCCAATACAAATAACGGGCCAATGAGCAAATAGCGTAAATCTTCAAAAAATGACGGCTTTTTCCCCTCAAGATAATGACCAATAAATTGACCTATCCACGCCACCACAAAAATGCTGACCGACAACGGCAAAATAGTGCTGCTTGGCAAAATAAACAGCAAAGCGAGCATAATAGTGCTCATAATCAACATTCCGACGAACAGCTTAGGGGAAAGCTGAAAGTAGTAAATTAGGGAAACTACGCATACCGATACCGCCACCAGCGGATGGATAGACCAAAAAAGTCCTAAAATCGTCCACATAATTGCTGGAACGCAAATGCAGTGGATAACTTCGTTAATCGGGTGGCGATGGCTTTCGGCATAGTGCTCCAGTAAAACTTCTACTGGCTTTTTGGTGACTTCCTCCATAATATCCTCCTAAATTTTATGAACTCTAGTTATAAGTTTTTTTCTGCCGGTGAGTTTGCACTTAATTTTGTTCTGCTGCAACTATTTGCAGCAACTGGCAAGTAACTAAACCTACAATGCAAACACTATGCTGATAAAACGAAAATCAATCGAAGCGCAAGCCAACTCAAAGGCAGGAGTCAATAACTCGCCGAAACGCAAAATTAAATACGCCCCCGTCACGTTGTCTGAAATGGATGGTTGCCGCTATTTACACTTTGGTACGGAGTGGGTGCAAGGTGCCATGCGTCTGCGTAAGCCCGATTGGCTCGAACTCGATTACGCCCAGCAAATGATGGCGTGGATGCTGTTTATCGAAAAACCGCAAAGGATTGTTCAACTCGGTTTAGGCACCGGATCGCTGACCAAATTTTGCTACCGCCAATTTCCCGAAGCGCAAGTGACCGCCATTGAGTTAAATCCAGCGGTCATTGCGATCTGCGAATCGATGTTCAAACTGCCGCCCAACGATCATCGCTTAAACGTGATCGAAATGGATGGAGAAGAATTCGTCAACGAACACAGCAATTACGGCACGTTGGATGTGTTGCAAGTCGATGTGTACGACGCCACCGCGCGTGGTCCGGTATTGGATAGCGTGGAGTTTTATCAAGCGTGTTCCGATTGCTTGCGACCTGATGGCATCATGACGGTCAATTTATTTGGTGACCATCCCAGCTTTGTTAAAAATATTAAGGCCATGAAATTTGTGTTTGATCAGGTGATTTGTCTGCCCGAAATCCACGACGGTAATGTGATCGCAATTGCCTTCAATACTCGGGTAAAACTCGACTTCAGCGCGCTCTATGAACGGGCCGCACAAATCTATGCCGCCACCAAATTGCCGGCCAAAACTTGGGTCAACGGAATTCAAGTCGCGATGCAATCGGCAACTAAATAATGAGCCAAAACATGCCTAAACATATCGACCTGCAAATCATTTTAAGTTGGTTAATTCACGATGGGATTCTGACCAAAGAAACTGCCAAAGCCCAGTATCCCTTAGCGCAGGCGATCCTAAAAAATGCGCCCATGAGCATGCATCCGCTGACCGCATTGGCGCAATGTAAATTGACTGCGATCACTTCGCCCGGCACGCACTTAAATTTAGATTGGCTGACCGAATGGATGGCCAAGCGCATGAAACTACCTTTTTATCGGATTGATCCGCTCAAGGTAGATTTCACTAAAGTTGCGGACGTGATGTCTGCCACCTACGCAGCGCGTTTTAATATTTTGCCGGTAGAAATTTCGCCCACCAATGTCACGATTGCGACTTGCGATCCGGCTAACATTGAATGGCACGATGAAATTGCCAAAGTCACGCGCCGTGAATTGAAATTGGTCTTAGCCAATCCGCTCGAAATTTCGCAATATATTTCGCAGTTTTTTGCCCTGGCCAAGTCGATCAAAAGCGCCAGCAAAAGCAAGGGTCAAGACATTGCGCTGCGTAATAATTTTGAGCAATTGGTCGAACTTGGTAACTCCAATAAACAGCTCGATTCCAACGATCAGCACATCGTTAATATCGTCGATTGGCTGTGGCAATATGCGTTTGAACAACGTGCCTCGGATATTCATTTAGAGCCTAAACGCGATATGGCGACGATTCGGTTCCGGATCGACGGCATTTTGCATCAGGTCTATCAAGTTCCAGTCACGGTCATGATCGCGATGGTGGCGCGCATTAAATTACTCGGTCGGATTGACGTGATTGAAAAGCGTCGCCCGCAAGATGGTCGGATTAAAACGCGCACCAACACCGGTCAAGAAATCGAGTTGCGTTTATCGACCTTACCGACTGCGTTTGGCGAAAAAATGGTGATGCGTATTTTTGATCCCGATGTGGTGGTCAAGACCTTGCCCGAGCTTGGTTTCCCGCCTGACGACGCGCTGAACTGGAAACATTTAACCGAAAAGCCGCACGGCATTATTTTGGTAACTGGTCCAACTGGTTCGGGTAAAACGACGACCTTGTACACCACGTTAAAAGCGTTAGCGACTTCCGAAGTCAACGTTTGCTCGGTCGAAGATCCGATTGAAATGGTCGAGCCGTCGTTTAATCAAATGCAGGTCCAGCATGGCATTGATCTGTCGTTTGCTGATGGCGTGCGTGCCTTAATGCGGCAGGATCCGGACATTATTATGGTCGGTGAGATTCGTGATTTAGCGACCGCAGAAATGGCTATTCAAGCAGCGCTCACGGGGCATTTAGTGTTCTCTACTTTGCACACCAACGACGCGCCGTCGGCTGTGATGCGCTTGTTGGAATTGGGCGTGCCATATTATTTATTGGAAGCGACCTTGGTGGGAATTTTGGCCCAACGTTTGGTGCGTACCTTATGCCCGGCCTGCAAATCGCCCGATGGCGAACTGCCTGATTTGATTTGGGCGAACTTAACGGAGCAATGGGACATACCAAAACCGAAGGCGATTTATCGGCCGGTCGGTTGCCCAGAATGCCGTCAGACTGGCTATCGTGGCCGCACCGGTTTATACGAATTAATCACGATCAGCCAAGCGTTTAATAAATTGATACGCCCTGAATCCGATTTAACCGCCTTGCGCGAACAAAGCATTAAAGATGGCACTAAGCCACTGCGTATCGCCGGTGCGTACAAAATCATTGAAGGCTTAACCAGCTGCGATGAAGTCTTGAAAGTGACTTCTTCTCTGAATTAAATCGCTGGAGTTGTTTTGGCGTTGTGCGATTAAATCGGCTGCGCGAATTTTAAATCGGTATATTGGTTTTATGCTGAATTTTGACGAAGCAAAAATAGAGATGGTGTGATGATAAAAATCGTGAAGTTGCTATTGTCTGTTGCGCTGTTATCGAATGCTGTATTTTGCGCGGCTCAGCAAACTGAGGTTGAAAAAG
Organism: Sapientia aquatica; assembly: GCF_004358105.1. Taxonomy (GTDB): domain Bacteria; phylum Pseudomonadota; class Gammaproteobacteria; order Burkholderiales; family Burkholderiaceae_D; genus Solimicrobium; species Solimicrobium aquaticum. The sequence goes on along the minus strand of NZ_SMYL01000009.1, from coordinate 58,507 downwards.
GCGTGCCGCTCAATTTAGATACCACTAACGTTTCAAAGGAAATTAGCGCCGAACAAGCCGTCAAGAATAAGCGGCAAACATTGACGCTCGAAGCTAGTCCATTTGCCACTGTTTTTAATCATGCTGAACAAGGCCCACATTTCTCTGGCATGATCGAAGTCGGTGTGGGAGTTGGTCGAGAATCGATTCGTCCCACTGCAACACGAGTGGGCCGTTCTGAGTGCAGTCCAATATCAACTGCAGCGTCAACTGCAGCGTCAACTGCAGCGTCAACTGCAGCGTCAACCAATGCGCAAAGCTCGGCAAGCGCTTCCATCCATCCATGCCCACCTAACTAAACCTAAAAGGCACCACTATGAACTCAGTATCGACATCATTATTGGCAGTAATTACCTTATGCGCAGCGAATTTCGTCGCGGCACCTGCTGCCTTCGCGCAAACCACGCCTGCCGCGGCCAACGATAAGGCGACCACTCCTGTGCCAGCCAAGCCCTTGAATCTCGATTCAAGCGCCGTTGCCGCTGAGATGAGTAAAGAAATGCCGATAGATAAGCCAACCGAAGTATTGTCAGTTGCGCCGAATAAAGTGGACGAGCTTTTTAAAAAAGCTGAGAAGCACGATGTAATTCCCACGACAGTAGAAATTAGCACACCAGGCTCACCACAGCGCGTAACTAAAGTAACCGGCCCAGATGGTTCGTACTGTGTCTATTCGCCCGCTGTAGGTAGAACCGATGGGATTGATGAAATTCAAAACGGCCAAAAAACGCAGGTCCGGACTTGTCCGCAATAGTTAGTGGCGCTTAGATCAAGCGCCAAATCGTAAACAGCAACAAGGTATAAAACGCTGCAATGATGTCATCCCACATGACGCCGAAGCCGCCTTTGATGTGCTGATCAAAGTAGGCGATAGGCGGTGGTTTGACCATGTCGAAGACGCGAAACCAAAAGAAAGCCCAACATTGGGTGCTGAAGCTGGCGGGCATGATGAACAGCAAAACCAGCCACATCGCGATAATTTCATCCCACACCATACTGCCATGATCGGGCGCACCTAAAGCGCGTCCGGTTCTTTCGCAAACCACGACGCCTAAGGCGAAGCCGAGGGCGATAACCAATGCCCAATGCGATTCGGTAAAAAAAGCGGGCCAGCGTTGGCTCAATACGATAAATGAAAACCAGCCGAACAATGTTCCTACCGTGCCGGGCATGATGGGTGACAAGCCGCTGCCAAAGCCTTGGGCAATAAAATGGCTCGGGTCGGACAACATAAAAGCGGCGCTAGGTTTGATTTTTTTGCCAGAGTTCATGATGAGAAATGATCGAAAGAATTCAGTGAAAGATGCAGCGCTTGCTTGTTTTTATCGACTAAGCGCAAACCAGATTGGGCTTCGATTTTACCGATACAAGTCACCGGTGTTTGGGCGCGTTGCGCGGCGGCTAGCACTGCAGCGTGATCGCTAGGCGCTGCGGTAAAACATAATTCGTAATCATCGCCGCCAGCCAAAGCGTATTCGTAGCGGGTTTGAATTGCTTGCTGCGCCAGAATTGAGCCAAAGGGCAGGGCATCGCAATCCAGCGTTGCGCCAACGGCGGAGCGCTGCAAAATATGGCCCAGATCCCCGATTAAACCATCCGAGATATCAATACCTGCGTGCGCTATCCCGCGTAATGCCAAGCCCAATTCAATTCGTGGAATCGGTTGATGTAGGCGCGCCGCGGATTGCCGGTGAGCTTCGTCCGATATGGTTTGCTGCCGCAAATAACTCGCTAAAGCCAGTCGCGCGTCACCCAGCGTGCCCGATACCCAAATATCATCGCCCACTTTGGCGCTATCGCGGCGTAAGGCTTGATGAGGTGGCACGTCGCCCAAAACGGTGATGCATATGTTGAGCGGCCCTTTGGTAGTGTCTCCGCCGATCAGATGGCAATGATGTCGGTCAGCTAAAGCAAACAAGCCTTGCGAGAATTCGCGCAGCCAGCTTTCATCCACCTGCGGCAAAGCCAGCGCCAAAGTAAAAGCGCGTGGCGTTGCGCCCATCGCGGCTAAATCCGATAAATTTACCGCCAGCGCTTTGTGGCCCAACATCCGCGCATCGGCATCGGGGAAAAAATGCCGACCAGCGACCAACATATCAGAAGAAATCGCTAGCTGCATGCCAGCCGAAGGTGCCATTAAAGCGCAATCGTCGCCGATTCCTAGTGTGACGTAGGAAGGCGGCGACTGGCGTTGGGTGAAGTAGCGTTGGATGAGTTCAAATTCGGACATCCGCGCATTTTACAGCCAAAATACCAGTTGATTAATCAAAGCCCCGCCAATTATCAACCAGCCAAACAAGATCAAGGCTAACAACAGGGGTTTGGTACCGGCTTTGCGCACCGCCGATAAATGGGTGGTTAATCCTAGAGCTGCCATGGCCATTGCTAACAAGATCGTATCGATTTGAACCAGTACATGAACTAAAGCGGCGGGCAAGATGTGCATCGAATTTACTAAGGCGGTGGCGATGAATAAAAAGGCAAACCAGGGAATCGTTACTTTTGATTTTTTAGTCACGCCGTTATTGAGCGCGGCTTTTGACGGAGTTAAGCGCTCCAGCAAGATCGGCAACAGTAACAAGAACGGTGCCAACATCATGACGCGCACCATTTTAGTAATCACCGCGGTATCGGCCACTTGCGGGCTGATGCTGCGTCCAGCGGCCACCACTTGCGCTACTTCGTGAATGGTGGAGCCAGCGTAAATTCCAAATGAATTGCCGTGATTGGCGAGCAGATTCCACGCATCGTTTAATTGATAAAGATAGGGATACAAAAAGATTGCAATGCTGCCGAAGACCACCACGGTAGAAACAGCCACGCTAACATCTTCCGCTTTGGCATCGACCACGCCATCGGACGCCATAATCGCCGCCGCGCCACAGATCGAGCTACCCGCGCCGATCAGCACAACGCTGTCACGACTGAGTTTGAGCAACTTGATCCCGATGAATAAGGCGAGCGCAAACGTGGTACAAAGCACCAATAGGTCGGACGTAATCCCCGCCACGCCCACGCCTTGAATATCCTGCAACGTCAGGCGAAAGCCATACAAAATAATCCCTAGTCGCAACAAGTTATGTTTGCTCAAAGTCACACCGGCGTTAAAGATCGCTTCGCGTGGCTGATACCACGTATTACCGATCACCATCCCCAAAATAATGGCAATCGTGAGAGCGCTTAAACCGTGGCTTTGCAGCGCGTGAAAGTCGCCTAAGTAAGAAGCAATCAAGGCGATTAAAGCGCTTAACAATAAGCCGGGAATGAGCGCTTTGCTGTGGCTTAAAAATCGGTGGGCTAGCATGGTGTGTTCAGTTTTATTGAAAGAATGGTGCTAGTGTAAAGTGCGGCAATTAATAAATAAAATGACTTATTTTTGTATAATCTAGTTATTATTTAACTTAATTGCGAATGTTAACGTTGCGTAGTTAATGATTTCACTCGGCGTAGCGCTAGGGGTTTAAACGTTTTGGTGTTGGAGAAAACCATGCATCTCACTTTGAGACAGTTACAAATTTTTATGGCGGTGGCGCAATCGGGTAGCACAACCGCCGCCGCAGAGTTGGTGAGTTTGACCCAATCCGCCAGCAGTGCGGCGCTGCGTGAGCTGGAATCCTTGCTCGATTGCCATTTGTTTGATCGAGTCGGAAAACGGTTGGTGCTCAACGATAATGGACGCCAGTTGGTTCCGCAGGCGCGCTCAATGTTGGATGCTGCGGCGGCGATTGAGCAGCAATTTCGGCCGAATTCGCGCCTTGATTTGGCCGGCTTAAAGCTCGGCGCTAGCACCACCATTGGGATTTATTTGCTGCCCAAAATACTGGCGCAGTTTGGCATTCCAGCTAGCGCGAGCACCACGCAAATTACCATCGCCAACACCTTTGATATTGCCGAGGCGGTAGCTAACTACGACGTCGATGTGGGATTTATTGAAGGGTCGTGCGAGCAAGCCGATGTGTCGGTAGAACCTTGGATGCAAGACGAGCTAATCATTGTGTGCGCGCCGACCCATCCGATAGTGCCTGCCAAGGCGAAGTCCAAAGTCGGGCTTAGTGAGTTGCGTGCAGCGGGATGGCTCATGCGGGAAAAAGGTTCTGGCACGCGCGAGGCGGTGGAGCAGGTGTTGCTGCCGCAATTACATCATCTAAATGTAAGTTTGGAATTGGGTAATTCCGAAGCCATTAAACAAGCGGCGTTGGCTGGTTTAGGCGTTGCGTGTTTATCGCGACTCGTCGTGCAAGATATGTTGGATGGCGGGTTGCTAGTGGAGCTGACGACTACGTTACCTAAACTGATGCGCCATTTCTACTTATTGACCGCTAAACAAAAAATAATCTCAGCGCGCTTGACGGCGCTGTTGGATTGCTGCCGCCAATGGAAACCAAATCACAACCAAACCAGCGCTTAGGGCTTAAAATCGAGCGCCTAATAGCTATTAGTCCAATTCACCGCCACTGGAATCCATCGCCATGTTAAACATACCAATGCCCACTTCACCTGCCAGCCAAAAATCAAAACTTGCCCAACTTCTCGGTTTAATCGCGTGGTTGGCCCTTTGTTTCGGCGCGGCGGCTTTGGGCGCAATCGCATCGGTTCACGCCGGCACGTTTTATGCACAATTAACCCAGCCCTCTTGGGCGCCACCGGCTTGGCTGTTTGGGCCGGTTTGGAGTCTGCTATACGCAATGATGGCCATCGCCGCTTGGCGTGTGTGGTGTGTTGCTGGACTAGCGGCACGCAGGGGGCTGATCTTGTTTGTGGTTCAGCTTGCGGTCAATACCCTGTGGAGTTGGTTGTTTTTTCGTTTTCATTTGGGAAGTATCGCATTTGTCGAGGTGATCTTGCTGTGGAGCTTGATTTTGGCAACGTTAATCCAGTTTTGGCGTGTCCAACGATTGGCGGCGGCGCTGCTGATTCCTTACTTGATTTGGGTTACTTTTGCAGCTAGATTGAATTTTGCAATGTGGCAATTAAATCCGGTCATGTTGTCGTAATTGAGTCGGCGCACACTAGTTGCTTGTTTGTAGCAGATTGAAAGCCCGGTGCGTCAGTTGCTGTAGCGTGGATTAAACCTAACCGTGCCGAGCTGGAATCGCCATGTTCAATGCGTTGAGTTGGTGTTACACATTGCGAGCTAGGCGATCTGATACCGCTATTGTGTATGCGCCAAGACTTAACTAATCCTGGGTCATTAAGAAATTCCAATCGGCGTGTCACGCTTTCTTTGACCAGTAAACTGACCGCGGCAGCGCTGGTCGCCTTCATCATTCTCACTATTGGTGACTACCTTATTAGTTACCGAGCGCTGGAATCAAACGTACTGAATAACGTCGCCACCAATATTAGTCAGAGTTCTCAACTGATTAATACCACCGTTGCTTCCGCCAACAATGCCCACGGCAATGATCTGGCTACCTTGCAGACTTATTTTAATGTCATGCTCAACCCGAACGGCAACAGCGGCATTATCTACATCGTGGTTGGGCGGGCTGATGGCAGCATTTTGATGCAAGCCGGTGCCGCGCAAAAAGTGCTGCCCATTCCGGACAACCTAGAGAACTATTCACAGGCGGCCAAGCGCGGCTTAATTCACGTGCGCGATAAGGTGCTGTTGGCGGATAACGAAATCGGTTTCTTGCAATATGGCGTGGCAACCGGCGACTTAATGCATGCGATGGAGCAAAGCGAGCTTGATTCGCTGCTACTAACGTCGAGCGTCATTCTGGTGTGCTTTGTCGGATTAACCATGCTGGGTTTTACCATTACCCGCAAATTATCGATGCTGAAACAAGCGACCCAAGAAATCGCGGCCGGGCATTTTGAATTGCGTATTCCCGAAGGCGGGGGCGATGAATTAAGCGACGTGGCGCACAATTTCAACCAAATGTCGGAAGCAATTGAAGCAAAAATACGCGAAATATCGGCTCTCAACCAAGAGCTAGAATTGCGCGTGCAGCATCGCACCTCGGATTTACATGTGGCTAATTTGGAGTTGGAAAACAATATTCACGTATTGCAGCAAACGCGTGAGAGTCTAGTGAAGTCCGAAAAACTCGCCAGCTTGGGCGCCATCGTGGCGGGAATTGCGCACGAAATTAATACGCCAATTGGCAACGCCTTGGTTGCCGCTAGCACGGTCAATGAAATCGTTAAAGATATCGACGATAAAGCCAGCAAAGGCAAAATCACCAAAAGCGCGCTGGCTAACTTTATCCAGCAATGCGTTGAAGGCAGTCACATTATTGAAATTTCGTTACAACGTGCGTCCGAATTAATTCAAAGTTTTAAACAAGTCGCGGTGGATCAGTCGTCCGAGCGGCGCCGCCAATTTAATCTTGCCACCACAATTCAAGAGACCGTTTTAACGCTGCAGCACACCTTTAAACACACCAATTTTGAGCTTGAAACCGATATTCCTGCTGACGTTGTGCTGGATAGTTATCCGGGCGCGCTGGCGCAAATTTTTACCAATTTAATCAATAATTCCTTAATTCATGGATTTGAGGGAAGAGCGCAGGGCAGGATGAAAATCCATGCTGCCTTGGTTGAGACCAAGCGCGTCAAGATCAGCTTTTCTGACGATGGAAATGGCATCGCAAGTGAAAATTTAAAACGCATTTTTGATCCGTTTTTCACCACCAAATTTGGCCGTGGCGGGAATGGATTGGGACTTAATGTGGTGGACAATATTACGCACCGCATTTTGGGTGGCAGGATTGAAGTCGAGTCGGAACTGGGACAGGGAAGTACGTTTATCGTAGACATTCCGTTGTCTGCACCTACCGTGTAATCAACCTTGGTCTGAGGGCTGCTGTGCTTAATTTAAAGCGGCTCAAGGTGTTCGAGGTGCTCAGGATGCTTAAGAGGCGCGGTGGTTAGTAGCGATGGTCTTATTTGGTCTCAAACATTTCTTTACGCAGAAACGCTTCTAAACCCGCGGAATCAGCAGGTCGCGCCGAGAGCACCACCACGCGCCCCAAACGTTGCGATTCCCAATTGAAGTCGCCCGTGTAGTGTTGCCGGATTAATTCAATCATTTTTCGTATCATCGCCAGTTCTACGTCGCCGCCAATGCCGGCATCGACTTCAAACGTTTGATGCGTGCTCTCATGCGGATCGTTAGTCCAGCCGCGGAACGAGAAGCGCCCGTTTTGCACGCCTTTGCTAAGGATCTGAAATACGCCGTTGGTGCCTTTGCGGCTGTAATTGGCAGCGGCAATATTGGCCTTGATACGCGCCATGGCAATATCGTTTTCAGACGGGCCTCTGCTGGCTGCTTGCGCCTCTAAGTTCTCTTGCGCTGCTGATGCTTCGGCAGCTTGGCGTTGAGCGCGTTTGGCGGCCAACATGCTCATCGTGTCTTGATAAACGGGGGCGGCGACAGGTGAGGTTGTCGGCGGACTGACGACTTGCTGTTGTTTGGGAGTGGCAACGGCGGTGGAGTGAATCGGCTGCGCCTTTTGTTGTTTTTGTTCCGGTTGGGTCTTGGCTGGTTTGGCTTGCTCGCCTTGCTTTTTAGCCGCCAGATCGAAAAACACCATTTGTCCGGCTTCGTCACCTTGCTTTAACGGCGCATCGACTTTTTTAAATAATAAAAAGTACAACACAACGATGTGCACCAACACCATAAAAATGATGGCGAACAGGTTGCGGCTGCGTTGATGCGGATATAAGGAATCTTCGAAATCAACTTCAAGCGGTTTGCGAGAGATCGTAAAACCGAACTCGATTGTGCCCCAGCTTAAATTCAATAAAACGGAGTCGATTAATTCAGTTCGCTGTTTTACGAGACTAAAGCGTGGTAACACTAAATACTCCTGCCAACAGTTGGCTGATAAATAATTGAAGCCAGCATGTTGTTGGTTCGAATTGGTTGATTAACATTGGTGGCAAAGGTTAAAGCGGCGTGATAGAAAATGATGTAAATGCTATTTTTCTAGCACATCGAAACAGGTCAAAATTATCAACCAAAACCCCTGTTGCTGGGTAGATATTTACCCGGAATTACACTATTTCGTTACAAATTTAACGTATTAGTTTTAAAAAAAACATCAAAAAAATGCCGTAAAAACCAACAAAGTGGATTTGAATTTGAATTTAGCGTGGCTTCGAATTTGCAGCGAGTATGGGGCTAATTTGCTTATCTGGTGCAGCGTTGCGGTTTAAGCCGTAACCAGCGCGTTAAAATACGCCTTCTTTTTTATTAATTAGCCTTGCCATGCACGTACTGTTAGTCGAAGACGACATTATTTTATCGGACGGAATTTCACGCGCGCTGCGCTCGGAAGGCATGGTCGTGGACGTGCTCAATAACGGACTCGATGTTGAACGGAGCCTGCAAAACAGCGCTATTAGCTTAATGGTGTTGGACATTGGCTTACCCGGCATTGATGGATTTGAAGTAGTGCGCCGTTTGCGTGCGCGCGGCAATCCTATTCCGGTGTTGTTGCTAACGGCCCGCGATGCGCTGCAAGATCGGGTGCATGGATTAGAACTGGGTGCGGACGATTATTTGGTTAAGCCGTTCGCCACGCCCGAATTGATTGCGCGCATTAAAGCCCTGGTTCGGCGCAGTAATCCAAATCCGATTGAATTATCGATCGGTGGGTTAGCGTTAGATACCTACACCAAACGCGCGATGATTAATAACCAAGCGATTGAATTATCGGTGCGCGAATGGACAGTGTTGGAATACCTCATGCAGCAAGCCTCGCGCGTGGTGTCCAAACAGCAAATTATCGATGCGATTTTGCCGTGGGGTGAGGAGTTGACCTTAAATGCGGTGGAAGTTTACGTTTCACGGATTCGATTAAAAATTGCCGACGCCAATATCGTCATCCGCACCATACGCGGTTTTGGCTATATGTTAGAGCAAAAAAAAGCAGAGCACGCCGCCAATGACTAGCCTGCGCGTTAATTTACTTAAATGGCTGATTGCGCCGCTGCTCATCATTAACCTGTTGGGCGCGGCGCTCACTTATTGGCTAGCTTGGACGCCAGCGCAAACTGCATTCGATCAAAGCTTGGCCGACACCGGTTGGGCGATTGTGCCGCGTTTATCCGAAGTCAATGGCGAGATTAAAATCAATTTGCCGCAAAAAGAAGAACAAATTCTGCGGATTGATCATTTTAATATTGTCTATTTTGTGGTGCGTAATTCAGCCGGAGAAATCTTGGCAGGCGATCCGGATTTTCCGGTGTTGCCGTTTCCCGCTAAAGTCGATACGCCTGAAACCTATGACGCTTCCATGCGCGGCGAGCCGATTCGGATTATTGGTTTGACGCACGCGATTGGTAATAAGAATGTCTTTATTGGCGTGGCTGAGACCCTGCGCAAGCGCAATAATATTCGCTCGGTGATCGTGCTGAGTTTGCTGCTGCTAGAAGGCTTGTTGACCGCGGTAACGGTAGGAATTGTTTGGTTTGCGATTACGCGCGGCTTGTTCCCGCTGAAAAAAATGCAGACCGATTTAAGTCTGCGCAAACGCGATGATTTATCACCGATGCCGATTGAACAGGTCGCGCTAGAACTGCATCCGCTGGTGAGCGCGATGAATAACTTGTTGCACAAGGCCGAAGTAGGGGCGATCAATCAGCAAAATTTTTTAGCCAATGTAGCGCATCAATTACGCACGCCTTTGGCCGGTTTAAAGCTGCAAATTGAATGGCTAGCGCAGCGTCATCAAGCCGATGCCGATACCACTTATTCCACCGATTTAATGCTGTCATCGACCAATCGCATGATACGTCAGACCAATCAATTATTAGCCTTGGCACGGGCTGAGCCGAGCAATTTTATTAAAACGCGCTTAGAGCCGTTGAGCTTGGATAAATTGGTCGAAGAATCGATTCAACATTTCATCCAAGAGTCCGACAAAAAACAGATCGATTTGGGCTTTGATTTATCGCACACAGTGGTCATGGGCGATCGTTTTTTGATGCGAGATTTGATCGATAATTTAATTGATAACGCGATTCGTTATTCGCCCGAATTCGGTCGTGTGACCGTGAGCTGCGTGCAGCGCGATGGGTTTGGTGTATTGTCGGTAGAAGATTCAGGGCCGGGCATTGCGGCGTCCGAGCGTGAATTAATTTTTAATCGGTTTTATCGCTTGAATGACAAAGTAACCGGAAGCGGCTTGGGTTTGGCCATCGTGCGGGATATCGCCACGGACCATAACGCGACGATTGTGTTAAATAATGGTGAAGGTGGATTGGGAACCGTGTTTAAGGTGCAGATTCCCAAGGCTTGAGTGGTGGATTGAATTGTGAACTGAAAAAGCGGGATTGACATAGCGGAATTAAAATAGCGCCGCGTTTATTCCCTGGACTTTTTGTCGATCAGATTGAAGTCCTCTTTGCCGCCGTCGCAATGCGGACATTCCCAATCCCAAGGCACATCGTCCCAGCGTGTACCAGCCGCAATTTTGCTTTCCTTGCAGCCTTGCGCTTCATCGTAGACGTATCCGCAGATCGTGCAGATGAACGATTTATATTCTTCTTTGGGTTTATGCTTAAAAGTGGGAAACATAAATACCTCATGAATAAATGGATCAAAACAAAAAACGCGGTGTGTCAAAGATAGCGGTTTCGCCAAAATCATTCAATATGCCAACAATAAATACAACACGCTTAATTGGTATTGGTATCTGGATAAGATTGCTGGCACTGGGCTGAATAATTTTCGTGATTCCTAAGAAGCGCTGCGGTGCGTCTGATAGAATCATGGGTCACTCTACTATATTAGCGAAAAAATAAGACGGGGCTAAAAGCAAAAACAAGTAAGGTAAAACCAGTTCCGTTCGCGCGCCGCACCGCACAGATTTAAATTATCGAAAACTAGAAAGGTTGAAATCCATGGATTCAAAATCAGACAAAACAGAACAGACTCGCCAGCAACTCCGCGTCGCGGCTCTGGAATATCATGAATTACCAACTCCCGGCAAAATCAGCGTCACCGCCACCAAACAACTCACCAATCAGCGCGACTTAGCCTTGGCGTATTCTCCCGGCGTTGCTGCTCCTTGCGAAGAAATCGTCAAAGACCCTGCCAACGCCTTTAAATATACTGCACGCGGCAATTTAGTCGGCGTGATCACCAACGGCACCGCTGTGCTCGGCTTGGGCAATATCGGCCCGCTGGCCTCCAAGCCCGTGATGGAAGGTAAGGGCGTTTTATTTAAAAAATTCGCTGGGATCGATGTCTTTGATATTGAAATTAATGAATCTGACCCAGACAAGTTGTGCGACATCATCGCGTCGTTAGAGCCTACTTTTGGTGGGATTAACTTAGAGGATATCAAAGCACCAGAATGCTTCTACATCGAGCGTAAATTGCGTGATCGGATGAAGATTCCGGTCTTCCACGACGATCAACACGGCACCGCCATTATTGTTGGCGCAGCGATTTTGAATGGACTCAAAGTCGTTAAAAAAGACCTCAAACAATGTAAATTGGTCGTCTCCGGTGCGGGTGCCGCGGCATTGGCCTGTTTGGATTTGATCGTTGATCTGGGCTTCCCGATTGAAAATATTTTCGTCACCGATTTGGCTGGCGTGGTCTACAAAGGCCGCACTGAATTGATGGACCCCGATAAAGAACGCTTTGCCCAAGACACCAGCGCGCGTACTTTGGCTGAAATCATTCCGGGTGCCGACGTGTTCCTGGGTTTATCCGCTGCCGGCGTGCTCAAAAAAGAGATGGTCGCGCAAATGGCCGATCGTCCTTTGGTCATGGCGCTAGCCAACCCAACACCAGAAATCTTGCCAGAAGAAGTCAAAGAAGTTCGCAGCGACGCCATTATCGCCACTGGCCGTTCTGATTACCCGAACCAAGTTAATAACGTCTTGTGCTTCCCGTATATTTTCCGTGGCGCGCTCGATTGCGGTGCAACGACGATTACGCGTGAAATGGAAATCGCGGTGGTGCATGCAATCGCAGAATTGGCGCAAGCCGAACAATCCGATGTCGTTGCGACCGTGTATGGCTTTACCAATTTAAGCTTTGGCCCCGAATATTTGATTCCAAAACCGTTCGATCCGCGCTTGATGATGAAGATCGCGCCAGCGGTGGCGAAAGCTGCATTTGAATCCGGCGTTGCTACACGCCCGATTGCTGATCTGGAAGCGTATGAAGAGAAGCTGCAGCAGTTTGTCTACCACAGCGGCACGTTCATGAAGCCCGCGTTCCAAATCGCTAAAAATGCACCGGATAGCAAGAAACGTATCGTCTTTGCGGAAGGCGAAGACGAACGTGTTTTGCGCGCTGTGCAAATTATCGTTGACGAGCATTTGGCGCGCCCAATTTTGGTGGGTCGTCCAACCGTGTTGGCACAGCGGATTGAAAAATTCGGCTTGCGGATTAAACCGGATGTGGATTTTGAAATCATCAATCCTGAATTCGATCCGCGCTATCGCGATTACTGGGAAACCTATTACGAGATGACCTCGCGCCAAGGTGTGACGCAGCAATACGCTAAATTAGAAATGCGTCGTCGCCACAGTTTGATTGGTTCGTTGATGATTAAAAAAGGTCACGCCGACGGGATGATTTGCGGCACGTTTGGTACGACCTCATTGCATCTGCATTACATCAATTTAGTGTTGGGTAAGCGCGAAGGTGTTAATGTCAACGCGGCGATGAATGCGCTGATTTTGCCCGATCGTCAAGTCATCATGGTTGATACGCACGTCAATGAAAATCCCAACGCCGAACAGATCGCTGAGATCACCATTTTGGCGGCGGAAGAAATGCGCCGCTTCGGCATTACTCCGCACGTTGCCCTGTTATCGCATTCCAATTTTGGCAGCAGCAATAGCGAATCGGCTCAAAAAATGCGTGCCGCTTTAGCGATTATTCAAAAGAAAGCGCCTGACCTAGAAATCGACGGTGAAATGCATGGCGACTCAGCGTTGGATAGCGCCTATCGCAAGAAGAGCATGCCAAGTTCCACCTTAAAAAGCGATGCTAATTTATTGGTATTGCCCAATATTGACGCGGCCAACATCGCGTACAACTTGCTCAAAGTCGCTGCCGGTAACGGTATTGCCATCGGCCCGATTTTGCTCGGATGCGCCAAGCCGGTGCACATCTTGACACCATCGGCAACGGTGCGTCGTATCGTTAATATGACGGCCTTGTGCGTGGTCGATGCTGTCGCGCAGCGTTGATTCAATAGCGTGAATGGCTGGCCATGTAATGCATGGCTACCGCGATGAAGTGGGCGTTGAAGTAGATCAGCAAAAAGCCGGATTCTCTGTAAAAAGTGAATCCGGCTTTTTGTTTATAGTGCCGCTTAAATCCGCTAAGTCAGCGACGCTTAAGCCAATTTATTGAATTGCAATTCCGACCGCTGCAATAAAGAAAGAACGATTTGCTTGTGAAATGGCACGACAAAAAATAAATACACATGCCCTAACAAATTATGTACATGCACCACGGTTGAGACGGTTACCGCATTGCCGACGCCTTGCGCCGTTTTGCAGACCGAAATTTTGGCATCCAAGTGTTTGTCCGAATCGGTCAAGATCACTTCGTTTTCGCTAATCGAGTGAATGGTAAAAATTCCCACTCGATCACCGACGCGATATTGTTCTGATTTTACGCATGGATTGACGCTATTGAGTGCGCCTAAATTCTTTAATCCAAACATCGGCGCAGCACGATTGCGTAACGCCATTAAAAAACTAATCCAGCTCGGTGTTTTGGCAATGACGTCTAAATAAATTTCTATCGCTGAGCGTTTGCAAGGCGCTAGCGTGAATTGAAATGCGTCAAAAAAATGGGCATTGGGTAAATGCTGACTAATTTGACTATTTGCCGGTACGGCAACCATTTTCACCATAATTCGAAACCCTTCAATTGGTTATTTAGGACGAATAGTTTTTGTGAGGAAACAGATTTAAGCACAAAAATTAGGCGCTGGCACGTGCTTTTGGACAACTTTTTTCAAACATATTGTTTAACAATAAAAAAAGGACATTTTCATAAAATGTCCTTTTTTCGCTGCCGCAAAACTTTGCCAAACTGTCTATTTATCGACCTTTGCGACCAATCAAAATAACAACCAGATTATTACTCTCCAGCGTTGTCAAGCCTGCACGTGCCCGGGCGGAAACGCCACAAACCGCGTCGTAATGAATCCGCTGTCGGTATCAATAATGCGATAACGCATGCGGTCGGTATCCATTTCAGTACAGGTGCTGGAGCTGGCGTCGAGCGCGGTGGGGATGCCGTAGCGTTGGGCTTCGGCGCTGTAATCCAAGCCAAAATGTTGGTGGCCAAATAAAACAATATCCACCCGATCACGTATGCATTGCATCAGGGTGTACGCGTCCTTAAGTCGGCGGAAACGGCGCGTATTCCAACTAAATAAATGCGATAACAAATGACCGTCACCGACATCGGCAGACACCACAAATGCGTCAAAAAACGGATGGTGATGCAGGTATAGCACCACAACTTTGTCGCGCACTTCGGGTAAATCTAACAGCTTCGAAAGCGCCGTAATTTGCGCATCGCCCAAGTTACCTTTTGCCAGCCAACGATCTAGCCAACTCATTTCAGCTTGATTGGAATCAAGCCCGATGAAGGCGCAATCGTCGATGATGTTTAGGACGGGGAATTGCGTGGCTTGCGATCCAAAAATATAGGGCGCGAATTGCGCCTTAAATTGCGCGGCGAGATTGGGATCGACATGCATAGCATCGCCGCAATCGTGGTTACCCGGACAAAGCAAAACTCGCACGCCTTGGTCACTCAATTTGGCTAATAAACTGCTACCCAAATCGCGATATTGTTGATTGCCTTTATCGATCAAGTCGCCAGTGTGCACCACGAGATAATCGCTGGGATTTTCTAAACTTAAAATATCCTCGATGATTAAATCAACTAACTCGGCATTACTACTTCCATTGTTATTTCTACCGACATGGGTGTCGCTTAAATGAATGATTTTCATAAAGTCCTTAGCGTTATTTTTTATTGATTAATGCAAAGTCTAAAAACAAATCAGCGGCCATTGGTCGGGCGAAAAAATAACCTTGTCCGATATCGCATCCGCGGGCTTGTAACCACTGGCTCGTTGGTTCGTCCTCAATGCCTTCCGCGACAACTTCCAAGCCAAAGTTATGGGCTAAATCAATGGTGGATGAAACGATAGCTTGATCTCCGCAATTTTGCAGCAAATTTCGTACAAAACTTTGATCAATCTTGAGCTCGTTAATAGGCAGGTTTTTGAGATAGGATAGGGACGAATAGCCAGTTCCAAAGTCATCAATAGAGAGCCGAAAGCCCGACATATGCAAGCGCTGAATGACGTCCAAAGCACGTTCTGGCGAGGCCATAAAGCAGCTCTCGGTGATTTCCAAGTTGACCGAACTGGCGGCCAAATTGCATTGGCACAGCGTCTCAATTAAGACATGCAGCAAATCAGGATCAATCAAATTCATCGCCGAAATATTAATCGATACGCTAATCGGAATGCCAACTTGATGCCAATGGTCGCATTCATGCATGCACTGACCAACCAACCAGGTCGTGAGTGGGCGAATGAGGCCAGATTCTTCTGCAACGGGAATGAATTCGAGCGGCGAAATAAAACCTTCAACCGGATCACGCCAACGCAGCAGCGCCTCTGCGCCGATCAGATTGCCGCTGCTCAAATCAATTTTAGGTTGATAGAAGACCTGAAAATGTTGCTGCATTAGCGCCTCACGCAGCTTGCCCGATAGCAGATGATGGCGCACAAAAGCATGTTCTTGGTGCTGATCGAATATTGACCACTGCGAGCCGCTCTTTTGTGCTTGCAACATGGCTTGTTCGGCTTTGTTAAGCAAGGTCGTTGGGTCGCTGGCATGGTCGGGGTATATGGCAAAACCCAGCGTGAATTCGCAGTACAAAAAATAACCTTGCACCTCAAACGAATTTTGCCTTTCAGCGATAAATTGTCGCAATCCGTCGCTGCTGAACGTGGCGCGGTTGGTGTGGTAACTAATGATAAATTCGTCGCGTCGAGTGTGCGCCAAGAGATCATTTTCTTTGATTAGGCTTTTCAAGTAGCGCGCGATTTTCAACGTCAAATCATCCGCTCCACCGACACCCAAAATGTTACTCATTTCAAACAGGCGTTCTAGGCGCAAGTTACACACCACGAGCAGTTGATGTTCTGTATTAGTTGCACTGATTTTTTGACCAATAATATCCAGCAGTAACACTTTATTGGGTAATTTAGTCACCATATCGTGCGTGGCGACGAACTGTAATTGCTTGAGCAATTGGGTAGCGTCCGCCGTTTTTAATGTCACTTGTCGTTGTAATTGCTCGGCAAACTTTGTGCGTGATGTATTGAACGATGCGGCAACGATGGTGTAGCAGCACAGTGCCAACATGAATTGGGAAATCACCGCGTTTGAATAGTGGCGCGCATGCGGGACAAAAGTAATTGCGCCCAAAAAATAAATGGATGCAACTAATAAAAGACCTAAGCTATACCACCAACCAATGCGCTGTCCTTTTAAGAAAAAGCCCAGGAACGGTGCCGAGTAAATCCAATATAGACCTGTGCCGTCGGGCCCACCAAAACCGATTAATACCGCTGCGGCGATCATCATTGAGATCATCAACATGGCTTCCGCGACACCGATCAACGTCGGCATGCGCCCAATTATGAGGGTGGGAATGACTCCCAAGACGACAATAGCAAGTTCAATTTCACCGAGCAATGCCATTGAGCCAATGCTCAAATTGAACAGCGCATTGATGAGACCAAAAACGATACCGATTAACGCAAAAACAGTTACTAGCCAAATCCGCTTTTCAACCTCGATCTCTTCATCACTGCCGTATCCAAAGAAATCGACTAACACTGGAATGATGCGTTGAATCTGGCCAGTAACTTGCATCCTACACCTCGGTTTATGTTTTCAGCTTGGTGACCTCATCGACAAAAACAAGCTCTAAATGACCCGCTTTGGCCAGATTGTAATAATCATCTGGCGTGATCGTTTTACGCTGCATGATGCTCACATGCGGCAGTAACTTCCCAAATGGGAATAAGGCGTGCGCCTCGGCCTGCAACCCGAGCGCATCGTGCACGCTGCGGAAGCAAAAATAGACTAATTCCGCACAACTAAAACTAGTAAATTTATTTGTCTCAATACATTCAAAATCATACGGTTCGCCAATCTTTTCTAAGGCCGATAATTTGGCGGTGCGGATCACTTCAGCCCGATCGATCGTCTCGCCCTTGGTAACTTGCTGTTCAATTTTTTCGCTAGGCGCATCGGAACGGTAGGAGCGGCGTAATTTCTTATCGCGCGTTTGTACTTTGCGAACAAATTTCAAGTCCGATTTCACCCGCAAGATCGCTAAATAATCACAGCGGCACCACGTCAAAATATCTTCGCAATGCACGCCTTTCGCCATCGAATGCAACACCATTTGGCTACCTTCTTTGAAATAGTTAGGGTCATCCCTAAAGTTGGCGGGAACTTGCGCTTTGTCCTCATCGGTCAGCGCACCGGCGAACATCGCCGCATGCGTGAACCATCCCGCTTGATAACCTTTGGGCGAAACCAACGACGAATGTTTAATGAATTCTCCGTCCATGTAACCATCGTAAGCACGCAGCAAAATATCGCCCGGCTGCAAGCTATCTAAAATCTTGCGAATCTCGTCGCCATTGAGACGGCAGCCCATCGGATTTTCGACCAAATAACCGGACGGCAAACCGAGCTGCACTTTTGGACTGGCGCTGGTATTCCAATACCAACGCAGCGTGCCAAACCACGACATAAACCCGCTTTGAAACGGATCAGGATCGTCTTTTGAGCGCCGAGCAAATACGATTAACGGAATCGCAATAAGCAAAATAGCGGTGACGAATAAACCGATTTGATTGAGCTGATACGCTTGCCAAAACTGCGGCAGGCGATTGTGGTGTTCGGCATAAAAAAACGCGATAACGGCAGGGATAAAGAGTAGGCACCAAGCCGAATAAAAAACATACAAGGTGCGCAGCACAGAAAGAAGTAAGAACCAAACAAATTTCATTTTCACATTTCCAATCAGCGTTAATTGTTGTGGTGTCATTTGTGTTCGAGCGAATCGTTCACTAAGTTAATTCGCCACGCTATTCTATGTGCATTTAAGCAATATTTGTTTCAGGAAAGGCAAATTTATTTTGCAAATTTTCACAATTTGACTGTTGTGTTCACTGAATTGGGGAAAACAGCGCAGAAACGCCGCTGAAGCGACGCAAGAGTGATCAAGCAGTGACTATTTGATGCCAGCCAGTCCGAACAAAGCGGCTTTGCTTCTAAATGATCGGCAATGTCGGAAGAATGAAAACGCGCCACCCAGTTGTTTAATGCGGCGACGTTTATCGAGAATAGGCGAAATAATCCAGCAGAATATCTGCGGTCAATTCACCACGAAGAGAACGTTTTTAAAGAGCGGGCTAAGTTCAATGTAGCCAAGGACGAAGCAAATTCAAGCCATATTGGAAGACATGCTAGCCATTTCGAGCAACTCAACAACGGGATGTAAATTACGAAAATCTAAAGTGCAATTTTAAAAAAATATGCTGGTGAGGAAGGTGAATTTTATTTTTTAGGCGAGTTGCGGTGGAGTGATTGGGGTTGGTGGAAATTGGCGTTAAATGGGATATGGTTATTCAGCTTAAATGAGTGATCTGTTAGTGGAAAATGGTTTGCGTGCGTGGGGAAGGGGCTTGGGCGGTGGAAGCATTTTGCGGCTAGTGATTTTGTTGCGATTGGCTGGACTGTGCCCTAAGTTGACAATCGAGGTTCCCCGTACCGGACATTCATTTGACTTCAGGGGGGGGCTGCAATGTTTGGATAAAGTTGAATATTTAAGTAGCCCGAATAAATTGTCGAGCCAATTTTTGGTTGATTACGGTTATCCTTATTCAAATATGCCAAATAAACGTAAATTTGCGATTCATGTAGGATGAAATACAACATCGTTCCATCCAAGTCGCGCGGCATCACATTTTTCAAATCTATGGTCTTTTCATAAATTGAACCGGATACATCATCCTGCCATTTCACATATAAAGACGTAGGCCTATCATATTGAAGGCCAATTCCCGCACCGTAAAATTTGTCGCCTTTTGATAAATTTTCTTTCGATATAAAAGCAATTAAATTATTTGCCCCTTGCAATTTATAATCGAGCACGGTCGCATGTTGATTGTCGAACCGCATATCAAAACTAAATCCACATGAACCTTTCTTGACGAATAAATTATCACAGCCGTTTAATGTGAACAAAAGAAAGCCATATAGAAATAAAGAAGAAAATGCGCGATAACATTTCATATGAAATTCATTTTTCGTGCCCAGTCTTAATCAAGTTATAGATGCTGATTTAGCTTTGTTGAGGTTAGGTTCAAAAGGCCGCTATGTGCCGAAAACCGACATCCCCACAAAACTAAAAGCGGCGAACAATCGCACACAGCAGACAGTCATGATCGAGAACAGTAATTTAAAACTTGAGAAATAGCAACTTTATAGCAAGTCAAAATCGAGTATTCCCTAGCAAATTTCTGTGCCCCGAATCCAGCTAGGTGACACCTGCATTTGAACTAACCGCCCGCAATCTATCGCCTCAACTCAATTTCTATTTGTCGAACAATTTTAAAATTTGTCCTCGTGTTGCATACAGAATAAACAAAGACGCAAATAGGAGAATCACTGCCAGAGCGGGACTGCCGCCGATGATAAATAGGTGCGTGAGAACTGCCCCGATCATGGTGCAGCTTAACAAGCCGGCGCCATAGCTAGTCGTTTTGGGCGCTAGTACTAGCAATCCGCCGCCTACTTCAATTGCGCCCGTTACGTAGCGAAACCATTGACCAAGGGCGATCGAATCGAATACTTGGATCATTTGCGGCACGCCTGCTAGTTTTGCGCTGCCGGCGATAATAAAAATGACGCTAACCATAATTTTTATTGCCCAAAATCCGATTACTTTTGTGCGGCTGGGTGTTGCTGAATGTTGTGTTGAGTTTGACATATCTTCCCTATCTATTTTTCAAATTTTTGTCTGTTAGACGATTAACTTGGTGCTGTTGTGCGCGGACCGTTAGTCGGTCTAACTAACACTCCAACAACAGTCTTTGGTGTCGCGAAGCGGAAGAATATCTGGATTTTTAACTATCTACTAGATAGGATAATATGGAAAGATTGTTTCCTATTATGGATAATAAAGGTGGCTTATGGATTTGAATGCGATTTGGATGTTTTTAAAAGTGGCGCAAACGGGGAGCTTTACGCGGGCGGCTAAGGAGCTGGGGATTCCGAAATCAACCGTCAGTAAAAAAATCGCTGATTTGGAATCCAGCTTGCAATCGACTTTGCTATTGCGCACGACTCGAAGCCTTCAATTGACCGATGCGGGCAAGCGTTATTATGACACTTGCGCCAAGGCGTTTGAAGACATCAAAGATGCCGAAGCCTTCACCCAAGCTGCCAGCAGCGAACCGGCCGGAAATATCCGAGTAACTGCCACGGCCGAGTTTGCGCGCAAGGTATTGAGCGAGATCATGCAGGGATTTTTAACGGCTTATCCCAACATATCGGTGGACCTTATTTTGACCAATCAGGCCTTGGATTTTGTTCGCGATAACATCGATGTGGCGGTTCGCGCTGGGCAATTGAAAGACTCAAACTTAAAAGCCCGGCGGGTGGGCGCAACGCGCTTTCAGTTGCTTGCCAGTCCGAGTTATCTAAAAGCAGCTCCTGAGCTTAACAAACCAAGTGATTTGTCTAAGCACAATTGTTTAGTCTTTACTTCGCTGCCCAATCCATCTGTTTGGCTGCTGAGATCGGGTTCTCAATCGGCTAAGGTAAAAGTCCAAGGGCGTTACATGGCCAATAGCATCAACGCGATTAAAAGCATGGCGGCGTCAGGAGCAGGGATTGCGCTGTTGCCCACCGTTTTTTGTAAAGAAGAGATTGCGCGGAAAGAGCTCGGGATTGTGTTACCGAATTGGGCTTCGGGCGAGCAAGCGCTTAATTTGGTCTATCAGAATAGTCCGTTTATTGCGCCCAGAGTGACAGCATTTTTGAACTATATGCAGGAAGAATTGCGTGTGCTGTTGAAATAAAAAGTGCTGCCAGATAGCGAGAAAAAATTATCGGTGCAGGCTAGGCGCACCGATAATTCTGGCTGATTTGATTTACGGATTAGCGTGCTGATCGGCCCATGCTTTTAAATACTTGGCTGCTTTCGCGTTGTCCGCATTCCATTTGGGCTCGCTCGCACTGTTGGCAATGGTATAAACGGCCAACGCCACCGAGCGATCTACTTTGGCCATATTGGCGTAGTCAACTTTATCGCTCTTGTCGCTCACTTTGTGATAATCGGGAAATTCATACGCCACGCTAATTGTATGGGCAGGAATCCCTTGGTCGGCCAAAGCTTGATTGTCGCTGTAGGCAAAGTAGCGGTCGCTATTGATGGGATGCTTCCAGACGCGGATGCCCGTTGCATCGCCCGATTGTTTGATAATCGCGCCGACCTCAGAAAAATCAAATCCGGTAATTCCTACTGATGCCACTTGCGGGCCTTCCGAATCATCGGTGCGGCCGACTTGCTCAATGTTGATGCCAGCAACCGTTTTGGCAATGGGGAAAATCGGATGCGCGCCGTAATAGCGTGAGCCGACCAATCCTTTTTCTTCACCAAAAAACGTCATAAAAACGATGCTACGTTTCGGATGCGCTTTTAACGCGGAGAATGCTTTGGCGAGTTCAATCACGGAAACAGTTCCGCTGCCATCGTCGTTGGCACCATTAAAAAAGCGATCGCCAACGCCGGACGTATTGATGCCAAGGTGGTCGTAATGGGCGGTCACCAGAATATACGTATCCTTGAGCGCGGGATCTGAACCACGCAAAACGCCAACCACGTTTCTAACCATGTCGTGCGGAACTCCTGCTGGCTTGGGTACCGGAGCGGGGCGGCCAGGGCGCACGGGAAGTTTTTGGGCCAGCTCGTCCCAATCGGCGGTCTGGAAATATCCTTGATCGCCTGCCGGTTCTAATCCGACGGAACTGAATTGCGCGGCAATATATTCCGCCGCAATATCCAAGCCGCGCGAAGGCGTACCGCGGCCTTCCAGCAAATCCGAGGCAAGAAAAGTCAAATTACTGCGCATCGACACATCCGATATCCGATCTAACACCGCTTGCGCTTCTGGCGTGATTGCAACAGTTGAAGGTTTAACGTCGGCAGTAGTTTGCGCGTTGAGATTAGCACTGCAAAACAACGCAGCGCTGAGTGCGGATAAACACGATAGTTGTCTTAGTTTTTTGCTGTTCATTTTTTGTCTTGAGTTATAGGTTGAGTTAGGACGTTGGAGCAGTGTTGCAATGATTTAAAAAACCTTAAAAAGCATCTTCAGGAAAATCGGCGCAAGTCATATCGCGTGCGGACACAACGTTTAACCAAGCGCTAATTTTAGGAAGTTCAAAGCGGTAAAAATAGTGGGTGCAGCCGATGCGACCCTGATTGCTTGGTACTAGCAAGTCAGGATCATTGGCCAAAACGCAGCACGCTTGATCTAACCAAATCCAAGCCAAAACTGTGTGTCCCATCGCTTGCATGTAGGGCACCGCGTTAGCTAAGGCTTCTTGCGGGTTGCCAGTGGACCAAGCGGATTGCGTGGCCAGCCCTAACTTTTGCACCGCTGCGCCCAACGACTGTGCAAATTCTGTTAAGCGCGGTTGAGCGCTGGCTTTGATAATCGTGGCTTGCACGCGAGCGGCCAATAACTGCATCCCGCGCCCGTTTTCCATGAGTACTTTGCGCCCTAGTAAATCAAGCGCTTGAATGCCGTGCGTGCCTTCGTGAATCATATTTAAGCGATTGTCGCGCCAATATTGTTCGACCGCAAAATCACGCGTGTAGCCATAACCGCCGTGAATTTGAATTGCTAACGAATTCCCTTCCAAACACCATTCGCTAGGCCAACTTTTGGCAATCGGAGTGAGTAAGTCCAACAACAAGCGAGCATCGTCGGCGCTGGCTGCGTCTCCAGTCTGCTGCTCATCAACTAGACGCGCGCAATACAGAGCTAATGCTAACGCACCTTCGCCATAGGATTTCTGCGCCAACAACATACGCTTTACATCGGCATGTTGGATGATGCTGATTTGTGCTTGGGCGCTATCTTTACCAGAGCCCAAAATAGGACGACCTTGTGGTCGGTTGCGGGCGTAATCGAGCGAGGCGTAATAGCCAGCTAGACCCAATGCTGTGGCGCCAATTCCAACTGCAATGCGCGCCTGATTCATCATGTGGAACATGCAGGCCAGTCCTTTACCCGGTTCGCCAACCAGGTAGCCAATAGCGCCAGCTTTGCCATCGACTTTGTATTTACCTTCGCCAAAATTGAGCAGTGTATTGGTCGTGCCGCGCCAGCCTAATTTGTGATTTAGTCCCGCCAACGCTACGTCGTTGCGATCGCCAGTGAGTTCGCCGTTTTCAGTCACCAAACGTTTTGGCACGATGAATAATGAAATACCGCGCGTGCCGGGAATCAGCTTACCTTCGGCATCCGGTATTTTCGCTAAGACCAAATGCACGATGTTTTCGGTGAGTTCATGATCACCGGCAGAAATCCACATCTTGTTGCCACGCAAGCGATAACGTGGACCGAGCGGATCGTGTTCCCAAGCGACGCCATTTGCTTCGTCATCTGGCACAGCGCGGGTCACAATGTCTGACAGGCTGGAACCAGCTTGTGGTTCAGACAAACACATCGTGCCGCTCCAACGCCCTGCATATTCTTGGCGCGCAAATACTTCTTGTTGTTTGGGTGAGCCGTGCGCCATCAGCAGATTAGCGTTGCTGCTGGTTAGCATGCTGCTGTTAATGCCGATTGAGGCGCACGCAAAAAATGCATTTGCCGCGGCCTCGATACTGTGCGGAAGTTGCATTCCGCCGATATCAGCATCTTGCGCCGCGCTCAGCATGCCGGATTCGGCATACGCTTTATGCGCCTCATAAGTAGCTTCGGGTAACACAACCCGATCACCTTCGATGCGCGGTTCTTGGATATCAACCAAGCGATTAAACGGCGCGTATTTTTCCCGCGCAATGCGCTCGCACATATCGAGCGTGGCATCAAACGTTTCGCGGCTATGTTCAATGAAGCGATTTCGGTTGGTAAGGCTGACACTGTCCAGCCAGTCGTACAACATGAAATCAATGGTTGATCGTAAGCTCATTTTTATCCTGTCCAATACAGAAATCGGGGAAGTGTTGCATGCTGGCTTTTGGTCGAATCAAACTAATTCAATTACAACTGTGCATGGCCTATAAGTTGCAATTTGGCATTTTTTTGAAACTATACCTTAATTGATCGAATGTATCCCGCTCAGATAGTCGATTCCGAAGTAACCGAATGATTTGTTTGATGGCCGCTTTGTTTGAGCACGAATTGGTTGTGCTTGCGCTATCGAGGCGCTTTATAACCCAACTCAATGATGAGATAGCGAGGTACGACTAGCGTGAGAATAAAACTAGAAATGGATGGCAATGATGGCTTGGCGAGGTAAGGTAAGGTCTATGATCGCCAAAAATCAAAAAGGGTTACAAGCCTAAACTTGTAACCCTTCGACATTACTGGTGCGGCTGGCAGGAATCGAACCCACGACCCCTTGGTTCGTAGCCAAGTACTCTATCCAGCTGAGCTACAGCCGCGAAAGACGGTATTCTATGCGAGCTGTATATCCCGTGTCCAGTTATTTCTCCGAAATATGCTTGAAATAGTGAATTAATCGACTTACGAAATATGACTTGCCGATAAAACCGAGTTGGGATTTCTACAAGGCTTTTAAATTTGCTAAATAAACTCGTCTAATTCACCAAGCCAGAAGCCAATGCGGGCCAAGGCTTGCTATGATGCTGGCTCTTATTTATTTTAACCATGCCGCCATGTTTGATTTCTTCTTTAAAAAACGCACCGCCGCCAAAGCTGCTGAATTAACTCAACTGCATTTAGAACAAAAAGAACAAGCCGAAACCGCAATTGCCGCGGCTAAATTTGCCCACAAACAGTCCGAAAAAGAAGCCCAGTTACATCAAGCTAAACAGTTCTCTGGTCAAGAAGACGCCGCGCTCGCTTTTATTTTGCAATCCGACTTTGCCGATGCGCGGTTTCAAGCGGTGCAACATATTCATAGCCAAGCAGCATTAGAGCAAGTTAGCCAAGCGATGCGTAATTCGGACCGCCGCGTGAGTAAATTTGCCCAAGAAAAGCTCGCGCTCATACAAAAAGCACAAAAAATGACTGAACTAGCAGCCGCCTGCGCTCAACGCGGCGCGGAATTGCTAGCCCATCCCATCGTGCTGGTGAACCAATTAACCGAATGGGATAAGGAGCGACTCGCTCTGGGAGAATACGGCGCGACTTTGTTGAACATTAAAACCGAGCTGGACGCGCGATTGGATGCCCAGCTCGAATTGCAACGTCAGGCTTTGCAAATCAGTTCGGCTTTGCGTTCGCTGGTAGATACGAATTCGTCGGTGCAGCCGATTGAACTTGAACAAGCTCAGTTGATTGATTTGGAGCAGCAATGGCAGCAGATTCAAACCAATCCGCTGCTGGTGAGTTTGCCTAAAAATTATTCGGTCCAGTTGGAGCAAAATTTAACTCAAGCCAAATCACATCTACAAAACAAAGCCACCGTGGCGCGGGTTCTGCACGAACGCAATGAAGCCTTGCTGGCTTGGGAAACTGACGCTGAATTAGCCTTGGAGCTAGTTTGCGCTAAGTGGAAAACATGGACCATCGCAGCCGCCAACTTAAGTCCAGATCAACTTCAATTGGTTGAACAACAGGAAGCCGATTACGCGACCTTGGTGGCAAAACTAGCGACCACCAATGTTATTGCGAACGCCAAAATGTCGCACGCCAAAAAGTCCGAATCTGTGCCAGCCGATAAGCAAAATACCGATGAGACTATTCTCAAAACAGCGATTGATCATCAAGCGACTATCGCTGCATTAGAGCAAGCCTTGGAAGAGGGCAGCTTGCAGCAAGCGCTGGATTTGGATAAAAGTTTGCGCGCCGCCAGCAATCCAATCAAAGGCGAACTGGCTAACCGTTTAGTTGGCTTGCGCGCTGAGCTAATGCGGTTGCTGGATTGGGCTAAATGGGGCGGCAATGTGTCGCGTGAAGAATTGATCAAGGTTGCCGAGGGATTAGTTAACTCAGAATTAGCCGCACCAGAATTAGCTAAGCAAGTCGGCGGTCTGCGCGCACGTTGGAAGGAATTGGACCGCACCAGCGGCTCGGCACCGCGCGCGATTTGGGAACGCTTTGATCAAGCGTGCAACTGCGCATACGAAGTGGCCGACGCTTTTTTTAAAGAGCAAGCGCAAATTCGGCAAGCGAATTTAGCCATCGCACAAGCGCAATTAATTGCCTTGGACGGTGCAATCGTTGCTGCCAACGAGCAAACAAGCAATGCCACACCCGATTGGAAAGCGTTACAAAGTTTGGTCGCGCAAGCCAAGATCGAGTGGCGCAAAATTGGCGCGGTGGATCGCAAACACAAATCCCGTTTGGAATCCGAATTCACCGAAAAACTCGCAGTTCTAGAACGCCCATTAATCGAAGCGCGTCAGGCAGCGCTGCAAGTGCGTGAACAATTGATCGCCAGCGTCGCTGATTTGGTCGCCAGTGACAGAGACGCCGCAGATAAAGTCCAACAAGCGCAGCAACGATGGCAGCAAGAAGCGTTGGCGTTGCCTTTAGAGCGTAAAGATGAACAGCGTTTATGGAAGCAATTCCGTGCGGCTTGCGATGCTATTTTTGAGCAGCGTAAAGCGAACATGGATAGCCAAAAACAGCGCCGCCAGCAACAGGCCAATGAGAAACAAGCTTGTTGTGAAAAGTTAGAGCAGTTGTTAATCGAAAATCCATCTGCTTCTAGCGCACAAATCAATGCTGTCCTTCGAACCGCCAAGCAAGAGTGGCGAGAATTATCCGCTCAAAATCGCGGTATGGAAACGCGCTTTGACGCCGCTGTTAGCGCTCTGGAACAGCAATTATCCGAGTTGGACAAGGTCGCCAAGCAAGCCCAATTGGAATTGTTGCACGCCAAAATAGCGATTTGCCAGCAGGTCGAATCAGCCATTGATTTACTTGAAGTGAGTGAGTCGCAAATAGCAGCGTGGGAAGCGGATTGGGAAGAAAAAAACCAAGCTGGCGGTAAATTAATTGGTTCCAGCGCGCAGTTGAATAAAGCTGTGCAAAAGCGTTTTAGCAATGCGTTGGCTGCGCTGAAAAATGGACGCGATTCGACTAAAGTTGATCGTGCTTCAGTTGGTGTGCAGTTGGATGAATTGTTGTTGAAGTTAGAAATTCTTGCCGGCTTGCCTAGCCCAACAGAGTTGACTCAGCAGCGTTTGCAGATGCAGGTTAAGGGTTTGCAATCTGCGTTAAAGAATCGCGAAAATGCCGATTCTTTTGACGATCATTTAACCGCGCTATGTGCCTTGCCGGTGCAGTTCAACGAACAACAGCGCCAGCGGGTTCAGCAGATTTTGCTGAGTTCAAATTAAGCTTTGAAACATTTAGCCCGCATAGTCTTGCAATAAGCAATTCGGACAAAAAAAGAGCGTTACCGGTTTGCACATCGGTAACGCTCTTTTCATTTTTGGACGGCCTGCTATTGGCAAGCCAAGCAAGGTCTTATTGCAAAGTCGCTGGTGGTTTTAACATTTCTTCCAATACTTCAATCAAAGCCGAACGTGTGATTTTTGATTTGATGGTAAAGGCATCGACGCTGGCGCGATATGCTTCGTGCGCGGTGTGCACGCCGCCGGGTTGGCCGGTACGAATCACGATGCGCAGGTCTTTGAGTTTTAATTCTTCCCGAATAACGTCTACTAAGCGAAATCCAGCATCCACCGTTTCCATTACGACGTCGAGCAAAATCAACGCGATCTCTGGGTTTTCTACCAACATTTCGCGGCCTTCACTGGCGGAAAATGCGTGCAAAAATTGGATTGGACGACCGTGGATTTTTACTCCGTTCAACGCCAGAACAGTGGAATCATGCACAGTTTGATCGTCATCTGTCACCAAAATTTTCCAAGGTTTGATGCTAACCAAGTCGGCAATGCTTTCATCGTCATCTAAGAAATTGACGAGATCGTCATCATTCGAGCCGGATGAAAAAAGTTGATTGAAGGCGTTTTGGATCGAGATAAATGTCATGTCGTTGATTAAAAAATAGCGGGTGATTCGGATTGCTGCTTAGTGTGCCAAGGGCAGTTCAATATTACACGGTGCTGTCGCTAACCAATGTTAAAAATTTTTAATGCGCCAATCCAAACGACTGTAAAGCTGAAGTTTCTAAAATGCAAAATTCTAATTTTTTTTATGATAGCCGAACCTATGTAATTTTTATAGCTGTTTTCTCGTATAGGATGTAATTATTAATACTAGGAAGCAAGCCATGTAGTACAGAAGCATTGGTCACAACTGTTGCTACTTTGTGCTTGGCTGGATGGTAACAATTAATTCTTTTCAGCATTGTTGGGGTGCGATATTATAGCGCTTT
This sequence comes from Sapientia aquatica, assembly GCF_004358105.1. Lineage (GTDB taxonomy): Bacteria > Pseudomonadota > Gammaproteobacteria > Burkholderiales > Burkholderiaceae_D > Solimicrobium > Solimicrobium aquaticum. Next base: position 29,863 of record NZ_SMYL01000009.1, on the reverse strand, counting down.
ACGTTGGCGTTAACGTCAATTCAGTCAACTCATCTTTTCAAGGAAAACTGTATGCAAATCCAAGATAACGTATTTATTGTGACCGGCGGCGCTTCTGGCTTGGGCGCAGCCAGCGCTCGAATGATCGCGGCGAACGGCGGAAAAGTAGTCATCGCCGATTTGCAAGTTGACGCCGGTGAAAAGTTAGCAACTGAATTAGGCGGACAATTTGTGCGTTGTGATGTGACCTCCGAAGCAGATGGACAAGCGGTCGTTGCGGCGGCTACCGGATTGGGCACGTTGCGTGGTTTGATTAATTGCGCCGGTGTTGCGCCAGCCATGAAAACGGTGGGTAAAGAAGGCCCGCATTCGTTGGAAGCGTTTCAACGCACGGTCAACATCAATTTAATCGGCACATTTAATATGTGTCGCTTGGCTGCTGACGCGATGGCAAAAACGGAAGCAACTAGCCAAGGCGAACGCGGCGTGATGATTAATACCGCTTCGGTCGCGGCATTCGACGGTCAAATGGGCCAGGCAGCGTATGCGTCTTCCAAAGCGGCGGTCGTTGGTTTGACCTTGCCAATGGCGCGCGATCTGGCACGCAATGCTATTCGCGTCATGACGATTGCGCCCGGTATTTTTGAAACGCCTATGTTGTTGGGTATGCCGCAAGAAGTGCAAGACGCATTGGGTAAAAGCGTTCCTTTCCCGTCGCGCTTGGGCAAGCCGGATGAATATGCCCAATTGGCGAAATCGATTATCGAAAACATGATGTTGAACGGTGAATCGATTCGTTTGGATGGCGCGATCCGTATGCAGCCGAAGTAATACTTCGATCGGATCAATCGGTGTACAGGCCGGTGGCAGGACGCGCTTGGTGATGGTGCGGCGCACAAGATGTGTCGTGTAGCAATGCGATTCTCGGTGCATTTCTTATCGCGTCGACTAAGCGCCAAACCAAGCCAGTTTGTGCAACATGACAATTGTTAGGTTGGATATTAAACTAACGCAGACTATCCTAAAGATGGGCTGCGTTATTTTTTGTGCATTTCACTTCTACACCTAACATGAAGATATGACGGATAACACTAAAACAGGATTAATCCTAACCGGCGGCGGCGCGCGTGCTGCGTATCAAGTTGGCGTGTTGCGTGCGGTGGCAAATCTTCTTAAATCACAAGGCTGGCCAGCCGATAAAAATCCTTTCCCCATCATTTGCGGCACTTCGGCAGGCGCCATTAATGCAACCGGATTAGCTTGTAGTGCAGACAATTTCGGCTTGGGTTTGCGCCGCTTGGAACGTGTTTGGTCGTCGATGGAAGCGCATCATATCTACCGCGCGGATTCCTTGGCGATGGCGCGTTCAGGAGCGAAGTGGATAACGCTCTTGTCCGTTGGTTGGATGCTTCGGCGCTGGATTAGGAAGCCGCCTGATTCTTTGTTCGATAATTCGCCCTTGGCGGAATTATTGAATCGGATGTTGGATTTTTCTGGCTTGGATGCCGGCTTGGCTTCGGGGTCGCTCGACGCTTTGGCTATCACCGCGTCGTCATACACCACCGGGATGCATTTAACGTTTTATCAAACGCTCGCCGACATTGAACCTTGGGTGCGCTCGCAGCGCCTAGCGCAACGCGATTTTATTACGGTTCAGCATTTGTTAGCGTCATCCGCCATTCCATTTATCTTTCCGTCGATCCCATTGAATTGGGCGGGTGGTTTGGAATATTGCGGCGATGGCTCGATGCGTCAACTCGCTCCTATTTCTCCGGCAATTCATTTAGGCGCGAAGAAAATTCTGATTGTCGGCGCAGGGCGCATGTCGGAAGCGAAACGCGCTTTACCGCAGCAGATTGCTTATCCAAGCATCGCGCAAATTGCCGGTCACGCCATGTCGAGTATTTTTTTAGATAGTTTGGCGGTGGACATTGAGCGGCTAGATCGAATCAATAAAACTTTATCGCTGTTGCCCGAGCAATACCGCAATCAGAGCGGCCTGCGTCCGATTGAAACGTTGGTCATTGCGCCTTCCGAGCGCGTGGATGAAATCGCCTCGCGCCATATTCAAAGTTTGCCTGCCCCGATCCGCGTGATGTTAGGCGGCATCGGCGCGACTGAGGCGCGTGGTTCGGCCTTGGCCTCGTATCTATTATTTGAAGCCAGTTTTACCAATGAATTAATGACGCTCGGGATGACTGATACGCTGGCAAAAAAAGACGAAGTATTAGCCTTTTTTAAAGAAGACATTGCTGCGCTTTCTAATCAAGCCAAGTCCGTTGTAAATCAATAATTAGGTCCAATAATGAAAAAAATTCCCCAAGCTATTTTGCTGTCGCTCTTGTTAGGTTTGCTTTCGTTTAGCCCAATTAGTTTGGCTCAATTTGATAACTCGGTCGGGACAATTCGCTGGAACGAGTTACCGTCGTCGGCGCAAGAAACGGTACGGTTGATTAAACAGAACGGCCCCTTTCCGTATGAAAAAGATGGTGTCGTGTTCGGCAATTACGAGCGAATTTTGCCCAAACAAAAGCGTGGTTATTACCACGAGTACACCGTGCCAACTGCAGGGGCACGTAATCGCGGAGCGCAACGCATCATTGTTGGTGGCGCGCCGCAATATTCGGACGAAATGTATTACACCAGCGACCATTACCGCAGCTTTAAACGTATTGAGCGTTAATCAATGTTAATAACCGCAGCCTTATCTAATGGGAGTCAATGTGAGTTTATTCAGTACCGTGCGCGCTAACAGTGTTCAATCGATTCGAGCATTTCGCAGCGCTGATTTGCAGGCTGAAGCAGTGCGCTTGGGGCAGCATTTTTTAGTTGCGAATTGCGCGCACGCTGGCACCAAAGCGGCAGTGTTAGCCGCCATTGCGAAAGGATTTTATTTTCCGGATTATTTCGGTGAAAATTTTGACGCGCTCTATGATTGCTTAACTGGTTCGCTGCACAAATCGGGCACTCAGCCCGGCTTTGTGGTGGTGTTGGAGCAGATTGCCATGTCGCAGGAGTTCGATAAAGAAGCGCGCGAAACCTTGTTGGATGTGTTTCGGGATGCCGCCGATTTTTGGGAAAAGAAACACGTTCCGTTCCGGGTGTTTTATTCATTTGCCTAAACATTACGCAGAGCGGATGTTATTTCGATCGCCGCTTCATAATCGCTTTTAACGCATTTTTGGTGCAATAAATGCATGTCATGCCGTTAATTTTCTAGGTAAACTTTGCCGCTTTCGGGCTAATTCTTGGCTTTTAGCTATTTTGGCGAAGTCCAGATGCTGTACAATACTGCGATGAAAAATATCGTTATTTTGATTTCAGGTCGTGGTAGCAACATGCAGGCGATAGTCGCCGCAGCAACATCGCAACACTGGGACGCACGCATCACCGCCGTCATCAGTAACCGGCAAGAAGCAGAAGGTTTAGCCTTTGCCGAACAGCAGGGAATTCCAACCGCTGTTGTATCCAATAAACAGTATTCGACTCGGTCCGAATTTGATGCCGCATTGCAGGCACAGATTGATCAATTCGCGCCTGATTTGGTCGTGCTTGCTGGCTTCATGCGAATTCTGACGCCGGAATTTGTACAGCATTATGCTGGCCGAATGATTAACATTCATCCGTCTTTGCTGCCGAATTTCACCGGATTACACACGCATCGCCAAGCATTACAGGCCGCCGTGAGTGAACACGGCGCGACGGTGCATGTGGTCACACCTGAGTTAGATCACGGCCCGATTTTGGGTCAGGCAAGGATTCCCGTTATTGCTGGCGACAACGAAGAAAGCTTGGCGGCACGGGTATTAGAGCAAGAACATGTGCTGTACCCAAGCGTGATCAAGCAAATTATTGACGGCACAATAAATCTGCGCGATCAACACTGAGTTGGTTGCGCCTGTGTAGGGTTTGCGGCAAATGGCGAGCGCAAAATAGTTAATTGGCGATTGAATTAAACCTATCGTCGCCTACTATTCTCAATGTTGTCGGCAAGCTGTTCAAGCGCGCTTTAAATGTCCAGCAATATCCCGATTTTTCAATCTCAGTAGTTTTAATTTTCACGACCTGTGTGGGTTTTAGTTTTTTGAGCGAATGACTCCATTCCTTGAGCAAAACCCATATAACTCGATTACCAATCAAGTAGCAATTTGTACCCATTAAAGAAAGAATGTCATGCGCTTACCTCCCGCCATCATTGGTCACACGGAAGAAGTTTTACGCGAAGTTTTGCGTTTTACTGCTCCCGCCGACAACACTTTGTCACGTTATTTTCGTGACCACACTCGGTTGGGCGCACGTGAACGGGGCGTGATTGCCGAGAGCATTTACGGCTTGCTGCGTAACAAAGCGGTGTACACCAGTTTTTCGGAATCGGGCAGCGGTGCGTTGATTCGTCGTATGGCGTTATTGGCGCTGGCCGACGGAGTTGGGGTTGATTCCTTAGGCGGTTTAAGCGAACAAGAAACTGAATGGCTAACCCGTGTGATGGAAATTGATCGCACCCATTTGCCGCTCGAGCTGCGCGTCAATTTGCCAGAATGGTTGCTGAAAAAACTCACGGAGCAATTAGGCGAAGAAGGCATGTTAGCTTTCTCAAAAGCGACCAATTTGCCTGCGCCGTTAGACTTGCGCGTCAATAGTATGAAAACCGACCGCGCCGCGGTACAAGCTGAATTAGCGCTGGCGCCAATTCAAGCCGAACCAACACCGTTTGCGCCAGACGGTTTGCGGATTTTGAAAAAGCCTTCACTGCAAAATTTACCCTTATTTAAAAGCGGCGCAATCGAAGTCCAGGACGAAGGCAGTCAATTGTTAGCTCAAATCGTCGGTGCTAAGCGCGGTGAAATGGTGGTCGATTTCTGTGCTGGTGCGGGCGGCAAAACCTTAGCACTAGGTGCCGCAATGCGTAACACCGGGCGCTTGTACGCATTCGATATTTCTGAAAAGCGTTTAGCCAAACTCAAACCGCGTTTGGCCCGCAGCGGATTATCGAATGTGCATCCAGTGTTAATCGCGCATGAACGTGACGCTAAGATTAAACGTTTGGCAGGCAAATTGGATCGGGTTTTAGTCGATGCGCCTTGCAGCGGCTTAGGTACTTTGCGTCGCAATCCTGACGTGAAATGGCGCACTCAGCCAAGCGCAATTGCCGAACTCAATGAAAAACAAGCGGCAATTTTAGATAGCGCAGCGCGTTTGGTGAAAGCGGGCGGTCGCTTGGTGTATGCGACGTGCAGTATTTTGCGCGAAGAAAACGAAGCCATCGCAGAGCAATTTTTAGCCACCCATGCCGATTTTGAATTACTGCCAATGAGCGAAGTATTGGCGGAACAAAAGGTCGACCTGGCGATGGATCAATATCTGAAATTGTCACCTGAACTGCACCAAACCGACGGTTTCTTCGCAGCGGCGTTCCAGCGTAAAAAGTCTAGTTGATGATCAAACGGCTGATGCAGCGTCAGCCCGAACTCCCGTTTTCATTTTGTTGGAAGTAGCGATGTTAATTAATCTCTTAACCGATTTTTGGTCAGACCTGCACGAAACCCGCGTGTGGTGGCAGATCGCTGTTGTCGTGCTGTGCGTGTTGCTGACCCATTTTGTTAAAAAAATACTGCAACGTCGTTTCCCGATTGATGAATCCAACTCGCCCGAAGACGTGTATGCGGCGCGTTCTTTTTCGCGGATTTTGTTCCCGGCGATATTTTGGTTTCTGTTATTTATCGGGAAGCAGATTTTATTGAAGTGGCAGCATGTTTATTTGTTGTCGTTATTGATTCCGATTTTTGGCTCGCTGGCATTAATACGGTTCGGGATTTATTTGTCGCGTCGCATTTTTGCCAAAAGCGTTGATGTCACTGGCGCGCATTTATGGATGGAAAAGACCTTTTCCAGCGGCGTGTGGATTATCGCCATAATGTATTACACCGACGTTTTAACGGATGTGATTGACTTCTTAGACACCAATACGCTGGCTATCGGGCGCAGCAAACTATCTATCTTAGAAATTTTGCAGGGCCTAATATCGGTGGTGATTACCGTTTTATTGGCCCTTTGGGCGAGCGCGGCGTTGGATAAGCGTTTAATGAAAATGGGCTCCATTCACAGTTCATTGCGCACAGTGTTGAGTCGACTTGGACGCAGCTTGTTAATCTTGTTTGCGGTATTGATCAGCTTGTCTTTAGTCGGAATCGATTTAACGGTTTTATCCGTATTTAGTGGCGCATTAGGTGTGGGTTTGGGGCTTGGGCTGCAAAAAATTGCCAGCAACTACGTCTCGGGATTCATTATTTTGTTGGATCGTAGTTTGTCGATTGACGATTTGATTACAGTCGATAAATACAGCGGCAAAGTCAGCCAAATCAACACGCGCTACACCGTGTTAAAAGGCTTGGATGGCGTTGAGTCAGTAATTCCTAACGAAATGCTTGTCTCGTCACCAGTGCAAAATCTGTCCCTGACCGATCGTTCGGTGTGGATGAGCACCGATGTGTCGGTGGCATACAACACCGACATTGAAGCGTTATTGCCGCAATTGGTATCAGCAACCAAAACTGTTGAGCGGGTGTCAACAAAATCTGAGCCATCTGCCAATTTGATTAGTTTTGGTGCGAGCGGCTTGGATTTGCGCATCGGCTTTTGGATTAACGATCCCGAAAACGGCAAAATGGGCGTGCTCTCTCAAGTAAATCGGGCGATCTGGAAAGTGTTGCAAGAACAAAAGATTGAAGTTCCTTATCCGCAATCCGAAGTACGTATTTTGAATGCCGCTGAATTAGTTTCTGTTAGTGCAAGTAAATCGAACGCTGACCCAGCAATTTAAGTGGTATTTATTGCTGCATAGAACTAAACTGTGAAGTAGTTCGGCGCGAATTGTTTAACCAATGTTTGATCTGAACCAAGCCCCAAACCCGTTTTAGAGGGGTGATTTCGAGTACAATACCGACCAGCTAAAAATAAAATAGTGGCAGAGTAGTAATTAATTTGCATTAAATGAGGCCTGAGGTAATTTTCTTCAAATCATTTAATTGTGCAGCGATAAGCCACAAAGACATCTTATTAACAGGAGTTGATATATTTTGAGTAATTTTATTGCCGCAACATTGGATTTTTTAGCCAACGGTTTAACCCGCGCATCGGGCTGGGAAGTATTCATCTTTACGATGATTGTTACCCACATCACGATCGTGAGCGTGACGATTTTCTTGCACCGTTGCCAAGCGCATCGCGCATTGGATTTGCATGCAATCCCAAGTCACTTCTTCCGCTTTTGGTTGTGGCTGACAACTGGTCAAGTCACCAAAGAATGGGCTTCTATCCACCGCAAGCATCACGCTAAATGCGAAACGGAAGAAGATCCGCATAGCCCAGTGACGCGCGGCATCAAAAAAGTATTCTGGCAAGGCGCTGAGTTATATCGCGCTGAATCCAAAAACAAAGAAACCATGATCAAGTACGGTCATGGCACCCCAGATGACTGGATCGAACGCAATTTGTACACGCGCTTTAGCTGGCAAGGTGTTGCGTTGATGTTGATCATCGACTTCGCATTGTTTGGCGCGATCGGTATCACCGTTTGGGCAGTACAAATGTTGTGGATTCCGGTCAATGCGGCTGGGATTATCAATGGTATTGGTCACTACTGGGGTTACCGCAATTACGATTGTGCTGATGCTTCGACCAACATTTTGCCTATCGGAATCTTGATCGGCGGCGAAGAATTGCACAACAACCACCATACATTTGGTACATCAGCCAAGTTTTCGACCAAATGGTACGAATTCGACATTGGTTGGGTTTATATCCAAATCATGCAATCGGTTGGCTTAGCAAAGGTGAAGAAAGTCGCTCCAGAGCCAAAATTGGTGGCGGTTAAAGCGGAAGTCGATCAAGTTACTTTGCAATCCGTGATCGCTAACCGTTACGAAGTGATGGCGAAGTACAGTAAATCGATCAAAAAAATGTGGCGTGCTGAACTTGCGCATTTACGCGATAAAGCCAAATTAGAAGCCGACTTTTTAGCATCGAGCAAAAAGCTCATGCGCAGCGACCCAGCTAAATTGCAAGCCGTTGATTTGCAGCAGTTAAAAGAATTGTTCGCACACAGCAAAGCATTGAAAACCATGCACGAAATGCGCGTCGAATTGAATGTGATTTGGGAACGTTCCAGCGATACGCGTGAACAGTTAGTTCAGAAGCTGCAAGATTGGTGTTCACGTGCGGAAGCATCGGGAATTCAAGCCTTGGAAGAATTCGCGTTTAGATTGCGTCGTTACGCTTAAGCGATGAATTAGCCTAAATGAAAAAAAGCACCTTGTTAGGTGCTTTTTTTATGCACGCTCGCTACACAGGCTAGAGAATTAATGTTGAAAGGGTAAATTTAGATGTCGCAACAAATCACGCCAACTCGCGCCTTAGCAAATGTATCGACCCCGGTTGACTTGTATCGCCTGATCGCCCAAGTGTGGGCTGCGGATACGGCCAGCCCATCGAATGGCTGGTCGGCCAGTAACCCAGCGCAAAACCACTGTAGCGTCACGTCGTTGGTGGTGCAGGATTATTTTGGCGGGGAAATTTTGTCCACAAAGACCATTGGCGGAACGCATTTTTATAATGCGATTGATGGTCGGAAATGGGATTTAACCGTTAGCCAATTTGCGCAGCCTATCCCCTATGACGATACGCGGTCTTCGCGTGAACTAGCCTTGGCCGATACGTCAGAGCAAAAATACCGATTGCTTATCAGGCGACTTTTAGACCTCGTGGAGCAGCGTTGAAGCCACTACATTTGGCAAGCCCAGTAAGCACAACAATGCCCCAATTTTGGGCGTAGGGCTCGGCCTAAGCCATGCGCAATTTAAATGTCTTGGCAACCTCGCGTAATTGCACAGTTTGCTCTTCAAGTGCGCTGGCAGCGGCTGCCGCTTCTTCTACCAAGGCGGAATTTTGTTGAGTGACGTTGTCCATTTCGACCACCGCTTGATTCACTTGGCTGATGCCCTGAAATTGCTCTTGGCTGGCTGACGTAATCTCAGCCATGATTTCGGTTACGCGGCGTATGCTCTCAACCACTTCGGTCATGGTTGAGCCGGCTTCATTGACTAGCTTACTTCCGGCGTCCACGTTGGAAACAGAGTTGCCGATTAATTCCTTAATTTCTTTTGCGGCAGCGGCAGAACGTTGTGCAAGATTACGCACTTCAGCCGCCACGACTGCAAAACCGCGCCCTTGCTCCCCAGCCCGCGCTGCTTCGACCGCCGCATTTAAGGCCAAAATATTAGTCTGAAAGGCGATGCCGTCGATGACGCTGATAATGTCGACAATTTTTCTGGCCGATTCGTTAATCGTTCCCATGGTGCTGACCACTTCGGATACCACGGCCCCGCCACGGACAGCTACTTCGGACGCGGCTTGAGCGAGTTTGTTGGCTTGGATGGCGTTATCGGAATTATGTTTGACGGTGGAGGTGAGTTGCTCCATCGATGCGGCCGTTTCTTCTAACGAGCTCGCTTGCGCTTCCGTGCGCGCCGATAAATTCATGTTGCCAGCCGCGATTTCTTTAGAGGCTAAGGAGATCGTCTCCGTGCTGACTTGTACTTGCCCGATTGCTTCGGACAAGCTGTCACTCATTTTTTGCATGGCGCCCAACAATTGGCCTGGCTCATCCGTGAATTCGCTCACGATGTTGCCGGTTAGATCGCCAGAAGCCACCACATGGGCAATGTGGATTGCCTCGTTTAATGGTGTAACTATGCTTTTGGTGATGATGATGGCGCCGGCGACTCCTAAACCAAGTGAGATCGTGAGAATAATGGCTAAATGAAAACTGGATGAAATGACTTGGTTTGCGGATTGGGACTCGACTTCTTCTGATCGCTTGTTGGTAATGTCGACCAGTCGATTAATCGCCGCTAAATGGGTTTCATAACTTTTTTTCATTTTGAGCATGGCGGCCGACTTGCCCTCGTTGTCCTGTCGTTGGACAGCGGGAATGAATTCTGTCAACGCCGTATTGTAAAAAGCCACTGCTGGTTCGCTCGAAGCTTTTAACAGCGCTTCGGCAATATCGGGATCTAAACCCGCTTTGGCCCAATAATCGTGGCGCGTGTCAAACTCGGTTTTGAGCGCTTTAAAATGTTCAATCAGCTTGTCTTGTTCGGCCTTATCGTCGGTCGATAGGAGTTGGAAGCTCACTAAATAGGATTCCAATATGTATTCGGGCGGCGGCAGCACATCGCCAATTAAATCTTTTCCTGCAATGATTTTTTGATACACCGGACCGGTGACTTTGAGGTCGTTGAGGATTTTGAAAGACCAGACTCCGTACACAATGAAACCTGCTGAAAAAAGGGCGATTAAAACGGCTAATCGATGAGACAGGCGCAAGCTTCGTAACATATTCATGATGTTAGCCTTCTGTAGTTAACTTATTTCAACAGGAATCCCTCTGTAAACATTAGGTTAAAAAATCGTGCGCAAAAATGTTAATTTAGCTCGAAAGCTTTGTATTTTAAATGGACTGCGAATTGGAAAATTGGACGGAAGATGTGATTAGCGCCTGATGTTGTTGCGCGGTGGGGTGATTTGAGTATTGCTTGGTGGTGGCTGCAAACTACGCGGACACAAAAAAACCGCTTAAAAGCGGTTTCTTGTGCATCACTAGCAAATAGCCAATTATTTAATTTTGGTTTCTTTGTAGATAACATGCTTACGTGCCTTGGGATCAAACTTCATGATCTCCATTTTTTCAGGCATGCTGCGCTTGTTTTTTGATGTTGTGTAGAAATGACCTGTACCTGCAGTCGATTCTAATTTGATTTTGTCACGCCCTGATTTAGCCATGATATTTTCCTAAAATAGTTCGCTTAGACTTTTTCGCCACGGGCGCGTAAATCACTTAATACAGCATCGATACCGATTTTGTCGATGATGCGTAAGCCAGCGTTTGATAAACGTAAAGAAACCCAACGATTTTCAGATTCCACGAAGAAACGACGATTTTGCAAGTTAGGCAAAAAGCGGCGTTTTGTTTTGTTATTTGCATGAGAAACGTTATTGCCGACCATCGGCCCTTTCCCAGTGACTTGGCATACACGAGCCATGGCACACTCCTTAAAAGTTTTCCGAAATTGGAAAAAACGAAAGTATATCTAAAATCTGATGAAATATCAACGACTTGCTGAAATTAATTGTGTCTTTTATGTTCGGTAAATTTAACAATTATAAGTCGTTGCAGAAACATAACTTAGATCAAGCCATGTTCGGCAAAGGAATGTGCCCGGTTGCCCGCGACCACAATGTGATCTAAGACCTTGATCTCGACCAAGCTCAGCGCCTTCTTAAGCTCGTTGGTGAGTTCAATATCGGAGCTGCTGGGCTCGGTGTGGCCCGAAGGATGGTTGTGCGCCAGGATTACCGCGGCGCAGTTGTGGTGCAGGGCGCGTTTTACAATTTCACGCGGATAAACGCTGGCGCGAGTTAGGCTGCCGCGAAATAGTTCCTCGCTCTGGATTAAGCGATTTTTAACGTCTAAAAACAACACTACAAAAGTTTCAAACGACTTATTGCCGATTAAAAGCTGCAAATAGTGTTTTACCGCTTGGGGAGAATTGAGTGTGCAGTTTTCTTTAAGCTGTTCGGCTAGAGCGCGGTTGGCGAGTTCTAATACGGCTTGCAACTGGGCATATTTGGCTGGTCCGAGTCCGTGAATTAAGGAAAAACTTCCCATTGGAGCCGAGAACAAGCCTTGCAGCGAGCCAAAATGGCTGAGCATTTCGTGGCCTAATTCAACGGCGCTTTTGCCTTTTACCCCAACGCGCAAAAAAACGGCTAGCAATTCGGCGTCCGACAGCGCCGCCGCCCCAAGTTTGATGAGACGTTCGCGCGGGCGCTGGTCTTCGGGCCAGTCAGTGATGGACATAAATCATCCTAGATCAAAAAAGTGAGTTTGAGGCGCAGATTGGGGAAATACGAATCCGCGCTGCAATGTACAATGTCGGCTTACTTTCATTTGCTCGCCGATTTGTATAATTTATGACAACACAATCAACCCAGAATTCAGTTCCCGTCGTTAAACCAAATTCTTATTTGACTTTGCATTACCGACTGGCCGCCAAAGATGGCACGGAAATTATTAGCACCTTTAAAGAGAATCCCGCCACGTTGCAGCTCGGGATGGGGCAATTGGCTCCGGCGATGGAAGATAAATTAATTGGCTTGGCCGAAGGCGCGCATCAAACTTTTGAGCTGCCACCAGAACAAGCTTATGGCCCACGCAATCCTGATTTAATCCAACACGTTTCGCGCGCGACATTGCAAGAAAATTCCGCCATGGGCGAAGAATATGTGGTCGGTGATTTGGTCGAGTTTTATGCTCCATCGGGCGGTAAATTTGCAGGCGTATTGCGCAGTATTGATGCCGAATCGGGCTTATTTGATTTCAATCATCCGTTGGCCGGACAAGACGTGATTTTTGAAGTGCGCATCATCGGCATACTGTAACCCTGCGTTATTCCTTACGTTTTTACTCTTCAATAATGAACATGGATAAAGAAATTTTATTAGCCCAGCCGCGCGGTTTTTGCGCCGGCGTTGACCGCGCAATTGAAATCGTTGAACGCGCTTTAAAGCAATTTGGTGCGCCAATTTATGTGCGCCATGAAATCGTGCATAACGCGTATGTGGTCAGTGATTTACGCAATAAGGGCGCGGTGTTTATTGAAGAATTGGCCGACGTTCCGGCTGGAAATACCGTGATTTTTTCAGCGCATGGCGTGTCCTTGGAAGTACGCAAAGAGGCAGCCGAGCGTGGTTTAACCATTTTCGATGCGACCTGCCCGTTAGTGACCAAAGTCCATGTAGAAGTCACCAAAATGCGCCGCGAAGGGCGTGAAATTATCATGATTGGGCACGAAGGTCATCCCGAAGTCGAAGGTACGATGGGGCAAGCCGACGAAGGCATGTATCTGGTCGAAACCGCGGAAGACGTAGAAAAGTTAGCAGTTAAATCGCCCGAGATGTTGGCCTACGTATCGCAAACAACGTTGTCGGTGGACGATACCGCCGATATCATCGCCGCGTTAAAGCGCAAGTTTCCATCGATTGCGGAACCGAAAAAAACCGATATTTGCTACGCCACCACCAATCGTCAAGAAGCGGTCAAATTCATGGCCCCGCAAGTCGATGCCGTAATTGTTGTGGGAAGCCCGAACAGTTCCAATTCCAACCGCTTGCGCGAAGTAGCCGAGAAAAAAGGTACGGCGGCCTACATGGTCGATAACGCCAAACAAATTGATCCTAATTGGCTTAAAGATTGCCAGCGCATCGGTGTCACCGCTGGCGCATCAGCGCCGGAAGTCTTGGTGCAAGAAGTTATTGATGCGCTCAAAACCTTGGGCGCGAAAAGCGTGCGCGTGTTGGATGGCGTGGAAGAACACGTCGCTTTTCCATTGCCTAAAGGGCTGTAAACAGTTTTTCTCAACCCAGTTTGCCTGATTACCGCTGGGGGCGTCCTTCGTGGGCGCCTTGGTGGTTCGACGCAGAACGGCCACCGTGCCACGCTTGAACCGAATTCCTGCCATTGACAGGCCGCTTCTTTAGCATAAACCGCTCTCTGGTCGGATGTAGTTCTGGCCTTCGCATCACTTCGCGCTTCGCTTCGTCCTTTCTGCTCGAATTCAATCAACTAAGCTCAATCAACTAAGCTCAATTCAGTCACCGCAAGCAAGTTCAAACCGCGTCCGATGGTGTTAGCTCTGCTCAATGGGAATAATTTTTGCTTACCTCGCTAACGTCGCAGGCAAAGCGCATTTTGCCGAGCGAAATTGGTGCGTGATTCCATTTGTTGCTGCACGGATTCACCGTATAATCACTCACCATAACGAACTAACTTGCCATTGAAGATTCCATTAAGCACGACAACGTATTGCCACTGAATCGGCACTCCATTGAAAAATGAGTGCCGTTTTAATATGGGCTTTACCTGATTAGTTAACCAGAAGAGAGAAGAGACAATATGGATACTTTTATCCAGCAAATCATCAATAGCTTGGTCTTGGGCAGCGTCTATGCACTGATCGCGCTCGGTTACACGATGGTTTATGGCGTGCTGAATTTGATTAACTTCGCGCACGGTGATGTGTTGATGATCGGTGCGATGGTCGGGCTGACGATCATTAATTTGCTCAACACCTTCGCGCCCGATTTACCCGGTATCGTCAAACTGCTCATTGCCATTGTTGGTGCGATTCCGGTTTGTATATTGGTCAATGTGATTATTGAGCGCGTCGCGTATCGCCGCCTGCGGAATGCACCGCGCTTGGCACCGTTGATTACCGCGATTGGCGTGTCCATTTTATTAAAAACGTTCGCCATGATGATCTGGGGTCGCAGCCCGATTTCATTCCCGCAAGTGCTCTCGTCTGACCCAATCGAGATTGGTGGTGCGGTGATTTCTCCTACCCAAGCAATGCTATTAGTCATGGCTACCGCCGCCATGTTTGGTTTGGTTTTATTGGTCGAAAAAACCAAACTCGGTCGCGCCATGCGTGCCACTGCTGAGAATCCGCGCGTTGCTGGCTTGATGGGCGTGGACACCAATAAAGTCATCGTCGCGACGTTTGCCATCGGCGCATTGCTGGCGGCAATAGCTGGCGTAATGTGGGGCGCGAATTACTCCTCCGCGCAATTCTCGATGGGATTTATGCCTGGCTTAAAAGCCTTTTGTGCTGCGGTGTTAGGCGGTATCGGTAACATTTACGGTGCGATGGCCGGTGGGATTATCTTGGGATTGATCGAGAGCTTCGGCGCGGGCTATATCGGCGACCTGACGGGCGGCATGTTGGGTAGTAATTACCAAGATATTTTCGCCTTCGTGGTATTGATTATTGTTCTGACAGTGCGTCCCTCCGGCATCATGGGTGAACGTGTTGCGGACCGCGCTTAAGGAGGCTTGCATGTCGCTATTTGATATGAAAAAAAATCCAACCCGCGCCTTGTCCAGTTATGTGCTGTTCGCCGTTGCGTTGTTGGTCTTCCCATTTGTCGCGGCTAATTTTGGCAATTCGTGGGTGCGGATTGTCGATATGGCGCTGCTCTACATCATGCTGGCTTTGGGCTTAAACATTGTGGTCGGT
Organism: Sapientia aquatica; assembly: GCF_004358105.1. Taxonomy (GTDB): domain Bacteria; phylum Pseudomonadota; class Gammaproteobacteria; order Burkholderiales; family Burkholderiaceae_D; genus Solimicrobium; species Solimicrobium aquaticum. The sequence continues at coordinate 14,753 of NZ_SMYL01000009.1, read as the reverse complement.
TTTGCCGGCTTGCTGGATTTGGGCTACATCGCGTTCTATGCAGTTGGTGCATACATGACCGCCTTGCTGGCGTCGCCTCAATTTGCTGCTGTGTTGGAATCGTTTATCAATACCTACCCTGACGTAGGCGAATTTTTGGTTCGTGTTTGCGGGCCAGAAATTGTCCAAAACGGGATTCATTTGTCGGTTTGGGTAATCGTGCCGCTCGGTGCCGCATTGGCTGGTTTGTTCGGTGCGTTATTGGGTGCGCCAACCTTGAAATTGCGCGGCGATTATCTGGCTATTGTGACCTTAGGTTTCGGTGAAATTATTCGAATTTTTATGAATAATTTGAATGCACCAGTCAATATCACCAATGGTCCACAAGGCATTAATATGATCGATCCGATCCGCGTTTTTGGCTTGTCTTTAGCTGGTGAAGAAGGCTCCCGAGCGACGGTGTTTATCGGTAATTTTTCTATGCCTTCGGTCAACGCTTACTATTTCCTGTTCCTGATGTTGTGCGTGGTGATTGTTTTTGTCACGGCGCGCTTGCAGCATTCGCGCTTGGGTCGCGCTTGGGTGGCGATTCGTGAAGATGAAGTGGCGGCCAAGGCGATGGGGATTAACACGCGCAATGTGAAATTATTGGCTTTCTCCATGGGCGCGTCGTTTGCCGGAGTTGCTGGCGCCATGTTCGCCGCGTTTCAAGGTTTTGTGTCACCTGAATCGTTTTCTTTAGAAGAATCGATCGCGGTCTTGGCGATGGTGGTTTTAGGCGGGATCGGTCATATTCCCGGCGTCATTTTAGGTGGCGCGCTCTTAGCTGCGCTGCCAGAAGTATTGCGTCATGTGGTGGAGCCAATTCAAATGACTTTATTTGGCAAAGTGCTGGTCGAAGCCGAGGTATTGCGTCAGTTGTTATACGGTTTAGCGATGGTGTTGATTATGCTCAATCGTCCTTCTGGTTTGTGGCCTGCGCCCAAGCACGAAGACCGAATGGATGCTGAGGAAGCGCCAGCGCTTAAGTCTGACCAAACCAGCGCAACAGCCTAAGGAGCCCAACAACATGAGTGCACAAATTATGTTGAACATCGAAGACGTCAACAAAAGTTTTGGCGGTTTGCAAGCCTTATCAAACGTCAGTATTCAAATTAAACAAGGCGATATTTACGGCTTAATCGGGCCGAACGGTGCGGGCAAGACCACCTTGTTTAATGTCATTACCGGCTTGTATCAACCTGATTCTGGTAAGTTTGAATTGGCGGGCAAAGCCTATTCGCCTTCCGCTCCGCATGAAGTGGCTAAAGTCGGGATTGCGCGTACTTTTCAAAACATTCGCTTGTTTGGCGAAATGACGGCACTAGAAAACGTCATGGTCGGTCGCCATGTGCGCACGCGCCAAGGTGTATTCGGCGCGATTTTCCGACATCCGGCTGCGCGTCGTGAAGAGCAAGAAATTCGTCAGCGTGCGCAAGAGTTATTGGATTTTGTCGGCATCGGCCAATTTGCTGGACGCACGTCTAAATTTTTATCCTACGGCGATCAGCGGCGCTTGGAAATTGCCCGCGCTTTAGCAACCGATCCGCAATTATTGGCGTTGGATGAACCGGCTGCCGGAATGAACGCCACCGAGAAATTAGCCCTGCGTGAATTACTAGTCAAAATCCAAGCCGAAGGTAAAACCATTTTACTGATCGAACATGACGTCAAATTAATGATGGGTTTGTGCGACCGCTTAACGGTGCTCGATTACGGCAAACCAATTGCCGAAGGTCTGCCTGCTGAAATACAAAAAAATCCCGCCGTCATTGAGGCCTATTTAGGAGGTGCTCATTAATGAGTCAGTCAGTATTAAAAATTAGCGGCCTTAAAGTGGCGTATGGCGGAATCAAAGCCGTCAAAGGAATTGATCTGGAAGTTAATCAAGGCGAATTGATCACCTTGATTGGCGCCAATGGCGCGGGTAAAACCACGACTTTAAAAGCGATCACCGGAACGCTGCCTTCGGGAAAAATGGAAGGTCGTATTGAGTACTTCGATAAAACGCTCGCTGGCGTGCCAGCGCATCAATTAATTCACCAAGGCTTGGCGATGGTGCCCGAAGGGCGGGGCGTATTTACCCGCATGAGCATCCATGAAAACTTAATGATGGGCGCGTTTATCCGCAACGATAAAGCCGACATAGAGGCCGATATTGAAAAATGGTTTAGCGTTTTCCCGCGCCTAAAAGAACGCGCTGCGCAATTGGCAGGTACCTTATCCGGCGGCGAGCAGCAGATGCTGGCCATGGCGCGCGCGTTGATGAGTCATCCCAAGTTATTGTTGTTGGATGAACCTTCGATGGGCTTGTCACCGATTATGGTGGAAAAGATTTTTGAGGTGATTCGTGATGTGTCTAAGCAAGGCGTACCGATTTTATTGGTTGAGCAAAACGCCAAATTAGCATTGCAAGCAGCAAATCGCGGTTATGTGATGGAATCGGGTTTGATCACTATCAGCGGCGACGCCCAATCGATGCTAACTGACCCCAAAGTCCAAGCGGCATATTTGGGTGAATAATTGGAGCTGCGCTAATTATGCAAGCCTATTTTTCTCTGCAAGGTAGTTTTGCTCTACGCAAAAGTAGCTTGTTTATTCTGCTTATGATTGGTGTGATTTACAGCGCGCAGGCGGCATCGTGGTGTAATGCGGACCCAGCGCCAACTGCGGCGATTCAAGCGTTGCAGCGCGACGTCGATAAGCGTTTGGCAGAAACATCGCAACCACGCGCGATCGCTCGCCTTCACACCGAGGGCACCTTGCCGCACCAAGGAATTTGGGACCAAAGTATTGAGGCTAAAAAAGACTTTCCGTTAATTCGTAATTTGGCCTTGCTTTGGCGCGCTAACAAAGATCAACGTGTCTTGAACCAATTAGCTCCAATATTGGATGCTTGGGCGACGATTTATCAACCGAGTTTTAACCCAATTGATGAAACCGATTTTGACACCATCATTGACGCTTTCGCGTTGATCCAAGCTGATTTACCGCAAGCCACGCGCGACAAAGTCGCTGCTTTGTTGCACCGTTTTGCCACCGGCTATTTAGATCAAATGCAGCATTATTCCAAGCCCGGGAAAAACACCTGGATCAATAATTGGCAAAGCCACCGCATCAAAATCGCAACGATGTCGGCAGCAGCGTTAGGTGACCAGCGCTTATTGGATGCGGCACGTTGGCAATTTATAAAACAGTTAAATCAAAATCTGCACCCCGACGGAACCAGCATTGATTTTGAAGAGCGCGATGCCCTGCATTACGTGGTGTATAACTTAGAACCGCTAGTTCGCGCTGCGATGGCCGCCAACACAATGGGGCAAGATTGGCTCACTTTGCGCGCTGATAATGGCGTGACTTTGACGGTGGCGATTGACTGGTTAGTGCCGTATGCAAGCGGAGAAAAAACGCATCAAGAATACGTCAACACCACCGTCAAATTTGATTTGCAACGACGCGATGCTGGTGTGCCCGGCTTTACCGGACAGTGGGAACCTAAATCGAGCGACCAGTTGTTTTGGTTAGCGAGCACGCTAGATGCGCGTTATCAACCATTGGCGCAGAGCTTAAGAAAGCAATTATCATGGATGGCCGCTTGTTGGCAAATTCCAGCGGCCCAGCCCGCACAATAATAATGAATTTAAGGGGGAGGCAAAGATGCCAACAAATACTACTATCCGTTTCGCCCAAGAGCATGACCTGGCTGAATTAGCCAGCTTATTTAACGCCTACCGCATTTTTTATGAGCAGCCATCGGACCGCGCGGTGGCGGAAAATTTTTTGCGTGAGCGCATGCAACATGCGGAATCGGTCATTTTGGTGGCGGACAATCCAGAAGCCCATCCGGGTCATAAATTAGATGGTTTTTGCCAACTCTATCCCACATTTTGCTCGGTTGAAGCCAAGCCAATTGCGGTCTTATATGATTTGTTCGTCGCTCCTTCGGCACGCGGACGTGGCGTTGCCAGAAGGCTGATGTTAGCGGCGCAGGACTATGCTAAATCAAGCGGCAAAGCGCGATTGGATTTAAGCACGGCTAAAAACAATTACACGGCACAGGCTTTGTATGAATCTTTAGGTTATGAACGCGACGACGTGTTTTACACCTACAACTTAGGAATAGAAAAATAAATGTTGACTATTATTGAAGCCGATCTGTCGGCGCAAAAACATGCGGACGCGTTAATCACCTTATTAGATCATTACGCCAACGACCCGATGGGTGGCGCTAGTCCGTTGTCGGAACATGTTAAAACGAATTTGATCGCTGAATTAATCAAGCGACCAACTGCACACGTCGTGCTGGCTTTTGATGGCGAGATTCCGGCTGGATTAATTATTAGCTTTGAAGGCTTCTCCACCTTTGCCTGTCAGCCTTTGCTTAATTTGCACGACGTCGTGGTACATAGCAATTATCGCGGCCAAGGTTTGTTTAGAAAAATGCTGCAAGTGCTGGAATCCATCGCCGAGCGCCTTGGTTGCTGCAAACTGACGATGGAAATATTGGAAGGAAATCATACCGCTTTGGTGGCTTACAAAGCCAACGGATTTGCGGGATACGAACTTGATCCAGAAATGGGTAAAGCGATTTTTTGGCAAAAGAAATTAAAATCCGCCTAAAGCGTTTTAGCGAGCAAGCATGAAAAAACTATTCGGACTATTTCTCCTACTCAGTGGCATAACAGTTAATGCATTGGCGGATTCCGAGGCCATCAATTGCGGTGCCTGCGCGTCATGGAATCAGCAACAAAAGCCGTTTAATGTGTATGGCAACACGTGGTATGTCGGCCCCAAAGGACTGTCATCGATTCTCATCACCAGCCCGCAAGGTCACATCTTGTTGGACGGTGCGTTGCCCCAGTCAGCGAAGTTAATTCAAGCGCACATTCGCGCTCTCGGTTTTCGGGTTGAAGATATTAAGTTGATCGTCAACTCGCACGCGCACTTTGACCACGCTGGCGGGATCGCCGCCTTGCAGAAGGCCAGCGGTGCGACCGTTGCGGCCAGCGCTTCGGGTGCGGCAGTGCTTATCGCTGGCACGGTTGACGCGGATGATCCGCAGTTCGATCCCAAGAACCCGTTTCATGTACCAAAGGTCGATAAAGTTCAAATCGTGCAAGACGGCGAATCGCTCCACGTTGGCGATCTGGTCATCACTGCGCACACAACTCCCGGACACACGCCGGGCAGCACTGCATGGACATGGAAATCATGTGAAAAAGAGCGTTGCTTGAATGTGGTGTACGCCGACAGCTTGAATCCAATTTCGTCGGACGGCTTTAATTTTTTAGGCGATGCGCAGCACACCGATGTTGCGCCACTGTTTAAAGAAAGTATTGCCAAGGTCGCTGGATTACCTTGCGATATTTTGCTCGCTCCGCATCCTGGCATGGTCGATACATTTGAGAAGCAGGCAACAAAAACCGCCAAGCTCAATCCTTTCATTGATCCCAACGCCTGCCGCGCCTACGCCGAGAATGCGAGCGAGCGCTTGGAAGAACGTTTAGCGAAAGAGCGATTAAATACAGCGGTCACAAAAAAATGATAAGACTGCCCTTTGGTGAAAGCACATCGCGGCAGCTAGGCTTGAATTGGGTGCGCTAGGAAGCAGCATTGGTCGGTTAATTGTGTTTCAATGCAGCATTCGTTTTAAATTGATTGGGTGGCTTGGGTTGGGAGCCATAGCGTTTAATTCAAACATCAAACCTTGAATTTAAGCGGAAAGTCCCCAGTTTACGCACAGAAATATTTTGTCAGCGCAACTTTTGATGTATTTTGCCCCTTGTTTGTAGTCCCTTGTTTGTTTTTTATCCTTGAAGGAGTAGCGGAATGTTAATTAAATCCGTGTTGCAATCCACATTCTTGTCCTTGGCCTTGTTGTGTTCCGTCACAACCTACGCAGCCCAAGACCCAACGATCGACCAAGTCTACGAAACAGCCAAAGCAGGCAAATTAGACGAAGCGCAAAACATGATGCAAAAGGTCTTAGAAGACCATCCAAACAGCGCAAAAGCGCATTTTGTGGAAGCCGAGTTGCTAGCCAAGCAAGGCCGCTTCGCCAGCGCTGAAGCCGAATTAGCCAATGCAGATCGCTTGCAACCCGGTTTGCCGTTTGCTAAACCTCAAGCAGTTGAAAACCTACGCAACTTACTCGCCAAAGCCAAACAAAATCCCAGCTTGGTAAAGTCCCAAGCGGCAGGTAATTACGCACCTGCCGCGTCGGGCGGAACTCCTTGGGGCTTGTTCTTTGTATTAGCGGCGTTGGTTGGATTTATCGTTCTGGCGGTCAAGTTTATGAGCAACCGCAATCAGCAACCCGTCTATGTGCAAAACGGTGTTAGCGGCGGCTACGGCGCTGGCATGCCGATGCAACCACAAGGCTATCCAGGCGCACCAATTATGGGTGGCGGCGGTGTCGGTTCTGGTTTAATGGGCAGCCTAGCCACTGGCGCAGCCCTAGGTGCTGGTTTGGTAGCCGGTGAAGAACTGATGCACCACTTCACCGACGGTGATCGTCGCAGTGAACCCCAACCGCAAGTAGCGCGCGACGATTATGTGCCACCAAACGACATGGGAGGTAACGATTTCGGCCTAAACGATAGCTCCTCATGGGACAGCGGTTCTAGTGGCGGTGGCGACAGCGGCGGTGGTGATTGGTAAGCTGCTTGAATTTTCCACGCAGCTTCGCGTAATAAAAAATCCTCCAGTTGGTAATGGAGGATTTTTTTTGAAGGATGATTTTGAATACCAAGTAATTTAATATTAATCGACACCAACCGCGGTAGACCAGCTATGGCTGCGATTGCCAAATAAATTCATAAGCCACCTCAACGCAAACGCATACTATTTTTGATGGTGTCAAACGCCCAGAGTGCATCTTCTTCCGATAGGCTGGGGGCAATTTCGCTAATGCGACGACCAGAGCTATCGAGCGTATAGACGCTGTGATCGATGGAAACACTCATTATTGGGCGCTGGAAAGTGGGCGATTTACCGGGGGATGTTTCTACCGTAAACGACATGTAACGTTCTTTCTCGGTACTTGCGTAATCCAATATTTCCTCAGCTTGCATCCCCGCCATTGTTGTACTTCCGCGTCGCAAGACTTTCTCTTGTACACCTTTGTAGAGTGGAGCAAATTCATGGCGCCGACTATCGAGTCGTTCCAATAAAGTTCCCTCAGCTTGGCTTTCTGTATTGGTTTGGCTAACGGTTAGGTTTAAACCTTCAAGGCCCACAACCGCATAATCATCATCACTGATTTCGTAATCGTGGTTGGAGTTGATTAAGGCATCCCCTAAACAAAAGCCAGGGCCGATCGGGCGATTGAAATCGATGGTGGTGGTGTTGCCCATGATGTTTTGCAGAATATCGAAATTTTCATCCACCGCCTTCAATGAATCGCTTGTTACGATGAGGTGAGTCTTACCTCGCAGTAAATGCAGGTCAGTTGCATACCAACCAGTGCTTCGGGTTCCAGAGTAGCGTTTGATCACATAGTTGGATGGAGTAACTTTGATGAATTCTATGAGCATAGGTACCTTATCTTCATCGTTAATTACCATTTTTAATGCCGCGACTTGTGCTTGTACTGTCTGCGTAAAACTGGTGAGGTTCGCGTTGAGTGACACGATGCCGACCTCGGCTTTTTTCCAATCCTTGGTCAGGCCGAATTTGAAGGTGGTATCCAGTGAGGCAATCCGAGGGATGCCAGCATTAGTAATTCGGTCTTTGCTTACCGGATAGAGGAGTTGATTGAATTCGACTGGTAAAGTAAAAATCAATCGGCCTAGACAAGTTTGTTTGGTTTGTCGACTTAATTTCATTTTAGGTTCCAATTTGGCGTACGTGGGATAGCGCGTTGCATACCAGAGTGCGATTGACGCGAGGACGATAGTGAGAACAAGGGTTTTATGCTGCCGCAGCCAAGCCATCATGCGGTGATCTTGGCAATGTTGGCCAGTTGCACCACCGCATAATTGACCGCCTTCTTGGCGTAGTAATGCTGGTAGGCTGGTTCGTGCGCCATGTCGTTGAAAGCAAAGGTTTGCTGTGCATAAAAACGCGGAGCAGCGGCGGATTGGGTGGGCACGGTGCCATCACCTAAATCGTGTTGTTGAGCAGCGCGCAGCTGCCAGTAAACCAGAGAGTCAGGAGCGCCGGGCTTGACGTTGCCGCGCACTAGCTCTGGGTTAGTGCCCTTAAAGCCGATAGTGGCCGAACTCATTTCCATAACGTCGGTTGAGGCGGGCGGTGTGCCGTAGCTTTTGCCAAGTTGAGTGCCTTGCCGCATTTCCCACGTCAAGCTATCAAAGCTGGGAACATCACAACCATGGAAGGAATAGGTTTGGGCGTTATTGAGATTGATTAATCTAGTCATAAGCCACCTCAACGCAAACGCATACTATTTTTGATGGTGTCGAAAGCCCATAGCGCATCTTCTTCCGATAGGCTGGGGGCGAGCTCTTTGATTGGCCTGCGGGCACTGTCGAGCAATTCGACGGTATCGGACATATGGACTATCAATACTGGTCGTTGGAGAGTCGGCGTTTCTCCTGGGGTGGTTTCTACCCGATAGAACATGGTGCGTTCTTTTTCCGTGCTCAAATACAGCAACAACTCTTCAGCCGGCAAGCCAGCCATGTTAGTCGTACCCCGCCGAAGCCCCTTAAATTGAATGCCCTCAAATGCTGGCGCAAATTCACGACGTTGGTTATCGACCCGTTGTAACAATGTCCCTGTGGCTTGATCTTGGGTGTTGGTCTGTCTAACTTTCAGGTTTAAACGTCCAAGGCCAATCACCGCATACTCATCATCACTGATTTCGTAATCGTGGTTGGAGTTGATTAAGGCATCCCCTAAACAAAAGCCAGGGCCGATCGGGCGAGTGAAATCGATGGTGGTGGTGTTGCCCATGATGTTAGATAGAATGCTGTCTTTTTGATCTTGGCTACGCATTGAATCGCCCGTTACGATGAGGTGAGTTTTACCTCGCAATAAATGCAGATCCGTAGCATACCAATCAGTATTTCCTGTTCCCGAATAGCGTTTGATGACGTAATTAATAGGGCTAACTTTGATGACTTCTATGAGCATAGGTGTCTGATCTTTATTGTTAATTACCATTTTTAAGGCCGCGACTTGTGCTTGTACTGTCTGCGTAAAACTGGTGAGGTTCGCGTTGAGTGACACGATGCCGACCTCGGCTTTTTTCCAATCCTTGGTCAGGCCGAATTTAAAGGTCGTTGGTAGTAGAGAGAGTTGGGGAATATCTGCATTGGTTGTATAGCCTTTGTTTTGGGACAGTGTTCGGTAGTTAAATTCGACCGGTAAGGTAAAAATCACTCGGCCTAGACAAGTTTGTTTGGTTTGTCGACTTAATTTCATTTTAGGTTCCAATTTGGCGTAAGTGCGATAGCGCGTGGCATACCAGAGTGCGATTGACGCAATGACGATAGTGAGAACAAGGGTTTTATGCTGCCGCAGCCAAGCCATCATGCGGTGATCTGGGCAATGTTGGCCAGTTGCACCACCGCATAATTGACCGCCTTTTTGGCGTAGTAATGTTGGTAGGCCGGTTCGTGCGACATTTCTCGGAACGCAAACGTTTGCTGCGCATAAAAACGCGGAGCAGCGGCGGATTGGGTGGGCACGGTGCCATCACCTAAATCGTGTTGTTGAGCAGCGCGCAGCTGCCAGTAAACCAGAGACTCAGGAGCACCGGGCTTGACGTTGCCACGCACTAGCTCAGGGTTAGTACCCTTAAAGCCGATGGTGGCCGAACTCATTTCCATAACGTCGGTTGAGGCGGGCGGTGTCCCGTAGCTTTTACCAAGTTGAGTGCCTTGCCGCATTTCCCACGTCAAGCTATCAAAGCTGGGCACGTCACAGCCTAGGAAGGAATAGGTTTGGGCGTTATTGAGATTGATTAATCTAGTCATAAGCCACCTCAACGCAAACGCATACTATTTTTGATGGTGTCAAACGCCCAGAGTGCATCTTCTTCCGATAGGCTGGGGGCGAGCTCTTTGATTGGCCTGCGGGCACTGTCGAGCAATTCGACGGTATCGGACATATGGACTATCAATACTGGTCGTTGGAGAGTCGGCGTTTCTCCTGGGGTGGTTTCTACCCGATAGAACATGGTGCGTTCTTTTTCCGTGCTCAAATACTGCAACAACTCTTCGGCCGGCAGGCCGGCCATGTTAGTCACACCCCGCCGAAGCCCCTTAAATTGAATACCCTCAAATGCTGGCGCAAATTCCCGACGTTGGCTATCGACCCGTTGTAATAACGTTCCTGTGGCTTGGTCTTGGGTGTTGGTTTGTCTAACTGTTAGGTTTAAACCTTCAAGCCCCACAACCGCATAATCATCATCACTGATTTCGTAATCGTGGTTGGAATTGATTAAGGCATCCCCTAAACAAAAGCCAGGACCGATCGGGCGAGTGAAATCGATGGTGGTGGTGTTGCCCATGATGTTTTGGGTGATCGAGTCATAGTTGGTGATATTTTCATCTGGACCAGTGGTCACAATTAGATGAGTTTTACCGCGGAGTAAATGTATATCGATAGCGAAATAGTCATTGATGCTAGTTCTGGAGTAGCGCTTGATCACATAGTTGGATGGAGTCACTTTGATGATTTCCTTAAGCATGGGTACCTTATCTTCGCCGTTAATCACCGTTTTTAAGGCCGCGATTTGTTCTTGCACTGTCTGAGTAAAACTGGCGAGGTTGGCATTGAGAGACACGATACCGACCTCGGCTCTTTTCCAATCCTTGGTCAGGCCGAATTTAAAGGTCGTTGGTAGTAGAGAGAGTTGGGGAATATCTGCATTGGTTGTATAGCCTTTGTCTTGGGGCAGTGTCCGGTAGTTAAATTCGACCGGTAAGGTAAAAATCACTCGGCCTAGACAAGTTTGTTTGGTTTGTCGACTTAATTTCATTTTGGGTTCCAATTTGGCGTAAGTGCGATAGCGCGTGGCATACCAGAGTGCGATTGACGCGAGGACGATAGTGAGAACAAGGGTTTTATGCTGCCGCAGCCACGTCATCATGCGGTGATCTGGGCAATGTTGGCCAGTTGCACCACCGCATAATTGACCGCCTTTTTGGCGTAGTAATGTTGGTAGGCCGGTTCGTGCGACATTTCTCGGAACGCAAACGTTTGCTGCGCATAAAAACGCGGCGCAGCGGCGGATTGGACGGGCACGGTACCGTCGCCCCAGTCGTCTTGTTTGGTAGCGATCAGCTGCCAATAAACGAGAGTAGCCGGAGCGCCGGGTTTGATGGGCATGATACCGGCGCCCCAGCCGTTTTGCTGAGTAGCGATTAGCTGCCAATAAACGCGAGCATCCGGAGCGTCTGGTTTGACGTTGGCGCGCACTAGCTCAGGATTATTCCCCTTGAAACCGATGGTGGCTGAACTCATTTCCATAACCTCGGTTGAGGCCGGCGGTGTGCCGTAGTTTTTGCCAAGTTGGGTCCCTTGCCGCATTTTCCACGTCAAGCTATCAAAGCTGGGCACGTCACAGCCTTGGAAGGAATAGGTTTGGGCGTTATTGAGATTGATTAATCTAGTCATAAGCCACCTCAACGCAAACGCATACTGTTTTTGATGGTGTCAAACGCCCAGAGTGCATCTTCTTCCGATAGGCTGGGGGCGAGCTCTTTGATTGGCCTGCGTGCACTGTCGAGCAATTCGACGGTATCGGACATATGGACTATCAATACTGGTCGTTGCAGAGTCGGCGTTTCTCCTGGGGTGGTTTCTACCCGATAGAACATGGTGCGTTGTTTTTCCGTGCTCAAATACTGCAACAACTCTTCAGCCGGCAGGCCAGCCATGTTAGTCGTACCCCGCCGAAGCCCCTTAAATTGAATGCCCTCAAATGCTGGCGCAAATTCACGACGTTGGTTATCGACCCGTTGTAACAATGTCCCTGTGGCTTGGTCTTGGGTGTTGGTTTGTCTAACTGTTAGGTTTAAACCTCCAAGCCCCACAACCGCATAATCATCATCACTGATTTCGTAATCGTGGTTGGAGTTGATTAAGGCATCCCCTAAACAAAAGCCAGGGCCGATCGGGCGAGTGAAATCGATGGTGGTGGTGTTGCCCATGATGTTAGATAGAATGCTGTCTTTTTGATCTTGGCTACGCATTGAATCGCCCGTTACGATGAGGTGAGTTTTACCTCGCAATAAATGCAGATCCGTAGCATACCAATCAGTATTTCCTGTTCCCGAATAGCGTTTGATGACGTAATTAATAGGGCTAACTTTGATGACTTCTATGAGCATAGGTGTCTGATCTTTATTGTTAATTACCATTTTTAAGGCCGCGACTTGTGCTTGTACTGTCTGGGTAAAAGTGGAGAGATTCGCATTGAGTGACACGATACCGACCTCGGCTTTCTTCCAATCCTTGGTCAGGCCGAATTTGAAGGTGGTATCCAGTGAGGCAATACGAGGGATGCCAGCATTAGTAATTCGGTCTTTGCTTACCGGATAGAGGAGTTGATTGAATTCGACTGGTAAAGTAAAAATCAATCGGCCTAGACAAGTTTGTTTGGTTTGTCGACTTAATTTCATTTTGGGTTCCAATTTGGCGTAAGTGGGATAGCGCGTGGCATACCAGAGTGCGATTGACGCAATGACGATAGTGAGAACAAGGGTTTTATGCTGCCGCAGCCAAGCCATCATGCGGTGATCTTGGCAATGTTGGCCAGTTGCACCACTGCATAATTGACTGCCTTCTTGGCGTAGTAATGCTGGTAGGCTGGTTCGTGCGCCATTTCTCGGAACGCAAACGTTTGCTGCGCATAAAACCGCGGAGCAGCGGCGGATTGGGCGGGCACGGTGCCATCACCTAAATCGTGTTGTTGAGCAGCGCGCAGCTGCCAGTAAACCAGAGACTCAGGAGCACCGGGCTTGACGTTGCCGCGCACTAGCTCAGGGTTAGTGCCCTTAAAGCCGATAGTGGCCGAACTCATTTCCATAACGTCGGTTGAGGCGGGTGGTGTGCCGTAGGTTTTACCAAGTTGGGTGCCTTGCCGCATTTCCCACGTCAAACTATCAAAGCTGGGTACATCACAACCATGGAAGGAATAGGTTTGGGCGTGGTAGTGCTTGCCTAAATTTATATGGAAGTCTTTTGCGTCCCTCAGGTTTCTTTCAAAATCTTCCCAATCTAACTTATTGCCATCCACAGGCGCCAGCCACTCCTCGTGTATCAGTCCCCACCAGCGATTACGTTCGAGATAAATTTCTTGATACGGATCTCCTACGCTACCTTGGCCTGGCGCTAGCGGACGGGATGGGATTGTCTGCTTATCGTCCGGTTTAAATCGTAGCCAGCTATGACCGTAATTGGCGTTGGGCAGTAGTTGCAAGGCCCCCGGCGATTGGGCAAATACGGCAGTCACCTCTGGTCCGTTATTACCTATCGCAAGACCCGCCAAATAGTCTTCGTCGCGCATACCGACTTTGCAACGGCGGTAAGCCACTGCCGCCCCATTTGCGGGCATGACGCCGTGGATCATGCCCAGAATTTGCTCTTTGGCTCCCAACACTTCCGAGCAATAACGTGCGACCAATCCACCCATGGAATGGGTGATAATAATTACCTGCTCGCAGCGGCTTAAGTCATTGTTGTAGGATTGGATGGTGCGGGCGATATAGTCTTTGAGTTTGGCGGCGGCTTTTGCGTTGTCGTCTAACCAGTTATAGCCAAAGGCATGCACTGGATAACGGGCATTGGTAAAGCGTTTGATTTGATCTTCTGCAAGCGGTTTAAATGCTTTATGCAGACCATAGCGACTGAGTATGTCGTCGCGGTCGTCGGCGGGTGTTGTGGTTCTAAATTCTTTTAAAAATGTTTTATTCGCGGCTCTAAAATTCTCGGGATTGAGCGCGATTTCAAGATCAAGTAAAAACGACATATAGCTGCTTTCACTCACACTGCCCCAACCACGCTCGCGATAGATGTCTTGGTGATAGACGGTACCAACGATTTTTTCTGGGACGTTGCCACGGTAGTCAACGTCCACCTTTGTTGGGTCGAGTAGCTTTTGACGCTCCCCTGGATTTAAACCCATCATAGAAGTGGCCAGCGTTACGGGTTTCCCCGCTATGGTGGCATCCAGCCGCCAAGCGGTTTTTTCATCGTCTTTAACTTTCAAATTACTTCCCATAATCCCCGGCACAAAAATCACCGGAATGTTTTTGACCGACTGCATCACGAGTTTGACGGGGTCGGTGTATTTGGATTCGGTTAAGTGGTTACTGTAAAAATACCAACCGTCTTTGGTGATGCCCATCGGGAAGCTGAGGCGTTCGCCGACATTGGTCTCATCGAATTTACTGCTCATGGCTGTTCTCCTGACTTGCGTACTGGCTTAATGAAATGTTTAACGGAATCGGGCGCTTCGCTTTTTTGTTGGTTGATCGGTTGATTGGTTCCAGTGCGACCAGTCTCGGTATGATCGTCGTCGCGGCGAAGTTGGTACTGGACCTTGCCTTGTGCTGATTTGTCGGTATTGGTTAATTCGAATTTATCGTCGTAACGGGTTGCGGGACTTTCATTAAATACCTGCGATTGTTTTTTCGGCCCCGCCATCAAATGCGCTGCCGCGTGTTCCAACCAATACCCGTTGGTGCCGTGGGTGATGCCATCTTTGCTCCATTCGGTAAAGCTGCCGCCACCGTTGATGACGACTTTTTTCTTGGCAGTGA
>NZ_SMYL01000008.1 GCF_004358105.1 Sapientia aquatica | reverse complement strand
GTTTTAAGCAGTAAGTGGTATTCAAACAGATGATTCATGGCGTCAGAACCGGACAGACGCACGGGGATTAGGGCGGATGGATCGTTGATTTGTGGGATGGCTGGGCTGTGGATGGAGAGGGTGCGGGTGGGATGCGGCATGGAGGTTCCTAATGTGCGTGGGAAATAGTAAAAATAGCATATTTATTTAGCAATAAAAACAATTCTATGAATCTTACGTTTTTTGCAGGAATTGACGTAATGAGTTTATTTTGTGTTGTTGGTGGTGGGGGCTTGTGAACTTCGTGCACCCAACACAGCTTAAACATGGTCGTTGAAGTGGGTAGATATAGGGTAATTTTTAAAAATGCTACAATGCCGCGCATTCATTTTTACATCGTATTCCCAATTTAATTGCAAGGATTGCCATGCTGCCTGACTTACTGACTCCCTATGAAAAAGGGAATAAAAACCAAACGACGACTTGGGAAGAATGCATCGCTTTTTATCAACATTTAACAGCACGCTTTCCGAACGTTGTGCGCTTGTTTCAGATCGGTACTTCTGATGGCGGCGTGCCTTTGTATGCAGGTGTGGTGACTGCGGACGGGGTGTTTGATTTAGAAGAAATTAAGCGCGAAGCGCGGCCGGTTTTTTTTAATAACAACGGTATTCATCCGGGCGAGCCGGAAGGCATTGATGCGTGTATGGCGTTGGTGCGTGATTTTTGTATTGAGCCGGGACGCTTGGCGGCCTTGGGTCGCACGGTGTTTTTGTTTGTGCCGATTTATAACGTTGATGGTTGCTGGAATCGCCAGAATACCTCGCGCGTAAATCAAGATGGGCCTGAAATGTTTGGCTTCCGCGGCAACGCTTTGAACATGGATTTGAATCGCGATTTTATTAAATGCGATAGTTTAAATGCGCAGGCGTTTAATCAACTGTTCAGCGCGTGGAGCCCGGATGTCATGGTCGATACGCATACTTCTAACGGGGCCGATTACAGCTATACGATGACGCTGATTCAAACGCAGGCGGATAAATTAGGTGGCGGTTTAGGAACGTTTTTGCGTGCAACGATGTTGCCAGAAATTTTCGCGCAAATGGAGCAACGCGGCTGGCCGACCTGCCCTTATGTGAACCCGCATAACCAAGTGACCGATATCCCTGATGATGGCATTGAAGACTTTTTAGAAGTTCCACGCTTCTCCACAGGTTACGCCGCGTTGCATCACACCATCGGTTTTATGCCAGAGACGCACATGCTTAAACCTTACGCTGATCGTTATGAATCCATGCGTAATTTAGTGGAAGTGGTACTAAATTTTACGATCAAGCATGCTGATCAAATCCAGCAATTACGCGCCGCCGATAAGCACGCGGCTGCTCAAAAAACGCAATGGCCAGTCCAATGGAAAGCCGATCAAAGTAAGCCTTCGCATTTCCGCTTTAAGGGTTACGCTGCCGTTTATCGTCCGAGCTTGATCGGTAACTACACGCGCCTAGCCTACGACCGCAATCAACCGTGGGAAAAAGATATCGCCTATTACGATAATTTTGTGCCGGACGTTACCGTGCCAGCGCCAAAAACTTACGTCATCCCGCAAGCATGGCGCGAGGTCATTGCGCGTTTGCAGTGGAATGGCGTGCAATTAGAACGCGTTGTAGAATCGGGTCTGCATACGCTGCACACCTATCACGTTAAGAAGTTCACTTCTCGCGCTACGCCGTATGAAGGTCATATGTTCCACGATGAAGTTGAACTCGAAACACGTACCGAACAAATCATGCTGCGGGCTGGCGATTATCTGCTGCACCTCAATCAAGCCAACGCCCGTTACGCGGTTGAGACCTTGGAGCCGCAAGCGCACGATAGTTTTTTTAGATGGGGATTTTTTAATAGCGTGCTGGAGAAAAAAGAAGCATTTTCAAATTACGTGTTTGAAGACACCGCGCTGGAATTGCTTAATTCCGAACCTGAATTAAAAGCTAAGTTTGAACAATGGAAGACCGCCAATCCAGCTTTGTTATCGGATCAAGAGCAAGTGTTGAGTTTTATCTTCGCGAACTGCAAGCGCTATAACGAACCTGAGTGGCTGCGTTATCCCGTTTATCGGATGATGTGAGATTGATTGATGTAATTAGCAAGCGCTTGCGATGGGGTTTATCCATCGGAAGCGCTTTTTTATTTGAGGCTAACTTTTATTTTCTTGCGCTGCTAAGGCGCGCAATTTATCTTTTTTGCTTGGGCGCTTACCTTTGATGCCGCCATTCGATTTATCTTCGGTGGACACTGAAACGTCTTTTTCCGTCGGTTCAAATCCAGCAATAATTTCGCGCTCCACTTTGACCTGTTGACGCTGCTCGATCAAGCGGAAATGCGCTTCATTTCCAGTGCTAATAAAGCTGACCGCCAAGCCCGCTTCACCCGCCCGACCTGTGCGACCTATTCGATGGACATAATCATCGGTCGAGCGCGGCAAATCGAAATTAACCACCACCGGTAAGTTCGCAATATCAATCCCACGCGCTGCCACATCAGTTGCCACGACCACCCGAATGCGTTGCGCCTTAAAGTCAGCTAAAACCTGTGTGCGTTTGCCTTGACTTAATTCACCGTGAAACGGCTCGGCAGCGATGCGTGCTTTGCGTAATTTGAGTGCGATCACTTCGGTTGCATAGCGACTGGCTGCAAAAACCAAAACGCGATCCCAGTTTTCACTATCAATTAAATGGCGTAGCAGTTGCGTGCGGTTAGCCGTATCAACCACGATAGCGCGTTGGCTAATCTCAGGAGTTGTGATTTCGGTCGCTGCAATATCGATGCGCGTTGGTGACTTTAAAAAGTCTTGCGCCAAGGCTGATAATTGCTCGGGAAAGGTCGCTGAAAATAAACAGTTTTGGCGCTGCGCCGGTAACAACTTCAGTAGTTGATTGAGTTCATCCTGAAAACCCAATTCCAGCAAACGATCTGCCTCATCCAACACCAAGGTCTGCACGCTTGAGATCGACAGCGCATTGTGCGCAATTAAATCCAGCAGGCGTCCGGGAGTAGCCACCACCATATCCGCGCCGCCGCGCAAATGCATCATCTGCGGATTGATCGATACCCCGCCAAACAATACCGCCAGCTTAATTGGCTTGGGTAAAAATGCCGCCAAGCTGCGCAAAGTATCGCCCACTTGGGTCGCCAATTCGCGCGTTGGCACCAAGATCAACACACTGACTTTACGCGGCGTGGCAGGTGTTTGTTGGTTCCAGCGCTGCAACAGGGGTAAACAAAACGCCGCCGTTTTCCCCGAACCCGTTTGTGCACACGCCACCAGATCGCCGCCGCCCACGATGACAGGAATAGCCGCGGATTGGATTGCTGTTGGCGTGCTATAGCCGCGTTCAGATATCGCGCGTTGCAGATCGGGAATGAGTTGGAGTGAGGAAAATGGCATGGAGGGCTTTACACAGACGCTAGAAAAGCCGCCATTTTAGTGTAGCTGGCGTGGTTGTCCAAATTAGCTTGTTAGGAAGATATTGATCATCGAGCCGCTAACTTGTTGATAGCTCCTTCGAGGGGCGACGGCGCTGGACGCTTAAAAATTTGTATTAAATCACCAAAATACCAAACGGTAATATTAATACCAATCAGTATCTTTTTTGATTGATTGGTATTAGACTTCAGAAAGCGGTTAAATTAAGCCCTAAAAAGGTGGAATTTGCCGCACGAAGCCCAGCGCCGTGATTCAACACAAACTTGAGCCACAGTTTGCGGATAGATCGACCAATTCCCCATTGGCGGAACAAGGCTCGACGGCTCAACGAACGAATCCTAAACTGACTTTTTACGGAGAAAATACATGAAAAAACTGCCATTTGCGCTATCTGCAGTAGGTATATTTCTATGTGCCTTGGATATCCAAGCACAGGAGACGCACGATAGCTTTGAGCTAGAAGGCGGAATAATTTCCACCCAAAATATGGAAATTCATGGTTTCAATCAGGGCGACGCGACCAGCGATTTTAAAAAAAGTACCGCCGACGTGCGCATGGAATATTGGCGTCGCGAGGCGAACGATTGGGATTACGGCGTTGTGCTGCAACCGTTGACGGTCAACTATTCCGGTCGCCTTTCCAATACATTGACCTACCACGGTATTGATTATCAGAAGGGTGATCAAGCATCGCTTCATTATGAATTCCCCACGCTGCGCTTGACAGCCAATTACCCGATGTACCAATCCCAGGATAGTAAAGACTATATTCGTCTGGGCGGTTCCGCCATCGTTCGCTACGCAAGCGTAAAGCTAGCGACTAACAGCCATTCATTTGCCGACACTAATTTGCTGGCGCTGCCGGTTTTTAATGTCGAAGCCAATAAAAGCCTGGGCAATAGTTATAGTTTATTTACCCGCTCTGATTTTCTGCCGAGCGTTAACGGGAATACATTTTTAGACGGCTTGTTTGATATTTTTGTCGGAGTTCGCACACAACTCGGCAGCGGCGATACCGTTGATGTGGGCGTTCGATCGTTTTTTGGGGGCTATGATCCCAAAGAAAAAGACAATTACGCAAATCGGATATTTTTTAATGCGGTAGTGGTGCGGTATAGCTGGAAATAGTGCGGCACACCGCTGCGGAAGGCGTTGGCGATTGATTCACTTCAATTGCGTAAAGGGTCTTAAAGCGTCTTTTGCGCTGGGATCATGAATAACATTTGCGGACGAATTCGATGCTCATTCTCTGGAATTGGCGCGGCGATGCTGTAGGAACGGATCGCGCCGCACGACAGATAAAATCGTTCGGCGTTGGGGTCAGCGTTAATCGAGATTGCTCTGGCATCCTGTTGTTGCGCTAGTTCGACGGCAAACTGAAATAGCTTTTTCCCTATGCCCTGATGCATCCACGCTTCGGCGACAAATAAATGGCTTAGCTTCCACGTCATTTTGGCGGGCAGTAACACCATTACTGCGACAACTTCCTCCTCAACGACAGCGACGTGCACCCTCCCGCTAAAAATATCGTCCGCTTGCACCGCTAATTCGCCACGCCAAGCCGCTACTTGTTCGGGCGTATAGCCCCAGCGCGCCTTGGATGCAATGGACAATGCCGTTAGTTGCTCTGCCTCCCCGACCAAAGCCAGTCTGATTTGTACATCGATCGCATTTTCTGAAGTGGTCATTGTTGTTCCATTCATCCTAAAAAGAAATCGGGCGTTTCGGTCTGAGCGCGAAGTTATTGTTGTCGCGTCCTAGCTGTTTGAAAAAATTGAGCTAAAACGAATGTTTCGGATAATAACGAATTATTGGGTAACGGCGAAGTAGTGAATCACATAAACTGGGTTGATTGTTAAATAATTTTCAATGATTTGTAAAAAAAGCAGACCAGCGACCCGATTGGACTTGCTGTAAGCTGTCGGCCTTTCAGTCTTTTTGCGGGAGTTTGTTATGTCTTTGTACACCAATCGTCAGTGGTTTTACGTCAAACGGCCCGAGGGCAGAGTCGGTGCCGAACATTATGAATTGCGCGAAACACCGATGGATGAGGAGTTGGCGATTAACGAAGTGTTGGTCGAGCAGCGTTTCATTAGTGTCGATCCCTACATGCGCATTCAGCAGGCTGAGCGCAACACCTACGATCTGCCGCATCCGCTCGGCATTGTGCAACGCGCCGCCACAGTTGGTCAGGTGCTGCAATCAAATAGTAGTCAATTTAAACCGGGCGATTGGGTACTCGGTTACAGCGGCTGGCAAACACTGGCCAAATGCCACATCAGCGAATTGCAAAAACTTGACCCCGAACTGGCACCCGTTAGCACCGCGCTCGGTGTGTTGGGTATGCCGGGGCGCACGGCGTGGTTCGGCTTGATGGAAGCAGGTCGTCCGCGGGCCGGCGATACGTTGCTAGTCTCGGGCGCGGCGGGTGCGGTTGGTTCCCTCGTAGCGCAATTTGGTAAAAAAGCCGGTTGCAAAGTGATTGGTATCGCTGGTGGTCCGGCTAAGTGCGAATATTTAATCAATCGCTTGAAATTGGATGGCGCAGTCGATTACCGCGCTTTCTCCACTACAGCAGCGCTGGCGCAAGAGTTGGAACGCGTTACCGGTGGTTGGGATGTGTATTTTGATAACGTTGGTGGTTGGATTACCGATGCGGTGATGCCCTTATTGAAGTTACGGGCGCGGGCCGTGATTTGCGGCGCGATTGCCCAATACGACGGCGGCTTGGATCAGCCGGATTTAGGGCCGCGCTTCTTGCAGCACATGCTATTTAAGCGCGCCACGATTCAAGGAATTTTGGCGCGCGATTTTACCCATCGCATGGAAGAGCTGCGCGCCGCGGTTGGGCCTTGGGTGAAATCGGGCGAGGTGTTTTTGGACGAGACAATAGTGGAAGGCTTCGATCAATTGCCGGAAGCGTTAAATAGTTTGTTTGAGGGCGCTAATACGGGCAAATTGTTGGTCAAGGTTTAACACTTGCTTAGCCATTCTGGTGATAGGTGAATTCTTGCTGTAAGCTGGCGACTTTCCTGAAAGCGGCCTTGATTAGGCTGCTTTGTTGAACTCGGTGAGCGGCGCGATAAGCTTAGGTTGTGGCGCGAACTTGGCAAGATATTCCGAAACTCGCGCTGTATAAGCCAATAGGATTTCGTATGACTTTCCCAAAATCGATCAGCAGTTTTCCGATTCACCTTGGACTCGGCGCGGTGGCGGAAGCGCTGCCTGAATTTACTGGCGAGATGAGTTGGTACGAGCACTATTCCCAGCGCTGCGCTATCGATGGCAATGAGGGTCGATTGGTTAGCCTGCATAGTTTCGACGCTCCGTGGAATTCGTGGGAGATGCATCCTGCTGGCAGCGAGGTTGTTGTGTGTATTTCGGGTGCGATTACGTTGCATCAGGAAGATCAGAGTGGAGCGCGGCAAACGGTGCTACTCAATTCTGGTGAATACGCCATAAATCAAGCCGGAATCTGGCACACCGCCGATGTGGTTGAGCCCACAACGGTATTATTTATTACCTCTGGACTAGGCACGCAGCATCGCGCCCGCACTACGTAAGCCAACGCTGGCGGTAAGCTTTGCTTGAGTTTGGTGCGACTTGCGGATCACGCTGTTGCCCAAATTATTTGCCTCATCTCTTTGAACATTGTATTGAACATTATTTTGGAATTCCCTGTATGGAAATTAAAGTCAACTTTCTCGACAAGCTGCGCCTAGAAGCCAAGTTTGATGATTTCACGGTGATCGCTGATCAGCCGATACGCTACAAAGGCGATGGCTCAGCGCCAGGGCCGTTCGATTATTTTTTAGCTTCGTCCGCATTGTGCGCGGCCTACTTCGTGAAGTTGTACTGCAACACGCGCAATATTTCGACCGAAAATATTCGGCTCTCGCAAAACAATATCGTTGATCCTGATAACCGCTACCAGCAAATTTTTAAAATTCAAGTTGAGTTACCGGCCGATATATCGGACAAAGATCGGCAAGGGATTTTGCGCTCGATTGAACGCTGCACCGTTAAAAAAGTAGTGCAGGCCGGACCGGAATTTGTGATTGAAGAAGTAGAGAATTTAGATGCCGATGCGCAGGCTTTGTTGACCATTAATCCGGCTAACGACGCAGGCACGTTCATCTTAGGCAAGGATCTGCCGCTGGAACAAACGATTGCCAATATGTCGTCGCTGTTGGCAGGTTTAGGTATCAAGATTGAAATCGCTTCTTGGCGCAACATCATTCCCAATGTGTGGTCTTTGCACATCCGCGACGCGCATTCACCGATGTGTTTTACCAACGGCAAAGGCGCGACCAAAGAGAGCGCGTTGGCGTCTGCCTTGGGCGAATATATTGAGCGGCTAAGCAACAATCACTTTTATGCGGGCTCGTATTGGGGCGAGGAAATCGCCAACGCCGATTTCGTGCATTACCCCAATGAACGTTGGTTTAAGCCGGGCAAAAAAGATGCGCTGCCGCCCGACATTCTCGATCAGTATTGTCTCGATATTTACAACCCCGACGATGAATTGCGCGGCTCGCATTTGATCGACACCAATTCCGGCAATGTGAAGCGCGGTATTTGTGCGCTGCCGTTTGTGCGTCAATCGGATGGCGAGGTCGTGTATTTTCCGTCCAACTTAATTGAAAACCTGTACGCCAGTAACGGCATGAGCGCCGGCAATACCTTGGCGGAAGCGCAGGTGCAATGTTTGTCGGAAATTTTTGAGCGCGCCGTAAAGCGTGAAATTTTGGAAGGTGAACTGAGCTTGCCCGATGTGCCGCAAGAAGTGTTAGCGCGCTTTCCGGGTATCGTGGCGGGTATCGCTGGTTTAGAAGAGCAAGGCTTTCCGGTCTTAGTCAAAGACGCTTCACTCGGCGGTCAATATCCCGTGATGTGCGTGACCTTAATGAACCCGCGCACCGGCGGCGTGTTTGCTTCATTCGGCGCGCATCCTAGTTTGGAAGTTGCCTTGGAGCGCAGCTTGACGGAATTATTGCAAGGACGCAGTTTTGAAGGTTTAAACGATTTGCCGCAACCGACTTTTGTCAGCAATGCGGTGACCGAACCGAATAATTTCGTCGAGCATTTTATTGATTCCAGCGGCGTGGTGAGTTGGCGCTTTTTCAGTGCTAAATCCGATTATCAATTTGTCGATTGGGATTTTTCAGCAAAAGATGAAAACGCCAACAGCACAGAAGCGGCAACCTTGTTCGGCATCCTGCAAGAAATGGGCAAAGAAGTCTATGTTGCGGTCTATGACCAGCTAGGCGCAACCGCTTGCCGCATCTTGGTACCGGGTTATTCGGAAGTCTATCCAGTTGAAGATTTGATCTGGGATAACACCAATAAGTCGTTATTATTCCGCGCTGATATTTTGAATTTGCATCAGCTTGACGACGAACAGCTGGAATCGCTGTTAGAGCGTTTAGAGAATAATGAGTTGGATGATTACAGCGATATCTCAACCTTAATCGGTATTGAGTTTGATGAGAACACCGTTTGGGGGCAGCTCACCGTATTAGAGTTAAAACTTCTGATTCAACTGGCTTTGCAACAATACGAAGAAGCGCATGAATTGGTAGGTAGCTTTTTGCAATACAACGACAATACTGTTGAGCGCGGCTTGTTTTATCAGGCCTTAAATGTGGTGCTAGAAGTTGAGTTGGATGATGATCTGGAGTTGGACGATTACATCACCAATTTCCGCCGTATGTTCGGTAACGACAGAATGGACGCGGTGCTCGGCTCCTTAGACGGCAGCGTGCGCTTCTTTGGTTTGACGCCGACCAGCATGAAACTGGAAGGATTAGATCGTCATCAGCGGCTATTGGATAGCTACAAAAAACTGCATGCAGCGCGGGCGAAGTGGGTAGCTGCTGCGTAAAGAAATAATTTACTGGTGAAGCCAGTTCAAGCGCTCAATCCGACTTTAGTAGGCGGATTGGGCTAGTGCAAAAAGTTTGCCGCACCTTGTGCGAAATTCCCTAAGCTACTTAATTCCCACTAACTCGATATCGAAAATCAAGGCGGCGTTTTTAGGGATTAATCCGTGCCCCGCGCCGCGTTCGCCGTAGCCCAATTCACTCGGGATGATTAAGGTGCGTTTGCCGCCGACCTTCATGCCAATCACGCCTTCGTCCCAACCGGGAATGACTTGATGCGCACCGACATAAAACGTGAAGGGATTGCCTTTGCTGCCGTCAGCCTTTAATGAACTATCAAATTTTTTGCCATGCAAATCGGCGGCATTGGCGTCGTACAGCCAACCGGTGTAATGCACGGTGATTTGCTGGTTGTTTTTCACCTCCGCGCCGCTGCCGATTACGCTATCTTTGCTACTCAATGCAACGACCTTATTTGCTTCGGCTTGGGCTACTGGATTGCTTGGCGCGGTTTCGGGTTTATCGCAAGCTGCTAGTGCCAATAAAACCAAGGCTGCGGCAATGGTTAGCTTATTTTTGATTTGTGGGTGCATGGTATTTTTAATTAGGTTACAGGGTATTGGTGATTTGAAAATTTGATGGCGGACGAATTAGTAAGTTGAATTCAACTTATTCAACAGCGAATTCCAACTTATTTGGCGCTTAATAATTCCACTTCAAACAGTAACGTCGCATTCGGAGGAATTACTCCGCCAGCACCGCGTTCGCCATAGGCCAATTCGCTCGGAATAATTAAGGTGCGCTTGCCACCGACTTTCATTCCTTGCAGCCCTTGTTCCCAACCCGGAATAACGCGATGTGCGCCAAGCGGGAAGGTTATCGGCTGGGCGCGGTCGCGTGAGCTGTCAAATTTTTTACCGTGGCCAGTTTTTTGGCTTGGATCGTACAACCAGCCGGTGTAATGCACGCTGACCAGATTGCCATCAACGGCTTCGGCGCCAGTGCCGATTTTGGTGTCGGTGATTTTGACTTGGGGTAGTTGTGCGGCTTGGGTGATTTCGGGCGCTGGCTGCTCAGTTGTCGCAGTTGTTGGCGTCGTGGGTGTTGTGGTTTCCGTGCTGTGTTCTTGCGCGAAGACTAGGCTGGATGCGCTGAGTAGTAGCGCTAGCATTGCGATTTTGAGGTGGTTTCGTGATTTGGTCATGGTTAGTCCCTGCAGTGTAGTACTTGTGGTGCTGGGATTATAAGGTATCGAAGACCGAGAGCGCAGAGAAGGCTGAGGTGGTTGTTGTAATGCGCGGTGTTTTGGCGTTGGGGCAGGGCGCCCACGAGGGGCGCCCTACGTTGCATTGACCGAGTTGGTTAATGCGTCGCTAGTTCTACCCAGATTTGATAGTGCAAATCTTGACCGCGTAATTGTTCTGGCGGTGCCGGGTAATGGGCTACTTGTACTGCTTGCAGCGCTGCTTTATCAAACAAACCGATACCGCAAGTTTGTAAGACGTGCGATTCCGTGACGTGTCCATCTTTGAGTTGGAACTCAACTCGGACGCGGCCTGAAAAGCGCATGGCTGCGGCGGCGGCTGGATAGAAATACGCCGCTTGCACGGCTTCGTGCACCTTGCCCGCGTACTCGGCGTTTGGATCGACTTTGCCAGTAGTTGGTGGTTGCGGTGGTGGGCTGGCTTTTACCGGCGCTGGTTGGGCAAAGGCTGTTTGCACATCCGATTCCACAGCGGCTAAGGGCGGCGTTGGTTCGGTCACGACGGGTTGTTGCGGTGGCGTCGGCGTTTTAGGTGGCGCGACCTTACTAACCATTTTGACCGGCTCTGGCTTTGGTTCGGGCTTGGGATCGGGCTTTTTCTCTGGCTCGGGTTCTGCTTGAGCTAGTGTCAGCGGCACGGGTTCGTGCGCCGCTTGTATGGCTGAGCTACTCGCTAACAGACCAGCAACACCTGCCACCAGCGCGACCTCGATTAGCAAGGCAAGACCAAAGGCTTGCGTGGCTGACGATTTGCCCTGAGTAGGAATTGCTTCGTAGGTTAAATCAGACATTTATTTCCCCGTCGGATGCCGAGTCGATAAACTGATCTCCGTTGCCCCACCTAATTTAATCGCATCAATGACTGACATCACTTGCTGCAACGAAGCGGTTTCATTGCCAGCAATGGTCACTGCCGTTTTGCTGTTATTGCGTTGCAATAACATGGCGGTTAACTGTTCGGACGTGATCGCTTGGTTTTCCACCAACAGAGTTCCGTCTGGGCTGATTTCGACCAATAGTTTTGGCGGTGGAATCGTGGCGGCCGTTGAGCTGGTTGGCAGCTTAGTGACATGGCCGGAAGTAGGAATCATCTTCAAGGTCATCATGGCAAAAAACACCAACAAAAACAGCATGATGTCGATCATTGGAATGATCTCGATCCGTGCTTTTTTAGTTTCTAAGTAACGCATATTAAGCCCTCGCAGGAGTGCGAATTAATTCGACTTGTCCGGC
The DNA here is from genome assembly GCF_004358105.1 of Sapientia aquatica. GTDB lineage: Bacteria > Pseudomonadota > Gammaproteobacteria > Burkholderiales > Burkholderiaceae_D > Solimicrobium > Solimicrobium aquaticum. Next base: position 151,617 of record NZ_SMYL01000008.1, on the reverse strand, counting down.
GCGATTGGCTAGCTCGGCGTCGCTAGTTGCAGCTTTTTGTTCGGTTGCGGTTTGACGGTTCACCATCATAATTTTGATGGTTTCTAATTGATGCAACACGATACGCACGCGGTTATGCAAGGCGTTGAAGAACAACAAGCCGATCATCGCAATCAACAAGCCGCAAGCAGTTGACACCAATGCTTCGGCAATCCCGCCAGTCACTTGTGCTGCGCCATTTTGTGCGTCGCCCAATACGTGGAAGGCGTTAAACATACCAATAATGGTGCCGAACAAACCAAGCAGTGGAGCTAAGGTAATAACGGTATCCAATACCCACAAGCTGCGATCCAACGTTGGTACTTCGTGCATGATGGCTTCTTCCAAATGGCCGCTCAACTCGTTACGTTTTTGTTCTAGGCTCAGCGCCGGCTTGTTGGCGTCATTGCGTAATACGGCGAATAAGCTTGCGTGCGGCAAGCTAGCTAATTTTTTAGAGAGTTCAATTTTTTCAATCGAAGCGTTCTCATTTTTGAGCATGCCGATCAATTTCTCGCCGCCTTTTTCCATCGATGCTAAGTAGCGGGTGCGCTCGATGATAACGGTCAGTGCCACCAATAACAGCAGCAACATGATGTACAGAATGCCACCGGATTCGTTGGCCAGATCAGCTAAGTAAGAGATATTCATAATAATTTCTTCAAGAGTACAAAGTGAAAATGGTGGACTTGGAAAAATCCAAGCCCACCGAATAAAACTAACAACTTATTTAACTAATCAATCGATTAGAAATCCGCTGTCAATGTCAATGAAACGCTACGTGCTGGCAATGTCGTGATCAAGTCACCCGCCAATGGGTTTGAATCAGAGCCACTACCTTTAATACCGGTGATGTTATGTTTGTCGAACAAGTTGTTCACAGCCAATTGGACTTTCGCTTTTTTGGCGTAAGCGACTGGATTCTTGATCGTGTAGTTGACAAACATATTGGTCAACACAACTGGGTTGATGGTGTACGACGAAGTGTATTGACCGTCGTTGTACATTTTGCCTACGCGCTTAGTCAAGACAGAAGCATTCCAATCTGCGTCGGTGTAGATTAGACCGAATGTTTCGGTGTCTTTCGGTGCGCCAGCGACCCAAGTGCCATTGCTATATTTAGTTGTGCCTGATGTGCCGTTAGCGTAGATGCTCAAACCGCTACCCAACAGCAATGTGCCTTCTAATTCCACACCTTGTGTTGTTTCAGTGCCGCTCGCTACGCAGATCTGTGTTGTTGGATCGAGTGGATCAACATTACAGGTGTAGCTGTTGTCGAGTTTGACGTGGAACACGTTGGCGTTGAAGTTCCAGTCATTGGCCGCGTACACAGTACCGATTTGGTAAGTAGTCGATTTTTGTACTTTTGGTGGCTGAGCGACTTTGGCATTTGGTACGTCAAAGACGGATGTAGGTGGAATCAAATCACCTTCTGCTGCCTGAACATAGGTTGTCCAGTTTGGTTGGATTTGATAATGCACATCCAGCGATGGCAATACATCGTTGTAGCTGATGCTGTTCTTAACATCACCCAAACCGCCGGTTGTTACACCGGTTGTTTTGCTGTATGTACCGCCCAATAAACCAACTTTTTTCAAGTCAGCTAAGTGGTCGTAGTTTTGCAAGTAGTAAGCGTACTTCACACCTGGAGTGATTTTCAGATCGTCAGTAACCTTGAACTCAAATTCAACGTAAGGTTGGAATGTTGTTGTTTGGTATTTTTCACTGAAACGCGGTGTTGCTTTATCTTGCCAGCCGTTTAATTCGTTAGAGTCGTATTGATGACGATCGCTGTTGGCGTATTCCAACCAAGTACCAGTGCGCAAGGTACCCAAGCTAGAATCTTGCGAAACGCGCAGCAAGTTACCAGTGGTGTGATACGAGTTCAACTTATCGATACCAGTTTCGTTCGCTGGTACGGCCGCTGTTGCTGGCACTGTTGGTGTGCTGACTGGAACTGCGCCGGCGATGTTTTGTTGATTGTGGTAGCTGTAGGAGTAGAGCTTGTCGTCCAACTTCCAACCGCCGCCCAAGTTCGATGCGACGCCGATGTAGGAGAAGCCAGTTTCAACGTTGTACAGGTTGTAGCCGAAGTAGTTTGATTGCGTTGGGTCGTTGCTGTTTAAATAGTTAGGACCGAATTGAGCTACTTGAGCGCGTGTCGGAGCGCCAGCGTCTAACTGATGATTACGCACGTCCATCCATGATGCAAATGCGGTAACAACCGTGTCTGAGTTGACGATGTATTGGTATTTAGCCGACAACGCACGACGATTTTGGTTGTTGTACGTTTGGTAGCCGTCGGAAGTCATTTGCTGAACGTTGACCAACAAGTTCGACGCACCGTTTGGACCAAATTGACCTGATTCGTTTTCCAACACGATCATGCCGGTGTTCCATGTGCCATACGAACCAGTAACGCTTGTGCGTTTATCTGTTTCTAAATTACGGGACAACAAATTCAACGAGCCACCGAAAGTCGCTTGACCAATCGTTGCAGCAGAACCTGGGCTGCGATCAACTACCGCGCCGCCGATTTCCATGGCTGGGAAGAATACGTAGGAGTGATGGCTAACACCGTTAGTGTCGTTGAATGGAATGCCATCAAAAGTCACTAAGTATTGGCTATCAGACAAACCGCGCACGGTTGTGTTGGAGTTACCTTGACCAACGCCGTTTGGGCTGTAGCTGAACGCGCCTGGAGTGACTTGGAATACTTGGCTGAAATCAGAAGCTGGAGCCATGAAGTCGCGCACGAAGGTATCGCTGACAACAGATTGAGCTGAGCGTGCTTCCAAAGGTGCTTGGGAGATCGCTGCTTTGCTGGCTTCAGTCACAGGTGCTGCTGCAGTTGCGCCGTTGCCGCTCGCGCCAACTGTACCTAAATCAGTGGTTTGTTGTGCAGAAGCGATCATTGGAGCAGCTAAGCACATTACAGAGAGAGCGCGGATAACATTGAGTGCGCAAGGCTTCAGGTCAAACTGGTTCATCAAAGACTCCGTTGTGAGAAAAACGGCAATCTTAGGGTTGCTATATGTCAACAATGTGAAGAATTTATTACGGTTCCATGACATAGCAACACTTTGTCACTTCTTAAATAAATTATTTCATCGTCTACGAATCATGCTAATTAACGGTTGCAGAAAGGAAAAACAATTCGGCAAGTGAATTAATCATTGGACGATTATTTCGTTGCGTGGATTACGCTGACGGCCAAAAAAGTTGGCGTTGGAGAGGCGGAGGGAGAATAAAAAAAGGAAGGGCTGAATTCCGCCCTTCCTTTACTTAGATGACCATGCCTTGCTTACGTTGTTTACTAGGCTTATTTTGTGACGGCGATTTGGTTTTGATCCAACCCAGTCCAACCTCCACCCAAGGCTTTGATTAGCCCGACTGCGGCTGCTAAACGTGAATTAGTAATTGTCAGTTCGGTACGTTGATTAGTTAAGGTCGTGGTTTGGGCGGTGACGACATTGAGGTAATTGACCGTTCCGGCCTTGTATTGATTCAGGGTGATTTCTAAAGACTTCTTAGCGGCAGCGGTAGCGGCGCTTTGCACCAAGGCTTCGTCTTTTAAGATACGCAGCGCGACTAAATTATCTTCCACGTTTTGAAAGCTAGTCAGCACAGTTTGGCGATAACTCGCCACGCTGACGTCGTAGGCGGCGATCGCTTGTGCATTCAAAGCCCGCTTGGCGCCGCCATCAAATAAAGTCGCCGCTAAATTCGGCCCCAACGACCAAACGCGATTCGGTAAGCTAATCCAATTGGCTACGCCGCTACTTTGGTAGCCGCCAGTCGCGCCTAAGGTTAAGTTCGGGAAATAAGCCGCCTTGGTAACACCGATTTGCGCGTTGGCTGCGGCCACCGAGCGTTCAGCCGCCGCAATATCTGGGCGACGCTCTAATAAATGGGAGGGAACGCCGAGTGGAATATCTGGTATTGCTGGCACGTAGGATGCCGCGCCTAGAGGAATGACGGCGATAGAAAAATTAGCCGGTGCTTTACCCAGCAGGACGGCAATGGCGTGTTCAGTTTGTCCGCGCAGAATACCAATGTCTAAGGCTTGCGCTTCGGTGCTGCGTAATTGGGTCTCAGCCAGTAAGACGCTGTCGGTTGAAACAATGCCGGACTTATATTGGTTTTGGGTTAATTTCAGCGAGCGGCGATATTCTTCCACTGTTTGATTGAGTAATTCTTGTTGCGCGTCCAAAACACGTAATTGAAAATAATTTACCGCCAACTGCGCTTGCAGACTCAACAGAGTTGCTTGCAGATTTGCGTAACTGGATAAAGCGGTGTTTTGTTGCACTTCCACTTCGCGTCGAATTCCACCCCACAAGTCGATTTCCCAATTGGCGGTCAGACCAAGGTTGTTGTTGGTTGTAACGCCAGCTTGCGCGTTACGTGCCTTGGTATGTCCGACATTGCCATTAAGCGTTGGCAGGTAGGCGGCTTGCGCATTATTTAGCAGCGCGCTGGCTTGGCGGTAGTTCGCTTCGGCCTGAGCTAAGGTTTGATTGCCCGCTGGGATTTGCTCAATCAAGGTGTTGAGATTGCTGTCGTTGAATACCGTCCACCATTTAACGGGAATGGATTGATCTTGTGGTTGGGCCGATTTCCAGTTTTCTTTGAAATCGTTTGGCATGTCGCTGTCGGACAGCGTCACAGGGCGCACGTAATCGGGACCGACCGCGCAGCCGCTTAATCCTAGCGTGCCAATTGCGCTCAGCAAAATCAGAGCGATGGAATTACTTAAAAGTGTTTTTTTCATTGTAGTTTGTTTCATCTGTCTTCCTTAACCAAGTTCTGAGTGCGCCGGCGCAGTGGTCGCGATGGTGGTCGTTCCGCGTAGCTTTGCTTTGATGCGTTTTCCGAGACCACTCATTTTATCCATGTAGAGGTACACCACCGGCGTGGTAAATAGGGTGAGCAACTGGCTGAAAATCAAGCCGCCGATAATCGTTACGCCAAGTGGTTGACGCAATTCGGAACCGGTTCCGGTACCAAACGCTAACGGAACCGCGCCTAATAACGCCGCCATGGTGGTCATCATGATCGGGCGGAAGCGTTGCAAACATGCTTGCTTGATGGCTTCAAACGGTGTTTTGTTTTCAGTGCGTTGAGCGACTAAGGCGAAATCGATCATCATAATGGCGTTCTTTTTCACCAAGCCGATCAGCAAAATAATCCCAATAAACGCCATCATGCTCAACTCCATTTTGACGAGCAGCAGCGCTAACAATGCGCCAACACCAGCAGATGGCAGCGTGGATAAAATCGTAATCGGATGCACCAAACTTTCATACAACACGCCAAGCACGATATAAATGGTTAGCAAGGATGCGAAAATCAAAAACGGCATCGACGAGAACGAATCTTGGAATGTTTTTGCCGTGCCTTGGAAGCTACCTTGTATCGTCGCTGGCAAGCCAATGCGCGCCTTGGTCTCATCAATTGCCGTGACGGCGTCGCTCAACACTGCACCGGGCGCTAAGTTGAATGAAATTGTGGTCGCCGCAAATTGACCTTGGTGATTCACATTCAACGTCGTGGTGGTAGGCTCAAACGTAGTAAAGGACGACAGCGGCACCATGGTTCCGTTGGTGGTCTTGATAAAAATATCGTTTAAGGTCTCAGGACGTTGCCAATACTCGGGCGACACTTCCATCACCACATGGTATTGGTTTTGTGCTTGATAGATCACCGAGACTTGGCGTTGACCAAAGGCGTCGTACAGGGCGGAATCAATCATGGCTTGGGTAATACCTAGGCGCAAAGCGGTTGGACGATCAATACTGAGCGTGACCTGCAAACCTTTGTCCTGCTGCGATGTGTTGACGTCCGCCAACTTCGGTAGCGCTTGCATCGCACGCAGCATTTTCGGTGCCCATTTATCGAGCTCTTTTAAATCGTCGCCCTGCAGTGTGTATTGATACATCGCATTGCCCATTCGACCACCGACGCGAATATCTTGCCGCGCTTGCAGGAACAAGGTGGCACCGGGAATGGCGGCCAATTTCCCACGTAATCGATTAATGACGTTGTCCGCACTGATCTTGCGTTCTTCCAGTGGCTTGAGGGTAATAAACATGCGCCCTGTATTGACCTGACTGCCGCCGGTAAATGCGGTAACGCTTTTCACCGCTGGATCGGCACGCACGATATCGACATAGGAAGACAGCTTAGGCACCATCGCTTGATACGAAGTCGCTTGATCGGCCACGATAGAACCCATAATCATGCCGGTATCTTGGGTCGGGAAAAAGCCTTTAGGCACAACCGAATACAGATAAATATTGAGCCCGATCACAGCAAACATGATCACCAAAGTAATGCGCGAATGACGCAGCGCGATATCCAAGCCGCGTTCGTATTTGTTCTGAAACCACACGAAACCGCGTTCGGTAAATTGATAGACTTTGCCGTGCTTTTCGTCTTTGGCAGGCTTTAATAATTTACCGCACATCATCGGCGTGGTGGTTAGTGATACCACCAAAGAAACCAACACCGCCGCCGATAATGTGACCGCAAATTCATGGAAAAGGCGGCCCACCAAACCACCCATCAATAACATCGGAATAAACACCGCCACTAACGAAATACTCATCGATAAAACGGTAAATCCGACTTCGCGCGCTCCGCGCAACGTTGCCTGCCACGGCGCCATGCCATCTTCGATATGGCGCGTGATATTTTCCAGCACCACAATCGCATCATCGACCACAAAGCCAGTGGAAACAGTTAGCGCCATGAGGGAGAAATTATCTAAGCTGTAGCCGCACAAATACATGATGCCGAAAGTGCCGAGTAAGGAAATCGGCACAGCAATCGAAGGAATAATGCTAGCCCGCACATTGCGTAAAAACAGGAACACCACCAAGATAACCAAGCCGATAGAAATCGCTAAAGTACGCTCCACATCACGCAGTGATGCGCGAATTGTAAAGGTCTGATCTAGCGTTACGGCCATGTCAATCGAGCTTGGAATAGACGCGGAAAGCACGGGCATGATGGCGCGGATACGATCCACTGTTTCAATAATATTGGCGTTGGGTTGCTTAAATAAAATCAACAAGACAGCCGGCTTGCCGTTGGCAATTCCAGTATTACGCACGTCTTCGACCGAATTCACCACCTTGCCTAGGCTACTCAATTGAATCGGCACGCCGTTGCGATAAGCCACGATTAGCGGCATGTAATCGGCTGCTTTCTTAGCTTGATCGTTGGTATACACCTGCCACTGGTGGGTATCGTCCGAAACCACGCCTTTAGGCTTATTGGCATTGGTGGTGGCTAAAGCGGTACGCACATCCTCTAAACCAACGCCGTATTTATTTAGTGCCAGCGGATTGAGTTCCACCCGCACTGCGGGCAAGGCGCTGCCCCCGACAATAACTTGGCCGATGCCTTGAACCTGCGACAATTTTTGCGACAAGGTGGTGGACGCAATGTCGTACATCTCACCTTGGGTAAGCGTCGTTGAAGTCAAGGCCAAAATCATGATTGGCGCGTCGGACGGATTGACTTTGCGGTAGGTTGGATTGCTTCGCAACGTAGAGGGTAGATCGACCCGTGCTGCCGCAATCGCCGCTTGTACGTCACGCGCCGCGCCGTCGATATCACGGTTTAAATCGAACTGCATCGTGATATTAGTCGAGCCAAGCGAACTCGTGGAGGTCATCTCATTAATGCCGGCGATGCGACCCAATGAGCGTTCCAGCGGCGTGGCAACGGTGGTGGCCATGATCTCAGGATTGGCTCCGGGAATTCCGGCAGAAACGGAAATAACTGGATAATCCACGCTCGGCATCGGGGATACCGGCAAAATCTGAAACGCCAGAACCCCGGCTAGCGCCACACCGATGGTAAGCAGCGTTGTGGCGACCGAGCGGCGAATAAAAGGTGCGGAGATATTCATTCGGAACGCGCTGGGTTGGTTGAAGGTAAATCGCTCATGTCTTCCACTTCATCGTCGTGCAGGCGTGAGCTGGAGTTAGGATTTATGCGACGCGCCAAACGGTCAAAAGCCAGATAGATAACCGGAGTGGTAAATAAGGTCAGTACCTGACAAACAATCAAACCACCGACAATGGTCACGCCCAGAGGATGGCGCAATTCGGAACCAACACCGCCACCTAACATCAGCGGCAACGCACCCAATAACGCGGCCATGGTGGTCATCATGATTGGGCGGAAACGCAATAAACACGCCTGATAAATCGCGTCACGCGGCGACATGTTTTGCTGCCGTTCTGCTTCTAGCGCAAAGTCAATAATCATGATCGCGTTCTTCTTCACAATCCCGATTAACAAAATAATCCCGATCACCGCAATAATGCCAAGGTCAGAGCCAAATGCCATCAAGGCCAACAACGCGCCCATACCGGCAGAGGGCAAGGTGGATAAGATTGTGATCGGATGAATATAGCTCTCATACAGCACACCGAGAACGATGTACACGGTCACAATCGCCGCCAAGATCAGCAGCAATTCATTACCTAGCGAAGCATTAAACGCTTGCGCTGCACCTTGGAAATTAACCTGCGTGCTGGCCGGAAGATTGATCGCTTTTTCCGCTTTCTTGATCGCATCCACTGCGTCACCCAAGGACACACCGGGCGCGAGGTTAAACGAGACGGTATTGGCGGGGAATTGACCAATGTGCCCGATGACGAGCGGCGTATGTTGCTCGGTAATCGTAGCGATAGTGCTTAAGGGAACTTGGGTGCCGTTAGTGCCGCTGACATAAATATTTTTCAGCGAAGCGGGATTGAGTTGGAACTCAGGCTTTGCTTCCAAAATGACCCGATACTGATTGGTTTGGGTAAAGATGGTGGACACAATCCGCTGCCCGAATGCGCTGTACAGCGTGCTATCTATCGTGGCTGGCGTAATTCCTAGGCGCGAAGCCGTGCTGCGATCAATGTTGACCGAAACTTGCAAACCTTGATCTTGCAAGTCGCTAGCCACATCGCGTAGCTCAGGCAGTTTTTGTAATTCCTCCACCAATTTTGGCGTGTTGATACTCAACTGCGCGGGATCCGCATCCTCCACCGAGAATTGATATTGCGTGCGACTGACACGGGTTTCAATCGTTAAATCCTGCACTGGCTGCATGTATAACGAAATACCTGGCACGTTATCCAATTGCTTTTGCAGGCGTTGAATGACTTGTGCCGCGCTGACATTACGTTGGTCGTGCGGTTTTAAATTGATTTGAATCCGACCACTGTTCAAGGTTGTATTGACGCCATCGACGCCGATAAATGACGACAGACTCTCAACGTCCGGATCTTTTAAAATCACCTTGGCGAGTTCTTGCTGGCGCGCAGCCATCGCAGGGAAAGAAATCGATTGTGGCGCTTCCGAAATACCCTGAATCACGCCGGTATCTTGCAACGGGAAAAAACCCTTAGGCACAATGATGTAGAGCACAACGGTGAAAACTAAGGTGCCGATTGCTACCAGCAAGGTTGCTGTTTGGCGTTCCAATACCCAGGTCAACCAAACGCCGTAACGTTCGATTACGCGCTCATAGAAAGCGCCTGACGCGTGGTAGAAGCGGCTCTGCTTTTCTTCTGGTGTGTGACGCAATAATTTAGCGCACATCATCGGCGTTAAGGTCAACGACACAATCGCTGAAATCACAATCGTGACCGACAATGTAATCGCAAATTCGCGGAACAAACGGCCAACGATGTCGCCCATGAATAGCAAGGGAATGAGCACCGCAATGAGTGAAATAGTCAGCGACAAAATCGTAAAGCCAATCTGCTTGGCACCCTTAATCGCGGCGGAATAAGGATCTTCTCCTTCTTCAATATAGCGTGCGATGTTTTCAATCATCACAATCGCATCATCGGCCACAAAGCCGGTTGAGATTGTTAAGGCCATCAAGCTTAAATTGTTCAAGCTAAAGCCCGCCAAATACATGACCGCGAACGAGCCGATAACCGACAGCGGGACCGCAACGCTAGGGATAATGGTGGCCGAAAGATTACGCAAAAACAGGAAAATAACCAGAACCACCAAGGCTACCGATAACATCAATTCAAATTGCACATCTTTGACGGAACTGCGAATGGTGTCGGTGCGGTCGCTCAAAATAGCGACATCAATGCCCGCTGGGATCGACGCTTTTAATTGCGGTAATAATTTTTTGACGTGATCCACCACATCAATGACGTTTGCGCCCGGCTGGCGTTGAATGTTGAGAATAATCGCTGGCTTTTCGTTCACCCAAGCCGCTTGTTTAACGTTTTCGGCATCCTCCACCACATCGGCTACGTCGGATAAACGTACCGGCGCGTTGTTGCGGTAAGCGATAAAAACGTTGCGGTATTCTTCGGCGCTGCGCAATTGATCGTTAGCGTCGATGGTAAAGGCGCGTGCTGGGCCATCAAATCCCCCTTTGGCTTGATTGACGTTGGCCGCTGCAATTGCGGTGCGCACATCTTCGATATTTAATCCGTAGGAGGAAATAGCAGTCGGGTTGACTTGAACCCGCACAGCAGGTCGCTGCCCACCAGAGATACTGACCAAACCGACGCCAGCGACTTGCGAGATTTTTTGCGCTAGGCGAGTATCGGCAAACGACTGCACTTGTGGCAGCGGCAGTGTCTTTGAGGTCAAGGCCAAGGTCATAATCGGCGTATCCGCTGGATTGACCTTGTTGTAAATTGGCGGGGCCGGTAGATCTGTTGGCAGCAAGGTGCCTGCGGCGTTGATCGACGCTTGAACCTCTTGCTCCGCGACGTCCAAACTAATCGCCAAGCTGAATTGCAAGGTGATTACCGACGCGCCGCCTGAACTGCTGGACGACATTTGATTGAGCCCTGGCATTTGGCCAAATTGGCGTTCTAGCGGGGCGGTGATCGATGAAGTAATTACCTCGGGGCTCGCGCCCGGATACAGGGTCACGACTTGAATAGTCGGATAATCCACTTCGGGCAATGCAGACAATGGCAACATCCGATAGGCCATCAGTCCGACCAGCAATAAGGCCACCATTAATAGCGAGGTGGCGACTGGCCTTTCAATAAAGGGACGGGATAAATTCATGATTTATTTAGCGCCCGCTGCAGGATTTACGTTATTTGGTTTGCCTGGCTCAGCTGATGCGGCTCCGTTAGCACCCGACTTATGTTTGCCATCGCCAGATTTGCCGCCTTTGCCATCCGCGGTATTGCTGGAAATATCAACCTTGGCGCCATCGCGCAATTTATCTGCGCCGTCGATGACGACCATTTCTCCAACGGCTAAACCTGAAACGATTTCGGATTTTTCACCCTGAGTAGTGCCGACAACGACCGTTCTTTCGCTCACTGTTTTGTCGCTGCCAACGACGTAGGCAAAGCTTGATCCGCTGCCGCGCTGGATTGCAGCGCTTGGCACGGTGATGACGTTGTGTTTGGTTTCGAGCAGCAATTTAGCGTTCACGAATTGGCTAGGGAATAAACTCAAATCGTCGTTGGCGAACTGCGCTTTCATTTTGACCATGCCGGTGGTTGGATCGACTTGGTTATCCACGGTTTGCAAATTGCCTGAAGTGATCTTGGCTTTGAATGCGCGATCGTAAGCGTCAACTGCGATGTGCTTTTCAGTTTTTAGCTTTTTCAGCAATGCCGGAATATTGTCTTCGGGCAGCGTAAATAGCACCGACATTGGTTGCAATTGGGTGATGATGACGATTCCGTTAGCGTCCGAGGCATGCACGATGTTGCCCAGATCGACTTGACGCAGACCGACGCGACCAGAAATCGGAGCGCTGACTTTGGTATACGATAAATTTAATTTGGCAGTCGCTAATTGGCCTTCATCGACTTTAACCGTGCCTTCGTACTGTTGCACCAATGCTTGTTGGGTATCGACTTGTTGCGCGGCCACGGAATCTTGTTTGAGCAAGGTGCGATAGCGTTCTAAGTCGATCTTGGCGTTCGATAGCAGCGCTTTATCGTGCATCAATTGACCTTCCGCTTGGGTCAACGCGGCTTGGAACGGACGCGGATCGACTTCGGCCAGAATGTCACCGCGTTTGACCATTTGGCCTTCGGTGAAATTAATTTTGATCAGTTCGCCATCAACGCGTGATTTGACCGTAACCGTTGCCAGCGGAGTAACTGCGCCGAGTCCGTTGAGGTAGACGTTGATGTCATCGGTTTTGGCGATCGCGGTAACGACTGGCATTGGGCGGCTGTCACCGAAACCACCTGGGCCGCGTTTTTTTACGCCCGGGCCATCGGCGGCAGCGCTAGGTGGCGCGCCATCTGCATTGGTTTGGTTGGATTTTTTGTAATACAGGTAACCGCCGCCCGCCACAATAATGATTGCCAAAAGCCAAAGCCATTTTTTATTGGAGTTCGTAGACGACGTCGATGCAGTAGTAGTAGGCGTGATTTTAGTCATGAGATGTAAAGGTAGATCGCTATCAAAGTTAGTCGAGCCAAATTGAATTCATCATCGATTAGCTAATGAAAAGCTAACATTTGGATTGTCGGTTTTTTAAAATTGCTGCTGAAAAATAATGCGGTATTAGACACTGGATCAAGAAGACTAGGCAAACAGTACTTTGTATAAGCATGTACAGAAAAATTGCTTAGTTCTCAGAGCGCAAAAGCTTATTTGTGATGCTTTATTGTGAGGCTTAATTCTTACGTTTAGCGCTTAATTTTGTGGGTCAATTTATCGTTGAAAAAACACCAATAAAAATGTGCTTTGTCGTCAAGCTGACACCCAGTAGTCCGTTCGATATATAACTGTCCCCGATTATTATTTTTATTGCGCGCCTTTGACTGTAATGTAAAAAAATTGTTCCATGGAAATTATATTAAAGGCTGAAAATGACTGAAAACGGGGCAAAATAAAGATTTAGTGTTGATCTTAGCAATACATAAAATTAGCTTTTGTGGCTCAAAAACCGACAAATGCGTGCCGTTAGCGTGTTAACGTATTAGTTGATAATGGCGACTTGTACCAGAGTTTGATACAGAAAAGGGATTGCTCAGAGGGAATTTATTCTTTAGTATCTGGCGAGATTTCGCATTTACCCCGGCGTTGTTTTGGTGTCTGATTCGCTGCTTAGCTGTTTGGCTGTTCCAACTTGGAGTTTACCGATGAAACGATTTTTACCCGCGCTAGTTCTTTTGTTAGCTGCGAACTTTGTTGCGCAAGCCGCTTTGGCAGACGATGGCTTACAAAGCGCGATTGCTGGGCCACAGCGATCTGAAGTCAACAAGAAACGCGACGCCGCGCGGCATCCGCTGGAAACGCTGCGGTTTTTTGGAATCACGCCAAAAATGACCGTGGTTGAGCTTTCACCGGGAAATGGCTGGTACACCGAGATTCTTGCCCCGTATTTGCAGCAGCAAGGCCAGTTGATCGAAGCATTGCAGAGTCCAGAATCGGAAAGCGATTACGGACGTAAAAGCTTCGCTAAATTCAAAGAAAAATTGGATGGCAATTTAAGCGTTTATGGCAAAGTCAAAACGGCCGTTTTTGAACCACCGGTGAGTTTAGAGTTTGCCCCGAACGAAAGCGTCGATATGGTGCTGACTTTTCGCAATATTCACAACTGGATAGTTGGCGGTGACGACAACATGAAACTGCTATTTAAAAATGTCTATGCCAGTCTCAAAAAAGGCGGTGTGTTTGGTGTGGTGGAACATCGCTTGCCAGTGGGACAAGTACAAGATGCCAATGCCAGCACCGGTTATGTGTCCGAAGCTTACGTCATTAAATTGGCGGAGAGCGTGGGTTTTAAATTAGCCGCTAAATCCGAAATCAATGCCAATCCGAAAGACAACGCGCTGCACGAAGGCGGCGTGTGGGCCTTGCCACCGACCTTTGCAAATAAAGAAAAAGATCGACAAATGTATACCGATATTGGTGAGAGCGATCGGATGACGTTGCGCTTCGTCAAATAAAGCGGTTTTGCAATTACTGATAAAATAGCTAACGGATTTCTCCTCATTGGTTGAGTGCTAGAGATAAGCATTCAACCAATTTTGTTTTCTGAGTAGGAATTTATCCCAAGCGTTATCCCAATCGGACAACCATTTCATCGTAACTGAAGGATGCAAAAAATGCGCATATTACATACCATGCTGCGAGTCGGTGACTTGCAGCGCTCGATCGATTTTTATACCAAAGTACTAGGCATGAAATTGCTTCGCGTGAGCGAAAATCCTGAATATAAATACACCTTGGCATTCGTCGGTTTCGGCACCAATCCAGATCACGCAGAATTGGAATTGACCTACAACTACGGCGTCGATAAATACGAATTGGGAACCGCCTACGGCCACATCGCCATTAGTGTTGTGAACGCCTATGAAGCCTGTGACGCGGCTCGTGCAGCCGGTGGTAACGTGACACGCGAAGCGGGACCGGTAAAAGGTGGAAGCACGGTGATTGCGTTTATTACCGATCCAGACGGCTACAAAATTGAATTAATCGAACGCAATCCAGACGGATCCCGAAAAGCCAATTCCGATTGATGCAGCTTCGCTCAACGATAATTAATAAGTGACTTTATGGCGCAACGCTTTGACTTCAGAGCGTTGCGTTTTTCCTTCTAAGCGGCGCGTCTTTGCGCCTTTGCTAGGTTTGGTCGGATAGCGCACTTTGGCAACGTAACTTGCCTCAGCGATGACTTGCTGCAGCCGCTGTAGCGCATCTTCTTTATTGCGTTCTTGGGTGCGGTGCGACTGGGCTTTTAAAATAATGACGCCTTGTTTGGTAATGCGTTGGTCGTTCGATTCCAACAGACGCTGCTTAAGCTGAGCCGGCAAGCTCGATGCACCAATATCAAATCGCAGATGAATTGCGGACGAGACTTTATTGACGTTTTGCCCGCCTGCGCCTTGCGCTCTAATCGCGCTGAGTTCGATTTCGTCGAGCGGAATGATGATGTTATCTTGGTTCATTGATATCGATCTTGATTAAAAAAATGGCGCGAAATTACACGGGTTTGCGCGGGGTGGTGATGGTATTGTTTCAGTGCGCTACAAATCAGTACACCAAGTTGCTGGCTATTTTAGAGATTGTCTACATAAAATGTACGTATTTTCCACATTGCAGTTTATTTCCTAAGCCTTTGATTATGTCATCTTTATTATCAGCGTCGCGTGTTGTGTTGTTGGGTTCTGCCTTAGTTTCAAGTACGTCATATGGATTTGACCAGCAAATAGGTCAATCAACTGCACCCACTAATAACGCCGCCCCAGCTGCTTCAAGCCCTGCAGTTCCTTCCACGCCAGCATCGACGACCCAAACGAATACCGATGCCACCACTCCAACTGCGAATGATTCAGTCGTAGGGCCAGCAAAGCCAAAACGTCGCGATGCGCCGGTTGATCCATCGGTGCCAACCGTGGTCATTAACGGCGGGGTTCAAACTGATATGGATGTGCGGCGGCAGTCAACGGCTTCCAAGATCATCATTGGTCGCGAAGATTTAGATCGCGATGGTGATAGTTCAGTCGGTGAAATTTTAAAGCGTTTGCCCGGCGTGACGGTGGGCGGAACACCGGGGCGTGGCGGTGATATTCGGATGCGCGGCATGGGCAGCGGTTATACCCAAATTTTGATCAACGGCGAACGTATGCCGCGCGGATTTTCGCTCGATACTTTGTCGCCAGATCAGGTCGAACGGATTGAAATTATTCGCGCTCCGGTGGCTGAATTTACCACCCAAGCCGTGGCCGGAATTATTAACATCGTGCTGCGTGAAGACTACAAGCAAAAAGATTCGCAATTAAAACTGGCCGACAGTGTCGAGCAAGGTCGGCATGGGCCTAATATTTCGCTCACCTCGCCCGGTGAGAATGGAGCGCTTAATTACACTTTCTCGGGTTCAGTATTTCAAAACCGCCGCCGTAATGAAAGTTTTACCGATAACGTGATCAACGATCAAGACGCACAGCGGATTGTGGATCAATCGACCGGTGTTTCCTCGGGCGTGCATTTATCGCCGCGGGTTGAATATAAATTTTCCAATGGCGATAAATTAGCGCTGCAGCCTTTTTTGCTGTATTCGCGCAGTCAATCTAATGGAAGCAGTTTATTAGATCAGCTCGACGGTCAAGCAGCGCCGTATGAATTCGCGGATATTCATACCGAATCGCATGTATATGTGTCGCGCTTATTTTCTAACTACAACCATCGGATGGACGATGGGGCCAAGCTGGAGTTGAAGTTTGGTCTCGGTAAATCCGAAAATAATTCAGACACCAATCGCCTCCAAACCGGTCAAGCGATTGGCTCAGAACAATTAATTACTACTAACAACACGAGCGACACTGTATCGAGCATAGGCGCGAAGTATTCCAAAATTCTCTCGAACGGCCACAGCATTGCAACCGGTTTTAATGCTGATTGGACGCGTCGCAGTGAAACCGAGGTCGCCACCAATAACGGCGCGCCGACTTTCGACGGTTCGGGCGATAATTTGAGCGCGCAGATTCGGCAACTGGCCGCCTATATTCAAGACGAGTGGGAAATCAATCCAAATTGGTCAGCCAACGCAGGATTGCGTTGGGAAGGAATTCAAACCAGCAGCACCTTGCCAACCGGTGAAGTCAACAATAAAAGCGGTGTTTGGGCGCCGTTATTCCACCTAGTGTGGCGCATTCCTGATATGCCTAAAGATCAATTGCGCAGCAGCATAACGCATAGCTATCGTCCGCCTTCTTTAAACGACATCATCGCGCTGCCATCCTTAGCGCAGAATAATAGTCCGATCAACCCTGACCGGATCGGCAATCCTTATCTCAAACCAGAAGTCGCCAACGGGATCGATTTTGGTTACGAACATTATTTGTCCCATTCCGGCATCTTGGCGGCTAATTTTTTCTATCGCGATATCCGCAATTTAATCCGCCATGAAACCAGTTTGGTTAATGGCCGCTGGGTGGCCGCTCCGGTTAATCTGGATTCCGCGACGACCCGCGGTATTGAGCTTGAAGCCAAGTTTGAGTTGCAGGATTTTTTCCCGCAAGCGCCGAACATTGCGCTGCGCAGTAACTACAGCCATTTTTGGTCTAGTGTGACCGACATCCAAGGGCCGAATAATCGCATCGACCAACAGCCTTCGCAAACAGCGAATTTGGGTATGGATTACAAGTTGGCGAAGTTGCCCTTGACCTTGGGTGGCAACATCAATTGGACACCGGCCTACATCGTTCAAAGCAGTACTACGCAAGCCAATTCGATTGGACTTAAGCGGCAAGTGGATATGTACGCCTTGTGGAAATTTAGCATCACGTCGCAATTGCGCTTCTCGGTCAATAACGCCGTCAATAGCGACTACTTAACGAGTACGATTTCAAGCTTGGGCTATCCTGAAGTCTCCAGCGTAGTAACCCCGACCTACACGACCTACTCCTTGCGCTGGGAATTGAAGTACTAATTTTTTACGCTTATCTACCCCTAAAAAACGCTCTTAATGGGCGTTTTTTTTGGTCTAAATTTTGTTCTATTGACTAGATTAATAAGCATAAAAAAATTGAGCTTAATCACCCGTTCCCGTCAACCTTGGGAGCAATGGCGATTGCCTGTCCAGTGTTTCTTGAATAGGCGTTTAAAACTTGGTTTTCCCCTCTTGTTTACTATACTTGCAAGAGATTGAGGTAGTTTGCAAGGCGAATCCTATTGATTAAATTAATTGCTAAAACGCAAATTGGATTGCATCTTTTCCTATGAAATTAAACGTCCTTACCGTCCGAATTAGCATCGTATTGATGGCGCTGCTGCTTTGTATCGCGTGGGGTTGTGGCGCTTGGATTTACCAAACCAATCAATTCAAACTGCGCGCAACGAGTTTAATTAGCAAAGAGTACGACTACGCCGGAACACGCGGCAAAACCATCTCGGCTGATTATCTGCGCAGCGTCAAATTTATGTACGGTTTGCCCGAAGTGCTGGCGTCGTTGGAAGAGTTGAGTGCGGGCTTGCAAGCGGCTGCGGCGTCTCATGAACGGGGCGAACGTGAGGCCAGGGAGCCGATTCCCGCGGTCCAAAAATTGAACCAATTACTGGTTTTGACCAAGGAAAAAATTGCCGCCGACGTGATCTGGGTAATGGGCGTCAATGGCGATACGGTTGCCAGCAGCAATTACCAGGATAAAGAATCATTTGTTGGAATCAATTATAAGAATCGCGATTACTTCACCACCGCGATGCAAGGCCATACCTCTTACCAATATGCTGTAGGAAAAATGACCCACCAGCCGGGCTTGTATTTTGGTGCTCCCGTCATACTCAAGGGCCGCATTATTGGCGTGGTGGTGGTCAAAATAAATCTTGCTCGCTTAGCGCACAATATCGATATTTCCAATACCTTTTTAGCAGATCAACACGGCGTGATTATTTTGTCCGATGATAAAAAGCTTGAGATGAAAGTCATGCCGGACAATACGATTGATAAGCTATCTAGCCAGCAGCGACTCTCGATTTACCAACGTGATCAGTTTGAACGCATTGTTATCCAACCTTGGACCGATACTCGTTATCCCTTGCTGCGCAAAATCCAAGACTACGCCGACCCGTATGTGATCAATGTCACCGATGTGAATGACGGACAGCTAAAAATTTATGTCGTGGCGCCAGTCAAAGAGTTGCTGACACTGGATCAAGATTTCTTCCGTTTTTTCATACTCACTACTTTATCCGGCACAGCGATATTAATTATGGTCGCGGGTTTGATGCTGTACCTGCACACCAATTACATCACGCGTAAATTCATCCAAATTCAGCACGACGAATTAAACGACGCGCAACGAATTGCTCAGATGGGTAGCTGGAGCTATGACTACCCAACCGACCAATTGCACTTCTCCGACGAGATTTTGAGTAATTTCTTTATGATGGACGCCGATAAATCGATGCCGAACATTGGACAGGTGCTTTCCAATATTCATCCCGACGATAGAGAGCGCGTTAAGCAAGTGCATAAAGAAAGTTTGCGGCGCGGTGAAGGCTATCAGATCGAATATCGCATCATCAAACCGGATGGCGAAGTGCGTAATGTGGTCAGCAACACCGTGATTACCAAAAATGAAAAAGGTCAAAGCATCAAGATCGCGGGAACCTGCAAAGACGTCACCGAACAATTGCGCACCTTAAGAGCGTTAGAAGACAGCGAAAATCATTTACGCCGCATCATTAATTCTTCATTGATTGGAATTATTCAAGGCGATAAAAATGGCGTCGTGTTGGAAATGAATCAAGCCTTTATGGACTTAACCGGCTACACCGAAATGCATCTGGTTAGCGGTCAATTGGCGTGGCGCGATTTAGCGCCGGATGAATTTAAAGATTTAAATTCGCGCCAAATTTTCGGTCAGAACAAAGCTCCTCTACCGTTCGAAATGCCGCTAACTTGTAGCGACGGTTTAGTCATTCAAACACTCATTGGCTTTGCTTTAATCGAAGACCTGAGCAGCGATTGGGTGTGTTTTGTGTTGGATCAATCCGAGCGCCATCGCATTAACCAGCTTAAGACCGAATTTATATCGGTAGTGAGTCACGAATTGCGAACTCCGCTGACTTCGATACGCGGTTCTTTAGCATTGTTAGAAGGTGGCGTTGGCGGCGTGCTACCTGAGAAAAGTTTGGAGCTGGTCAAAATCGCTCATCGCAACAGCCGCCGCTTGATCAATATCGTCAACGACATTTTGGACATGGAAAAACTCACTGCCGGAAAAATGCCGTTTGAAATGCAACTAGTCGATCTGGTCACCATCGTCAAACAAGCAATGGAATCCAATGAGGCCTTCGCCAGCAATTTAGAGGTGTATTTTATGTTGAACAGCCATCCGGAAACAGCGCAGGCCAAAGCCGATGCCAGTCGCTTGATGCAGGTACTGACCAACTTAATGTCCAACGCGGCTAAATTCTCGCCACCTAAAAAGCCGGTGAATTTATCGATTATCAAAATCGATAACCGCTGGCGTATTCAAGTGCAGGATTACGGAATTGGTATTCCGTTAGAATTCCGCTCGCGCATTTTCGGCACTTTTGCACAGGCCGAAGATGCCAATGTGCGCCAAAAAGGTGGCACTGGTTTGGGCTTGCATATCGCTAAAAAAATGGTGGAAAAAATGGAAGGGGAAATTGGCTTTGAATCGGAAGAAGGGCAAGGAACGTTGTTTTGGGTGAGTTTCGCTGCCTTATAAGTTAGCGCATCAATGGCGTAAATCGTCGATTACATAGGTAACTTTTAACACATGGACAGTGCGAACGAAAAAGCAGAACAATTGGCGTCGGAAATCGAAGCCAAGTTGAGCGCAGGTCAATCGTATTTGGTTGATCTGCGCCGGCTTTTTTCGGGCAAAAATAAGCCAGCTATTGTCACCTTAGTTTTAATTTTGGCTGCCACGGTGGCTGCTTGGTTGTTGCTATCGCACGAAGTGGAGAAAAATCGTGAGCATTTATTCGAGCAAAAATCCATGCAAGTTATTAAGAGTATTCAAGACCGCTTGTACGAGCATGAGCAGATCTTGTTTGGCGTCGCGGGATTATTTGATGCCAACACGTCAGTTGACCGCACGACATTTAAAAACTACGTGGCGCGTTTGCAATTAGAGAAAAACTTTCCGGGTATTTTGGCGGTAGGTTACGCCAAAGTTCTGCCTTCTAAACAGTTGCCTGAATATGTTGCAGCGATTCGCGCCGAAGGCTTCCCCAATTTTTCGGTCTATCCCGCACAGACCAAAGAGCTGTTCGCCGCGCCCGTGACTTACATTGAGCCGTTCGCAGGGCGCAATTTAGTCGCCTTTGGCTACAACCTGTACTCAGAGCCAATCCGCCGAAAAGCCATGTACGGCGCTGCCGAAACGGGCATGACCATGATTACCGAGAAGGTTAAACTGGTGCAAGAGAATCAGGGCAAGGTTCAGGCTGGATTCTTAATGTATGTTCCGATTTACCGCAAAGGCGTAACGATGACCACGCCCGCCGATCGCTTACGTGCCTTGCTGGGATTCGCTTATAGCCCCTATCGTATGAACGATTTGATGGCTGGCATTATGGGTGATAACGCTGCCGATATCGATTTCAAAATTTATGTCGATAGCCAGACCAATGAAGCGGGCTTGATGTTTGATTCCGCAGAGCAGGCCAAGGCGTCGGAGCGCGGCAAATACCAACAAGTTAAGCGCATTTCGGCCTACGGCGTGACCTGGGCGATTGTGCTTAATAGTAAATCGAAATTTGACGTCGCTTATTCATCGACGTTGCCCCTCGTGGTGCTGCTCATGGGGGGCAGCATTGCGCTGCTATTGTTCTTCTTAATGTCCTCGATGCTGGCGCAGCGCGATCATGCGATTTTTTTGGCGTTAAAAATGACTCAAAAAATTCGTTCCCAATCCAGTAAGTTGTCGCATAGCGAGGAGCGTTTCGAGTTGGCTCTGCGTGGTGCCAACGATGGATTATGGGATCGCAATATCGAAACTGGCACCGTCTATTATTCGCCGCGCTGGAAAATTATTTTGGGTTACAGCGATGATGAACTTCCTAACCAACAGCAAGAGTGGCTTAAGCGGGTTCATCCTGATGATGTGGAAGCGTTGCTCAGTAAAGAAAAGCGTTATTTAGATGGAGCGGTTGAGCGCTTCCAAAATGAATACCGCTTGCTGCACAAAGACGGACATTATATTTGGGTGGTGGATCGCGGTTTGATTCAGTTTGGCGAGGATGGCAAAGCCAGTCGCTTGATTGGTGTGATTAGCGACATTAGCGAGCAAAAACGGATTGATAAGTTAAAGAGTGAATTTATCTCCACCGTCAGTCACGAACTACGCACACCACTGACTTCGATCGCGGCTTCACTTGGTTTGCTTGAAGCGGGCGTGTTCGGTGATTTGCCCGCCAAAGCCTTGGGCTTGGTCGCCATCGCCAACAAAAATAGTAAGCGCCTAACTGTGTTGGTGAACGATATTTTGGACATGGAAAAGCTCATGTCGGGCAAAACAGTATTTCGTACTGACCAAATCGATATGATGGAAATTGTGCAGCAAGCCATTGAACTCAATGCGGACTACGCCAATTCGTACAGCGTGCAGTACAAATTATGCTCACCCGTGGGCGTGTACAGAGTGATTGGCGATCGTGATCGGTTGATGCAAGTGATGGCTAATTTAATGTCCAATGCGGCTAAATTCTCGCCTGCTGGTAGCGTGGTTGAGATTCGTATCCTCGCGCAAAAAACCATGGTGCGAATCGAGGTCGAAGATCACGGCCCTGGTATTCCAGATGAATTCCGGCATAGGATTTTTTCTGAATTCGCCCAAGCCGATAGCAGCGATACACGTCAGCAAGGTGGAACCGGATTGGGACTCAATATCACCCAAAAATTAGTAGCGCGTATGGACGGTGAAATTGGTTATGAAACCGAAGTAGGAAAAGGCTCGATATTTTGGTTCGCGCTACCCTACGCACCGAATCAGGGTTAGCGCGCAAACGGTTATGACTAAAATCAATCAATGATTTAATCAACAGCAGATTATTTGGCGGTTTCGGGCAACTTAAATTGAACCTGAGTCCATTGCATGAACTCGTGCAGTTCGATGTTTAATTCCGCAATTAATGGATAGTCCAGATGCGGGCGCTCTGCGTTTAACGATTTGAGCAAATCGTTGATACGGCGCTCGCATTGTCGCGCGCGCTTACCGAATTCATCATAGCCAAAGCTGCCTGCCGATCCAGCGATGGTGTGCAATTGGCGGTGCAAAGTTTCTAGCGGTGTGTTGTCACTATTGTCTGACTGAATCTTGTTAATTTCGTCTTCCATGCTGAGCAAATAGCCTGGGATGCGAGCTAAAAATACTTCCCCCAACGCGCGCAAGGCTTCCATGACTTCTGGCATTTGGGCATTGATGTCATCGTCGGAACTCATTTGCTTGGTATCCCGTTGTAGAGTTGGCGGACTTGCTCAGCGAGTTGCATAGGATCGAATGGTTTGGCGATGACGCCGATAGCGCCTAGCGATTTGTAATAGGCCACTTCGCTCACCTGCACTTTGGCGGTCATGAAGATTACCGGAGTGTCAGCCATGCTTGGCCATTCGCGCAAATGCTTGAGCGTAGTTGGTCCGTCCATCTCGGGCATCATGACGTCCAATAACATTAAATCGGGGGCGAATTGTTCGGTGGCCGTCGCAAGCGCCTCTTTACCTGAACTGCAAGTCAACAAGGTGAGTCCGCCGACCAGTTCCAAAGCGATTTTGGCTACCGCTTGGATATCCAAATCGTCTTCAACGTACAGAATTTTCGTTAGTGCTTGGCCCATCATTTTCCCCTTGATTAGTACTGCATAGTCGCCAGAAAACGTAAATGTGATAGTTTGAAAAGGACAATGTCGCACTTGATTATGTTAATTGAAATAATGCACCTACCCAACAGTCACAACCGAATACTGATCATCGTCGATACGCTCAAGCTACCCCAGCTCACGCAAGCGTGCTGCAACTAACTTTCCCTACATAAAGCTTGGTGAGAAACCAAGACACATTTATATCTATTTCGCTCTGAGAAACCCTTCTTGTTCTATATTGGTATAGCACAAAATTTCACATTTTATTAGGTCAAATTATTGGTTAAATTTCTCTCGCGTTAAATGTTGCAGCTTAAATAAATTAACCTTGAAAATTCAAATATCTCTGCTGTAATAGGGAAAAGAGATTGAGGCCAGCCCTCAGTTTCCCTATGGAAATACCGAGGGAGAGATCAGCATGGAATCAGGATCGATCAGGATATTGATCGTGGACGACAGTGATTTGAGTTGCGCTTTATTGAGCGTGATTTTGCGCAGCGATAACTACGACATTGTTGGTGTAGCGCAGGATGCAAAATCCGGTATCAGCTTGGCCAAAACCCATCAGCCCGACGTAGTGTTACTCGACATCGTTATGCCTGGCATCTCCGGCATTGACGCCATTGCCCCAATCAAAGAAGCCGCACCCAATACGACTATTCTAATGGTGACCGTAGCTGACGACGCCGACATGGTGACCGCCGCGATGGATCGCGGAGCCAATGGTTACATCATCAAACCGTTTAACTCCGATTCGGTTATTGGAACAATGCGCAAAGTAAAGGAGCAGTTTGTATTGGCTAAACCGGTGCCGGCACCGCGCTAGCTACAACGTGAATTAGCCCTTTGAGAATCATGCCTTACCTTTTTGACCGTTGGATTAATTTGGGAAGCTGCGACGATGCAATTAACAACAATTTATCAGCATATAGAGCGGATCAAAGCGTCTATACAAGCCAGTATTAATCCCAGTGCCTATCGCACTTTGATTATCGGATTCGCTGTGGTGGTGCTCTCGGCAGTGCCGCTATTTCAACATGTTGGGTTAATCCAGATCGTCGTATTTTTAGGGGTGACAACGCTATCTTCTTACAACGTTTGGCAATTAATTCGCGCCACCAATGCGCTCACTCACGACAGTCAATTGTTAGAGCGGGTCGAAGCCAGTAGCGCCGAATTACGCACTTTGTTTAGCGGCGTTATTGGTATTTGGCAGCCCCAGTCCGATTCGGTTAAAGATCAAATTGAAAAAGCCGGTTTGAAAGTGATCGACCATTTCACCTTAATGATTCGTGAATTTGATTGTGCTGGTTTCGGCGGTGTGAGCGGCAATGCGGATACCTCAAAAGAAGAAACCACCATTAATTTATTGACGCTGTGCGAGCAAGAATTAATGCCAGTCTTAACGTCGCTTGAAGTGATTATTCAAAGCAAAGACACCTTATTGATCAGCGTAAAAGAATTAGTCAGAGAGACGCTCGATTTAAAGGAAATGGCCGCTCAGGTTGGCTCAATTGCAGCGCAAACGAATTTGTTGGCGATCAATGCCGCCATCGAAGCTGCGCGTGCCGGCAACGCGGGGCGCGGTTTTGCGGTGGTCGCAGATGAGGTGAGAAAGTTGTCGCACTTGTCAGCAGAAACCGGTAAGCACATTGCCGATCGGGTGCAGCAAATCGGCGTGATTATGGAAGCCACCTTGAAGTCGGCCACGGCCACGTCGGATACGGATAAAAAAATTATTACCCAAACGGGGCAAGTGATTGGCACGGTTTTAGATCACGTGCGTACTCTTGGTGGTTCCGTGGATGAAATGCGTGAGCACGGCAATATTATTCGTGTGGCAGTTGAGGATGTGATGGTGACGTTGCAATACCAAGATCGGGTGACACAAATGTTGGATCTGCTGCACAACGATATGGCCCGTATGCAATCGGTGGTCGAGGCGTCTAACCTAGACCAAGTCCCGACGCCCGATGAGTGGCTCAATGCTTCGGACAGTTTGTACAAACGCCACCGCGGTATTTTGCACTCTAGCGCAGGTACTAAGGCGGCCACAGCAACTCCTAGTGCTGCCGTATCGACCGCATTCGGTATGGCAAGTAAGAAGTCTACTAAAAAGTCGTTCAACGCAAAAAGCAAAAGCAACGCAACTAATGCAGCAAGCCAGCCAGAAAATACGTCAGCAACACCGACTGCGACTTCAGAGCCTTCCAGTGAAGTCACATTTTTTTAATTGCTAACAACAAGGAATTTTAAACATTAGGGTAATCGATATGGCGAAGACAATTTTTGTTGTGGATGATTCGGCATCATTAAGGCGTGTGGTCAGTTTAGCGCTTACCGCAGCGGGCTATGACGTTGTGGAAGCAGCCGATGGTGTGGATGGCTTAAAGAAACTGGCTGAGCTAGCTGGCAAAAAAGTCCATCTCATCATCAGCGACGTCAACATGCCTAACATGGATGGTATTGAGTTCGTCACCCAACTGAAAAAACAAGCAGCTTTTAGATTTACCCCAGTCATTATGTTGACGACGGAAGGGGACGATGAAGTCAAGATGGCGGGAAAAGCGGCGGGAGCAAAGGCTTGGATCATCAAACCATTTAATCCAGATCAGATGCTCAACGCGGTATCAAAACTGATATTGCCGTAACCCACTGTAATTTCTAAGTGATAGAAAGCTGGTGCAACAATGAGTGGAAAAATTATCCCAATTGAAGGCTCCTTAACGATTGAGTGCGTAGGCGAACTGCAAGAGCTGTTGCGTAATGAGTTGGGTCAGTGCGGTGCTACAACAGTAACATTCGATCTGACCGAAGTGACCGACATCGACGGCGCAGGATTGCAATTGCTGTTGGCTTTTGCCAAAGCATTGGAAAAAGTAAACGCCCAGCTTCGATTACAGCATGCGCCAGAAAAGATTCAACAAGTCTTAGCTAAATACGGTGTGGCAAACCGCTTTCTACAAGGGGAATTGGCATGACTGAAAATGACCGCTTGTTAGACGATGCGCTACTGCTGTTTTTTGATGAAGCGCGCGAAATGCTGCAAGGCATAGAAGATGGTCTATTAAGTTTGCAGAGTAATCCGCAAGACCAGGAAATCGTCCATTCGCTATTTCGATCGGCGCACACAATTAAAGGTACGAGCGGTATTTTCAGTTTAGATCGGGTGGTCAAATTTACTCATCAAGTCGAAAGCGTTTTGGACCGGGTTCGTAAAGGGACTTTGACCATAGACGGGCCGTTAAGTGAAGCACTGTTTGCCAGTTGCGACATGATGGCTGCGCTACTTCAACAAGCTGAACAACATACCGATAATCCCGCCCAATTAGCGGACACCGATAATGCTGCGCAGGAATTAGCCGACAAATTAAGTCAATTTTTGGGTCTGCGTGACTCCACAAGCGCAGCACCTGCTAATGGCGCTTCAACCAGCAATCCGACTTCCAATCAAGGCAGTAACGCCGCAGAGCCGGTTTGGCATTTGTCGCTGCGCTTTGGTGTCGATACTTTCCGCAATGGTTTTGATCCGTTGACGGTGATTGAATATTTAAAATCCGCCGGTGAAATTATCTCGATTACGGTGGTTGATGCGAGTTTTCCTGATTGGGAAAATTTTGAGGCAGAAAGCTGCTATCTCGGTTTTGAGATTCGTCTAAAAAGTACTGCGACAAAAGCGGCAATCGAAAGCGCGTTTGAATTTGTGGCCGACGATTGTGCAGTACGCATTATTGCGCCGACGCGCCGCGCCTCGGATTTTATCGCGCTCATTAACGAACTCCCGCAAGAGCAACGCTTGGGCGACATCTTGGTCGCCTGCGGCGCGGTAACGCGCGAAGGGCTAGATCAAGCCTTGGCCTACCAAGTTGAAATAAACAATGACACTGCCGCACTCAGCGCGGGCAAACCAATCGGTGAGATTTTAATCGCGCAAAATAAAGTCGCCCCCGAAGTGGTGGAGGCAGCGCTAGATCGGCAGGTGCGTAATGGCTCAGGCGCGGCGCGTCAAGAAGGTGGCTTATTCGTGCGCGTGCCAGCGGATAAATTGGACGAGCTCATCAATCTAGTCGGTGAGCTGGTGATTTGTGGAGCAAGCGCGAGTCTGCAGGCAGTCAATGCCAAAGATGCCGGTTTGATTGGAACTACCCAGCAACTGAGTCGCTTGGTGGAAGAAATACGCGATGGCGCTTTGGGATTACGCATGGTTCGCATCGGTGAAACCTTTGTACGCTATCGCCGCGTCGTGCACGATGTGTCCACTGAATTGGGTAAAGTGGTCGCCTTGGAAATTGAAGGTGCTGACACCGAATTAGATAAATCGGTGGTCGAAAAAATTGGCGACCCGCTCATGCATTTAGTCCGTAATTCACTCGATCATGGCATCGAAATGCCGGATGTTCGGGTTGCTGCCGGTAAGCCCAGCAGCGGCACAATTAACCTCTCGGCGCGCCATGATTCGGGCAATATCGTCATTCAAGTCAGCGATGACGGCAAAGGTTTAGACGGAGAAAAATTGTTAGCAAAAGGGCGCGAACGTGGCTTGGTCGGTGAAAACCAAGTGCTGACCGAATCAGAAAAGTTTGAATTAATTTTTGCTCCCGGTTTTTCAACTGCCGAAAAAGTCACCAATCTATCTGGACGCGGTGTTGGCATGGATGTGGTGCGTAAAAATATCGAAGCGCTGCGCGGTTCAGTCAAAATTTCTAGTGAATTAGGGCGTGGCACGACGATAGAAATTCGCTTGCCGCTGACCTTAGCCATCATCGATGGTTTCTTGGTTCGCATCGGCGATGGCTCGTTTGTGATCCCGCTGCACGCGGTGCTGGAATGCATAGACGCTAATCCGAGCGAACTTAACCTCAATCAAAATTCAGCCGGATTTATTAAATTGCGCGGCGAAGTCCTGCCTTTATTAGATCTGCGTTCGGTGTTTGTCTGCCAAGGCAAAGCACCCGCCAAGCGCCGCATTGTTGTAGTGCGCAGCGGCGCGGGAAAAGCAGGATTAATCGTTGATCGTTTGGATGGCGAATATCAAACGGTGATTAAACCGCTGGGCAAGTTATTCCGTCATTTAAACGGAATCAGCGGCTCGACGGTGTTGGGTTCAGGTGAAGTAGCATTAATTTTAGATGTGGCAGCACTAGTAAAACTGGTCACACATCATAGAGTGGATGAAGTAGGCGATCGACAAAAAATGCTGTTACGCGATCTGCAAGCAATTGGTGTTGATCATGGTAATTTCAACCGGGGATGATGATGTCAAAACGTTTTAACTTATCCGACAAAAATAGTGTCGCAATTATTATTATGGTCGTTGCGGGCCTAGCTATTTCAATGAACGGCGCGGCCAGTTTTGGCCTGCCGCAGATAATTTTAATTGCCATTGGTGTTGGGCTCATTGCGTGGCTTAGCGCGAACCCGCCGCCCGATTTTAGTGAGTTGGCGCCTAGTCTAAAGGCTTACGCGCAGGGCAATTTTGCGGTTAAATGCGACGTCACAGGCGACGATATGCGCGCCACCCTAGCTCGCTCGATTAACGAGATTGGTGACAATTTTCAGCGCTTGCGTGCGCAACAAGCGGTAATGACGCAAAAGCACAACGAAGGGTGGATCGATGAAAAAATTGATACCAGCAAATTCACCGGTGCTTACGCTGAATTGGCAGAGGCGATCAATAGCCTGGTTAAATCGCATATCGACGTAAAAATGCACGTGGTCGATATCGTAACCCGATATGCCAAAGCCGATTTCTCGCAGGATGTAGAGCGCTTACCCGGTAAAAAAGCCACCATCACGGCGGCCATTGATGGTGTGCGCGATCAGTTAAAAGCAGCAGCGCAAGCCAGCTTGGTCAATTCGCGCATCAAAATGGCGCTGGATGCCACGTCCACATCAGTGATGATTGCCGATGTGGCAGGACAAATTATTTATTCCAATGAATCTGTGAGCAAATTGCTCGCCGAGGCGGAGCCAGATATTCGTAAAGAATTGCCGCAATTCCGTGCCCGTGAAGTCGTTGGCGGTAGTTTTGATCGCTTCCATTCTAACGTCGCGCATCAGCAGAATTTGTTAAGCCATTTGCGTGCGCCACACAAAGTAGATATTTCGGTTGGTGGTCGCTTCTTTGGTTTGATCGCCACACCGATGTTTGACGAAAAAGGTGAACGCTTAGGCACCGTGGTCGAGTGGAAAGACCGTGCGGCAGAAATCGCCGCCGAAAAGGCCGCCAGCGAAAACGCACGTATCAAAATGGCGCTCGACGCGACCTCCACCTCGGCCATGATTGCCGACGCCAACGGCGACATTATTTACATGAATAACTCGGTAGCAACCTTGCTCAAAGAAGCTGAGTCCGATATCCGCAAAGACTTGCCTGATTTCCGCGCTGATCAAGTCGTTGGTGGTAGCTTTGATCGCTTCCATAAAAATATTTCTCACCAGCGCAATATGCTGGCAAAACTGCGTGCGCCGCATAAAGTTGATATCACCGTGGGTGGAAGGATTTTTGGTTTGATCGCCACTCCGATGTTCTCAGATAAAAATGAGCGTTTGGGCACGGTGGTGGAATGGAAAGACCGCGCTTTTGAATTAGAAGCCGAGCGTTCCGCGCAAGCCAATTCGCGCATACGCCAAGCCTTAGATAAATGTTCAACCTCGGTAATGATTGCAGATGCTGCAGGCACAATTATCTACATGAATGAATCGGTCTCGGCCATGATGAGAAAAGCGGAGAGCGATATACGCAAAGACCTGCCTCAATTCAACACCGACGGCATTATCGGCGGCAGCTTCGACCGCTTCCATAAAAATCCAGCGATGCAGCACAACATGCTAGGCAGCTTGCGCGGAGTACATCGTACCCAGATTGTCGTGGGTGGTCGCACGATGGCCTTGATTGCTAGCCCGATTACCACACCTGCTGGTGAGCGTTTGGGTACGGTAGTGGAATGGAATGACCGCACGGCGGAAGTCCAGGTCGAGGGCGAGATTGCCAGCATTGTCGAAGGCGCTGTGCAAGGTAACTTTAATAATCGGATTGATCCGACTGGCAAATCCGGCTTCTTTGGCGTGTTAGCCAATGGCATGAATCGTTTAATGGACGCCAGTGAATCCGGTTTATCCGAAGTGGCACGAGTATTAAAGTCGATCGCCAGCGGCGATTTGACCCAGCGCATCACCGCCAATTACAGCGGTCTGTTTGGCGAATTAAAAGAGTATTCCAATACCACCAGTGATCAATTAGCGAGCATTATTAACGATGTGCGTAACGCGGCGGATTCGCTGAATTCGGCAGCTGAGCAAGTGAGTTCGACCGCCCAGAGTTTGTCGCAATCGGCCTCAGAACAAGCCGCTGGCGTAGAGCGCACCAGTAGCTCGGTGGAACAATTGGCTAGCTCTGTTGCACAGAATACCGAGAACGCCAAAGTCACTGACAGCATGGCCACCAAATCGGCTACTGAAGCGGTTGAAGGTGGCGACGCTGTAACCCGCACCGCCGAAGCAATGAAGCAAATCGCAAATAAAGTTGGCATCATCGACGACATTGCCGACCAAACCAATTTGTTGGCCTTGAATGCCGCAATTGAAGCGGCCCGTGCTGGCGCGTCGGGTAAAGGCTTTGCGGTGGTGGCGGCGGAAGTACGTAAATTGGCCGAACGTAGTCAAATTGCCTCCAAAGAAATCGGTGAGTTGGCCAGCAATAGCGTGCAGATGTCCGAGACCGCAGGGAAATTATTGAATGCCATGATTCCATCGATACGCAAAACCTCCGATCTGGTACAAGAAATTACCGCTGCGTCCGACGAGCAGACAACGGGCTTGTCGCATATCAGCAGCGCGATGGGCCAGCTCAATCAAGCCACCCAGCAAAACGCCGCCGCGTCCGAGCAACTCGCCGCGACTGCAGAGGAAATGTCTGGTCAAGCCGGTGCGCTTCAGCAATTGATGGATTTCTTTAAGTTGGATATTAACGATCCGATTCGCGTGGCACCTGACTCAACTCGCCGACCTACGCCAAGTATCGGTGGCGGCACGGGCAATAGCAGCACTCAGGCAAATGCGCGCGCTAAACCTGCGGCGTTGCTGGATGAATCGCAATTTAAGCGCTTCTAAAACGGGGTTCATTTGTGTTAGCGAGTCTTTACGTAACGGGCGGTTTTTATGGCGAAGCAAACATACGGTAACAGTACGGCGTTAGTGGACGAAGAAGATGTCACCGAGACGCGGCAGTATTTAACTTTTTCGGTCGGCACGGAAGTTTTTGCCTTAGCGATTGCGACCATCAAAGAGATTTTGCGCAATGTGCAGTTGGCGACCGTGCCGCTCATGCCTTCGCATATGCGCGGGGTCATTAATCTGCGCGGCGCGGTGGTTCCGGTGATTGATTTGGCGCTGCTATTTGAACGCAGCGCCACAGAAATCAGCAAGCGTACCTCGGTGATTGTGTTAGAAATCTCGGATGAAGGCGAGTCGCTTGATATCGGAATTATGGTCGATGCGGTATCTGCTGTCATTGAAATTGGTGAAGAAAAAATCGAGCCGGCACCAAGTTTTGGAACACCGGTGCGGGCCGAATTCATCGAAGGGTTGGGCAAGTTGGATGAGGGATTTGTAATAATTTTAAACGCTGAACGTACCTTCTCATTGAGAAATATGGCGCCTGAGCCCGAAGCCGATGCGTAGAAACTATCGGAGATAATTATTGGGACTTGGGTTTTGAATGATGTCATCCTTAAAGTGCGAAAGACATGGAATTAAATGGCATCAGCGATCTGGAATTTGCGACAGTTCGAGATTTTTTATTCCAAAAAACAGGAATCTCTCTAAATTCGTCCAAGAAGGCTTTGGTCTGCAGCCGTTTATTTAAGCGGGTTCAAGCCTTTAATTTGGATTCGTACTCGGATTATATTGCACTGATTAAATCAGGGCGCAATCCGGCCGAGCTGCAAATGGCGATTAATTTGCTGACCACGAATGAGACCTATTTTTATCGCGAACCAAAGCATTTCGAGATGCTTTCGGACATCGCGATCAAAGCAGATCGTGGTCATATTTTTCGCGTATGGAGCGCCGCCTGTTCGACCGGCGAAGAGGTTTATTCCATCGCAATGACGTTGGCGGAGTTAAGCCGCACCCATCGTGTGCCGCGCTGGGAAGTGCGCGGTTCCGATATTAGTACGCGGGTACTGGAAGTGGCGCGCGCTGGGCATTATTCGATGGAGCGTACCGAAGATATTCCAGCCGATTATTTAAAGCGCTATTGTCTGTGCGGAACGGGGCCTTACGCAGGTACCTTATTGGTGGATAAACCGTTGCGCGATAAAGCGGAATTTGCTCAAATTAATTTGATTGAGCCGCTGCCCAAACTGGTGCCGTTCGATGTGATTTTTTTACGCAATGTACTGATTTATTTTGACCAAGAAGTAAAGATCAAGGTAGTTAGCCAACTCATCGCCAATTTAACGCCGGATGGTGTGTTATTTATCGGCATGGCGGAAACCTTAAACGGTTTAATTGAGGGGTTGGTGTCGATAGGCCCGGGAGCTTATCGCCTAGAAAGACGAAAATGAGTAGTTTTAATGAAATTGCCGCACGCGAGATTTTCCTTAATCCCGGGGATATAGGTTGTGGTTTTAGAGATGAAGTGTTTGGCACCTTGCTGGGTTCGTGCGTTTCCATCGTCTTATGGCATCCCAAGCGGCAGTTCGGCAGTATTTCCCATTTTATTTTCCCTTCGACAGTGAGCGGTTATGAAGCCAATACCAAATATGGCAACTGGGCCTTTGCTCAGCAAAAAAATGACCTAATCCGCCACGGCGTCAATTTGCGCGAATGCGTGGTAAAAATTTTTGGTGGTGGACGGATGTTTGTGGATTCAAACATCAATGACGTTGGCGCGCGCAACATCGCCGCAGCACGCCAATTGATTGCGCAAGAAGGCTTAGTCATTACGTCCGAAAATGTTGGTGGCGACGGTTATCGTCGTTTGTATTTTGATGTCGAGTCAGGTGAAGTTTGGGTGAAATTCGATTGGATCGACAGTGATCAGGAAGATAAAGTGTTATGACTAATCGAATTAAAGTATTTATCGTCGATGATTCGGCAGTGGTGCGGCAGGTGCTCACTGGCGTGTTGGCGAGTGATCCCCAAATTGAGATTATTGGCACCGCCGCCGATCCCATCTTGGCGCAAGAAAAAATGATGTCCGAGTGGCCCGATGTGATCGTGCTCGATGTTGAAATGCCGCGCATGGATGGCATTACCTTTTTAAAAAAAATCATGGCCGAACATCCAACGCGGGTGTTGATCTGCTCGACCTTAACCGAGACCGGTGCAGCAACAACGATGCAAGCCTTGGCCGCTGGCGCGGTGGGCTTTGTCACCAAACCTAAGCTAGGTCTGAAATCGTTTCTATCTGATTCGTCCAGCGAGATGATACGGGCGGTTAAACAAGCGGCGCAGGCGACACCACGCAATTTTGGCAGAATCTTGCCTACCGCTTCGGCAAGCTCTGGAGCCACGCAGGGCACCACACAAGCCGCGCCGAAAGCTGCAAGTACTTCCATGGCCGAGTCGTCCAACAAAATCATTGCTATCGGCACCTCAACTGGCGGCACACAAGCATTGGAATTATTACTAACTTCACTACCGCGTGTTTGCCCCGGTATTGTCATCGTTCAGCACATGCCAGAAAAATTTACCGCGATGTTTGCCGAGCGATTAAATAGCATTTGCGAGCTAGAAGTGCGCGAAGCCAAAAACGGTGATCGGGTCAATATGGGGCGCGCCTTGATCGCACCGGGCGGCATGCATATGCGTTTGCTACGCAGTGGTGCGTTCTTTAATGTCGAGGTCTGCGATGGGCCGCCGGTAAATCGGCATAAACCTTCTGTGGATGTGTTGTTTAAATCCGTGGCAGCGCTGACACGCGACAATGCGTTGGGCATTATCATGACCGGCATGGGCGACGATGGCGCGCGGGGGTTGCGAGAAATGCACGATGCGGGCGCGCACACGATTGCCCAAGACGAAGCGAGTTGTGTCGTATTTGGCATGCCGAAAGAGGCGATTAAATTAGGAGGAGTAGATCGCATCGTTTCACTAAGTAATATCGCTGCTGAGATTAATCATTTTTCGAAAGATAGCTAAACAACCTTTATGCCAGCCGCTGAAATTCCCAGCAATGAAGAACAACGTATGCGCGCCCTCAAAGGGCTTGATATTCTGGATTCGGTTCCTGAAGAAGAATTTGACGCGCTCGTCAACACCGCGGCCATCATTTGTGAAACGCCGATCTCGGCCATTAGTTTGGTCGATACCGATCGCCAGTGGTTTAAATCGATTTTGGGCTTGCCGGGGGTAACAGAAACGCCGCGAGAATGTGCTTTTTGCGCGCACACCATTTTGGGCGACGACGTATTGGAAGTGAATGACGCGCAAATCGA
This sequence comes from Sapientia aquatica, assembly GCF_004358105.1. Lineage (GTDB taxonomy): Bacteria > Pseudomonadota > Gammaproteobacteria > Burkholderiales > Burkholderiaceae_D > Solimicrobium > Solimicrobium aquaticum. Next base: position 116,842 of record NZ_SMYL01000008.1, on the reverse strand, counting down.
TCGGCGCTTTTTAGACAACCAATTGGTCATTGATAACCCGCATATCCGTTTTTATGCGGGCGCTCCGCTGGTGCTAAGCGACGGTTCGCATGTGGGTTCGCTGTGCGTGATCGATAGACAGCCGCGCAAATTAAAGCCGCATCAGCGTGAAGCATTGCAGTATTTAGCGATAGCGGTGAGTAAGGCACTTGAAGCGCGTCGCGCGTCGAACGCATTGGCGCTAAGCCAGCAAAAATTAGTCCGCTTGGTCGATATGGCTCCGGCGATGATCCATTCTATTAACATGGAAGGTCGCATCATCACGGTCAACGACCGTTGGTTAGAAACCTTGGGGTATCGGCGTGACGAAGTCTTGGGTCAGTTTTCCACTAGTTTTTTAACCGAGGAATCGAAAGCGCGCGCATTAACGGATGTGTTGCCGCAATTTTTCGCCACCGGTCGGTGCGATAAGGTGCCGTATCAAATGGTGTGTAAGTCGGGCGAAATCGTGGATGTTTTATTGTCCGCCGTCATTGAAAAAGATATTACTGGTGAGTTCATCAGCGTGGCGGTGATTGAAAATATCAGCAGCCAAAAACAGGCAATGCGCGAAACTAATAGCCTAATTAATGCGGTCAAAAGTCAGTTCATTGTCTCCATTACTGATGCCGCAGGTCTGTTCATTGAAGTCAACGACGCCTTTTGTGCACTAACAGGTTATAGCCGTGACGAGCTTCACGGGCACTCGCACAAGATGTTGCAATCCGGCTTAACGGCAAGCGAAACCTTGACCTTGATGTGGCAAGAATTATTAAGCGGGAAATCGTGGCGTGGCGAAATTTGCTACCGCAATAAAGTCGGTGAATTATTTTGGATCGATTGCTTGGTATCGCCCTTGTTTGATGAGCGCAACGAGCTAGATCGGTACATTTTTTTTAGTATCGATATCACTGAGCGCATTAAGCAAAACGTACTCAACCAAACCAATGCCGAGCGTATGTTCTTAGCCACCAATAGCGGCGGCATTGGCGTGTTTGATTTGGACTTGGAAAACGGCACGGTAAATTGGGATGGCTGGATGTACCGTTTATACGGTTTGCATGACGCCAACGATTTAGGTGTGTACGAATTGTGGGATGAAGCGACTACCGAAACTGTGCCGGAACCACGCCAGAATATTGGCGCGAGCTTGCCGCTGTGGCGCTCATATTTGCATCCCTTAGATCGCAAGCGAACGATCAAAGAATTGCAAGAGGCGATCAATGGCGTGCGCGATTTTAATACCGAATTTCGCATCATTTGGCGTGATGGCAGTATTCATTATTTACGCGCTACCGCTGTTGTTACGAAAGACGCTCAGGGCAAAGCCTTACGCATGGTGGGTGCCAATTGGGATGTGACCGAGTTACGCTCACTGAGCGAAAAGCTGGCCGCGCACGACGAATTAATGCGCGTCACCTTGCTGTCCATCACCGATGCGGTTGTCACCACCGACAGTGGCGGCATCATCACGTGGCTCAACGGCGTGGCCGAGAAACTCTCAGGCTGGACTAACGCCGAAGCCCAAGGTCTGCCGGTAATGCAGGTGCTCAATATCGTTTATCAAGAATCAGGATTGCCGATTGAAGACCCGATTGCGAAATGTGTTTCGCGCAATGAAAGCGTTAAACATCGCTATCCGCATGTGCTGGTATCGCGTAACGGCAGCCGCCACGGGATTGAAGATTCGGCCGCACCGATTCGTAACGACATCGGCAAAGTTCTCGGTGTGTTGATCGTGTTACGTGATGTCACCGAGATTCGATTAAGCGCGCAGAAACTGAAGTTTAGCGAAGAGCGATTTAACCTGGCCGTGCTGGGCGCTAACGATGGTTTGTGGGATAGAGATGTGCTCAATGGCACGGTGTACTACTCGCCGCGTTGGAAATCCATGCTGGGCTACGAAGAATACGAGTTAGAAAATTCCGTCACCGTGTGGGACGAGCATGTGCATCCGCAGGATCGAATTTGGGTGGTGCGTAATGTCGATCACTGCATTGCCACCAATGGCGATCGGTTTAGTAATGAATACCGTATGCGACACAAAGACGGGCATTACGTTTGGATCTTAGATCGCGGCTTAATCCTGCGCGATAACCAAGGCGTGCCGGTGCGCTTTATTGGATTTCACACCGACATTAGCCAACAAAAACAAGTCGAAAAATTAAAGAGTGAATTCATCTCAACCGTCAGCCATGAACTTCGCACTCCGCTGACATCGATTTCCGCCTCGCTCGGATTATTAGAGGCGGGCGTGTTCGGCGAACTGGTTCCGAAAGCCCTCGGCCTAATCAGCATCGCGAGCAAAAACGCCAAGCGCTTAACCACCTTGGTCAACGATATTTTGGATATGGAGAAGCTGCTCTCGGGCACTGTGGTATTCCACACCGATGAAATCGATATGGTCGAATTAATCCAGCAGGCCGTTGGCATGAACGAAGAATACGCCGCTTCGTATGGCGCGCATTACCACTTTGCGTCAACCTTAGAGCATCTCGCTGTGATCGGCGACAAGGATCGCTTGATGCAAGTGATGGCGAATTTAATGTCGAACGCGGCCAAATTTACGCCATCGGGCGAACGCGTAGAAATTCGTTTGCTGGTACTCGATAAAATGGCCAAGATCGAAATTCAAGATTTTGGCGCGGGCGTGCCGATTGAGTTTCGGTCGCGCATTTTTAGTGAATTCGCACAAGCCGATGGCAGCGATACGCGCCAACAAGGTGGAACCGGCTTGGGGCTCAATATCAGTAAAAAATTAGTCGCGCGCATGGGCGGCGAGATTGGTTTCGAATCCGAAGTTGGGGCTGGTTCAACCTTTTGGTTTACGGTGCCTTTATCCGTTCCTGCGGGTAGTTTTTTGAGCTAAAAATGGTGCTGTTTCACACCATGTCGCGGTGCTCAAGCTTAGACCTTGATGCTCAGTTTGTAACAAATTTGTTACGATGGGGCGGGCAAATTTTGTTTCAATCGCACCCCTTTTAAAGTTGTATCCGCTGTGGCTTTCTCGCTCAAAGTGTCTCTTTTTATCCAATAAAATCAACCACTTAACATTGTTGTGCGAACCGGCACTAATAATGATTGTTAGATTTTCTGTTGCTGGCACTTCGATAATTTGCATGAGGTTTCGCGGATAGTGAATTGATTTAACTTGGTTTTTACGTTTTGACTTATTTGCTCCTCAGCATGTGTTTTGACCGCCCCAATTAGCCGCTTGCCGTTATTTGTAACAGCAAACGTAAATTTTTCTTTCAAGTCTTACTTGCCGACATAGTTATTTCCCTTCAGCGCCGCACTATAATTGCCGTAAAGTAATAAAGCGCCAAGCAGAGGTCGTGCTCGGCTATGGCTGTTGGATAGTCAAGGAACAGAATAAAAGGGTGGTCAATTATGGCGATGTATTCATTGAATAAAGCGGCGGCGCAAATCATCGGCGAATTAGGCTTAAAGTCTTATTCGGTGACGCCTGCTGTATTGTGCGAATGGAGCCGCAAATCCGACGGCCAAATGCTGGAAATTCATGTGCCTTTCAAAGGCACGTTGACGGCGAGTTCGGGGCAAGAACTCACGCTAAGCCAACCACGTTATTTTCAACTGACTGCTGAAGCGCTATTTGAATTCGAGACCCGCACGGAAGTCCGCATCAGCAATTTGGTCAGCGGCAAAGACAGCTTTGTGCTCGATCCACCGGTGTTGGTGAAGATCGAGACTTTGCGTATCGATCGACAACAAGTCGCTGACCTAATTACCTCGATTCAATCGATTGAGAAACGCCACGAATTTTCGCTCTCCGAGGAAATGGAAGAGAGGGAAATCGATCATTTCAACAGTACCCAACATCAAGTCGAATCGTTCGTGCGCGAACACACGCTGCAATTCCCAGTGCTGACACAAATCATCGAACAAGGCCAGCAAGTCGAGGTGGGCAACGACCATTCGCACGCCTTAGTCGAAGCCATGCAAGAAGACGATGCCCCGTTTTGGCAACTGGTCGCACCCAAGGATGACGATGTGTTGAACAAATTGATTTATTCGATTCTGCAAGAAAAGCACGATCAACAAGAACCGATTCCACAAGTGCGTGAAGTGATGAATCTGTGCAAAGTCAAAAATAAATACGGTGTTTTGATTATCGCTAACGAGATTAAATATTTAGACCAGTCCGGCAAAATGCAGCGCGCTAACGCGGCTAATATTTTGAAAAGGATAGAGCAGATGACTGCCAGGCAACTAGTGCTCGGTAATACTCCAATCGCTGCTTAAGTTGCTGATAAGCCGCTCAGCGGCGCTACGCCATTAGACCGCAAGCCTTCAGCGCCTATTCTTTGTGACCCTTAACACCCAATTTCCAATAACCAGCGGATTGAATCGCCGATTTGGGAACCAAGCGCTCATTACACAAATGAGCCACAACATTTTTCACCATCGTCGATTCTCCCGCGACCCAAAACTGGCAATCAGCAATATCGATTGATGCTTGTTGGAGTTGGGTTTCCAGTTGTCCTGTGGTGCCGGGCGTTTTTTGTCCGGCGTGTGTCCAACGCAGATTCAACTGCGCCGCAGTGACTAATTCTTGCTCATCGCGCTCGTCGGGCACTTCGGCAAACATATCGATCTGGACCCGTTCAGGTAAGGCAGCCACGATGGCTGACATGGCGGGCAGTGCGGTGTGATCGCCAACTAGCACAAAGCGTTTAGTCGCCGCGTTAATGTCAGCACCCGCACGTGGCATGGAAAGTTGCAACGTGCTGCCAACTTGAGCACGCGCTGCCCAATATCCTGCCGGACCAGTGTCGCCATGCAAGACCAAATCAATCTCCATCCGTGCGTCGCTAGGACAAAACTGTCGGATGGTGTAGGCGCGGGTTGACGGTGGACGATTATCCGGCGAAGGGAAAAACACCTTCATCCATTGCGCTGGCTTTTGCACCGGAAACTCGCGCAAGCCCTCTCCCGTTACCGTAATGCGGCGCATCGTTGGCGTGATATCGTAAATCTCGCTCACGCGCACTGGCGTTAAGGTGCGTGAGTGTAAGTTAGGTTTCATCGCAATTTTCCTTATCAATTATTTTGTTTGCACAGCTTGCGCCGCATCGCGCAGTAACTGAGCTAGGTGTTGTTGCTGCTCGGGCGACGATGCTGCCGAGCGCCGCACAGCCGACTTCAGTTCGCGCATCGCGTCGATTAATTCTGGTGCTGAATTAAATTCAACTCGGCTCAGAGCGCGACCATATCCAGCCCGACTGAACGCAGCCCGACTGAACGCAGCCCGACTGAACGCAGTCCGACCAAGCGCGGCGCGGCAATCGCCCAGCTTATAAACACGCTGCTTCGACGCAAAGCGGCTCGTTTCAATTTCACGCCAACCGCCGCGGTCTGCCACGCTGAGATAACCGCAACCGAACGATGCAGTCCGCACATAGCTGGCGGCGCGCTCCAGCATTTGTTGCAGAACACCAGACCTGCGAGAGGCGCGACGAGGCAAGTTGGTGGAGTAGTGATTACGCATAAATTTCTCCTTCTGTGATTCATCAATATCTTAAAATATATCGTAAGATATGTTTTAAGATATATTAAGTTATTTTTTAAGTCAAGAGAATTTTTATGGGTGGGGGTTTTGGCGCGGGAGAAATGGAAACGGCTTGGAACGTTTGCATGGCTGCGCTGGTGTCCGAGCTGTGCTCAGAGCAACTGTACTCTAGCGTGTGAGGACAGCATCCCACAACCTTGCCGATTTTTACGTTTTAAATTGCTGTTTCCAGCTATTGCTTGCGTTCAAGCGCTGGGCGACTGGTTGCAAGCTTGTAGGGGATTGCCGTTTTGCGGCACAAACCGGACGAATTGCACCAAAGCCTAAATGGGGAATCGATAGCCCGTAAATAGTGATGTCGCGTCGCTTAAATTGACGTATCACTTACCACCAACGAAGTTGTTCATTGGTGGTCGGAAGCTGGGTGCTGATTTTTCGTACTTTAACGATATTGAGACGCGACGAAGTCAGCGCCGTAAGGAATGAATCAATCGTTGGGGTGGTTGGTTACGGCAAGAAATTGCGACGAATTGCTAGCACTCATTACGTTTATCGCGCGTTGAGGAAGTTTGCTCGTGACATTCTCGGCGTTGCCGACTTTAAAGACCGCCACAGCACCGACGAGCTCTTGTGCTTGAGATTTCATGCTTCCGGCAGCGGCGGCCATTTCCTCCACCAACGCGGCATTTTGCTGAATTGCTTGATCCATTTGCGTGACGGCTTCTTCCACTTGGGATACACCTTGTGCTTGCTCATGACTGGCGGAGGTAATTTCACCCATTAAATCGGTAACTCGATTAATCGAAGCAACCACTTCGGACATCGTTGTTCCTGCTTCGTCCACCAAGGCCGTGCCTTGTCCTACCCGTTCTACGCTGGCATTAATTAAAATTTTGATTTCTTTCGCCGCTTCGGCGCTTCTTCCCGCGAGTGACCGCACCTCAGAAGCCACCACCGCAAAGCCACGACCTTGTTCGCCAGCGCGGGCTGCTTCGACCGCCGCATTCAATGCCAAAATATTGGTTTGGAACGCGATCCCGTCGATCACGCTGATGATGTCGGAAATCTTTTTAGAAGCGTCGTTAATCTCTTTCATCGTCTCGACCACGCGGCCAACCACATCGCCACCCTGACTGGCGACGCGCGACGCGCTGGTAGCCATTTGATTTGCTTGCCGCGCATTCTCAGCGTTATGTTTTACCTGTGAGCTCAGTTCTTCCATCGAGGCAGCCGTTTCCTCCAGCGAGCTAGCTTGGTGCTCGGTTCTTCCACTCAGGTCCATATTGCCCTGAGCAATTTGCGCGCTGGCAGTGGCCACGCTATCCGAGCTTTGCCGCACACTGTTTACCACTTGAATTAAGCCTGCGCGCATCCCATCGAGGGCTTGCAGCAATTGCGCTGTTTCATCCTTACCCGTCACCTTGATCGTCACTGTTAAGTCTCCCAAAGCAATCGCATCGGCGATTTGAATCGCGTCAATGATGGGGCGTGAGATGGCGCGCGAAATAAGTAACGCGAGAGCGATTGCTAAACCCGCTGCAATGACGATGGTTGTCATAACAAGCATGCGTGCATGCGATATCGTTTTTTGTCCAGCATTCCACGCCAAGCTGGCTTCTTTTTTGTTGTAATCATTCAAGTCTTGCATGTCTTTGAGCGCAAGTATGAACTTATCTTGCGAGGCCGAATTAAACTCTTTGGCCGCGAGTTCTTGTGCTTCTGGCCCTTCGCCGGTCTTACGGGAAAGAATCCGCAACTTATCCCACTCCGCATACCATTCGTCGCGGTGCGCCTTGAAGCTGGTCCAGGCTTTGGTTTCGTATTCCGAGTTGAATAACGGGGTAGCTTCTGGTTCTAAATTCAACAGTTCTTTGCGCGCGGCAGCAATATCTGCCTCACGGGCATCCATTTCGGCATCGGTGCTCGCAAGAACATGGCGGGCCTCAAGTCGACGAATCGTGTTCACAATACTTTGAATCTTGGCGCCGATTTCAATGCTAGGCAGATTGTTGGTTGCAATTTGCTCTTCACCAACCGAAACTTCGTTCAATTGAACCAAGGCCACAGCACCTAAAGCGACAATCATTGCCAAAATGATGAGGAAGCCAGTACCAATTTTGGTCGCAATTTTAAAATTTGATAAATTCACGGCGCAATCCTATCAGTGTTATTTGTACATCATGGGACGGTGCGAACATGTTCATAGCAGGTAGACGGGCGGAAGGCTGATCAAAGCAAAAACAAGGGGATGCCTGCCATGCCAATGCAGGTTAGCAAAGATAAAAAAATATTCAACGGGTGATTTTCGAAGCGCGATGTGTGGCAAGCTTTACCCTATTTTTTACAGTGAATGAAAGTCAACCATGGCTAGACGCCACATTGTGCCAATTTTGTGTACTTCGCTATTTTTCTCGCTAGCGCACGCCGAGGCGGACGACGGCATTGTGCCTTACCGGCCAACCGTATCCAATCCGGCGCAGTTGTCGCCTGCGGGGCAGTTGGAGTTCGAATTTGGTGGACTCAGCGCTAAGACTGGTGACGTGAGTCGCGGCAGCTTACCTTATTTGCTCAAACTCGCTTTTAATGAAAATTGGGGTGTACTTTTAGGCGGCGAAGCCTGGGTTCGCAATGCCAACAACGGTGCCGTGGATCGCGGATTTGGTGATACAACCGCCACACTAAAGCGGGCATTTTTGCTTAGCGAATCCACCGCGTTGGGCCTTGAATTCAACGTAAAGGCGCCCACCGCGAACACGGCCATAGGTAGCGGAAAGGTGGATTACGGCATCAACGGCATTGTTAGTCATGATTTTGGCCAAATTGAAATTGATCTCAACCTAAATGCGACGCACCTAGGCGGAACCGATGCTGTAGAGGGCGCAGTCCAAACCGGTTGGGCCGGATCGCTTGCCTATACCGTTAGCGACAAATGGGAGGTGGACTTGGAGCTCTCAGGCACCAAACGACGCCTTGTGCCAAATACGGCACAATTTCTGGCTGCGATAAGTTACAGCCCCTCCAACCGCATGACCGTGGATATTGGTATCGTGAAAGGCTTAAATTCGTCATCCCCAGATTGGGCGATTTTCACTGGAATCGTGGTACCCGTTACAAAATTTTGGTAGCCGCTCCGCAGTAGATTCTTACTCACCAGCTCATTGATTAAATCATTCAAACGCCAAATTCTTCCGCGGGATTTAATGCTGATAAGGATTGATCGGTGATATGCCATTCCTTACTCCCGCCCGATTTTAGAAACCGATATTCCCAAACCTCACCGTTGAACCCGCACGCCATAGGAATGCCTTAAATAGGGTATTTACAATCACCTAATAAACCTCTAGCCTAGGTAAACATGCTAATTTGTAACATTTATGCGATTTTAAACTAAGGAATAATTGTGACTATCCCGATCGAGAGAAGGGTTAGGTTTGTTTGGGATTGCTTCGGAATTGAGGCGTTGGTTGGCAGATGACGGCACAAAGTTGACAGTCGCCGAACCGACTCGGCGTCCCCAACTCGACGCCCCCGTCATTCCCGCGCAGGCGGGAATCCAGTGGCGCGCCAGCGCCTTCAACGTTTGCAAGAAAAATCCTTACCTAGCGATCCTCTTGAAATGAAACAACCAGCTGTATATCTGCTCGCAAGTAAACGAAATGGAACGCTGTATGTCGGCGTAACGTCAAATCTCATTCAACGTATTTGGCAACATCGGGAAGGTAGTGTTGGAGGATTTTCCAGTGACTACTCAGTGAAAGCGCTGGTCTGGTATGAAATGCACTCCACCATGGAATCAGCGATCAGGCGTGAAAAAGCATTGAAGAAATGGAATAGAGCCTGGAAGTTGAAATTGATTGAAGAAAGAAATCCGGAATGGATTGATTTGTGGCCCGAAATTAATGGAGTGGTAACGTACCTGAAACCATTATTCAGTCCACCGCCTCGTGAAAATTAGCGTTGAAGGCGCTCACGCGCCACTGGATTCCCGCCTGCGCGGGAATGACGGGGACGCCGAGTCGATTTACCCGACCTAGATTGAATGACAGCTATGTAGAACCCCGATCGTCTCCAAAGGGCACCAACCCGCCACCCGCAGAACTGATCAACCAATCACAATCCGCCCATCCCCAGCAACCCATCACCGCACTCAAGAAAAACATGCTTACAGTTTGCTGCCGCCAATCCAGCCAATGCCCTGAATTCAAATCTCCAACCCGCGACGCCGATATTGCGCTATCTGCGTCGGCAATCGTTCAGCGTATTCACTCATAAAGCACCGACTAAGTTGAGACGAATTAGCTGGGCTAATGCGCTTGTGGCTCTATTCCTGACCCTTAGCCGGCTTTGGATAGTCCTTGTTCATGTCAATGCTTTGCGCATAGTCGGAATCCCAGGTTTGCTGGTGCAGCTGTGCGATGCGTTGGGCCATGGTGGTGTTGCGTAGTACGACTTCTAAATTGCGCGAGTTATCTAGGTAGCCGCCGCTCCAGTTGCTGGTGCCTATCCACGCTATTTGCCCGTCGATGGACATGGTTTTGCTGTGGATGACTCGGGCGAAGGGGATGAAGCCGGTGGATGCTTTGGGGAGCGTCACAATTTTGATTTCTATGCCGGGTAGCATTGCCAAACTTTTTAAATAATTGATTGCAGGTTTCTCGGTATTCCAATTCGATACCATTAATTTTACTTTGACACCGCGCGCTAGCGCGCTGCGAATCGCGTTATCGATCACCGCGTAATACGGGCGGGTGCGGTTGGGGCCGTAACTGAGTGGCGCGTAGTCGAGCAATTGGATGCGTATTTCGGTTTTGGCTTGCGCTAACAAGGCAGGTAGTTCGGTTTCAGAATTGCCTACACCGGCAGGGTTGTAGGCGTTGGGGCTGGCGACTAAATAGTGCTCGCTTTGGTGGTTGGCATCGACATTGTGCTGATTTAAGGGCGGCACTTTTTTGCCCTGCGCGATTAATTCTTGCGCCTGCCAATCTTGCTCAAAAATCGCTTGCACCTGCGCCACTACGATGGCGTCCGTAATACGTAAGCCGGTTTCGTGAATATGCTCAAACGAACGCCAGTCAAAATTTTGGCTACCGACGTAGGCGGTCTTTGCGTCCACCACTAGGTACTTGGCGTGAATGATGCCGTTGCCTGTTATTTTGGAATAGTCGAGCGTGCGAAATTCTAAATTCGGGATTTGTTTTAATCGTTCGATCGTGCTTGGTTCAGAAGCTGTTTTGCCTTTTTCTTCCATTAAAAATCGAATTTTGACGCCGCGTTGTCCCGCAGCGGCCAAGCGTTCAATGACTTTATCGAAGGCGCTGCCGGGTTTGCTCGCGGCATAAAACTGACCAATCACAATTTGCTCTGTCGCGCTATCAAACATCTGGCTCCAGACCGTAATCGGATCGCTTAAATCGGGCGTGGCTAAGTTGGTTTCCACAGGAACGGTGTGCACTAGCTCATAGCCGGGGATGCTCACCTCTGCATGAGATGAATTGAGCAAGGCTGCTTGCGCTAAAACGCAGAGGGCGACGCTGATGATTTTTCGCATGAATGACTACCTGATGAGATGTTGGTCAACGATGATGAAATTTGCTTGGGCGATACAGATCGATGCATCGCCACCGAGTGTGTAGGTCGTGCTTGGTGGACGACTTAGTTCAATTTATCGGAAGTCGTTTTGGCAAACAGGGCAAGCGCTGGGCTTGCCCCTACGGATAATTTTGCCGACTTAGTACTTATCAAGCTACGTGCAATTTATTTGCTTCGATTGTGTTATTTTTTGTTGCTACACCAGTTGCTGTTTGACGTCCAACGCAGGCGCGCAGCATCAATACTTTTAAATGATCGTTGATGCGTTCGATACGTTCTTGGAACATATTAAAAAAGAACATCCCGACTACCGCGATACCAATACCTAAGGCGGTTGCATACAACGCGGTACCGATGCCTTGCGAAACTTGGCTAGGATCAGATACGCCGGAAACGGCTAGCGCTTTAAAGGTATCGATAATCCCCAAGATCGTTCCTAGTAAGCCCAATAGCGGGGCAGCGGTGACGATGGTGTCTAAAATCCAGATGCGATGTTGGGTTTCGCCGCGATTGGCGATGTAGACCGATTCGCTGAAATCTTCTAAATCTTTTTCGTTGGACAGATTATGTTTTTCCGCCAAGATGTCGCTCACGAGCGTTAATGGCAGGCTGGTTTTTTTAGTTAATTCTGCTGGCAATTCGGTGATGTTTTGCACGGCATGAGTCATGGCTTTTTCCAACTTAATGGCTTGGCTCAGGGTGTAATTAAAATACAGTCCACGTTCGACAATGACGAATAACGCCAAGGCGGCACAGGCGTACATCAGATAAAAAGCGAGTTCGTGGAATAGTTGCATGTTCATGTTAAGTTCTCCGCACTAGAGGCAGTTTTTGATGGCGACGAGCCAAACACTCGTCGCCACGATTTACTAAGGATGACTACGTTAAAACGGTTACGACTGGATTAAAAATCAGCAACTAAGGTCAAGCTAAAGGTACGCGGTGGGCTGATGTAAAACGACGGTGCATTCGCTGCAATGCCATTGACAGCAACAGCGTTAGTCGTGAACTGGCTACCACTACCTGAGCTTAAGCTTAAATATTTGCGGTCAAACATATTGTTGACGTTAAATTTCAATGTTGGGTTTTTAATCCAAGTAGATGATTCAAACTTGTAGCCGCCACCAGCGTTGGCTGACACATAGCCGCCGATGCTGTCGTCATTCACCAAGGTGGTGTAACGCTTGCCAGTGTATTTACCTTGACCGAATACGAACCAATTGCCTTCGGTGTATTGCAGGCTTAAGCCGCTTAACCAATTTGGCGTATCAGGCATTTCTTTTCCGGCGGTTGGCAAAATTGCTGTGGCGCTGAAAGGCAGATCTTTATCCATATGCGTTTTGATGTAGGACAAGGACGCATAAGCACTTAGATTTTTGGTAATTGAATAACCGGATTCCAATTCAAAACCTTTGGAATTGACGCTGCCAACGTTGTAATCGGTGTTGGTTTGTGTATCTTGGTTATAGGCTGAAGCGATACGGTTTTTGTAATCCACATAAAACACGGTGCTTGAGAATGTCAGCGCATCGGAGGTGTAACGATAGCCGAGGTCATAGTTTACGGACGTTTCTTTATTGACTGGTACATCGCGCATGGTGCCGCCGGTGTACACGCCGTTGACAAATTTACCGCCAGAGACCAAGTTAAAATACGAGAAGTTGCCCGGTGCTTTGAAGTTTTTTGCGACGTTGAAAAACATTGAATCAGCCTGATCCAATTGGTAACGCAAACCTAAACTTGGCAGCAAATCCGAGTAACTTTTATCGAGCGTGTAAGTCGCTGGTGAGCTTTGGCTTGGAAGATTGGTGATGTTGCGGTCAATTCCTGAGTAACGCGCGCCGACTTGCACATTCAATTTATCTTGCAGCAGATTCAGGTTGTCTTGTGCGAACAACGATTTGCCAGTGCTAATTGTCATGGCATTGCGGTATTGCAAAGCCGTGCCATCTTGATTGAGCAAATAGTCAGCTGGATTGCTTAACCATGTATCGACTGGCACGCCGTTGGTAATCGCTGAATACGGGCCGGTTTGTTGGTGACGCGCACGCTCAGTCCACGCGCCGAATACCACGCGTTGATCATCGAGTTGCTGTGTGTATTTAACCGTAATACCCGGACGATAAGTCTTGGTCAAACTGCCTTCGTAGGCGTACACCACGTCTTTGGTATCGCCATCTTTGTTCACATCTTGTGCGCCACCGCCGAGTAATGTGCCGGCATTTCCTTCTGTGACGGTTTGCAATTCATTGCCGCCTGTACCGTAGCCAAACCACATGTAAGGGCTCACGTCGATCGCGGATTTTGGTGTCAACTGGAAATGACCAGTCATTGTCGCCAAGGTGTTTTTAAACGGATTCAGGTTGTAGTTGTAGTAGTAATTTTTTGGGCCAGTGGTAATGCCAGCGTTTGGCGCAAAGGTGCTGTCATTTTGTGCTGTGCCGTTGACGCCCGGTTGATGCACTGGGATGACGGTGCCGAAATCATAGCTCGTGCCGTATTGCGCGATTTGTGCTTTGGTCAGTGTGCGGTAGTTATTGTTAAGCGCTTTGTTGTACATCACAGCAGTGTCGAGATAGCTGCCGCTGTTATCTAAGGTGACACGGCTGTTAAAATCGACGTGTTCTTTATCGGCGTGACCTTCGCCTTTAAATTTATCCACTTGCGCTTTGGAGTACGACAAGAAGAATTTAAATTTGTCGTCGAAAATCTTACCGGAGTCAACGCGCGCATAGTATTTACGCAAGGAGTTTGAGCCGCCGATGGTTTCCAAACGGAAGCGACGAACATCTTCAGGCAGACAAATCGTCAAACCAATATTGCCACCCGTTGCGCCCACGTGCGGTGCTTCGGTGTCGGTTGAACCTTGGGTTACGTTGACTTCGCACAGATTTTCCGCATCAATGTATTCCTGCGGATAGACTGCAAAGTTACCGGAATCATTGACCGGCGCGCCGTTGATCGTGAAGCCTAATTGATCGCTGTTAAAGCCGCGCACACGGATATTGCCGCCGAATAAACCAGTACCATCTTGGTCATAAGAATTCACGCCTGGCAGCAGATTAATCATTTGATAGGCGTTGCTGGTGGCGCTTTGCTTTTCGATGTAGTCACGGTTGACCGAGCTACGTGCTTTTGGTGATTCTTCGGCTTGGATTAAGCCGGTATTTTGTCCACCGTCTTGACCTTGTACTGTGACCTTACCGACTTCGGTAGTTTGTTGGTCAGCCGCATGTGCGAATGGGCTAGCGACGATGAATAATCCAGATATCAGGATAGATAGTCTGGTGAATTTATGTTTGTGTGTCATTTCAATATTTCCTGTTAGTTTTCGTGGTGAAAAAATGTCGTGGCAAACTACGGCTTACTGATTTCCTACAGATCAAACTTCAACAAATGGCAATGATTGTGTACAGCGGTGTGAACGTCGTGCGTGCAGCTTTTGATGGTCATAATTGGGTGGCTTAGCCAGCGGGAATAAATTCCAATTCAGCACTAAATTTATGGCTTGCTTCGCCGGCCCAACCGGATTCAGGTAATTCGCTAAAGCTGGCGCGATTAATCGTTTTACGCGCGGCATCGTCGAGCAATATATTGTTGGATGATTCTTCGATTCCTTGCTCTAACACGACGCCTTTGCGATTCAAAACAAACCACACCTTGACCTTGCCGCGTGGCTTTTGCTGACTGGCTTCCCGACCGGTTGGATAACGTTTGATCGCGTTTAAATGTGCGCGTAATTGCGCGACATAATTGGCTTCCACGCTTAGGTTGTTGGGTTTAGGCGGCTCGGCGGGTGCGGGCGTTGCGATCGGTGGCGCCGTCGTTGTGACGGGCGCAGCATGCACCACCGGCGTTGGCACAGCGGCTGCCACTTCGGCGGAAGGGGTTGCGGTTACGGCTTTTTGCTCAACGGTTGGCGTGCTGATCGGTTTGCTCACCGGCTGCGGCGCAGGTGTTGGCGGCGTCGGTGTAATCGGATTCGGAATGGGCGCAGGCGGCGTTGGTTCTGGCTCGGCCAAACTGATTTGAACTACCGGGTCTTCAGCGGCCTGTTTAATTTGTTGGGCTTTTTGTATACCGGCCACAATCAAGATTGCCAGAATCAGCAACGAGGGAAGCGTGGCGATTTGGTCGCGGAATCGGTATAGAAATGGGGTGTTAGTCATGGCGGGTTTACTGCTTGCGGGTCGCGATGGAAATAGATTCAAAGCCGTTTTGCTTTAAGTTATCCATTACATCAACCAAGCGCTGAACTTCCACGCCGCTATCGCTGTTGATGACCACGGTGAGCTTATCGCTGCCTTTTTTTGCCGCATTTAATCGAGTCGGCAATTCTTCTAGCGACGTATTGACGCCATCAACTTGCAGCGCGTTGTTTAAACCTATCGTGATGACGGCTTTGTTTTGCGGTTTGAGTTCTTGCGCGCTGGATGCGGTTGGCAGATGAGTTTTAAGTCCAAGGGCGGGAATGACGTTGAGGCTGATTAGTACAAAAAATACTAACAAGAACATCATCACGTCGATCATCGGAATAATCTCAACCCGAGCTTTCCGTTTTTTTGGTTCATCCCAACTGCGCATTGCCGCACTCCTGTTAAATACATGCTTAAAGAATCGAACTTAATCGCTATAAATTACATAGCGATCGCATGATAATTAGGAAATGTTACGCGCTGGTTACAGTGGGAAACATTGTGCGAAATGTTGTTTTATTTTGAGCAAAGACGCTCAGCGCGCGGGAAGCTTGACGAACGAGAGGAGGAATTTGATGGCGTACACCACGATGAGCGAGCCAGTTAAATCGCCGATCGACATGACGATCATGCTAGGCAAAAAATCGGTCGATACGCGCCGAACCACAAACCACAGCAGTTGCAGCACTGGGTTGCATAGACCGTAGAGCAAAATGCAGATTAATAAATTGGTGGTCGTGAGATTGGTGAGGTTGCGTTCTAAGCGCAATTCTTGCAGGGTGAAGCGATACGCAAAGTAGGGCGCGAGCGCAGAAATTAAACTGTAGCCGACGGTGGTGATTAAATCGTTGGGAAATAATTTAAATAAAGTCGAGGTAATGAGCGAGCCTAACAAGATGCCGATCACACCAATTTCACCTAACAGCAGCGTGCAAATTAAACGGATCCCAGCGGGCAGATAAACCCAAGCCACACCCTGAGTGAATTCGACCTCTTTAAACAACCAATCATTGAGTGCGTAGGTAGCTGTGTAGGCAGCGGCAACAATACCAATGAAGATGAAGTTACGGCTTATTGGTGGCATCCTGCGTTGCCTGCATCAGACATTTGGATAGTTTATCGAAGTGCAGCCACGCAGCTTGGCTCAGTTCGACTTGTTTGCGGCGCGTATCGTCGGTGTCGCTTAAGATGATCCAGCCTTTTTCGCGCATGGATTTTAGCCGCGCGTGCAGCATGGCGGGGGAGCCGAGTTCGCTTTGCGCCATCATGTCGCGCACCGATAAACGTTCTTTATTTTTGCTCGCCAACGCGACAAAAGCCAAAATGCGATCTTCTAAAGGATCAAGCGTAGGCAATCCGCGCAAAGCATGCGCTAATTGCAAGAACCGCACGTAGATATCAGCCGAAGAAGTATTTTTTTGCATGATGGTTGGGTGAGTTTTGCCACTGAATTCAGCAATAAAACTGCGCCGATCATAACCGCCAGCGCAGAAAGTGTCAAACGGCAAGATTGCTGGCTGAAAATATAATTTCTATAACGATGCCGCAAGAAGCTATCGGTTTAACGGATTAATAGTAGTTAGACTTTAGTAAAATCCGGTCTAAATTTGTGTTAAGTTTGCGAACGCTCAAGAGAGTAAAAAGTATTTAATCATGACGTTGAGCAATAATGTAAGCTTCGCTTTGTTTGAAAAACCTCCTTATTTCAGCATATCCCTTTATTGAAAGGTATTACGATGGACAGCAAATCTACTCCAACACGTCGTCAGTTCATGAAAATCGGCGGAATGGCCGTAGCCATGATTCCACTCATGTTGATCGCCAATCAATCTGGCGCGGCAACCAATGCAGCGATGCGCGCCGCAATGAAATACCAAGATAAGCCAAACGGCGAAAAAGATTGCATCGCTTGCGTGCAGTTCGTACCGGGCAAAACTGCCAAAGATTTGGGCGGATGCAAATTGTTCGCTGGCGATACCGAAGTATCTCCAACCGGCTATTGCGCTGCTTGGGTTGCCAAGCCTAAATAAGCACGCTGCGCTGAAACGATGACTAAGGCCGCCTGTTTGGTGGCCTTATTTTTTGGGCGTTGAATGTTTACTTGCTTAAGTCAATTCGATATTTAGCAAAGCCATCGGAATCAAGCGCACCTTCGGCCAGCACACGCTGCAAACCTAGCGCTTGCGCCAGCGCGAATTTATCGGGAGCGGAGCGCAAAATAATCGGCCCTTTCGTTACTGTGGCGACGAAGCTCCAGCTTTGCCCGATTCCGTTCTTGGCGGCGGTCAGTTGGTCGTGGCGGCGTAAATAATTGCTCAGCACAGTTTGATTGGCGTCCGGCGCTTTGAATATGGTTTTACTGCCGTCAATGCCGGGAAAGTTACCGCCACCAGCAGCGCGATAATCGTTCGTCGCCACAATAAAAGTATCGCGCTCGCTAATTGGATGAGCGGCGTAACTAAGCTCGACGATGCGACTGCCAATCGGGCGCGTCACATCAATCTGGTAGCGCAGCGCATTGTCGCTGGCGTAACAGACATCCAAGTTATAAATCGTGGAGTAGCTCGGCACCAAGTCCTGGTCGGTCGAGAGCGCAGGATTAATTTGGGCAAATTGTTGGGCTGATTTTTCTAACCAGTTTTTTAAATCTGCGCCGCTAATCTTAACGGCGTGCAGATCGTTATTGCTGTACAAATAAAGGTCGCCCGGATTGCGTACTTGTAAGTGATACGGATGTGCTGGTGAAGCGCCTTTGGCGGTGTCGGTAAAGTCGGTCGGCCCATTACGACCAGCGCGAAACGGTGCGCTGCATGAAATAACGGGGATTGATTTATAACTCGCTATCACCGAATCCGATGAAGTTGCGATGACATTGTTGACGTAATCGATTTGCGCCTGATTGACGATTTGAATGGCGCTCACATCGCCAACCAGCGCGAAGTAGGTGGACATTTCAAAATCAGTGCTACTGCCCAAGGCCTGATTGGCATAGGCGCTGGCGGCGCGGTGTTCGGCTTCGATTAGCGCTGCCATAGTCGGATCGGCGGCAACAGTGGTAATGCCATCGTGGTATTTAAAACCGCGTGCTTCGACCTTGGTCAGCTCTTTTTGCACTACCCATTTCCCTCCTTGATACTTGAGCACCAGTTGGATAATGCCTAAACGGCGCCCCCAACTTTGCGGCATGACCGCCGGGACACCGTTGACCAAGCCATTAACGAAATCAACACCCGGTAAATTGGCTAGCGATGGATCGATCGTCGCTAGCTTGGTGGTATTGCTCGGCGTTTCTTTTGGGAGTGGAAAAATCAAATGTGAATGCCCCAGTAGCAGCGCGTCGATTCCTGTTTTACTGAGATACAGGCTGGCGTTTTCCATCGTTGGACTATACGGCGCGGCATCCAAACCACCGTGCGACAACGCGACGATTATATCTGCGCCGCCAGCGCGCATCTGCGGAAGGTAGCGCTGTGCGCTTTCAACGACGCCATTAACCGCCACCCGTCCGGCTAAATTTTTCTGATCCCATTCCATAATTTGTGGTGGAACAAAGCCGATGATGCCGATATTTAGTTGAACCTTGAAGCTAGTTCCATCTGGTTTGCTGGCAGTGAAGGATTTGGGAATAAAGGTGAAAGGCTTGAAGATCGGCTTTTGCGTTGTAGCATTGACGACATTGGATAACACCAGAGGAAAATTCGGTGCGCCGCAATGCTCAGGCGTGGCAATCCCTGCAATTTGGAAATCGGTATTGGTGATTTGACTCTGAAAGCCCAAGCCATAGTTGAACTCATGATTACCCAAACCTGCGCCGTCGTAGTGCAGCGCGTTCATGACTTTGTAGATGGCTAAGGTGTCTTGGCATTTGATCGGTGCTGCCAAGGCTTGGTAGTCGCCCAATAACGTGCCTTGAATCGCATCGCCATCGTCGAGCAACACGTTATTGGGATTCTCCGCGCGCGCGGCGTTGATCAATGTCGCCGTTCTTTCTAAACCCAAACTGGGGTCTGGTTTTTCCCCGTAATAGTCAAAACTCAGCACGTTTTGGTGCAAGTCGCTGGTCTCAAGCAGCGCCAGTTTTACGATGCTGCCTTCGGGAATAGTCGGGCTTTTTGGGTGGGTGGCGCAGGCGGCCAACATTGCAGCGCACAGGGCGGTTAGGACTAGGGTTTTTGGCATTGTTTTACTCTAAAGATTGCGGCGTGCGTGGGTGGCTAGTTGGTGTTTGAAAAATATTAAGCCGTCATTTTAGTTGCGCAATTATCGTTATGAAATGTGTCACGATAGTTACAGGTCTGCGTCGATGTAGTCTTGATTTTCGCCCTAACTTGCATGGAATTTGGCGCCCCTGCGACGCGCAGATATGCCGCCAAAAGCTGCTGAATAAATCGTTATATATTTTGCAGTTTGTGCTGTTTTTAGTGCAATGCTGCACCGCTGATGTGTTAAATGTGTTCAAAAATTGCTTAAATCTTCTGCTATATTGAAACCTTCGTTGTCACTAGTCGCGTTAGTAAATCCAATGAGTACTGTGCCCATTTATACAGAGGGAATGAGTTCAAGCGAGTCGGCTTGCGGAAAATGCAAGCAAGAGGTTGAGCTTGATTTTGAGTTCACTTTTGCTTATCAACCGATAGTCGATGTCAGCACCAAATCCATCTATGCGCACGAAGCGCTAGTGCGTGGCGTAAAGGGCGAATCGGCCTATTCAATCCTGTCGCAAGTAAATGACACCAATCGCTATTGGTTTGACCAAGCCTGCCGAGTGGAAGCAATACGGGGCGCTGCGGCTTTGGGCATGCAGGGATTTTTGTCGATTAATTTTTTGCCCAACGCGGTCTATAAACCGGAAGCCTGTATTCAAACCACTTTTAAAGCCGCCAAACAATATGGCTTTCCGATTCAGCGCATTATTTTTGAAGTGACGGAATCGGAACAAGTCATTGATCGCCCGCATTTGGTTAATATTTTCGACGAATATCAGCGCTTCGGATTTAAAACGGCGATTGATGATTTTGGTTCTGGTTTTGCGGGTTTGAATTTGCTGGCCGACTACCAGCCTGACATTATTAAAATCGATATGGGTTTGGTGCGCGATATTGATACTGCGCCAAGTAAGCAAGCCATCGTAAAAGGCATCGTCGCGATTTGCACCGAATTGGGAATTAAGGTCTTAGCCGAAGGTATCGAAACCAAGGCCGAGCGAGATTTTTTATACGCGCAAGGAATTCATTTGATGCAGGGCTATTTATTTTGTAAGCCTGCCTTCCAAGCGATTGGTCAGATTGATCCAGACTCTTGGCCGCCATAGAGAAGCGAACTTTTCGGCTGTATAAATAGGATGCACAAAAAATCCGACTCCTGTCATAGCAAGTCGGATTTTTTTATGCGGCAATCTTAGCGGCGCTTACCAATGGAAAATGATGTCACCCGAGAGTATCGTTTCAGATTTTTTGTTCGCCGCAATCCCATAATTCGAATTGCCATTAAATACCGCTTGACCTGCGTGGTAGTACGCGATTTCTGGACGCAGTTCAATCTGCGGCGAGAGCCAATGCTGCCAACCGACGGCGATGTTATGGTAAGTCGTTGGTGTGCCGGTGCGTTGGCCTTGATTGTCTTTATAAATTTCGGGACGCAGCGAGAAATTATTCAAAGGATCAGGAGAATAATTCAAATAACCGGTCAATCCGTTCGAGCTTGACGTACAGGTCAAATTAGGATTGTTTGTCGTCGTGGTATTTTTCGCACAATACGCCATGCTCGGAGCGTTAAACGGCATGATGTTCGGCGAAAACGGTGTGCCTGCGCCAGTGGCGATGAGGTTGGTTTGCACGTAGGCGTTATTCAAGTTTGGAACGTGCTTTTGGCTCTCAGCATAATACTCAGCCGAGACATGCCAATGGTCATCAAAGGCGTGGTAAAACGTGATGCCCTTCCATTGCAAATTGTTGTAACCCCATTCGCCATTGTTGATGCCGTTAGCACAGGCGTTGAAACTGGTTTTGCCATCATCCGAGTTAAAGCGGGTGCACACGGTACCCGATGGTCTAGCGCCCGGATCGACTTTAAACGTCTTGCCCGGGTATAGCAGGTTAGGATTCACATTAGTCGTGGTTTGCCAAGCATGATTAAAGGTTGCCTCGGTGCCGATGGTAACGCCCGCCTGCAAAATCCAATTCTTATTCGCTTGATAGGACGCGATGATGCCTTCGTTGGTGTAGTTGTCGAAGGTGTAGGTCATCGAGTGCGAATACATATAATTATTTGGCGCGAGCTGCGCTTCAATGTCTGGTACTGCGATATAGCGACCTACCCGAACATTGAGTCCATTGCCGACAAACGGCGTGTACCAATCCACATACAACATCGGCAAATCCCAACCGTAGGCGGCATTTTTATTCAACAGTTGATAGCTGCCTAAACCATACGAAGTGGTATAGCGGTAGTCGGAACCATAAATCGCTGAGAACCGAAAACCCCAATCGTTGTGGTCTTTCTGAACCATGTCAGGTACGCGTTCAATATATTCAACGAGTTGATTTAAATCGATCGCGTTGGGGTTGTAATCATAGGCTGCTGGCGCATTGCCGCCGTGTACTTTGCTAGTACTTAAATTCGCGCCCACGTTAATCCAACCGTAGGTTTGGAGATTATTTTCCGCCATCCATGTACCCACTTCTGTATTAGCGATGCCAACCATTAGCGGACTGTCGGTCGCGTTTGGCGTTGATGCGCCTAATGGTGACGTGCCACCGTAAGGCCATTCGGTAAATGGCATCGGCGGGGCAGTTTGGGCTGCGGGCGTTTGATCATCGCGCCGACTTGGTGGCGCTTTAGGATCAGCCGGTGCTGTATCGTGGCCGTACTCCAAAGAATAATAATTGCCTATCCGTTCAGCGACAGTGGTTCCTAAATAACTGTCTAGACAGGAGTAATCCTTGTAGGGATCGCATTTGCCGGTGACTTTGTTTGACGGTTGAATGTTGGCCACTTCGTCTGCGTAGGTTAAAGGTGAACCGAGCGCGCTGGCTAAAGCAACGGTGAAGGTAAATGCAGACCAGTTGGCTGATTGTTTAATTTGATTAGGCATAGCTAAACTTTTCTTTAAATGAATGTGGAAAGCGGCATTGAGTTATCGAGCCAAAGCACTCAGTTTCTGCTCGCTCTGATTGGTGGAGATATCGCTTTGATTTAATTAAATCGATGTTTTATTGTTTGCGACGCTGGCAGGCGTTGTACCCGAGTCGTGCTGCGCTAATTTGCTCATCCGCGCTTTCAGTTGTTTTGATGCGCGGACTTGATCTAGCAATAATTGGTCTTGTGCCGCTATGGCGTCGATATCCAAAGCCAGACTGCTGACAACAAGAATAAGACGAATAAAGATTTTCATGATTGCTCCGAATAAGGTGCCAAAATGGTATGCGCGCAGTTTAGCTAGGAGCGAATAAAGGAGTGGTCAAATTAAATAGTGCGAGGATAAAAATTGTATAAATTTTTAAATACGGTAGTTCACAACGATCAGGGAATTCGCCGCTGCTTATTTTCAAAAGATAGGAAATACAAACAAGTTGGAAGAGCCAAGTTGATTCACTAAAAAACTTAGGCTCTTCTGGCGGGGAAGTAAATAGGGCTAATGAGCCATTGAGAGTAAAACGTGTTTGCCGCCGATAAAGGTGTACAACATGATAGGTGCATTGACCATGTCGCCGTGTTTATCGAATTCGATCGGGCCGGTGATTCCTTGAAATTTGATTGCCGCTAAAGCCGGTAGATAGATTTTTGGTTCTACTGAGCCGGCCTTTTTCATCGCCTCAATCAGCACATAAACCGCGTCATAGCTGTATTTGGAATTGCCATATTGTGGGCCGAAACGTTTGGCGAATTTAGCCGCCCACGCTTCAACTGCTTTGGAATCGGGACCGCCTAGATCGGCACAAATCACTTGTCCATCTATCAAATTTTTACCCAATAAATCGGGCAAGCTCGATGGCCCGCAAATCCCGTCGCCACCCATTAGCTTGGCATGGATGCCGAGTGATTTCATTTGCAATAGCAAAGGTGCTGCAGTGGTGCCCATGCCGCCGAAAAAAATCACATCCGGATTATCACGTTTGATTTTGGTGAGGATGGCGTGAAAATCTGTCGCCTTATCATTGGTCTGTTCGCGCGCGGTGATGATTGTGCCAGCGCTTTTTACTTTTTTGCTAAATTGATTGGCTAAGCCTTGCCCATAGGCGGTCGCGTCGTCGATCACGGCAATCTTTTTTGCTGCAAGTTCATGGGTGGCGTATTGGCCTAATGCGTCGCTGAGTTGATCATCGTTGGGGCACATGCGGAACGCGGAACTGTAGCCTTGCTTGGTGTATTGTGGGTTGGTGGTGAAGGGGGTTAGTTGCGGGATGCCGGCTTGGAAATAAATTTTGGAGGCAGGAATGGATGTGCCCGAGGTGAGGTGGCCGACCACGCCATTAACGTTGGCGTCCACCAAAAGCTGCGCGGCAGAAGTCGCTTGTCTGGGATCGGCTGCATCGTCTTGTACCAGCAGTTCGATGTGGTATTTTTTACCGCCGATTAGAATTCCTGCTGCGTTCAAATCCTCGACCGCCATGCGTGCGCCGTTCTCAGCGTCTTTACCGCTTACGCCAGACGGGCCCGTTAATGGAGCGACTAAGCCAAGTTTGATTGGTAACTCTGCACCTTGCGCGGCTTGATGGGCTAATAGAGCAAAGGCGATTGCAGCGACTAGCTGAGCTGGCAAATTTTGGCGGCGTTTGGTGAAATTGAGTGTTAAGCGCATTCGGGCAATCCTAGGTGGAGACGGAATTTAATAGCGATGGCGCATTGTATAAGCAGTCAACTAGGCTGCCAACTGCAAGCCGAATCGCTTTAAGGTAACGCCACTGCGTAGCCCGCTTTAATCCAGCCGTCGATGCCGCCTTTGAGCACGCTAATCGGATGACCGCGTTTGATCAGAAGTTGCGCCGCTTTGAGTGCCGATGCGTCGTTAGGGCAGGCGCAGTAAGTGATGATTTTGGAAGCCGAAGTGATGGTTTCGATAGAAATTGTCTCGATTTCGGTCAGTTCAATACGGCGCGCACCGGGAATATGCTCAGATTCTGCGGTGGCAATGACTTTGGCGCGCACATCAAGGATTAATAAATCCGCACCCTGCGTAATCAGCTCAAACAGTTCATTGGGCGCTAAGCGCGGGATATGGGCCAGAGCGCGGCGCGTGGCCCAGCGACGCCACATGCGATAAGCGATATACAGTCCCACGCAGGATAGCAACACATACATAGCAGTGCTGCCAAGGTTACTGAGATAGTCGAGAATCTGATGCGCTTGCTCGTGAAACAGTAATCCAAACAAAATTCCCGAGCCAGCCCACAACAAAATGCCCGTTAGGTTGTAGAGCACAAATTTACCGTATTTCATTCCTAATGCACCGGCCAATGGCGACGCTAACATCGAAACTCCGGGAATAAACTTGGCCATCACCAAAGTGGCCGCGCCGCGCCGTGCAAAATTCAATTCGCTTTGACGCACGCAGGTGTCAGGTGAAATTGAAATTCTGCATAACAGACCAAGCACTTTGCGCCCAAAGTATTTTCCAGAATAAAACCAGATCGAATCGGAAATCGTCGAAGCAACGCAGGCCACTAAAAGCGCCTGCAGCGCAAAAATCGGATTGCTGGCAGACGCAACACCAGCGACCACAATCACCGGCAGTGCTGGGATAGGCATACCCATTTGCTCAACCAAAACACAAACGAATAGCGCTAACAGACCGTAGTGAGCAAATAGTGCAAAAATATCCATAGCTGCGTCCTGAGTGATCGGAATTGGACGCCGGAGTTGATTGGCGTTCCGATTCATTATGATGAAGTGCTTATGTTTTTTCTAATTCTTCCAGCGAAATGCAAAGGCTACGTTACCGAGCTAAGCGCGCCAGAATCAAGAATTGCAGTAGTTTATATCAGCTAGGAATTTACAATTTGGAGAATCGCGCAAAATCCAGACCGATTGCGCGATTAACGACGTTTTTAAAGTTGGCGGAAAACTGTTCGACGGTGTTCGGGCAGCAGTCGATTATTTTTTGTTATCAATAATGGTGCAAGTCATGCCAGCACTAAGCAGCACATTGTCGGGCACGTTATCAATATGAATTCTGACCGGAATCCGTTGCGCCAATCTGACCCATGAAAAGGTTGGATTGACGTTGGCGAGCATCCCAGCGGAAGTGGGATTATCTCGATCAGCAATGGCGCGCGAGATGCTTTCAATATGCCCTTGCAAGGCCTGACCGCCGCTCATCAAGGTGATACTCACTGGATCATTGTTGCGCAGCAGCGGAATTTTGGTTTCTTCAAAATAGCCAAAAATATAAAACGAATCTTTATCGACCAAAGCCAATTGCGGATGACCGGTTTGAGCGTAATCACCTTGATGTACCAATAAATTGGTGATGTAGCCATCGACTGGCGCGCGCACTTCGGTGCGTTCAAGATTAAGTTTGGCGATAGCGACTTGTTGTTGTGCTTCTTGTACCAAGGCGGCAGCGACCTGCGATTGGGTATCGGCTAATTCTCTGACTTCACCCGAGACCACTAAATCATCGACTTTAGAGCGACGCTCCGCGCTGCGTTTTTTTTGCGCCATATCAGTGCGGCGCGATTGCAAAACGGCTTCTGCTTGGGCCAATGCAATCCGATAACGCTGATCGTCAATCTTAATGAGCACGTCCCCTTTATGTACTAACTGGTTATCCTTGACCAGTACTTCAACCACATGCCCTGCCACGTCGGCGGAGACATTGATGATGTTGGCTTGCACCCGACCATCGCGCGTCCACGGCGCATGCATGTAATGTTTCCAGAGTCGGTCACCCAGATAAAAGGCTGCGGCTAGAACCAACAAAGTGATTAGCACGCGTAATAGGTTTTGTATGATTTTCATGATTTTCTGCTG
This sequence comes from Sapientia aquatica, assembly GCF_004358105.1. Taxonomy (GTDB): domain Bacteria; phylum Pseudomonadota; class Gammaproteobacteria; order Burkholderiales; family Burkholderiaceae_D; genus Solimicrobium; species Solimicrobium aquaticum. The sequence goes on along the minus strand of NZ_SMYL01000008.1, from coordinate 90,538 downwards.
CAAAAACGTTGTTCACTGCTTGCGCAATGAAAGGTAAAAATTAATAGAAAAAGAGCGCTAGCGAGGTAAATATGCAGGCGAATAGCGCAATGTGAAATAGCGCCTCATGCCACATAAATCGGCTGAGCCGAAATTTGGCCGCGGCCCAACTCACGCCCCAATTGAGGGCTAGTGCGACTAAAAAAATAATCAGTAATGACGGTAAATAAATATCGCCTAAAGCAAATTCACGCTGCATGAATAACTCCTGTTGCGGCCTTAAAAGTAATCGGTGCGTTGCCCAGCAGTTTCAGACTTTCCTCATCGCGCAAAATCGAGCGCAATTGATAGCTGCCGGTCTGACATTGATCGCGGTGCTGATTGTCGGAAGGGTTAGAGAGGAGCAAATTATCGAGCGCCTCATCAAGTTGATCGAGTGCTGCGATGACGTTGTGGTGCTGCGAATGGCTCGGCTTATTAGCTAGTGTTGCTAACTCACGTAGCACTGTCTCCATCGGCTTGTTAAGATTACCGGAGCGTTTGATCGCTCGCACAGATACGCGCATTTCAATAATGATTTGACCGACTTCGAGAATCGACAACGCCTGCTCCAGCGCCTGCTCGGCTGCACCTTGGATATTGGCGGGTGGCGTGCTTAATTGATACAGTAGATCGCGGGTTTTACTCTCAAAATGGTGGCGCAACTTGCCATTGCGTAGTGGCGCTAAACACGCTTGATTAACTTGTTGGCCTAGGCGCAGCAGCAAACGTTTGCGTAAGTGCAAGGCCGAAGTCGGTAATATGGAGAACGCAACTAAGGCCGCGCCTAAGCCTGCAAAGGTACTAATGGCATCGTTGATAAAACTGACGATGTCGTAGTTCATTTGGTTGTGCAGTCCCAGCGCGGGAAGGAAAGCCAAAAAAACGCCGCTGCCTTCCACGCTATATTGTTTATGTTCGATCATCCAGGCCGCGAAGATGAGAAATGGAACTAGCGCCAAGGCCATCGAATTAAAGCCATCCGCGCTTGGCAGCACCATAAACAAGCAAACAAAGGAAAGAATTTGCCCCAGTACAAAGCCCTTGGCAGAACGTTTAATAATCACCAATGGGGCGGAAGCCGAGCCAAATAAAATGCATAAAATCGCGCCTAAAATCGCCGCGTTAATCCCCCCCGGCCAAGCGCTTGCAATCCAAAATCCCGATAACACCAACAGCACTGCGACAGCGCGTAAGCCCGATAAAACTGCATTCCAACTATCGCCATGTACAGCAAATTTCGGACTACTAGGCGGGCTATCGGTGCCGGCGCTTGTCAGCGCTGCTACGGCACTGACATAGACGGTTAATTCACTGACGACACGACGATACAGAGCGCGGATGGCAGCCAAGTCGCGTGCCATCTGATGGCGTTGGGTCGGGTTGATGATTGTGGCTAGTAACGCTTGAACTTGGCTCTCTTGCTGAGCCAATTGGGTTGAATAGTCGTTGAGCCGTCGCGCAATATGTTGGGTCTGTTCGCCAACTGGTTTATCGTCAATGGATAAGCAATTCAGTAATTCTTGATAGTGCCGCGTCACAAGCGTAATTGCCTCTTCGGGCGCTTGTTGGCGGAAGCGGCGCATGGCTTGGATAAAACCATGAAAGCTGCTTGAGACATTCATAAAGCTGGCATTCATCCAACGCAGGCGCGCATCTTGTAAGCGCGAATTGGGGCTTTCTAAAAAACTTGAACTGCGCTTGGTCTCGCTGGTGACAATATCGGTGAGAAATTGCAGTTGGATTTGTTCCATGTGCGCGCTATCGATTTCTAACGCAAACGCCTGTGAAATAAACTCGATAAATTGCTCAAAGCGCGTTTGGGCATCCGGAATAAAACGCAGGCTAGCGTGTACCGGAAAAATCGATTCTGCGACCACACCCGCGCATAAAATTCCAATGACCACTTCCGAGACGCGTGACACAGCTAAATCAAACGCCCGATCTGGCGCAGCGGCGGCGCTGAACCCAATAATGGCGGCGGTGTAGCCAGCGAGCATAAAACCGTACGATTGAAAATTGCGATAACGCGAAGCCAGTGCGACCGACAAGCCTATCCAGAGCGCCAAACCGAGCAAGAATAATTCTGCACTTTGTGCAAATAGCGCAACCAATACTAAGGCCACAGCCGAACCTACAATGGTGCCAAGAATTCGGTAAAAGCCCTTGGTCAGCACCAAACCACTTTCCTTACGCGCCACAATAAACACCGTCATCAGTGCCCACATCGGTTGGCTAAAATCTAATCGGAATGAAATCCATAAGGCTAACAATCCGGCGATACCTGTTTTTAGCGCGAACATCCAATTCGGCGCATCCTCCGTCAGCCACGTTTTGCCCGCGTTGAGTAATGTGCTCCAAACCACAGCGGCGCTGGCGCTAAGCGTGTTTGCTCTAGTTATCATCGTGCGCTTCGCTTTGTTCAGTGCGAATTTGCGCGCCACCGCCCAATGAACACATTAAACCTGCATAGGCATTGAGCTGGCCGAACTGCACGCGCACGTCGTTTTGGTGTTGTGTTAACACATTGAGTTGCGCGCTCAAAACGTGGGTGTAGTCGGTCAAGCCGCTGCGATAGCCGCGCAAGGCTAGGTCATAACTGCGATTAGCTAAGTCAATGGCGTTTTGCGTGTCGTGCTGTTGCTCCGTTAATGAGCGCAACGCTGAAATTTGATCTGCCACATCATGCAGCGCATCGATCACGGATTTGTTATAACGCTCCACCGCCTGATCGTAACGCGCAGTTTGTACGCCCAGATTGCTACGCAATTTACCGCCGGTAAAAATCGGCAACGAGATCGCGGGCGTTACGCCATCCATGAGCGATTTATTATTCAAGAATCCATTAAAGCCCAAGCTTTGAAACCCTAACATCGCGCTCAAATTGACGTTGGGATAAAACTCGGTTTTGGCTACGTCGATGCCGTGCGCGTGCGCTTCAACTCGCCAACGATTCGCCACGATGTCAGGACGGTGCCCGAGTAATTCAGCCGGCAAATTGCTTGGCAGCGCAATCCCAGCAATGGGCTTGAGTACCGGGCGCGTGATGGTGTCAGCCGTGCGTTGGTCGCCGCTAGCTAATGCGGCGAGTTGATGCTGCAGGCTTTCAATCCTCTCATTGATTTGTTTAAGGTGGCCTTGCGTGACCGGGATAGGCGCTTGGGCTTGACTAACTTCTAGTTGAGTTCCAAGACCAATTGCGCGCCGGCGTTGCGCGATCTCGACTAACTTTTGCTCTTGGATGAGCGCGCTTTGTTCGGCATCGCGCAGGGCATATTGCAAGGACAAATCGATGTAGGCATGCACCACCAAACTTTGCAGAGCCAAACGCGCTTGTTGTGCTTCGGCTTGGCTGGCGTGCACATTATCGAGCGCAGCGGCGTCGCTATGACTTTGTTTGCCAAATAAATCTAACTCGTAACTAGCTGATAAAAACGCGCTATTGCTCCAAGCGTAGTTACCCGCATAAGGCGGCGGAATAAAGTCTTGCTCGCTGTAGCGCAGGCGACCGGCGGAGATCCGCGCGCCGACTTGCGGCTTGGATTCGGATTGCACGATGCCGGCAACGGCCAAGGCTTCGTCAATGCGAGCAGCCGCGTTTTTTATGCTTGGGTTGTCTTTGATCGCTTGTTCTACCAAAGTATTGAGTTGCTGGTCTTGATAGATTTCCCACCACTTTTCGGTTGGCCAATTGGCGGGTGAAGTCGGGATGGCGTCGATTTCTTTGCCAAGACCCAGTGCCTGCGGATCTGCCAGATGCGCGCGCGGTGCAATGCCGCCCATGTCGGCGCAGCCGCTGACAATGGCCGCGAAAGCTAGAACGAGAACAAGCAATTGGGGGCGACGCTGAGTTGGCATTTTTCTGCTTGAACAGTTCATGACGAACTCTTCCCTTTGATGAATTAAATGAGTTTGGAGTATTTTTTTGGCATCGCGCCATCGCTGCGATCGTGTTTATTGCGCCATTTTTTGCAATAAAAGGAATGAATTTTGATGGTTATATTAACAACGTTATCGGCAACTATTTCCCTGATTAGTTAGCGCAGACAGGCATGATATATAGGCTCAAGCGGGATGACTAATCACACTTTCTTGGGTCTGCCATAAATTATGTTATGCTTCTTTTCATGTCACTCCAACGCTTACGCACCTTTATTGAGGTCTATCGCCAGCGCTCTATTTCGAATGCGGCGCGCAGCCTCAACTTAACCCAACCCGCTGTTTCGCAACACATTTCGGGGCTGGAAGTCGCCATTGGGCGCAAGTTGTTTGAACGCGAGCCGCGCGGTGTTCTACCGACCTTGGCCGCCGATGAATTGGCGGCCGATCTGGGCGATAAACTCGATTCCGCCGAAGCCGCGCTCTCGTCGGCTAAAGCGCGGTCGGTGGAATTAACTGGCGCGTTACGCATCATCGGGCACGGAGATTTTTTAGCCGAAGTGCTCACCGCGCGTTTGCAACCTTTGTTAGAAGCTGGCGTAAGAGTTCGACTGCACAAAGGTGACCGTGAGCTCATCACCAATATGCTGCTCGAAGGACATTGCGACTTGGGCATTTGCGCCTATCCAACGAGTGACAAACGCTTGCGTTGTGAGTTGATTCGCAATGAACGCGTGATGGCGGTGGCATCGCCGGCGGTGGCCAAAAAGATTGCCGATGCACCCGATTTCCGAAAAGCGTTAGCGGCTGAACCGCTGCTCGCCTACGATTTGGAGCTGTCGCTGATCGATAACTGGTTGAGCAAAAATAAAGTCGATCTCAGCCCCATGAACCCCGCATTAATCGGTCAAGACTTGCGCTCGTTGAGAATCCTGTTATGCAATAACTTTGGCTGGACAGCGTTGCCAGAATATCTGTGCGCCGAGCACATCGCCAACGGTCAGTTGGCCGAAATCCCCGCCCACGAAGGCTCGACTAATCTTGGCTATTATTTAGTCTGGACGCCATCCGCATTACGCCAACCCCGAGTAGCGCATGCGCGTAAGGAGCTGCTGGAGCAATTGCGCGATTCTGCCGCTTAATTAGTCGGCATTCACTGCGCGGTTTGCTTTGCTGACCACTCAGCTTATCCCTCAACTTAGCGCTCACCTCATTCCCGCTATCGCAAGCACTCGATGCGTGCTTTCCCGATTTTTGCCCCGATTTTTGGCCCGTTTTTTGGTCCAATAATTGGCCCATTTTTGTTAATTCATTTCGCCTAAGCGTGAACTGAATTTTTAGACTAAATTGTGCTATTAAAATAGCTCGGCATTGAAGCAAGTCTTTGCTACTTGCTTCTCATTCCAATGTTCGCACGCTATTGTTTCATTATCAGATTCGCCGTTAGATGCCACTAAACAAGTGCATAAGTACCGGCACACTTTGTTTGGGGGACTTATGGCACATCGATCTAACTTAACGCCCACAATTTTAATTGTGGACGATTCGCCCAATAACTTGAGCTTGATTTCAGATGCGTTAAGAAATCAGTACCACATCAAAATCGCAAACGGCGGCGCGACCGCGATTGAACTGGCGGTGTCGAATCAACCCGACATTATTCTGCTCGACATCGCCATGAGTGGCATGGACGGTTTTGAAATTTGTCGCAGGCTTAAGTCCGAAGAAAAAACTAGGCGCATCCCCATCATTTTGTTGGCGGAAAAATACAGTGTGCAAGATGAGGAGTTGGGTTTGTCTTTGGGTGCGGTTGATTTTATGCGCAAACCAATCAACATCATTTTGCTGATTGCTCGCATCAAAAATCATGTCGCGTTTAAGATTTGGGCAGATTACTTGCAACAAAAAATTCACGCTTTAGAGCGTCAACTGCTATTCGACCAGCGCAAATCGTGAACAACGTGAACCGAGCATCGCGAGCGACTTTGCATAAATGAAGATAGTCCCAGCAACGGACATTGACTGATCATCGCTAATGATGGTGATGATGTTCCTGTCATTATTCATGCATAGTTAATCAAGCCGTAAGCAATACCGCTGCCCTGAAACGGGAACCGATTGCTAGCGCAATATGACGCAACGCAGTAGCTTTAATTGGTCAACACAACTTGATGAACTTAGCGCGCAATATGAATATTCACCTCCTCGCAAGCACAGCCGATCATCTGAAGAACAGTTTGTTGCCCGCCCATCCATTAGTGTCCACCAGCATCGCCAGCCGCATTGCCAATAAGTTTGGTGGCGCCTTCCCTGATGGCGTTGCCGATCCGATCAATACTCAGCAAGTGCGCTCGCTATTTCAATATGCCCAGCAGCATCAAGCCAAAATTGTGGTTTGTCGTAACAGTTCTTGGTACACCCCGTTTGTCGCGGGTGGGCGACCGATTTTGCTGATTAACATCGCCAACTTAATGTTTTTTGATTTGGACGAACACAATGGGATGGTGAGTTTTGGTGTAGGTATTTCGGCGGTTGATTTAGAAATTAAACTCCGCGCCAAGGGATTTTCTTTAGGCCATTTTTCCCAGTTGGTGGACTATCCCACGCTGTGTGATTTGGCATCGGAGGTGCGCGATAAAGATGTGTTGGCAGCAGGTTTTGGAGTGTCTTCATTTTTGATCGGAGCGGTATTCGCTTCGCCCAACGATATTTGGGTTGTAAGTGCTGCGTCGATGATTCCAGAAAGTGAAGATTTATATCAAGCGTTGTATTTCGGCGGCGATCTGCCGGCGATTTTGACCCAAGTGACGGTGCGGGTTACGCCGATTAATATGCTCACTACTCAGCGCTTGGCACCCAGCGTCACAGCGAATAAGGGCGATGAGGGCGAGGCAGAATTTATGCTGTGGGAAAAGCAATTTGCTCCGCTGAATAAATCTGCCCAGCGTTTTTTAAGTGACTTGGAAAAAAGTGAATATCAGTCTTTGATGATTCAATTACACGACGCAATTGGGCAATCTAGAGATCATTTTAATTGGGGTGAATATTGCATCGATATTGTTCCCAGTGAAGATGAAGCGGCGATTTATTCAGTAAAAATCGCTGCTCAAAAAGTCGGCAGCAGTGCGTGGCTGCAAACCAAGTTTGGCTTAACCGCGCGTGAAAGTAAGGTGTGCTATTTGCTCTTGCGTGGCAGGACAGACAAAGACACAGCGCGGCTATTGAATCTGAGTTATTGGACGGTTAGGACGCACGTTTCGAATATCTTGCGAAAATTCGGTGTGTCGTCGCGTAATGAAATTGGCGTCATTATCTTGGATGCCATTACCCAACAATAAGCGCATCGTTTGAATAATTTGCCTTGTTGTTTTTAGGTTTGCGCTGTGAGCCGTTTTGCACCAGCGTTCAATTATTTTTTTCTGGTTTTAACCTTTCCATCTGCAATCCAAGTAGTTAAGCGCCTGTATCTAAGGCGATCAAGTGCTGCTCTTTCCCCTAATTATCCTTCCTGAAAAATTTATTTGTTTTGCTTGCCACTATCGTAGCGGCGCGCGATTTCTCGACTTCTTTGGTAGAAGTTTGGACTGCTATTCGACGCTGGTTTTAACGTTGTTGCGCTCAAAAAATATTTAACCGATCTTCACTATTGTTAGTGATTATCTTTGTTGAGTTGTTAGTACATAGTTGTCTCAGGGACGCTGTTGTCGTCGCGTTTTATATAGAAATTCGAGCCCTGTTAACCGGATATTTTTACCTATTTGGAACTGCTATGTTGCCGCTATTTAGTTATCGTCGAATTAGGTTTTATCGTTTGTATCTGATTGCTGTTCTGATCTTCAATGTAGGCTGGAGCAGTGCTTTTGCGCAAACGGCCTTGCCGGTGCAGCAGGTTAGTTTGGTTGACGGAACAGGCGCCAATCTCTCAGATACGGCGATCACCGACTTATTGAGACCAATCGGCACTAGCCTCATTGGTACTAGCTTGACCAACGAGCAGATCGACGCCGCAGCGATGAAGATGAGCAAGCTCACACGCGAAGCAGGTTGGGTAATTTCTCGGGTAGTTGTTACCGATGCGGATGTAACGGAATTGGCTAATACCGGGACATTACGCTTTACCGTGTTTAAAGGAGCAGTCGGAAAAATTAGCGTCCAGAATACGTCCAAAGTGCACGATCAACGCATCGTCAATACGATTGCGGCAGCACTCTGTGATGGAATCGATGTTGCTGGAAAATGCACCGGTAACAAGGCATTGAATGCGTTTGATCTAGAGCGAGCGCAGCTCTTGGTGGGCGATATTCCCGGCGTGCTCGTTAGTCCACCGACGCTGTCGCCCGATGGCGTGGAGGTTGGACAGACCCATTTAACTGAAGTCGCTACAATCTTGGGTGATCCCGTTATTTATGGACTGACAGTCGATAACTACGGGCCGAAATCGATCGGTGAGGGCCGCATTACCGGAACGGTTTTGGCGTCCAACGTGTTCGGTGAGGGCGATATTTTAAAGGTCTTAGGAACAGTCACCAACAAAAATTACGATAGCGGTAACGTCGATATCAGCTTCCCCGTTGGTTATTATGGTTGGCGTGCGTATGTAGATTATCTGCGCAACCACTTTGTGATTAACAATAGCGAGTTGGCTGGTGATTCGAGCGCGTTGTCGGGCGGTGTGTCGTACCCGATTTATCGCGCTTACGGTTATAACGTGAAGGTCAATCTTGGCTTATCCGATGGCAATGGACGCAGCACCTTTGGTGGTTCTGTGCTGGGGGACTTAACCACTAAATTTACTCAGCTAGGCATTACCTTAGACGATGGTGATCGACGCCGAATTGCTGGCGAGAGTTTCACTACCGCTATTCTCACGATCAACGACGGTCGACTCAATATCAACGACGCTGCCAGCTTGGAAGTGGATGCCAAAACCGCGCATACCCAAGGGCGCTTTGTGAAAACCGATTATTCCCTGCAGCGCAAACAAAATCTCTATGACAGCGTTGATGGATTGTATTTGCTAGTCAACTTGCACGGTCAGTTCGCCAGTAAAAATTTATCCGCTGGCGAAAATCTCTCCAGCGGCGGTATTTCCGCGGTACGGGCTTATCCCGTGGAAGAAACTACCGCCAATGCTGGTCATGTTTTGCAACTCGATTTAAAACGGCCTTTTTCCTCGGGCGACGTTGCGCTGACTAGCGGCATTTTCCTCGATGCCGCGCACATCAAAATTGATCAAAATCCCTGGCCGCAATCCGGAAAAGCAGTGACCACTCCTGAGAATTCCCGCCATTTATATGGTGCTGGTTTGGCGCTGGAAGGCACCTTCGGCACGAACGTTTCGTTTGGCTTGATGTGGGCTTTTCAGCTGGGCAGCGAACCGAGTGTCGCCGAACCTAATGGTTCTCGTTCGCGACTGTGGGCCAACTTAAGTTTTCAGTTTTGATTTGGTTGGACCTGTCATGCATTAGATGATTTGACATGGCTAACTGATTTTCCGTCCACGCTGATTTTTGCAAGGGCTTAGACCATTTTCACGAACTAGCTCAGCAGTATCGGCCGATATAAAGATCTTCTATTTTGAAGTAGAACATTATGAACTCGAATTTACCTCGCCTTATTTTTAGTAAACGACTTGGAATGTTAGTAGCTGTTGCTGAGACCGTGATGTCTCAAGGCAAAGGCAGCGGCGCTAGTGGGGCAGGAGGTGCCAGCGGTGCGTCGGATGCACTTGGTCAAGGAAGTGCGGGCTTGTCGGCGGCGTCCGAAGCGTTAGCCAGTGTCGGCAATAACGACCCCGGTAAGCAAAGCGCAGCCGTTGCGCTACGAAGTTTTTGCGTTGCGCTGACCTTGGCCTTTGCGACCCAAGATATTGCCAACGCGGGGCAACCGGTTTCAGTATTGCCCAGCGGTGCAACCGTCGCTGCAGGCAGCGCCACCATTAGCACACCGACGACCAATAGCATGATCATCAATCAAAGTTCGCAAAACGCGATTTTGAATTGGCAATCGTTTGGAATCGGCGCAGGTGCGAGCGTGCAGTTTGTGCAACCGAACGCTAATGCAGCAACGTTGAATCGGGTTCTCGGTTCCAGCGCTACGGTGATCGACGGTAGTTTGAGTGCCAATGGGCGCGTGTTGATTGTGAATCCCAACGGCGTGGTATTTGGACGCGGCTCGTATGTGGATGTGGGCGGCTTATTAGCCACCACAAAATCGATTAGCGATACCAATTTCTTGGCCGGAAATTACCAATTTATCGGTAGCGGCACGACAGGCCGCGTACTCAATTACGGCAATATCAAAGCCGATAATGGCTATGTGGTTCTGTTGTCTGACAGCGTCGCTAATGCGGGAACAATTCAAGCCAACGGCGGGCGGGTGATTCTGGGTGCGGGCGACTCCGCTACCTTGGCGTTATCCAATGGGCAGGTCGTTAATATCGTCATTGATAAGCCTAGTGCTAAAGCGTTGGTGGACAATTCTGGCACGATTAAAGCGGACGGCGGCGTGGCATTGCTGAGCGCGCGCGGCAACAGCGATGTGCTCGATTCGGTGCTCAATGTTTCTGGCCTTGTTTCGGCTAAAGGTGGCGTAGTTAATATCGACGGCGGCATTAATGGCGCGGTGATGTTAGCCAATGCCAGCGTCGATGTTTCGGGTACGACTGGGATTGGCGGTAATGCGATTGTGCAGGGTCAATACATCGGCATCGTCAACGGCACCAATATCAACGCCAGCGGGGCAAGTGGCGGCGGGCATGTGGTGGTCGGCGGCGACACCTTGGGAGTTCTGCCTAAACAAAATATTAGCTATGCCCAAGCAGTTGTCGTTGATTCCAGCAGTAGCTTTAACGCGGCTGCCTTGGTCAGCGGCAATGGCGGGACAGTCGAAACGTCTGGGCATACGTTGACCATGCAAGGCGCGGTGAATGCGCCAAGCGCCAATGGTGGCAAGGCTGGTTTGTGGATGATTGATCCAACCAATATGACCATTGATAGCACGACTATTTTGGTCAATGCCACGCAGACCGGCGGTCTGTTTAACAGCCAAGGTAGTAGCGGACGGGTTCCTAATACGTCAATCCAAACGACGCTCAATAGCGGCACAGACGTCACCGTAACGACGGCTAGTCCCGGTACGGATACCGGTAATTTGAATGTCAACGCGTCGATTTATAAGACCACAGGAACTAGCGCAACATTGATGTTGTTTGCGGATGCGGCGATAACTATTCAACCTAACGTCAATATCAGTTCTAAGTCGGGGGCATTAAATTTGACGGCAACGGCCTACAACGGAACCATTACCGTTGGTGGTGGTAACAATATTAGTTTGAATGGCGGTAATGTTAATTTAATCGGCAGCGGCGTCGGTGGGGCGAGCGGAATTGTTTTTGCAGGATCGAATACCACCATTAACGCTGGCTTTATCAATTTGACGGGCAGCTCCGACACCGGCAGTGGTGTGAGCTTTGCCAGCGCGTCTGGCCAAAATCTGAATATCTCTTCCCTCAACGATATTAACGTGATCGGTAACGCCAGCAGTGGTGGTATCGGGATAAGCGCACCGAGCGGTTCGACCAACTTATCGGCCGCCGGTAACGTGACTTGGACAGCAATTGCTAATTACAGCACTGGGGTATCGGTCAACAGTAACGCGCTCAATATTACGGCGACCGGCGGTAACGTCACTATCTCCGGCAACGGCACGGTTGCGGGGTTGTATATTAATCCGCTGCTGACCAATCTTAGCGCGGGACAGAATATCAACATCGCTGGAAATGGCAATGGTTCCAATACCAATGGCGTCTACATTGGTTATAACTTCAATTCGACCGCTGGTGGGGTAACCAATCTGCAAGGTACTGGAACAGGCAGTGGCTATGGCGTTCAATTGGCGGGACAAACTAGCACTAATATTTTGGGCGCCGGCAATATCACCATTGTTGGTGTTAGTCCTGCCAACAGCAATGCGCTGTGTATTACTGGCAGTGGCGTCAACATCGCTTCCAGCTCAGGCAATGTGACCCTCACCGGTAATGCCACGGCAGCGAGTGGAATTTATACCAATGCGCTCGCCTTGAACGTGAGCGCCGGCAAAAATATTAATGTATCGGGCAATTCAAGCAGCAACGCTAATCAAGGTATTTCGTTCGATGGCGGGGCTACTGCGTTTTTGGCTAATAATAATGTGGTGATTTACGGGACCGGATTGGATGGAATTAAAGATACCGGTAGCTTCCTCAACATCACGGGCGGTTCAGTCAATGTCCTTGGAAATGGCACCTTAGGACGTGGGATTTATTTGAGCGGACCAAGTTTGGTTATGAATGGAACCACTGGCGATGTCGTGGTCACTGGTTACTCCACGGCGTCACCCGGCATCGACTTAAACGGCGCCAGTAATGCGATCGCAGCGGCTAACAACATCGTTGTGACCGGTTCTGGTACCAGCGGGATTAATGTTGTCAATAGCTTGGCGAGTTCGGCTGCCAACAACATTACCATCACCGGCGTGGCAACGACGGGTAATGCTATTTATGTTGGTGGATCGAGTAACTTCACGACAATCGGCAATGTGACCTTAAGCGCGACCACCGCAAGTGGTGCTTATGGGGTTGAATTGCTGGGCGCCAAATCTGTATTGAACGCCACCCGCGGAAATGTCAGTGTGGTAGGTAACGGCACGACCAACGGCGTTTTGATTAATCCAAGCAATGCCTATATCAATGCTGGCAACAATATTTCAGTCCTCGGAACTGGCATAGGTAGCGCAGCCAACGGGGTTTTGATCGGCAATCTGCAATCAAATTCTGGCGTCATGACTACTTTGCAGGGCTCGGCCAATGGTTATGGATTGGAACTTGTCGGGCCAACTTATACCGGCATTGCCAGCGCAGGAAATATTGCAATCAGCGGCGGCAGTTTTGGCAATAGCAACGGTTTGTGCATCACCGGTGGCGTGTTTAATCTTAGCTCGACAACTGGCAATGTAAGCCTGCAAGGAACCGCCGCCATCGCTACTGGATTATGCGTAACCGGTAATGCGCTCAATATTACCGCTACCGCCGGCAACATTAGTATTTCAGGTGTCGGCGCCGGCAGCGGCGGATTTATTAATCCGTACTACATTAGTTTCAACACCGGGCAAAACGTCAACGTACTCGGCGTGGCAACCGGTACAAATGGTAATGGCTTATACATGGGCTATAACCTTTCATCCAATGCCGCTGGTAGTACGACATTTCAAGGCAATGGAACAGGCAACGGCTATGGGCTGCAAATGCCTGGTCAAACCAGCAGCGTCATTTCGGGTATCGGCGATATTACGATTGCGGGCGTGGCACCCGGTTCGAGCAATGCTGTGTGCATCACGGGTAATTCGGTGGTGATTAATTCAACCAAAGGTAATGTCACCATCACTGGAAATTCAAGCTCTGGTAATGGGATTAGTACCAATGCTGTGCTACTTAATATCAGTGCCGCACAAAACATCAATTTAAGCGCTAACTCCAGTACCAATACCGTGCAAGGTTTGGTTTTCGCCGGTGGCGTCAGTGCGCTCGCGGCGACCAACAATGTGACCTTATATGGAACAGGTATTGATGGTATCAAAGCGACTGGAAGCAACCTAAATATCTCGGGTAATAACATTACAGTCATTGGTAATGGGACCTCTGGGCGCGGTATTTTTGCGAGTACTTCCAATTTAAATTTAAGCAGCTCTGGCGGTGATATCGTCCTGCTAGGTAATGCCACAGAGGCAGGCGGTATCGATTTATACGGTGCTAATAACACCATCAGTGCCGCAGGCAATACAACGATTAATGCTTCTGGTGTGAGTGGATTTACGGTCACGAATAATCTAACTGCATCGGATGGCAATAACCTATTTATTGGTGGCTTGGCGTCGACTGGATTTGGCATAAATGCCGATGGACAAACTAGTGTCGTCGCTGGCGGAAATGTATCTTGGGTTGCTAACTCAGGAACAGATTCCATCGGCGTAAATCTTCAAGGTAAATTTGCCAACATCACGGCCACCAATGGCGATGTGAGCATTACTGGTACTGGATTATCGACTGCTATCTATATCAATCCGGGCAATACCAGTCTGAATGCCGGTAACAATATTACTGTGGCGGGATTAGCAAGCGGTGGCAATGGAAATGGACTGTATCTCGGTAATCTGGGATCCAATGCGGGCAATGCGACCAGGCTTCAAGGAATTGGTATTGGTAGTGGCTACGGTGTGCAAATGGCGGGACAGCAAAATAGCACGATTACTGGCACCAATGATGTCCGTGTGGTTGGTCTTAGCAGTGGTGGCGGTAGCGGCAATGGACTAAACGTTACCGGCAGTGCGATCTTCACTTACCCGAACGGTACTTCGATTACCGTGCAGGCGGGCGGGGTCAATGTTAGTTCGACAAAAGGCAATGTGACCATTACCGGTAGTTCTAATTCGGCTAACGGTATTTATACCAATGTAGCCTTGTTCAATATCTCGGCTGGACAAAATAGTTGCGTCTCCGGTACGTCGCTCAACAATGGTGTGCAAGGAGTGCTATTTGATACCAACGCGACTCTGATCGCAGCGGGCAATAATGCACAGTTCAATGGTTCTGGACAGAACGGTATCAAGACCACAGGCACCTATCTCAATATTTCTGGCAACAATATTACGGTGGTGGGCAATGGCACGAGTGAACGAGGGATTTTTTTAACCCCGACCAATCTGAGTTTGACCAGCTTGGGCGGTGATGTGACCGTGATCGGCAATGCTACTGGCGCATCAGGGATTGATCTGTTCGGACGGTATAACACTATCTCGGGCGCTAACAACGTAACGCTCAACGCCTCCGGTTTGAATGGTTTGGTTGTGACCAATAATCTGAGCATCTCGGCTAATAACAACGTAGCTCTTACTACCCAAGGCAGTTTCGGAAACGGGACTTTTGTGGGCTACACATTCAATGTATCGACTGCTGGAAATATATCGTTGAACGCCAGCGCGGTTAGTGGTGGATACGGTTTAAATTTGATTGGGAACGATGTTAATTTTATTGCCAACAAAGGCGATATCAATGTCGCAGGAAGTGGGACGATTACAGGCGCATACTTCAATCCATTAGCGACCTTATTTAGCGCCGGTAATAACGTTAGCGTGATGGGTCGAGGGGCGGGGGCCAGCAGTAACGGCTTGTACATCGGTTATAACATTAGTTCGTTTGCGATTGGAACCACGACGTTGCAAGGTATCGGCACCGGTAATGGTTATGGTTTTACATTAGCGCAAAATGGAAATGCCAATATTCTTAGCGTTGGCGATGTTGCGTTGATTGGAACGGGGTACGGTAATAGCAATGGGCTGTGCATTACTGGGCCGACGATCAGTATTTCATCGACCCAGGGCAACGTCGTATTGACCGGGAATTCTTCCACGGCCAACGGAATTTATACCAATGCTGCTGTACTCGATGTGAGCGCGGGTCAAAATTTGAGTTTGGCCGGTAATACCAGCTCCAATTCATCGCAAGGCGTTCTATTTGATAACCCTGCTACGGTGATCCTTGCAATTAATAACGTATCGCTATTTGGCAGTGGTATCGATGGAATTAAAGCCACTGGGTCTTATTTAAATATCTCAGGCAATAATGTCACCGTAGTTGGTAATGGTACCAATGGCCGCGGTATTTTCTTAAATGGACCTAGCCTAAACATCAGCAGCGATGGTGGCGATGTTGTCGTCATCGGCAATGCCACCGGCTCGTCTGGCATCGATCTATACGGGGCCTATAACAACATTACCGGAGCCATCAATGTCACGCTAAATGGCTCAGGTATCAATGGTGTGTATGCGACCAATAATGTGGTCGTTTCCAACAGCAACAATATGGCCGTTAATGGCGCGGGTTCGACTAGCTATGGTATCTACATTGGTGGAACAATCAATGTTTCGTCAGCAGGCAACGCGACGTTAAATGGCAGTACGGTCAGCGGCGGTGACGGTATTGATTTTATTGGTAGCACCGTCAATATCTCGGCGACCGCTGGAAATGTGAGTTTGTTTGGTAACGGTACCTCGACTGCTGTGTCGATGAATTCGGTCGTGACCATTTTGGATGCTGGCACCAATATTAGTGCGGTGGGTATCGGTATCGGTAATAAAACCAATGCCAATGGTCTCTATATTGGCTATAACTTAAGTTCGGCTGCTGGCGGCACCACCGTGTTAGCAGGCAATGGAACCGGCAATGGATTTGGCTTTGATTTGGCAGAGCATGCCAGTACCAATATTCTCGGCATAGGCGATATTGTTATTGGCGGTGTTGGCCTTGGTGGCGCTAATGGCTTATGTATTACCGGTGGAACCGTCAATATTGAATCCACAGTCGGTAATATCACGTTGTCCGGTAACTCGTCGTCAGGTGTGGGATTTTATTCGAATGTCGCCTTACTCAATATCTCGGCTGGGCAGAATTTAAATGTCTCGGGCAACAGCACCATTAACGGTGCGCAAGGCGTCTTGTTTGATGGCGCCACCACGTTACTAACTGCAAGCAATAATGCGTCGCTGTTTGGCACTGGTTTAGATGGTATTAAAGCGACCGGCGACTATCTCAATATTTCGGCCAACAATGTGAGCGTGGTGGGTAACGGAACGAGTGGACGTGGTGTGTATTTAACGACCCCGCTGATTTGCGTCACCATTCCTGGTCAACCTTCCGCTGCACCAAGTTTGAATATTACCAGCACTGGTGGCGACGTACTCGTGGTGGGTAATACTACTGGCTCGACTGGTGTAGATCTGTACGGTACCTTTAACAATATAACGGGTGCAACCAATATTACGATCAATGCCAGTGGCACCAGTGGCGTCAGTGCGCAAGATAATTTGATTCTGGCTGGCGGGAACAATGTCGCCATTAGTGGGGCTGGCACGAGCGGTAATGGGACCTTCGTTGGTGGCAAATTCAATGTGGCCACCGCGGGTAATGTGACGGTGGCTGGAACTACCGTTAGTGCTGGTTTCGGCGTGAATTTAAGTGGTGGTTCGGTCAATATTTCTGCCGCCAACGGTGCGATTAGTGTTACGGGTAACGGAACCAACACCGGCGTCTATCTTAATCCGCTTGCCACCATGTTGAATGCGGGAGCCGATATTACGGTGATCGGTAATGGCACTGGTGCGAACGGTAATGGTCTCTATATTGGTTACCAATTGAGCTCCAATGGCGCTGGCAATACCAGTCTATCTGGGCGCGGGGTTGGTAATGGCTACGGCTTTGTCTTGGCAGAACAGTCGAGTGCCAACATTCTTGGTGGCGGGAATATTTCCATGGTTGGTGTGGGTGTTGGTAGCGCCAACGGATTATGCATTACCGGGGCTGCGATCAATATTACGTCTGCTCAGGGTAGCGTAAGACTGCGCGGTAATTCGTCTGGCGGTGATGGAATTTATACCAATGTTCCATTGCTCAATATTAGTGCTGGACAAGACATCCGAGTTTTAGGTAATTCCAGTACCAGTGCGGCACAAGGGGTATATTTTGATGCGGGCTCGACAGTGTTGTCCGCGTTCAATAATGCCACCGTCAACGGTAGCGGGATAGATGGGATTAAGGCCAATAACGGGGCTTATCTTAATATTTCTGGTAACAACGTGACCTTGATCGGTAATGGAACTAGCGGACGCGGTATTTATTTAAGTGCGCCTCAACCGTGCATCACGTTACCATTACAAACCTTGATCGCGCCGAGCTTAAATATCACCAGCACGGGCGGAAATGTCACGATACAGGGCACTACAACGGGCTCAACCGGTATCGATTTGTACGGAACGTATAACAACATCGCTGGCGCGGGAAATGTCAACATCAGTGCGTCGGGTTATACCGGCTTTAACGCGGTCAATAACCTCAACATTGCTGCGGCCAATGGTATTGGGATTAATGCCACTGGATCCAATTATTACGGCACTTTTGTGGGCGGTAATCTTAATTTGACCAGTGGTGGCAACGTAACAATCTCTGGAATTAATAGCGCAAATAATATTAAAGGCGTTTGCTTAACCGGTAACACGGAAATAATTAATGCGCCCAACAATATTAGCTTGTTCGGCACCGGTCAGGCTGGCGTTGAATTCAGCAATGTAACGATGGCTGGCGGTAACGTTTCGATTAACGGAACTGGGACTAGTGATATCGGTATTTGGAGTTCTGGCCCGATTACGATTTCAGCCAGTAATATTTCTTTATTGGGCAACAGCAGCAGCTATTACGGTATTTGGATTTATGGCTTGGCCCAGTTAAATTCGGCCAACAATATTGCGATTGCTGGTGGCGGCGCAACTGGGGTCAATATTACTAACGCATTTACCGCGCTATCGACTGGCAATTTCTCGCTAACCGGAAACGGAAGTGCTTCTGGGGTCAATATTTCCAACGTGGTCAACATTACTACCCTGGGCGGTAATGTCTCGATTATTGGTAATTCCGGCAATCAAAACGGCATCACCTTGCTCAATCCGTTGACCATTAAAACCAGCGGCGGTAATGCCTATTTGAGCGGTAATGCGGTCAATGCCAGCACCAATGCCAATGGTTTGAATCCAGTCGGTAATATCAGTATTAATACAGCCAGTACCAAGGGCGTCGGTGGCAACGTGACCATTGCAGGTAGTTCCAATGGTTCTGGCTTTGGGGTGTACTACAACACCTACTTACCTAATATCACCACCGGTGGCGGTGCCTATGTCATCAACGGAACATCGATTACGAATTTTGGTACCTATTTGAACGTGGTGCCGAATTTCTCGCAAGGTAATAACATTTCCTTGATCGGTAGTTCTGACATCGGTGTTGGCCTGCATTTAAATCGCGATATGAATAATATTTCAGTCAATGGCAGCCTGGCCTTGATTGGATCGTCGCGCGTGCAAGTCGGCTACACCATGTCGGGGGGCATGAATCTAACGGCTTCGAACGGCACCTTATTAATTGAAGGTATTTCGCAAAATAGTTCGGGCGTGTTGATTACTTCTGGCTCGAACGTCAACGTATCCGGCAACGTGACGATTCTCGGTATTTCGGGTAATGGAACTGGCGTGCTCACGGCCTATACCAACTTGACCAATGCGCGCAACGGCGTGATGAATGTCATCGGCAATTCAACCACCAGCGTTGGCCTGCAATTGAGTAATACCAATGCGACCAATGCGCAAAATGGGACGTTAAATTTATTAGGCAATACGATCAACGGCACTGCTGGTTCATCGCTAATCAACGGCACCTTAATTCGTAACAACCAATCCGGCGGTAATTTTTCGATTGGTGGCGGCGCGAGCACCGGTAATAGCAACGGCACGGTTATCGCTAATTCAACCTTTAACAATAATGGCACCTTAGCACTCAATGGAAGCGCCGTTGGCGGAGATGGGTTACAGCTCGCGGGCGGAAATACCATCGCCGCCAATTCGGTGAACGCACAAGCGACGTCCGGTAATGCGATTGATTTTGCCGCTGGAAATAATACCCTGTCTGCACCAAGCATCAACGGCACTAGCAATGGCAGCGGCAGCGGCGTGTTGTTTTCTGGCGGGAACAATACGGTCACCAGCCAGATTGTCGGTGTGTCCGATTCCGGTAGTGGCGTGGTGTTTAATTCCAATGGCGCCAGTAGCCAAAATATCGTCGGCAATGTCAGCGGCTCCAGCAATAACGTCTCGGGTGCGGGAAGTGGCGTGCAATTTTCAGCCAGTAACTCGCCTTCGATCAGCGGAACGATTACCGGTAATAGTTCAGGCGCAGGCAGCGGCGTGAGCTTTGCCAGCGGAAACACCACCATCAATGCGTTTAATAATCTCACCGGTAACTCCAACGCGGGTAGCGGCGTGGGCTTCGTCGGGGGCGCGGTTAATCTGACTAATGGCGTCACGGTGACGGGTAATTCTCAATCTGGCGTCGGTATCAATGTGTCCAACGCGGGCAGCAATTTGACCTACACTGGCGGCTTAAACTTAAACGGCTCAGTGCAAACTGCCAGCTTGAATGGCGCAGCGATTAGTGTCTTGAGTAATCTCAGTTCTAGTGACAATTCCAACCTCAACATTAACGGCGGTAACACCACTCCTAGCGGCGCCAACGTCATTAATATTCAAGGCAATATCAGCGTCGGCACCGCGAACGCCACCATTTGGAGTGCGGGTGCACAAGTGAATCAAAGCGGCGGCACGATTCTGGCTAACACCGCCAATTTCGCAGGCTCAGGCGACGTCGTGCTGGGTAATATTGTGGCCAAGAATTTACCCGTGGCGAGCACCGGCAACATAACAATCGCCAATACGATCACCGTGCCAAACAACTTAGCACTATCTGGCGCTAACATCACACAAGCGCCAAACGCGACCATTAACGCAGCCAACGTCTCGCTAGCAGCAACCAATGCCATCAACCTCTATGGCAACACCACTGCCAGCAGCAACCTGTCACTCAACGCACCAACCCTGTACAACGCGGGCAATGTCTCAGCAGGCACAGTAAATCTTAACGGCGCAACCTTGGCCAGCAGCGGCAATGTCACCGGCAATGTGCAGGGCACCGTCACACCCGTCGCACCAATTCCATTCCCGAATGCGACAGCGAATGGCACCAATGGCGGAAACACGTCTGGAAATGGCACAAACGGTAGCAATGCCTCCGGCAATGGCACTAGCGGTGGAAATACTTCGGGTAACGGAACGAGCGGCGGGAATACAACGGGCGGTAATACCACCGGGAATGGAACGGATAACGGCAATACATCCGGCAATGGCACCAGCGGCGGAACTAACTCGGGTAACGGAACGAGCGGTGGAAACACATCCGGCAATGGAACAAGTGGCGGAAATACATCTGCTAACGGCACGAGCGGCGGGAATACAACGGGCAGTAATACCACCGGGAATGGAACGGATAACGGCAATACATCCGGCAATGGCACTAACGGTAGCAACTCATCCGGCAACGGCACCAGCGGCGGAAACACCTCCGGTAACGTAACTGGAAATGGGACGAACGGCAGTAATTCAACTGGCAACGGTACCAACGGCAGTAACGCTTCTGGCAACGGAACCAGCGGCGGAAACACATCCGGTAACGGAACCAGCGGCGGAAACACATCCGGCAATGGAACGAGCGGCGGCAACGGTACCAACGGCAGCAACGCTTCTGGCAACGGAACTAGCAGCGGAAATACCTCGGGTAATGGAACAAGCGGTGGAAGCACTTCTGGGAATGGCACAAACGGCAGCAACGCATCCGCCAACGGAACCAGCAGTGGAAACACATCCAGCAATGGCACCAGTGGCGGAAACACTTCCGGTAACGGTACGAACGGCAGTAACTCATCCGGCAACGGCACCAGCGGCGGAAATACCTCGAGCAACGGAACGAACGATGGCAACACGTCCAGTAACGGTACGAACGGCAGTAACTCATCCGGCAACGGCACCAGCGGCGGAAATACTTCGAGCAACGGAACGAACGGTGGCAACACGTCCAGTAATGGCACGAACGGTAGCAACTCGTCCAGCAACGGGACCAGTGGAGGTAATACCTCGGGCAATGGAACGAACGGAGGCAACACAAGCGCTAATGGTACAAATGGAGGAAATACTTCGGGCAACGGAACGAACGGTAGCAATACCTCCGGCAATGGTACAAGTGGTGGAAACACTTCCGGGAATGGAACAAGTGGCGGAAATACATCTGCTAATGGCACCAGCGGTGGGAATACAACGGGCGGTAATACCACTGGGAATGGAACGGATAA
This sequence comes from Sapientia aquatica, assembly GCF_004358105.1. Lineage (GTDB taxonomy): Bacteria > Pseudomonadota > Gammaproteobacteria > Burkholderiales > Burkholderiaceae_D > Solimicrobium > Solimicrobium aquaticum. Next base: position 68,828 of record NZ_SMYL01000008.1, on the reverse strand, counting down.
CGGTAATACATCCGGCAACAGCACCAGCGGCGGAACTAACTCGAGCAACGGAACGAGCGGTGGAACCCCGTCCAACAACGGGACCAGTGGCGGAAACACTTCTGGAAATGGCACGAACGGTAGTAACGCCTCCGGCAACGGAACGAACGGTGGAAATACATCGAGCAACGGAACCAATGGCGGCAACACGTCCAGTAATGGTTCGAACGGTAGTAACTCGTCCAGCAACGGGACCAGTGGCGGAAATACCTCGGGTAATGGAACAAGCGGAGGAAATACTTCTGGTAACGGAACAAGCGGTGGCGGCAACTCAACTGGCAACAGCACCAATGGCGGAAACACTTCCAGTAATGGTACGAACGGTAGTAACTCATCCGCTAACGGCACCAGCAGCGGAAACACTTCCGGTAATGGCACAGGCAGTGGAAACACCTCGAGCAACGGAACGAGCGGTGGAAACTCCTCCAGCAACGGGACCAGTGGAGGGAATATCTCGGGTAATGGAACAAGTAGTGGCAACTCATCCGGCGGTGGAAATAGCTCGGGCAACGGAACCAGCGGCGGAAACACTTCTGGAAATGGCACGAACGGTAGTAACGCCTCCGGCAATGGAACGAGCGGTGGAAATACCTCGAGTAATGGAACAAGCGGAGGAAACACGTCCGGCAATGGCACAAGTGGGGGAAATATTTCTGGTAACGGAACCAGTGGTAGCAACACATCCAGTAATGGCACAAACGGTAGTAACGCGTCTGGCGGCGGCAATACCTCAAGTAATGGCACGAACGGTAGCAACGCAACCGGCAACGGAACAAGTGGTGGTAACACGTCCGGAAACGGAACTAGCGGCGGAAACACATCGAGTAACGGAACTAGCGGCGGAAACACTTCCGGTAATGGCACTAATGGTAGCAACGCTTCAGGCAACGGCACCAGCGGTGGAAATACCTCGAGTAATGGAACAAGCGGAGGAAATACGTCCGGTAATGGCACAAGTGGGGGAAATACTTCTGGTAGCGGAGCAAGCGGTGGCGGCAACTCAACTGGCAACAGCACCAGTGGCGGAAACACTTCCGGTAATGGTACGAACGGTAGTAACTCATCCGGTAACGGCACCAGCAGCGGAAACACGTCCGGCAATGGCACAAGTGGAGGAAATACTTCTGGTAACGGAACCAGTGGTGGCAACACGTCCAGTAATGGCACGAACGGTAGCAACGCAACCGGCAACGGAACGAACGGTGGAAACACTTCTGGAAATGGAACTGGTGGCGGAAATACCTCGGGAAATGGAACGAGCGGTGGAAATACATCCAGCAACGGGACCAGTGGAGGGAATATCTCGGGTAATGGAACAAGTGGTGGCAACTCATCCGGTAACGCAACCGGCGGTGGAAATAGCTCGGGCAACGGAACCAGCGGCGGAAACACTTCCGGTAATGGCACGACTGGTAGCAACGCCTCCGGCAACGGAACGAGCGGTGGAAATACATCCAGCAACGGAACCAGTGGCGTAAATACCTCGGGTAATGGAACAAGTGGCGGTAACACGTCCGGAAACGGCACAAGCGGCGGAAATACTTCTGGAAACGGAGCTAACGGTAGTAACGCAACTGGCAACGGAACTAGCGGTGGAAACACTTCTGGAAATGGCACAAACAGTAGTAACGCATCCGGCAACGGAACCAGCAGCGGAAACACTTCCGGTAATGGCGCGAATGGTAGCAACGCTTCAGGCAACGGCACCAGCGGCGGAAACACCTCAAGCAACGGAACGAGCGGTGGAAATACATCCAGCAACGGATTCAGTGGCGGCAATACTTCCAGTAATGGCACGAACGGTAGCAACTCATCCAGCAACGGGACCAGTGGCGGGAATACCTCGGGTAATGGAGCAAGTGGTGGCAACGTAACCGGCGGTGGAAATACATCCAGCAACGGAACCAGTGGCGTAAATACCTCGGGTAATGGAACAAGTGGCGGTAACACGTCCGGAAACGGCACAAGCGGCGGAAATACTTCTGGAAACGGAGCTAACGGTAGTAACGCAACCGGCAACGGAACGAGCGGTGGAAATACCTCGAGTAATGGAACAAGCGCTGGCGGCAACTCAACTGGTAACGGGACCAGCGGCGGAAACACTTCCGGTAATGGCACGAATGGTAGCAATGCTTCAGGCAACGCATCCGGCGGTGGAAACACATCCAGCAATGGCAGCGGCGGAGCAAACACGTCCGGCAATGGCACAAGTGGGGGAAATACTTCTGGTAACGGAACAAGCGGTGGCGGCAACGCAACCGGCAACGGAACTAGCGGTACGAACACTTCTGGTAATGGCACAAACGGTAGTAACGCCTCCGGCAACGGAACGAACGGTGGAAATACATCCAGCAACGGAACCAGCGGCGGCAACACGTCCAGTAATGGCACGAACGGTAGCAACTCGTCCAGCAACGGGACCAGCGGCGGCAATACAAGCGCTAACGGCACAAATGGGGGGAATACTTCCGGTAACGGAACAAGCGGTGGCGGCAACGCAACTGGCAACGGCACCGGTGGCGGTAACACCACCGGCGGCAACACCACCAACAGCACTATCGCCCAAGCCGAAGCTCATGGTTATGCGCCGGATGTTGCTCAGGAGGTGACTGAATTGATGACTGCTAATCCATCAGTCGCAGCAGTTGTTGTCTCCGAATCGGAGGCCACTCAGCTTCCGGTTGATACGACCAAACCGGTTCCGTTAGCGCAGCAATTGTTAATGGATAACCCGACCAATAAGTTAGAACCGTTTATTTGCAGCGGTGGCAGTCTGATCAAATTGCCGCAAGGTGAGATCAGGGTCGACGATGCTTGCAAAGCTAAGTGATGGGTCTCACTACGCTACGCAGATTGCGCCGCATTAGAACGGCGCAATCTGCGCAAGCGACGCTCAATCGGCGCGCGGCGGGGTAGCGCTTATTTATCGCAAGTTACCGACATAGAACAGGAACCGGAATATGGAATTTAATCTAGAGCGTTTTGAGCACCTAGCTTATTCGCGCCAAAGTGAGTTGGCCGCGCGTGAGCTGTTCAATTTGTTACAAATATTGGACGGTAATTACGCCGTGCTCAATACGGAGTTCAAAGCTAGCGCGCTGATCGCTATGCAACTCACGCCCGACACGGTCGATTTACATGTCTTAACGCGCATTGCCGCTGCGGCTTCCACCTTATTTTCTGATCCTGAATTTGGCTTCTCCGATAATGGCTTTAGGATGATCATGCATTGGCATCGATGGCTATCGACAGTGTTTGCCGTTAGTCCATTTATTAATGCCGATCACGTTCTGCGCTCATTTAATCAAACAGGGCATGAGCTAACGACCTTGCAGTTATCGAATAAAAATTTCCCCAAATTCTGCGCGCTCTATTCACCCGAATCGGAGATCGATATCGACGTCGATGCGATTTGGAATGGCAACAAAAAGTTAGCCGCTAATTTATTTTTATCCCTCATGTCACCGCGCTTTGTCGGCAGCCCAGCCGCCTTTGGTAAGCGTGAAGCCTTACTACGTTGGTTGCCTGGGCGCCTAGAGGAAATCAGCGATGTCGATGATTTACCCGCCGGTATTTTGCACGATGTGTACATGCATTGCAGTTATTCGGGCTATCACGGTAAGCACAATATCAAGCGTTCCATCAACACCTTATTGCGTCGAAAAATTCAACACGACTGGAAAATACGCGACGTCAATACGCCATTGCGCGCCTCAGCAGCGGGCGAAAAGCCGGTGATGCTCGTCGTGGTGGAATGGTTTAGCGCCAACCACTCGGTGTATCGCGTTTTGTCCAAGGCAATACGCAAGATGCGCGACCAGTTCTACCTCATTGGCATGGGTGCGATGAACACAACCGACGATGCGGGGCGCGAGGTGTTTAATGAATTTATCGAATTGGATTTTAGTGGCGGCATTCAAAGCTTTCTAAAACAAGTCCACAACACAGCGCGCACCCGCGCAGCGCAAATCCTCTATATGCCCAGCGTTGGTATGTTCCAAACAACCATGTATCTGGCTAATTTGCGGGTTGCGCCAATCCAGATTACTACTCTAGGACATTCGGCCAGCACGTTTGCAGCGCAGATGGATTATTTTGCGATTGATGAAGATTTCGTCGGGGATGAAGCGTGTTTTTCCGAAAAGGTGTTGGCGCTACCCAATGATGCCTTTCCCTTCATTCCATCGGTAGGTGCACCTGAAGAATTAAACCAAGCGCCGCTGCGAGCAAATCCTGATATCGTGCAAATTGCGATGGCGGCGACGATCATGAAACTCAATCCGGAGTTTCTACAAACCTGCCGCATCATCGCTGATAACTCACCAACACCGATTCATTTTCAATTCTTTATTGGTCAAGCGCAGGGTTTGATGTGGCCGCAAGTTGAGCATGTTGTCAGACGCTATTTGGGCGACTTTGCCACTGTTAATCAACATCAAAATTACGCCACGTATCTGGAGCGTTTAGCGCAATGCGATTTGTATATTAATCCTTTCCCATTCGGGAATATGAACGGGATTGTTGACATGGTTTCGGTCGGTCTCATCGGCATCTGCAAATCGGGACGCGAGCCGCATGAGCATATCGATGAAGGTTTATTTACCCGCCTCAATATGCCTAGCTGGTTGGTCACACGCAGCAATGAAGAATACATTGCCGCCGCGCTGCGACTCATCAATAACCACCAAGAACGACTAGCAATTCGCACCGAATTTAATGCTCATCAAGCCTTGCAGCGTTTATTTACCGGTCGAGAAGAGCTGTTTGGTCTTGCGGTAGAACAGCTCTACCACGACCAATTAGCCAAAGCCGCATTGCACGTGGCAATCGCCTAACTAGCGGAGGGTAACGATTATGTTGTGTTGCGTTATCGGAGGCGCGGGTTTTATCGGACACCATCTATGTGAGAGCTTGAGCGCATCTGGTCGTGACGTGATCGCCGTTGGGCGCAAACCGATTTCTACTATGCCTTATCCACGCTTGAACTACCGCGCCATTGATGCCGCCGATATTGCTTCGCTTAGAAAAGTGTTGAGCGAATGCGATGAAGTGATCGATTTAGCCTATGCCACAGTGCCCAAGACCAGCTTCATTGATCCCATGTTTGACTTGCAATCCAACTTGCCGCGAGTAGTCGCGCTCATGGAAGAGCTTAGAAATTATGCTCAGTTGCGCCGCTTGGTCGTGGTCTCATCGGGTGGCACGGTTTATGGACATATGACGCATCTCCCGATCTCAGAAAACAGCGATACCGAACCGGTTTCGCCCTACGGCATTACCAAGCTCACGATAGAACGCTACGCGCTGATGTACTGCCGCTTGCACAGCTTGCCGGTGGTGATTGTGCGACCTGCTAACGCTTATGGCAAAGGGCAGCAACCGTTTGTTGGACAAGGCTTTATCGCTACCGCGATGGGCAATATTTTGCGACGAAAATCCGTCACGATTTATGGTGAGCAGGGAACGGTGCGTGATTATGTCCATGTGCGCGATGTCGCCAGCGGCATTTTAGCGGCCTTGCAATCGGGGCAAAATGGCGAGGTCTATAACATCGGCAGCGGCGTAGGTCGGTCAAATTTAGACATCATCGATTTGATTCGACCGCTGGCCAGCGATGCAGGATTTTCTATCCAAATCCAGCATGAGGCAGAACGCAAATTTGACGTGGCCGCCAATGTGCTCAACTTTGGTCGCTTGCTCAGTTGCTCAGGTTGGCTACCCAAAGTCAGCATGCAAGAGGGCTTGCAAGAAATGTGGCACGAGTCGTTAGCGTATGCGGAGCAGCGATGAGCGATTTCACCAAAATTACCGTGGTCAGCGTCACTGGCTTGCAATCATTAGCCGACGGGGCTTTATTGGCGATTGAACAAAGCATGCGCAGCTTGCCAGGTAGCCGGGGTTTGTTAATGAGCCCAGCGCGACCAACACATTTGCCCAGCGACATAATGCATATTGCGGTCAAGCCATTTGGTTATTTGGAATATTCACTATTTATGTTGTACGCGCTGGGTGAATTTATCCGCACCGAATTCGTCTTGGTCGTGCAAAACGACGGCTGGGTGCTCAACGGTAGTAATTGGCGAGACGAGTTTTTTGATTACGATTACCTCGGCGCACCAGTGCATTTAGCGCGCGTGACGCACGCCGGACAAAGTTCGTATCGCTATGGCTTCGAGTGGTTGCCTTATTTAAATAATCCCGAATGTCGGGTTGAAAACATCTACAACGGCGGCTTTAGTTTGCGCAGCAAACGCTTGCTCGAAGCGCCACGTAAGCTCGGCCTGGAATTTAAAATCCCGGTTCCCGGCGTGTGCCCAGGCCCACCGTTTGCTTTGCATTGGCAGGGCGAGATGGTGTTGGAAGATGTCTGGTTGTGCCTCACCGTAAGGCGCGATTTAGAAGATTGCGGCTTACGTTTGCCCAATCTTGGTGTCGCGCGCGAGTTCTCGATTGAACATGCTATCCCCGCGTTTCATACGCCAGACATCATTTCCAACATATTCGGGCATCACAGCCGCCTGCGCAAAATACGCGACCTAACCTTAAAGCAAATTGATTATGGATTGCGACCTGAGCAAGTCGGGCTGGTGTATGGCGAACAGTGGATAGTCGATGAATTTAACAAAAACAATTACCAGATCAGTTGGGCCAATCCATAAAGTTTATTCAGGAGCCAAACATGGTAATCGACCTAATCAGTGCCACCCGTTATGCCGAGGTGGATTTCTGGCGCAAATCGGCGCTCGGGCAATCGCTGGCTCGCTTTGCCGATGATAGCCGCTTGGTCACCCACATCGCCTATGAAAACAGCCTAGGCTTGCCAACCATTTATAACCAACACATCGAACAGCGTGCTCAACAAGCGCAATCGGATATTTCGCTCTTCATCCATGACGATATTTGGTTGGACGATATTTTTTGGGTAGATCGTTTAATCGATGGACTTAAAAAATACGATGTCGTCGGTTTGGCGGGCAATAAAAGGCGGGTCAAAAATCAGCCCGCGTGGTGCTTTGTGCAGGATGCCAAAACCGGCCAAATTCGACGCGATCAAATCGAATTTTTATCCGGCTCTATCGCACACGGCATGGCGCCAAACGGCATTATCACGCGCTTGGGTGCGTCGGACGCGGAATGCGAATTGATCGATGGCTTATTCATCGCAGCGTCCAATCGGCGCTTGGCGGAAACAGAGCTGTACTTCGACCCGCGCTTTGCCTTTCATTTTTACGATCTGGATTTTTGCCGCGCTGCACGGAGGAAGAAGCTACGCATCGGCACCTGGCCGATTTCGGTTACGCATCAAAGCGAAGGCGGCTTTGGTTCTGATTCGTGGTATCAGAGTTATAAAACGTATTTGCAGAAGTGGGGCGATTAACTCCGGCAAAGACTAGCCCGGAAGCGCGCAGAACACCAGGTACCAATTGAGATTTTTTAAACTGAATTAGTGGGAACGTGTAATGGATTTAGATAGTGATTGGTTAAGTAATCTTGCAATGCTAGGCATGGTGATTCTGCTATTCATCACCTATTACCCTATTGCGAATTGGCTGCGGGTGCGACAAATTAAAGAAGATGCCAAAGAATGGAGCGAATGGCTGCAACGCAAAGAATCACGTGAACAGTATATAAAAAAGCATCCCAGCCCAGACCGCAATCGTCCGTCCTGCTACTTTTGCGCATCCAATAAACTCCGCCCAGAGATGCAAAAGCAAACAGCGTTGGAGGCGAGTTTCGGTGTATTGAATAATCGCGTGCACGACGAGGTTTGTTTTTATAGCTATTACTGCGCTGTCTGCGGTAACGAATTATTCCGCGAATGTCGCGGAGCGAATCAAGCAAGGCAATAGGCGCGCTGCTGCGTTAGGACGGCCACTAAAAATGCATCGAGCGCTTCATTAAGGATTGCAAAAATCACAGCGGTTGGCGGGCGCAAAGCTATTTAGAAGGCGCTCTTCTTTATGCCCGCAGGCCGAGCAAGATAACAATTCAGCGCGCGGGTAGCGGGTTTCAGCGCCACAGGATTCACAAATAGCGCCGGGGATTTGGGCGCTGGCGACAAAGCCACGTTGGGTACACATCGGGCATAAACATTTTAAATTGTGGGCTAATTTCAACGCGCATTTTCCTATCATGCGCATGCGGGTCGGATTGCGGTGCGCGCGCATATCGGTTTCCAACCAAACCGGTGCCACCGCCAGCAAGGGTTGCAGAATCTCCAAAGCCATCTCAAGGGTTTGGACATCTTTGTTGAAATAACTGTCGTTGTTGGTGCCGATAATGATGCCGTGTTCGGGGAATTTTACTTGCGCCAGAAACTGTTTAGCCTCGTCGATGCTGCTTACTGACTTTTGGCTGTAGTTGGTTTCTGGTCCCTGAATCATGGCATACACCGCATGTTCGGTTTGCGCATCCCACCAAGCTAAGACTTCAATATTCCAAGGCGTCATGCCGATAAATGGATCGGGGCCAAAACTGCCTTCGCTGCCCAATCCATAGCGCGTATTGCCCAATTGCGCGCCGAGTTGGGCTTTTTGTAGTGCGGTATTTAATTGGCTTTTAGTGCGTTGCTGCTCGCCGGTAAAGGTGCCGAGTTGGTCGGTATCGAACGCGTCGATGGTTGTTAGCGTAAATCCGCTTTCGGCCAATGCTGTCTCAAGCACAGCCGCTTTATGGTGTTTAGTTAGAAGTGTAATGTTGTCCATTGCGGATTAGTTGGGTAAGGCATGTTCTGCAAAGAGTGTCCAGCGTTGTTGATTATAGAAATAAATCGTGTTGGACGCTGCATTAATTTGGAATAAATGTAGCCAGCCGTTTTCAACTAGATTTTTTACGCTCGCATGTTTTTGGATGATGGCGTCAATGGCAGTTTGTGGCGCTTCGATCATCACCGACAGGCGTAACGGCGTGTGCATCAAATGGTCGCCATTATGTACCGATTGCCAAGGCAGTCCAATCCGTAAGTCACCGCCGTTGCCTTCAAATACGCCTATCCGTTCTCCCACCACGTTGTGCAGGATTTTGCTGCCGCTGCCGTACCGATCTGGATCGACGCTGGAGGCGTAATATTGCATATTGATCCAGTTGGTGACGATCATCGGCGCGGTCATGATTAATTCTAGAATGGCGAATTCGGTATCATTTTCCCATGCGTAGTTATGCAGAAATGCGCGCCCCTGTAAATCTAGTCCAGCACTGCGTTGGCGCGGTGCGACGATAAAGGCAGCATTATTGGCCAAGCCCCATTCTGGTCGAATTTGCGCCCAATCCATGGTGCGTAGGTTAAAGGCTTGTTCGGTATTGGTTGGAGCGATACCCAAGGCGCTGGCGCGTTCGATGCGGCTTTGTTCGGACGCTTTGGTCAGCGCGGCTTGAAGTTGCTCTAACGCTAATGCATGGGACGCGGGAACTTGTTCGACGTTATACAGTTGCACCTGATCGTTGGTCGTGTTGTGCAGCGCAGCGACAAACCATGTTTCAGCGGGAATTTCAATCCCCTCATCATGCAGCACCTTGCGCAGTTCAGCGTTATTCAATAATCCCGCCAACAGGCGCACATTGATCGCACCGTTTTGACCACCACACGCGCCGCAATCTAGGCTGGCGGCGTGCGGATTATTGCTGCAGGCTGCGCCATGTCCGGCCAATAACATTAACTTGGAAAAGCGCTTGGAAATTCCCATTGCGATCAGAATCTGTTTGGCTAGCTGGGCTTGTTCGTGCAGGCCGACCGGTTCGCGCAACGATGAGTCGGTGTACAGGGCTAAGGCGGGTTCCGGTTGACTTTGATCGCGTTGCGCTTTGTTGTGCGGCTGTTTGATCAAGGCGCTGCGAATTAACTTTGCGCCGTAGCTCAAGCCCAGTGTCTCAACAAAAGTGAAGGCGGAACTGGCATGTTGACGCACGTTTTGCCAGCGCTTTTTATCGTGCAAAGTTTGCTCGGTAATGGTCTCCGATGCGCTCGATAATTCGCTGACCCAATATTTTGGCGCTAGTAATCCGGGTAGCTGCGGTTGGACTAAGGCGCTGCCGCGTTCGCGATAGGAAATTGGTAAGCCGAAGAATCCCGCAAAGCCCAGTGTTTCCAAACTAGGATGATGAGCTTCTAATGCACGACGATACACTTCTGAGCGCACGTCGATACAAAACACGGCCTGCACATCGGGAGTGGCAGTTGCGAGCGACTTCGGTTGCAATAAATCGTGGGCTAATTTTTGTTGATAAGCATGTTCTAGCGCGTGCAATAGTAATTGCTGGATTTGGCATTGGGCGTTAATCGATGCATCGTTGGCGTCGAAGTTTTCCCAAGTTGCGCTGAGTTGATCGCGCAGCGTTGGATATTGCTCTAACAACACCCATTCCCAGGCCAAGCGAATCGCCAGTAACTGCACGATTTGGTCGCTGTCTTGTTGCTCCAAATTAGCTTGCCATTTCACGTACGAGCACCACGCCGCCCAACCGTTAACATCGATCAGTAAAGCGGTTAAATAGTGTGACCAATGTTCTGGTTTGAGGCCGAGTTGCGGTAACACTAGTTGGATTAATTCGACTGCGTCGCTGGGCAATTGTTGGATGTTGCGCTCAAAACGTTTGATTCCCATTTGCAGCAAGGGGCCCCAGTCAAAGGATGTGTTTTGACGCCATGATTCGTATAAGGTGATTGTTTGATCTGGATGCCATTTGGCTTGATTTTTATCGAAATAAGCCGCGCAATGTTGGCTGATTTGATGCTTCACAAACTGTTGCCACGGCATTGCGTGCGATAGATTGCGTTGCCCGTCAGCGAGCTTGGTGATTAGGATGGCTGCGACGGGCAGATCGCGGTTATGGTGCAACGCTTTTTCTAGCGTGCTGACTGGAATTTGTTCGCCAGAGAAATCAATCGCAGCCTTTAAATCACGTTGGCTAAATTGACCGCTATTCCATTGCTCTCGAAAGTATTCTGATTGCAGGGTGAGCGGCGCGTTAGCGAGTTTCCAAAGCTGCTTTGCCACCTCAGAAAAACTGCTGTCTGACCAACCCCAATAAGGATTCACCGCGATAAATTGGTCCAGTGGCCAAGTCGGCGCAATCCTGCTTTGCGCTTGCTCTATGCTGGCCGCAATTGCGGCGGGCAACTCGGCTTGGGATAGTTGAGATAAAGAATTCAAAGTAACTCCTACACAGAACGCGATGGCCGCGATGACGGTTGATGGGTGCCATTTTTAAGTGGAGCTGGCCAAATCCAAAAGGTTAAGCGGGTGAATAAATCATCCAGATAAAAGCCACCAAAAAACATCGGATAAAGGCGCTCAAACAGTGGGCGGTAGGTTTTTTCTAGTACCACGCTTTGCAGCAAGTGCAGCCCAACAAACAAGGCCACCACCACGCCAACTCGCAACGTCATCCAACCCGCGTGATCGGTGACGCTGACACCTAAATGATCGGCAAACACCTGATGAAGGGCGAGATACACCAGCACCAAGGCGGCGGCGTAGCCGACAAATTTAAAATTATTGAGAATCGAATCACGACTAAGGTTAAACGACAGCAGCGGAGCCAAAGCCAGCGCGATAATCACGGCAAAGGCAAACAGCGGTTGCGCAATCGATGTGCTCGGATGAATCAAGTAAAACAGCGCAAACACGATCATTAATCCAGCGCACCCTGACAGTAGCCGATTGCCCAAACCGAGTGAATCGGGTTGGCCTGCCTTTAAATTAAGCCGCGCATTGGTGCTGCCGGAGTTGAGGAATGCGTAAGCCTTGTAAAGCGAATGTGCCAATAAATGCAGGGCTGCCAATTCGTACACGCCTAATCCGCATTGCATCAACATAAAGCCCATTTGCGCGCAGGTGGACCATGCCAACGAGACCTTAATACTAATGCGGGTCATCATCACCAAGGCGGCGCACACGGCGGTGATCGCACCGATAAAAACCAGCAGCAGTTGCGCGGGCGCGCTGGCGACCATTAAGAAACTAAAGCGGATTAGCAGAAAGCCGCCTAAATTAACCACGCCTGCATGCAGCAAAGCCGATACCGGAGTCGGCGCTTCCATCACTTGAATGAGCCAACCATGAAACGGTAATTGCGCGCATTTGAGCGCGGCGGTTAAGGCGAGTAAAACGGCCGCAATTTGCAGATCGCGATTTAGCGCTGGCAGCGCACTGATGGTGGCGGCGATTTGATCGAGTTCTAAGCTACCGGTTTGATGAGCGATGATTCCGATGGCGATAAACAAACATACATCGGCAATGCGACTGACGATGAATTTCTTGTGCGCGGCAAAAATCGCTTGGGTGCGTAGCGGATAAAACGTTAGCAAGGAATGCAGCGCGATGCTAGTCAACACCCACGCCAGCGCCAGCACAATCATATTGTTGGAAATGACGACCACATTGACCGCCGCCAACGTTACCAACAAGCTAATCACGTAACGCCGCTGACCGGCTTCGCCGGATAAATAGCGCTGCGAAAATCCGATAATGATCCAGCCAATCAGATTGACCATGACCATAAACAAATTACCAATTAAGTCAGCCCGCGCATGGAAGGTGATCGCGCCCCACGTTCCCAGTTGCACAGCGCCGGGCAACATCACCGTTTTTGCCCCGAACAATACGGTCTGCGCTAATGCCAGAGCGGCTAAAGACAAGCCAGCCAGCCCTAATAATTTGGCCAACGTCCAACAGCGCTCGTTGCCCAAGGCGGCCAATCGAGCCAGTAGCGCAAAGCTTAGATAAAGCACTGGCACCAGCCAGAGGTTTGCGCTTCGCCACATTGATAGGTCAATGTTGTCCATTTTTCGGTCCTTATTCGTTAATGCTTGCCCAGCGCTAGTTAAGATGGTTGGCAACGGTATTTGATTCCCCCAACTGATCTTAGGCTTGGAATAAAACAGAATTATGAACAAAGTTCACTATATTGAATAATAAATAGTATGAGACTTATATATAGATGTTTATCTATATAAATGAGGCAGTTTTTACCGGCTGGTGCGTGGGAAAGGGCGGGGATTAGCAGGCTATGCCACGCCCGCGCGCAGGAGTTGGCGCGGTAAGAACAACATGGTCGCGCTAAGAAAATAGCACTCAGGCTGCTTCGCTTAACAACGAGAACGTTGATAAACAAGACATCGGTAAATCGAGCGAATTACCGATACACATTTTCAAAACGCATACCACCGTTGGGCGCCATCACAAAGCCTTGCACTTCCGAGGTCATCGGAATCGAGACAGTGGAATGGGCGATATTGATCCAAGGCCTATCGTGGTGCATCACTTCTAAGGCTTTTTCATACAGGCTCACGCGCCGTTTTTGGTCGGTGGTGCGTCGCGCTTCATCGACGAGCTTGTCGAATTCAACGCTGCAATATTTAAAACACTCCGGCCCATTGGCGGCGATGGTTAAGTTGGGGGATAAAAAATCATCCGCATCGCCCGTGTCGCTAGTCCAGCCACTCATATAGACATCGTGTTCGCCATTGCGCGCCCGTTTTAAATATTCGCCCCATTCATAGGTTTTGATATTGGCTTTCACCCCGATACGCGCCCAATCTTGTTGGATAAGTTGCGCTAGTAACTGGCCGTTGGGATTCGTCGGACGCGCAATCGGCAGCGCCCATAAACTGATTTCTAAGCCATCGCCGTAACCGGCTTTTTTAAGTAATTGACGCGCACGTTCGGGATTGTATTCGTTGACCACATTTTTGTTATATCCCGGCACCGTTGGTGGAAACGGATTAGCTGCTTGCAGCGTGTCGCCGCGCGGGAAGAGCGCTTTATGAATCGCATTCCGATCAATCGCTATATCGAGCGCTTCACGCACATCGCGGTTGGAAGTGATGGCGTGTTTCATATTGAATGACAAGTAGGAAATATTTAACGCGTTGATTTTCTTGATCACGATATTGGCATGCTTTTGCAAAATCGGAATATCGTCATCCCGCACCGTGGACGTGATCTGACATTCATTGGCTAACAGTTTATTCACCCGCACATTGGCATCGGGAACAATGGCGTAAATCAATTTATCCGTTCGCTGTTTGGCCTTCCAATAATCGGGATTAGCAGCCATACGAATGACTTCATTCTTTTTGTACGAGACAAACTGAAATGGGCCGGTACCAATTGGGAAATTATTAATCTGATGCGCGAGATTTTTCTTCATCAATTGCTGACCGTATTCGGCCGACAGAATAGGCGCAAACGACATCGCGAAATAACTCAGGAAAGCCACGTTAGGTTGCTTTAACTTAAAGCGCACCGTGTATTCATCAAGCTTTTCTATCGACGCCACCATATTGGTTAAGCCCAAATTCTGCGGATAGACAAAGGTCGCGGGAAAGGCTTTGTTGAACGGATAGTCTGGGTAGAGAAAACGCGAGAAAGTAAATACCACATCATCGGCATTGAACTCCCGTGTCGGCGCAAAATAGCTGGTGTGATGAAAATGCACGCCGTGGCGCAGATTAAAGGTAAACACAGTCGCATCGGCGCTTACCTGCCAACTGGTGGCTAAGTCAGGGCCAAGTTTAGTCGTGTCGCCTTCAAAAGCGATCAAGCCTTGATACATTTGACCGGTGACATTATGCGTGCTGCTAGCGTCCCACATGCCGGGATCAAATCCTTCGGGACTGGCCTCGCTGCAATAAATTAATGCGCGTGCGTGCGCCGCCGTTATCAGCATAGCTGTTAGGGCGAGGCAGGCAAACATCAGGCGGCTAATTTTGATAAACATGGATGACAACTTCACGGTGAATACGGTGTTGAACACTTGGCTAAAAAACTGCTACTCAACCTGCTGGGCAATCCATTGATCAATCGCTTGACCCAAAGCCGGAATCCGCCAAGTGCTCGAACAATAGGGATTAGCTTGATAGCGCGTACCCAGATTGCTCAGCAGCGCAATAATATAACGGCGACCGTTGGAATTAAATGACCGAACTAAACCCGCGTCAGAACAATAGTTTTCGGTATTGCCTGTTTTATGCGCGAAATACGCATCGGCTGCGCTATTGGCTGGGCGCACATCGGCGGGCAAGGGGATATCTTCCACCAACACGCTGCCATCGGACTGAATCCAACGCTCCGATAAATGCGCGGGAATGCCAGTTTGCCAGCCATCGACGCCGGCCAAACTGGTGGACGACAAAATCGTATGCAATCCTTGTAGGCCTAAATATCCCCAAACTCGGTGCTTACCTTCTTTGCTCAAAATCGGTTCAACCTCCGGTGCCAACCACGGTGCTTTGGGTCCCGCATCACTGAGCAACCACAGCAAGCGCACTGTATCCCACGCGGTCATATGAATATTGCCAACGCCTGCGCCATCGGCTGAACGCCAGCCGCCGTTGGCGCGCGTATTGGACAGCTTTAAGGTCGTTAAACCATAGTGGGCAAAAAGCGCGTTGAGGTGATTAATTTCGTTCTCGCCTTGGCACACAATCAATTCGCCGTGATGTAATAGGCTCACCAATGCGGTGGTCGCATCGTTGTTGCTAGCGACGATCATCGAATCCGCCCAAGCGTCGATAGTTTTGGTGATGCCCCCGAAACTGCGCTCCATGCTCCAATCGAACTTACCTTGATCGATTAATTTAGCCACGCCGACCAACACCATTAACTTGAGCAGCGAGGCAGGGTAGGGTTGAACGAAATCGGTTCCGGTGCCTTGCAAGGTTTCCCACCTCAACTTATTCCAGTCCGCGCCTGGTAACCACGCAATCGATTCGTAGTCCGAATTGATTTGGTCTTTGAGATAGTGGATGTTGTACACCGGCCCGGCTTGGCCAGCGATGCGCGCGATCTGGCCTTGCGGAAAATCACGCGAAAATAAGACGTTGGCCCACACAGCGTCGGTGGTTTGCTCGCCGTTGGGAAACACCGCAACCGCTAAGTCCAAACTGGGAAATTCTTCAATAGCTAAGCCAGCCCGCATCGAATCTGGCGTGTGTTCAAAATGCTGCTCGTTGACCAATTTGATGAGCGCTTTGGCCAAGCTTTCGTTTGTTATTAATTGAGCCATGTGAGTCCGTGTAATTCTTGTGGTGGATGTCCCGTTGTCATTAAACTGGCCAGTAGGCTAGCAGTGCCGCAGGCAAAAGTGAATCCCAGCGCGCCGTGTCCTACATTTAACCATAAGCCCGGTTGCGAACTACAGCCGACGATGGGTGAACCGCTCGGTGTTGCAGGACGCAATCCAGTCCATTGTTGACTGTGCTCATAATCACCCGCGTTGGGCATATCGCGCCGCGCAATACGTAACAAGCTGGCAATGCGCGCATTATCAATTTCGTTATTTTCGCCCACCATATCGACCATCGCAGAGACGCGTAAATGGTTGCCGATGCGGGCGTACAACACTTTCTTTTCAAAATCGGTGACGCTCGTTGTTGGTACTAAATGCGTTGGTTCAAACGGCACATTAAGGCTGTAACCTTTGAGCGGGTAAAGCGGTAAATCGACATTGATCGTGGCTGCTAAACGGCGACTAGCGATGCCCGCAGTCAGCACAAAATTGGCGCAATCAATCTCGCCTTGGGTCGTCGCCAATTGCAAGCGATTGCCAGCAAGCCGATTGAAATGGGTCACCGTGGCATAACGCAGACCGACAAAATTGGGATGACTGCTTAATTTTTTTTGCAGCGAAAGACAAAATCCATAGCAATCCGCGACCGCTTCCGATGGCGTATAAATTCCGCCCGCCAGTTGATCGTGCAGCGCAGCAATCGCTGGTTCTTGTTGCAGGCATTCATCGCGGTCGAGCACTTGTTGTACGTCTTCTTTTTTGATCGGCGCAATCGCTCGGCTAAACGTCGAGGCATTGCGATAAACCACCAACTTGCCCGATTCGCGGTAGTTAAAATTGGCTAAATCGTGCTCTTTAATTAAGTCCTGCATGCAAAAGCGACTGTATTGTCCCAGCCTTGCCAAGCGTAATGTTGTTTTTCTGTTGACCGATGCACGACAATGCAACAGAAAATTCGTCAGCCAATTCCATTGAGTCAGGTCGGCTTGTGGTTTAAATCGTAACGGGCCGTCTTGCTCAAATAACCACTTCAAGGCCTTAAGCGGCACGCCAGAATCGGCTAGCGGCGAGACGTAGCGATAGCTGAGCTGGCCGCCGTTCATGTAGCTCGTACCGGTGCCAACATTGCTGGCTTGGTCGATGAGGGTCACTTTATAACCCGCTTGGGCCAAATACCACGCGCTGCTTAGTCCGATAACACCTGCGCCAATGACACATACTTCACGCATAATATTGCCTTCAATATGTTGAATTAATGCGCCGAGTTTATTGGAGGACTTATCGGCTAGCTAATGACTGCATAAACTAGCCCCATAACCTGGTGGAATAGGCAGTGTGCAGCTGGTGATTAGCAAACACGTTTTAAACAAGGCACACTTCAAATTCGAATTCGCAGCACCTAAACTAACTAAAACATAAATTAAGTCGAGACGATGGTATTCCCGCTCAAGAAAGCCATGTCTAGCACCTGCTGGACTGCGATCAACTGTGTCTTGCTGGCCGCGAGTTGTGCGCTGGCCAGCAGTTGTATCGCCGACAATCAATTACCGCCTGAACTCCAAGCCAGCTTGCGCGCTCAAGGAATTAAGCAGCAAGAGATCGGCGTGGTTGTGATGGCTGAGCGCGATGGCCATCTGCGTTTAAGTCATTTAGCTCGCCGTGCAATGAGTCCGGCATCCACATTAAAAACGCTCACCACGATTGCGGCGCTCGATACCCTGGGCCCAGCGTTTCATTGGAAAACCGCCTTCCTTACCGAGCAGTCACCCGCCGATGGCGTGCTTAATGGGGCCTTGTATTTACGCGGTGGTGCTGAGCCAAATCTGAATTGGGAAAAGCTAGGCGTCATGCTCAGAGAAATTTACGCTCAAGGCATACATCACATTAACGGCGACCTAATTATTGATCGCCGCTTTTTTAATCCCACCCGCATTGATCTCAATGTTGCTCCGTTTGATTCCACCCCGACCCAGTACTACAACGTGATTCCCGACGCGATGCTGGTCAGCGCTAATTTGATTGATTTGCAGCTAAGTTCTGATCGCGACAAAGTTGCCGTGCAATTTTTGCCACCACTTGATGGCGTGCAGATTCAAAGCCAGTTGCAACTAGTCGATGAAAATTGCGCTGAATGGGATGAGGAGTGGCCGGTTCCAACCGTTGTCATGGAAGCGGGTAATCCAACCGTTATCTTGAACGGGACTTTTCCGCGTGGATGCCGCAATCAAACTTCGACCAATATTTTAGATCGCAACCTGTATATCGAACGGCTAATCCGCCGCCTTTGGCGTGAAATGGGTGGGCAATGGAATGGAGTTGTGCGCGATGGCGCGACCCCAGCGCAGGCGCAAATCGTCTCTGAACACGTATCCGAATCTTTAGCCGAGATTGTGCGCATCATCAATAAGCGCTCCGATAATACGATGGCGCGTGACCTGTATTTAACCTTGGGCGCGCAGGCAAAAACTAAGGACTCTGAGTTGACCTTAAATTTAGCGCAACAGTCGGTGCGGCAGTGGCTGCATCAGCAGCACATCGACGATACTGGTTTGGTGCTGGAAAACGGTTCGGGTTTGTCGCGCATTGAACGCATTAGTCCGCTCCAATTAGCGCAAGTATTGCGCGCTGCCGCGGGTAGTAATTGGAGCGCTGAGTTCAAAAGCAGTTTGCCCATTTTTGGTGTGGATGGAACGATGGCGAAAAGCCATTCCAACATCGAACTAGGCGCAGCAAGGATTAAGGGCGGAACGCTGAATAACACTTCCGCCATCGCCGGATATGTGCGCGATAAAGATGGCGAAAACTGGATAGTGGTCGGCATCATTAATCGTCCTGATGCCGCCGCTGGTCGTCTTGTATTGCACGACTTAATCGAATGGGTTGCTACCTCATCCGAGCAAACTAGCAATACCGCAAAAACCAAACCAGTGATTCATTAAAACCAGAGGCCACATTGTTCGCATTCGTCACTAAAAAACTGCTGGCAGTCATTCCAACCTTGATTGGAATTACCTTGCTCGCGTTTCTATTGATACGCTTAATCCCGGGCGACCCAATAGAAGTGATGGCGGGCGAGCGTCATCTGGACCCTGCGGTGCATCAGATCGAGATGCATAAGCTCAAATTAGATCTGCCGCTGTATCAACAATATGGTGCTTACCTTGATCAACTTTTGCACGGTGATTTGGGTGATAGCTTGGTCAGTAGGGAGCCGGTGATCGCCGAATTTTTAGCATTTTTTCCGGCCACGGTGGAGTTGTCGCTTGCCGCAATGCTGTTCGCTTTGGCGCTCGGTCTGCCAGCGGGGATGTTAGCGGGACTAAAGCGCGGTTCGGTCTTGGATCACGGTGTTATGGGGGGCGCGCTGGCGGGTTATTCGATGCCGATTTTTTGGTGGGGCTTGATCCTGACCTTATTTTTTTCGGTGCATCTTGGTTGGACGCCGGTATCAGGACGGATTGATATCGAATTTGATGTGCCAGTGGTGACAGGATTTTTATTAATCGATACCTTACTGGCGCACGACGTAGACGCTTTTAAATCCGCGCTCATGCATTTGATTCTTCCGATGATTGCCCTAGGTACCGTGCCGCTGGCGGTGATTGCGCGCATGACGCGCTCAGCCATGATTGAAGTTTTGAAAGAAGATTACATCCGCACCGCACGCGCGAAAGGATTAAGCACGACTCGAATCGTGGTGGTGCACGGATTGCGGAATGCCTTAATTCCAGTCATCACCATTATTGGTTTGCAAGTAGGTAGTTTGCTGGCTGGAGCGGTGCTGACCGAGACGATTTTTTCTTGGCCTGGCATCGGAAAATGGTTAATCGATTCGATCGCGCAGCGTGATTATCCGGTGGTGCAGGCCGGTATTTTGATCACGGCGTGCATCATCATCGCGGTCAACTTGATTGTTGATATGTTGTACGGCTTAGTTAATCCGCGCATACGCGGACATTGAAAGGAAGCTTAGCTCGTGCACGCCACCGACCATTTATCATCCAACCCAAGCGCCGAGGCCTTGGAACAAACGCTGCCGCACGACATCTCGCCAGCGCGCCAATTTTGCTTGAGTTTTTCGGCTAATCGCGGCGCATTGGTGGCCAGTATTTTCTTTGTCTTTATCGTGCTGTGCGCGCTCTTGGCAGGCGTCTTAGCGCCGCATAATCCGATCGAACAATTCCGCGATCACATGTTGATGCCGCCCGTTTGGGAGGATGGCGGGAACGCGGCATTTTTATTTGGAACCGATGAATTGGGGCGTGATATTTTGTCGCGCCTGATTTATGGTGCGCGGATTTCTTTATTGATCGGCTTGACCTCAGTATTGCTGTCGCTCGTTCCCGGCATGACGCTGGGTTTGCTGGCGGCGTTTTTCCCTAAGCGTTTAGGCGTGTTGATTATGCGCGTGATGGACGTGATGCTGGCGTTGCCGTCCTTGTTATTAGCGATCTGCGTCATCACGGTACTTGGCCCCGGATTGATTAATACGACGATTGCGATTGCGATTGGCACCTTGCCAAGTTACACGCGCTTAACGCGCGCTTCAGCCTTGGCGGAAATCGAAAAAGAATACGTCACCGCCAGCCGCGTCGCAGGTGCCTCGATTTGGCGGCTGATGTTTAACACGGTGCTGCCGAATTGCTTGGCACCGTTAATCGTTAATGCCACTTTAGGATTTTCTTCCTCGATATTAGAAGCCGCCGCCTTAGGATTTTTAGGTTTGGGGGTGCAAGCGCCAACGCCGGAATGGGGCGCGATGTTATCGGCAGCGCGCGACTATATTCAACGTGCGCCATGGGTGGTGACGATTCCCGGCTTGACCGTGTTGCTGACGGTGTTGTCGATCAATTTAATGGGCGACGGTTTGCGCGATGCCCTCGATCCAAAATTAAAACGTGGAGCATAGCGAAATGAGTTTGCTCACCATTGATAATTTGCGGGTTGAATTCGGCAGCGGCAAGCAAGCTTTTCGCGCGGTCGATGGCGTGAGCATGCATGTTAAGCGCGGCGAATTGATCGGTGTGGTGGGCGAATCTGGTTCGGGTAAATCGGTTTCTATGATGGCTTTAATGGGATTGATCGATCCGCCGGGTCAATGCAGCGCCGATCAATTGCTGTTTGATGGGCACGATTTGTTAAAGATGGATGTTAAGCAGCGCCGACAGATTATTGGACGCGACGTGGCGATGATTTTCCAGGATGCGTTGACCAGTTTAAATCCGTCGTACACCATCGGCTTTCAAATCCGCGAAACGTTAAAGCTGCACATGAATTTGCGCGGCGCGGCGTTAGAAAAGCGCGTTCTGGATTTATTGGATTGGGTTGAAATCCCTGCCGCCAAAAGCCGCATCAATTCCTATCCGCACGAATTATCCGGTGGCATGAATCAGCGCGTGATGATTGCCATGGCGATTTCGTGCGAGCCAAAATTATTGATTGCGGATGAGCCGACCACGGCATTAGATGTCACGATTCA
This sequence comes from Sapientia aquatica, assembly GCF_004358105.1. GTDB lineage: Bacteria > Pseudomonadota > Gammaproteobacteria > Burkholderiales > Burkholderiaceae_D > Solimicrobium > Solimicrobium aquaticum. The sequence continues at coordinate 47,299 of NZ_SMYL01000008.1, read as the reverse complement.
AGCGCAAATTATGGAATTGTTGGTGCGCTTGCAAAAAGAATCCAATATGGCGTTAATCATGATTAGCCACGATTTAGCGATTATCGCGGAGATGGCGCAACGGGCTTATGTGATGTACGCCGGGCAGGTGGTGGAGCAACAGCCTGTGCCTAATTTATTCGATAGCCCAACGCATCCCTACACCAAAGCATTGCTCGATGCGATCCCCGAACATAACAAAGGAGCGCGCCGTTTATCGGCTTTAAGCGGTCTCGTGCCCGGTCAATATAATCGCCCGCAAGGCTGTCTATTAGCGCCGCGCTGCGCCTACGCACAAGCCCAATGCCATCAAAACAAGCCGCCATTAGCCCAGGTAGGCATCGCGCAAACACGTTGTTTTTATCCTTTAGAAGTCGGTAGCTGAACTCATGTCAACTCACCCAAAATCCGACCAAATCAATGTTGAGCAAGCTAGGCCAATTTTGCAGGCGCAAAATTTAACCCGCCACTACGCGATCAATAACGGACTATTTGCCAAAGCAGGGACGGTTAAAGCGCTCAATGGCGTGTCCTTTAGCTTAGGCAAAAAACATACGTTGGCGGTGGTTGGGGAATCCGGCTGCGGCAAATCCACTTTGGCGCGCCAGTTGACGCTCATTGAGCCGGCAAGCTCGGGTGAGTTAATCATTAAGGGCGTTAATGTCGCGCAAGCGAACCTGCATGAACTGAAATACCTACGCAGCCAAGTGCAGATGGTGTTTCAAAACCCGTTTGCCAGCCTCAATCCGCGCAAACAAATCGCTGCCACCTTGGATGAGCCATTGCTCATCAACACCAAGTTAGAAAAGGCCGAACGCGCCCAGCGCATTGCAGCAATGATTGCGCGAGTTGGCTTGCGGCCCGAATTTGGGCAACGTTATCCGCACATGTTTTCGGGCGGCCAACGCCAACGGATTGCGATTGCGCGCGCCATGATTTTGAATCCTAGCATTGTGGTTGCCGATGAGCCGGTGTCGGCCTTGGATGTATCGATTCAAGCGCAGATTTTGAACCTGTTCATGGATTTGCAGGATGAATTTGGCACCTCCTATGTCTTTATCTCGCACAATTTGTCGGTCGTTGAGCATGTGGCCGATGAAGTGATGGTGATGTATTTAGGGCGAGTGGTGGAGTACGGCAGCAAGGTCGATGTGTTTGATAAGCCTTTCCATCCTTACACCCAAGCGCTGATGAGCGCCACGCCAGCGATTCGGCCGCAAGATCGTCGTATCAAAATTAACATCAAGGGCGAATTGCCAAGCCCACTCAATCCGCCCACCGGATGCGCGTTTCATAAACGTTGCCCTTATGCAATTGATCGTTGTCAGCTAGAATTACCGCAACTACGTTCTTGGGAAGGAAGACAAGTGGCCTGTCATCGTTTAGAAGAGCTCATCGGATGAGCGTATGCGACTAAGACATATCGAAGTTTTTCACGCCATCATGCAAGCTGGCTCGATTAGCGGCGCGGCGCAGATTTTATTTATCTCGCAGCCGGCGGTCACCAAAGTGTTGCAGCATTGCGAGATGCAGCTTGGGTTGAAATTGTTTGAGCGCGTCAAGGGCAAACTTTACCCAACTCCCGAAGCCCAAAAATTATTTATCGAAGTTGATCGGGTTAATCGCGATCTGCATTCGGTGCGACGCTTAGCCAGCAGTTTGCGTAATGGCGCGACGGAAGTGGTGAAGCTGGTTTCTACCCCAACGCTGGCGCTGACTTTGGTGCCGATTGCCATGCGCGAATGGCGTAAAAAATACGCCGACACCCATTGCCAACTAGCCACCCAACACACGCGCGAAATTGTGAACGCGCTGTTATTGGGCGAAGCCGATTTTGCCTTGTCGCTCCAAAATCCGCAGCATCCCAGCATTCAAGTTGAGACGATTGCCCAAGGCGTGATGACCGCGATTGCGCCAGTAGGCACTTGGCCGCAGGAACTCTCTGATCAACCGATTGCGATCACGGATTTACCGAACCGCTTAATTGGATTGCCCGAAGACGATCCGCTCGGCAGTCGCTTCTTCGACGCGTGTAATCTGGTCGAACACGCCGTCAATACCCACACCACTGTCCAAACTTACCAATTAGCGCGTAGCTTGGTGGAACACGGCGCGGGCGTGGCGGTGATCGATCCTTATACTGCCGCCATGATTGATCTGGACAGCGCCATGCGCCGCCCGATTGAGCCAGCTATTGCGGTGGAGTTGTATTTGTTGACGGCCAATTTGTCGCCGCTGTCGCACGCGGCGCGCAGCTTAGTCGATGATTTACGCCGCGCCGCTTGCAACTGCCTAACGAATGAGGCGAGTTAACTCGTGCAGATTGAGCAAATCCACACGCATCCTGATTTTGTGGCGTTAAGCGCCATTGATGGCATTGCGATCGATTTGCGCTATCAGGGCGACAATAACTTTGTCGGTCGCAGCGTGTACGGTCAGTGGAATTGCGCTTGGCTGCATCGCGAAGCAGCCGAGGGAATTCAGCGCGCCGCGCAATGGCTAGCCGCACAATCTTCGCCGCTACAGCTACAAATTTTGGATGCATTGCGTCCGCACCGCGCCCAGCAATTATTGTGGGATCAACTAAAAGGTACCCAATTGCAGATGTATTTGGCTAATCCTCAGCGCGGCTCGATTCATTCGTTTGGGATGGCGGTCGACGTGACCTTATTGGACGCCAACGGCAATCCGTTAGACATGGGCGCTGAATTTGACCAGATGTCACCGCTTTCCCATCCCGAATACGAACAACAACATCTTGCCCAAGGTCTGCTAACTCAGGCGCAGTTAGCCAATCGACACATCTTGTATGCAGCGATGCGGCAGGGCGGTTTTAAGGGGATTAAAACCGAATGGTGGCATTTTGATCACGGCGACGTGGCACGTATTCGTCAATGTTATGAGCGCATTGACTAAATCCAACAACAACTCGTAAAAAACAGATTGCGCAGCGCGGTGCTTATCCTAAAATGCAACACATTGCTGCGTAAAAGATAAAGTGAGTCAGTCGTTGTTAATGCTGCCAACACATGCTGCATGGGGAGAAATCAAACCTATTACTTCTACTTATAGGTGGGTAATAATCATTCAGTTGTTCAACTTTGTTAAATCTATTTAGTATTTGGCGAACACTGTTGAAATGACCGCGATTTTTATAGGTAATTTGTCATTTTTCTGATGTTTAATAAAAAGAAACTGATCCGCATTGGCTTTGGTTGAGAATAATCTTCGAAGGGGAAAACGTCATGAAATTAAGTGTGATCGCACACAGCATTATGTTGTTATGTGTTTCCGGAGTTTCGTTTGCACAGGACACAACCGATAACAATAAAACGGTGCAACGAGTAGAAATTACCGGTTCCAGCATCAAACGGGTCGAAGCCGAAGGCGCTTTGCCAGTTCAAGTCATTACCCGCCAAGATATCGATCGTGCTGGCATCACAAGTGCTGAGCAACTGTTGGCAACAGTAAGTGCTAACGTGGGCGGTGCGTTCAACATGAGCGCTAACCAAGCAGAAGGTTTTACCGCTTCCACCGGCACCCATAACTCAGGCTCATCGTCGGCCAACTTGCGCGGTCTTGGCCCAGATAGCACGCTGGTATTGCTGAACGGCCGCCGCATTGCCGATCATGGTTTGAACGGTAGCTCGGTTGATTTGAATTCGATTCCGTTTTCCGCCATTGAGCGCGTTGAAGTGTTAAAAGACGGCGCATCCGCGATTTATGGAACTGACGCGATTGGCGGCGTAATCAACTTTATTCTGCGTACCGATTACCAAGGTCTAGAAGCCAATGTCTCTGGCGACATGACTCAACATCGCGGTGGCAATATCTATAATGCGTCGCTGCTGTTTGGCAAAGGCTCGTTGGTTGACGATGGCTATAACTTTATGGCGACCTTAGCGGTTGATAAAAATAGTGCGTTACAAGGACATCAACGTGCGTTCCAAAACGGCTATCAACCAGCGCGTGGCTTGGCTCCGGATACAGTCGGCACACCATTTGCAACGCAACGATTATCGCCATTCAGTTTGCCGGGCAGCACCCAGCAATACAGTTATGCCAATTTATTAGCTCTGCAAGGCAATTGCAGCAGTTACCCGCAGATGCATCCCTACAATAGCGATTTGTCGGGTAACACGGCTCGCGCTCAAGGCTGCTCTTACGACTACGGTGCGGATTGGGCCTTGATGCAACCGGAGGAACATCAAAATTTAGTCAGCCGCGCCAGCTACAAGCTCGATGCTAGCAATACCGTGTATTTTGAGCTGACCGCATCGCACACCAGTGCGACCGACGTCTACACGCCGATTCAAGTGAAGGGATTTAGCTATCCTGCTGGTGGGCCGTACTACCAAGATTTGAGCTCCTATATTCCCGGCTATGATCCGACCCAAGATATTCGATTGAGTTGGCGCTGTGTCCCTTGCGGAAACCGCGAGGAAACCACGGCCAGCACCACCTACCGCGCCTTATTTGGCATCGATGGATTAATTGCAGGTTGGGATTACAAAGCGGGCTTTTCCATGGCAGGTAGCAGCGCCAATACCGATTTGGTTAATGGTTATGTGAACGCCACCGCATTTAAAACAGCGATGAGCACTGGCCTGATTAATCCGTTCGCCATGCCAGGTCAAGCTCAAAGCGCAGCCGGTATGGCCGCGTTGAATAGTGCTAAAGCAACCGGGCAAGTGTACAGCGGACATACCCGCTTGATGCAAGCCGACGGCAGCGCTTCGAAGGAAATCGCTAATTGGAACGGCAATGCCATTTCATCGGCTTTAGGCTTTGATTTGCGCCGTGAAACGTATGAATTCAATTCCAATAGCAACGCGGCGAACAATATTTATCAAGCGACTTCGGATCCATCGTTGAATCAAGTTTCACGCAATATCATCGCGTTATATGGTGAATTATTGGTGCCGATTGTGAAGCAATTGGAAGCCGATTTAGCGGTGCGTCACGATCGCTACAGCGATTTTGGTGGAACCACCAATCCTAAAGTATCCCTGCGCTACCAACCGATCAGTTCCTTGATGTTGCGTACGTCGTGGAGCACGGGATTCCACGCGCCCGACTTTGAGCAAATGTACGCCGGTCAAACTCCGGGATTTTTGAACAGCGAAGAACCTGATCCGATTCTGTGCCCAAAAAATCCAGGTAATCCAACCTACTGCAACCAAGCTTGGAATTACCAAACCGGCGGTAACTTGAATTTGAAAGCCGAAAAATCCAAACAGGTTTCTGCTGGATTCGTCGTCTCACCGCTGTCCAATTTGAGTGCCACAGTGGATTACTGGAATATCAAGCGCACGAATCGTATTGTCACTCCTGACCCAGTCCAAGTATTAGCCAACGATCCAGCGAATGTTATTCGTAATGCTGATGGAACGATTAACTACATCGAAGCCGGTTTCATGAATATCGCCCAAGACGATACCAAAGGCATTGATTTGGGAATGAAATGGGACGAAAAATTCGCAGGCGATCATTTCTATCTGAATTTGGATGGCACTTACATGATTAGCCATGCAGTGCAGAATTCGCCGCAAAGTCCGACGAATGAGTTTGTAGGGCAGTTTGGCGATCCAAATAGCGGTTTTGCGGATTTGTTTTTGCGTTGGAGACATACCGCCAGCTTGACTTGGAAACACCAAGACTGGACCACCACATTAACCGAGCAATACAACCGTGGTTATTATGACGAAGTGCCTTATGGCACAACGCCGCCAGGCTTTAATCCGCGTGTATCGAGCTACAACATCTACAACTTAGGTGTTGGTTACGCAGGATTTGACAACACCACGATCAACTTTACGATCAAAAACTTGTTCGATAAAGACCCACCGTTCTCGGCGCACAACGTCGATGATGTGGTCGGTGCTGGTTGGGATGCACGCGAAGGTCAACCAAGATTGCGCGCATTTATGTTGGAATTGAAATATAAGTTCTATTAATCGCGTGATAAAAAACTGGGCCAGCGATGGCCCGGTTTTTTTATGAGCAATCGACATGCTCCAACACACATTGCTGTCACGCCGACAGTGTCTGGCGCACATTGCCAAGCTTGGATTGAGCGCTGCAACTTTTAACTATTCTGAACTCCTCATGGCGAACAGTCTTGCACAACCGAGTCCCGGCTTTTTAGTGCCTCCTTACCTAAGCCAAGGCGATACTATCGGCATTAGCTCGCCGGCGGGTTTTGTCTCCTTAGAAGAAATTCAACCGGCTATTAGAACGTTAAAAAGTTGGGGCTTTTCTGTCAAAGTTGGGCGCAGTGTCGGTCAAGCGCATGGCACATTCGGCGGAACCGATGCGCAGCGGGTGAGTGATTTTCAGGCGCTGCTGGATGACCCCGAGATTAAGGCGATTCTTTGCGCGCGCGGCGGTTATGGCTTGGTGCGCATCGTTGATCAACTCAATTTTGCACGCTGCGTCCAAAGTCCAAAATGGATACTTGGATTTAGCGATGTCACGGTGCTGCATAGTCATCTCAACAAACATAGCGGCTTAGCCAGCGTGCACTGCAAAATGGCAACCGGATTTGTTGATCAGCCAGAGCCAGCCAATTCGGCCGCGGCACTGTCCATCGCAAGTATCAACGATGCGCTCACGGGTCATTCTATTGACTATCCTATCGAACCCAGCATTCACAACCGAGACGGCGTAGGAGTTGGGCTGGTGGTGGGTGGAAATCTGCGCACGCTAGAAACCTTGAGCGGCACAGCGTCTGCACTAGATACCGACGGAAAAATTCTTTTGCTGGAAGATGTAGGTGAAGCGTTGTATTCGGTGGATCGGATGTTTTGGCATTTAAAGCGCAGCGGTAAGTTGGCTAAATTGGCCGGTTTAATGATCGGTGGCTTTGATATGCCAGCGGACGAAGAAAACGATTTGCCTTTCGCGCTCGACCTCTACCAAATCGTGTTAGAAAAAGTACGCGACTATCCCTATCCGGTTTGTTTTGACTTCCCCGTCGGACATCAAGCGATGAACCTAGCTGTAAAAATGGGGCTGCCACATCGCTTGACCGTGGTAGGTGGGAGAGCGCAATTTAATGAGTTGGTGTGATCGAATGAACTACAGCAAAACTCCCAAGATCAACTCAGCTCTGCTTCGCTTCACGGTGATTGCCACTCTGACGCTGGTAAGCGCGAAATTGTACGCACAAGAAGTCAAACAAAACGTGCGCCATTCTTTACCTCAATTACAGGCATTACAGATCGGTGACTTTCAGTCCGAGATGAATTCACAGCAGGGCGAATTAGCGCTGCGCTCAGCAGCAATTGATAAAATTGACGCGCTCTTAAAACGACCATCGACACCAGTACTCGATCAAGAACAAGCGTCGGTTTTTTCCGCGCTGATGTTGTTCAATCTCGATAAAAAGCTGGCGCTCAACAAAGCGAAATACGCCGTGCGCCATATTGAATCCCAATCGCCCGAGGTGCAGCGTGAGGTGTTAACAGCGGTCTATCGCTTGTATTCCAAGGAACTCGGCGCGATCGTGGCAACAAAGCTGCCACGCTTAAACACTCAACGCGAATTCGCCATCGCGGGATTTACGGTCTTAAAGCGCTACCCCACAAAATCCGCTCGGCATAAAATTGAGCTAGCGATGCATAAAAATTTCCCAGAATGGCAAACTGATCCGCGCTTAATCGAGTTAGATCACGCACTCCATGTGGATGCAAAGTCGGAACTACAACAACGTCCGCCGCTGTTGGATTTATTGGCCGCACCGATCAAAAGTGGCTATCCAGTGGTGTACAGTTTTCAACGTAAAAATAGAAATTTTTTTGGTCTAGTAATGGTGCGTGATGCACAGGGGCGGTTCGTGCGCAACGCCGATGGCAGCTATTTCAACGTACCGCAATTAGCGCGTGCAGGAAATACCCTGCCCAGCTCAATTACCAATGGCAATACCCCGCAAGGCATTTTCACCATCGATGGCACCGGCACGTCGGTCGATACGATTTGGATCGGCCCAACGCCTTATTTAAATTCGTTTTTACCGATTGAAAGTTCATTATCAGACTTCAGCCACCAAGCCGATACAGAAGGCTGGAGCGAAGAGAAATACACTGAGTTTCTGCCCGCCTCATGGAAGAACTATTTCCCCATCAAGGAAGCGTGGCGCGCTGGTTTAGCCGGTCGCAACGAAATTTTAGCGCATGGCACCACTGTCAATTCGGATTACTACCGAAAAGAGTCGTTCTACCCCGGAACCCCATCCGCAGGTTGTTTGGTGGCGATGGAATATTGGTCCAAAATCGATGGCAGGCTGCTGCATAGCGACCAATTATCCTTGGTGAAAGCATTTAGTTCTACCGGCTCACTGCAAGGATTTATGGTGGTCATCAATCTTGATGATCTGCCGCGTACGGTCGTGTTGGCGGATGTAATCGACCAAATCAACTTAGCCCAATCTCAACATTAAATCCTTATGTCTTCTGCCCTTAATCATTCCATTTCGTTCTATAGCAAAACCGATGGACCGCGCTTAATCATTCTGGGTGCCGTGCACGGCAATGAGACTTGCGGCACTGAAGCGATTGAGCACATCATCGCCGAATTTAGCGCCAAGAATTTGGTCTTGCAGCGCGGCTCCGTGACCTTTGTGCCAGTCGCCAACCCGATGGCCTACGAGCGCCGCCAGCGCTGCGGTGAACGCAATTTGAACCGTATGTTGATGCCTTACGAAAATCCAAAAGTATACGAAGATCACATCGCCAATTGGCTTTGCCCCTTATTAGCCAAGCACGATGTGCTACTCGATTTGCATTCGTTTCAAAGTAAAGGCAAAGCCTTTGTCATGGTCGGCCCAGAGAATAACGACGGTGAGATCGAACCATTCAAATTTGCCGCCCAAGAAAAAGCGCTGGCTAAAATTTTAGGTGTGACTAGAGCAGTAGATGGTTGGCTAAAAACCTACGACAACGGTATTCGCCGCCGACAAGCGCAGGCAACCAGCGATACGCCGCTACCCGAACAAAATATTTATTTCGGCGTAGGCACCACCGAATACATGCGTACCCAAGGCGGTTACGGCGTAACCCTAGAGTGCGGCAGTCACCTCGACCCACAAGCACCGGTCGTAGCAAGGCACGCGATTTTGAATACGCTAACCCACCTCGGCATGATCGAGCAAACGGCTCCGTTGGTCGAACATTCCATGGAATCGTTGCGCCTGTATGACGTGATCGACAAACATCATGATGACGACATTTTTTCGCAAACGTGGTCCAGTTTTGATGCAATTAAACCTAACGAAGTCATCGGCATCCGCCACCAAGGACAACCAATGTTGGCACCAGAAGCAGGCTACATCGTGTTCCCCGACGAAGACTCGCGCGCTGGCGATGAGTGGTTTTATTTGGCGCGCTTTAGTGAAAGGTTTTTGTGAAATCGTTTATTCGAGCTAGTGCGTGGGTGGCTAGATTTGGAGAATGGGGGATTTGATGTTTGGCTGGTTTGTGCCCTTTGCTGCCAGATGGGTGCGTACATTGCAGACATTCGCCTCTGGCATTTTTATGGGCTCTTTGGCAGCCATCCTCTATAAGAACGATCAAATCTAGGATTGGAATTCAGTTTTTCCTTGGTCAGCAAATTAACTGTCTTAGATAAATCCTCTGGCAGTTGAAGGAGCATATTCGGCACAATTTCTTTTGGTACAGATTCGACGGGAATTCGTGTCCAAGAACCATTCCCAGTAAATTTGAAGGCAGCATAACCGCTTGTAGTCGAATATTCTTCCATTGCCTGCGAAGTTTGTGCAATAGCTACAAGATATATTTCTCCGTTGGCCGACATGTCGAGCGCCAATGGCATGAGACTTCCTACCCATCTAACTTCCGCACCAGAAGGTGGAAAAACAGTTTTAATGCTATCGTGCACCAGCAACCATCCCATGCTATTACCGTCGTAAACATTCCTTGATTCTGTTGAACATTCAACGACAATAACTTTTCCGTTAGAAAGCTGGACTTCCTCTTTCCATGAGATGGTTTTATTCGGATGAAAACATCCGGTTAACGTACCAAATATTAGAATTAAACAACCCACTAACTTAATCATATTAAATGTGATTGTCGAAGAAGGTTTAGACAATATTTTTCGCATTATATTTTTATGGTTTTCTTGGTTATATCATTTAAAAGATATGAGAATGTAAATTCTCTTATGGCAGGAGCACGTTCCAAATCACTCAATCACCAAAGTTCGCTGAGCGACTCCAATGTGCCGCCAGCCGCCTTTTTGTTAGCCAGTGTCATATTACTTTCTTCTTGATGCGGGCTCGCCACTCATCCCAATAGGCTTTGCTCGCGGCGCATAACTCATCAAAGGTTACTGGAGCACCTGAATCTAAGAATACGGATGCCTCCTCGTAAGCCATTGTCAGAGAACCCATTACGCAGTTAACGACAACAGAGACATGCCCACTGTTGAGGCTCAAAATTTCAGGGTCCATGGCAACTATCGCAGCAAAATCTTTTATAGGCGCAGCATCGTATTCTTGATATTCAAATCTTGTGCAGTTACCCAATTCAATGCGAAATCCAATTCCATCACCGGGAAAATATTGTCTTAGATAACGAATAGATACATTTATCGAAACTGTTCCAGGGACGTCACCGGAAATCGACTCAATGCCGCCGTCATGAAGAATGCCCCAGAATTCTGCTTGCATGTTACATCCCTCAGTATTTTGGTTACTTCAAGTTCCTGAATATTAAGATATTTGGCGCGCCCAAGCACTGACCGTTTTGTGCCGCAAAGCGCCAGTCGCAGTCGATTCCCGATCATTTAAAAACTCACCTAACGAAAACATTCCGGAATTGTTATTTGCATCTCGTCCACGGATTGATCATTTCCCGCCAGCCGCCGTCGAATAATGCACCTCAACCAATTTCCAAACGCCTTTACGTTTAAAAAACACGTCGGTTTCAAAATACTGTTCATCTACCGGTTCCTTGCCGACATAGCGCATGCGAGCGGTGGCGTGGTAGGTGGCGATGGCGGCGTCGGCGCTAGGGGAAACTTGTACTTGGATGTCTTTGTAGCTAAAGCCCACGAGCACATTGCCAGCTTTGACGGACTCGGTCCATTCCTTGCGGTAAGCGGGCAAGGTGGTGAAGCCGTCTGGGAAGATGCCGCGGAAATCGTCGGCGTAGTAGGAAAAATACTTGGGTAAATCGTTGGCCGCATAGGCTTTGTTGATGTCAACTTCGAGTTGCAGAATTTCTTCGGTTGGGGTGGCGGCAAATGCTGGCGTTAATACGCTGGTTAGCAGGGCAAACGCGATTAAGGCGATTCGATTTTTCATGGCGGCTCCGTTGCGGGTTAATGAATCTTTTAGGCGGTTCTCGCTTGGGCTGTGGCGGGTGCCCAAGCAAGTGGATTCAACTTGTTACTAACTGATTATTGGGTTGATGTAGCCGGTGAAAGTGTGCATTGGCGGTATTCGCAATGCGCTGCTAGTTGGCGTCCATCGATGCAATTAATTTTGTAGTCTTCCTTGGTGGGGCCATTTTGTGAAACTAATCCAGCACCTTGCTCCGATTTGCAAGATTGTTGCTCTGCCAGTTTTTCGATTTCTTTGGATGATTGTCCAACGCGGATTGAAGTCGGTGCAGCGGCTGATGCTGCTTGATTTTGTTGGACCGTGTTCATGCCAGAAGCTGGCTGTGCGTCAACCGTGCCATTGGCGATGCTGGTGGATGGGGTAGGTAAGTTATCGGCGGAGTTTCTGCGATCAAAGAATAAGTTGGAGCCCATTACTAACTGCATCCATTCTGGATAGTTGTACGCCGATCCGTTGGAGTGATCGACGATCATGCCAATCCCGCCGCCAATCAAAATGTTGCCGTAAAAGCTGCCGGTCATGCGCGAAGTGGCGGTGCCAGAGGCAGGGTCGAAGCCGTCTTTGGTGCAAGTGATTTTAAGGTCTGAGCTGGAGCGATGAACGATGACGCTGCCGGGAGTGGTTAAGCTTACGGTGCCGGAATCGTTACTTAATTCGCAGCGTGCTCCAGAAACGGAGCGACCATCTTTGCTTAGTGTGTCGATTTTGATTGCTGAAGTGGTTCCATTAGAAACCGAGGCGCAACCAACGAGTTGGCTGGAAACGATCAATCCTAACGCTGTGAAAAAAAAGCCTGATTTTATTTTTAATGATTTCATTTAAGTCCCTTAGTTATGTTTATTTAATTGGCACATCGTTGTTTTTCACATTCAGTCGCTGTTGCATTGATGGCGGCTCACGCGCTGGATGAAGCCGATATTCGGCCCGCTTGCTTGAATCGACTGCAGGCTAAATGTTGGCAATTTTAAATTTTGCCAAAATGCAACTTTGCGAGATTAAATTAAGAAAACAATTATGTCTATGCCCTATTTAGGGTATTAGTTAAATAAAGTCAGCAGAAAAGTTGTTTTTGTAAACATTATTCTCTAGCGATGTAAAGCCGATCGAAAACTGGATTCAGCTCATAAAATTGCCGCAAAACAACTGTATAATCCAAAACTCAATCCCGTTATTCGTTACCAATCGGAATGATTCATTGAATGACGGGCGGGAGCACCAACCGGCAAAAACTACGGAGATAATCGCAATGCATGATGTGGCTTGGATGAATCGCAAGGGCTTAAATGAAGCTAGCTCGTACAAAAATCCTCAACGAAGCACGAATTTGGACTCCCTCGTAAGTAATCAACTCAACCGAGCGCTGACCAGTTTTGGATTCGCATCCTTGCTATTGTTGAGCGCTTGCGGCGGTGGTGGGGGCGGTGCGGCGGGAAGTGTCGCTGCGGCGGGAAGTGCCGCTGGCGCAGGGTCGGCCGCAACGGGAGCAACGGCGGGTGGATCGACGACAGGAACAACGACAGCAACGACAAGCGAATCAACTACTGCTTCGGGAAGCTCCGCGGCCAATTCTGGCACTGGCTCAACCTCAACCTCAACCTCAACCTCAACCTCAGGCGCAACTGCGGGATCGAGTTCAAGCAGCGCGGGCAGCACGAGCGCTGGCAGCTATGCTGCTGCCTTAACTTTAGGCAGCACATCGCCGAGCGTCGGCGGGCATGACGGCGCGACGTTGACGTTGACCAATTCCGGCTCGTCCAATGCGGTGGCTAATTTGAACGTAGTTCTCCCTTCGGGCTTTAGCGCTTCGGGTTTTAATGCGGCCTGCGGCGCAACATTGAGCAGTTCGTCCAATCAAGTCACCCTGACCAATGCCACCGTGCCTGCGTCGGGTAAATGCGTGTTCACGTTTAACATCAACATCCCCCCGGTCAATCAACTCCCAGCGAGTAATACGATCACTATCGCATCCAGCAACGCAGCTAACAGCGGCGCGCTTGCCGGCGTTGCTGTTCCGTCGATTTCGATTTTGGGAAGAACACCTGGGCTGTACAGCGATACGTGGTTTCCTTCGGGCGTGAATGGCGTTGCGGTGCTCGATATGTTCGTCACGCCGATGAACGATCCGGGGCCTAATTCCAACGTATTTTGGAGTAACCAAATGGGTGGCCTCGGTGGTTACACCGGATTGCAATCAACCGAAATCGTGGCAGGTGCGGAAGGCGTCGGCAAACAATTTTTGTTCTCACTTTGGGGCGCCACCAATGCGCAAGCCGGCACACCAGCTTCTGCCGGAATTGGCGGTGGCAGCTTTTGCACTGTCTCAGGCACGGCCACTGATGGATCGGCGGGTGTGCAATGTCGCTATCACTACGACTGGCAGGCCGGACACACTTACCGCTTTCGGGTTACGCCCAATGCCAGCTTAGGCGGCGGGTGGTTTAAAACCAATGTGACCGATGTCACGGGCGGCAACGTGGGCGATAGTTTTGATATTGGTAGTATTTTTGTGGGCGGCACGGCGACCTTAGTACCGACGACTTACGTATCGCAGTGGGTGGAATATTTTGACTGGAATTCAAAAAGAACAGACTGCACATCGGTACCTTACACCAGTGTCCAATTCTCGATTCAAGCACAAAGCGCCAGCGGCAGTCCGGTCAATTTAGGCGCAGCCAATGTGTATGCCAACTCAAGCTGTCCGAGCAGCTTTGCGACCACGGGCTTTAACACTAGCACCAAAACCTCGACCGAAATCGGTGCGCCGCAGGCGTCAGCGCAAGGCTTAGTCAAAGCCAACGGTAGCTGCCTGACCGCCCAGCAAGGTGAAACGGCAGGGAACCCAGTAGGCTCTAACAACGCCATCTTAGCGAGCTGCCCAACATCCGCGTCAGTGCATGCCTCGGGCGGTTCTAAATTTGCGCCCCAGTTGTGGGTAATGGCAAGCGACTCCACGATTCAAATCGAAAACAGTTATTGCTTAACGGCGTGGAATGGCAGCAACAATGCTACAGCCGGCTCTGCTGGTAGCAATGTCGTCATGCTGACGTGCGCGGCTGGTTCATCAAATCAACAGTGGACAGTCGCGCCCGGCTCTGCTGGCTCCGCTGGCAGTCAACTCGTATTGACCAGCTCTGGCCAATGCTTAACACCAAATGGAAGTTCGCTAACCTTGGCAGCCTGTAGCGCGGCCAATAGTGTTTGGGCTGTGCCGGGGAAGAGTTTTAGTTATTAGCGCAACCGTTTTGATTCGATAATTTCTCCTCCATGTGGCGTGCGGTGGATTATCCAATTCTGGCTACGTTTAGCAACGCAGTTGCTACCGCAAAGTGGGCCAATCAAACTGGCTCAGCACGCAATCGAGCCGTAATTCCGAGGCGAATATTGATCAAGATTATTTGATGTCGCCTCGGATTCAAAAATATGTAGGTCAATCGCCCGTAGAAGTTTTGTATTCCCTCAGAAAGTGCTCTCCCAGCTATTTGTAAATTGCCTAAACATGGGCTATGGCGCTCTTTGCAATTTGCCTTACGTCGGGCGATTTTCTATTAATTAATACTCATTAATGCAACTCCTAAATCTGCCACCAAATCAGTTGATCTTTGTTAAATCTAGATATATGATTGCTGCATACATAAATGGAGTGAGGCATGAGGCAAATCAATCGGGATAAGTTGCAAAGAGTGAAATCGGTAGAGTTGGCCGCGTTTAACCAAAGAACGGCTAAGTCGGAAGCGATGTTAAAAAGAGCCAAAAAATCCATGGTGCGCGGCGTGCCGATGTCGTGGATGTACGGACTGTATCGGCATCACAGCCTCTATGTCACGCACGGCGATGGGCCGACTTTTTTTGACGTGGATGGCAATAGCTATCTCGACTTTAACGTGGTCGATTTGGCTGTGACGATGGGTTTTACCAATTCTTTCGTGCAGCGGGCGATGGAACAAAGCATGCAGCGCGGGGCGCATTTTTTGCTGCCGATTGAAGAAGCGATTGATGTGTGCGAAAACTTAGCCGAGCGCACCGGCGTGCCGTTCTGGCAATTTACCTTGACTGCAAGCGGTGCTAACACGGAAGTGATTCGGATCGCCCGAACCATCACTAAACGTAACAAAGTTCTGGTGTTTGCCGGACATTATCACGGTCATTTGGATGACACAATGTTAGAAAAAGCGGACGGACAAATCCGACCTTACGTTCTCGGCTTGCCCCATTCGGCGGCCAAGGGCGTGGAGATTGTTCCGTTTAACGACTTAGCCGCTCTCGAAGAAAAGCTCAAGCAAGGCGACATCGCCTTAGTGCTGACTGAACCTGCCTTGAGCAACTGCACCTTGGTACAACCGGAGCCGGGTTATCTGGATGCCGTGTACGCATTGTGTCAGCGTTATGGGACGCTATTCTGCTTAGACGAAGCGCACAATTTTTCGTTTGCCTATGGCGGTTTAACCCGCGCGTGGAATTTGAAATCCGACTTTTTGGTATTGGGTAAAGGTCTAGGAACTGGAATTCCGTTTGCCTTGTACGGCATGTCAAAGGAGGTAGCCGATTTTGTCGATGCACATACGCAAATCGACTTGGGCGAACCGGGTATCGCTGCGGGTGGCACGACTTACGCCAATACCTTATCCATCCTCGCCGCCAAAACCGCATTGGAAAACGTACTCACACCAGAAAACTATGCGCGCACCAATTATTTGGGCAGAACGTTGGCGCAAGGCTTACAAGCGAGTTTTGATCAACTCGAACTGCCTTGGCGCGCGTTGCATTTAGGCCCGCGTTCTGGTTACTGCTTGAAGCCGCAATTGCCGAAAAACGGCGCCGAAGCCTACGAATCCATCGACATTGAATTCATCTCGACACGAAAATTATTTATGGCCAACCGCGGCGTGTGGGATGCCATGGCAACGGCGGGGCCACAAGTTTCGTTTGCCCACACTGATGCGCATATTGCACAGTATTTAAGCGCGGCACATGAATTTCTTGCTGCAATAGCTGGCTAGTTTTTCGTCCGATTTCTAAGCAAATAACCATTAACTTTTTGAAGAAAGTACAAAACTCATGCGCACCAATCTCCCTTTAGATAAGGCCTGGAAGCTGTTAAACCACGGCCCAGTAACCATCATTACTTCAGCCCATGGCGGCAAATCGAATGTCATGGCCGCTTCTTGGGCGATGCCGCTGGATTATGATCCGCCGAAGATCTTGTTGGTACTGGATGCCGCTGCGCATACCCGCGAACTAGTTGATGCTAGCGGTGAATTCGGTCTGCAAGTTCCTAAGCGTCGCATTGCGGAAGAAACAGTCGGCGTGGGGCAAGTGTCCGGTCGCGACGAGGATAAGTTCGCACGCTTTAATCTCAAGACCTTCCCAGCTCAAAAAATTGCGGCGCCGATGTTGGAAGAATGTGTCGCTTGGCTGGAATGCAAAGTGATTCCGGATGCCACCCAGCGCTACGATTTATTTATCGCAGAAGTCGTGGCCTGCTATTTCGATGCAGATCGTTTTCACGACAACCAATGGGACTTTGGCGATGATCCACAAGAACGTACAATGCACTATATTTCGAACGGTGAATTCTTTCTCACCGGAGAACGATTTAAAGTCCCAACTATTGAGGAATAACTCGTCATGACACCCGCCTATTTGAATCAGATCGCCGCGTTTGCCCGTGGACTTAATACGCATGTTGAGCGTGAGCTTGAAGCGTCTTTTGGGCGTTCACTGTCCGAACTCACGGCCTTGGTCAGTATTCAAAACTGCGATCAATTTCATATCGGCTGGCTGGCGCAAACATTGTCGCTGCAACATTCGTCGGCGGTGAGGGTGGTAGATAGGTTAGAGAAAGATGGCCTAATTGCGCGCTTGGATAAGGATGCCAAAAAACAGGTTGGTTTGAAAATTACCAAGGCTGGTGCAACGCTAGCGAAAAAAATACTAGCGCTACGGGCCAAGGCAACAGAATCCTATCTCAGCGCGATTAACAGTGAGCAGCAAAGCGCTTTGGCGGCCATTATTGAGCCCGTTATCACTGCGCGCACCACAAGCAAAATCGAGCTGTATCAGTATTGCGCCTTATGCGATGACGGCGCGTGCACGAACTGTCCGGCGGGTGCGGAATCGACGGATTAGCGCAATGAAGTTAGGTAGAACAATGATTTGATTGACTCAATTTGCTTGAAATGAAGAGGGGACAAAAAATGCAACAACAATTGCCACGGTTTGGACAGCTCACAAAATTAGCCTGTATGGCGATGGCAGCGTGGGCTATCGGTGCATCGGTGCAAGCGGCGGAGTTATCAACAAAGTCAGACACCACCTTGTATTTCAATGCCCATATATTCACGGCCGAATACGCCCATCCTTATGCTGAAGCGATCGCCATTAGGGGCGACCGAATAGTAGCGGTTGGCACACAAACCGAGGTGGAAAAAGTTGCCGGTAAGTCGGTTAAAAAAGTCGATTTGCAAGGCAAGTTCTTAATGCCAGGAATGATCGACGCACACGCGCATCCGATGTGGGGCGGCATGACCTTGGTGATGGCCAGTTTTGCCGATGCCAATGGTTCGATCCCGGATTTAGTTAAATTTATTGATGCCCAAATCGACGCGCACAAAAGTTTTGTGGGTGACACCTTAGTGATCTACAACATTGATTTGGGGTATTGGGCGCACGCTGCTGAGTTGGATGCGATTCTCAGTCACGGACGTTATGCCACAATGCCGATTGTGCTCAATGGCAGCGATTTTCACACCACGTGGGCCAATCAAGCAGTGCGCGAGCGCGCCGGAATCAACGCCGATTACCTTCGTAAACTGCCAGCGGATAAACAAAACTATTTCGGATTCGACCCCAACTTTGTGCCGAACGGCTTTGTGGTGGATTTTGGTAAAAACAAGATCGAACAAAGCCTGCCTAAGCCCAGCGCAGGCACTTTTTATGCCGCCGGAATCGCGGGTGTGCAATACATGAATAGTCTCGGCATTACCGGTTGGTTAGACGCCGCAGCCATCGGCGACGCGAGCGGAACGCCGTTATCAAGCGCTGATAAAGGCACGTTGCCGATTTATCGCGAATTAGCCAAACAAGGCGCGCTGACGGCACACGTTGCCGCCTATCCGGTGTTGTCGCCTAACGAGGGCATCGCGCAAGTGGCGACGGTGAAGAAGTTGCAGCACGAATTTAAAGACGTCGATAACTTAACTATCCCCGGCATTAAAATTTTTGCCGATGGCGTGGTGGAGTTCCCGTCCCAGACCGCAACCTTAACCAAGCCCTATATTAATTCCGGTCGCATCGTACCGACTTTGTTTAAGCAAGCCACGATGAATGCCATGGTGCTGCAAGCGGATAAAAATGGGTTGCAAGTGCACGTTCATGCTATTGGCGACGGCGCGGTAAAGGCGAGTTTGGACGCCTTTGAAGTCGCTCGCAAAGCCAATCCACATGGCAAACTTAAGCATGTCATCACGCACGCTCAGTTTGTCGCCCCCGAAGATCAGCAGCGCTTTGCCCAAGATAATGTGATCGCCGCGCTCCAGCTGCTGTGGGCCTTAGCCGACGCGAGCACGATAGACATTGTGCAACCGTATATTGATCCAGCGATTTACCGCACGATGTACCCCGCCAGAAGTTTGCTCGACAAAGGCGCTGAAATAGCGGGCGCGAGTGACTGGCCAATTTCAACCGCCGCGCCGTTTGAGGCGATGTATCAAGCCGAAACACGATTAGGCGCATCGGGTGTGCTATTCCCCGAGCAGCGCATGCCACGCGCCGCCATGCTGTACGCCTACACCAGAAATGCGGCGGACGTCTTAAATCAACTCGGCAGCATCGGCACCTTAGCCGCGGGCAAACGTGCGGATTTGGTGTTGATTGATCGGGATGTGCTTACCGTCAGTGCGGACGAGCTAAAAGGCGCGCAGGTGTTGTCCACGATGTTTGCCGGAAAACAGGTTTTTGGTGCAGGACTGTAAAGCCTTGGTTAGACTTTTCGGCTAAAAAATAAAACCGTCTCGTAAAAGTAGATGGGCAAGCGTTGAAATCACGTTTGCCCATTTTTTTACATATTGCTAAATTCCAACATCGCATATACTAGCCAAAAATTTACAATTAATAATCAAAAAATTTAATCTTGGAGCAGACACTATGCGATTTAGCGCGATCATGCAGGCGGTATCGTTGTTGGCGGTTGTTGGTTCGAGTTATGCGGTCGATTCGGTAGAACAGACCAGCACAGGAATTGTCGTTCGACCAGCCCAGGGTGACATTAAGGAAGTGCGGCTTGATGTGATGAGCGATAACATTATTCACGTCGTGAAATTGGATCAAGCGGGCAAAATTATAACGCCATCACTGATGACCATCGCGCAGCCTTGCGTGTGTAAATTTAAGCTCACCAACGCAAATGGAATAGTTACCCTCAACGCAGGGAAAATTTCAGCGCGGGTCGCACTCACCAACGGCAAGGTCGATTTCTACAATGCCGCTGGCAAGCCCATCCTGACGCAGGCGGCGGAAAGCGTTAAGCCAATCGATGTCGCTGGCCAGCCTTTCTTGGCGATTAAAGAAGGCTTTAATTACGGCACCAAAGATGCGTTTTACGGGTTAGGACAGCATCAAAATGCGCAGATGAATCTAAATGGTGAGGACGTTTTGCTGGCGCAGCACAATATGGATGTGGCGGTGCCGTTCGTGATTTCGGATAAAAATTACGGCGTTTTGTGGGATAACAATTCGATCTCCCGTTTTGGCGACAGCACACCTTATGGGCCAATGGTGCGCGATTTAAAACTTAGTGACGCCGATGGCAAAGCCGGTGGTTTGACCGCACGCTATTACGTTGATGGAAAGTTGGTGCTAACGCGCCATGAAACCGATATCGCCTATCAATATTTGAAAGACTTAGCCGAAAACTGGCCTAAAGAAATCGCCGCGCCCAAGGATTTAAAAGACGCCAAAGTGGTGTGGGATGGCACGTTGACTTCGGATGTTGGTGGCGTGCATAAAATGCAGTTGTACGCGTCCGACTATGCCAAATTGAGTTTGGATGGCAAACAAATTCTCGATGTTTGGCGTCAGGGATGGAATCCTTGGTATCACAATTTCGACGTGACTTTCAAGCCAGGCAAGCCAGTGCAATTTCATCTGGAATGGAAACCGTCGGGCGGCATGGTGGCGGTCACGCACAATAATCCGCTCCCGCAGCCAGAGCGCCATTCACTCACTTTTTCTTCCGACATTGCGCAGGGCATTAATTATTACGTGATTAGTGCGGACAACATGGATAAGGTGATTGCTGGATACCGTCAATTGACCGGACAAGCACCGATGATGCCGAAATGGGCGTATGGATTTTGGCAGTCACGTCAGCGTTACGAAACGCAGCAGCAACTCACCGATACGGTCAACGAATACCGACGCCGCGGCTGGCCGCTGGATAACATCGTGCAAGATTGGTTCTACTGGCCGGAAGACGGTTGGGGTTCGCACGATTTTGATCCGCAGCGTTTCCCCGATCCCAAAGGCATGGTTGATGCGGTCCATAAAAATCATGCACACATCATGTTATCCATCTGGGGCAAGTTTTATCCCAATACAGCGAACTATCAAGAGTTTGCCGCGGCTGGTCACATGTGGACGCAGAATGTGGTCAATGGCGATGTCGATTGGGTTGGCCCCGGCTACAAAAACAGCCATTACGATCCCTACACCCAAGAAGCGCGCGATATTTACTACCGCCAAATTAAATCGAAGTTGGGCAACCTTGGGTTTGATGCGTGGTGGATGGATAACAGTGAGCCGGACGTTTTTTCTAACACGCGCCCAGCCGATTTCAAAAAACTGATCGGCCCAACAGTGTATGGCGCGGGTGAAGTGACGTTTAATCCTTACAGCTTGATGCATACCCAGGCGCTGGTTGACGGACTTAATCGTGATCAACCGGATACGCGCCAATTTATCTTGTCGCGCTCTGGTTTTGCCGGCATTCAGCGCAATGCGGTCGCGGTCTGGAGTGGGGATACGGCAGGGCGTTGGAATAATTTATACGACCAAATTGCGGCGGGCGTGAACTTCTCCATGTCTGGCATTCCCAATTGGACGCATGATATTGGCGGCTATGCGCAAGAGACGCGCTTTCAGACCGGCGAAATCGGATCTGCACAAGAAAACCGCGTTATCGGCGCGGCAGCGATTGATCCAGCCGATGTCAACGAGTGGCAAGAACTCAATCTGCGCTGGTTTCAGTTTGGTGCATTCAGCCCCTTATTCCGCTCGCATGGTGAGGTAGTTAAGCGTGAGATTTATCTGATCTCCCCCGAAGGTTCCGCCATGCGCGAATCGATGGTGTGGTACGACAAATTGCGCTACCGCTTAATGCCGTATATCTATTCGACTGCATCGGATATTTACTTTGATTCTGGAACCGTGATGCGCGGTTTGGTGATGGATTTCCCGCACGACAATCAGGTGAAAGATATTAAAGATCAATATCTCTTTGGTCATGCGCTGATGGTGGCACCAGTAACGGAATACCAAGCGCGGTCGCGCAACGTGTACCTCCCTAAGGGTGCTGATTGGTACGATTTCAATACTGGCGACTTTTACCGTGGCGGTTCGACGGTTAAGGTCGCAGCACCCGTGACGCAGATTCCGGTGATGGTGAAAGCCGGTGCAATTTTGCCGATGGGACCGGTCACCCAATACGTGGATGAACATCCCGATGCGCCGATTACCTTGACGGTTTATACCGGGGCAGATGGTCAGTTTAGTTTGTACGAAGATGACGGCGTTAGCAACGCGTACAAGCGCGGCGAATTTACTCGGATTCCACTCAGCTACAACGAAAAAAACGGCACCTTGACGATAGGTGAACGCCAAGGGCAGTACCAAGGCATGATCGCTCAACGTCAGTTCAAGATTCACTTCATCAAGCCGGGGATATCGAGCGCAACGACGCTGGATATTGTTGATCAAACCGTTAATTATGGCGGGCAGGCGATTAGTGTGAAACGATAGTTTGGATGGTGCGCGGCGCGGCGATGTGTCGTCGATGGATTTGGTCTAAAACCATTTACGGCGCATTGCACTCCCTCGTCATGGTCTTAGGCAGACAATCAATTAACGATTTGTTGCCCTTCTCGCGGACGATCAAGATGACTGCGACGCGCATAGACAACGGGATAATTTTTTGCGCAGCCGAATAATTGTTGCTGATGAGTGGCGATGCGTTAAACATCCAAGGCCCATCTTTGTATTTTCAAATCACCGTTCTGTAGTTCGGAACGAAACAGCCGTCGCAGGAATGCTGACTTCGAATGGAGTTACCTCAAACGTAAAGGTCTTGCGGAATTTATCCGCATTGACGTAGTAAGGCCTATCCCACTGAAAGCGCATTTCCCAAATCTCTCTCGCCAAGGGCATGAAATATCCGATTAATCGTAATGCCCACAACGGAATACTGATCAGCTTTGGTGCGACGCCCAGACTGCGCGCCCCCAGCTTTACGAGCTCGTTGATGGTGGCTGTTGGCGCACACGGCATATGCCAAACTTGGCCGAACTTGTTGTCATCGGCTTTGATTAATTCGTAAACCGCGCGCGCCATATCCGGCACGTAAGCAAAGTCATGGGGCTGATTATTGGGTACAAAAAACTGTGCTGTACCGCCTTTGGCTAAGGAACCAAAAACCACCTCACCTAAATGCGATAACAACACGCTAGGCCCGAAAAAATCCGGCGCGCGTAACGCAGTAAAGCGCAATCCATTCTGTTCAACAGCGCGCTGCCAGATGCGGGTGATTTCTGCGCGTACCGACGGTTTGCCACAATAATCGGTCAGCGCCATCTCCTCTCGCAAGGCTTCTGTTTGCGGACCATACATATACAGATTGTCGACAAAAATAACTCGCATGCCAAGTTCGGTAGTCGCCGTGACGATGTTCTGCATCGCAGTTGGCCATTGTTGTTGCCAAATTTTGATTTTGTATTCCAAGCCAATCGCGACAATGAGTTGATCAAAACCTTGCAAGCACTTTTTGACTGACGCCAAATCCAAAATATTACAAGCTAAGAATCCAACCCCCGCTGGTAAATTAGTCGGTTGACTGCGTTGCGCCACGCTGACTGAGTAGCCTTGTTCGTGTAATAGTTGGGTCGTCGCTTGACCAACCGCGCCATAGCCTAGAACGAGTATTTTAGAGTTCGTCATTGTTGTCCTTGAGTGAATTTGATAGGCACTATTGTAGAGCGCGATAAAATCGCTGAAAATACAAGAATGTTTATCTCACCTATTCATTTATGAATACATCTGCTTCGTTAGATTGGAATTTGCTCCGCTCGTTTTTAGCGATTTTGGATCACCAAACCTTGGTCAAAGCTGCTCAGGTACTGGGATTAAGCCAGCCGACGCTAGGGCGCCATATTTTGGATTTGGAACAGCAATTGGGCGTTGTTTTATTCGAGCGCACAGGGCGACGCTTGTTGCCGACCGCGCAGGCGCTGCAATTATCTGAATTGGTAAGGCAAATGGACGACAGCGCATCCAATCTAGTTCGGATGGCCAAAAGTAAGAGCGTTGATTTAAAGGGGCGAGTGCGTATCACTGCAAGTCAACCGGTCGCTTGCATATTGCTGCCGGCAGTGCTCGCGCGGATGAAGCAGGCGCTCCCCGAGATTGATATTGATTTAATTTCGAGTAACAGCATCTCCAACCTATTACGACGCGAGGCGGATATCGCGTTACGCATGGTGCGGCCCGATCAAGGTTCATTAATCGCCAAACGCATCGCCAAAGTACAAATAGTCACTTGCGCAAGCCAGTTCTATCTGACAACGCATGGTACGCCGAAGGATACGGTCGATTTGCTTAAGCATCAATTGATTGGAAGCGAAACCAATAACGAGGTCGAGAAAAGTGCCAAGGCACTCGGCTTTGACGCCAAGAGTTTTAACTACAGTTTGCGAAGCGACGATTACTTAGCGCAATGGGCGGCAGTTCAAGCGGGTTTGGGAATAGGCTTTACGGCGGATTATGTGGCGGCGACCAATCCCAACGTGCACACCATCTTGCCGCAACTAGTCTTGCCAGCGCTACCAATTTGGCTAACAGTTCACCGCGAAATCCGCAGCAGCGGGCCGATTAGGGCGGTGTATGACTTTTTAGCCAATGAAGTGCCGCTTGAGTTAAAGAAAACCTAGGGCGGGTCGCTGAAAACAAAAAAGCCGACTAAAAAGTCGGCTGTTTCATTGAATTCGTGGGGTGATCGATGGGGCTCGAACCCACGACAACAGGAATCACAATCCTGGACTCTACCAACTGAGCTACGACCACCACTGTATTGCACTTAACTTTCGTTAAGCTTGCCATTGGTTAGGCAAGGCCGCTATTTTAATTAGCTTGCGGGTAAATTGCAATCTATTTCTTGGATTAGATATTGTTGCGGTGTTAAGTGCAGCAATTCACGCAGCGCAAATTCCAATTTATCGCGCGTGCTGCTAGTAAAGCATTGCAGCGGGGTTTGCTCGGCGTCAGGATTATTTAGTTGTTGTTGATGTAAGAGTCGTTGCAGTTGTTTGGCAATAGCTAAGCCAGTGTCCACCAATTGAATAGGTTGATGGCGCAATTGCGCGGCCACCGTTTTGATGCTGTGTTCAACGAAGGGATAGTGTGTGCAGCCTAAAACTATGGTATCGACCGGCTCTTGCAGCATGGGCTGAAGATAATTTTTTAGTAATGTCAAGGTCGCCTCGCTGGCTAGTTCACCTTGTTCAATTTGGGTCACTAAACCGGGGCAGGCTTGGTTGATGAAGCGCACTTGGGTTGTTTGTTGGATTTGCTCGCACAGTGCTTGATATTTGGCGCTCGACAAAGTGCGGCTAGTCGCTAGCACTCCGACGCAACCGGTCTTGGTGATTGATGTGGCGGGTTTTAGTCCAGGTTCTACGCCAACTAAAATCAGATCGGGGTAATTCGCGCGCAGCAATGCAATCGCCGCGGCTGTGGCGGTATTGCAAGCCACGACGATGGCTTTTACTCCATGTTGCAGCAGGTGGTGTGCCGCAAATAAGGTGCGCTGCATGATTTCTGCTTCGGTTTTGTCGCCATAGGGCGCAAAGCCAGAATCAGCGAAATAGCACAATGCCTCGTTGGGAAGTTGCTGCTGGATGTGACGTAAGACCGATAAGCCACCTATGCCTGAATCGAAAATGCCGATGGGTGATTGCGCAGAAATAGTGGTTGGAGTTGCGGGCATGTAGAGTGAAATGTTGAATTCAACTAAAAATCAATGTGCGGCGGAAGACGGTCGTCGCACACACAATAAGGCACAATCCAGTGCGCCTTATTGTGTTGATGCCTTAATTATTTAACCGGAATAATGCCAATTTTGGCTTGCCATTCTTTAGGGCCAGTGGTGTGCGCCGATGTACCGCTAGCATCAACGGCAACAGTCACCGGCATATCAACCACGTCGAATTCGTAAATCGCTTCCATACCCAAATCAGCAAAGCCCACGACTTTGGCTGCTTTGATTGCTTTCGACACCAAATACGCCGCGCCGCCAACTGCCATCAAGTAAGCAGATTGATGTTTCTTAATCGCTTCAATCGCCACTGGACCGCGCTCTGCTTTACCAATCATGGAAATCAAACCAGTTTTAGCCAACATTATTTCAGTGAAGCTATCCATACGAGTTGCGGTCGTTGGGCCTGCTGGGCCAACGGCTTCGTCGCGCACTGGATCAACTGGACCAACGTAGTAGATCACGCGATTAGTGAAGTCCACTGGCAGCGGCTCGCCTTTGGCTAGCATGTCTTGAATGCGTTTATGAGCCGCGTCACGACCGGTTAACATTTTTCCGTTCAATAGCAATGTTTGGCCCGGCTTCCAGCTAGCGACTTCG
This sequence comes from Sapientia aquatica, assembly GCF_004358105.1. Classification (GTDB taxonomy): domain Bacteria; phylum Pseudomonadota; class Gammaproteobacteria; order Burkholderiales; family Burkholderiaceae_D; genus Solimicrobium; species Solimicrobium aquaticum. The sequence goes on along the minus strand of NZ_SMYL01000008.1, from coordinate 21,020 downwards.
TCTTTGGTTAATGTGTTGAGATCGACGCGCTTGGATTTTTCGGTGTCGGGAGTCCAATGCACATTCGGCCAAGTATCTAACGATGGTGGCTCCATATACACAGGGCCAGAACCATCCATAACGAAATGTGCATGACGCGTTGCAGCGCAGTTTGGAATCATTGCTACTGGCTTGGATGCCGCATGCGTTGGATACATATTGATCTTCACGTCGAGCACGGTGGTCAAGCCGCCCAAGCCCTGCGCGCCGATACCGAGCGCATTGATTTGATCGCATAAGGCGATACGCAATTCTTCGGTTTTGTTTTTTGGACCGCGCAATTTTAATTCGTGCATGTCGATGTCTTCCATTAAGGATTCCTTCGCCATCAACATCGCTTTTTCGGCGGTACCGCCAATACCAATACCTAACATTCCCGGCGGACACCAACCTGCGCCCATCGTTGGGACAGTCTTCATGACCCAATCCACGAGGGAATCAGATGGGTTGAGCATAACAAACTTGGATTTGTTTTCGGATCCACCACCTTTGGCGGCGACTTGGATATCCAATTTATCGCCCGGCACCAGTTCCATGTGCACCACAGCCGGTGTGTTGTCTTTGGTGTTTTTACGATCAAACAAAGGATCGGCCACGATCGATGCGCGCAGTACGTTTTCTGGATTGTTGTAGCCTTGACGAACGCCTTGATTGACTGCGTCGATGATGGAGCCAGTAAAGCCTTCAAAGCGCACGCCCATGCCGATCTTCATAAACACGTTAACGATGCCGGTATCTTGGCAAATCGGGCGCTTGCCTTCAGCGCACATACGTGAGTTAGTCAGGATTTGCGCAATCGCGTCTTTGGCTGCGGGGCTTTGTTCGATCTCGTAAGCACGTGCCAAATGTTGAATGTAATCAGCCGGATGGTAATAACTGATGTACTGCAAAGCCGCTGCAATGCTTTCGATGAAATCTGCTTGGGTAATAATTGTCATTGTAACCTCTTGATTTATATGGCTTAAAAAGCATCGCAATAGTAAAGTGTGACAGAGCTCACGTACCTAAAAACGACTGTCACGATTTTGTACATCTTTTACGTGTCTAAAAAGATAACAAATCTGCGCTGCTAAAGAATTTTGTACATCGAAACGCACTGCTAAAACCAGTGCCCAACTAATCCGCTCATTATAGCAAAGCAAGTAATTACCTAGTTGAAAAGTTGATTAATAAGTAACAAAAAAGCACTGAATGATCAGTGCTTTTAAGATTTTTGAATTTTGATTTATGTATTTCAGGAACGTTCTGTCGAGTGACACAGATTGTGGGGCGAAGCATTCATGCTCCAAAATCCAAATGTATTTCGGAATTCAGGTAGGGTTTGAGTTCAATATCAGATAAATCACCTACCGCATCTTCAAGCATTTCCAAAACAATCGTGTCGTCAGTGCAGCGTATAAAATTCAATTCCTTATTCGATAATTTGCGTCGCAATTTTATTTCGCAAATACCTACAATTTTATTCTGCCACTCATGAATATGTGATGCAGGTGTCATGCATATCCCTTGGTCAAGGCAGCTTTATTTGTAAATTGACGTTCCAACATATACGAGATTCAGTCATTTATTTTTCAATCCAAGCAGGCAAATCAAATAGCGCACCCGTTGGATTTCCCGCTTCGTCAACACTCTCTATATATTCTTCTTGATACCCAGGCATTACTCCCACTCCATCATCGGCTTTATAACTGCCCGGACCATCGTTCAGCATCACGTAAACATGGTTGCCTTTATCGATCAACGAAGCGACTTCGTAATATGGTAACTTTGTGCCGGCATCCAATCCGAAAATCCGGCTGTCTTCTGTATTGCGGGACATTTTGTGCAGAATAACTTGCTTAACAAAGCCGTGCGATTTATCCCAGCTTATTTTTGTAATTCCGTAGTAGCTCATAATTTTCCAACCTATCGCAATAAGCGATTGTTCATCATTTACAAACAACATAACCATTACTAAGCCTCACAGCGTACTCTGATTTCTACGCAGCGCTTACTCAATGGAAAATTTATTATTCAATAAATTGTGTATTGCATATTGTTGTCAGGGTTTTGCCGCAAATTGTGGTGAATAGCGTCTCCGTACGATCAAATATCCATTTATTTTAACGGGTCGATAGGCATGTTTTTGCGTCATCCTCTCTCTTGCGGACAATCACCGATTTATTTGTACGGCGTGATCATTTTGCCGCACGAAGCCTTTCGTACCTTGGCCGCTTTCAGCCGAGTCTGGCGCAGCTTCAATATATCAGCACTGGCATCAGCCTGATCCTTCAATTGTTTAGCGCGGTCCTGTGCTGATTTGGCATTGGCAGTCATACGCAGTACACGCTGCTCGGCTGCGCCAGAGCCAGCTTCTATAATTTCTTCTAAAGTCATAACAAACCCCTCGTTAGTAATATATTTACCTATACGAGGGGTTTGCGATAGCAAAAGAAAATTGCCAACTACGACTTTTTCTTCTTACTAAATCCTGCCCGCAGTGCGCCACAAGCAGTTTCAATCTGGATATCAAGTTCGCCAGCAATAACAGCAGTTTTAATGAGTTCCAGTGTGGCGATCAGTTCGTCCATGTTATCAACTTCCACGGCATTTTTTCCTTTCACTATCTCGATTTTTTTCGATCCATATTTCAAAATTAAGTTAGCCTTATTTGTAGCAGAAATAAACCACCACGGCTTAACTTTTTTGGAAATCTCAACCAGAGACCGCTCTCCGGTCTGATGATCCGTTACGTATTTCTGCCTTTTTTCTGCATATATTTCACCAGCAATGGCGCATCTCACCGATGCAATCTGACCTTCAATTTGCGCGGTCAGCCGGTTGCGACGCGAAACGGTCGGATTTTTCAGATCAGCTTGCACATTGACGAGCTTCAATTTGGAAAGTGTACTAGACATTTTTTTGACTCCATTAAGTAAGTTGGAATCAGTAGTTTGTTTTCAGACTTTTGAATGAGCAACCGGAATTTGCCTGAATCATTTCGGTTGTCCATTTCGCGGAGTGACAATAACGTTGTGCTTTCCACTCAGGAGCACTGTTATGCCACTTTTCAAATTAGGGTCAGTAGTTGCAACACCAGCAGCGTTGAAGTTCTGTGAAACACAAAAAATCAACCCGCTGCTATTACTAGGCCGTCATATAGCGGGTGATTATGGCGATTTAAGTATTGAGGACGTCGAAGCAAATGTTCACGCTGTACAGCACGATTTACGCATATTTAGTTCATACCAATTCGGCAGTGAAAAAATTTGGATCATTACTGAAGCTGATCGCAGCTCAACTTGTTTGCTGATGCCCGACGAATATTAGTCATGCAGTGTCGTGTTATACGACAGTTTGCTAATGTTGTCAGAGCGTCGCTTTAAGCGACGCTTGTTGTCGAACAGTGGTGGAAAATAATCCAATGCTTTCTTTAAGAAAAGATTCAATTTCAGGATTGATCAGTCATCGAAATAAGAGTGATAAATAGTCAGTGCGATCTGCACCTTCTCATTGTTAAAAACATCCATTAAAAACCCTGTGCCATAAAAAGCTCAGGGTTTTTTTTGTAGATGCTTTCTTAAAGAAAGCAGTGCAGCACGCCAGCGCAGGCACAACCAAAACTTCCAGCAATACATCCAGTGTCGTGTAACACGACAACTCAAAACAATATCGGCATTTCAGCATTTCAATCAGTTCATTTTCAGTAGTGATAAATAAGTGTGGATTAGCTTTAACAGATACGCACTTTTTACCAGTCAAAAACACCGAAAAGTGTGGCGCTTGTAGTATGTAAGACAAATGCGAAACGACATGCCACTGATGCATCCTATGTCAGATATATAGCTGCATATGTGGTGACGGAACTGCGTTGCTAAAGCTTCTCCCCTGTAGTCGACACAACCAATCATAGGAAAAGTGAAATGAAACAAAAATTGAAGGAAGAACTAAAAAAATTACATCCGTTCATTACGGACAAGATGGCATTGCGCTATGTTGATAAATATGTTGCAGCAGTGATGTCTGAAATAGCCAAGCGCTTTATGCTGATGAGTTCAGATGAAGTGAGCGATGGCGAAATGAATTTCTCTGCCAAGTCAGTCGATAATGCCAGCGGCAGATATAAAATAAGTGGCCGCACCGGATATGTCTATCATCTCATGCAAGAGCATCCAGCGACATCACTAATCATCAGTGCTTACAAAGGCAACAGCGTTACACATCGAGTCAGTCGCGTTATATTTAATCCGATTTATAAAAAGGAAATTATGGAAGAACTGGGCAGTTTAATTATTGAATGTGAACCGAAGCGATTGAAAGAATTGCAGGACTTAGCTAATCACAGCGTCGAAATTGATCCTGAGTCCCTGGCTTCGTATATCAAGCAAACAAAACTGTCACTCAAGAACCGCAAAGGGCAAGCATACGACGAGAAACTATTGCGGAACCTACAGATTGCTAACCAACTTCAGGTGCTTGTACGGGATAATAATGGTGTCGCATATCTGGATGAATATTGGGATGAGATTGACAGTGGGCGCATACATGGTCACGGTCTTAGCTTGCAACGCATTCCGAAAGAAGTTCGTCATGCTGCACTTGGTCGGTGCTATCGCTACGATTTCAAAGCTGCCAGCTACGCATTGATGACTTCATTTGCAAGACAAATTGATCCGACATTAAAAACTGGTGCGTTGCAGGATTACATAAAAAACCGCAGTGTCATTCGCAGGCGCATCGCAAAAGATATTGGCATTAGTGAAGAATGGATGAAAGAAATTTTCACTTCAGTCGGTTTCGGTGCTCAATTAAAAGACAATCCGTACAATTCAATTCGTAAAAAAATCGGTCAAGAAAAATATCACAAGCTGTTATGTAATGCAGAATTCATGTGCATCAAGAGTCAGCTTGATCAAGTATCGGCAGTTATTCTGAATTCACTTGGCAAAGGTGATTTTGAATTGTTTGGAAAAACATATGCCGAGATCAATCCCAAAGACAAAACCAAGCGCACCAAGAATCAAAAACTTGCTTGGCTATATCAATGCTTGGAGTCAGGTGCACTGAATATGTTCGTGAACATGATTCCTGAAAATTACAAAATAAAATTGCTGGTACATGACTGCGCGTATTTGGACAAACCGTTGTCGGCCCAGCAAATCGCTGACATTAAATATGCATTGATGTGCCGATACGAATTTCTCAATTTCGAAGGCGATGCCATTATTCCTATCCATGCCAGTGATTATGTTTGTAAGTATGATCAAGATATTGACCGAGCTGAAAGCGACCATCGGGCGCATATGGTTGTTGAAAATTCCCGAGCCAATTCTCAGAACGGCGGCACCAGCAATGCGGCATCTTCCGTTAAGGCCTATGCTTCTGAACATTGCACCATATCTGCAATTCCATTCGCGGCTCCTAAAAGACAAATCATGACACATTGGGGCATGGTTGACGCTGACATGCTGTCCGGCGATTAATGCAATGGCATAGTGGGCTGAAATGCCACGCTGGCAGATGAATTTGCACAGGGCAGAAATGCAAAATCAACTTTTAATGAACATTTTCTCGAAATGCCCTATTTGGGGTATTGCAGGAATTATCAAAACAATATAATCTCAAAAAAATTGCAAATTAGCAATTATGGTTTTGGTTGCGCATATCAAGCATGAAGGTTTGACCGGGACTCTAGGTGCAACACTAGAAAAGTTATTGTCTCTAAACAATTTTAAAGAAGAAAGGCATCGACATGCATCCGGTTCTCACTGCGTTGGAATTAAAGCTTCGGGAAGTAGCTGTTGCTGTAAAAGGATCGACTGGTGAGGATCGAGCCGCCGGTATTATCCATTCGACTTGGAATCAGGCTGTTGTAGATCGCCATGAATTGGCGAATATTGCGGTCACTTTAGCAAACAAAATTACGACATTAGGTGGCGATCACTTAAAAGTAAACGAAGCATATCTTGGGACGTATCCTGATCGGCTTCAATTTCTCATAGGGAACACGATTCCTCACCTTTTTAATGGAAACGGTGTTCATGCAATTCCAGCATATGTGCTTACCCTCGAATGCCTTGAGCGTGATTTGTCACCAGTTCTATTGTTGGATCATGAAAAAGTTGTGGAAGATGCTAAAACTGCGAAAAATATACAGACAAAGCTAAGAGGCATGGTAAGCCGCGTTGCTGCGCTGGAACCGAAAGTTGATGCCCTTGAAGCGATGGCGGCCCAGATTGTGGAGGCGCACTCTGCCGCAGACCAACTTCCAACCGATCTCGCCACTCTCCGTGAGGCGCGCGAAGAAATTCAATCACTTCGCGATTTAACAGCAAAAGATCAAGGTGCTGTGAAAAAGATTCTCGATGATATAAAACTTTGTGAATCCACACTGCATTCAGATATTGCAATTTACAATCAGGAAATAGATAAGCGAAAACATGATTGGGACTCTTTACTTAAATCCAGTACTGAATCTGCTACCGATATAATAAATAGATGCGAAGATGCTATGCGGACGTCCACCAGCTTCGGATTGGCGGCAGCATTCCATGACCGAGCTGAATTACTTACAAGGTCAATGATTTATTGGGTCATCGGTTTGGTTGTAGCACTTTGCGCAGGCGCTGTTTTTGGGAGCCATCAACTTAATCAACTTTCCGTCGCGATTGAATCTTCCACTCCACCGATAATAGTCTGGACACGGTTATTTTTGTCGTTACTTTCTGTCGGTGCCCCTGTTTGGTTTGCTTGGATTGCAACCAAACAAATTGGTCAGCGTTTCCGGTTAGCCGAAGATTACGGATACAAAGCGTCAATCTCAAAGGCCTACGAAGGCTATCGACGAGAGGCCGTAAATCTCGATGCAGATTTCCAGAACAAACTCTTTTCATCTGCGTTGGCCCGGCTCGATGAACAGCCACTGCGGTTTGTTGAGCACAAAACACATGGAAGCCCTTGGCACGAATTGCTGGATTCTGATCTATTCAAGCAGGCTATTAAAATAGCACCCGATCTAATTGGAAGTTTTTCACGGATGGCCAGTGAAAAAATAGAAACCGCCAAAAAACACAGTCCTATAACTAAGGCGAAGACAGAGTCTACCGCTGAAACCCAATCTGGCAGCGAGTGATGTATTTAAATCGATTGAGAATGAGCCGTCGCATATAAAATTCTTTGAATGGCAAAAAACGGCTGCATTGCCGTCAGTGAGAAAGTTCTTCAATTTGAGGATAATAATGAATATAAAAATAGCTTTGGCCGCATTATTGAGTTGGGCGTGTATATCCGCATTCGGAGAAACAATAGAGTTCAATACAAAAGAGACAGGCTTTTCGAATATTGAATACAAGGCTAAAGTGGTCTCCAGTACTGATCGCGTTTTGATTCTGAACATTCCTGGATTCGACACGCGAAGCGCTGTAGGGTCGCGCTGGATGATGTGTGTTTATACTAATTTAGCGCTCATGAACCATCAAAAATTTATGATCGCTTCATATCCAACTGATGGCAGCGATAACGTTTCGGTTGGTTTCCCCGAATCTGAAAGCCAACCAGACGTGGCTAAGCTTGGCGGCTTATTTTCTGGTGACCATGCCCTCAAAGTGATGCCGGTGGATAAGATGATGCTCTTCTGCGTCCAAATCGGATACAAATTTAAATACGATGGGAACGCACCTCAAAACGCTCAATAGGGCAGCAGACGGCAGTGGTTGTGTCAAAACGTATGTCAGGTTATAAATATGAACCGGACGGTGACAGTATGTCGGCATCTGTTCGCAGTCGGCACAGTCCTGACAGTCATCATTGCTAAAAGATCGCTCCAAAGCAGACAGTGAACTGTTCGATTTACACCGTTGCAAACAGTCGAACAAATAGTGATCGATTCAACCTCGAATTTTGTAATTCAAGTTAAAGTAAAAGCGACTAAAGCTGTTCGGCATTACTCGCTATCGGACGATCAGTATTATCATTTTTTTCCAATGGTTGAGAAGTACTCCGACGGTGAAACAATTGATCCAGTTCTAGCGGATGTTTTTCGCGATATGCCTTATAAAAGATAGGGCCCGCCGTAAGAGCCAAATGGTTCACATCGTCCACTTGATATATCTGGTGACCAGATATATCTGTATGACACCAATTCAAATCACACAGAACGTCGTAGGTATGTAATACAGTGACCGCCGAAAATTGACTTTGTAAATCCGCCATAACTGGTGCGATGTACGCGTTATATGGCCTTAATGCATCGTCAGCCTGCATCGAACATGAATTATTCTTTCCAAACCACGTATCACGTGAAATTACGCAATCCTTTAATGATTTTGGAATTTCAGGCAAATCATCAATAAATACAATTTTCTTTCCTGATGCTTGCAAAACTTTCACCGTTTCAAACAGTGATTTTTTTACCTGTTCTGTTGAAAATATCGGATGAATTTCATCAAATTTAATCCAGTCATCTTTGAAAGTCAGCCATCGACTTGAAATGAAAACAATTTTTATTTCGCTATGGAAGAGAATGTACTTCATCACCAAATCGTTATTCGTTTTGCATATGGTTGCATTTGGCGGAATATTTTTTCCCGAACCAGGTATTGCCAACGCTTCTGAAAAATAAACAGGCGGACATCCTGGCCAGGACATATCAAACATAGCCACGTTGTACTCTTTTCCCAATGCATCAAAAAAATTGCGAAAACTAAGGGCGTGGGAATCGCCCCATATGACTGCGTCAGTAATGCCAAGTGGATTTCCGAATACATCTTTCGCTGGCAAAGGAAGTTCTTTCTGCGCAAATGTTGACCGATTGTCGTGTCTGGAAACGGCGAGCACTTTATAGATTTCTTGAAATTTTGGAGGATAAAGAAAAAGGAAATTGTGAGTCAATTTCCCTGTGGCAGTCAGGCAAACAACTAGCAAAAAGGGCATGCCAATGAAAAGCAAGGCTGCTTTTTTTAATGACATTTTCATCTGACGCAATGGTTGTTCTATATACAGGAAGGTAAATACCGTCAGTACCAATGAAACGATTATTGCGCCGAACATTGCCCACGCCGATTTTAGATCAAAATGTCGGAACGCAAAAAATACAGGCCAGTGCCATAAATAGAGGCTGTATGATAATTTCCCCAACATCACAGAGCTTCTATTGCCAAAAATAATTTGTCCTACCGGCGACTTTTGGCATGACAAAATAATCGTGACTGCGCCTAAGCAAGGCAATAATGCGGCTAGCCCGGGAAACGGCGTTAAAGCGTCCATTGTCAAAGCGCAGGCAAAAATAATGGCTACGCCCAACAATAAAACTACGTCGTTGTTTCTTGAGTTGCTCAGCGAAAAAGATATTCTGGTCGCGATGACTCCCAGCATGAATTCAAAAATCCGAAATTGAAAAAGATAATAGGAACCTGGACTCCCAACTGAGACCGCCCATTGAGATGCTGATAACGATCCAATCAGAATAGCTGAATCTATCAATATTTTAGATCGATCAGATTGTCTTCTCAGAAGGAATAAAAGCAGTGGTAACACAAGGTAAAACTGTTCCTCCACCGATAAAGACCATGTGTGCAGCAGAGGCATATTTTCAGCACTGGGATCAAAATATCCGATCAAGCTGGAAATATAAATGTTGGAAGAAAATATCGTAACGGCGCCGATATTTTTCATGATACTGTAGGCGGCATCTGGAACCAGAAGCAGAATGCCAAATGCAAGCGTAACTAACATCACCGTGTAAAGTGCGGGAACTAATCGTTTCGCCCTTCGGACGTAAAATTCAGAAAATCGGAATCGCCCTTGTTCGAGTGATGCTGTAATCGAATTCGTTACGACAAAACCAGAAATGACAAAAAAAATGTCGACCCCGATAAATCCACCGGAAAATGATTTGAATCCAGCATGACAAATAATAACGAGTAAGACGGCCAATGCTCGCAGACCGTCAATGTCTTTTCGGTAAAAAATATTCAAATCTGATCCAATTTAGTTTTGATGAATTAAAAGAACGACAATGTGGAATTGTTTCGTTGTATCACCGATTGAAACAGCCACGAATTATACGTTAACCGTCCTGCTGGCTTACGCACTATTGCAGTAATTCAACAATTTAATCGGATTTCTTAACGATAATTTATTTAAATTGCAACGGTTTCACTTCCAACGTTTTGTTAGGTCGCAACTAATACTTTCAGAGTTTGAGAATTTTTATGCCCCACACTGTCGAGTCGCATGACTTTTGCGTCCATTTTGCGACAGTCACTGATAAGAAAACGAGCAAATTGGCGTTGCCCTATGCGGACGGTCATGACAGTCAACTATGGGCACAAAGCACTCAGTCACGGTTGTAATCTGGTTGGCTGCAACCTGTTGTTTACCTGCCGTTCAATTTTTTATTTTCAATTAACGCAGCCCAATAAAATCCCCTGCAGTCCAATTAATCGCCGCTGGGCATACATGAGTAGCGAAGCTGAAAAATAAATTGCATATACCCCGCAAATTATCTCTGCAATAAAATCGGCACTGCAATAATTATTTGACCGAGCACAAACCAAAGGAAATGTATGAATGCTTTGGTTTCGCTGTTATCTCGTTGAATCGCATAGAGATTCACTTTTCGGCCATTTCCGGTTGTCCTTCGTAATCAAAGAAAACATACTAAGCGTATGGAAATTATTTGATTAGGAGAATATCGTGAGCCAAGCTAAAACTTTAACCCCGCAAGAACTGCGTCGCGTACTCGATTATGTCGCTACCAGAAAACACGCTGCACGGAATAGGGCGATGCTGCTGGTCACACATTTATCTGGAATGCGGGTTGGGGAAGTGGCTGCGCTGCGTATTTCCGACGTGCTCGGCGCAGATGGAAAAGTACGCAGTGAAATACGTTTGGATGCTGAACAAACTAAAGGCAATCACGCCCGTGTAGTTTTTGTAAATGAAAAGCTCCAGAAAGAGCTGACAAAATATCTGGCGCTGTATGCATCCGCAAATCCGGGGCAGAAATTATTTTATACACAAAAGCGTATCCGGGAAGGCTTCACTGCAAATACGTTGACCCAGCATTTCCATTATCTTTATCGGAACGCTGGCATTGACGGCGCAAGCAGTCACAGCGGTCGCAGGTCGTTCATTACTAATCTTGCAGCTAAAGGTGTTGGGGTGCGTGTGCTGATGTCCTTGTCAGGTCACCGTTCAATCCAGACCACGCAGGTCTATATCGACTGCAACGACAATCAAAAACGCGCAGCGGTCGAATTGGCTTGATATCTGAATTTAGTTTTACCCACCAATCGAATTCAGTGTCGTGTAACACGACACTCCAAGTTAAAAATGACAGGCATTTGAATGGCGGCTTATTGATGGTAAACGGCCAAAGTACTTTGGCCTCGATTGGCTGGGGTGTGCCAAATGCAATATTCGGCGATGAGAAATGCGAAATTCGGCAATAATTTTTGCCTTCCCATACCCCGGTCATTCGTGATCCGCCGCTAACAACACACATTGGGGCCATCTCTCGAATGTAAGTTTCCATCTCAATGGATTTGCTCGCTCGGCGCACCAAGAATCTGGATCGATATACTGGTTAGTCTGTCGAGGCATCGTGTCGCAAATGCACTTATTGCATCAGCTTTTATCGGTTCGTTAAGTTCCTTGCCAGCAGCAGAAGCGCACAGACCATCCGATCTAGTGGTGGAATTGTAAGATGCGGTTTTGGGATCGCTATGCACCAACTTATTGAGTATTTCCAGAGTTTCTTTTCGCTCCTCATCACATGTTGATGGCATTATAAGGTCGAGAAGTTTGTCAAATGTCGGCTGCGTTTTGCGCGGCCAGCCATCGTGCCAAGACCTAACGGCTTCTGGATATTTATGAAGGTAATAAATCATCCCTGCGCGCTCAACAAGGGGGCGCATTAAAATTCCCGCAGAGAATAGATACCCTTGTCTTATCAACTCCCTCATGCTCAGTGCGATACTCACGCCTTGAGGGATTATTTCGGTGGCGGCGATTTGCAGTTGTGATAGGTCCGCTGCGTAAGTTCGCGCGCCCAGCTGCCGATGAACTGCCATAGATTTGACGATGGTGTCATCAAACAGCTTAAGTAGTTGACTGCCGAGATATGGCTCGTTATCTGGTGAGAATATTAGAATTGATGACTTATTCATGGTCGGGTTCTTTTCTGCTTTATAAAACCACAATTGGAGCAAGATTTGTAACCTCCGAGTTCCAATGTCGTGTAACACGACACTATGGTTCGGCCACCAACTGCAGTTTAAGAGCAAGTCTGGCCTCATAAGCGTCAAGGAGTCGTTTCTTCTCCTGATCTTCCCACATATTTTTACGCTGTATAATTTTTGCCAGTTGCGGATAGTCGAATGTTACTTGATCAACCGGTGCGTCAGACGGAAATTTTCCACGAGCCGCATTTTCGGCGACGGCTTCAAATTTGAGTAATGCACGATAGGTAATTTTGCTCATCATATCTCTATCATAAATCTTGTCTGACGCCTTACGTGGTGATTTTGGATCGAGCTCTTGTGAATAGGTTTTGCTTAGTCTTGCCATCGCTCCCAGGCGCCATAGTTCCCACTTCGGTTTTGCAGCCTTAATCCAGAGCAGTCGAATTCCATTCATTAAAACCTTGGCGCGCAGCCTTTGACCTTCTAGTTTTATTAATGGCGCTGTGGCGCTGGCGCTGGTGTCAACTTGTGCGTCAAGCAAACGACCGATTTCTTTAAGGACTTCGCCTTTGCGACGACCCAGCGGTACGGAAATCAAAAGCGTGGAGCCAAGCCCTTCGTCACGGCGGGTGTCGCTGAGTATCTTTTCCAGATCGTCCATAACTAAATCCGGTGACACATCAACACCATGCGGCAGGAATCCAAATTTATGCACTTTGGGTTTGGAATGTGGATTGCCAAATACTTTCAATCCGCGTTTTAACCACCAAGACCGGAATAAATATCTCTGCACATTGCCCAGCAGCTTATAGGTTTTGAGAACTTGATTAAAGTCGTTGGGTAGTAATTTCTTGTCATCTTCCGTTAGCCCTTCTTGATTTGCTTTGCGAGCCAATTCATAGCTGGGACTTAGCCGCAGAAATTCAAACATTAATTCATAACCAACGGTCGGCCTAGTATGCCAGCCCGGTTTGCTGTAATCGGCTGCACGCAATTTCCACGGTTTTAGCTTAGCCGTCATCGTAATTTACACAAATAAAAACACAATCCTATCTGATTATTCAATTAAGTGTGTAAAAGAATTCTAATGGATACATCGAAACAGCAAATCTTTAACGGCAATAACGCCACTGCTGCAGAGATATCACACAGGAGATTTAAGATGGACATTAATACAAACGTAGCAGCAAACTCGGCAACTACAGTAAATGTGACAGCGACAGAATTTACGGTGTTGCCCGGCGTTGGACGACAAGTGCTAGTTAATGAATTCGACGGCATTGATGCAGCACTGAAAAACAGCGACATTGACAGCTTTACAGCTGTGAATGTGCTGGAAAAACTGGAAGCTGCTCGCAGCAACTGGGAAGGTGTGGAACTGGCAGCAAGCCATGCTCGGCTGTATAGCATTCTGGCTAAATGCTACAACTACTATCTGGTAATGAAGTCGCCTGAAACGACAAAAGAAGCCAGAGCACAATTAGCAAAGGGGCTGGATCGCTTTATACATGCACGCGGCTTCAAGACCCTATCTAAAACGCACGGCATGAACAAAGTTGTAAAGGCTGTCTTTGGTGAAGACCGTCGCCGCGTCAGTGCGTACAGTTTGGCCCTGCGTGTAGCACTAACTGCAGGTAAAGGCGCTACACCATTAACTGTTGATGCACTGCCTGACTGGATTGCACAAAAGGGCGGTATCGAAGAAATTCGAACTGCTACCAAAAGCGGTGGAATTACATTAGCAGAGCGTGTCGAAGTTGCAACCACAGCAGTAAAAAACAAACCGCTTATGTTGTTCAAGCCGGACACAAAACAAATGGAGTTCAGCACCGATGATGTCGATAAGCTGATGCTTCTGGTCGTCACTTACTTGCCAACCGGCGAGCTGGAAGTAAACAGTGTGGTCAAAAACGAGTCTGTTGTAAAAGCTGCTTTAGCAGCGCACTACACGGCACACAAAGTTGATATGCAGAAAATCAGTGCAGCAGCAACACCTGCAAAGCAATCTGCAATGTCCCTCGCACTTAACTCAACTATCTAAATCTAACTACAAGGCAGCGGGGCGGAAGCTCCGCTGAAAATATCATGGCAAATATAAATCTTTTCCAACCTGCGTCACTTGCTGATTTTTTAATTAGCGATGCTGTTTCAAAACAAACGATTGAGCGTATCGTCAATGGACAACTGCCATTTCCGATGAGTAAGCAAGCGATTTGTTTGTGGGGCGTTAACGGTACAGGCAAAACTACGCTGGCGAAAATGCTGCCCGATTTGATCGAAGCAAGCGGTAATTTGATGCCCACTGCAAATGCCAATAGCATGTGGCAGTCACAGCACTATTATCAAGTTACATCGTGCGGACTTGGCAACAATTCAGTATCGTTGTTGCAGGATTTGCATAAGCGATCTCAGTCAGTAGTGCATACATCGCCGAAAGGTTATTACTACGAAATACTGGATGAAGTCGATCTTCTGACGCCTGCAACACAGGCTTCACTAAAAGCGTTAATTAGCAATGCAACAGAAACCATCTTCATAATGACAACCAACTTTCCGGAAAAACTTGAACGTGGCCTGAAAGATCGCGCGCACATGATTGAAATGAATCAACCTAAGCCTGCCGACATGGAACAAATGGGGCGACATTTCCTTCGACTCATGGGCTTAACTGGTAATGAAGTCAATGCAGCACTGCTGCAAGAAATTGCAGTTGCCAGTCAAGGTTCCATGCGTGAATATTGCAGCGCCATTGTCACTATTGGTGTTGACCTCGGAGGAACTATCTAACCCAAAAATCTGTAATGCAAAAAGCCAGCTTCGCGCTGGCTTTTTTGTGTCCTGAGCTGTCGTGTTACACGACAGCATATATACTGTAAAGGCGATGTCAATTAAGCGTTTAACACCTGTGCAGCACGATCCGCAGTCAAGTTGGGGATCATGTGTGCATAGCACATCGTTGACCCTAAATTGCGATGGCCTAATAAGTGCTGCACTTCCACAATTGAAATTCCAGCCCGTAACATCTTGCATGCAAACGTATGTCGGAGTGTGTGCAGATTCACGTCTTTCAAGCCAATCTTAGCGCATGCCTTGCCCAAGTACTCATTGTTATACCGAGCCTTGGCACGTTCCGGAAATAAGCACCCATTACCAGCACGGCCATGCAGTAATAGGCCATCGAGGGGTTTGTCTGCTTCCGCAATGCGACGTTTGATCATTTCAGATAATGCATTGCTCATTTTCAGCGTGGTGTCGGTGCCGCCTTTGCTGCGATGAATGGTGATCGTATTATTTGCAATGTCGATTTGATTCAATTTCAAGTCGGCAATTTCTCTGTCACGTGCGCCAGTATGTAATAGCGCAACGGTGAAATCTAAGTTGTCTTGTGCACGACGCTTTTCACGATAGTCGTCGTTTTGCGGATTCAACTTGGCAAGCAACAGCATAACTTCATCGTCACTTAAAAATCGTACGCGACCAGTTTGGCCTTTGAAGCGTTTGATTTTTGGACCGGCTGTGTAATTGGATTTGGTGCAAAAATTCTGCACTGCATTCCAGTAAATGATAGCGGTGTTGACTGTGCTGATTGCGTAGCCTTCATCGTTAAGTAATTGGAATGCGATGCTTTGCACATCGGCTGCTTTGACTTCATGCAGCTTCAATTTCGCAAGTGCACTGAACATCTGTAATTTATTTTCAGCGTTGACATGACCAGCTGTGCCACGACGACTAAGTAGAAATTCTTCGATAGCTTTTTCGACTGTGATCGGCATGCGTTTAGCGACAACGACTTCAGAATGAATTTCAGAAATCCATTTTGCTTCTAGCTGTTCAGCGATGCGTTTGTTTTTTGTTTTGGTTGATTTTGCGATTAGTACGCCTGCGACTTGTGTACGCACGTGGTACACCTCGCCTCTTTTTATTAGTGCCATTTACTGCTCCTCTTGTAAGCATGTATTTATGCCTTACAGAAGCAGTATGTGTTCTTTTCTGGTAATTTACACTCGGAAATCGGTGTTATTTTGATATTTATTTTGTTGATCTTTTGTACGACCAAGATGCAACTTTGAGTATTTTAGTGTTGAAATAACAAGTTAAAACCCCATATAAATCAACAGGTTATGCGATCTAGTATTAAAGATGCACATGGCGGTTTATTGCTATAGTGGAAACCTACGTATGCCGTTGAATTAAAGCGGTTTTTCGCAGCGTGTTTTATAACTGATAAATTGCAGGGCAGCGGCTACAGATTCGATTAAATCGTCTTGTTTGATGATTGTCATGGTAGTCAGATTCGTGGCTAGTTGAGTTGAGAATTTGGCGCGTTGAGTTGCTTCATGGTGCTTAGTATGGCCGGCATTTTACACCTGCTGTGAGGTAGATCAAAGAACCTAGTTGATTCTATGGTTCGCTATCGCTAAGATCGCTTGATAATCGTGGCATTCTAGCTGCTCGCGTGTGATGATTATTTGTTATTCATTTCATGCGCTTCACAGTGCGCTAAATTAGTTAGCGAATCGCTAATTGTGATCAACTCTTCGGTCTTATGAATGACCCGAGTGCGGAGTGTAAGGGCGGAGTAAGACTATACTTTTAACTTAACGAAAACCATAACGAAGGAGACTGCTATGACCAACGCTGCATCGACTAACGATACACATACCGGTAAAGAAGAAAGCCGAATTTTCCCACCATCCGCCGCATTCCAAGCGCAAGCAAACGTGTCTGGCATGGATGGTTATCAAGCGCTGTGCGATGCAGTGCAGGCAGATGAGCAGGGCGTCTGGACTAAGCTAGCGCGTGAACAACTGCAGTGGCATAAGCCATTCACCAAAGGGTTGGACGAATCCAATGCGCCGTTTTATACCTGGTTCGCAGATGGCGATTTGAACGTTTCCTACAATTGTTTGGATGTGCATTTAACCAACGGTAACGTGGACAAAACCGCGATTATTTTTGAAGCTGACGATGGCAGCTCAAACAAAGTCAGCTACCGCGAACTGCACGAAAAGGTCAGCAAATTTGCTAACGGTTTGCGCTCGCTAGGAATCAAAAAAGGTGACCGCGTCATCATTTACATGCCTATGTCGGTTGAAGGCGTCGCGGCGATGCAAGCCTGCGCACGTATCGGCGCAACCCATTCGGTGGTGTTCGGCGGCTTCTCCGCTAAATCATTACAAGAACGGATTATTGATGCCGGCGCGGTTGCCGTGATTACTTCCGATTTCCAAGTGCGCGGCGGTAAGCAATTGCCACTAAAAGCAATCGTGGATGAAGCCTTTACATTAGGTGGTTGCGAAGCGATTGCCAACGTGATTGTCTATCAACGCACAGGCGCGCAACTTAACTGGACTGAACGCGATATTTGGTTGCACGATTTGGTGAAAGACCAATCGGCAGAATGCACGCCAGAATGGGTGAGCGCAGAACATCCGTTATTCATTTTGTATACGTCTGGCTCAACCGGAAAACCAAAAGGTGTACAGCATTCCTCTGGCGGCTACCTGCTATGGGCTAAGCAGACCATGCAATGGGTTTTTGATTTGAAGCCAACCGACGTATTTTGGTGTACTGCCGATATCGGTTGGGTCACGGGTCATAGCTACATCGCCTACGGACCATTGGCCGCGGGTGCGACGCAAATCGTGTTTGAAGGAATTCCAACCTATCCAAATGCAGCGCGTTTTTGGAGCACGATTGAGAAACACAAAACCACTATTTTCTACACTGCACCAACCGCTATTCGCTCATTGATTAAAGCGGCTGACGGTGATGCTTCGGTTCACCCAAGCAAGTTTGATTTATCGTCGCTGCGTTTATTAGGCTCAGTCGGTGAACCAATCAATCCAGAAGCCTGGATGTGGTACTACAACAATATCGGCCGTCAGCTATGCCCGATCGTCGATACATTCTGGCAAACCGAAACCGGCGGCATCATGATGAGTCCATTGCCGGGCGCAACACCGTTGGTGCCGGGTTCATGCACCTTGCCATTGCCAGGAATTGCTGCGGCAATTGTGGATGAAACAGGCCATGATTTGCCAAATGGGCAGGGCGGTTTGCTGGTGGTAAAACGTCCGTGGCCTTCGATGATTCGCACTATTTGGAATGATCCAGAGCGCTTTAAAAAGAGCTATTTCCCCGAAGAGTTGGGCGGCAATATTTACCTCGCTGGTGACGGCGCAATCCGTAATAAAGACACTGGCTATTTCACCATCACCGGTCGTATCGATGACGTCTTGAATGTATCTGGTCACCGCATGGGAACAATGGAAATTGAATCGGCTTTGGTCGCCAATCCATTGGTGGCGGAGGCAGCAGTTGTTGGTCGTCCAGATGAAACTACGGGCGAAGCGATTTGCGCATTCGTGGTGTTGAAGCGCAGTCGTCCAACGGGTGATGAAGCTAAACAATTAGCGTTAGAGTTGCGTAATTGGGTGGCCAAAGAAATCGGCCCGATTGCCAAACCAAAAGAAATTCGCTTCGGTGACAATTTGCCGAAAACACGTTCCGGCAAAATCATGCGCCGCTTACTGCGTATTTTGGCTAAAGGCGAAACCATCACGCAGGATATTTCGACACTGGAAAATCCAGCGATTCTAGAGCAACTGAAAGAAGCGCTGTAAAAATCTGATTGGCTTGAAGTATGAAAAAAGCTGGTAACCGAACAAGTTGCCAGCTTTTTATTTTGGGCTTTACGTTTTGTTTTGCGTAATACTCAGGGCGACTTGTTCGGCAACGCGAATTCCATCGACTGCCGCAGACAAAATTCCACCGGCATAGCCAGCGCCTTCGCCAGCAGGGAATAAACCTCGTGTATTTAAGCTTTGTAAATCATGGTCATTACGTTTAATGCGAATCGGTGAAGAGGTGCGAGTTTCCACGCCAGTCAGAATGGCATCGTGCATCGCAAAGCCACGAATTTGCTTTTCAAAAGCAGGTAAGGCCTCGCGAATCGCTGAAATCGCATATTCAGGCAGTGCGCTATTTAAGTCACCAAGTTGCACCCCCGGTTTATAGGATGGCTCGACCAATCCTAATTTTGTCGATGGACGATTAGCGATGAAATCACCCACTAATTGTCCCGGCGCGTTGTAGTTTGAGCCACCTAAAATGTAAGCGTGACTTTCTAAGGCGCGCTGAAACGGGATGCCCGCTAAAGGGTGGCCGGGATAATCCTCGGGACTAATTCCTACCACGATGGCGCTATTGGCGTTGCGCTCATTGCGTGAATATTGGCTCATTCCGTTAGTAACGATGCGATTCGGCTCGGACGTCGCCGCGACCACGGTCCCGCCTGGGCACATGCAGAAGCTGTAGACGGAGCGACCATTTTTAGCGTGATGCACCAATTTATAGTCGGCTGCGCCTAGGATGGGGTTGCCAGCATTCGGACCGAAGCGGCATTTATCGATGACTGATTGAGGATGTTCGACGCGAAACCCAACTGAAAATGGCTTCGCCTCTATATAGACGCCGCGTTCATACAGCATTTCAAACGTATCACGCGCACTGTGCCCAATCGCTAGAACGACGTGGTTAGTTTCAATTTGTTCGCCGCTCTCAAGGCTAATCCCGCGGACATGACCGTCTTCGCGCAAAATATCAACCACCTTTTGGCTGAAGCGAACCTCGCCACCTAGCTCAATAATATTGGCCCGCATCGATTCCACCATTTTCACCAAGCGGAAGGTGCCGATGTGGGGTTTGCTGACATACATGATCTCTTCGGGCGCGCCGGCCTTGACGAACTCGGTCAACACTTTACGGCCGTAATGTTTCGGGTCTTTGATTTGGCTATATAGCTTGCCATCAGAAAAAGTGCCTGCGCCACCTTCGCCAAATTGCACGTTGGATTCGGCTTTCAATTCTCGCTTACGCCATAAACCCCAAGTATCCTGCGTGCGCTCACGCACCGCTTTGCCCCGTTCCAAAATAATCGGACGGAAGCCCATTTGCGCTAGCAGTAGGCCAGCAAACAATCCACAAGGGCCGGTTCCAATGACGACTGGACGGGAAAAATTCTGATTATTTGCATGGGTAACAAACTTATAGTTTGTATCGGGTGTGCGAGTAACATTTTTATCGCCATGGAATTGCTTTAATAACTCTTCATCTCGGTCGGTGACAACATCCAACGTATAAATCAGGTTAATGGCCGTTTTCTTGCGCGCATCGTAACTGCGGCGGAATACGTCAAAGCTGAGCAACGCATCTTCGGTAATACCCAATTTACCCAAAATCGCAGAACGAATGGCGGATTCAGGATGATCCAGAGGGAGTTGTATGTCGGTCAAGCGCAGCATAAATAGAATTCCAGAGGATAAAACAGTCAAACGGGGCGACATTTTACCGCACTCAACTATATTAGCTAACAATCCCTGACTTCCAATAATTCTTACTAGTTGGAAACAGGGTCAAATAAATTACACGGTTAATAACCCCCATTTTATTGGTTGACTAACTAGCGGTTTTTCAGCAAATTGAATTTATTTTAGAAAACCCCTTGCGGAGTTCGGTGGGATTTTGCTATAGTTCGGCTCCCGCAGAAATCGCGGGGTAAAACGGGTTGATGGAGTGGCCCGAATTACACGAGAAGTTGAAGTGGCCATGCCGGATTGAACGCAAAACGTCGTAAAAATAAGTGTTGACGGTTTGCTGGAATTGCCCCATAATCTCGTTTCTGTGCTGCGAACAAACACAACGCTTTGTCCGCCTAAAGTACGACTTTCCCCGCTAAAGCGGCCAGTCAGAACACACAGCAGTCAGTAACTAAACTTATCTGACGTTCTTTAACAACATACAGTCAATAAATGT
>NZ_SMYL01000007.1 GCF_004358105.1 Sapientia aquatica | reverse complement strand
TACGCGAACTCACTTTCCGCAGCGACCACGAAAGCATCTACATCACTGCCAAGAAAAAAGTCGTCATCAACGGTGGCGGCAGCTTTACCGAATGGAGCAAAGATGGCATCACCCACGGCACCAACGGATATTGGTTGGAACACGCGGCGGGGCATTTGATGGCGGGGCCGAAATCAATGGGAGTCAATATCCAAGGACACCCAGTATCGGAGTTATACAACGAACGCTTCGCTGTCAAAGGGGTGTCCGGCGACCCTTTGCCCGGTCTGCGTTACCACCTTCAAAGCAGCGACGGCGCGCATATCAGTACAACTCCGCCACACGGAAAGACCGCACCAATCCACTCTAAAACGGAAGATACCCTTCAATTTGGCCTTCATTTTCCGACCGTCCAAAAACCAGCACACGATAAGGAGTAAACAATGCCCGAACCCAAAATTTCAGTTACAGGCAAGACCAATAATCGACCAAACAGTGAAGTTGAGCTGAAATTAACTTGCCCCGTCATGTGGTCGTTGGGGACACAGTTCGCCTATGACCGCCTAAGCAATTACAACATCAAAACTCATCATTTCCGTTTGATTGAAAACTATGAAGTTCGCGCACGACGCATTGCCGGAACCTATGCCCGATTTTATTTGGAAACAGAACAATGCAGTAAGCCAGACAAAAAAGGACGCTTTTATTGGGCCGGATTAGCCGCATTCGCCAGCAAGACCGTGGCGTCCACCATGGAGTTCAAGCGGGTGCGCGCCCTGCCAACGAGCAAAGTGCGCTCTGGATTGGGCAAAGGCAATCTGTGGCTATTTATGGATATTGCCGCCACCCACTGGTATTGGGCAGCCGACCCAGCCAGTTTTCAACAATGCGCAGCGACTCGCCCCATCACCGCCGATTATGTCGCTGCGGTACGCGACGGATTGACCAAACTCGATTGGTATGACCCGTCGTTCAACACGCTTAAGCAGTTACCCATTAGCCCCGAAATTATCGAGGCGTTTAATTTATTGGAAGTCATTGATACTGTCGACGATAACGAAAAACCGCGAAAGCAATTGGCGCATTTGTTAGCCGTGGCGGTACACGAGCAAAAAAATATTCTCCAACCGCTGATTTATGACGATCCTGATTTTAGTTACTGGATCAAGGTGCAACGGGTACCGGGAGTGAACTATTTTTCTCCAGAATTAAAACTCGTATTTACTCATAAACCCGACACCGACGATCCAGAATTGGAGTCAAAAGCACCAGAAGATATAAAGCTTGAGAGCTACGATAGTCGAATGAAATGGATAAATGCCGCGGCTGAAAAATACCACGGGCTGATGCAAACACGCACAAAAACATTAGAAGACGAACTAGCCACCATGGCTGAATGGGTGCACATGCCCGACACGACCATCCTACCTAACGAAGTTATGCCCGAATGACGACCAAAAATCCAACTCATCGACCCAAACTGAGACTTTCGATCACAACCGTCCTTAGCGTATTGGCGTTTGTTGTCCTCTGCTGGTGCGTATCTCCCTACCTGACATGGATAACGTATCCGATCCATCAACTCATTCAACCTTTATTAAAGAAAGCGCATATGCCCACAACCAACGTCACTATTCGCATCGGACAACAAGGTGCCGATCTCGCCAAAATGTACCCCAATGATCTAATCGTTAACGATAAAAATGTTCATGGCGAAGTTGTTTTTTATGATTTTAATTGGTCGGTAAAGGGGCCTTACGGCAACGTCACCGTTGATAATGGACCATACACTTTTACGATACCAACCGTCACATACATCATCGGTACCGCCGTTCCTGGTGATTGGCCAGCAGAAGGGATCGAGGGATACAATATTTCAATCCTTTTCGGACCATCCGGCACCTATTCCCACCAACAAGCCCAAAATGCTTTCTTCGCCCTCCTCAATACCATTCAGACAGCGGGATGGAAACGCGAGATTGGGACTGTGTTTCCCCGCCTCGCAGGCCGCGACGCACTCGTCTATTCACAATTAGTGGAAGGGTTGTATTCGAATGACGCCACCTACGTTCCAACCTTCGAGGAATGGATGCAACTCAAGGATGGAACGTGCTGGAATTTTTATGCCAATGGCGTTTATCTATCGCTTCTATTTCGCCGCGATTCCACCCAAATGGATCCCAACAAGCCCGGCGCCTATTTTGTTACGATGACACTCCAGAGTCGGAATGGCTTCGAACGCCAGCACTTTAAACCCGGTAGTGAAGAACGCATGAACTGGACGACTTTATATCCATCCATTCGACAAAATCGAAAATCCAAACGCGCAGCAAAAGAAGCGCAACTCGCCACCGAAAAAAAATACCGTATCGACACGACCTACCGTGATCCAGACGAGTAACCAGATCATCATCGGCACAATACTCGGCACCGCGGCCACAGCCACACAAAACCTACTTGCTGTGGCTGGGCACGCCCGACAACCTCCATCCTAACTAACGAAGTCATGCTCGAATAATGACCAAAAATCCACCTATTCCATCCAAACAGAAACGATCTCTAGCGGCCGTCCTTAGCGTATTGGCGTTTGTTGTCCTCTGCTGGTGCGTATCTCCCTACCTAACATGGATAACGTATCCGATCCATCAACTCATTCAACCTTTATTAAAGAAAGCGCATATGCCTACAACCAACGTCACTATTCGCATCGGACAACAAGGTGCCGATCTCATCAACATGTATCCAAATGATTTAGCCGTTAACGATAAAAACTTTAAAGGAGTTATAGCCTTTTATAGTTTTGATTGGTCAGTTGCAGGCCCCTACGGCAACGTCACCGTTGATAATGGGCCATACACTTTTACTATACCAACCGTCGTACACATTATCGGTACCGCCGTTCCTGGCTATTGGCCGCAAGAGGGAATTGAAGGATATGACATTTCAATCCTTTTCGGACCATCCGGCACCTATTCCCACCAACAAGCCCAAAATGCTTTCTTCGCCCTCCTCAATACTATTCAGACAGCGGGATGGAAACGCGAGATTGGGACTGTGTTTCCCCGCCTCGCAGGCCGCGACGCACTCGTCTATTCACAATTAGTGGAAGGGTTGTATTCGAATGACGCCACCTACGTTCCAACCTTCGAGGAATGGATGCAACTCAAGGATGGAACGTGCTGGAATTTTTATGCCAATGGCGTTTATCTCTCGCTTCTATTTCGCCGCGATTCCACCCAAATGGATCCCGACAAACCCGGCGCCTATTTTGTTACGATGACACTCCAGAGTCGGAATGCCTTCGAACGCCAGCACTTTAAACCCGGTAGTGAAGAACGCATGAACTGGACGACTTTATATCCATCCATTCGACAAAATCGAAAATCCAAACGCGCAGCAAAAGAAGCGCAACTCGCCACCGAAAAAAAATACCGTATCGACACGACCTACCACGATCCAGACGAGTAACCAGATCATCATCGGCACAATACTCGGCACCGCGGCCACAGCCACACAAAACCTACTTGCTGTGGCTGTGCACGCCCGACAACCTCCATTCTACCTAACGAAGTCATACCCTAATATACGCGGGCTAGGGTAGGCTGCAGCGCCAAAATAAAACCACGTCAGGTCAAACGGAGAGCATCAAAACAACCGGATAAACTTATCCCCCGGGATCATCGACAGCACGAATAGGATGGCGACCAAAACCTTTGATACAGATGAAAAGTGGCGCTATCCGACGTCAACAAAACCCAGTCCACAGTGAATAATGTCGACTAAGCGCCGGGAGCGAAATACAGTGAATATTGCTCAGCATAAGTAGATTGGCTGGCAGAAGTTGAAAGAAGCATGCTAAGTCGGCTGCAAATGCGGATTAATTCAAGTCGATACACTTGGATAGGTCGGAAAAAAAATCGCTCTTTTTGTGATCTTTCCGATATTGTCCGCCGTGCCGGCAGGACACATTAATCAACGCGGATCACATTTTGAATAAAAAAAACGGACTAATCAGTCCGCTTTTTTACATCGATGTCGATCAAAAAATCACTTCACCGCCAAAATATCCTTCTTCAACTGCGCCATATCCAACGCACCGCGATAAGTTTTAACGACTTCACCGGATTTATTCAAAATCACCGTAAATGGCAATCCGCCGGCCTTATTACCTAAATCGGTCGATAACTGCGTACCGGACATTCCGCCGACGAATAAGGGATAAGTAATTTTGTATTTCTGCGCGAATTCGCCTAAGGCATCGGGACTGTCGATGCCAATGCCAATGAAGCTAACTTTTTTGGCAGTCAATTCGGTTTGCAAGTCCGACAAGGCTGGCATTTCTTTTACACAGGGCGCGCACCATGTTGCCCAAAAATTGACCACGACCACTTTATTACGGTAATCCGCCAAGGGCTTGGTTGCGCCACTTGCTTGTGCTGGGACAGTTGCCAAGCTGGAGGCAAATAAGCTGTCGCTAGGTTGGGCTTTTTCGGCGTGCAAATTGGAGGCCAGAACGCCCAGGCCGGTAAAAATAATGGCAACGATGCCAGTGATCACGGTGCGAGATGTCATGTGCTTTTGCTTTCTTCAATTAAAAGTTGTAGTGCTTCGATGGTGGCGCGCGGTGTTTTCTTGGCAGAACTGTTACGCAGATCGTCCACCGAAAATAAAATCAAATGGATCACTTCATTATGCAACATAAAACTTAAGGTTTCTTGCGGTTCGGCGCGCCCTTTGTTTTTGGGCAAATTCGTTTGTTGAGAATGCGATTCTGACACGTCAAATTGAATTCCCTTGTTGAGCAAATAAATCGCCACGTCTTTAGTATTATCCACAAACAAATGCAGCACGATCTCGCTGTGTTCGCCAGCAGTTCCATTTAACACCGCGCCAGTTAAATGCGGCATGAATTGCGCTAATTCTTGCATCACCTTTAACGCGCATGTTCTCAAATGCAGCAGACGTTGCGGCTGGCTGTGCGATAAAAACAATTGGTTATAAACGTGAATTTGTTGATCAATTGTCTCGTTATCGGGCAAAACCTCTTGTGCAGCTTTGTTCTTTCCCAACACTTGCTGCGCCGCCTTGCTTTTGGCAATGGCGTAAGTGGCTCCATCTTCAGCAATCAATTTAGCAGCAACTGTCGCTATTTGATGGCGTATTTCTTCCATCTGGCCTTTATGTGACCGTTCAAGATCAGTCATGGCGGAAAAAGGTGTCATAAATTCAAATCAACATCAACTAATTCGATAATTTGCCATGATAACCCCAAGCCGAAAGGCCTGCACTACAGGTAAAATGGCGGGATTATTTTTTTCGGCCCAGCTTGCGGCGCGATGCCTCTTATTAGCCTAGCAGAGTGTTTCACTGCTGGCCGCAAATTGACCGTCGCAATGATTGTTTCCACTCAGTTTGATTATTTTTTGACATTGTAAAGCAGGGATTTTAGCCTTTATGCGTATTCATATTCTTGGTATTTGCGGCACTTTTATGGGCGGATTGGCCGTCTTGGCGCGACAAGCTGGTCACACCGTCACCGGTTGCGATGCCAACGTGTATCCACCAATGAGTACCCAACTACGCGAACAAGGGATTGAATTAACCGAAGGCTACACAGCCGATCAAATCAGCGATGAGATTGATTTGTACGTGGTCGGCAACGTCGTCTCACGCGGTAATGCCTTGATGGAAGAAATCTTAAATCGGGGTCTGCCTTATTGTTCCGGCCCCGCTTGGATGGGCGAACATATTTTGTGCGGCAAATGGGTCTTGGCTGTGGCGGGTACACACGGCAAAACGACCACCTCGGCGATGCTAGCTTGGATTTTGGAAGATGCTGGCTACGCACCCGGCTTTTTAATCGGCGGTGTGCCGAGCAATTTTGGTATTTCTGCGCGGCTTGGTGTTAATCCAGATGAACCGTCGAGTTTTTTTGTGATTGAAGCAGACGAGTACGACTCGGCTTTTTTTGACAAGCGCAGCAAGTTTGTCCATTACCACGCCAAGACCGCGATTCTGAATAATTTGGAATACGATCACGCGGACATCTTCCCCGATTTAGCCGCCATCGAAACGCAATTCCACCATCTCGTGCGCACCGTGCCCGGCATCGGTCAGTTGGTAGTCAATGGGCGCGAGGAGTCGTTACAACGCGTATTAAAACGCGGCTGCTGGAGCGATAAAGTTAGCTTTGGTGTGGAAGATGGCTGGCATTTTAAGGGCGATCAATTGTATTTCCACACCACGCCGCACGGCCAATTACAATGGCAATTACAAGGCGAACACAATCGCCAAAATGCCCTAGCAGCGATTGCCGCCGCAATGCATGTTGGCATCACGCCTGAATTATCATTACACGCATTAAGTCAATTCAACAACGTCAAACGCCGCATGGAAGTGCGCGGTGTGGTCAACGGCATCACGGTGTACGACGATTTCGCGCACCATCCAACTGCCATCACGACCACGATTGCTGGTTTGCGCGACAAAGTCGGCGCGGGCCGAATTTTGGCCGTGCTGGAACCACGCTCCAATACCATGAAATTGGGTAGCATGAAAGCCGCTTTACCCGCTGCCTTAGCCCAAGCCGATATCGTGTTTGCCTACGGCGCAAGCAGTGGTCGCGATGCCTTGGGTTGGGATTTAGCCGAAGCGTTAGCACCACTAAGCGCGCAAGGGACGCCAGTTTTCTGCTTCCACGATTTAGCGCAAATGCAGCAAGCGATAGTTGAGCAAGCACGTTCTGGCGATTCAATTTTAATGATGAGCAACGGCGGCTTTGGCGGAATACACCAAAAAGTGGTGGACGCACTAACGCTGCAATTGGCCGCTTCGCAACAACCCGCCGCATGATTCTCTACTTACACGGTTTTCGCTCGTCGCCGGCTTCGTTCAAATCGACATTGATGGCGCAAACCCTGCGCGCTGCTGGTCGGCTGGACGAATTTATCTGCCCGCAATTACCGGCTTCACCTAAACTGGCGATAGAACTGTGCCAGCAACTGTTGACGAATGTGGATACAAGCAAACTGACGATTATTGGCTCGTCCTTGGGCGGATTTTATGCAACCTTCCTCGCAGAGCAATATGGCTGCCGAGCCGTACTTTTAAATCCTGCGGTCAAGCCGCCCCGTG
This sequence comes from Sapientia aquatica, assembly GCF_004358105.1. GTDB lineage: Bacteria > Pseudomonadota > Gammaproteobacteria > Burkholderiales > Burkholderiaceae_D > Solimicrobium > Solimicrobium aquaticum. The sequence goes on along the minus strand of NZ_SMYL01000007.1, from coordinate 185,817 downwards.
ATTTATCGTCCTATGTGGGCGTGACCACCATGTATCACAGCGATGAAGTGTTTGAGTTTAAGCAGGAGTACGTTGCCGAGTTACCGCTATTTTCGATCGACCACATCACCCACCCCGAACGCTATTTTTTGATTGCGGCAACCGGTGACGAAGTGCTTGATTGGCAAGAAATGGTGGCGCATTATCCGCGCGCAAAGCAGCATATTATTCAAGGCAGCGATCACGGCATTGCTGATTTTGCTAACTATATCGACGACGTGCTGGCGTTTTGCGATGCAAGCTAAGCTCAGTCCCATTTGCGCGCACTGGCACGAGCACGTTAATCATGTGCATGCGCCAGCAGCCATGCGCCATTGGCTGGCCGATCGCGGCTCGCTGACTGCAAAACTAATCGCGCATAGCAAGCAGTTTCAAGTACAGCGGGTTTATCAGCAAGCCGACTTTAGTTGGGCTGACGAATTCGCCGCCATTGGTTTGCCACGTATCGCCAAAGTCCATGCGCGCGAAGTATTGCTGCGTTGTGATGGCATGCCAGCCGTGTATGCCCACACAATTTTGCCGTTAAATTCTAATGCCAGCCAATGGCCGTTATTTAGAACCTTGGGCAATAAATCACTAGGCAGCACCTTGTTTGGTGATCCACAAGTTAAGCGTGGACAATTGCAATTTGCGCGCTTGCAGCCGAATCATCCAGCCATGCAACGCGCGCGGCTACTGCTTCAGCGCGAAGGTTTAGCGATAAAGGTATGCCAACCATTATTCGCGCGGCGCTCCTTGTTTCACCGGCGCGGTGGCGTGATGCTAGTGACTGAATTATTTTTACCAACAGTGGCGCAATTAACCCGCACATTGGTATCGAACACGAATTAATTTTTAATCTCCTTTGTAGAATCGACGTACTCCATGAATGTATTTTTTGAAGAATCTGGTGACTTTAAAGCTGGCTCGGTGATGTCACAAACACCCGATTCGTTTCAGGTTGAGCTACCCTCTGGCAAGCGCAGCAAAGTAAAAAGCAAAGATGTATTGATTCAATTCGCCGCACCCAGCGCAGAACAATTAATCAAAGAAGCGCACAGCATTGCGGACGAAATTGATTTGGATTTTTTGTGGGAAGTCGCAGGGGAAGAAGAATTCGGCTTCGCTGATTTAGGCAAGGAATATTTTGGCGCCGCGCTGTCACCAGCTCAGAACGCCGGCTTGATTTTCCGCCTGCACAGCGCACCGTTTTATTTTTACAAAAAAGGCCGTGGCCGCTATAAAGCCGCACCCGCCGCATCAGTCCAAGCCGCTTTAGCCGGCATTGAAAAGAAAAAGCAACAAGCATTGCTGCAAGCTGAGTATGTGGAACAACTCAAAGCAGGCCAACTGCCCATCAGCATGAAATCGATGGCGCAGCAGTTACTCTACAAGCCGGATAAAAATAGTCTGGAATACAAAGCGCTGACCGCTGCGTGCCAAGAGTTACAAACCACGCCGGAGCGCTTAATGCTCTCTACCGGCGGCATTGCCAGCGCCAAGGATTTGCATTTCTCGAAATTTCTATTTGAATATTTTCCTAAAGGCGTCGGCTTTAGCCATTTAATGGCCAATATCGCGCCACCTGAATTACCAACTGATTTGCCAGTTGCCGATGTGGCCGCGTTTTCAATTGACGATATTAATACCACCGAAATCGATGATGCCCTGTCGGTAACAACTCTGCCCGATGGCATGCTGCAAATCGGTATCCATATTGCCGCGCCCGGCTTGGCTATTCATCGCGATGACGCGGTGGATGCAATTGCGCGCAGCCGCATGTCCACGGTATATATGCCGGGTGACAAAATCACGATGCTGCCCAACGAATTGGTTGAGCTGTACACATTGGGAGAAGGCAAAGCCCGCCCTGCTGTGTCGCTCTACGCCACGGTCAATCCAGCCGATTGGTCGGTTGTTAGCACAGTGAGCAAAATTGAAGCAGTGCCGATTTCGGCTAATTTGCGCAATAACACGTTGGACGACATCGTTACCGAAGAAGCCTTGGCCAACAATGAAGGCGACTATCCGCATAAAGACGATTTAGCCGTTTTATGGAAATGGGCGCAGGTATTGGAACAAGGCCGCATGGAAAAACGTGCCGCTTGGGGCTTAAAGCCAGAGCAAAACAATCGCATGGATTTCAACTTCTATGTCGAAGACGATGTGGTCTCGATAGTGGCGCGCAAACGCGGCTCGCCTTTGGATAAAATCGTTGCAGAGCTGATGATTTTTGCCAATAGCACATGGGGTAAATTGATGGCCGATCACGGCATCCCCGGCATCTATCGCAGCCAAGGTGTAGGCAGCGGCGGCTGGGCGGCGCGGATGCAAGTGAAAATGCTGACCCACGCGGCCCCTCATCATAATTTGGGCGTAGATCAATATGCGTGGAGTACATCGCCGCTGCGCCGTTATACCGATTTGGTCAATCAATGGCAGATCATGGCGTGCATTCAACATGGCGTAACTGCTCCATTAGTCGCGCCATTTAAACCACGTGACGCCACGCTGTTTGCGATTGTGTCGGCCTTTGACGCTTTATATGCGGGCTATAACGATTTCCAATCAACGATGGAGCGCTATTGGTGCTTGCGTTGGTTTGCCCAAGAATGGCAAGAGCAACGCGCCAAGCAGGTCGAAGCCGTTGTTGTGAAAGAGGACGTCTTGCGCTTGGTCGATATTCCATTAGTGATACGCTTGGCTGGCTTGCCGTCCATGCAGCGCGGCTCCAAGGTCAAACTCGATGTCATCGGCTGGGATGAAGTCAGCTTATCGTTTGAAGCGCGCTTCCTTGAGCTACTTTCCAGCCCCGATTCCAATGCAGGCGTCGATGATGAGGACGAGGGAGAAGAGGAAGGTTTGGAGGAGCAGCACACCAGCGAGGCACAATTAGAGCAAACTGAATTGAACACCGACGCAGATGCGACTAACATCCAATCCCAAGCACAGGAGTCAGCTGGCGACGACGCAGCAACGCCGTGATAATGAAAACTTGGGCACTAGGCAAATCCATGACTGTGGTAGTTCAAGCGCAATTGAAACTCGCGCTTTGACAGACTATAAAAAGTTTGCCATAGTGCAATAGTTTGAAGTCAGCAAACCGCTTCAGGCACTTTGCACGGCATCAAGTTCGTCGTTTTCAACTTATTTTCAGCTTATTTTCAACTTCATTTGACGCGTTTTTTAGGCGAACCACGATTTTGCGAAACCAGACCTTAACCATCGCGCTAGTTGCATCTGTTTTAGCACATGCCATTTTATTGCTGATTCATTTCGTTGCCCCTGCTCCGCTGCCTCCGGTGGCAACCGACCCGGGCTTAGACGTCATCCTCGTCAATGCCAAACACGATCGTGCGCCCGTCAAAGCGCAAGCCTTGGCGCAAGCGAATTTAGACGGTGGTGGCAATGCGGACGATGGACATGCCAAATCGCCGATTCCGGATTTAAAAAGTAGCGAAGACGGCGACGCCATTCGTAAGCAACAGCGCCGCATTGAAGAATTAGAAAATCTGCAAAACCACTTGCTCTCGCAAGCCAACACCAAGTCCAGTTTTAAAACGCCGTCAGTGTTAGATAAGCGCAAAAACGATACTGCCAAGCCAGTCATTAGCGGCGACGACGAAGTTGACACCAACAAAGCCATCACCCGCATGGCGGCCGAGATCGCGCAAACCATCGAAGATCAAAACAAGCGCCCACGTAAAACATTCATTACGCCAAGCACCAAGGCGGTTGGCTATGCGATGTATTACAAGGCTATGCAGAAAAAGATTGAAGACGTTGGCACCATGCAGTTCCCCGAAAAAAATGGCGAGAAATTATATGGCGAATTGATCGTCTATATTCCGATTTTCCAAGACGGCACGATTTACGAAAAAGAAGGCGGCCCGCGTATTGAGAAATCGTCGGGCAATAAAGCACTTGATCGCGCCGCCATCAAAATCGTGCGCCGCTCCGCGCCGTTTGGTAATTTCCCCGCCAATATGCGCTCGACCGACAAAGACGATTTATGGATTGTGATTACCCGCTTTAAATTTACCCGCGATTTAGATCTCATCACCGACATCGCGGAACGCGGTGGAGGCAAAGCAAAATGAGTTCAAGCAAAGACCGTTATGTGGTGCTCGGCAATCCGATTGCCCATAGCAAATCGCCATTTTTACATACCCATTTCGCGCAACAAACTCAGCAAAATTTGGATTACCGACCATTGCTTGCGCCGTTAGATGAATTCGATACAACGGTGAATGGATTTATCGCCCAAGGCGGTAAAGGCGCAAACGTGACCTTGCCATTTAAATTGCAAGCGTTCGCCCTGTGCACGGAATTAACTCCACGCGCGAAAGCCGCTGGCGCGGTCAATACGCTACTTTTTAAAACAGGCCACATTATTGGTGACAACACCGACGGTTGCGGCTTGGTCAACGATATTGTGCACAACGCTGGCGTTAATTTAACTGGTCAACGTATTTTGCTCTTGGGCGCTGGCGGAGCAGCACGTGGCGCGCTGCTTCCCTTACTTGAATGCCAACCCGCACAAATCGTCATTGCCAATCGCACAGTCGCGCGGGCAGAAGAATTAGCGACGCAATTTCAACCCTTTGGGAACGTCTTGGCTAGCTCGTTTGAAGCGGTCAACGGCGCATTTGACCTCATCATCAACGCGACTTCCGCCAGCATCAACGCCGAAGTGCCGCCTGTTCCGGCATCCGTATTCTCTCCCAACTGTTTCGCCTATGACATGATGTATGGCAACCAGCCAACGGTCTTCATGCAGCACGCCGCCGCGCAAGGTGCGACAACCCGCGATGGTTGGGGCATGCTAGTCGAACAAGCAGCCGAAGCTTTTTATCTGTGGCGCGGTGTTAAGCCCGCTACCGATGCTTTATTAAAGCAGCACCCATGATGAAATTAATTAAACGGATTTTGCTGGCCTTAGTGCTGCTGTTCATTCTGATTCAGTGCTACTTTTTTGCATTGATTCTGTGGTGGACTAGCCATAATCCCAGCTCCACCTCGTTCATGCGCCACCAACTGGCCATTATTCGCGAAACCAAACCCGACGCGCAGTTGCAAAAACAATGGGTGTCTTACGACCGTATTTCCAATAATTTAAAACGGGCCATTATCGCGTCCGAAGACGCTAATTTCAGAGAACACGATGGCATTGACTGGAATGCGATGGAAAAGGCCTACCAAAAGAACAGCAAAAAAGGCCGCGTCGTTTCTGGTGGCTCCACCATTACTCAGCAATTAGCCAAGAATTTGTTTTTGTCCGGTCAGCGCAGTTATATCCGCAAAGGGGAAGAATTCATCATTACCTTTATGCTGGAAGCGGCCATGGATAAAGAGCGGATTTTTGAGATTTATTTGAATGTGGTCGAATGGGGCAATGGCGTGTATGGCGCAGAAGCCGCGTCACGCCATTATTACGGGATTTCGGCGGCTAACTTAAGCCCAGCCCAAGCGGCGCGCTTAGCAGTGATGTTGCCCAATCCGCGCTATTACGATGTTAATCGCGGCTCAAGCTACTTACAAAAACGCACCGATTTGATTGTGCGACGCATGGGATCTTCTACTTTGCCGTAAGCCCGTTATGCTCTGGGTCACCGAATCAAAAAAGCAGCCTTTGAGCTGCTTTTTTGTATTTTGAACGCTAAATTCACCGGATTAATCGTAAACCAATGAATATTGCACTGCCGATTGAACCACTCCAGCCACCAGCTCCACGCTACCAGTTTCTGGCGTAGTATCACGCACATACGACACTCGCCCCTTCTTGACCATATCTCGCATACCTGGTCGAAAGTGATCGACCAACACGCCCAATAGTTTGTCTCCATAAGGCGCGTAAATAGAGCCCCACGATCCGTCCCAGTATTGCGCTTCCAAATAAAAATGCACGCCTTTAGCGGCATTAACCGTTGCCATGTTGGGAAGGTAGTGAGCTGGATTGCCCGGACCGCCCGGGTAACCTGCGATACCCGGAATCATCACTTTTATCGGCAAACTCGCCACTTTCACATAGCCTTGGTAGATTTCAGAGCAGTTATACAGCTCAACGATAAATTCCGTCGTACCCGCCGTTGAATTATGGGTCGGCAAATCAGACACCTTTACAGTGGGTAAGTAGATGACTAACGGACCGGCAATGCCGTTTATTTTGACCGAGCAGGTGATGTTGGTAATTTCGCCCGAAAACGCCATTTCGCTTGCTTGCAACGCCGGCGCAGCGAAAAATGTAGTCCCAAAAATAAGCATAGCTAGTCCCAATAAGCTTCTCATTTACTCCCCCATTGAATTGCCATTAAAATAATTAATTTGCAATTTTAACTACCTAATTTAATAAAACATATTTAAAAGTGGAAAATGATGTGTTTTTTACACAATTTATGTCAATACGACGTCGAACACCTGTTGCTCAAATTAAACCCGAATACTTCAAGCTCATTTCGGTCTAGAGCCGGATTGGCAGTGGCCTATCCATTCAAAAAAATGCATAAAAAATAATAAAAAGCACCGAAACAGAATAGGGCCTCAACTCTAATATTGATTGAGAGATTTAAATGCATTAACAATCACTTTGTTGCCTAAAATCAATAAAAATTATGTAAATAATAATAAATATCGCAATTTCACTTTCCTAATAGTAATTTTTAACGTCTTTTTTCTTGCCAATCGGTCTTTGAAGTGGCAAAGTGCCGCTATCGTCATTAAACGAACTCGATAGTTGGCTCAAATTCGGTCTAATGCTTGCTTATTTGAAACATGCGCAAGACTCGGATTTATTTTTATTCTGCTTTTTAAAACCATCTTTTACACTCATTAATGGCAAAAAACCTCTTACTGTTAAATGGACCGAATTTGAATTTACTCGGCACCCGTGAACCACAGGTCTATGGCTCCACCACCCTCAGTGATATTGAACAAGCGGCACAAGCTCAGGCTAAGGCTGCAGGTGCGGAATTATCCTTTCTCCAAAGCAACCATGAAGGCGTCTTAATTGATCGCATTCATGCTGCCAAACAGCACAATGTCGATTTCATCGTGATCAATCCTGGCGGATTGACCCACACCAGCGTCGCATTGCGAGACGCGCTGGCGGGCGTGGCGATTCCTTTTATTGAGGTTCATATTTCCAACGTGCATCAAAGAGAAGCCTTTCGGCACAATTCTTTTTTGTCCGAAATCGCACTGGGTGTGATCTGTGGGTTGGGCGCTGAAGGTTACCGTTTAGCAATAGATTTTGCGCTGCAAAAACATTAAATTCTTTTATCTGCTGCCAATTACCTTATAATTGCGGCGATTCAGAAAAAACATATCCAAGACAAAATGGAGAAATACATGGATTTACGTAAGTTAAAAACGCTGATCGACTTGGTTGCTGAGTCAGACATCTCTGAACTCGAAGTGACAGAAGGCGAAGGGAAAGTTCGCATCGTTAAGGCTTCAGCGCAACAACCACAACAAGTAATGTACATGCCGCAGCAACCCATGCAGCAAGCCAATTTTGGCGTCGGCTCCGCACCAGCTCCAGCCGCTGCCCCGGTCACTGCCCCAGCCGCCGTGGCCGAAGTTCCAACAGGTCATATCGTCAAATCTCCAATGGTTGGTACGTTCTACCGCTCCTCGTCTCCTGGCAATCCAGCATTTGTTGAAATTGGCACATCCGTCAAAGAAGGCGACACACTGTGCATTATTGAAGCGATGAAGTTGTTGAATGAAATCGAATCCGATTTCTCTGGCGTTATCAAACAAATATTAGTTGAAAATGGTCAGCCAGTAGAATTTGGTCAGCCGTTATTTGTCGTTGCGTAGCCTTAAAAGTACTCTGCACTAGTCACATTGCGCACTAATGCTTTGTATACCGTCGCTGTGGTAGCACTTATACGAGTCGCGCCACAGAGACATACCTAGGCTCCTGGCCACCTGCTTTATCCTGAGATTGTCATTACATACCATGTTTGAAAAAATTCTAATTGCCAATCGTGGCGAAATTGCATTGCGCATCCAGCGCGCGTGCCGAGAAATGGGCATTAAAACTGTGGTCGTGCATTCCGAAGCCGATCGCGAAGCCAAATACGTTAAATTGGCTGACGAATCCGTTTGTATCGGACCTGCCCCATCGTCACTGAGCTATTTAAGTATGCCCGCTATCATTAGTGCAGCCGAAGTGACCGATGCCCAGGCTATTCATCCGGGCTACGGATTTTTGTCCGAAAACGCTGATTTTGCTGAACGGGTAGAACAATCCGGTTTCGTCTTTATCGGCCCGCGCTCCGAATCGATTCGCTTAATGGGCGACAAAGTCTCTGCCAAGCAAGCCATGATTATCGCTGGCGTTCCATGCGTTCCCGGTTCAGACGGCGCTTTGCCAGATAATCCAAAAGACATCGTCCAAACAGCGCGTAAAGTTGGCTACCCAGTCATTATTAAAGCAGCGGGCGGCGGTGGCGGACGCGGTATGCGCGTGGTGCACACCGAAGCAGCGTTGCTCAATGCGGTCACGATGACCAAAACCGAAGCGGGCGCGGCATTTGGTAATCCAGAAGTCTATATGGAAAAATTCTTGGAAAATCCACGCCACGTTGAAATTCAAGTATTGGCTGATACGTTTGGCAATGCAGTGTGGTTGGGTGAACGCGATTGCTCGATGCAGCGTCGTCATCAAAAAGTGTTAGAAGAAGCACCAGCACCGGATATCCCACGCAAAATCATCGAAAAAATCGGTGAACGCTGCGCCGAAGCCTGTCGCAAAATGGGCTACCGCGGCGCTGGTACGTTTGAATTCCTGTACGAAAACGGCGAATTCTATTTCATCGAAATGAATACCCGCGTCCAAGTTGAACATCCTGTGACCGAAATGATCACTGGCATCGACATCGTTCAAGAGCAAATCCGCATCGCTGCCGGCGAAAAATTACGCTTTAAACAGAGCGACATCGTCTTCCGTGGTCATGCCATCGAATGCCGTATCAATGCTGAAGACCCGTTTAAATTTATTCCATCGCCGGGCAAAATCACGTCTTGGCACGTCCCCGGTGGCCCTGGAATCCGTGTGGATTCCCATGCCTATGATGGCTACTTTGTGCCACCCCATTACGATTCCATGATCGGTAAAGTGATTGCCTATGGCGCTAACCGCGAACAAGCAATTCGCCGCATGCAAATTGCGTTGTCCGAAATGGTGGTCGAAGGTATCCAAACAAACATCCCATTGCACCGTGAATTAATGGTGGATGCTCGCTTCATCGAAGGCGGCACCAACATTCACTATTTGGAACATAAACTGGCCGAAAAGCCGGATTTATCTGCCAAAGCATCGAAGAAATAAGCAGTCACATTAGAAGTTGACTACGCAGTACGCAATTTATCAAAGGGAAGTGCATGAGTTGGATTGAAATCGTGGTTGAAGTGGCATTGGCGCAAGCGGAAAACTATTCGGATGCGTTAATGGAGTTCGGCGCCTTATCGGTATCGGTTGAAGATGCCGATGAAGGCACGGACGCTGAGCAACCGCTGTTTGGCGAACCGGGCATGGAACCCAAAGAATCCGCTTGGGAACGCAGCCGCGTGGTGGCGTTGACTCCCACCGATTTCAATCACGCTGAATTAGTCGAACTCGCTGCCAATCACTGCGGCATGCCTATTCCACCCCATACTTTGCGCTCGGTAGCCGACCAAGACTGGGTGCGCCTGACTCAATCGCAATTTGAACCGATGTTGATCGGCAAAGGCATTTGGGTGGTGCCGAGCTGGCATAGTGCGCCGGATCCGACGGCCATCGTGTTGGAACTTGACCCTGGTTTAGCCTTCGGTACCGGCAGCCATCCGACCACGCGTCTGTGCATGGAATGGTTGGAAGCGCATGCGCCGATTAATAAAACCGTCATGGATTACGGCTGCGGCTCCGGTATTTTGGCGATGGTCGCTAAAAAACTGGGCGCAGGCAAAGTCGAAGGCGTTGATATTGATCCGCAAGCGATTACGTCTGCCGAATTCAACGCCGTGCGTAATCAATGCGAGATTGAATTTTCCCTACCGAATAAAGTATCGACTAGCAGCTACGATGTTGTGGTGGCCAATATCCTGTCCAACCCACTTAAACTCATGGCTCCGATGTTGTCAGCCAAAGTTGCCGCAGGCGGCAGCCTGGTTTTATCGGGCGTTTTAGAGCGTCAAGCGGACGAAGTGGCCGCCGCCTACGCACCTTTCATTGAACTCACTGTTTGGCAAGAACGCGACGGTTGGGTTGCTTTGCATGGTACGCGACCAAGTTCAGACTCCATTTAGCCGACATTAAACACGATGCTGTTAGCCACTAAATGCCCTCATTGCAAAACCACCTTTCGCGTCGCTAACGACCAGCTCAAGTTACAAGCAGGCTTAGTTCGTTGTGGGGTTTGCCAACAAATTTTTAATGGCATCGAACATCTGGCGGGCACTAATCCAAGTTTGACCACGCCGGTCTCGGCCCTTGCGAGTGCAAGTTCGGTACCGGCATCAGCAGCAATTTCTGCACCAACTCCTGCGCCGAATCCTGTCCATGTTCCTGCAACAACACCAGCTAAACCAGTTGTACCTGCCGCTGTAGAAGCAACAAGCCCCGCGCAATCCGCAGCTGAGTCTTCAGCGCCGCTTATTCGACAACCAAGCACGCCCGTTCCAGCGCAACACGAAGCTATCGCTGTTCCGACTCCGGCAACTGCAGCCAAAGAAATCAGCGTTGACGATCTTGAGTTTGACCTACCCGGAATCGCCTCGGCACCAGCACTCGACTCGACGGCTGTTTCTTCACTTTCGGCGTCCGATTTTTCTCACCGCGTCGAACCCCAGCTAGTGGCCGAACCTGACCCTGCGACTTCGTTTAGCAATTCGGTCGATTCCATCATTGGAACAATCGGCTCACGCACCAAGGCACAATTGGAAGCGGAGGTGCAAGCCTTGTTAGATGCCGATCTGCAAGGTGAGCTGTTAGCTAAAAATAGCGAGTCGAGTGAATTGTCCGCTCTGCCTGGCTTTACGGCTATTGAACCTTCGTTGTATTCCGCTCCGAGTCCTGCCGCAACCAGCAAGCACGACGAAACGATTGTCGTTGCGCCGGCTTTCAGCGAATTTGACGAAACCCATAATACGCCGCGAGTAGCCGACGATGTGCTGTTAGATTACGCGCAACAAGAAGGTGCGCTGAGCGATTCGGAAAGCAATGGCGAAGACGACTTGGACAACATTGACCAACTGCGCTTTATTCGCCAAGCCAAGAATAAAAAACGAACACTTTTGCTGCTCAGCGCCGGCACAGTCTGCATGTTATTGCTGTTAATTGGTCAGGCAACCTACCAATTCCGCGATCTGATCGCCGCGATGTATCCGGCTAGCAAAGATACTTTAGTTACGCTATGCAGCTACGCCCAATGCAAAATAAAACTGCCTGCGCAAATTGATGCGCTCAGCTACGAAGCCGACGAGCTGCATTCGCTACCGCATGACAATACGTTTGAATTAAGCATGCTGCTGCACAACCGCAGCAATCTGCCGCAACAATGGCCCAATATTGAATTGACGTTAAAAAACACGCAAAAACAAGCGATCTTGCGCCGCGTCTTTACGCCCGCCGATTACCTCGCCAACGCGCGTGACATACAAACGGGATTCCAAGCCAATCAAGAGCAATCTGTCAAAATGTACTTTGAAGTTGCGCAGTTAAAAGCGTCGGATTTTGTGGTCGCGATTTTTTATCCCTAAGATTAAATCGCCTCAGCGCGGAACAGAAATTGCACCGGCAAGTCGATGCTTACACTCCAAGCTTGCCTAGCATTTGCTGACCGCGCCAATTAAATTCATTTTAGCAGTCTTGTATCAAGCTGCTAAATTAAGTCCAACGCCCTACCCGCCAAACCCCCGTTACGAAAGAATCGTCATGTCGCCATCTCCCAAGATCACCGTCGTTGGCAGTATTAATATGGATTTGGTCTTCCGCACGCCGCGCATCCCTGTAACCGGCGAAACAATCACTGGACACCAGTTTGTGCAAATCGCGGGCGGCAAAGGCGCCAATCAAGCCGTCGCCGCTGCTAGGCAAGGCGCTAAAACAACGATGATTGCTTGCGTGGGCGATGACGCTTACGGTCAGCAATCATTGCACGGTCTGCAAGCCGATCAGATCAAGACCGATCACATCAGCATCATCGCCGACTGCGCCACGGGCGTGGCTGGAATCATGGTGGATGATCGCGCACAAAATATCATCGTGATCGCACCCGGCGCGAACGCCAAGCTTTCACCGCAACATATCGAACAAGCTAGGTCTGCAATCACCGAAGCGGATTTATTAATCTGCCAATGTGAAACCCCGTTAGATACGGTAGAGGCCGCCATTCATTTAGCGCATGCGCATGGCGTAAAAGTTGTTTTCAATCCGGCACCAGTGATTGAATTACCAGTTGGTTTGTTGGGCAAGATTGATTATCTGGTGGTCAACGAGACCGAAGCCGGGCAACTCAGCCAAATCCCCGTCACCGATTTAAGCAGCGCGCAGAGCGCTTCCCGCCAGTTATTGTCCCAAGGCGTGCGATGTGTATTGCTGACTATGGGCGAACACGGCGTTTGCGCGACCAAAGCGACGCAGCCCAGTGAACATTTTCCAGCCTTAAAAGTGAAGGCCATCGACACTACGGCAGCAGGCGACACATTTGTTGGCGCATTTGCCCACGCGATTGGTCAAGGATTAGCTTTGCACGCAGCGATTGAAGAAGCCCAATATTGCGCTGCGTTGACGGTCACTAAATTGGGCGCGCAGAGTTCCATCCCTAATCGCACTGAGTTGGAACACTTCAAAGCAGCGCAGAATAATCAATCCCGCTAAAATAGCGCCACCACATTTAAATCGATTCACTTTGACCAAGGACTCAACATGGCAGCCAAACATAAAGTTATCTTTGATACCGACCCAGGCGTGGACGACGCAATGGCATTGTACTTTGCACTAGCTCACCCAGATATCGACGTCCTTGGAATCACCTCGATTTTTGGTAACGTCACCGTTCAACAAGCCACCGAAAATGCGCTGTATTTAACCCGCATCGCTGGTTACGATATTCCGGTTGCAGGCGGCGCGCTGGTTCCGCTGGCCAAAGCACCGGGCACACCACCGGGCTTTATTCACGGTGATGACGGTTTAGGCAACCTGCCGTCACGCAGCACCATCAACGCACACGCCGAATCTTGCAGCGCCGCCGAATACATCGTCAACATGGCACGTCAACATCCGGGTGAAATTACCTTGGTCGCGGTGGCGCCCTTAGCCAATCTTGGTCTGGCCTTAAAACTGGAACCCAATTTGCCTAAGCTATTAAAGCAAGTGGTGTTAATGGCTGGTACCGTAATTGAGCCGGGCAACGTGTCGCCAGTTGCTGAAGCCAACGTTTGGAATGATCCTGATGCAGCCGATTTAGTCTTTACCGCGGGCTGGAATTTAACCATGGTTGGATTGGATGTGACGCATCGCGTGGTCTTGCCATCAAGCTTTTTTGATGCTTTAGCAAACAAACACAATCAGCATTTAGCAATGACGACCTTGCGTCATGCGGTACATTTTTATTGCAATTTTTATGGCGCGATTCGCCCAGAACTCGGACACGCGTGTTTCGGCCATGACGTTTTAGCGTTTGTTTATTTAGTCGCGCCGGAATTATTCCAAACCCAAGAAGGCCGCATCCGCGTCGCCAAAGAAGGCTTTGGCAACGGACAAACTATGATGGACCGACACGGTAAGTTGTTCTACCCACAACCGGGTTGGGAACCAGAGAAACCAGTAACACGCGCCTGTATGCAAGTCGATGTGGAAGGCTGTATCAACTTAATCGAAACCACCTTAGGTGGTGATTGGTTAAAAACTCCATTAATCGTGAGCTAATTGACGGCAACCAAGCAATGCTAATCCAACCCGTTGATTACCGTTCCCCCAACGCCGCGCAAGAGTTTTGTGCCAGCTTGCATCAGACCGGCTTTGGGGTATTAACGCATCATCCGTTGTCGCAAGCCTTGGTCGAACACATTTATGCGGAGTGGTTAGCCTTTTTTAACAGCTCCGCTAAATTTAATTACCCGTTTGATCCGGTTAAATTTGATGGCTACTTTTCACCGCAAGTCTCTGAAACCGCCAAAGGATTTAGCAAAAAGGATTTAAAAGAGTTTTTTCATATTTACCCGCACGGACGTTTTCCAACCGAAGTCTCCGATGCTGCTCGCACCTATTACCAACAAGGTTCGGCCTTGGCGGGCGAATTATTAGAATGGGTGGAACGCTTTACCCCACCTGACATTCAGGCGGCCTATTCCATGCCTTTGCCTGACATGATTCGCCACTCAGAGCAAACCCTGCTGCGCGTATTGCACTATCCGCCATTACAAGGTGACGAAGATCCGGGCGCTGTGCGCGCCGCCGCGCACGGCGACATTAATTTGCTCACCATCCTGCCCGCAGCCACCCAAGCCGGACTGCAAGTGATTGCCAAAGACGGGCAGTGGCACGATGTGCCCTGCGATTTTGGGATGTTGATCGTCAATATCGGCGACATGCTCGATGAGGCGTCCAACGGTTACTACCCATCGACGGTACATCGGGTACTCAACCCTAGCGGCGTGGCTGCTACCCAGTCGCGCGTTTCGTTGCCCCTATTTTTGCATCCTCGGCCAGACGTGGTGCTGTCCAAACGCTACACAGCGCAATCCTATCTCGACGAGCGCTTGACTGAATTGGGAATGAAAAAATAGTCCCGCCGCAACGTTCATTGCGGGCAAAAACAATGGGATTGGCTCAGCATTTGAACAACGCCTAACCAATCCCAACCTTGCAACTCTGATCTACTAAGCTAGAAAGTCCCTTGCAACGATACCGACAATAATCGGGAATCACCGAAGAAAGGATACGGGTATTTTGACTTATCCTTATTGTCATCGTATTGCACCTTCAACGCCGTGTTAGCGCGGAAATCCCATCGCACCACTAATGAATTAGTACTTTGCGCTTCAATAAATTGGAGCAATGCAGGATTTTGCGCAACAGTCGTGTATTGAGAATGGGTAATCATCGGTGTGAAATCGCCCCATTTGTAACCTACGCCAAACAAATTATATTTATAAATATTGTCGATATTCACTGCAGCGCTGACTTGCTGATAGCGATCAATTTCAGCGCGCACCAACCAATTCTCATAATCCATATTGGCCGATAAACCTTCAATCCGAGTGAATAAGTTGCTCACTCCAGTTGTCGGTGTGCCGGTGTAATAAATTTCAGTCGTATCGCGGTACTTCATCACCATCGCACGTACGTCAAAAATACTATTGGTGGCAGAAACATAACCGCCCACCATGTGATCCCATGTTTCGGTGGTTGGCGCAGCGTTATAAATTAATGAGTCATAGGCGTCATAGGTCTGTTTAAATTTACCCACCCACGCACTGGCGTTCATCGACCAAGCGGACGATCCCAATTGGGTGTGGTAGCTAATATTTGCACCGTCATAGGCATAAATTGGCCAACCATACACATCTGGCGGCGGCCTCACCCAAGGATAGGAATAGCCAATATATAAATAGTCGCTGTAGTAATACAGAGGAATCCGCAACCGCCCTGCTTGCACCGTAATGGGCGAATCGGCACTCGGACTCCACGAGGCATACAGCCAATCTACCGACGGGCTAGACCCATTATTAGGATTTTGTGCGCGCATTACAAATTGGCCGGTGACGGAGAAATTCGGTGTAAATTCTTTACGCAATTGCACACCAACTAGCGATTCTTGATCGATCTGAAAGCCTTTGCTTTTTTCGTACACCCCAACATATTCCCAATTCTGAATCGTGCATGGGCAATGCCATTGTTGATACATCCAAGCGGCACTGCTGCCCTGTGCTGAACCACTGAGCACTTTGGCACCCGTTAAATCGTAAAATCCGGTGGCGGTAAACGAGCCACTGTCATCTAAGTCAATCGCATGGACGAAAGGATGAAACAGTAAAATTAGTAGCAACACCAAGAATGACATAATTCTGTTCATTTTTAGAGCTCCTCGTTGCGCGGAATGGTCGGCTTGGCTGACGTTTGGTTTGATTCTGGTATTCATCGTGTTGGCCTCTTTTATGGCAGGTCAATTAGCTGGATAGATAACTCTGACAGTCGAATCAACCGCCGCCTTTTCGATGTAACCGATAGCATTAATATCGCTACCCACCTGCTTTTTGACTTCATCACTGGAGCTAAATTGTTTCGGTGGTTTAGCTTTGCCAGTGAACACTAACTTAGACCAAATAGCTCGCACCTGCGAAGGGTCTTTGTCAGTAATGGTCTTATAGAACTCAACCCGAATTGGTGAACCTTCGGCCAAATCGATAGGTGTAAAAGTGCTGGTATTGCCTAAAAAATATTGGGCAATTTGATCTTTGGAGATAGCAGTCGTTGGACTCTTGGGATTGACGACCACCACAAAATCAGCCCAAACTGGGTTGTAAATCACACAAAGTGACAGACTAATAATTAGCCCAGTAATACTCTTTTTCATCATTTGCCTCCCCTAACTACAGCACTTGAATTGAGAATCAATGACATCGACTCGGCGCAGGAATAACAAGGATAAAAACGCCGACACCTTATTTAAGGCTAGTACGTAAAAATAAAAATACCAATTATTTAGGCCCAAGCACACCGGAAAACCACAAATGTAAATTCGAGTCAATTCAACAGTGACATCCAAGCAAACCGACATGACAGAGAAAGGCCGGCACCGTTAGCGCATCTACGCTAACGGTGGGATAAAGGAGTTCAAGTAGGAGGAAATCGGATAAGAAATCGAGCGCTAACTAACCTTTGGGTAAGTTATAGTTTGCAACCCGACGCCGCGGCGAAGCAACGGCTAGCCAAGACTTGGTTAAATGAGCAAAGAACCGAACGACCCAGAAACATACATCAACGCCTTACTGGCCACCTGCAATAGCAAAAACAGGATCATCGGTGAAATATCCAAGCCACCCAACAAAGGCACGATCTGACGAATCGGCTTCAACAACGGATCATTCAATGCGCGGACAAACGGCGCTAATGGCGCATGCGGATTAACCCAACTAAAAATCACTTCCAAGATTAATAACGCGGTCCAACCATAAATAATCCACTGCGCCACACTGATTAAGGCCAGTAGAAAAACGGCGCTAGGCAACGTCGTCAATAAAATCCAGACCTTGATCGCCGTACATAGCAGCGCTATCAAGTACGCACCGACAAAGCTGGCCCAGTCAAACCCACCCACACCGGGAATCACGCGCCGCATCGGCTTGACCAACCAATCGGTTAGCTGAAAGGTAAATTGAGCAACCGGTTGCGGTGGCCGCACGCGGACAATTTGCATCCAAAATCGCAGCAGCAACACGCCCGCAAATAAACCAGTAACGGTATCGAGCACTAGACTAAACAGGTTGTATAGCAAAATTAACTCCTTGGGCAATATCACATGAGCTTGCGGCAAATAGCACAAACGAAGTCGGTAGTATAACGAGTAGATGCCATTTTTAACGGCCTTCAGAACAATTTATGTCGAGGCGATTCATGGTGTCTGTGGCCACCGCTGGTCTCGATTAGGGCGTAAAAAAACCTGCTATGCATCGCTACATAGCAGGTTTGCGTCCTGACCTAAATCAGGCGACATCAACTAAACGCTTATTGTGGGCGTGGAGTCGCTGTCGGGAATGGCCAAGCTGCTGTTGGGGCAATCACGCTGTTAGCTTCTTTAGCTTCGGCCGGTTTTGCGGCTGGCTTAGCCGCCGCTTTTTTTGCGGCTGGTTTCTTCGCGGCTGGTTTAGCGGCTGCTTTCGCTGCTGGCTTAGCTGCTGCTTTCGCTGCTGGCTTAGCTGCTGCTTTCGCTGCTGGCTTAGCTGCTGCTTTTTTTGCGGCTGGTTTAGCGGCTGCTTTTTTCGCTGCTGGTTTAGCGGCTACTTTCGCTGCTGGCTTAGCTGCTGCTTTTTTTGCTGCTGGCTTAGCGGCGGCTTTTTTCGCTGCTGGTTTAGCGGCTACTTTTTTAACAGCTGCTTTTGCTGCTGGCTTAGCTGCTGCTTTTTTCGCTGCTGGCTTAGCGGCTACTTTTTTAACAGCTGCTTTTGCTGCTGGCTTAGCGGCGGCTTTTTTCGCTGCTGGTTTAGCGGCTACTTTTTTAACAGCTGCTTTTGCTGCTGGCTTAGCGGCTACTTTTTTCGCTGCTGGCTTAGCGGCTACTTTTTTAACAGCTGCTTTTGCTGCTGGTTTAGCTGCTACTTTTTTCGCTGCTGGTTTAGCTGCTGGCTTAGCTGCTGCTTTTGCGGCTGGCTTAGCGGCTACTTTTTTAACAGCTGCTTTTGCTGCTGGTTTAGCGGCTACTTTTTTCGCTGCTGGTTTAGCTGCTGGTTTAGCGGCGGCTTTAACAACTGGTTTAGCGGCGGCTTTAGCTGCTACTGGTTTTTTAGGAGCGGCGGCTTTTTTAGGAGCGGCTGCTTTCTTTGCTGGTTTAGATGCTGTAGACATTTTTTGTCCTTCACTTAAAGTTGGAAAGAAACACATACACAAGATTAAAACCCGTTTTAGCCATCACGCACTTCTAAAAAGCAATGATTAAAGCGGATTATTCATCGGCGCAAACCCGTGCTGCGTATACGCTAATGAATTGGGCACCTGCCAAACTGCTGCCAAGGTTTCTCTATGCAGTTTGACACTTCGGCTTTTCTGCCAGCAGATATCGATCGCGAGCAAGCATTTGCTCCGGAATTTGCCGACTACTGTCAGAATCGCCCTACATCAGTCATCGGACTCATGTAGGAAAGTATTTGTAAAACAAACCGAATGAACAAAGCAAAAAGCCGCTATGCCTATTAATTAGGCAGGGCGGCAAATTCTAAAATTGAGATTTGTATGTTCATTGTTGTTTATGATGGCCTCGCTTGCTTGTCCAGTTTCTTTGTTATTTTTATTTTGACTGTCGTCTTCCCAACTTACTTTTTACTTCTAATCCCTTTTTGTTCGGTGCTTTTTTTTGCAGCGTATTTTTGAATCCGATTTTTATATCTATCAAAATACGCTGCAATTTCCGAATAGTAAAACTTTTTTTTAAGAATGTGATGATTTTTTTTGAAAAAACAGAAAAAAAATATTCGCGCTGCTTTTTTTTGACGCTTTTTTAAAACGTTTTCGCGCTCAAAAAAATCGCCACTCAAAAAAATTCTGCTGATTAGTTTTGAAATCGCGTGAAGTTTAATCCACTTCAACGCGAAGTCAAATCCAATTTATTCCCAACTCAACGCGCCGCCAGTTTGATATTCGATGACGCGTGTCTCGAAGAAGTTACGCTCTTTTTTCAGATCAATCATTTCGCTCATCCATGGGAATGGATTTTCTTCGTTCGGGAATAATGCTTCCAATCCGATCTGTTGCGCGCGACGATTAGCGATAAAGCGCAAGTAGCCTTTGAACATTGGGGCATTCAAACCGAGTACACCGCGTGGCATGGTGTCTTCGGCGTAGCGGTACTCCAACTCAACGGCGTGTAAAAACAACGCTTTGATCTCTTCGCGGAATTCAGCAGTCCACAAATGCGGATTTTCCATCTTGATCGTGTTGATCAAATCGATACCGAAATTGCAGTGCATGGATTCATCGCGCAAGATGTATTGGTATTGTTCTGCCGCGCCCATCATCTTATTTTGACGACCTAACGCCAAAATTTGGGTGAAACCAACGTAGAAGAACAGACCTTCCATCAAGCAGGCAAACACGATTAACGACTTGAGCAGCGTTTGATCGGTCTCTGGCGTGCCGGTTTTGAATTCAGGATTGGTCAGCGCGTCAATGAACGGAATCAGGAACTCGTCCTTGTCACGAATCGAGGCGACTTCGTGGTAGGCGTTAAAGACTTCGGCTTCATCCAAACCTAAGGATTCAACAATATATTGGTAAGCGTGGGTGTGAATCGCTTCTTCGAACGCTTGACGTAATAAGTATTGGCGGCATTCTGGTGCGGTGATGTGGCGGTAGGTACCCAAGACGATATTGTTAGCTGCCAGCGAATCGGCGGTAACAAAAAAACCCAAATTACGCATGACCAAGCGGCGTTCGTCCGGAGTCAAACCGTTTGGATTCTTCCACAGCTCGATATCGCGCTGCATATTAATTTCTTGCGGCATCCAGTGATTGGCGCAACCGGCCAAGTATTTGTCCCACGCCCATTTGTACTTGAACGGCACTAACTGATTCACGTCGGTAGTGCCGTTAATGATGCGCTTGTCAGCCGCATTGACGCGGCGAGCGAGTTGTTCTTCAGCGACTGGCTGTTCGGCGCTTGGTGCCACTGGCGGCGCAAATACCTGCTCAGGAGCGCGCATGGCGGGTACTGGGCTAGGTGGAATCGATACGGCGGGTGGCGTTGCGCGCACTGGTGCTGGCGCGGCGCTAGTTACTTCATCATCCCAAGAGAGCATGTTCATTCCTTTGTTTGATACTGACCAGCTTATTTATTAAGTTGGTAATTAATTGGTGATTAATTGGTGAGACATTTAAGCGCTGGGCTGAGACAAGATAGAACGCACTCGTTATCCCGTCTCAGCTTACTGACTACTAATTTATTGACAGGCTTCGCATTCTTCAAAGCCGGCATCGCCTGGACGCAACATACATGCTGGACCGTCGGTTTCAGGAGCTGCTGCCGCACCGTTAGTGGCTGGGCCAGCCGAACTCATCATCGAACCTTGCGCGCCGTCCACCGCCACGGCGTTCAATGCACCGGTTTTGGTGGTTGATTTTTCAGTGTGGGTCGCACCGATGGTACGCAGGTAGTAAGTTGTTTTCAAACCACGCAACCAAGCGGCTTTGTAGGTTTCATCCAATTTCTTACCGGACGCGCCAGCCATGTAGATGTTTAACGATTGCGCTTGGTCGATCCATTTTTGACGGCGTGATGCCGCTTCGATGATCCACATCGTGTCCACTTCGAAGGCGGTCGCGTAGAGTTCACGCAAGTCGGCTGGGATACGATCGATCTTCGCCAAGCTACCGTCGAAGTATTTCAAATCCGAGATCATGACTTCATCCCACATGCCGCGAGCTTTCAAATCACGTACTAGGTATTCGTTGATTTCGGTGAATTCGCCGGACAAGTTCGATTTAACATACAAGTTTTGGTAAGTCGGTTCGATACAAGCTGACACATTAATAATGTTAGAAATGGTCGCAGTCGGTGCAATTGCCACGCAGTTGGAGTTACGCATACCAAATTGCTTGATACGATTACGGACAATGCTCCAGTCCATTGTTTCGGTCGTATCGACATCCAAATAACCGCCGCGTTCTTCGGCCAACAGTTTCAAGGAGTCTTGCGGCAGGATGCCGCGATCCCACAATGAACCGCGATAGCTTGAGTAAGTACCACGTTCTTCGGCCAACTCAGTGGACGCTAAATACGCGTAGTAGCACACCGCTTCCATCGACGTATCGGCAAATTGAACGGCTTCTTTAGACGCATACGATGTGCGAATCATGTGTAAGCAATCTTGAAAACCCATGATACCCATGCCGACTGGACGGTGTTTCAAGTTCGAATCACGCGCTTTTTTCACGGCGTAGTAGTTAATGTCGATCACGTTATCCAACATGCGCATCGCTGTGCGTACTGTTTTTTGCAATTTAACGTGATCCAATTTGCCATCTTTCATGTGGGCTGGCAAATTGACTGAGCCTAAATTACATACCGCGATTTCAGAGTCATTGGTATTTAACGTGATTTCAGTACACAAGTTAGACGAGTGAACCACGCCGACGTGTTGCTGCGGTGAGCGAATGTTGCATGGGTCTTTGAAGGTAATCCAAGGATGGCCAGTTTCAAACAACATCGACAACATCTTGCGCCACAAGTCTAAGGCTTGTACTTTTTTAAAGATTTTGATTTCGCCGCGGGCTGCTTTGGCTTCGTAGCCTAGGTACGCGGTTTCAAATGCGCGACCGAATTTTTCGTGCAGATCAGGAACGTCGGATGGCGAGAACAAAGTCCATTCGCCTTTCTCCATCACGCGCTTCATAAACAGGTCTGGAATCCAGTTAGAAGTGTTCATGTCATGCGTACGACGGCGATCGTCACCGGTGTTTTTACGCAATTCCAAGAATTCTTCCACGTCCATGTGCCAGGTTTCGAGGTAAGCACAAACGGCACCTTTACGTTTACCACCTTGATTGACCGCTACCGCTGTGTCATTGACTACTTTTAAGAACGGCACCACGCCTTGTGATTTACCGTTAGTGCCTTTGATGTGGGCGCCTAAGGAACGCACTGGCGTCCAGTCGTTACCCAAACCACCAGCGTATTTAGCCAGCAATGCGTTTTCTTTGATCGCTTCGTAGATGCCTTCCAAGTCATCGGACACGGTCGTCAAATAGCAAGACGACAATTGGGAACGCAAAGTACCTGAGTTGAACAGGGTTGGTGTTGAGCTCATGAAATCGAACCTGGACAACAAGTTGTAGAACTCAATAGCGCGACCGGTGCGATCGGCTTCGTTCAAAGCCAAGCCCATGGCTACGCGCATGAAGAAGACTTGCGGCAATTCGATATGGCTGCCTTCGATGTGCAAGAAATAGCGATCGTACAAAGTTTGCAAACCCAAATAACCGAATTGCAAATCACGATCAGCAACCAAGGCTTGCGCTAATTTAGCCAAATCGTATTCAGCTAAACGCGCATCCAACAATTCAGCCTTAATACCTTTTTGAATGAATTCTGGGAAATACGTTACATAACGGGCAGCGGCGTTTTGTTGGGAAACTTCTTGACCGAAGACTTCGCGACGAATTGTGTGTAACAACAAACGGGCAGTCACTTGCGTGTAAGCCGGTTCTTTTTCCATCATGGCGCGGGCGGCCAAAATAGCAGACTTATACAGTTCTTCTACCGGCACGTTGTGGTACAGATTTTTTAATGTCTCAGCCAGAATCGCTTCGGAATCGACTAAGTTTGTCAGACCCACGCAAGCGGCGTTGATCAGGTTACGCACTTGTTGCACGTCTAATGGCTGGCTCTTACCATCGACTAAGACTTGCAATTGGTGCTCTGAATGTTCGGCCGGATGACTAGTTTCTTGTTGAACGCGGCGCTCTTCCATGCGTTTAAAACGGTACAGCACATAAGCACGTGCCACATCGTGTTCGCCGGAACGCATCAACGCTAATTCAACTTGATCTTGTACGTCTTCAATATGGAAGGTGCCGCCATTTGGTTGACGTCGCATCAAAGCTGACACCGCCGCTGAGGTTAATTGCTCAACCAACTCGCGCACGCGCGCGGATGCAGCGCCTTGTCCGCCGCCAACAGCCAAAAATGCTTTGGTCATCGCAATGGCGATCTTGGACGGCTCGAAGCTGACCACGGCGCCATTACGACGAATGATGCGATATTCAGCGAAGGAGTTATTTGGCTCTAAAGGGTTAATTCCAACAGGAGTGCTCTGTGTTGGATGGGATGATGACGAAGTTGGAATTTCAATTGAAGAGTGCATTTAGCCTCCAGAGACAGTGATGAAAAACGGCACATTCGGTAATGTGCCATTCGATTTTATAATTAATTTTTTGGAAATACGGTGTTACTCGGAACTCGGACTTAATCAACGTTGTTGGGACATGGGCGGCGTGTTTGGTTTAATTCACTGGCTAATATCTGGTTCGACTATCCACTCAAATATCTACCAACACATCAACCCAATTAGCCACCAAATCACCACTAGGGATTTCACTACGACCCAACAAATTACATTGACAAATTATGCTTAATCTCGCCAGATCTTCCCGTTTTATAGTAATTAATCAGTTGCCGGACAACCGATCAAAAAACACTATATCTAGTGAGTCGATTCATAATTTCGACTAATTCTAGTGCTCTGTATTCGACAATGCAACTGATTTTTTTAAAATACTGTTGCAGAAAATTTGCAATTTCTGTGAACCGGGAATTGACTTTTTTAACTAGTAGCGCGAAAGCGTAGCGCAGCGTTAGCAAGCACTAACGGGAAGGAGTTTTGGAGGGAAAGTTGATACTTGAACCAATCAAAAAATGGACCGGGATCGGTCTTTCGGGTCGGGGCAATATCTTGGTGTCCAACAATATTTCGAATCGGATAGTGACTCACTAAAGCAGCGGTAAGTGAACTCAAGGTGTCGTACTGCTGCTGTTCAAAAGGCACAAAATCAGAGCCTTCAAGCTCAATCCCTATCGAAAAATCATTGCAGCGTTCGCGCCCCGCAAATTGCGACACGCCAGCATGCCAAGCGCGCTCGTCTGCGCTCACAAACTGCACCAAACTGCCATCGCGTCGGATGAAAAAATGGGCTGAGACAGTCAGTCCAGCCAGTGAGGCAAACTCGCTATGCGCGGCAGTGTCGATGGTGTTTAAAAATAATTGCTCTACATAAGACGGAGCCGGCATCGCATTCGAGAACACGCCCAAAGGTAAACTAATCGCGTGAATTACCAGCAAATCCGGCACACAATCGACTGGGCGAGCATCAAAATTCGGCGAATCTTGCCGCTGAGCGGACGCCAGCCAGCCGTTGGCAATGGAAGAAATAGTGGGATGTAAAGAGTTGGTCATAGAACGCGGCAAACTAGGCTATTCGGCTTCATCAATTTTTAATTTTTGAATTTGATAACGCAACTGACGGAAGCTCACGCCCAGCAATTCCGCCGCTTGAGTTTTGTTGTAGCGGGTTTTTTGTAAGGCACGCAAAATAATTTCCCGCTCAACCTGCTCCAAATAAGCCGGTAACGATTTCGGTAAATCGCCGGAACCATCAAACGCCAGTGTCGGCAGTAGCTTGGTCCCAGAATCAATTTTGGAATCGGCCGTGGAATTGATTTCAGCAGAATCAGGCGCGGCGGGAGCCGAGGATGGTGCAGCACTCGCGGCCGCGCTGCGCTCAACGTTGGGCTCAACTATCTCAGCGCGTGGATCAAGCGCTAAATCTAGGACGACCGGAGCGGCGGTCGCTGCAGAACTCGACGGAGTTTTTGAGGGCTTTAAGGCTAAATCGGCCAACTCAACGACGCCGTCACCAGCAAACGCCAGTGCGCGTTCAAGAATATTTTCTAACTCGCGTACATTCCCAGGAAAATCATAGGCCAGCAGTGCAGCAAGCGCATCGGGTGCCAATACGACGGGCTTGCCGGAAAGCCGGTGCAAAATCCCAGCCGATAACATCGGCACGTCGTCCAAGCGTTCGCGCAGAGCCGGCAATTTAAGCTCAATCACGTTCAAGCGGTAATACAAATCCTGCCGGAAACGTTTATTGGCGACGCACTCTTCCAAATTTTGATGGGTCGCGCTGATGATGCGTACATCCACCGCTTCCTCGGCTGTGGCACCAATTTTGCGTACCGCGCGCTCTTGAATGGCGCGCAATAATTTGACCTGCATGGCTAATGGCAAATCCGCCACTTCGTCTAGCATTAAGGTTCCGCCATTAGCTGCTTGAAAAAAACCGTCACGCTCTTCGGTAGCGCCAGTGAACGCGCCTTTGCGGTAGCCAAAAAATTCCGCTTCCATTAGCGCTTCGGGGATGGCGCCACAGTTGACGGCGACAAACGGCTTATTGGCGCGCGCGCTCTGTGCATGAATTTCGCGCGCCGCCAGCTCTTTACCGCTGCCCGATTCACCGCAAATAGAAACCGGTGCCATGCTGCGCGCTAATCGGGCGATTTGCTGCCGTAACTCTTGGATGGCTTGCGATTGCCCTAACAGCTTGGACGTGACGACCGCAATTTGAGCCGATGCGCTTTTAATTTGACTAACCTGCAGCGCCGAATTAACCAGCTTTCTTAATTGGTCCAAGGCGACCGGTTTCGACACATAATCGAACGCGCCTGCTTTGAGCGCGACGACAGCGTTATCGGTACTACCAAATGCCGTAATCACGGCGATCGGTGTATTTTTGCCGCTTTGCGCGACTTCCTCGACCAATTCCAAACCCAATCCATCTGGCAAACGCATATCGGTCAAGACCAAGGAGTAAGAATAGTGCGCGAAATACTCCCGCGCTTGGGCTAAATTCTCGGCGCTATCGACATCCATCCCCATTTTAATAAAGGTAATTTCTAATAATTCACGGATGTGCGCCTCATCATCGACCACCAAGATGCGTGGGGCGGTTGAGGCTAAGGCCTGAAACGGTGGTTTGGTTTGATTCATGCTATTTTGGTCTGACAAAGGTAATTACAAAACGACCATTGGTTTTGGTGGTGGCGTGCGTTACGTCCAATTCAGTGACCCGATATTCGTAATCCAAGAGTGCGCCGTTATTCAAACACAGCTCCCGCGCCATATATAAACCTAATCCGGTGCCCTGGCTAGACGTGGTGTAAAACGGTTCAAACAGATGCGCCCGCACTTCGGCGGTAATGCCCGGACCATCGTCACGCACGTGAAGCTCCAGCTTATCGACCAAATCCGCCAGCACAAATAATTGAATACTGCCGGCTTCTCCGCTCGCATAGCGAATAGCATTCGTCAGTAGATTAACCAATACTTCGCGTAGATGCAGCGGATCGAAACGGATCAAAATCGAATCTGGGGAAAATAATTGGATCACATCGGCAGCCACACCGTGGGTTTCTTGAAACTCTTGCACAATTTCCTGCAAAGCCGGCTTTAATGGAAACGGATCGACATTGATTTGCGCTTTACGCGATAAACGCAAAATATCCTCGATCAATTGATTCAGGCGCACCACGTTGTCGTTCACAATTTTTACCAAGCGCGCGCCCTGCTCTGGGCTTAAATCATCTTCGCCCAATAATGACGCGGCATACGAAATCGAGGAAAGTGGATTACGCACTTCATGCGCGATGCTGGCAGTCAAGCGCCCCATTGAGGCGAGTTTTAATTGCTGCGCTTGGTTTTCGATCTCGGACGCATCTTGCAAAAAAATGATGTAACGATCGTCGTTTGAATCTGAGTCAGCGTTGACATTGACGAAGCGCAATTTCAAATGCGTCACCGAATCGCGCCGCACGCCTTTGACCATTACCGAGTCGCTAATCGTCGATTCTTCACTAAAATCAATCGCGGTAAAAGCAATCGTATTGACCCAACCAATTTCCACATCCGAGACTTGATTGCGCCAATCAAAAAAAGCGTCGGCAATGGGCTGCAAATTCGGCGTATCACTTAATTTGATAATGCCGGGCGTGAGCGCCATTCCCAACATATGCTTGGTCGCGGGATTGCTGGCATAGACTCGACTTGAGGCGTCGACCACGATAAATCCGTCGCCCATATCGGCCACCACCAATTTATTAATTTCTTGCTGAATACGTAAATTTTTCTCGTGTTGTAACGCCAGTTCTTCTTGCCGCAATAAACGATTCGCCAAGCGATTAACGGCATAAACAATGGCAAAAAATGTGCCGCCGTATAGTCCGGCGGAAGACAATGCGAATTCAGAGCCGGATTGTAAAACTTGGAACGAGCTTTCCAGCAACAGATAAACAGTGACCAGCGAGGATAAAAATAAGGCCCATATAAGTGGTGCCAAGATTGCGCAACTGGCCAAGGGGAACAGATACAAAATCACCAAACTACTGTTTAATCCGCCGGCCACGAAGTAAAAAACCGAAATAACCGTGACATCGAACATCGCCTGCGCGCCAAGCTGCCATAAAAAATACCGCTTGAACTTCAGCTGCAAAATAACAAAGCCGATCGAGCCAATCAAATATACCAAAGAGATATTGCGATACAGAATCGGGGCAATCGACCAAATGTATTTACTGTTATTGAATCCCAACAAGGCCAACAAAATCGCTGCAATTAGCACCCGCGTAATGCTCAAGGTTTGTAGTGAGCGCCACAAGGTTTGTGTCGGATTTTGAATATCGGCGCTTTTCATTCGGTAGGATTGGAAGGTGAATGAGGTGCGGATGAATGAGGTGCGGTTGAATGTGGGACGCCAGCGGCATGCAATTGCGCATGTTCTTCACAGCAAAAATGGTCATTGCTGCGATTAATCGCTTCGGAGGCAGGTAAATACAACTGGCAATAGGAACACGCCACCATATTTTCAGCGGCCGCTGAATGCGGCTGCGGTTGCGCGAACGGGCCGGCTCCGCCAGCTTGCGCGTTGGCCTGGGAATTTGCCTGCTCACGCGCAGCGCGGCGCAAATTCTCCTGCATCGCTCTTGCCCTGCTTCGGAGCGCCAAATACACCAATGCAGCAAACGCCAGCCAAACCAACAACCTCATAAAAAACTCCTATGCAAAATCACTTCAAATACAAATCGACTGCCAACATAAGCCAGCAACAAGGTCGCAAAACCAGATAAGGTTAAACTCAAGGCCGTTTTACCGCGCCAACCGCGCCAGTGGCGACCGCCTAGTAACACGCCAAACAGGATCCAAGAGAGCAAGGTAAAAATAGTTTTGTGATCCCAACGCATCGCAACACCAAACACATCTTTGGAGAAAACAAGGCCCGATACAACCGTAAAACTGAGCAACACAAAGCCAATCAACACTAACCGAAACAAGATACGTTCCATCATTAATAAAGCGGGTAAACGCTCCAACGCAGCACCGAGCCAGCCCGCGGAAAATAACGAATCACGGTTGCGCAAACGCGCCTCTTGCATCGTCATCAGCACAGCGTGAAAGGCGGCGATGGTGAGCGCGCTATACGCCAATAACGCGATGGCAATATGAGCCGGAAACCAGATCGATTTATCGCTCATGGAAATCAACTGGCCCGGGAAAAAGACCGGCAATAAAACCTGAAATGCCGCGCTCGGCAAGATCAATAATCGCAAACCTTCTAGCGGCAATTGCCAGTTCTCGAGCCAATACGCGAACACCGAAATCCATAATGCACTCGACAACATCAAGGCAAAACCCAAACGAATTCCAACCGGCGAACTAATCTCCATACCGAGCGCCGCGCCATGGAATAACCAGCCAAAAACGATCACGAGCGAAATCAACCAGCGCGGGCGCGTGGGCAAAAATAGGCAGCTGGCATACAGCGCCGCCGCGATAATCGTGAAGTAAGTTTGCATCAAATCAGTTTACACCAAGAAATACATGGGGAAGAAGTTCTGCAATGGAAAATATTGCAATATTTTATTATTTTCTCTTGCGCAAGTAACAGGTTAGCTAAGCAATGCTCAACTCAACCGAGACCAATCATGTCCCAATTAATTATCTCAGCCACCAAGCGCAGAACGAGCAATCGGCGCCATTATAAAGAGTTAGCCAACACCGGTTTCCAAATCGGGTAAAAAAATCAGGCAATTCAATCCCAAAACCATCAGAAAAAATAGCGAAATAACAAATCTACCAACCCCGTTGTGCTTTTATAGTACGCAAATTTCGTCCTGAACCCGCCATCAGGTAAAATGCCGCTTTGCTGTTCGCATTCCTCATGAAGAGATATTTATTGCCATGTTAGACAATCTGACCCAACGCCTTGCCAAAGTAGTCAAAACCATGCGCGGTGAAGCGCGCTTGACTGAAACGAACACCGCTGAAATGCTGCGCGAAGTGCGCTTGGCTTTATTAGAAGCCGACGTCGCCCTGCCTGCGGTGCGTGAATTTATCGCCAAAGTAAAAGAAAAAGCCTTAGGCGAAGAAGTTATCTCTTCCCTCACGCCCGGCCAAGCTTTAGTCGGCGTCGTACAACGCGAATTAGCCGCATTGATGGGCGCTGATCTCGGCCCAACTGCCACACAACTCAATTTTGCGACGCAACCGCCAGCGATTATTTTAATGGCCGGCTTACAAGGTGTCGGTAAAACGACCACCGTCGGTAAATTAGCTAAATTTTTGCGCGACAATCACAAGAAAAAAGTCCTAACCGTTTCTGCCGACGTCTATCGTCCAGCGGCGATTGCCCAGCTAAAAAGCGTAACAGAACAAGTTGGCGCCGATTTCTTCCCAACGCAAACCACCGATAAGCCGGTTGAGATCGCCTTAGCCGCCTTGGATTTCGCCAAAAAGCACTACCACGATGTGCTCATCATCGATACAGCCGGTCGTCTGGGCGTGGACGAAGCGATGATGCAAGAGATCAAAGCGGTTCATGCGGCGGTCCACCCAATCGAAACGCTGTTCGTGGTCGATGCCATGGTCGGACAAGATGCGGTCAATTCAGCACGCGCCTTCAACGAAGCACTGCCATTGACCGGGATAGTGCTGACCAAATTAGACGGTGATTCACGCGGTGGTGCAGCGCTTTCTGTGCGTCACATCACTGGCGTTCCGATTAAGTTTTCCGGCGTATCCGAAAAAATGGATGGTCTGGAAGCATTCGACGCCGCGCGTATGGCAAACCGTATTTTGGGTATGGGTGATATTTTGGCGTTGGTTGCCGAAGCCCAGAAAAACATGGATATGTCGGCGGCCCAAGACTTGGCGCAAAAAATGAAAAGTGGAGGTAAATTTGACCTCAACGATTTCAAAGCGCAAATCTCGCAGATGAAAAAAATGGGCGGACTTTCGGGCCTGCTCGACAAATTGCCAGCCCAAATGCAGCAAGCCGCCAGCGGCGCGAACATGGGGCAAGCAGAAAAACAAGTGCGCCGCATGGAAGGTATTATCAATTCCATGACCCCATTAGAGCGCGCCAAACCTGACCTAATTAAGGCTTCGCGCAAACGCCGCATCGCCACCGGCGCGGGAGTTCAAATCCAAGAAGTCAATCGTATGTTGGCGCAATTTGAGCAAATGCAATCGATGATGAAGAAGCTAAAAGGCGGCGGAATGATGAAAATGATGCGCAGTATGAAGGGCATGATGCCCAACCGTTAAAACGCTATTTTTTAGCGTTTTCTCCTAGGGGAAAGCGACTTTTTCGTCAGAAAAACCGCATCATTTTAAAATCAGTTAAAAATACGCACAAAAAATACAAAAAACACTTGCGCGGCCAATAAAACCACACCACTATAAGCAATGCATGACGTGTGGTAATTTTTTACCGCGTATTCAAGCTACTTTTAACCGAGATTTTCGATCATCTTTCAAGGAGGCTTAACAATGGCAACAGCCAAAAAACCAGCAGCCGCAGCAAAAAAACCAGCCGCAGCAGCGAAGAAACCAGCCGCTAAAGCAGCACCGGCTAAAGCAGTAAAAGCAGCAGCTCCTAAAAAAGCCGCCGCTCCGAAAAAAGCAGCAGCTCCAAAAGCAAATTCCGCTTTCATGAAGCCAATGACTTTATCCCCAGTGTTAGCAGCCGTAATCGGTGCAGCTCCAATTCCACGCACTGAAGTCACTAAAAAAATCTGGGAATACATCAAGAAGCACAAATTGCAAGACGAAGCAAACAAACGCATGATCAATGGCGATGCAAAATTGGTTGCTGTGTTTGGCGGTAAAAAGCAAGTATCTATGTTTGAAATGACTAAACTCATCTCAGCACACTTGTCGTAATATTCTTGGGAATTTGCCCCAAACAAAAACGCCCGCATCGCGCGGGCGTTTTTGTTTCCAGAATCACTTAAATTTTGCTAAAACAATCCATCATGAACGCGGCGCGCTTAACGATTTTCCTACGCCATTCGCCTCAACACTTTTCTCGTTTTTATATTCCCACTTTTTTGACGCTCCCAACACCATCGTCGGATACTCGGACTGACCACGACTGCCGTTATAACGTCCCAGCGCCATATACCAATCGCCGCCTTCCATTCCAAGATACATGCGCAAGATCGAGCAGCCATAACGCAAATTGGTCGTCATGTGAAATAGTTTGCTGGCGTCACCATCACCAATCACACGCGACCAAAACGGCATAACTTGCATGAACCCGCGTGCGCCGACAATCGAGGTGGCGTATTTATGAAACCCAGATTCTACTTGAATCAAACCCAATACCATTGCAGGCTCTAATCCAGCACGTTTGGATTCATACCAAACCGTTTCCAAGAACTCGACTCTAGTTTGATTATCTGGAATTTTTTTTCTGAGACGATCCGACATCTCTGCCAACCAACGCAAGTACTCAAGGCGCGCGTTTATATCGGTGAAGTTGGGTTTCGGTGGGCGGCTATCTGTCACCGCTTTGGCTAGCGCTAACCGAACCGAATCGGCCATCGCTTCTTCCTTTTGATTACCCGCACAAACAAGGCCAGAGAAGGCAAAACTGAGGAGGCCTACAATAAAAAAACGCATGGATATCATGTGATCGCGTAAAACTACTTTCCACAAGTAATAAGGAGTGGAACAAGTCCACTCCAAAGTGACGGTTGAGACCGGATTACGATCAAGCGGCCAATTTAGCCTTAATGAATTCAACCATATCGGCCACCACCACCGCGGTAGCTTCGGTATCGCGACGACCTTGGTATTCCAGCTTACCTTCTTTCAAACCGCGATCACCAATGACAACCCGATGCGGCACGCCGATCAACTCCCAGTCCGCAAACATCGCACCAGGACGTTCGCCGCGGTCATCTAAGATTACATCAACACCGGCAGCGACTAAGGCGCTGTAGAGGCTTTCTGTTTCGGCTTTGACTTGTTCGCTTCGGTCATATCCCATCGGGCAAATAACGACTTCAAAGGGCGCTAACGAAGTAGGCCAAACAATGCCTTTGTCGTCAAAATTCTGCTCGATTGCCGCCCCCAGGATTCGAGTAATACCGATCCCGTAACAGCCCATTTGCAACAATTGCGGCTTACCGTTTTCGTCCAAATAAGTCGCCTTCATCGCCTCAGAATAATTAGTCCCGAGCTGAAACACATGGCCGACTTCAATACCGCGTTGAATTGCCAAGACCCCTTTGCCATCTGGGGAAGGATCACCCGCTTGCACGTTACGCAAATCAGCAATCGCTGGCAGCGGCAAATCGCGCTCCCAATTCACGCCCGTTAAATGAAAATTAGCTTCATTGGCGCCGCAGACAAAATCGCTCATGTTGGCAACAGTCCGATCAGCCACAATGTTGAGCGCTTTTTTAGCGCCTATCGGTCCTAGATAACCGGGCTCGGTACCAAACCATTCGATAATTTCTTCCTCTGTCGCCATGCGTGCATTGGCCAAACCCGGCACTTTTTGCATTTTGATTTCGTTTAACTCGTGATCGGCGCGCAGCAACAATAACCATAGTTGTTTTTTTACGCTGCCCTCTTCATTGCCGTCAACGGCGAAAACGAGCGACTTTACGTTCTGTTGCAGCCCAATTCCAAGCAGCTCAGCAACTTGCTCGCACTTTACCGTGCCGGGAGTAGAAACTTTGGTCATTGCCTGAGTTGGCGTTGGGCGCTCGCTAGCCAACGGCAACGCTTCGGCTGCTTCGATATTGGCGGCGTAATCGGACGTTGGGCAATAGACCAAGTCGTCTTCACCAGTGTCGGCAATCACGTGGAATTCGTGCGAACCCGTTCCACCAATCGCACCGTTATCGGCAGCCACGGCGCGGAATTGCAAACCAAAACGCTGGAAAATTCGGACGTAGGCATCAAACATGATGGCATACGATTTTTTCATCGACTCCACGTCGCGATCGAATGAATAGGCATCTTTCATCGTAAATTCACGACCACGCATCAAGCCAAAACGCGGACGACGTTCATCACGGAATTTAGTTTGGATGTGGTAAAAATTGATCGGCAACTGGCGATACGATTTAATGTCCGAGCGCGCGACATCGGTAATAACTTCTTCCGAGGTTGGCTGAATAATAAAATCGCGCCCATGACGGTCTTTAATACGCATTAATTCGGCGCCGTATTTTTGCCAACGGCCAGTTTCTTGCCATAATTCCGCCGGTTGCACCACGGGCATAAGCATTTCGACAGCGCCAGCGCGATTCATCTCTTCGCGCACGATTGCTTCGACCTTGCGGATGACACGCAATCCCATCGGCATGTAGTTGTAAATCCCCGAACCGAGACGTTTTATCATCCCCGCGCGCATCATTAACTTATGGCTAATAATTTCCGCGTCGGCAGGGGCTTCTTTTAAGGTTGAAATAAAAAATCGAGTTGCGCGCATAACAATGAATTCTTTTTAAATAGAGAAGGTTATAATCAACTCAATTTTAAAGGATTAGTTGGCATCTGCATCCATTGTTTACAGTTTTTTGATCCAAAACCCATTAGAAACTGCAGTTAGGCGAAGATTTATACTGAAACACAGTGCGTTGTACCGGTGCCGCAGAAAGTTTTGAGGACATCATGCTGGATCGTGAAGGCTTTAGGCCCAACGTAGGCATCATTCTGCTCAACCCTACGAATGAAGTATGGTGGGGCAAACGGGTGCGAGAACACTCTTGGCAATTTCCGCAAGGGGGCATTAAATACGGCGAAACTCCAGAACAAGCTATGTTTCGTGAACTGGAAGAAGAAACCGGGCTACTACCACAGCACGTCAAAGTCATCGGCCGGACCAGAGATTGGTTGCGCTATGAAGTTCCTGATCACTTTATTAAGCGCGATGTTCGTGGGCATTACCGCGGTCAAAAGCAGATTTGGTTCCTGCTGCGCATGACTGGGCGGGATTGCGACGTCAATTTACGGGCTTCAACCCATCCTGAGTTTGATGCTTGGCGTTGGCACGATTATTGGGTTCCGCTGGATATGGTGATTGAGTTCAAGCGCGAGGTTTATCAATTAGCCTTGCAGGAGCTATCACGCTTTTTATCGCGCCCAGAAAACCCACGCCAGCAACGCCAAACTGGACGTTACTTGCGTCAGCAGTCCGGTCATTCGCATGAAAAAACGAGCGTTAAAATCGAAACAATTGACACTATCGTTGAGCAGCCTAAAAAATAGTATGAGTACACATTTAAGCACCCGCTTTACCCAAGTCGCAATGTCATTGGCACTATTGTTTTTCGGGGCAAACATGGTTTCGTTTGCCGCCGAAGAAGCAACAAAAGAAGCCGTTGCAACTCCTGAGACCGAGGCCCAATTGCCAGCTAGTGCTCAACGGTATATCGATTTTTATACCAGCCCACAGTTGGTATTTTCGATCGACCCGGACTCAATCAAAATTATTCCGGGGGCTGATTACGAAATTCGTTACACCTTAAAAGCCACCAGCAAACAAGGCGCTACGAATGTGAGTTACGAGGGGATTAGCTGCAATAATCGCCTAAAGATTATTTATGCGATTGGGCGAACTGACGGCACGTGGTCACGCACAAGGTCACCGCAATGGACTGCGATTTATGCTACGGGAGCCAATATTCAACATGCTACGTTGGCTAATGAATATTTTTGCGCGGGAACAACTTTCTCGGGCGATCTAAGCAGCATTAAATCGCGTATTGAGTCCAAACGTCCAATTTCAAATTAAACGATCTAGAGTTTTGCTGACTAATGAACTAAGTCAGCAAAACTAGATTATCGCGATGAATCAGCTCGGATTCTTCAATAAAGCCTAAAATTTCTGCAATCTCAGACGATGCATGGCGCTTAATGCGACGCGCGTCGCTGCTGGCGTAATTAGATAAACCACGCGCAATTGCTACGCCGGCCTGATTTAAGCACGTCACCGCAGCGCCGCGACCAAATTCACCGCGCACTTCTATCACGCCGATAGGCAGCAACGATTTGCCCTCTTTGACCAATTTATCCACCGCTCCGTCGTCCAACACAAACTGACCAGTGGTCTGCAAATGATCTTGCAACCATTGTTTGCGCGCTGCCAATGGCTCGGTTTGCGCGACTAAATGGGTGCCGATTAATTCGCCTTGCATCAAACGGGTTAAGACATTTTCTTCACGGCCCCACGCGATCACCGTGTGTGCGCCCGAGTTTGCTGCTCGTTTGGCCGCCAGAATTTTAGTCAGCATGCCGCCACGCCCAATGCTACTTCCAGCACCGCCAGCCATCACTTCCAAGGCTGGATCGCCAGCGGTAGCTTGATGAATAAATGTTGCCTCTGGATTTTTGCGCGGATCGGCGCTGTATAGACCGGTTTGGTCAGTGAGAATAATTAGGGCATCGGCTTCAATGAGATTCGCCACCAAAGCACCTAACGTATCGTTGTCGCCTAACTTAATTTCGTCGGTTACGACCGTATCGTTTTCGTTGATGATGGGAACCACACCAAAACGAAGCAAGGTGCGCAAGGTGGAGCGGGCATTGAGATAGCGTTCACGATCTGCTAAATCAGCATGCGTTAGCAGCACTTGGGCGGTTCCCAAATTATGCTGTCTAAAGCTGGTTTCGTAGATTTGCGCCAAGCCCATTTGACCAACCGCGGCGCAGGCTTGCAGTTCGTCAATTTCGGTGGGCCGTTTGGCAAACCCAAGCCGCAACATACCTTCGGCAATCGCGCCCGAGCTCACTAGCACAACTTCCTTGCCCATATTGCGCAGGCTCGCGATTTGAGATGCCCAATTTTGAATTGCGGCTTGATCCAAACCGCGACCATCATTTGTTACTAGGGAAGAACCGACTTTAATAATTAAACGTTTACTAGCTTGAAGCTCGGTGGACATTATCGATAACCTATTTAATCAAAACCAAAAAAAGTTGGAAGGTAGTCTATCACTATGCTTTGCTTATAAACATGTTGTTACGTCGTCGATTATCTCTTTTGGAAGCAATCAAACGTTTGGCGGTTGCCGATTCTCTCAGCAACCGAGCAAAATTAATCGATGATTTTAAAGCGAGGATCGTCGGCTTCGATCGATAAAACGCCGTGCGCTGATTCTTCCATGGTGGTTTCTTCGGAGCGTGTTTCTTGCACCCGTTTTTCGGCCAAATGGGAATAAATCGCCATGACTAAGTCTTCACAGCCTTCGCGATTCAGGGCTGAAATTTCAAATACGGGGCCTTTCCAGCCCAAGCGCTTAACGAAATCTTTGACGCGCTTTTTGCGTTCATCTTCTGGCACCACGTCGAGTTTATTGAGTACCAACCAGCGCGGTTTTTCGTACAAACTTTCGTCGTATTTGCGTAATTCTTGCGCCAAGGCTTTGGCTTCTTTGACGGGATCAACGTCATCAAACGGCGAGAAATCAACAATATGCAGTAACAAACCGGTACGTTGTAAATGACGTAAAAACTGATGGCCAAGTCCGGCGCCTTCGGCCGCACCTTCAATCAATCCTGGGATATCGGCGATGACGAAACTTTTCTCATGACTGACCCGAACCACACCCAAATTGGGATGCAAGGTAGTGAACGGATAATCAGCGATTTTTGGCCGCGCATTAGAAACAGCAGTAATAAAGGTCGATTTACCGGCGTTTGGCATCCCCAACAAACCTACGTCCGCCAACACTTTTAACTCTAAGCGCAATTCGCGACGTTCACCCTCTTTGCCGTTACCATGCTGGCGGGGCGCGCGATTAGTCGATGTTTTAAAGTGGATATTGCCCCAACCGCCCTCACCGCCTTTAGCCAACAAAACTTCTTGGCCGTGTTCCGTCAAGTCAGCAATCAATTCCTCGGTATTGCGATCGAAAATCAATGTGCCAACCGGCATACGCAGGAAAACATCGTCGGCGCCTTTACCGTAACAATCCGCGCCACGACCGTTTTCACCACGTTTTGCCATATGCAACTTGGAAAAACGGAAATCAACCAAGGTATTGATATTACGATCAGCAACCGCAAAAATACTGCCGCCCTTGCCGCCATCGCCACCATCTGGGCCGCCGAATGGGCGGAATTTTTCACGGCAAAACGAGGCGATTCCATTTCCGCCATCACCAGCTACTACCTCAATACGTGCTTCGTCGATAAACTTCATTTCACTGTCCTTCCATTACTACTTAGACTGCCAAGTTAGTGGGTAACGTATTCATCCAAATTACACCAAACTACATAACTTGCCACTTAACTTGCCACTAAAATCAAAAAGGCACTTTTATAAATCTGGAGCAAATTCTGATTTATAAAAATGCCATAAAAAAAAGCTCCACCAATGGCAGAGCATTTGTTTTGCCAAAGGCTAAGCACTTATTGCATAAGCCACAAGAGTTCAGCCTGGCAAAGGGTGTCTTGCGACACCCCTATATTTTTACAACCACATCAAACTACGACAATTACGCAGCAACTGCTGGAACGATAGTAGCGTATTGATGTTGTTGAGCGCCTTTGGTAACGAATTGAACCTTACCAGGTACCAATGCGAACAAAGTGTGATCTTTACCCATACCAACGTTTTCACCAGCGTGAACGCGAGTGCCGCGTTGACGAATGATGATACCGCCAGCGTTAATTGCTTGGCCGCCGTAAACTTTTACGCCAAGTCGTTTCGACTCGGAATCACGACCGTTGCGCGTGGTGCCGCCGCCTTTTTTGTGTGCCATTTAAGACTCCTTACTATGCTTATCTGCTAATTGGTTGCTGATTAAAGTCGTTTATAAAATAAACTGAAAATTAACCGTTGATAGAAACAATGTGCAACTCGGTATAATTTTGGCGATGGCCTTGGTGCTTCTGGTAGTGCTTACGACGACGCATCTTGAAAATTGTTACCTTGTCATGGCGACCATGCGCCACTACAGTCGCCAACACCGTTGCACCTGCAACCAAAGGAGCTCCAACTTTCAGAGTATCTCCAGCGCCCACTGCGAGCACTTGGTCAATGGTGATTTCGGAGCCGATGTCTGCAGGTATCTGTTCTATTTTAAGTTTTTGGCCAGCAGCAACTTTATATTGTTTGCCACCGGTTTTTATGACCGCGTACATATGAAACCTCATCAAAAAATGTAAATATCTTTAAAATCCCTTTTACTTTTGGCGATACACTCGTTGAACGGTAAAAACCAAGCAGTGTGTACAACAAAAATCCAAGGAAGCCCTGCATTATACATAAATTCAAAAGAACAGTCAAAACGAATTAAGTCAATTCTTTTGTGTTGTCAAGCAGCTTATCTTCACAATCGACTTTACCTGCGCCCCGCCCCAAGCCTCGCTATTTAAAATCAGTCATTTATTGTCGTTTTAGTTATACTTTTGCCGAAATTTAACGTGAGATTTGAATTTCCGGGCAAATTTTCAGCCCAGCAAGCTGAGAATTTGATGGTAATGTTTTTATGCAACATGTAAGCATCGTATAATTTCGCTCATCTTGATCTTTCATGCAGGTTTCGCTTTGTCCATCTCATCAGTCCAACAAACACAACACTCCATTACTTCCGTCATTGAACAAGACATGAACGCAGTTGATTTAGTGATTCGCGCTAAATTGCAGTCGGACGTGCCACTAGTCAACCAGATAGGCGAGTACATCATCAGCGCAGGAGGCAAGCGCATTCGCCCGACTTTGGCCGTGTTGGTGGCCAATGCACATGGTTATCAGGGCACAAAACATCATGACTTAGCGGCGATTATTGAATTTATTCATACCGCCACTTTGCTGCATGACGATGTGGTGGATGAATCGTCAATGCGGCGCGGCAGAAAAACCGCTAACGCGATGTTTGGGAACGCCGCCTCCGTTTTGGTAGGCGACTTCTTATATACACGCTCCTTCCAAATGATGGTCGGCCTGCAAGATATGCGCGTAATGGAAATATTGGCCGACGCCACCAACATCATTGCCGAAGGCGAAGTGTTGCAATTACTCAACATGCACGATCCTGATGTAACTGAAGAGCGCTATTTGCAAGTCATCCGCTCCAAAACCGCTAAGCTGTTCGAGGCGGCAACAGGCTTAGGCGCATTAATCGCCGGCGCAAACGACACTGAGATAGAAGCGGCTGCGGAATACGGGCGTTCGCTTGGCACGGCATTCCAGCTCATCGACGACGTGCTGGACTATTCCGGCAAAGCGGGCGACATCGGCAAAAACGTGGGCGACGATTTACGTGAAGGCAAAATGACGCTACCGTTAATTTACCTCATGCAAAATGGAACGCCAGAACAACGCGAACTCGTTCGCACTAGCATAGAAAACGGTGACAGCAGCAAATTCGACGAAATTTTGCTCGCCATTACCAATTCGGGCGCACTGGAGTTCACCCATCAGCAAGCGCTACAAGCCAGCGCTAAAGCTGTCGCTGCGTTGGAACTTTTACCTGAAAGCCGATACAAAGAGGCCCTCGTTCAGTTAGCGCATTTCTCGGCTGATCGTAATCATTAATCGTGTTTATTGCGCTGTTTTTGACAATTAACTCAATTTATATTTACTCACCACTGCCACCTTGAATACGATCCCGCTCTGGATTCAGTTATTAACCTTGGTTGGACTAATTCTATGTTCAGCCTTTTTCTCCATGACCGAAACCGCCCTAATGGCGGCCAACCGGCACCGCTTGCGGCATTTAGCCAAACGCGGCAACCAACGCGCCATTACAACGCTGTGGTTGCTGGATCGGGTCGATAAACTTTTAGCGGTCGTCCTAATCGCCAACACTCTTCTCAACGCGCTCACCACCGCGCTTGTTACCGTGATCGCAATTTCCAGCTTTGGCAACAACGACACGGTCATTACTATCGCCACCGCGGTAGTCGCGTTTTTATTGATTGTGTTTGCGGAAATTTCCCCAAAAGTAATTGGCGCCACCTACCCTGAGCGCATCGCACTGCCAGCCAGCTTTATTTTGAAACCGTTGATGACAGTTGGCTTGCCGGTCACTTGGTTCGTCAATTTATTTGTTAGCAGTCTGTTAAAGTTGTTACGAATAAAAACTGGAAATGAGGCGCACGACACGCGCTTATCCCCCGAAGAGCTGCGCTCGATGATTTTAGAGGGCGGCAATTTTATTCCGCAAAAGCATAAAAGTATCTTGCTCAATTTGTTCGATTTGGAAAGCATCTCAGTTGAAGATGTAATGACGCCCCGGGCGCAAATTGAAGCCTTGGATTTAGCAACACCGGTCGATGAAATCAAACATCAACTCAGTACCTGCTATCACAACAAACTGCCGGTTTATGAAGGTGAAATTAACCGCATTATCGGGATTTTGCATGTACGCAAAGCGGTCGCCCTGTTGAGCCAAAATGACGAAATTAACACCGATGATTTTCGCGAATTACTGTCCGCCCCCTACTTCATCCCCGAGGACACGGGCGTATTCACTCAGCTTCAGTACTTCCAAGAAAACCGCGAGCGCCTAGCCATCATCATCGACGAGTACGGTGAAGTACAAGGTTTGGTAACGCTCGATGACATTATTGAAGAAATGATTGGCGAGTTCACGACCTCAGTGCCGGGCGATTCCCGAGCGGATGCGTTTAATTGGGACAAACGCGGAGAATGCGTGCTAGAAGGAACGACGACACTACGTGATATTAATAAGCGCCTACACTTAGACTTTCCAGTCGATGGGCCTAAGACTCTAAACGGGCTTTTGTTAGAAATATTAGAAGATATCCCCGAAGCCCAAGTCAGTTTGAAGATCAAAAATTGTGTCGTTGAGATCATCCAAGTGCAAAATCAGGCCATCAAAGTTGTAAAGTTATACCAACAAAAATAACTAATTTTTTCAGCAACTATTTGCATAGTTGCCTATAATAAACACAAATAACCAAGAATGTCGGCTCTCCGAGGGCAAGACTTTACAAATTTGCTGCCGCAATGCATCATCGTTGAAAACCAATTCAGGACTGACTCACTATGGCTGAAGTACTCACTAACCAAGCGCCTGCCAACCCGATTTCGGGGCTTGCACGCGCGCTGTTACAAGCGAATCGCCTAACGATGGCGCAGCTTGACCCGGCCATAAAAAAGTCCCAGATCGAAAAAACACCGTTAATCGACTCACTAATCCAAACCGGTTGCATCAAACCACGCGATTTAGCTGTTTTCTGCTCGGAAACATTTGGCTATTCGATGATGGACATCGATGCCTTCAGCCCTGGTTCATTTCCGGATAAAGTTGTTGATGCCAAATTAATGCATGCGCAGCGCATCATTGCCTTGGCTAAACGTGGCAATAAAGTCTCGATTGCAATTTCAGACCCAACCAATATTCAAGCCTTAGAGCAGGTTAAATTTCAAACCGAATTGATTGTTGAACCTATCATCGTTCAGCATGATTTACTCGTTAAATTATTAGAAAAGCTCGCCAAATCGTCAGAGCAAAATCTGAACGAATTAATTGGCGATGAGATGGATATCGATTTCGGCGAAGCCGATACCGGCCAATCCGCCGCAGCCGAAGCCGCCAGCAACGAAGTTGATGATGCGCCAGTAGTTCGTTTTTTGAACAAGATTTTATTGGACTCCATCAACATGGGCGCGTCCGATTTGCATTTTGAACCATTCGAAAAATTCTACCGAATTCGTTTCCGGGTCGACGGCGAATTGCGCGAAATTGCTCAACCGCCTTCGGCCATTAAAGAAAAATTAGTGTCACGGATTAAAGTGCTATCGCGCTTAGATATTTCTGAAAAGCGCGTCCCGCAAGATGGTCGGATGAAATTAATGATGTCGCAAACTCGCGCCATTGATTTTCGGGTCAGTACGCTGCCCACGCTGTTCGGCGAAAAAGTCGTTATGCGGATTTTGGATGGATCGCAAGCGCAAATGGGCATTGATGCGCTCGGCTACGATCCCGATCAAAAAGAAATTTTGCTCAACGCAATTCAACGCCCTTATGGAATGGTGCTCGTCACCGGGCCTACCGGTTCTGGTAAAACCGTGTCGCTGTATACCTGCTTAAATGTGATTAATAAGCCGGGAATTAACATTTCTACGGCCGA
This sequence comes from Sapientia aquatica, assembly GCF_004358105.1. Classification (GTDB taxonomy): domain Bacteria; phylum Pseudomonadota; class Gammaproteobacteria; order Burkholderiales; family Burkholderiaceae_D; genus Solimicrobium; species Solimicrobium aquaticum. The sequence continues at coordinate 143,142 of NZ_SMYL01000007.1, read as the reverse complement.
AGATCCGGCTGAGATTAACCTACCCGGCGTAAATCAAGTCAATATTAATGATCGCGCTGGACTCACTTTTCCGGTCGCGCTGAAATCATTCTTGCGCCAAGATCCTGATGTCATCATGGTCGGTGAGATTCGTGATTTGGAAACCGCCGACATTGCTATTAAAGCCGCGCAAACGGGTCACATGGTGTTCTCGACTCTGCATACCAACGATGCGCCATCAACCTTGACCCGTTTAATGAACATGGGCGTTGCGCCATTTAACATTGCATCGTCGGTTATCTTAATCACCGCTCAGCGTCTGACTCGCCGTTTGTGCACCTGCAAAAAACCGGTCGACATTGCTGATCAGGTATTGATCGAAGCAGGCTTTGAAGAATCCATGTTGGATGGCACTTGGAGGCCTTACGGTCCGGTTGGATGCGAACGCTGCAGCGGCTCAGGCTATAAAGGCCGGGTTGGTATTTATCAATTGATGCCAATCAGTGAAGAAATCGAGCGCATTATTCTGGCTCATGGAAGTGCTTTAGAAATAGAAAAACAAGCCAAAAATGAAGGAGTTAAAACACTCCGCGAATCGGGCTTAATGAAGGTAAAACAAGGCCTCACTAGCTTAGAAGAAGTCTTAGGCTGCACCAACGCGTAAATTGGTTTCCCACCGAAATCCACTAAAATAAAACGACTGTTTTCAGGATAAGAATTATGGCAACTGCCGCAAAAAAATCAACCAACACCGTCAAAGACTATGTCTATAGCTGGGAAGGTCGCGACAAGGCTGGGAAGCAGGTCAAAGGTGAATTGCGCGCAGGTGGTGAGGCAATCGTTAGCGCCACCATGCGCCGTCAAGGTGTCATCGTCACCAAAATCAAAAAGAAAAGCTACGCGTCCGGTAAAAAAGTAACCGAAAAAGACATTGCCTTATTCACCCGCCAACTGGCCACGATGATGAAAGCGGGCGTGCCGTTAATTCAGTCGTTCGATATCGTTGGAAAAGGTCACGCTAATCCGTCTGTGGCCAAATTAATTATGGACATTCGCGGTGACGTCGAAACTGGGACCAGTCTTAGCCAAGCATTTCGAAAATTTCCACTGTATTTTGATCCACTGTTTTGCAATCTGGTCGGCGCAGGCGAACAGGCTGGTATTTTGGAAGATTTGTTGACACGTTTGGCGATCTACAAAGAAAAAACAGTTGCCATCAAAGCCAAAATTAAAGGTGCTTTGTTTTATCCCGTATCCATTATCGCAGTCGCTTTTGTGGTTACCGCCGTTATTATGGTTTGGGTGGTTCCCGCCTTTAAAGACGTATTTAAAAGCTTTGGTGCCGATTTGCCAGCGCCAACCTTGGTAGTAATGGGGATTTCAGACTTTGTTGTTAAGTTTTGGTATCTCGTGTTTGGCGTGCCTATTATTGGCTTATATCTGTTCTTCCAAGCCTGGCAGCGTTCGCTTGAAATTCAACGTGTGATGGATAAGCTGCTACTAAAGCTGCCCATCTTTGGTGAGATTATTCGCAAAGCGACCGTGGCACGGTGGACGCGCACATTAGCAACCATGTTTGCTGCTGGTGTACCTTTGGTTGAATCGCTCGATTCCGTTGGTGGAGCCGCGGGTAATGCAGTGTATCTAGATGCCACCCTTAAAATCCAAAACGAAGTTAGTTCAGGTACTAGTTTAACCATCGCCATGCAGAACGCTGACGTGTTCCCAACAATGGTTACTCAAATGGTATCCATCGGCGAAGAATCCGGCTCGTTAGATGCAATGTTAGGCAAAGTAGCGGACTTTTACGAAGAAGAAGTCGACGAGGCGGTTGCCTCGATGTCGAGCTTGATGGAACCACTGATCATGGTGTTTTTGGGCGTCATCATCGGTGCGTTAATTATTGCGATGTATCTGCCGATCTTTAAACTTGGCGCTGTGGTTGGTTAATGAACTTAGCTGACTTATACGTAACCGGACCGGGCAATTTTGCGGTCAGCTTAGTCGCTGCGCTGTTCGGTCTACTGATTGGTAGTTTTCTTAATGTGGTGGTTTACCGCATTCCCAAAATGATGCAACGTGAATTAGATAATTACGTTGCCGAACAAAATGGCCAAGCGTTGCCGCATCAAGATGTGTTCAATTTGATGTTACCGCGCTCTGCTTGCCCGCATTGCGGACATCAAATCACAGCGATAGAAAACATTCCAGTCGTCAGTTACCTTGCCCTGCGAGGGCGTTGCTCCGGCTGTAAAAGCCCAATCTCAGCACGTTATCCTTTGGTCGAAACGGCGACAGCGCTAATCACTTTTGGCATGGTTTGGCACTTCGGAACTGGGTTGGCTGGTATCGCCGCGGTCGTATTTGGTTTCTTTCTGATCACCTTAGCGTTAATCGATTTTGACACCCAGCTATTACCCGACGACATTACCTACCCTTTGCTTTGGTGCGGCTTATTGCTCAACACCCAAGGCGTGTTCTGCACTTTGCAAGAGGCGGTTGTTGGCGCAGCGATTGGTTATTTGGCGCTCTGGAGTGTGTATTGGGTATTTAAATTAGTGACCGGCAAAGAAGGCATGGGCTATGGTGATTTTAAATTGCTTGCGGCTCTAGGGGCCTGGTGTGGCTGGGCGGTATTGCCCGCGATTATTCTGGCGTCATCCTTGGCTGGCGCAGTGATCGGCATAGGGTTAATTGTTTTTACCAAACGTGAACGTGATGTACCTATGCCATTTGGTCCTTATTTGGTCATCGCAGGATTAATCATGCTGCCCTTCGGCCGCATGTTGACTCAAAACTATCTGGGTATTGTGTTGTGAGTACTTCTGAATTCCCTTCTTCAAAATCACCCTCCAATCACCTCGCCACGAACAAATTATTAGTTGGGCTGACAGGTGGAATTGGCAGTGGCAAAACCAGCGTCGCTAACGGTTTTGCGCAACTTGGCGCTAGCGTAATCGACGCGGACGCTATTGCACACAGCCTAACAACTCCCGGCGGCGCGGCCATTCCGGCAATTGAAGCCGCTTTTGGCAGCGACCTAATTAACGCCGAAGGCGCGATGGATAGAGCCAAAATGCGCGCTCTCATTTTTTCCGATGCGACACAAAAGCAGCGTTTGGAAGCCATTATTCATCCTTTAATTCGCGCCGAAGTTGCCGCGCAAACCAAGGCCGCAACGGGACCGTACATTATTTATGTGGTGCCGCTTTTGGTTGAAACTGGGCATTGGACATTGTCGCGAATTTTGGTGGTTGATTGCGACGAATCATTGCAACTGCAACGAGTCATTGAGCGCGATGGGTTACCCGAAAGTTTGGTTGCCGCCATCATGAAACAGCAAGCCACGCGCGCGCAACGCTTGGCAGTGGCGACCGACGTGATTCAAAATGACGGAAGTTTTGAGGCCCTGATTCCAGAAATCGAGCGCCTGCATAAACTGTATAGCGAATTATCTTTATCAAAACCAACAGAGTATTTGTAATTTTTCGCGGCTTGGTTCAAAATCATGTAAATTTATTGCAAACTAATATGGCTTGCAATACAACAGGCGACAATCGCGCTAGACTTCGATTTAGCCTCGGATTGCCGATGAATTTACTAATAACAAACACAGCCGAGCCAGATCGACACCTGACAACTTTTACAGGGAAACTACTTTGATTGTTTACGAATACCCTTTCAACGAGCGTATTCGCACGTTATTGCGACTGGAAGACCTGTACGAAAAATTTTCATTTTTTTTAAATCAGGAACATCCTTTGCAGCACCACGTTGCGCTGTCAACGATCTTTGAAATGCTCGAAGTCGCTGGCCGCGCCGACTTAAAATCCGATCTGCTACAAGAACTCGAAAAACAACGCCAAACCCTGCTTGGCTTTCGCTCTAATCCCAATGTGGCGACCGATATGCTCAATGCCATCATTGAGGATATCAATCGCATCAGCGCCAATCTCATGGCAGCACAAGGCAAGTCTGGGCAAAACATCCGCGAAAATGAATGGTTAATGAGCATCAGGGGACGCACAATTATTCCCGGCGGCGCCTGTGAATTCGATTTACCTTCGTACTACGCTTGGCAAAATAACAGCACTGAGAAACGGCGCTCTGATATCGAGCAATGGTTCGCTCCGTTGCTGCCACTATTTGAAGCGATTGCCATGACCTTGCGCTTGCTGCGCGAATCGGGCAACACCACCAAAATGATTGCACAAGCGGGCGGCTATCAGCAAATGCTGCAAGGGAAAATCTACCAAATGATACGCCTGCGTATCGATGAAACTTTGGGCGCGATTCCGGAAATTTCGGCCAATAAATACATGCTGTGGGTCCGCTTTATGACCCAAGATGGCACGTTAAAACCGCGTGCGGTGGAATCCGAAGTACCGTTTGAACTAACTCTGTGTAATTTTTAATTTAGATTGAATCAAAAAGTATGATCGTCGATTGTCCGCAATGCAGTAAAAAAGTTGTTTGGGATACCAAAAATCCGTATCGCCCTTTTTGTTCGGAACGCTGCAAACAAATTGATCTGGGCGCTTGGGCTGAAGAGAGCTACGTCATTACTAGCACCGCCCCAGAACCCGACGATATTCAAGACGAAGATACGCATTAACGCCCCTTCCTGACCAACTGAACGCTTTACATTCTGCGTCCACCGCCAATTCCATTAACGCGCTTGCCACATCCATTCCAATAACGGAATGGTCGCTGGCAATAACGGTTGCACGTTCAAGGTTTCGCCTTGCCAAGCCAATTGCTGGCCTTCCAAACTCTGCGGTTCGCCCTGCCAAGCGCGACATAAATAAAAATGCAGATGGACGTGGGCATGCGGATACACATAAGCGCAGCCGCACCAAGCCTCGGCGAAATTGGGGTCGATTTCCACACCAATTTCTTCTTTAAATTCGCGAATCAAGGCCGATAAAATCGGCTCACCCGCTTCGACTTTGCCACCTGGGAATTCCCAGTAACCAGCGTAAGGTTTGCCTTCTGGACGTTGCGCCATCAGGACCTCGCCATTCGGTTTAACCAAAATCCCCACCGCCACATCGATCGGCTTTGCCACGCTTGGGGCAGGTGAAAGATCAGAGGCCATGTTCACCCACATAAGCACGTGCGAATTGATTGGCGACGCGCCCTGAGCGAGAACCGCGTTGCAATGCCCAGCGCAAGGCATCTGGCTTGGCTTGTTCGATCTGCTCGGCATTGCAGCCTAGGTGCGCTAACCAATACGCGACAATTTCCAAGTAATCCTCTTGCTTAAACGGATAAAACGAAACCCATAATCCGAAGCGTTCTGATAACGAGATTTTTTCTTCCACCGTTTCGCCAGGATGTAAATCGCCGTCCTCGCTGCGGTGATAGGAACTGTTATCGGATTGCTTTTCGGGCAGCAGATGGCGGCGATTCGATGTCGCGTAAATCAACACATTATCCGACTGCGCCGAAATGCTGCCGTCCAGCGCCACCTTTAATGCTTTGTAGCCGCGCTCGCCTTCTTCAAACGACAAGTCATCACAAAAAATAATAAATTTCTCAGGCCGCTGCGCGATCAATTCAACAATTTCGGCCAGATCGACCAAGTCCTCTTTATCGACTTCAATCAAACGTAGTCCGTCTTTGGCAAATTGATTCAAGCAGGCTTTAATCAAGGATGATTTACCCGTGCCACGCGCTCCGGTAAGCAGCACATTATTGGCTGGCTTACCGGCCATAAATTGGCGCGTGTTTTGCTCGATCTGCTGCTTTTGTGTTTGGATTTGATGTAAATCATCCAAGCTTATGGCGGCGACTTGGCGCACCGTATGCAAATAGCCACGACCACTCCGCTTACGCCATACAAACGCCACCGCATTTTCCCAATCGGGCGCGCGCACAGCGGGCGGCAATAAGGCTTCCACCCGATTCATTAGAATTTCGCCGCGGCGTAAAAAGTGTTCTAGTTGATCCATACGAGTCTGAAAAAGTGACTGAATCACGATGTGAATTTAGATTTAAATAGTGCTCAAACCAACGACCAATTAAGAGCGATAGTCAGCGTTAATCGTGACGTAGTCATGCGATAAATCGCAGGTCCAAACGGTCGCACTAGCAGTACCGCGATCTAACAAAACGCGGGTCAAAATTTCGCTTTGTTTCATCACGCGCTGGCCGTCGCTTTCTTGGTAAGCTGGATTACGTCCACCCTGCTTTACCACCAACACATCGTCCAAATACAAATCGACTTTATCGACGTCCAAATCATCAATACCGGCTTTACCGATGGCCATTAACAAGCGACCCAAATTAGGATCGGAGGCGAAGAAAGCGGTTTTCACCAATGGTGAATTTGCAATCGAATAGGCCACTTGGCGACATTCTTCGACCGACTTTCCTTGCTCGACAGTGACTGTCATAAATTTGGTCGCGCCTTCACCATCGCGCACAATCATTTGCGCCAATTCTTGTGCCAAGCCGACAACGGCAGCGCGCAGAGCGGCGTATTCTGGGGAATTGACCGAGGTAATTTCCAGCGTCGATGCGCCCGTCGCAATCACCATGAAGGAATCATTGGTTGAAGTATCGCCGTCGATTGAGATGCAATTAAAGGATTGATCGGCAGCTTCTTTAACCAATTGATCTAAAACCGCTTGCGATACCTTGGCGTCGAATGCAAGATAACCGAGCATGGTTGCCATGTTGGGCATAATCATCCCAGCACCTTTACTAATGCCGGTCATCGTTACGGTATGCGCGCCGATAAGGACTTGGCGCGATGCTGCTTTCGGTTGAGTATCGGTGGTCATAATCGCTTCAGCGGCACTGAACCAATTATCGGCCTTAAGATTATCAATCGCAGCAGGCAACCCCGCGATTAAACGATCTACCGGCAATTGTTCCAAGATGACGCCGGTGGAAAACGGCAATACCTGCTCGGCTGCTACGCCCAATAACTTGGCCAAGGCAGCGCACGTTGCATTCGCTGCCGCTAAGCCAGTCTCGCCGGTACCCGCATTGGCGTTGCCAGTATTGACCACTAAAGCTTGAATCGGTAAGGCGGGATTTTGGGAAGCCGAGGCCAAATGCTTTTTACATACTTGCACAGGAGCGGCGCAAAAGCGGTTCGCCGTCAACACCCCCGCCACTGTCGCGCTTGGGGCTAATTTCATCACTAATACGTCTTTTCGATCCGCCTTGCGTATGCCAGCTTGGGCAAAACCTAGTTCAATGCCAGCGACTGGTAATAATTGTGCGGCGACAGGGAGCGGAGAATTAACGGCCATAGTAGATTCCTAGAAGTGAGTGGTGTTGAGGATAGCCCCGTATTGTAGGACATTCCCTTGTTTTGAACATAGTGCCAATGGCGCTTTGGTCACTGAATTGTCATCAAGCGAAGCCCATTTTCATGCAAATTTACTAAAACTTAAAATGAGATGACACGTATTGTGCGACTAATCGCCCATTTCAGCCGCACAAAATCCTTTATCATGCAGGTCAATTAATCTTAAAAGCCAGCCCCTGCACATGCCGACGATTCCCCATTTACACAGCGACATTTCCAATCAAGATTTACCGGCATTAATTACCTTGGCACTTTGGGAAGCACCATTATCGCAAAACCGTTTGCTCGAATTTTTACAAGCCTCCTTCGTCGCGCTGCAGTACGAGAACAACTTCAACGCCACCTCGTTAAAACTGTCGCTGGCAGAATTAACGGCCAAGGGCTGTATCAATTTAATCAACGGAATAGGCTTCCAAATCGCGCCCGAAGTTGGGCACGCGGTACTGGTCGATTTACACAGCAAAAACGAATTGAGTCGCTGGATAAATGAAGTTCAAGAATTCTTAAAACGCAATCGCGAATACTCCAGTTGGTCCACACCAAGCAGCCAATTCTGCCAGCGTGAGATGCTGTTTTCGGCCTTAAGCAATGACATCCCGCGGCTGGGACAATGGCGCGCGCAGTTTTTTTCGTTCGCTAATACTTTCATCGATTTGCCCGCGCAAAAATTATTTGCTACACCCGCCGGCGCGCAATTATTTCAACAACTCAATCCCGCGGCGCAAGGCATTTTGTTGTTTGATTTACTCTCTGCCGGCAGTTGGATGTTGGAGGATTGCTCAGCCGCCTATCTGTATGCCAAGTCACGTTTCAACACCCAATTTGGCAAAGACTTCATGCTGCTTGATGTGCTGTTTTTCCAAGCGATGTTACGCGGAGAACCCAGCGCGTTATTGCAGTCCATCATCGAGCAAATGAATCATCAAGGCTATTTATCCGCAGTCTTGCAGTTTGTCGAAGGCGACATCGTCCGAAGTGCTGAGAGCTTTGCTCGGGTGTTGAGTGACCGCAAATTAAAAACCGGTAAGCGCAAACAATTTATCCCCGATGTCACCGGCTTGTTTTTCACCATTGCACAATTAGCCAACAATACCGCGTCCAGTTTAAAACTGGCTAAAGATCAATGCGATGAAGGTTGCAAAGTACGTCAAGCGCAGTTTTATCCGGCCATCAAACCGCTGCTAGAAAATTTATTAAAGGGCACGCCCGTCGCCAGCAAATCCAGCACCAGTTATTTTCAAAGTCTGGACGACTTTTTGGTTAGATTGGCTTTTTATTGGCAAGACTGCGCCGTCTCTGAAATGGACTTACGCAACCTGACTAATCTATTCCAAATTAGTCAGCAGCATGGCTACCACTGGGTTGCTGCGGAAATTGATCAACTCCGCCATATACAATTCGACACGGCCTTGTTGCTGCCGGATTGGCACACGCAGCGCGGCACGCAGCCGCTGTGCCAAATCATGCAACGCGAAGAAGCGTGGCAACGCGCTTTATCGGCGTTATCGCAACTCAAAACCGCCGCGCAATCTGGCGCAGATACGCGCATCGCGTGGTTTATCGAATGCGAATCGCATTACATAAATTTGGAGCCACGCGAACAAAAGCGCAGCGCCAAGGGCGTGTGGAGCAAAGGCCGCGCGGTCGCTTTGAAACGCCTGTCTTACGAGCAGGACACGCTGCCCGGCATTATTGAGCAAGATAAAAAAGTCGCCAGCTGCATCCGCAAATCCTACGACAACTACTACGGCGGCGCGGACTATGAGATCAATGGCGAAAAAGCGCTACCGTTTTTGATCGGCCATCCTGCGGTGTTTTGGCTTGATGCGCCGGACGTGCACATCGACATTGTCAAAGGCGAAGCGGCCTTAGTCATGAAGCAGCAAAATGACAAAATCCATTTGCAGCTCGAACCGGCCATGAACGACGATGAAGCGGTGATATGGCGCAAACAAACGCCGACTCGCTTAGTGGTTTATCCAAGCAGCCCAGAGCTAAAACAAATCGCCGGCATTATCGGCAAAGGCTTGTCGGTACCGGAAAACGCCAAAGAACAATTAGTCGCCGTGATTGCCGCGATTGCGCCGCACTTGGCGATTCAATCTGACCTGCCCGAGTTGGCCAAACACATTGACAAAGTCGACGTCAACAACACGCTGTACGCGCATTTATTGCCGCTTAAAGAAGGTTTGCGGATTCAGTTTTTAATGCGTCCTTTGCCGGAAGGAAGTTGGTTTGTTCCGGCCAAGGGTTCGGCCAATGTGGTGGGTGAATTCCAAGGTAAAGCGATTCAAACCACGCGCGATTTTGCGTTGGAACAATCCCAGTTAGACGCCTTAGCCAAACGTTGTCCTGCGCTCAACATGGCGGAACAAACTGGACAAGAATGGGAATTTGGCCATCCAGAAACCTGCTTAGAAATTCTGAGCGAATTAAATCAAGCCAAGCTTGATGCGAATGGCACGATCGAACTCGTCTGGCCAGAAGGCGAACGTTTTCGAATCAAATCCACGCGCAGCTTAGCGCAGATGAATTTGTCGATTAAAAAACAAGGCGATTGGTTTGTTGCGGGCGGCGAGATTCAATTGGATGACGGTAAAGTCATTGCCTTGCGCGAGTTGCTGCACATGGTCAACAGCGCCACCGGACGCTTTATTGCGCTGGGCGACAATAACTTTTTAGCCTTAACCGATAGCTTTAAAAAGCGCCTACAAGAACTCAATGCGCTGGGCGAATCGAACGGCAAAGATGGCGTGCGTATCAATCAATTGGCAGCGCCGTTATTAGCAGAACTAGCCGATGAAGTCGGCCAATTGGAAGTGGATACGGCGTGGCAAAAACACGTCGCCAAACTCGATTCAATTGCCAGCTTTGCGCCGCAATTACCATCCACCTTACAAGCCACGTTGCGCGACTATCAGTTGGAGGGTTATCAATGGTTGTCGCGCTTAGCGCATTGGGGCGTGGGCGCGTGTCTGGCCGACGATATGGGCTTGGGTAAAACGGTGCAAACTTTGGCGATCTTGTTGGAACGCGCACCGAATGGCACCGCTCTGGTCGTTGCGCCGATTTCGGTCGCGATGAATTGGCAAGCCGAAGCGGCAAAATTTGCACCGACCTTAAATGTACGGCTCTACCATCAACAACGCTCGCTGGCCGATTTAGGCCCGTTTGATTTAGTGATCGCCAGCTACGGCATGTTGCAGCAAGATGCCGAACAGTTTGCCGCCCAACATTGGCACAGCGCGGTCTTGGATGAAGCGCAAGTGATTAAAAATTCGGCCACCAAACGCAGCCAAGCCGCGATGGCGCTAACTGCCGATTTCCGCATCATTGCCAGCGGCACACCGGTGGAGAATCATTTGGGCGAATTGTGGAATTTATTCCGTTTTATTAATCCCGGCTTATTGGGTTCCAAAGAACGCTTTGCAGAAAAATTTAGTAATCCGATTGAACGCGGCGACAAGCAAGCACGCCAGCATTTAAAGCGCTTGATTCAACCGTTTATTTTGCGGCGAACCAAAACCCAAGTTTTGAGCGAACTACCGGCACGTACCGAAATCACCTTACAAGTCGAATTATCCGAACAAGAGCGCCATTTGTACGAAGCACTGCGTCAAGAAGCCATCGAAAAAATTGCGCATCTCGCGCCCGAAGAAGGTCGGGCCATGCAAGTGTTAGCCGAAATCACCAAGCTACGTCGCTTTTGCTGCCATCCAAAATTGGTGATGAAAAACTCCGAAGTCGCTGGCAGCAAGCTTGCTGTTTTTGCCGAGGTGGTTGATGAATTGATCGACAATAATCACAAGGTCTTGGTGTTCAGCCAATTCGTCGATCATCTGGCTATTGTGCGCGCATGGTTGGATGAAAAAGGGTACAGCTACCAATATCTCGACGGCAGCACGCCCGTTGGCGAGCGCAAAAAGCGGGTAGATGCATTCCAAGCGGGGCAAGGCGACGTGTTCTTGATTAGCTTAAAAGCAGGCGGTACCGGCTTGAATTTGACCGCCGCAGATTATGTCATTCACCTTGATCCTTGGTGGAATCCGGCGGTGGAAGATCAAGCCTCCGACCGCGCGCATCGTATGGGACAACTGCGTCCAGTAACGATTTACCGCTTGGTGGCGCAGCAAACAATTGAAGACAAAATCATTGCGCTGCATGCGCAAAAACGTGATCTCGCCGATAGCTTGTTGGAAGGTGGCGATGTGTCGGCCAAGCTCGATACGGCAGCGTTATTGAGATTATTGAAGGAAGGCGTTTAGTGGTTACATTGCCTTGGTAATTCGCGCCTAAGCTATCTGGTCACGCTTCCACGTAACACACTTGATTGCGCCCAGCATTCTTCGCATTTTGCAATGCCAATTGAACGTGATCGATTAATTGATTCACATTGCCCGATTTTTGTGGATCGCATCCGACGACGCCGATGCTAACCGTCATGTGATCGTCAACGCCAGAATAGTCATGTTCGATTTCGAGGTTACTAACTAACTTACGTAACTTTTCTGCCGTGATTTGCGCGCCGTGGGCGGTGGTGTCGCGCAGCAGGAAAATAAACTCTTCGCCACCATAACGGGCGATCACATCTGACGTGCGTCGCAGTATTTTTCTCATCGAATAGGCAATCCGAATTAAGGCCACGTCGCCTGCTTCTTCGCCGTAATTTTCATTGTATTTTTTAAAGCAATCAACATCGAGCATCAGCAAAAAGAATGGCTGCTGCAAACGCTGCAAGCGACCTAGTTCGATGCGGTAATACTCGTCGAAAAAGCGCCGAGTATATAAGTTAGTCAGCAAATCGAGTTCGACTTTATTGCCATCGTCGTGGTGCTCGTTGACGTGCCGTTTGGCTGGGCTCGCAGCACTGTCGGTAATTTGTATCATGCACAGCGGCTCAACCGTCCAGCCTTTGAGCATCTTGACGCTAATTGTCTGCTCGCCGTTTGGATGGAGCTTGTCGCTGATATTGAGCGGAAAAATCGGATGCGGCGATGAATTGGTTAACGTGCTGCGTGTTCCCGACGTAAAGGCTTGTGACAACGCGGTCGCAAACTGCTTGTTGGACGGTTCGTTAAAACTCGTCAAAATCGACCGACCCACCACCTCGCTGGCCGCCACGCCAGTGCGCACAGCAATCCAGTCGTTCCACAGCAGGATGTGCTTATTTTGATCTAACAAAATCACACCGCAATCAATGGAATCGACAATTTCTTCGATACTTATATTTACATTTTTCATTTTGCTCACCAACTACCATTCCCGACAGGAATTCCAATTTCATTCTAGGAACTCCATGCCAAATTACAAATAAATCTTGGATTTTTATTAGCATCCCAAATTCACGCGTCTCAGCGGACGTGGCAATAGAGCGCGCGATCAATGCAAACATCGATCACGCTAGCTATACAAACCAAGCTAGTCTTGCCGGCGGGTTGGGGCCGAAGGAGAATTCACTGCGTGAAGGCAGATGTAGATAAGGTTTGACAACGGAGTTTGTGGGTTGTAAACCGACTTGTAAGCAAGTGAAAACATGGTTACAAGGTTGGGCGTATAATATTCAAAATCTTTCCATAGGTCAACATTTTAGTCGTACGCTGGCCACGACAGCAAAGTAATGCTGGCTGGCTTTAGTGCTTTCTGGGACACGATTTAACCCTCTCCATTCGTATTAAAGAAAAATAGTGAAAACACCCGTCGATCCAACTCCTGCTCGCACCATCCTATTGGTGGATGACGATGCCATCACGACATTAGTGATGAGCCAAGTGTTGCGCAAAGCGGGCTACGACACGATTGAAGTGCGTTCTGGCCAAGAAGCCATCGCGCTGTTGACCCAAGTGCAAGTGGATTTGGCGTTGCTCGACGTGATGATGGGCGATATGTCGGGCATTGAGCTGGCCCAATATTTAAAAGATAAAACCGATATTCCGTTTTTGTTCATCTCTGCCAATGCCGAGACCGACATCGTCAAACAAGCGATACAACATGGCGCTTTTGGTTATCTAGTCAAGCCATTCGAGATCGCTCAAATTGTGCCAACTTGCGACGCAGCGATTGGTCGGGCCGATGAAATTAAACAATTGCGTACCAATGAAATCAGCTTAACCAACGCCTTAAATGCCAGCCGCGAAACCAGCATGGCAATTGGTTTGCTGATGTCCAAATTTAATACTGACCGCACTACCGCCCTTGATGTGCTGCGTAAATATGCGCGCTCGAATCGCTGCAAGATAGACGAAGTGGCTAACAATTTGCTCGCAGCCGAAGAGTTATTTAACAGTATCGACAATCTGTTCCCAAAAAATAACTCCAAACAAACCAAGTAATTACAGACAACTACAGCAACACGACTTCGTTGACCACATTAACGATTGGATAGCACTTTGCCACCCACTACTGACCAAGAATTGACAAGCTTGCTGCGCAATACCGCGAACAAAGACGCGCAGTCGTTTAGGCAGTTATATGAACTCACATCACCGAAACTGTTTGGCTTTGTGCTGCGTATACTGATTAAGCACGAGTGGGCGGAAGAAGCATTGCAAGAATCGTTTGTCAGCATTTGGAATAATGCCGCCAACTACCAATCCAGTTTGGCCGCACCCATGACTTGGATGACCACGATCGTGCGTAACAAAGCCTTTGATATTTTGCGCCGCCATAACAGCGCGCTCGATATTGATGGCACGACGATAGATCAGGAAATTACCGAGAACATGGAAAGCGCTGCCCACACGCCACCCGAATCACTGCAACTGACCCAAGGCGCGCACGAGCTAGCGCGCTGCTTTAAAGGTTTGGAAGGCTTGCAACGCCAATCGATCGTGCTGGCCTACTATCACGATTTCTCGCACAGTGAAATCGCAGGTCAATTGCAGCTTCCGATTGGCACCGTAAAAACCTGGATACGGCGCGGGCTTGAGCGCTTGCGTTTATGCTTAAGCAAACCGGAGCAAGCATGAACATCCAACAGAACAAACAATTGCGCGACAAATTAAGCGCCGCTTATGTTTTAGGCACGCTCAAAGGTGGCGCACGTCGCCGGTTTGAAGCGTATGTGGCCCAGAGTTTTTTGCTGCAACGCGAGGTCGCCGAATGGCAAGCGCGCTTGTCGCCTTTGGCAGAATTTGCGCCAGCGGTCAATCCGCCAGACTATCTTTGGAAACGAATTAGCCAACAATTATCCTTATCTGCTTCGGCGCAGGCGCGGGATAATCCGCTGTGGCGCAAGCTACTAGATAGCGTCAACTTCTGGCGCGGATTGAGCTTGGCGGCAACCGCGTTAGCTGGAGTGATGTTGTTCATCGTAGTACATCAAACTCCAACGACTGAGGTAGCTTCATCGTCCTATGTTGCTATGCTGGTCAACGATCAAGCGCAGCCAAACATCGTGGTGGTGGGTGACCGCAAGCGCCATACGATTACGGCCAAAATACTGGCGCAGCAATCCGTGGCGTCGGACAAGAGCTTGGAACTCTGGGCCATCCCCAAACAAGGCAATCCGCGCTCGCTGGGTTTAATCGCCAGCAATGGCAGCGTAACTTTGCCGTTGCCGGATAATGATCATCCCGACAATGTTGTAATGCTGGCGGTGTCACTCGAACCGCTGCATGGCTCGCCTAGCAAAGCTGGTCCAACTGGACCGATTCTGTTCAAGGGTAGTTGGGAACAGATTTAGCAAAAGCTTTCCACGCTCCATTTGCAATCAGGGCACATCCGTTTGCCCTGATTGCGTTTCAATTTTCACCATCCCATCCCGCTCTACCTCAGCTTTGTCCCGCAGTTAGATTTTGCTTGTCCCGCAGTTCCTGCAAATTTTTTTGATTTATTTGTTGATTCGTTGAATCCGATTGAAAACGCGCTTCGTATAACAGTTCGAAGTAGCTTTAATCAGACTTATTCGTTGAACAATTTACCTCAATCAAAAGAACAGGACACGCCATGAATCGACATCGCTTAACTCAACTCATGCTCGCAACCGCCATTGTTGCTGGCAGCGTTAATTCCACCGCTGCCCTTGCCCAAGACAGCAACTCAGCCTATCCCGACATGGGCAAATTGCTCGCCACCGGCGGTATCAGCACAGTCGAAGGTGCGGGCGGCGGCGGAATTACGCCTTGGGCATTAATCGCCGGTTATGGCACACAAGACAGCTATGGCGCGAATGTGCATTACACCTATTTGAGCACACAAGATTTCGCCTTGGACACTTACGGCGCGGCGCTTGGGCTGTTCGACCGAGTGGAATTGTCGGTTGCCAAACAAAAATTCCGCGCCAATAACGGGCCATTAAACGGCTTAACTATCGAGCAAAACATCGTCGGCGTTAAAGTCAAAATCGCTGGTGACGCGGTGTACGATCAAGATTCGTGGATGCCACAGATTGCCGTCGGCGCGGAATACAAAACCAACAGCGGGCTGACTGGCTTATTGAATGCACCAGTCACAGCATTAGGCGCGAAACATACCAAAGGCACGGACTACTACGTTGCGGCGACCAAGATATTTTTAGATCAAAGCGTCATCGCCGATTTAACAGTGCGTGCAACTGAAGCTAACCAAATGGGCTTGCTCGGATTTGGTGGTGATCTAAACAATAGTTATAAAGCCGAAATCGAAGGCTCCCTTGGCTATCTATTCAGCAAAAATTGGATTGCTGGCACTGAATATCGCCACAAGCCACGCAATCTGGCGGCAGATAAAGAAGGCGCTTACTACGACGCATTCGTGGCCTGGTTCCCAAGCAAAAACGTATCGCTCACGCTGGCTTACGCCAATTTAAACAGCATCGTCGCACCGGTGACTAAGAACGAAGACAGGCAACACGGACTGTATTTATCCTTACAAACTGGCTTCTAATCCATCGACCCAAATCGACCAACCGACACTATTAAAGGATCATTATGAAACGCACTCCACACACTATTTGCGCCTTGTTCGCCCTCATCGGTTTGATCAATGGCGCGCAAGCGCAAACCGCCATGACCAATCCCGCCCCGGCAATGAGCATGGAAGCCAACGATAGCCTGTTTCAGCAATTCGGCGGCAAAGAAGGCATCAGCAAAATCATCGACGATTTTTTAGTCGTCTGGCAGGCCGATCCGCGTATCAGCGGCAAACTGCAAGAAGCCGATGTTGACCGACTCGGTGCGCTGCTCAAAGAGCAAATTAACCAGCTCACCGGCGGGCCAGCAGTGTACAGCGGCAAGGATATGAAAACGGCGCACGAGAAAATGGGCTTGCGGAATATGGACTTCAACGCCTTAGCCGAAGACCTGCAAACCGCGATGGAAAAAAATGGTGTTGCCAGCCGCGCGCAAAATAAATTGTTAGCCAAGCTCGCACCGATGGAGCACCATATCGTCACTAAATAATGCGACGCATTTTGCGCCAGCAAGGCTATCAAGCTAGGCTTTGCTGGCGCAAGGAATTGACCAAAACGCTTTAACGTAACCAACAACAATCACTCAAAAGTTCATCATGCCTACTCTCGCTCGCTTTACTTCGCATACAAAGTTTTTACTACTCAGCTCGCTGCTGTTTGCATTCTCAATTCCAACCTGGGCTGGCGGCATTAACGCTGTGGCAATTAGCAAAGCCGGTGAAGCGATGCCCGATGTCGTGTTCTACGCTACGCCGATTGGCACACCTGCACCGCCAGCAGGCAAAATCGAGCCGATGATCGTCGCGCAAGATCATATGCAATTCACGCCTTATGTCACGATTGCGCGCGTTGGGACGGAAATCAAATTCCCCAACTATGACAAGGTGGAGCACCACGTAAAATCGTTCTCGCCCGCCAAAGAATTTGAAATCAAGCCCTATCAAAAAACCACCCCAGCACCGATTTTGTTCGACAAACCCGGCATCGTGGTGGCTTACTGTTTATTGCACGAATGGATGCGCGCATATGTGGTGATCGTAGACACGCCCTACTTTGCCAAGAGCGATGAAAAAGGCAGCGCCGCATTAGAAAACCTGCCCGCCGGTAGTTATGAATTACATGCTTGGCATCCGGACATGGGTTACGTCAAAGCGCCGTTGACGCAATTAATTTCGGTCAACGCCCAAGGAGCGACGCCGATTAAATTTACTTTTGATTTCGTTCCTAAGAAACGCAAAATACCAAAAATGGATCAGGTCAGTTTTTAAATCTAGTCGATCTTGAGAGGCGATTCATCCCGATGCTTAGCGCTAGCCGCCACCACATCGTAAGCAACTTGCATAAAGGCTTGGATCTTGGGTGAGACATATTTATTGGTCGCATAGACAAAATAAAAGGAGCCTTTAATTTTCGTTTTCCAATCAGGTAAAACGGGAATAATGGCTCCCCTTTCGGCCGCATGTTCCGACAAAAAGTGCGGCAACCAGGTAATCCCTAATCCACAAATCGCCAACTCGCGCGCGGCTTCAAAATCGTTTATCACGACACGATTCCCGATTTTGACATGGACTTCTTGACTGCCTTTGGTCAGCAATACGGAATCGTCCTTATTCCAAATAAAAGTCGCTTTTTCTAAATCCGATGGGTGCTTTATCGGGCCGACTTTATTCATGTAACTTGGTGCCATCCACAAATTGGCTTGCGCATCAAAAAACCGTTTTGCAATTAAGGATGAATCCTTTAACCTTCCGGCTCGAATCGCTAAATCTACGCCTTCACCAACCAAATTGACCTCGCGATTAGTGATAAGTAGTTCAACATTACATTCGGGGTATTTGTCCAAAAATGTCTGCACGACTTTGGGCAATACTGTGTGTCCCACATCAACCGGCGCGGTGACTTTAATTAGCCCCGTCGGCTTGCCTTGCAGTGACTTCAACGCTTCTTCGCCCTGCTCTACTTCACGCAATGCATTTAAGCAGTGATAGAAATATTTTTCGCCTGCTTCGGTCACGTGCAACTTGCGCGTGGTGCGCAAAATCAAGTTCACACCTAAGCGTTTTTCTAAGGCAGCTAGCTTGGCACTGACCGTAGTTTTGGGCATATTCATGCGCCGCGCTGCGGCCGATAAATTGCCTGCTTGAACCACTTGAACGAATACGGTGATGGCGTCGAGATCCATAGAATTGTCCATTATTTTGCACAGTCATTCCCAACTTTACCATCTAGTGCACAATAAAGACAATCCCTATAGTTACGCCATCGCACCACTACCCAACAAATTAACCCAGTGGATGCGGCTGTTTTTATAACTTAAATCATCATTCACTCAGGGAAAAATCATGAATCAAAAAATCGCCATCATCGGGAAAGGGAATGTCGGAAAAGCACTAGAAAACGGTTTTGTCAGTGCAGGCTATCAGGTTCGTACTGCCAAAAAAGGCCAGGTAGTCAACGCTACTGAATGGGCCGATGTCATCTTTTTAGCCGTACCGTTCATCTCTATCGGAGAAACTGTGCGCGAAATCGGCGCAACTGCCGATGGAAAAATCGTGGTCGATGTCACCAACGCCTTAACACCAGAAATGCAATTAGCGCTGGGTTACAGCACCAGCGGCGCAGAAGAATTGCAAAAATTACTGCCGCACGCCAAGGTCGTTAAGAGCTTAAACACCGTGTTTGCGCAGCACATGGCGCTCGGCAGCTTGCACGAACAGCCTTTGACCGTGTTCGCCGCGGGTGACGATGCCGAAGCACGCCAACTCGTTTTGCAATTGACCAAAGCACTCGGCTTTGATGCCGTTGACGGCGGACCATTGCAAAACTCACGTCATTTGGAAGCGGTGGGCTACTTCAACATTTTATTGGGCTATGTGTTGGGTAATGGTCCAAACATCGGCTTGAAGTTAGTGCGCTAAGACCAAGCAAATCAATCACTTCGACAGCAATCAGCAGGGAGAACAGTATGACCAGAATGCCAGTTTATTTTGTATCGCACGGCGGCGGGCCTTGGCCTTTCGTGGACGGGATGCGTGGTCTGTATGTAAAAACAGAAGCCGAGTTCAGAGCATTATCGAAGCGACTGCCCACCAAACCAACGGCGATCGTGGCTATTTCTGGTCATTGGGAAGAGAGCGAATTTACCGTTTCGACGGCAGCCAATCCCTCGATGGTGTATGACTACTACGGTTTTCCAGAAAACACTTATCGCGTCAAGTATCCCGCACCGGGCTCACCATCAGTCGCAGCAAGAGTCAAAGCCTTGTTATCTGACCATGGTTTGGCGGTCAGAGAAAGTGGCCATCGTGGGTTCGATCACGGCACGTTCGTACCGCTGTCCTTGATGT
Organism: Sapientia aquatica; assembly: GCF_004358105.1. Lineage (GTDB taxonomy): Bacteria > Pseudomonadota > Gammaproteobacteria > Burkholderiales > Burkholderiaceae_D > Solimicrobium > Solimicrobium aquaticum. The sequence goes on along the minus strand of NZ_SMYL01000007.1, from coordinate 123,605 downwards.
TTCCAAACGCAGACGTGCCGGTCGTGTCGCTGTCGATGAAACGAACTTACAACGTGGCCGAACATATCCGCATGGGCCAAGCACTTGCGCCCTTGCGTAATGAAGGCGTACTCATTATCGGCAGCGGTCTGACGTACCACAACATGTCCGGTTTTGGTCGCGCTGAATCAACCCGCATTGCTGAGGGTTTCCAAGGCTATCTCAATAACGCGGTCGAGCAGACGGACAGCGCCGTGCGCGAACACGCATTATTGAATTGGGAATCCGCACCCGGCGCCCGCTTAGTTCACCCGCAAGAGGATCACTTAATTCCCTTGATGGTCGTCGCTGGTGCCGCTGGTGAGAGCATTGGCAAAACAATGTTCACCGAATATGTCATGAAAGTTCCCATGACATCGTACGAATTTGGGGCGCTGTAACGTCAATGTTTAAGTCCCCTATTTCCATTTAATTTTTTTACTATTTATTTTCAGGTTAATTATGAAACAAGTACTTCCAGCTTTACTAGTAGCTCTCGTTACTGCCGCAGTGTCGGTTTCTTCGTTCGCGCAAAGTGAAAAAGAAATCGAAGCGATGAAACATCAATTGGCTAAAGTCAAAAAAGCCAAGGAATTGGAAAAAGGTCACCTAGCCAATTTCGACGATTTAGACTTCAACGTCTACAGCGGACAAAAATGGGATGAACTGTCCCACAGCCACGCACAGAACATCATCGTTCACTATCCAGACGGCTCAACCACAACAGGTTTAGCTGACCATATTGAACAATTAAAACCATTGTTTAGCTTTGCGCCAGACAACCACATCAACGTGCATCCAATCCGCATCGCATCCGGCGACTACACCGCGGTGCAAGGTGTATTGGAAGGCACGTTTAGCCAACCAATGAATATTGGCGGCGGCAAGTCCATTGCGCCTACCGGCAAAGCCTACAAACTAACCATGGTCACTATCGGTCACTGGAAAAACGGTGTGATGGATGAAGAATGGTTGTCCTGGGATAACCAAGCCTTCATGAAACAAATTGGCTTAGGTCAGTAATTGATCAACGGTACGCCTTGGTTTAATTGAATCGGGCGTACCCAATCTCTATCGCAACGTTGGCCTTTGCTAATTACCTTGTTCGATTGCGCGATAAAAAAGTCGGCACCAAACACCATACCAACATGGGAAGCAATATGTATTCTGAATACCAAAACAACCCCGATACCTGCAGCAATGAACAATGGAATATCTTAATCGTTGACGACGATATTGATGTTCACGCGGCAACAGAATTCGCGCTTAAAGGTGTGCGCATTCATAACCGCAACATCAATTTTTCGCACGCTTATTCTGCCCGTGAAGCGATTGACTGGCTCAAACAGCCACCAGAAAAAATCGATCTAATTTTGCTCGACATGGTGATGGAAGCGCGCGACGCTGGCTTAAAACTAGCACAATGGCTACACAACCAAACTCCTTCGGACGACAAACCAATCGTCGTTTTGCGCACTGGTCAACCTGGGAATTTAACGATTAAAGAAGCGTTAGCCACTGGTTTATTTGATGGGTTACTTGAAAAATCGAGCGTTACTTTTCGACACCTAGTCGATTTTTTGAATGCGATGTTAGCTGTAAAAGCCAACCAACTCTGAATCTGCTGAGTGAAGCAAAAACCAGTTTCGGCACAAAAAATTATGCCAGTTCACCATTTTTAAGTTCCAGCATTCGTCCATTCGCATTTTTAATTATCCTGCCGCAGCAGGCAGAAAATTGGCTTAGTAGCGCGGCGACAAACAGAATTTAGTAGTAATTATCGTCGTACTAAAACCAAGTAGCACGATTGGGTTTAGAACGAGATGAGGCAGTTGATCGGCAAAGCGCAGTAGCATTTCAATCATCGTTAATCCAAGGAAAAATCATGTCAAATACCGTTGATATTATTAAGCAAAGAACATCGGCCAATAATTTCGATCCGACTAGTGTTTTGAGTACAGAAGAAATCGAAGCATTGGTTCAGTTAGCCATCGAAACACCGACCTCATTCAATATGCAAAACTGGCGCGTCGTCGCAATCACCAGCCCAGCGGCCAAAGAAGAATTTAAAGCCTTAGCTTATGGCCAACCGAAAGTAAAAGATGCGGCGGTGACGTTTGCCTTCATCGGGAAACTAAATGGCTATCAAGATTTACCAACATTGATCAAGCCGCTATTGGATGCTAAGGCGATTGATCAAGCAGCCTATGACGGTTGGATCGGCATGGCCAAAGGCATGTACGAAGGTCATCCACAAAATCAACGCGACGAAGCAATTCGTTCGTCGGCATTCGCGGCGATGACCTTGATGTATGCGGCGCAAGATAAAGGTTTGGTGTCCGGCCCGATGATTGGTTTTGATGCGACTGGCGTAGCGCAAGCTCTTGGCTTGGGCGAGAATGAATTCCCAGTATTGCTGCTGGCTGTGGGCAAACCCGCACCGGGCAACTGGCCGCGCAAACCACGTAAAAACCTTAGCGAAGTTTTATCGATTAAGTAAACTGACGGCTGCTACCTTGGCCTTAGCCTAGTTAACAAGTGTGCTTTTAATCCGCCAGCACTAAGTCGCCATGCACAAAAGCCAATGCCGAACCAAGCGGCGTTGGCTTTTTGCGTTCTGCGATACATAAATTCACTAAAACTCGTCCCGCCATTTTCGCCAAAGCAAATCCAGCATCTGTTCGCGCAATATTGTCCATTATCCTGCACAGTTATTCCCAATTTAACCATCTAGTGCACAATAAACTTAATCCCTATATTGAGCGCTTCGCACCATTGGCTGCACTCCATGCCTTGGCTGCGGTGTTCATTCGACATTAGAAGTCACTACTCAGGGAATCAACATGCATCAAAAAATCGCCATCATCGGAAAAGGCAATGTAGGAACAGTATTAGAGGACGGTTTAGTCAGCGCCGGTTTCCAAGTTCGCAGCGCTAAAAAAGGCCACGTAGCAGCGGCGGTTGATTGGGCCGATGTGATCTTCTTGGCCGTACCATTTGTCGCCATCCAAGAAACCGTGCGCGAAATCGGCGCAACCGCTAACGGCAAAATTGTGGTCGATGTCACCAACGCGCTCACACCAGAGCTGCAATTGGCTATCGGCTTTTCGACTAGCGGTGCGGAAGAATTACAAAAACTGTTGCCGCACGCGAAAGTGGTCAAGAGCCTCAATACTGTTTTTGTACAGCACATGGCGCAAGGCAAGTTGAAAGACCAACGTCTAACCGTGTTTGCCGCCGGCAATGACTCCGACGCGCGTCATCTGGTGCTGCAAATAGCCAAAGCGCTGGGCTTTGATGCGGTGGACGGCGGCCCTTTGCAAAATGCTCGCCATCTCGAAGCAATGGGCTACTTCACTATTTTGCTTGGTTATGTGCTGGGTAACGGCCCAGACATCGGTTTTAAGTTAGTGCGCTAGGACTTGAACTGAATCGTCAATCTGCGACGCGAATTGAACCTCACTTGCGCTCATGACAAAAGAATCGGGCGTAAGTCAACAAACTGAATTTCACACTCACCCACATTTACTGGAGCTACCATGATCAAACGATTTTTCAACTATCTCTTTTCGAATAAACAAAACGCTGCGGAGCAAACCAGCGATACTACTGCGGCTGCCGCTGCCACAGCAACTGACGTAATAAAAACCAATTTCGTAAAAGACGCCAACACGACCCGCATTGCCGACATCATCAAGCAACGCACATCGGCAAATAACTTCGATCCAACCCATGTATTGAGCAACAGTGAAATCGAAGAACTAGTCAACCTAGCCATTGAATCACCGACCTCATTCAACATGCAAAACTGGCGCGTGGTAGCGGTGAGCAGCGCGGCTGCCAAAGAAGAATTGCAAGCCCTAGCCTACGGACAGGCGAAAGTCAAAGACGCTGCTGTGACGTTTGCCTTCATCGGAAAACTCAACGGCTACCAAGATTTGCCGCGCATTGTTCAACCATTGTTGGACGCCAAAGCGATAGACCAAGCAGCCTACGATGGTTGGATTGGAATGGCGACCGGCATGTACGAAGGCAATCCACAAAATCAACGCGACGAGGCAATTCGTTCGGCGTCGTTTGCAGCGATGACCTTAATCTACGCAGCACAAGATCGAGGTCTGGTGTCAGGCGCGATGATTGGTTTCGATCCAGCCGGAGTGGCAAAGTCACTAGGTTTGGGCGAGAACGAATTCCCCGTCTTGTTGCTGGCGGTTGGTAAGGCAGCGGAGGGAAATTGGCCACGCAAACCGAGAAAACAAATCAGTGAAGTGTTATCGATGAAGTGAGTGTTAAGGTGATTTTTGCGGTGATGGTTATCGCAATAAAAATAATGTCTTGATTTACTTACCTAGCCAACGTCGTTCGAATTGACATTGGCTAGGTTCGCAAAATAAAACTCTGGCAGTTTTAACTGGCGATGGCAAGCTCTTGCGGCACCATCGGGACCAAGAAATCATTACTTAAACGCACACCGAGTTCATTAATATTTTCTAAGAATTTAATCAGATAAGCGTGCAAACCAAACTCCAGAATTTTCTCGATCGAAGTTTGTTCCAGTTCTTTAAATAAGTTCTGTGAGAATTGCTCAGTCAGTACAGAAATATCGTTGCGTACCGGTTTGAGATTTTCTACCACGCCCTGCACGCAAGCGACTAAGGAACGCGGCATGCCCGGTTGCAGCATCAATAATTCAGCAACACGCTCTGGCGTAATCACATCGCGATACACCTTGCGATAAATTTCAAACGCCGAGACCGAACGCAGCAAGGCTGCCCAGTAATAAAATTCTGCCTGCGGATTGACTTCAGTGCTGGCATCCGTTGGATGATCGATCTGTGAAATCATAAATTTCACGTCTAAAATCCGCGCGGTATTATCGGCACGCTCTAAGAATGTTCCCAAGCGAATAAAGTTAAACGACTCGTCCTGCAACATCGTGCCAAAGGTGACGCCACGCGATAAATGCGAACGAAATTTTACCCACTCAAAAAACTGGCTAGGGTTGGTGCGATGTAAATTAGCTTTGAAATGATCTTGCAGCATCAGCCAAGTTATGTTCTCGGTTTCCCACACTTCGGTGGTTAAACTGCCGCGCACGGCGCGGGCATTTTCACGCGCGGCTTTGAGGCAACTGGCAATTGATGACGGGTTATCGACATCGCGCACCATAAAATCGATCACGTTTTTTTGATTGACCTTATCGTATTTTTTAAAAAAGTAATGCTCCAGCTCAGAAATTTTTAATTGCGCCAACCAGCCTTGTTCAACGGCTTGCGGGCTTTGTGGCATGAGCGAGTTTTCTAAATTGACGTCGAGCATGCGGGCGGTATTTTCGGCCCGTTCGGTGTAACGCGCCATCCAGAATAAATGATCTGCTGTGCTACTCAACATATTATTTCTCCAATATCCAAGTGTCTTTGGTACCGCCGCCTTGTGATGAATTAACCACTAGCGAACCTTCTTTGAGCGCCACCCGCGTTAAGCCGCCCGGCGCAATTTCTACCGTTTTGCCGGATAACACAAAAGGACGTAGATCGATATGGCGCGGCGCGATACCGGCTTCGACAAAAGTTGGGCACGCCGATAATGCTAAGGTTGGTTGGGCGATGTAGCCGTCGGGCTTAGCAATGATGCGCTCGCGGAATGCTTCGATTTCGGCCTTGGTGGAAGCGGGGCCAACCAGCATGCCATAGCCACCCGCGCCGTGCACTTCTTTGACGACTAATTCAGGCAGATGCGCCAAGGTGTAGGACAAGTCTTCTTTTTTGCGGCATTGGTAGGTTGGGACATTGTTTAAAATCGGCTCTTCTGACAGATAGAAACGAATCATGTCCGGCACATACGGATAAATCGATTTATCGTCGGCAACCCCCGTTCCAATTGCGTTCGCCAACGTGACGTTGCCGTTGCGGTAGGCCGAGAATAAACCGGGCACGCCAATTGCGGAGTCAGCACGGAATTCACGCGGATCAAGGAAATCGTCATCAATGCGGCGGTAAATCACATCGACCCGTTGCGGGCCTTTGGTGGTGCGCATGTAGACGAAATCATGCTCAACAAATAAATCGCTGCCCTGCACCAATTGCACGCCCATTTGCTGTGCGAGGAAAGCGTGTTCAAAATAGGCTGAGTTGTACATCCCTGGAGTTAGTACCACCACGGTCGGATTATCGATTTTTTGTTGCGCGGCGCTGCGTAAGGTATCGAGTAGTAAATCGGGATAATGCGCTACCGGAGCGATGCGATGTTGGACGAATAAATCGGGAAATAAACGCATCATCATCTTGCGGTTTTCTAGCATGTAGGACACGCCAGAAGGCACGCGCAGATTGTCTTCCAAGACAAAAAATTCACCTGCGCCAGCGCGCACAATATCGACACCGGCAATATGCGCATACGTGGACAAGGCAATATCGACGCCATGCATTTTGGGGCGATATTGCTCGTTATTGAAAATCTGCTCGGCGGGGATAATGCCGTTTTTTAATATCTTCTGTTCGTGATAAATGTCGTGCAAAAATAAATTCAGCGCGGTGACACGTTGAATCAATCCTGCTTTAAGCTCAGTCCATTCATCCGCACAGATGATGCGCGGAATAATGTCGAAAGGAATTAGGCGTTCATTACCTTCGTTGTCACCAGTGACGGCGAAAGTAATACCAACGCGCCGGAAGATCAACTCGGCTTCAGCGCGTTTTTGGCTAATGACCTGATCGGGTTGCTGCGATAGCCATTGATGAAAGTCGCCATAATGGTGACGCACAGCGGATGGACTAGAAAACATTTCGTTAAAAAAATTGGTCATCATTACCTCCCTTGTACTACCGTTATATCAAGAAGCGTGCCAGCTTTGGTCGGATTGGACGAGTCACCTCCGTTTTCGTTCTACCGTGTTCCAGTTAACAGTTGTTGACGATTGAGTTTAATCGATTCGGGTATGGTTCCTGCTTACATGATGGTGAAATATTGTTACGGCAAGCTACCCTTGGTTTGAATGTTGAAAGGTAATGATTCATGGCAATTCGCATCGCACTCCATCATAAAACAAGTTATCACTACGACCGTGCAATTAATTTGTCTCCGCACGAAGTCCGCTTGCGCCCCGCGCCGCACGCACGCACACCGATTTTGTCGTATTCACTCACTGTTCAACCGGGCAAGCATTTCATCAATTGGCAGCAAGACCCTTACGGTAATTACATCGGACGCTACGTTTTCCCTGAGAAAACCGAGGTCTTGGAATTTACCGTCGATCTAGTCGCCGACATGACGGTCATCAACCCATTTGATTTTTTCGTTGAAAAATACGCTGAATATTTTCCCTTTGCCTACCCAGAGCAATTACAACTCGAGCTAAGTCCTTATTTAAAAATAGAAAAATCGGGGCCATTGCTAGCCGAATGGGTAGCCAAAGCCAAAGAAGAGATTCTCTCCAAAAAAATACTGACCAATGATTTTTTAGTCTCGATTAATCAGCGTCTGCAAAAAGACATCGCCTACTTATTGCGCTTGGAGCCTGGCGTACAAACTCCTGAGGAAACCTTAACCCTGCGCTCTGGCTCCTGCCGCGATACGGGCTGGCTGCTGGTACAAATTCTGCGTGAATTAGGCTTGGCGGCACGCTTTGTGTCGGGTTACTTGATTCAACTGCGCGCCGACCAACAAGCCTTAGATGGACCAAGCGGCACCGAAGTTGACTTCACCGATCTGCACGCGTGGACTGAGGTATATATCCCCGGCGCGGGCTGGATTGGCTTAGATCCAACCTCGGGCATGTTAGCCAGCGAAGGCCATATTCCCTTGGCTTGCACCGCCATGCCAGCTTCAGCCGCACCGGTAACGGGCTTTACGGATAAAGCCGAAGTTAAATTTTTCCACACCATGACGGTGACACGCATCCACGAAGACCCGCGTGTCACCAAGCCGTATTCGGAAGACGATTGGCAGAAAATCGACGCACTCGGCCATCAAGTTGATGCCGATTTAAAAAATCACGATGTGCGTTTAACTCAAGGTGGCGAACCGACTTTTGTGTCGATTGACGACATGAACGGCGCGGAATGGAACACCTTGGCGCATGGCGACAACAAGCGTCATTTAGCAGGCAAATTAATGCATCGCCTCAAAAACCATTTCGCTCCGGGCGGCTTGCTGCACTATGGGCAAGGCAAATGGTATCCGGGCGAACCGCTGCCGCGTTGGGCATTAAATATTTTCTGGCGAGTTGATGGGCAGCCGATTTGGGTCGATGCGGGCTTGTTTTCAGACGAGAATCAAAACGACGGTTATGGCGTAGCGGAGTCCAACCGTTTTATGGCAGAACTGATTAAACAGCTCAACTTGCCCAGCAATAGCGCGATTGCGGCTTACGAGGACGTCATTCTGCACGCTCAGCGTGAGCAAAGCTTGCCCAACAATCTTGATCCACTTAAAGCAGATCTCAATTCGCCCGATGAACGGCGCTCCTTGGCGCGGGTCTTGGCGCGCGGTTTGGGCGAAGTAGTCGGCTACGTGTTGCCGCTCAAGGCGCAGGACTTTGCACCGGGCGAATCGCTGGGCACTGTGTGGCGCACGTCCGCGTGGCCGCTCAAGCGCGAACATCTGTATCTACTAGAAGGCGATTCACCGATGGGCTTGCGCCTGCCGCTGAGTTCCCTGCCGTGGGTGATGGAAGAGCAAAAGCCTAAGGAATTTGACGTTGATCCGTTTGAAGCCCGCAAAGCTCTGCCCGCCAGAAGCAGCACCGAAAAAACAAGCAAGACCGCCAGCCACGTTCCAGCCCGCGTTGCCAAAGCCAATGCCAACGCCAAAGCCGCCAGCCTCAGCGTAAATCCAACTCCATCGCCAATCGATGTGATTCATACCGCCTTGTGCGTGGAAGTGCGCGCCGGACGTTTGCATGTCTTTATGCCGCCGCTCAAACGCATTGAGGATTATTTATCCTTAATCACCTCCATCGAGCACACTGCCGCCAAGCTCAACATCAAATTGTGGATAGAAGGCTATCCGCCGCCGCGCGATCCGCGCATTAAGCTACTAAGCGTGACTCCCGATCCGGGCGTGATTGAAGTCAACGTGCATCCCGCCGCGACGTGGGATGAGTTGGTGTACAACATTTCCACCTTGTACCAAGAAGCGCGCCTAACCCGACTTGGAACTGAAAAATTTATGCTCGATGGTCGGCATACCGGCACCGGCGGCGGTAATCACGCCACGCTGGGCGGCGCGACCGCTGAAGATAGCCCGATGTTGCGTCGCCCCGATTTGCTCAAAAGCCTAATCACCTACTGGCAAAATCATCCGGCTTTGTCGTATTTATTTTCTGGCACGTTTATCGGCCCGACTAGCCAAGCACCGCGCGTCGATGAAGCGCGCGACGACAATTTGTACGAACTGGCGATCGCATTCCAACAAATGGACAAAGTCTTGCCCACTCTGCATCCGGGCGATAAGCCGTGGATCGTGGATCGTTTGTTACGAAATCTACTGGTCGATTTAACCGGCAACACGCATCGGTCAGAATTTTCTATCGACAAGCTGTATTCACCTGACGGACCAACGGGCAGGCTTGGTTTGGTCGAATTCCGCGCCTTTGAAATGCCGCCGCACGAACGCATGAGTTTGTTGCAAATGTTATTACTACGCGCTTTGGTGGCACGTTTTTGGACTACGCCCTATCAAGCCAAATTGGTGCATTGGGGCACAGAATTGCACGATAAATGGATGTTGCCGCATTTTGTTGCACAAGATATCCGCGACGTGGTGAAAGACTTGCGTTCCGCTGGCTATGCGTTTGAAGAGCACTGGTTTGATCCTTTTATCGAATTCCGCTTCCCACGCTATGGCACCGTGGTCTACGAAGGCGTCGAAATGGAATTACGCCAAGCCATCGAGCCTTGGAATGTGCTGGGCGAAGAAATGAGCGGCGGCGGCACCGCGCGTTATGTGGATTCGTCGGTGGAGCGCATGCAATTATTGGTGCGCGGCTTGACCAATGGCCGCCATGTGATAGCCTGCAATGGACGGATGTTGCCTCTGCACCCTACCGGCATTCCGGGTGAATTCGTTGCAGGCGTGCGCTTTAGAGCGTGGAGCCCATGGTCGGCCTTGCATCCGACTATTCCCGTGCATGGTCCTTTAACGTTTGATTTGGTCGATACGTGGAGCGGCCGCTCGATTGGCGGCTGTACTTACCATGTTGCTCATCCGGGTGGGCGAAGCGAAGAGCACGCGCCGATTAATGCCAATGCTGCTGAAGCGCGCCGTTTTGCCCGTTTTTGGGCATATGGGCATACACCGGGGCCCATGTTTGTACCGAAAGAGGATCTCAATCCAAGTTTCCCAATGACACTCGATTTGCGTTGGCAAGCCCATTAAACGTATCATCTCGGACTTGTATTACATGAGCAAACAGAACAATGTTAATTAATCTACTGGCGAAATACAGTCCGCAGTCAGACAGTTTTGATGAAATGCTGGACGCCGCCAAGCAGCCGCGCGCGCATTGGCGCACCATTTTAGACAGCCTAGCCAATGAAACGCCCGAAATTATGGCAAAGCGCCTCGAAATGGTGCAACGCCAAGTGCGCGAGAACGGTGTCACCTACAACGTGTATAACGACATCAAAGGCGTGCAACGACCTTGGGATTTAAACTTTTTGCCGTTTATTCTGCCCGCTGCGGAATGGGCGCAAATCGAAGCTGGCGTCACCCAGCGCGCCACTTTGCTCAATAAAATTTTGATCGATGTCTATGGCGAACAAAAATTATTACAAGAAGGTTTGCTGCCACCGGCTTTGATACATGGTCACGATGGTTTTCTGCGTCCTTGCCACAGCATAAAACATCTTGACGATGTGGCCCTACACTTCTACGCCCTCGACTTAGCGCGCGCACCAAATGGTCGCTGGTGGGTGGTTGGCGACCGCACGCAAGCACCATCGGGTGCGGGTTATGCCTTAGAAAATCGCGCGGTGATGTCGCGTACCTTACCCGATTTGCTGCGCGAGATGAAGGTCCGCCCGCTGAATGATTTTTTCAACACAATTTTAGACAGCCTAACGCGCTGGGGTCGCCAATGCGCGGCCCAAAGCGGCGCACCGCTGCGCACCAGCGAACCACCGCTCATCGTTTTATTAACGCCCGGCCCGTACAACGAAACTTATTTCGAGCAAGCCTACCTCGCCCGCCATTTGGGTGTACCTTTGGTTGAAGGTAATGACCTCACCGTGCGCGATGGCGTTGTCTGGTTCAAGAGCTTGTCTGGTCTGCAGCGCGTGCATGTCATCATGCGCCGGGTGGACGACGATTTTTGCGATCCACTGGAGTTACGTGCCGAATCGGCATTAGGCGTGCCGGGGCTGACCTTGGCTGCACGCTTAGGCAATGTCGTGATCGCCAATAGTCTAGGTTCCAACTTATTAGAATCGGGCGCGTTGCTCGGCTTTTTACCCAAACTCTGTGAACGCTTATTAGGTCAGCCTTTGGCGATTCCATCGGTCGCCACTTGGTGGTGCGGCGAACCCGCGGCAATGGCAACGGTGATTGAGAAACTCGATCAGCTAATTATTAAGCCTAGCTTCCCACAACTGCGCCAGTTCCCGGTATTTGGTAAAGACCTCAAACCGACCGAGCGCGAAAAATTTATCCGCGCTATTCGCGCTAATCCGAATAATTTCGTAGCACAAGAATTGGTCAAGTTGTCTCAAGCACCTGTTTGGCAACCCGAACAGCAAGGCAGCTTAAGCGCCTGTTCGGTCGGCCTGCGCGTGTATGCTTGCGCCACCCCTAAAGGTTATGTTGTGATGCCCGGCGGATTAACCCGCGCCGCCACCGGTTCCGACACACGCATCATCACCATGCAACGCGGCGGCGGCAGCAAAGATACGTGGGTGCAAGCCAAATCCAAAGTCGATGCGCCGGGCACCGATTTAACCCGCACCATTACCAGTGCTGAGCTGGTACGCGACGACACGCATTTATCGAGCCGCATGGCCGAGAACTTATTTTGGTTTGGCCGCAATTCTGATCGCTGCGATAACACCACGCGCCTATTACGTGTGTCGCTCAACTTCTTATCCTCGATTGCACCAAACGAACGCGGATCGGAGTGGAAAGCGCTCAAATCCATTTGCTCGCACTACGATTTAATCGGCGACATCGATAAGCCAAACGAAGCCAGCCAAAGCCAATCACAAACATTGGGCAACGTCACTCAATTACAAAGTCTAGTCCCCGGCATCACCAAATCCGAAAATCAACTCGACGCGCAAATTGAAGCGCATTTATTAAAGGCACTATCCTCGCCCGATGTGCCAGGCCTAGCCCAACAATTGGAACAATTGCATTACGTCGCTAACCAATTGAGCGAGCGCTTCTCGCTCGATAACTGGCGCGTGTTGAATCAAATCATGCCGACCTTGCAAGACATTAAGCAGCCCTTAAAGCAAGAAAATGCCATGTCAATTTTGGACGAAATGACCAATGCCTTGATGACCTTGACCGGCTTTTCGCTGGACGGAATGACGCGTGATTTAGGCTGGAATTTTTTGTCGTTAGGTCGCCGCTTAGAGCGTCTGCAATTTCAAAGCATTGCCTTGCAACGCGCATTAACCATGGACGCCAACGGCAATTTAGATTGGCTGCTAGAACTGTCCGACAGCATCATCACTTACCGCGCCCGCTATCGCTCTAAGCCAGAGTGGTTGCCGTGTTTAGACTTATTGTTGCTGGATGAAAGCAATCCGCGCTCGATCGTGTTCCAGCTTGATGGCATTCGAAAAAATCTCAAAAAAATTACCCGCGCCTATGGCTCCTGCGGTGAAGAAAAATTTGAATTGTTACGCAGCGAATTAACCCAGCTCGATTGCGATGATGATTTATTTTGCGGCAATGAAAAGCTCATCAATTTATTGACCCGCATCTGGACCGCGAGCGCTGAAATTTCCGAGCAAATTAGCTTGCAGTTTTTCAGCTATACCGGAACGCGCCTGAACAGAAAACAAGCCAAATGACCGAAACAACTTCTGACCTTAACCGCGCTTTCACGCCTTGCGCGCGTTACCACGTGATGCACGAAACAAACTACACCTATCAATCGGCGGTGAGTTTATCGCAGCAATATTTGCATTTATCCCCCGCCGAATTTATCTATCAACATGTCGAAGCGCAGCAGATCAGCATTCTGCCAGCCGAACAAGAGAACATCGCAGGACAAGATTATTTTGGCAATAACACACGCCACATTGCCATCACCGTGCCGCATCAAAGTTTGATCGTTAATTCTGAGTTCACCGTCACGCTAGGGCAGCGACTTAGCGCAGAAGAACTAAAGGGTTCGCTCTCTTGGGAAGTATTACGCGACACCGTCACGCACAGTAAAATCCGCGCCACCCAAGATGCCTGCCGCTTTCTATTTGCCTCGCCACATGTTAGTTGCAGCAAACAATTGCGGGATTATGCGTTGGAAAGTTTTACTCCGGCACGCGAACATTTAGACGCCGCCATGGATTTAACGCAGCGTATTTTTACCGATTTTGAATTCGATCCAACGGCTACCGAAATCTCAACTCCGTTGGAACAGGTTTTTGAAGGTCGGCGCGGCGTGTGCCAAGATTTTGCTCACTTAATGATAGGCTGCCTGCGCTCCATTGGCCTACCGGCACGCTACGTCAGCGGCTATATCCTCACCCACCCGCCCGAAGGCCAACCACGCATGATAGGCGCAGATGCGTCGCACGCCTGGGTGTCAGTCTATTGCCCCAAATTCGGCTGGATAGACTTCGATCCAACCAATCGTTGCTTGGTGCAGCACGAACACATTACGCTGGGGATTGGACGTGATTTTAGCGATGTGACGCCATTGAGCGGAATCGTCTTGGGTGGCGGTGAACAGAAATTGGAAGTAAAAGTGACTGTGACGCCGATGGCGTTGGTTTCATCCTGAGCTAAACAAATCAAAAGTTAAATTTGCTCTCATCGAACGCCCAACCTTGGCGCTGGCGCGACTCGAACCGCTCTAACGAAAACGACCAAGGTTATCTAACCACGATATTTTCTAGGTTTAAGGTCTGGATATCTTGGCTTGATTTGGCAAACAATACCAAACTTCCGTGTCGTTTTTCATCCCACGTTTAATCCAACCCTGGGCCGAATAAAAGCGGTCCGCCCTAGTATTGGCTTGGGTAGAAAGTCTGACTTGCTTTTTCCCCAGATTAAAAAGCCAGTTCACTGCCAGATTTAACAAAGCTTTGCCTATGCCTTTGCCTTCGTAAATCGGCGAAACAAATAAGGCCCAAATGGATGCGTTGCCGGTTTCAGCATAACAATAACCAACGACTTTGCCGTTGAATTCGCACACCCAGCCGCGCAACTCATAGGGACGATCGTCGAATAAAAAATCGAGATATTCTTCGATGAATTGCGTGGTGACGCGATTGGGATTGGATAGTTTATTTTCACGCACCGAAAATCGAATTTCCAGCATCGCCGGGATATCCAAAATCGATGCGCTTCTAAATTTAAGTGTCGTCATGATAGGCACTCCATCACTAACTAGATCGCGGTAGCTAAATTCGGCCCTCAAATGCGCGCAATCCGAAAATCAGGTCGAATCATTTCCCCTCTGATTTTCCGTCGCTAATTTAACGCTTTGATGACAACTCGCCGTGCAGGTACAAAAATTACGACACTTGGCGTAAAAAAAATGCCCGAGTTCAAACCACAGACACAATACTTCAACTCCCCATTCCCAAAGCCACCACACCAGCAGCAATACATAGCGCACCGGTGACGCGTAACAAGCGATCACCTTCGCCCAGTAATCGTCCGCCGATTAAAGCAGCAAACAACATCGAAACTTCACGCGCGGGCGCGACATGCGACAGTGGTGCAGTCTGCATTGCAAATAAAACCAAGACATATGAAATCGGACTCACCGTGGCCACTACAAGCGCGTATTTCCATTGCTCACGCCATAAATGCAGCGTTTGCACGCGATCACGCAACAAGGTCGGCGTGAGCAAGGCAACGCGGAAAAAGTTACCGAAATAGTCGATCAAGATGGGCGAGATAATTAATACTTTGACGGCATAACCATCCAAGACGGTATAGGCCGCGATAAATAATCCCGTCAGCAAACCGTAGAAAATACCTTTACGAATCAAGACGCGCTTTTGTTCCGACTGGCCAGAATGCAGGGCCGAACGTAATAAATCGCGTCCGCCTGAAATAAGAAATACCCCGATGACCACCGCCAACATTCCAAGCAGTCCAATTGTGGTCAATTTCTCACCCAACAAAAATAAGGCAGTGAATGACGAAATCAATGGGCCAGAACCACGCGCCACAGGATAAACGATCGTCAGATCGGATTTTCGGTAGCCGCGCAATAGAATCACAAAATACAGCACATGCAACACACCGCTAAAGGCGATAAAACTCCACTCCAACACGCCCCACTTAGGCACGACGTCCAGCGAAAAATAAATGCCAACGGGCGCCCAAACAAACATCATGATGACGCTAGTAAAGCCCGCAAAGCGTGAATCGCCTCCGGCTTTTTTTGCAGCGATATTCCATAGGGCGTGTATCAGTCCAGCGAGGATAACTAAAGCGAAAGCGGTATAGGTCACGACAAATCCAAATCTAAAATTTTGTGCATAAAAAAAGGGGACATTGGAGTCCCCTTTTTATGTTCAACTAGTATTGCCAATAAGTCAAATTAGGCTAAACGACCGTGACACATTTTGTACTTTTTGCCGCTGCCGCATGGACATGGATCATTGCGACCAATTTTGAACATGTGATTGACTTGCGGTTGATTTTGCTCGTCCGGTGTCGCCGTTGGTGCCAATAATTCTTCGGGCGCGGCGTTGGCATCAAAATCAGCGTGTTGGTAATGCACGTTTTCCAACTGGTCTGGCTCAACCGCTTCAATTTCTTCACGCGATTGAATACGTACCAACATGACCGTGCGGATGACGTCGTTTTTGATCATTTCCAACATTTGCGAGAATAATTCAAACGCTTCACGTTTGTATTCTTGCTTAGGATTTTTTTGTGCGTATCCGCGCAAATGTATCCCTTGGCGTAAATGATCTAACGCGGCTAAATGTTCGCGCCAGTGCGTGTCCATGCTTTGCAACATCACGCTGCGCTCATATCGACCGAACGATTCACGCCCAACGATGGCAACTTTGGCTTCGTAGCTTTGCTCAGCGACTTCGATGATCTTGTCGAGCAAATCGTGATCGGTTAGCTCAGGCTGGTCTTGCAGCATTTGCTTTAATGGCACGTTCAATTGCCACTCGGTCGCCAAGGCATTTTCTAAGCCAGCGATATCCCATTGTTCTTCGACCGATTCTTCGGGTACAAAGCTGCGCACAACGTCGTGGAACACGCCAGTACGCAAGGAAGTGATCATTTCTGAAATATCGGTCGCTTCCAATAATTCGTTACGCTGTTGGTAAATCACTTTACGTTGATCGTTCGATACATCGTCGTATTCCAACAATTGTTTACGAATATCAAAGTTACGCGCTTCTACCTTGCGTTGCGCCGATTCGATTGAGCGCGACACAATGCCCGCTTCGATAGGTTCGCCCTCTGGCATTTTGAGGCGATCCATAATTGCGCGCACGCGGTCACCAGCAAAAATACGCAATAACGCGTCATCCAAACACAGATAGAAACGCGAAGAACCTGGATCGCCTTGACGACCAGAACGACCGCGCAATTGGTTATCCACGCGGCGCGATTCATGGCGCTCAGTCCCGATGATGTGCAAACCACCCGCTTTGACGACATGGTCATGCAGCGATTGCCATTCGTCGCGCAGTTTTTGTGCTTGCTGCTGCTTTTGCTCGTCGCTTAATTCAGCGTTCGCTTCGATAACTTGGATTTGTTTTTCTACATTACCGCCCAACACAATGTCGGTACCGCGACCGGCCATGTTGGTGGCGATCGTAATCATTTTTGGACGGCCAGCTTGGGCAATAATTTCCGCTTCACGGGCATGCTGTTTAGCATTCAACACGTTGTGCGCTAATTTATGCTTGGTCAAAATACCGGACAACAATTCGGAATTTTCAATCGAGGTTGTACCGACCAACACCGGCTGACCGCGTTCGCAGCAGTCTTTGATGTCGATTAACATCGCGTTGTATTTTTCTTCCGATGATTTGTACACTTGATCTTGGCGATCAACGCGCTGCGATGGGCGATTTGGTGGCACCACCACGGTTTCAAGTTTGTAGATTTCTTGGAATTCGTATGCTTCGGTATCCGCTGTTCCGGTCATACCTGACAAGCGGTTATACATACGGAAGTAATTTTGGAACGTAATCGACGCTAAGGTTTGATTCTCGTTTTGAATCTTCACGCCTTCTTTGGCTTCCACCGCTTGATGCAAGCCTTCGGACCAACGGCGACCAGTCATCAAACGACCGGTAAATTCATCGACGATTACCACTTCATTGTTTTGCACAACATAGTGTTGATCTTTGAAGTACAGCGCATGTGCACGCAATGCAGCGTACAAATGGTGGATCAAGGAAATATTCGCTGCGTCATACAACGATGCGCCTTCTGGCAACAAACCCATTTGCGTCAGGATTTGTTCTGCGCGTTCGTGACCAGCTTCGGTCAGCAAGACTTGGTGCGATTTTTCGTCTTTAGTGTAGTCGCCGGGTACTTCCACCACGCCTTTGCCATCGGGTGTTTCTTCACCGATTTGCAAGGTTAATAGTTTCGGGACTTCGTTAATTTTGTAATACAGATCGGTGTGATTTTCGGCTTGGCCAGAAATGATCAGCGGCGTACGTGCTTCATCGATCAGAATCGAATCGACTTCATCGACAATCGCAAAATTCAAGGCACGTTGCACGCGTTCGCTCGCTTCGTACACCATGTTGTCGCGCAGATAGTCGAAACCGAATTCGTTATTGGTTCCGTAAGTAATATCGGCCGCATAAGCAACTTGCTTGCTGTCGTGATCCATTTGCGACAAGTTAATGCCAGTCGTTAAACCCAACCAGCCGTATAACTGCCCCATCCATTCGGCATCGCGCTGCGCCAAATAATCATTGACCGTAACCACATGCACGCCTTTGCCGGACAGCGCATTTAAATACGCTGGCAAAGTCGCCATCAAAGTTTTACCTTCACCCGTGCCCATTTCGGCGATTTTGCCGTAATGCAGCACCATACCGCCTATCAGTTGCACGTCAAAGTGGCGCATTTTTAAGGCGCGCTTGCTCGCTTCGCGGCAGACTGCAAAAGCTTCTGGCAACAGTTGATCAAGGGTTTCGCCTTTGGCGTAGCGAGCTTTAAATTCCTCAGTTTTGGCCTTTAATTCGGCGTCTGATAAGGCTTCTAATACTGGCTCCAGCGAATTGATCACACGCACAGTGCTTTGGTATTGCTTCAATAGGCGTTGATTACGGCTACCGAAAATCTTGGTCAGAATGGACATGCGATGAATGTATGAGTGAGATTTTGAAAAATTAACCTTAGGGTGTTGGCAAAAAAATACGGCGCCAACTCAACCCGCGATTCTACCATGTGCAGCCCTAAATTCGACATTTACGGGGTAATTTAGGAGGTAATTCTGGGCAAAGTAGACACACTTTGCCGATTGACGGCATATGGAGTTGCATTTCCGTAGCGCAAGAGGTGCCGAATTAAATAGTTCGCCTTTAACTAGTTCTCTTAATCTTTATTTAATTATGTCCACAGGGGCGGCATTTGTGGATTCTTTAGCTAGTGCAAATTTGGTGCTCGCTAATTGAAAAAGGCGCCCACTAGGAGCGCCTCTAAGGCCATTAACGCAAGCGCCGGCTTGGTTTTTTAGGTATGTTGCACGGTAATCGTCGGGAATTTACTGCTCATATCTTTGGCTTTTTCCGCCACTTTAATCGCCACTTTACGAGCGATTTCTTTGTACAGCGTTGCAACCGTTCCGGTTGGATCGGCTACGACTGTTGGCGAACCGGAATCGGCTTGCTCGCGGATAGACATGGTTAATGGCATTGCGGCCAACAATTCCACGCCATATTCAGCGCACATCTTGGCACCGCCTCCGGCACCAAAAATCGCTTCTTGATGACCGCAGTTAGAGCAAATGTGGGTGCTCATGTTTTCAACAATTCCCAAAATCGGGATGCCGACTTTTTCGAACATTTTCAAACCCTTACGCGCATCGAGCAAGGCGATATCTTGCGGCGTTGTGACGATGACCGCGCCAGTGACCGGCACTTTTTGCGATAAGGTCAGTTGCACGTCGCCCGTGCCAGGCGGCATGTCGATGACCAAATAATCCAAGTCGCGCCAATTGGTTTGCTCTAATAATTGCACCAACGCTTGCGTCACCATCGGACCGCGCCACACCATGGGTTCAGCCGGATCAATCATGAAACCAATGGAAGAAACTTGCACGCCGTAGTTTTCTAACGGTTCCATCGATTTACCGTCCAAGCTCTCAGGACGACCACTAATGCCCATCATCATAGGCAGCGACGGACCGTAAATATCGGCATCCAAAATCCCAACCCGCGCGCCCTCGGCTTGTAGCGCCAAGGCTAAATTCACTGCGGTGGTAGATTTACCCACGCCGCCCTTGCCGGAAGCGACCGCAATAATATTTTTAACATTGGGCATCAGCTTAATTCCGCGCTGAGCGGTATGCGCTACGATTTTGCTATACACATTTGCATTAACAGCGCTCACGCCCTCCACCGCCGCAACGGCCGCCACCACCAAGCCACGAATCAATTCCAACTGACTTTGTGCTGGATAGCCCAATTCCACCTCAAAATTAACGACCGATCCTTGGATTTGAATGTTTTTAACCGATTTTGACGTAATCAAGTCTTTATTCGTATTGGGATCAATCACCTGAGTTAAGGCTGATTTGACGTTGGTTTCGGTGACGCTCATGGTTTTCTCCAAAATTGTTAATTGCATCTGAGTTACTGCAAATTTCTGCAAACGGCAGCAAGTCTATCAGGGTCAGGCAAAGTCGGTATTGTTGCCCTTAGAAAAAATAAGTTATTAAGGCCTTGTTTTTATTGCACTAATTCATGCCAAACCTGAGCGCGACTTGCCCAACTCGGCCGATTTGCACCCTTTAGCTGGCTTGCTCGACCTGTTAGAATAGCGCTTTTACTTTTTCGCATTGACACTTATGACCCGCCAGCTGTTCGTCACCACTGCCCTGCCCTACGCCAACGCCGCCTTTCATTTGGGCCACATCATGGAATATATCCAGGCTGATATCTGGGTACGTCATCAACGCATGATGGGTAATTCGGTCAGCTTTGTGTGCGCCGACGACGCGCATGGTGCGCCTATCATGATTGCTGCGGAAAAAGCCAATTTAACGCCGCAACAATTTGTGGCGCAAATTGCGTCAGGTCGTAAGCAATATTTGGACGGATTTCACATTTCGTTCGACAACTGGCATTCCACCGACGGCGCGGAAAACCACGAACTGTCACAAGACATTTATCGCAAACTCAACGCCGCGGGCTTTATCACGACAAAGGTCATCGAGCAGTTTTACGATCCGGTCAAAAACATGTTTTTGGCCGACCGCTACATCAAAGGTGAATGTCCTAAATGCCACGCCAAAGATCAATACGGCGATTCTTGCGAAGTGTGCAGCGCGGTGTACGCGCCGACCGAATTAATCAACCCTTATTCGGTATTAACTGGCGCCGTGCCGGTGATGAAATCGTCTGAACATTTCTTCTTTAAATTATCTGATCCACAGTGCGTTGCGTTCCTGCGCGAATGGGCGATTGACGGCAACCGCTTGCAATCCGAGGTGGCCAATAAAGCGCGCGAATGGCTCGATGGCGAAAGCGGTTTAGGCGATTGGGATATCAGCCGCGATGCGCCGTATTTTGGCATTGAAATCCCCGATCAACCGGGCAAATACTTCTACGTTTGGCTGGATGCGCCAGTCGGTTATTTGGCCTCGCTAAAAAACTACTTTAACAAAACCGGACGCGATTTTGATGCCTTTATGGCAGACCCAACGACCGAGCAAATTCACTTCATCGGCAAAGACATCACGTATTTCCACACGTTGTTCTGGCCTGCGATGTTGAAGTTCTCTGGCTACAAAACGCCCGATCGCGTCTACGCGCATGGCTTTGTGACCGTGTCGGGCGAAAAAATGTCCAAGTCACGCGGCACTGGAATCTCGCCATTGAAGTATCTCGATATCGGGATGAATCCGGAATGGTTACGCTATTACTTGGCCGCCAAATTGAATGCCAAAGTAGAAGACATCGACTTCAGCGCCGAAGATTTCACCGCGCGCATCAACTCGGACTTGATCGGTAAATTTGTCAACATCGCCAGCCGCGCAGCGGGCTTCATCAGCAAACGCTTTAACGGCCAAGTCAACACCGCATGGGCAACTGAGGACGATGCATTCTTGGCTGGGATTCGCGCCATTGCACCAGAATTACAAACCTTGTACGAAGGTCGCGAATTCGGTAAAGCCTTGCGCGCCATCATGGAACAAGCTGACATTATCAATGCGTATGTTGATGCCAATAAGCCGTGGATTTTGGCTAAAGACAGCGCCAACGACGCCGCGCTGCAAGAAGTTTGCAGCCGCCTGTTAGAAGCTTTCCGCATCTTGACCTTGTACCTCAAACCGGTCTTGCCGCAAGTTGCCGCGCAAGTAGAAACCTGGCTCAACATCGCTCCTATGCAGTGGACCGATGTGAATACTGTCTTGCCAAATGGCCACACGATTAACGCTTATCAGCATTTACTAACCCGCGTTGAACCCGCCATTTTTGATGCGTTGTTTGATGCGCCAACTGCACCAGCCGCGCCAGCAGTTGAAACCGCGGATGCAGCCGCCGAGAGCGACATCGAGGAAATCGGCCCAACCATCACAATTGATGACTTCGCCAAGATCGACTTGCGTATCGCCAAAATCGTCAATTGCGAAGCCGTCGAAGGTTCAGACAAATTATTGCGCTTGACCTTGGACGTTGGTGAAGGCCGCCATCGAAATGTGTTCTCTGGCATTAAATCCGCGTATCCGCCCGAGCAACTGGTCGGAAAATTAACGGTTATGGTGGCCAATTTAGCGCCGCGCAAAATGAAGTTTGGCGTCTCCGAAGGCATGGTGTTGGCCGGTTCTGCTAAGGATGAGAAAGCCAATCCAGGCATTTACATCCTCGAACCTTGGCCGGGCGCCGTTCCCGGCATGCGCGTTCGCTAATGACGGACGTGATTTAAATGATAAAAAGGCCAAGAAAATATTCTTGGCCTTTTTAATTTTCAACAATGTTTTTTCGGTAACGAGCGCCTACAATACCATTTCCACTACCCACCAAGACAGCCCCATGTCGGCCATTAATTTCCACTTTCATCCCCGTTTATGGGATGAGCTACGCGACTACAATCGTCGCCGATTTATTCAGGATTTAATTGCAGGATTCACCGTTGGCATCGTTGCGCTGCCGCTCGCCATGGCGTTTGGAATTGCCTCCGGTGTTACGCCCGAGGCGGGAATCTTTACTGCCATCCTTGCCGGATTTTTTATCTCAGCCCTAGGTGGTTCGCGAGTTCAGATCGGCGGCCCAGCCGGTGCATTTATCATCGTGGTGTACGGGATTATTGAGAAATACGGCCTAGCTAATTTACTGATCGCGACCATTATTGCTGGCGTGATTATGGTGGGCATGGGCTTGTTCAAATTAGGCTCGCTAATTCGATTTATTCCAGTTTCCATCGTCATTGGATTTACCAACGGAATTGCCGTGCTGATCGCTGTATCGCAGCTCAAGGATTTTTTTGGCCTGCGCATTAGCAAAATGCCGGGTGACTTTTTTGCGCAGATTTCGGTCTTGGCGCAACAAGCCCACACGATTAATGTTGAGGCGCTTGGCTTGGCTCTTGTGTCCTTGGGAATTATTTTTGGTTGGACGCGTTTTTTGACTTTTTTGGATCATCGCTTCCGCGCCCAGCAGCGCTTATTGCACCCGCTGAAATCCATCCCGATTACCGTGATTGTGTTAGTACTGGGCACATTGGCGGTGTATGTTTTAGGGCTACACGTGGAGACAATAGGCAGCAAGTTCGGCGGCATTCCACAAGGCTTTCCGAGCTTTACCTTACCCACATTTAGCTGGGTCTTGGTCAAACAATTATTCGCGCCTTCATTAACGATTGCGCTGCTCGGCTCGATTGAATCCTTGCTCTGTGCGCGCGTGGCGGACAACTTAATGGCCGACGATATCGACCACCAAAAACACGACCCCAATCAAGAATTAATGGCGCTTGGCGTGGCCAATATTGTTACGCCATTTTTTGGTGGAATCCCTTCTACCGGAACGATTGCGCGCACGGTCACCAACGTGCGTAGCGGCGCAACCTCACCAGTCGCGGGCATAGTTCACGCACTGACGTTGGTCGTCATCGTTTTGGTTGCCGCACCATTGGCTGCCAATATTCCATTGGCGACCTTGGCCGCAATTTTAATGTTTGTGGCGTACAACATGGGCGAATGGCGCGAATTCAAAAAGCTAGGTCATTTCACGATGAATTACCGGATTATTTTGGTCGGGACATTTTTATTGACGGTGATTTTGGATTTAAGCGTGGCGGTCGAAGTCGGCTTGATGTTGGCCTGTATTTTCTTTATTTACCGCATCTCTAGCATCACCACAATTGATGAAATTAAACCCAACGTGCTCCCGCAGCCCTTGCCCGAACATGTTAAGGCTTACACTATTTTTGGCTCCTTATTTTTTGGCGCAGCCGATAAATTGGAGTCGCTCATCAAACCGCATCAGGTGCCACCCAAAATCATTATTTTGGAACTGCATCAATTGATCAACATGGACACGACCGGTTTAGATTGCTTGCAAAATCTACACCATCAACTTGCCAATCATCACAGCCAATTACTGGTGTGCGGCGCGAATCGGCAACCGCTGGATTTAATGAAGCGCGGTGATTTTATCGACAAAATCGGTGCGATTAACTGCTTACCAACATTAAATGAAGCCATCGCCCGCGCCCATACATTGTGCGGCACGCGCGCGCCCGAATGAATTTGATAACAATGCCACAACATTGGCATAACAAAATTGAATCGGGAGCCATTTTCTAAAAACCCCTGCTGGATTAGGGTAAAATAGCGCTCGTTCTAATCCATCCACCTAGGCGCACATTATGTTATTTTCAAAACAACAAACTCGCTATCAATCTGAAATTACTTTGTTTTTGGACAGTCTCAAAAAAGCCAATCCACAATTAGAACAAAATCAATTAGCCGGTCGCGCCTTGTTGTGGGATAAAGCCCCTACCAGCTTAGATGAGCAAAAGCGCATCCTCAGCTCGACAGTTAAAAAAGAATCGCATTAATCCGCACCCGCTCAGCGTATCAGTGCGGCATTCTCTGACAGCTCATGTCTGAACTAGAACAAGAATTACATCACACCACCGACACCACGCCCAACGTGGTGGATGGGGTTGCGTACGCCAAATTGTATGGCGAGCCGCTGTTTAAAATGCCGTCCGATTTGTACATTCCGCCCGACGCGCTGGAAATCTTTTTGGAAGCATTTGAAGGGCCGCTGGATTTATTACTGTATTTAATCCGCAAACAAAATTTCAATATTCTCGATATCCCGATGGCGCAGGTTACGCGCCAGTATTTGGATTACATCGAATTAATTCGCAAAAATAATCTGGAATTAGCGGCCGAATATTTGCTCATGGCCGCCATGTTGATTGAAATTAAATCGCGCATGTTGTTACCAGTAAAACCAAGCGAAGAAGGCAAAGAAGCCGACGATCCGCGCGCTGAATTAGTACGCCGCTTGCTGGAATACGAACAAATCAAATTGGCCGCGATGGACGTCAATGCGCTGCCGCAATTGGGGCGCGATTTCTTATGCGCGCAAGTATTGGTCGAACAAAACACCATTCTGCATTGGCCCGAAGTTGAGCTAGCGGATTTACAAGCGGCTTGGGCCGATATTTTGAAGCGCTCCAAATTAGTTCAGCATCACAAAATCAGTCGCGAAGAACTCTCGGTGCGCGAACACATGTCTGGCATTTTGCGGCGCTTGCAATCGGCCCAGTTTGTGGAATTCTCAGACCTATTCGACATCAATCGCGGCGCGCCAGTCTTGGTGGTGAACTTCGTCGCGCTACTGGAACTCGCTAAAGAAACGCTAATCGAAATTACGCAAGCCGAAGCATTTGCGCCTATCTATGTGCGCTTGGCTTACACCCCGAGCTAAACCTATTCTTCTACTTCTGTACCTTATCCCTTATGAAAATTGTTACCTCGATTGAAGAGCTGCGCGACCAGCTCAGCGGCCAGCTTCGCACCGCATTTGTGCCCACCATGGGCAATCTGCACGAAGGTCATTTATCGCTCATGCGCTTAGCGCGTCGTCACGGCGATCCAGTCGTAGCGTCGATTTTTGTCAATCGGCTGCAATTCGGCCCAAACGAAGATTTTGATAAATATCCGCGCACGTTTCAAGCGGACGTTGAGAAGTTAGAAAAAGAAGGCGTGTACGTCTTATTCGCACCAACCGAAAAAGATCTCTACCCAGAGCCACAAGAATACCGCGTGCAACCACCATCGGGACTGGGCAATATATTGGAAGGCGAATTCCGCCCCGGCTTTTTCGTCGGCGTATCGACTATCGTCTTAAAGCTGTTTTCCTGCGTTCAACCGCGCGTGGCGATCTTCGGTAAAAAGGATTACCAGCAGCTCATGATCGTGCGCAATATGTCCAAACAATTCGCACTGCCAACCGAAATCATCGCCGCCGAAACTTACCGCGCAGAAGACGGATTAGCGCTCTCGTCACGCAATATGTATTTATCCCAAGACGAACGCGCCGAAGCACCTGAGCTATACAAAACCTTAAACCAGGTGGCCGACGAAGTACGCGCAGGGCATTTGGACATGTTCCAGTTAGAAAAAGAAGCCATGGCGCAATTAGCGCAACGCAATTGGAAACCGGATTACATCTCGATTCGCAAGCGGGTCGATTTGCAACCGCCGTCGGCAGGTGATTTGGCAAAAAATGAACCGTTGGTGGTGGTAGCTGCGGCTAAGTTGGGAACGACCCGATTGATTGATAATTTGGAGATTTGAGCGAATTAACGTTCGCCACCACATTGAGAAAAGCCTGACTCGTCAGGCTTTTTTTATCTACACCGTATAAACAGTTTTATACCGAACCTAGCATCATTCGTCACCAGCGAAATTCAACTCAACTCCGTTCCCCACGGGATCATTAAAAAACAACTGTGTCTGCCCAGTCAACGGAACCTTAGCTCTTCTAAAGGCAATTCCGTGGCGCTCTAAATTCGCAATAACCAAATTTACATCAGCGCAATTCAAGGCAAAATGATCGACCGTGTAGCTCTTACCTGCGATCCGTTCTTCCACCTGATCGGACACACTTAAATGCACAACATCGATGCCATTGGCGCACAACCAATAACCGAAACTAGCGAACGGTGGCCGATTGCCCAGAGTTAGACCAACAACGTCGATGTAAAAGTTTTTTAAAATTTCTAGCGTAGCGCGGTTGCCGCGCAGGTTGATATGGCTTAGTCCGAGGACGGTCATTCGCTATTCCTTACGTTAGATGCTGGTCATTTGGAATTTAACGCTTTCCAATAAATTCGATACGACGAAATCTGAGCGCCGGCCAATCTTCGTCAATCGCAACCTGCCTGACGGTGTCGAAACCTAATGCCTTAAGAGCTTCCCAACCTTGATCGCGGCTAAGGTCGGATTTAAAGTTTTTAGACGTGCCTTTTGGGTAGGCGAACCAAACGATTACGTCCCCCAAGTCGTTCGCGCCTAATGTCGCTGACGTTTGTTCGACTTGGCTTTGTTGCGTTACAAATATCAGCGCAAAGTCGATGCTTTTCAGGGCTGATCGCTGCGTCAGGATTTCAATGCCAGCTAGGTTTGCTAATTCGGATTGAAACGATGGCGGCGCATTGAGCACCACGATGCGCTGCTGCTTAGTTAAATTTAGCTTCGAGAATAGTGGCGACATTTTTATCTTCTAGCAGACTAATTTAAGCAACTAAGCCAGCGGCGCAACCGACGCGCCATCAATTCCATGCCGCTGTAAAGCGTTCGCCACAAATCCAGATGCCTTCATCTGCTCCACAAATTGCTGTAAATATTGTGCCGCCGCTGCGCCCCGAGTTTTCGGCAATCCCATCGCTTGTTGTATCGTCATAAAACGCTCACCAAGTAAGCGAAATCCATCGATATTGCTGATGTCGGCTTCTAACTGCTGCCTCACGCCAGCGGCGACTTCGGCGTTCGATTCGATAAAAGTACTCACGACGGTTTGGGAGGACGAAGCGCGCACGATGTTGGCTAATTTCAACTCGCGCGATAAAAATAAGTCGTAGGCGCTGCCGCTACCAACTACAACGCGATGCTCTGAGCGATCCACATCAGCGTTATTCATGATAGAAGACCCATTCGGCACCAAATAAAAACCCTCGATCAACACATAAGGATGGGTAAAAGCGATCTCCGCGCCACGCACAGGATCGATGGCAAAAAAACCAATGTCAGCTTGCCCATCAGACACAGCCTGCACGGACTGGGCCGCTTTGTTAAACACCACTAACTCCAGCGCAACACCTAATCGAGCCGCCAACTCATTCGACAGATCA
Organism: Sapientia aquatica; assembly: GCF_004358105.1. Classification (GTDB taxonomy): domain Bacteria; phylum Pseudomonadota; class Gammaproteobacteria; order Burkholderiales; family Burkholderiaceae_D; genus Solimicrobium; species Solimicrobium aquaticum. The sequence continues at coordinate 95,879 of NZ_SMYL01000007.1, read as the reverse complement.
ACCGACACACCAACCGCTTGACCGGATGCATCAAGATTAGCTAAAACAGGATTACCCAAATTAATCGAAGCGCGCAGTTTGCCGGTGGGACAGAATGCGTTGAGTAGCGTTGAGTCGGTCATTTATGTTTTCCTTAATATCCAATCGTGATCAATTTTTTCTGCATGCCAGCCCAAAATAGTTGCTTGGGTTATCAGCAGCGCGGCAGATTTTTGCAACACTCATTGTAATTTTTTTCGACGCTAAAGAGCACTATGTTTTGGATCTCAACAACGACCAAGCCAAATAAAAACGCTGCCAACTGCCGAGGATGGGGCGGTGGCAGCGTCGATTGCTGATGGCGCGAAGGCTACGATTATTTCAAACTATCCGCACCCACCTTACAAACAACTTCATCTTGCGAACCTGTCCCGCCAGAACAGCCAATGGCACCGATGATTTTGCCATCGACGATTAAGGGAATTCCGCCGCGTGACGCAATCACACCGTCTAGCGTGGTGACATAGTTATAGTTGCTGACTTGGATTGCGTTTTCATAGGCTTTGGTTTCACGGCGGAAGGTCACCGCGGCACGGGCTTTGTGCTGCGAGATTTCGATTGACGCTAATTGCGCGCCATCCATGCGTTGGAACGCGACTAAGTTACCGCCTGAATCGGCTACTGCGATATTGAGTTTCCAATTATGTTTTTTCGCCTCTGCCACGGCCGCTTGAATCAGAGTTTGTGCGCGGTCTAGTTTGATCGGTTCGCCGTAGGGAAGGTCAAACGGCATTTTTTCAGGCACTGCATCTAACGGATTAGGTTGTTGCGCGTGACCGACCGCGCTTACTGCAAATAAGGATAAGGCGACCAGAAATGATTTGGCTGACATGGCAATTCTCCTTGGGCTATTTTTTGACGCTACTTAATTTTTGCAGCTGACTCTTACAACTAACAAACTAAAGGCGCTGACCACCGAAGTCGCCAGCGCCAAAACGTTACATGACTGAAGCATAGTCCTTATTTTCCATACCAAATCGACCAGCTTGTTTTGCTCCCGCGCCGCCTGATGCGCTCGCAGGCAATACCGATGTTTTCATTACTGGTGGATTTTGCACAAAAGGTTGGATACCGAGTTCTTTATCAATCTCAGTTGGGTAAATTAATTTACCGCGTGTGATGACCAGAGCGACTTTGCGAATATCGCCTAGATTTACCGTTGGTTCACCATCGACTAACACTAAGTCGGCCAATTTACCCGGCACGATAGAACCGCGATCTTCCAGGGCATGGGAATACTTGGCACCGTTCAAGGTCGCCACTTGGATCGCCTGCGCTGGAGTTAAGCCTGCCTTGACGTACAGTTCCAACTCCGCTTGCAAGGTAAAGCCCGATAACGCATCCGTGCCGGCTACCAAAGGAATTCCCGCGCGGTACATGCGCCCAACGAAATCAACCATCTTGTTGTACGACTCCAGATGTACTTTGGCGGTCGCATCGTCGGGGATATCCATTTGCCCAACGCTAAAGCCGCGTTTTACATCGGGCGGCATGTGGTCGGCAATCGGCGCATACGGAGCTGCCATGTCGCCGTCACGCTGCTTTAAGAAATCAAAAGTCGCCAAGGTGGCGTCGATGGAGGTGTGATGATCTTGCAGCAGTTTGATAAAGTCTTGCACTTCTTTCGATTCAAAATCCAATCCAGCGACTTTGTCTGCCGGTAATTGGAAGCGATCCAAGGTGCGGGTATCGGTCGTTGGCGTCACCAAAAAATTAAGCATCACTTGGTTGATGTGTTGAATCTCATCGTAGCCCTGCTCGACTGCTTCTTGAGCGCGCATGAAAACGGGAATATGTCCGCTAACCCGCATGCCTTTGCTGTGCGCGTAGGCGACGACTTCCTTCAAAATATCTTTCGGGAAGGAGTTATAAATTTTGAGCTGCGGATAACCGTGTTCGGCGTACCAATCTACCGCATGTCTTGCTTCGGCCAAATCCTTAATCACAAAACCATTGTTGGCAGAATACGGACTCTTACCTTCCAAAAATCCGCACGGAACTAATTGCGGCGAGAGCAATTGATCGGCGGCGATTTCGTCGATCATTTTTTGCATTTCTGAGTTGGAGTTACCCATATCTCGCACGCTCGTCACACCAGCGGCTAAGTTCAATCCACCTGACCAACGATCCACGTGACCGTGCATATCAAATAAGCCCGGCAACATCACGCGACCGGCTGCGTCGATTTCGTTTTCAGCACCAGCTACCGGAGAGCCAGCGGGTAAGACTTGAGTGATCTTGCCGCGCAAAACATACACATCCGACAAACCACCGAGTTGCGCCGTTTCGCTATCAAACACCCGCGCATTTTTAATCACGGTCAAACCCGCCATCGGATGTTGAAGGCGTGCTGCTAAGTCTTTTAATAATTTATCGGACGCGGCAGTTTGATGCTTGGCTAATTCAGCCGAATTAGCTTGCCAACCGTCTTCGATCATCGTGAGATAACCTGGGGCGACAATGGCAAATAAGCGCGGTGCTTTGCCCGTAGTAGCCCATACAAACTGCGGATTAAAGCCGATACCGGTTTGCGCTAACAATTGGATTTTTTGACTTTGACCATTGCGCTTAACAACGACTTCATCGACCTTTTTCTGGCTTAGGCTACCCGATGGCAGCAAGGGCAAAGAATTATCTTTACGAGCAGCCAAGGCGGTGATCGCAAGCGACGCTGGCTCAAAGGTCGAATTCATCGGCAAATACATGGCCGTGCCTTCTACTTTTTTACTACCCTTCTCCGAGGTCGAATGCCACTCGGCTTGTTGCCCTACTTGGCTAAAATGTTCATCGACTTTTGCGCCAAAGGTTGAAGCGCCGACCGAGCTGTACGAGCTCATGCTGCCATCTTTGGCGAGTTGAATTACCTCGTCCAAATCGGGGCCGCGACCATTGTCTTTGAAGGTGTAATGCACTTTAATTTGACCTGAATCGCTGCGCTCCACAATTTGTTTTCCAGCCACTGTGCCGTTGTCCAGAATAATGGTGTAACGGGTCGTCTCAGCCGCGTGCGTGGCTGCCATACTTAATACGGCCAGCGCGCAAGCGGTCAGTTTGAGGGCGCTGTTGACGCCCTTTTGTTTGATTGAGCTAACTAATCTCATGATTTTCCTTTTTGCTATTTCGGGGGATTTGTGCTGACTAATTTCATTTCAGGTTGGAGTTACTTGACCTTCGCTGACGGTCTGGCGATGGCAACCATTTCTTTCGCAATTTGAACCATCAAACCATTTTTGTCGCCGTTCAATTCATACACATTAAAGTGGCTGCGCTCTGGTACGAAGGTAAAGTGAGCGTCGGCCTTTAAACCATCCAATACCGCTTGCAGCCGATGTGCCGCGCCATCCAAATAGAAGGTATCTTTGGTGCCGACAATTAAATGAATCCGCCCTTTTAAATCCGCGCCGCGCGTTGCCCAATTGGTTTTAACGATATGCGCCAAGTCATAATGATCGCGCCAATAGTCCACAACTTTCGGATCAATTACACCGGTCTCGCGATTGAATAAGGACATCGGCGCGCCGCTATCGCCCTTGGGCGAAAAGACCCAATCAAACGACGTCATCTGTCCGCCATACGGTCCGAGCACATATTCCATCTGGGCGAATTGGCGTAGCGATGCAATGACTTTATCGCCATCGCGCACTAGCGGATATTCGCTGCCATCTGGTCGATAGTAGGCATTGGCATTGGCAGCATAAATATCGGGACCGGTGAAATCATGAAAATCACTCGAATCTGGTGAGGTTGACCAAGTGCCGCCAAACACTTTGGGGTAATTGATTTGCAACTGCAAGGTAGCCCAACCACCGCTGGAATGGCCGTTTAAAAAGCGGCCAGTCACTTTGCCATCCATGCGGTAATGCTGTTCTAAATAGGGAATAAATTCTTTGGTCAGCGCTGCGCCCCACGGGCCGTTATTGACCGAATCGGCAAACTCGTGTGTTCCTTGCGCGAGCGATTCATCCAACATCACCCAAATCATGGCAGGTAACTCGCCTTTTTCCATGCGCTCACGAATCTTCAAACCGGTATCTAAGGAATATTCCAAGTTTCCACCAAAGCCATGCGTCCAATACACAGTTGGAAACGATTTGATCGATTTATCCGAATAGTTAGGCGGCAAAATAACCCACGCTTTGACTTCCGTTGGCTTGCCCCAGAATTGGCTTAATTGCGAGCTGACAAATTTCTCTTGCCGCGCCACGTCGGGTTTAGCTTGCTCTATATCTTTTTGTTTGCGCGCTAACCAATCGGGATTTTCTTCGGGGTGATGCGACAGATTAAACGATGGCATAACGCCACCGGGAACCCAATCAAAACTGACCACATCGCTAATCCACGCATGGGCATTACGACCGCCGTAGTTATAACTGCGGTCCACGTCCAACACCGCTTGCGCTTCGTATTTGCCCGCGGGCAGTTGCGACAAACCTTTGGGGAAAGCGATGTCGTCCGCGTCCAATAAAACCGTCGCGCCGGGCGCAATCCGATAAACGTCTTTGGCGGCTAGCCAGGTTTCAGAAATCGCAAACGGATTGGCATCCACTTCTTTCGCGCCCGAAGCCGCCTTAACAAAAAACAGCAAGCGCCCCGAGGCATCGTGTTCAATCTTGGCATCTAACTGAACAGGAACTTGCACATGGCTGAGCGGCGTAGTAACAGCGGTAGCATCGGCCCAACTATCTAAGGAAACGAAAACTGAGGAAGAAAATATGACGGCTAATAGCCATGAACAGGCGCGCTGTGTTCGCATGATTATCCTTGTTGGTGAGAGGTGAAAAGGTGTCACGTTCTCAAGGTAAATCGACATCATGCTAAGAGAAGATGACTGAAAACCGAATGCTGAATCGTGCCACGGAAATATCCATACTGCAACATCTTATTGCTAGACAATTTGACGATTGCACACAATGTGCAACCAGACAAATTAACCAAATTAAATTTGGCATTTTTCGACCTTAGTTAGCTTGCAGCAACACTTCGCCCAAGCATGCCGATACCGAATAATGAGAGAAAACTAAGCTTACCAATCAAGTAAAAAAATACCCGCTATCAATTAGCGGGCAGGTTCTTTGGAATGTTGGACTAGATTTACAAGGAATTAACTCAACGCATTGCCTTTTCACTCCAGCGCGCAATCAAGGTCTTATGCTCAGGTGCCATGCCGCTAAATTTAGCGCCGACGCGATAATCGCCGCCCGACAAAATGGTGTACAGACATTCAATAAAACACGGAACCAAGGTCGTCGAGGTGGAGCCGTTCAAATCCGGCACGGTGATTTGCATCTCGTATTTTTGATTCGCAATCAGATGTTCAGCCGTTGTGAATTGCATACCCGAGCTACTAATATTGACCACTTTTGCGCGTACGATTTGCTTGGAAGGAAGTCGCAATGCAGCATGCCATGCCACCATTAATCGCGGGACAGAACGGTTTTCAACCATAATAATTATTTTGCATTGAGTGCTGCTTTAAATTGACAAATTGCGCTTATTGTACACGCTCGCCGAACAAATTTCGCTAGACAATTTAGACGATTTTTACAGTTTCTCAAGCAAAAAACTTGCTTTAAATAACTATTTTTAAATCCCCAAAAAAGGCTTGCATCACGCAATTTACTGTATTAGTATATTAATACAGTAACCGGAGAGCGCAATGCCCGATCCCGCCATTCAATTATTTTCCGTCACCGCCGGCTCGACCGAGCCGATCTACCGCCAATTGGTTGAGCAAGTCACGCGCTTGGTCGCCAGTGGCACCTTGCAACCCGGCCAATCGATGCCATCGGTGCGCGAGTTGGCCGGCGCGCTAGCGGTCAATCCGATGACGATTTCCAAAGCCTACAGCCTGTTAGAAACGAGCGGTGTATTAGAACGCCAACGCGGCATCGGCATGCTGATCGCCCAGCACAGCAATAACACCCGAAAAATCGATCGCCGCATTGAACTGCTCACACCCACACTCAATAAACTAATTTTTGAAGCCAACCAATTAGAGCTGGACGCTGACACCGTCATCGCCCAACTCACCTCCATGTTGAAAGGACCTGCACAATGAAACCGCCTATTGGCGAACTTACCTCCGTATTCAAATCATTCGACCAGCACAGCGTATTGCGCGATTTGAATTGGCGCATTGAACCCGGTTCAGTGATCGGCTTATTGGGTCGCAACGGCGCAGGTAAATCAACGCTATTGGAATGTTTGCTAGGTTTGCGTGAGATTGATCGCGGCAGCAATTTGCTGTTTGGCGAATCGGCCCAGCATTTAAGTAGCGCCACTCAAGAAAATATCGGCTACGTTCCGCAGCAATCGGATTTGTTTGAGTGGTTCACAGCACAACAAATGTTGAGCTATTTTCAATCGTTTTATCCGCGCTGGAACCAAGCCAAGGTCGAGCAATTAATCAGCCGCTGGGACATTCCCACCAACCGATTAATCAGCAAATTATCGGTCGGTCAAAAGCAACGTCTTTCAATTATCCGCGCATTGGCGCACCAACCCGCCCTGCTGGTGTTAGATGAACCAGTCGCCAGCCTTGATCCTTCGGGTCGGCGCGACTTTTTGCGCGAATTAATTACCGACGTAATCGAGCGCGAAACCACGGTGATTTTCTCGACCCACATTTTGTCGGACTTGGAACGGATTGCAATGGAAGTCGCCTTCCTCAATGATGGCCGAATCAAGCTGCAAGAACCGCTCGATAATTTACTAGAAAATACCGTGCGCATTATCGGCGACACCGCGAGCTTGCCGACGTTTGCTAAGGAACTCAGCCGCAAACAAATCAGCGCTCAGCAAAGCAGCTTGCTAGTTCAGCTCACAACTAGTGAACTAGCTCAGGCTCAGCACAACGCACTCAATATCGATGCGATTGGGTTGGAAGATTTGTTTATTGAATTAACGGCTTGAGGTAGATCATGCATACATTTTTTCAGCCTTTGGTGGTGCCATTGCAAGCTCGGGGAAATATGGGATCTCCGATTTTGCTCAAAGGGATGTTGCTAAGTCCCATTATATTGATGCCGTTTTTATGGTTTGTTTCACACAAAACAATCATTACATTGATTGGCCTACTTATGCCGCTGATTCCGCTGTTGATCGTGTATTGGGCAACCTTGATTAACTATACCCATTTGCAACTGCCGGCAACTAATAGTCATTTGCTGCCCGGGATCAAACGACGGCTGTTCACTGGTCTCATCTTCGGATGGCTGTTGGTTTCACTTATTGGCACGGCGCTCTATACATCCAGCTACTGGTTGGCGGGACTTCAAATCGATGAAATAAAAATCAGTCCGAGCGATATTTGGGTATTTTGGATTATTGCCAGCGGCGCGATGATTTTTTTCGTGTTTTTCCTCAGGGCACAATTCATTGCATTAATTATTTGGATTTCTGCCTGCTTCAATTTGCAGAAAATTTGTTTAATTTTGCCAACCATCATCAGCGAACACTTGGCTCTATTTTTTATTGCAGTTGTATTTATCGGCGGGACATATTTCTTTCGTGTCACGCATCCTAATGTTGAGCAAGCATTAGCACTTCAAAAGCGCTTCATCAATCTGACTCAGTGGAGTCGAGGACAGCCAGCTTTATATAAATCGACACTATTGCTCGCCGTTGAGAAATTAAACCGATACATCTACCTATTCATTCTGCGACATCGAATCAAAGCCAATAAGCCCATTCTATATTTTGGCTTGGGTTCATCGGTACACTGGTCGTATTGCACTCCCGTCGTGCTCATCGTATTGATTTATATGAGTGGATTAAAAGTCTTTGAAGTTGTCGGTGTTATTTCAAGCCAGTCAATCGGCATACAACTCGACGCCATGTTCCTCACTGTTGCTTGGGGCGTACCGTTTTCAATCGCAATTAATACGTTGACCGCGATTGAACGAAGCAAAAAAGAACAACGCTTAATGTATTTACTGCCTAAACAAGATGAAGTCCGTGGGTCGAATCGACCTCTACTCAATTACATCGCAAAAAATAACGCGATCACTTTTTTGATATTTTTAAGCTTGCTTATCGTTGGAAAGTTTTTTTTATATTTGAGCTCTGAAAGGTGGATTATTTTTATTATCTGCTGTGGCATGCCGCTGTACCCCTTAGTTTTTCGGGACTACCGTCACAATGCATTTAACAATTCCAAATTACTTATCCCAATCGTTCTCTATATCCTAATTATGATCATCAGCCTTGCAGCAATCATGTATTGGAACCTGTCCGTGTGGGGTTGGAATTTCGGACTGGTATTAGTTAGCCTAATCTTATTTTTCAATCGCTGGAATTCAATCATGGACGCCCCACCTGTGCTTCCTGCCGATTGCCCCTAATTTAGAAGCGCCCATAAAAAAACGGATTGATATACACATCAATCCGTTTTTATTTAGCGACTTGTACCGCTTATTCAGCCTGCTCAATCTTCTGTTCAATCGCGCCAAAAATCGATTTGCCGTTTTTATCCAGCATCTCAATCTTCACCACATCACCAAATTGTAAATAAGGCGTCGTCGCATCACCGTGCGCAATAATTTCTGCAGCGCGTGTTGCAAAAATACTGCTGTTGCCTTTGCTGCCTTCTTTGTTAAATACCGTACCGGAACCAATTATCGTGCCTGCTTTGGCGTTGCGGGTTTTGACCAAGTGCGCGATTAATTGTGGGAAGCTAAAAGTCATGTCAACGCCCGCGTTAGGCGCTCCAACCAATTTGCCTTTGATGCTGGTACGCAGAGGTAAATGCAGCTTGCCTTTTTCCCACGCGTCGGCCAATTCGTCTGGTGTGACGGCGACGGGTGAAAAACTGGTGCTTGGTTTGGAATTGAGGAAACCAAATTTTTTAATCATTTCAGTCTGCATCAACTCACGCAACGACACATCGTTAGCCAACATGACCAAGCGTATCGATTCCGCGGCTTGCTGTGGGGTTGCGCCCATTTTTACGTCGTCAATAATGACCGCGATTTCGCTTTCGACATCAATACCAAACGCTTCGCTCGCAACCAAAATATCGTCGCAAGGCCCCAGAAAATCGTCGGATGCCGCTTGATGAATTAATGGCTCGGACCAAAAAAAATCAGGAATTTCGTCCTTGCGCGAACGCGCAATTAAATCGACAAAATCCACATAAGCGGACGCATCGGCGAACTGATAAGCACGTGGCAATGGCGACATGCATTGGGTCGGATCGAAATCAAAACTATTCGGTGCGCGGCCTTGGTTAAGCTGCACGTATAAATCTTCGCACTGCGGCGCCATAAAATCCCAACTATCTAATACATCTTGCAGCGTAGGCGCAATATTGGTGGCGATCACAGCGGTTTTTAAATCACGCGAGACGATCAGCAATTGTCCATCGCGGCTTCCATCTTTTAGGGTGGCTAATTTCATGTCTTAAATGGTTAAAAATGAGTATTTATAGGGAAATCAATAAAAGCTGCTGTCGGGCTTGGCTAATACCGAACTAGGCAAATAACTAGGGCGATCAACGACTTCGGGAATTAGGCTCGAATTCCACGGCGCTTTGCCGGCTTGCGATTGATAGGGCGTGAATTTTTTGCCGAACTGGTAGGTATAAGCAAAGTTCACCGCATTATCTGAACTGAGACCGTCGTTGCTCAACTTACGCGCAAATTTGAGACCAAGTTGCTGGCCGTCGCGCAGATTAAAATCGACGCCAGTGCTGAGCTTACGTTCATTAGCGTTTTCTTCCATGGTGGCGCTGTACTTCAAGGTCGGCATTAAAACTTGGCTCCACTTAATGCTGGTATTTAAGGTTTGACTGGCTTCCGGTCCACCGAATAAATCGTAGGATAAACGTTCGCTACCAACACCAACTTTTAATTTTGTGTCCGCAAACGGCGTGGTTTCTACGCCTAACTTCATCCCAAACAAATTACTCCCAGCCACGCGCTGAAAGGCCTCTTCATTGCCAACCATGGTGGGCGTGATTTGACTCGGCGCGGTGCTGGCGTAGGTACTTAATTCAATGCCTGAAATCCATTTTTTATCGAGGAAATAACGATAATTAATGCCACTGGCGAATTGATTCACATTGACGTTGGTTCGGCTATCGACTTCAATTGCGCCGCGCATTTGCTGCATGCTCAATAACAACTGCTGATTCGCACCAAAGCGCCAGCCCATGTTCATGACCGATTCGGTTTGTTGTGAATTGCTCGACACCAGCCACGCCACGGTCGTTTCTGCGATTGGTTTGGTGGCGAAATTGAGCTTAACGGGCGAGCCTTTGTCGGACGAGAAATTCTGTAATACCGAAAAATACGTTCCGTCAAAAGCGCTCTTGAATTGCACGCTGTTGTTATTGACCGGCACCAAACTAGTATTGATGGGCGCAGGTTCGGGCAGATTGGGTAACTGAAACGGGAAAGTCAGTTCCACGTCGGGATTATTAATCAATACCAATGGAGTGCGAGTTTGGAACATCACACTATCCACCGCGGATTGGCGAATAAAATCGAGATCGAGTTGATCCGCCCACGTCCAATCGGTGGAAGTAATCAACACTATCAACGAGAGAGAAAAAACTATTCGCTTGTTCAAAACAAATCCCGGCAATTTAATTCAGTTCTATCCAGTTCCAACTAGCGCAACACGCAAGTCAATATCCAAAAATACTGCCCACGTACGATACGAATATCTCTGGCATGTTGGGCTAATTTCTTACGCATAGTGCTATCGGTCGGGAAATTTTTAATCACTTCATGCCGACTGCCATCGGGCAAACGGCGAATTTGGTAGGTATTGCCTTCGGAATCGGTGCGTGCAATTGGCGTGCTGCTGCCTTCGACATAGCAGTTATCAAACATCACAAAAGTAGCCCCGCTGCCGCATTTCTTTTGTAATCCGCTCAGAAAAGCACTTTGCTCAGAACGCTTAACGTGCGACCACCAAAATCCGGCGACACAGGCATTAAAATCACCGCTTGGCAAATCGTGGGCATCCGCGACTTGAAATTCGACATTATCGGGGTCTTTGAAACACGGGCGCGCCTTGGCGATGGCCAACATGGCTGGATTATTGTCAGTGGCCGTGACGTAAGCGGCGTATTCAAAATAACGCTCGGTCCAGAAACCCGTACCGCAAGCGACTTCGAGCACGTTTTTATCATCGACCAGTTCTTGCACTTGGTCAGTGATTGCATCCAGTTCGGCCAAGCGCTCTGGACGTTGGTAAATCTCGTCGTAATGCGGCGCGCGTTGGGTGTAGTAGTCGGTTAAATTGCTGTTCATATACTGCGCTTCTTAAAGTTCGTAATTGTCTTTGCTGCCTTGCAAAACTTGGTCGATCAATTTTTTGTTCAATGTTGGGGCGAGTAATTCGATAAACGTATACACATAGCTGCGCAAATACGCGCCTTGTTTTAAGGCGATGCGCGAGATGTTCATGCCAAATAAATGACCGACCGGGATAGCGCGCAAATTCTTGTCGCGCTCAGCGTCAAATGCCATTCCGGCAATAATTCCCACGCCCATTCCGAGTTCTACATACGTCTTGATTACATCGGCGTCGATGGCTTCCAAAATAATATCGGGCTTAATTTGGCGCAAGTTGAACGCATGATCGATCTTATTCCGTCCGGCAAAGGCACTGTCGTAGGTAATCAAGGAATATTGCGCAATTTCTTCTAAGCTGACTGTTTTCGATTTAAGTAATGGGTGCTCCGCCGGCACCACAACTACGTGCTCCCACTGATAGCACGGCATGGTAATTAAGCCATCCACGCCGGCAATCGATTCGGTCGCAATCGCCAAATCGGCTTGATCACGTTGCACCATTTCTGCGATCTGCTTGGGATTGCCTTGCAATAAAGATAAGCGCACTTTGGGATACTTTTGCATAAATGCTTGTACCACTGGCGGCAGCGAATAACGCGCCTGGGTGTGCGTCGTTGCAATGGTTAAGCTGCCGCTGTCTTGCGCGGCAAATTCGCGGCCTAATTGTTTTAAGCCTTCGATCTCTTGCATGATCAACTCAACTGACTTGAGCACTGACCTGCCCGGCTCAGTTAGCCCGCGTATCCGTTTGCCGTGACGTGTAAAAATATCAACGCCGAGTTCTTCTTCCAGCTCAATAATGGCTTTCGAGACGCCCGGTTGCGAAGTGAACAAGGCTTTCGCTGCTTCCGTCAGGTTAAAGTTCTGTCGCACAGCTTCGCGCACAAAACGCAGTTGGTGTAGGTTCATGCTGTCCTTGTTGACCGTATGTCTATATTAATAATTGGTAGTGCTGTGCAAACGGGCTGCTGTTCGACGGGAATTGAGCTAATTCGATGTCGGATTGTTATTCTTACGTGCCAAATTTCAAAAAAATCCTATATATGGGAAATTCATATATAAGCATATAAATTCTCTGTAGTTTGGAATAACGCGATAGTTTATTACGATTGCGCTTCTTTGTGAGAGGCTTTATGACTTTATCTTATGTAATTTCTGGGTTCGCTGTCGGTATTCTGGTTGGTTTGACCGGAGTAGGTGGCGGCTCGCTCATGACGCCTCTGCTCACCTTACTTTTTGGAGTTTCCCCAACGGTGGCGGTTGGAACGGACTTGGCGTTTGCCTCCGTCACCAAATCCGCTGGCACTCTCACCCACAAAATACGCGGAACAGTCAACTGGTCCATCGTACGATTACTCTGTTTGGGCGCATTACCTGCCGCTATCATCGCCGCCATCGGCCTTAAACACTACGGCGCACTGGATAAAGAAATAGGCCAGATTATACGCTATACCATTGCCGCTTCGGTTCTGTTGACGGTCATCGCGTTGCTATTTAAAAGTCGGATGCTAAGCTGGTTGAATCGCCATCCCGAGAAACAATTGCAAGGCCGTCAACTCGCTGTCGCCACGGTGATTTCTGGCGCTGTTTTAGGAGCGTTGGTGACAGTTTCATCCATCGGCGCTGGTGCCATTGGCGCGACATTATTGGTCATGCTGTATCCGCGTTTGAGTGCCGCAGAAATCGCTGGCACCGACATCGCTTATGCCGTGCCTTTGACCGCGATCGCCGCACTCGGGCACTGGTGGCTAGGCTCAATCGACTGGGTCCTGTTATTTACGTTATTACTTGGTTCTATCCCTGGCATCACCTTGGGATCGATGGCGGCGCGTGCTGTGCCCGAACGTATTTTGCGGGTAATTTTGGCCTCAACCTTAACGTTAGTTGCAGCGAAACTGATTTTCTAAATCAATCATTCTAGTGGCTTGCTCTGCGGCGCAATTCCATTTCTAAAAATAGTCGTCACATCGAATTTTGTAAGGACAGTTTTATGTATCGTTACGATCAATATGATCATCAAATCGTTAAAGAGCGTATCGCGCAATACCGCGATCAAGTGCGCCGCCGTTTAGCCGATGAATTGACTGAAGAAGAATTTTTGCCGTTGCGTTTGCAAAATGGCCTGTACAACCAACGCCATGCTTACATGCTGCGTATCGCCGTGCCATACGGCATGTTGTCGAGCACGCAATTGCGTAAATTTGCCTACATCGCCAAACATTACGATCGCGGTTACGGGCATTTCACGACGCGCCAAAACATCCAATTCAACTGGATTGAACTCGAACAAACGCCCGATATTTTGGAACATTTAGCCAGTGTTGAAATGCACGCGATCCAAACTTCTGGCAATTGCATGCGTAATATCACTTCAGACGAATTCGCTGGTGTCGCCGCCGATGAAGTCATTGATACGCGCCCGTATGCAGAAATCCTGCGTCAATGGACTACATTCCATCCAGAATTCGCGTTCTTACCGCGCAAGTTCAAAATCGCCATTAACGGTTCCAAAGAAGATCGCGCAGCCATTGCCGTGCACGATATTGGTTTAACTGTGGTGCATAACGAGTTGGGTGAAGTTGGCTTCCAAGTTATGGTTGGCGGCGGTATGGGACGCACACCGATTTTAGGTAGCGTTATCCGCGAGTTCTTGCCTTGGCAGCATGTGATTACTTACCTAGAAGCGATTTTGCGTATTTATAACGAATACGGTCGGCGTGATAACAAGTACAAAGCACGGATTAAAATTTTAGTGAAAGCCTTAGGTGCAGAAGAATTTGCCCGCCAAGTGGAAGAAGAATGGGCCGGCTTAAAAGACAGCCCAGCAACGGTCACGGAAGCCGAATTCAAACGTATTGCGAGCTATTTCACCAGCCCAAGCTATTTAACGTTGCCAGATGAAGATAGTCAGTACGCCGACCATTTAGCCAACAACAAAGCTTTCGCCAATTGGGTTAAACGTAATGTCAAGCCGCACAAAGTTGCTGGTTACCGCAGCGTCGTGTTGTCGCTCAAAAAACCGGGTGTGCCACCGGGGGACGCAACGGCTGATCAAATGGATTTCATTGCTGATTTGTCCGACAAATATAGCTTTGGTGAATTACGTGTCACACATGAGCAAAACTTGGTTTTAGCCGACGTCCAAGTCAATCAATTGTTTGAATTGTGGGAAGCAGCCAAAGCGCACGGTTTAGCCACACCGAACATTGGTTTATTAACCGATTTAATTTGCTGCCCGGGCGGCGATTTCTGCTCATTGGCAAATGCTAAGTCGATTCCAATTGCCTTGGATATTACTGATCGGTTTAACCAACTCGATTACTTGCACGACATTGGCGAATTAGAACTCAATATTTCTGGTTGCATCAACGCTTGCGGTCATCATCATATCGGCCATATCGGCGTGTTGGGCGTGGATAAAGACGGCAGCGAATGGTATCAAGTTTCGATTGGTGGCTCGCAAGGCATTAATGCTGCCATCGGCAAAATCATCGGGCCATCGTTTGCCGCGGCGCAAATGCCGGAAGTCATTGAACGTCTAGTAAAAGTGTATTTACGTGATCGCTTTGAAGATGAAAAATTTATCGAAACAGTGCAGCGTATTGGCGTGACACCGTTTAAAGAATTTGTGTACGCAACACCAATAAAAACCTCGGTTTTGCATGGAGAAGACGAATATGCGTGAAATTATTAAAGACCGCCAAGTGGTCACCGACCATTGGACAGTATTGCGCTTAACAGAAGAGCAAACTGCGGAAAGCGCTCAGGTGCCAGACGGCGCTGTGATCGTGCCCTTAGCAGTGTGGAAAGCGCAGCACGCAACACTATCGACCCGCTCCGATGTTGGCGTGTGGATTGCCAGTTCAGAACGTGCTGAAGAATTAAAAAATGATCTTAATTCCTTGCCGTTAATCGCCGTTGATTTCCCTAAATTTTCCGATGGACGCGGGTACTCGATTGCCTATAATTTACGCGGCAAGCTTAAATTCACGGGCGAGTTACGCGCTATTGGTGATGTACTGCGCGATCAATTGTTTTATATGCAGCGCGTGGGATTTAATTCCTTTGCCACGCGCCCTGACCGCGATATCCATGAAGCGTTAAAAGGCTTGACCGATTTCAGCGAAAGCTACCAAACCTCAATAGATCAAAAAGCGCCTTTATTCCGTCGCGTTGAGCGCTCAGCAGGAGCAGTCACTTGAGCATCCAAAACACGTCATCGACGACAACCGAACCGGTCGGTTTTGCGGATCGATTGAACGCCACAAAAGCCATTTTAGAGCGCATTGCGGCTAACTTTTCGCCCGCGGTTTTTGCGTCTAGCTTAGCGGCCGAAGATATGGTGCTGACGGATTTAATCTTGCGCGACAAAACCGCTATTGGGATTTTTTCTCTTGAGACCGGCCGCCTTCCAGCCGCCACGTTGGATGTGTTAGCTAAGGTAAAGCAAACCTACGATTACCAAATCAAGCTGTTTTATCCTAATCCAGACGCGGTCGCAAACTATGTCGAAAACAAAGGCTTGAACGCTTTTTACGATAGCGTGGAATTACGCAAAGAATGCTGCCACATCCGTAAAGTCGAGCCACTAGGCCGCGCCTTAGCCGACAACAAAGCATGGATTACCGGCCAACGCCGCAGTCAATCAAGCACCCGCGCGAGCTTAGATGTGCAGGAACACGATGCAGCACATGGCTTGGAAAAATTCAATCCATTGGCCGACTGGTCTGAAGAAGACGTGTGGCACTATATTCGCAGCAACCAAGTGCCTTACAATGCGCTGCACGATCAAGGTTATCCATCTATCGGCTGCGAACCCTGCACCCGCGCCATTCAACCGGGCGAAGATATCCGCGCTGGGCGCTGGTGGTGGGAAAATCCAGACAGCAAAGAATGTGGTTTGCATGTCGTTGACGGTAAGTTAGTACGCAT
This sequence comes from Sapientia aquatica, assembly GCF_004358105.1. GTDB lineage: Bacteria > Pseudomonadota > Gammaproteobacteria > Burkholderiales > Burkholderiaceae_D > Solimicrobium > Solimicrobium aquaticum. Next base: position 79,605 of record NZ_SMYL01000007.1, on the reverse strand, counting down.
CAAAGCGATCTAAACGTTTTTAGCAACACCGCAAGCTCGCCATTTCAGTAAAAATTTAGCAAGGCCTCACTATGACTACATCAGTTTCATCTCCCGCGGCAACGCCGACTTTTATCGATCCGGCCAGCAACCGCCATCTGGATTGGCTCGAATCCGAAGCGATCCACATCATGCGCGAAGTGGCCGCCGAATGCGCCAATCCTGTTTTGCTGTTTTCGGGCGGGAAAGATTCTGTGGTGATGTTGCGCTTGGCCGAAAAAGCGTTCCGCCCCGGTTCGTTCCCATTTCCATTAATGCACATCGACACCGGGCATAATTTTGAGGAAGTAATCACCTTCCGCGATCAACGCGCCGCTGAATTGGGTGAGCGTTTAATCGTGCGCTCGGTAGAAGATTCGATCAAACGCGGCACGGTACGCCTACGCAATCCCGCCACAGATTCACGCAATGCAGCGCAAGCGGTGACGTTATTGGAAGCGATTGAAGAATTCAAATTTGACGCCTGCATAGGCGGTGCGCGGCGCGACGAAGAAAAAGCCCGCGCCAAAGAACGCATCTTCTCTTTCCGCGATGAATTCGGTCAATGGAATCCCAAAGCGCAGCGTCCCGAATTATGGGATTTGTACAATGCCCGCGTGCATCCAGGTGAAAACATTCGCGTCTTCCCGATTTCGAACTGGACCGAATTGGACGTTTGGCAGTACATCGAGCGCGAAAAACTCGCCCTGCCGTCGATTTATTTTGCCCATCAACGCCAAGTCATTCCACGCAATGGTTTGCTGGTGCCGCTGACCGATTTGACGCCCGCCAAAGAAGGCGAGCAAGTCGTCACCCAAACCGTGCGCTTCCGCACCGTGGGCGATATTTCTTGCACCTGCCCAGTTTCCTCCGACGCTGCGACGGTCGCTGACATTATTGCAGAGACCGCCATCACGCAAATCACCGAACGCGGCGCCACTCGCATGGACGATCAAACGTCTGAAGCGTCCATGGAAAAACGTAAAAAAGAAGGATATTTCTAATGAATGCCGCATTAAATTCACCGCACGCGTTACAAGACATAACCAAAGAGCGCGGCCTATTACGCTTTATCACTGCCGGTTCGGTGGACGATGGCAAGAGCACCTTAATTGGCCGCTTGCTATTTGATAGCAAAGGAATTTTTGCCGATCAATTGGATGCGATGTCACGCGCCAAACACAAACGCACGGTAGGCGACACGATTGATTTGTCGCTATTAACTGATGGCTTGGAAGCAGAGCGCGAACAAGGCATTACCATTGATGTGGCCTACCGCTACTTCGCCACGCCAAAACGTAAATTTATCATCGCCGATACACCGGGCCACGAGCAATATACGCGCAACATGGTGACCGGCGCATCAACCGCCGATGCAGTCATCATTTTAATCGACGTATCCAAAGTTAAATTTAACGACGATGGCTCGGTGGATTTGCTCATCCAAACTAAGCGCCATTCGACAATCGCGCATTTGCTGCAAATCGAGCATGTGATCGTGGCAGTCAATAAAATGGATTTGATCGGCTACGACCAATCCAAGTACGACCGCATCGTCGCGGCTTACCAGCAATTCGCCCAGCAACTTGGCTTGCGCGACGTGACGCCTATTCCGCTATCGGCTTTGGCGGGTGACAACGTGGTCGAAAAAGGCGATAAATTAAATTGGTATAACGGCCCAACCTTAATCAATTTATTAGAGTCACTCAGCGTCTATGATGCTTCGCACGACGAACCATTGCGCTTTCCCGTGCAATTGGTTGCGCGTCACAACGGCCATGAAGCCAATGATTTCCGTGGTTACATGGGGCGTATCGAAGCGGGTAAAGTCAGTGTGGGCGATAAATTGGTGGTGCAACCGAGCGGACAAATCGGCACGGTCAAAGACATCGTCGTGTTAGAAGGCTCATTGCCTTCTGCTGTGGTTGGTCAATCTGTCACGATTTTATTAAATGAGCATTTAGATATTTCTCGCGGCGATATGCTCGCGCAAGTTGATCGTCCAGCGACCCAAATCAGTAATGTTGAAGCAGATGTGTGCTGGTTGTCCGAAGAGCCGCTCGACTTTAAACGTAAATATTTACTAAAACACACCACCAAACAGGTCGCTGCCAAGGTCACGGCCATCGATACGCTCTTGGACATCAACACCCAAGAAACCCGCGCCGCGACTAGCTTGCAACTCAACGATATCGCGCGCGTAAAAATCACCGTCCAGCAGCCGCTGGCAGCCGATAATTACAACGATGTGCGCAGCACTGGCGCGTTTATTTTGATCGATCAAGTCAGCCATCAAACAGTTGCTGCGGGTATGATTAGGCTTTCCTAATTCCTCGCGCAATCTCATGGGCAAAGTCGTTTTAATCGGAGCCGGTCCCGGTGCAGCAGATTTAATCACTGTACGCGGGGCGCGGCTATTAGCCCAAGCCGATGTCGTTTTACACGACGCGTTAGTCAGCCAAGAAATGCTGGCGCTTTGCCCGCAAGCGATCAAAGTCCCAGTAGGCAAACGCAACGGCAAACGCTCCACCGCGCAAGCAGAAATCAATCAACAACTGGTCAGTTATGGCTTACAACATAATTTAGTCGTGCGCCTAAAAGGTGGCGATCCGATGTTATTCGGGCGCGCTGACGAGGAATTAGCCGCTTTAGAACAAGCCAGTATTGAAGTCGAAGTCGTCCCGGGCATTAGCACTGCCTTCGCCGCAGCAGCGACCACCTTGCAACCACTCACCAAACGCGGCATCGCCCGCAGCGTCGCCTTTTTCACCTCCAGCAGCGCACCCGAACTACCCCAAACAACCCAACTCCCCGATTGCGATACGTTGGTGCAGTACATGGGCGGTCAAAAAGCCTTAGAAACCGCCGACATCTTGTTAGCGCAAGGGCGATCGGCGGATTTACCCGTCGTGATAATTGAAAATTGCAGCCTGCATAATCAACGCATCCAGCGCTTGAAACTCAGCGATTTACGGCTCGGATTGGCGGATTGCGAAGGGCCGGTTTTGGTGATGATGGGAGAGGCATTTGCTGGGCGAGAAGCGAATTAGTTTCAAGTCGAGGAAAAGACTATTAACTCGCAAAGAACCCCAAATTTGTAATCAGCTTGCCGAATTACCCAGTTGCCAAACTTCGTTTAACTCATTGATTAACGAAATACGTGAGTTGTCTTTGATGCTTCAACGCCAACAACACGGCATCCGTTTCAGAATGTGCATAAAGCACAATATGTTGTCCAACAACGTACTCACGCAGAAATGGCAGGCCAACGCTTTGTGCAAGTCGCAAAACAGTTTCAGTCCGAACACACGCTTGAGCAGATTTTCCACTCAAAAACCGCGCAGGTCGCCCACTCGCTGGAGACCAAGCAATTATAGGAATCATATCGCGTAATTCGGACTTCAATTTTTCTAAACGGAAATCAGCAGAGTCACTATCCTGCGCTTTAAAAAAGGCGTATGCCTCATCTAAATTCGCCAAGAAATTCGGTGTAGCTTCGACCTTAACGGTAATTGGCAACACCATCAGTCTGACAGCGCATTCATTAAATCCACGTTGGAAATTCGCTCGCCTGCCGCAATTTGCCGCAATCCTCTTTCCACCTCGTCCAGTAACACCAACCCTGCATGTTCCTGCTCCAAAATATGGTAGTAATCGAGCTTTTTTGCGTCGATGATTGCAACGTAACTCGCGCCGTTCTTGGTAAGCACTTTTTCAGCGCCACCATCGACAACTTCTTCCGCAAGCTCGGTCAGTCGCGCGCGTGCTTCGCTGATAGGAACAACATCACTGGCTCTCAATCCCATCTCAAATTCCTTAATAAATGCATTAATAAATATTGTACAATATTAGAACTTAACTTATCAATCAAATGGGAAATTTCATACTGATATTAAGTAGACCTGACGAGGAAATTGGATTAGTTATTTGAGTATTGAAATAAGCAAAGAAACGCTAAATGGCTCGGCAGATTAGCTTGAATCCTCAGTAGACCGACACGACAACCTCAATGATTGGCATCAAAAAAACTGTCCGAACCAACGTGAGCATCTAAGTTGATGCTGTGCGCCTGAAGATCTATTTCCCTTTCATCGTATGCATTAAAATCGCCAGTTCCCTCAAATGCAACTGGCCCACTTTTCTTTCTGAGCACGAAGCGAAATAAAAAAAATCCTAAATATGGGAGTATCCACAACGGAATAAACCAAACTAGCTTTTCACTAGCCGAAAAAGAATCACTTTCATTCAATTCAATCGATGCAACAAAACTCAGCATCACTGCCGGTGCCAAGCACCACGCCAAATAGGACATTTTTTAATCCCCACCTATCACATCAATTTGAATTGAGACGAATTAGCCAATTTTCCCGCTTTGGGCATAGGTGCCAAACTCGCGTCTGGCGCCTAACTTAAGCAAATCTCAATTCTTCTCCATAAACCCTTTAATCATCCGCACCGGCGCACTGCCGTAGCTTAAGAATTGTTCGTGGAATTGTTTTAAATCGAACTTGTCGCCCAAGGCTTTTTTACGTTCTTCGCGCAAGGCCATGATCTCGCTGTAGCCACTGAAATAGCTATCCAACTGCACCGAACTTAACTGGACGCGACGCCATTTTCCCGCGGCTTCGGCTTGGCTTTGGAAGGCTTCCTTGGTGAGCAAATGAATGGCGTCTTGCTCGCTCATGCCGTTGACGTGCACGCTGTAATCGAGAATGGTGTTGCAGATGGAACGCAGGTTCCATTTGTCATACATCAACCACATTTCTGGCGCGTTGCCGCCGTAGCCCGATTCGAGCATCATGCGCTCACCATATACCGCCCAACCTTCAATCATCGCGCCATTGCCGAACAAACTCTTAATTAACGACGGCGATTTATTGGCGTGTAATAGTTGCACGTAATGCCCTGGAACGCCCTCATGGATACTCAAAATTTGTAGTACCCAATAATTGTATTCACGCAAAGTGCTTTCGATCTGCTCGGGTGTGCGGTCGTTAATTGGGGTGACGTTGTAGTACGTGTCACGCGTCGGTGTAAATGGTTGCGCCGAATCGAGTGACGCTACCGAAACGCCACGCTGATATTCAGGCGTTTCACGCACCACCAATGGTTTGCTTGGATCTAGCGTTAATAAATCGTGCGAGGTAATCCAGTTTTCTAGTGCTGGAATATGGGCGCGGATGTCGGACATTAATTTATCCGGCGTGGTGTGATTTTCCGATAATTTGGCAATTACTTGCTCGATTTTCACTAGTGGATCTTGCGGCTTAACTTGATCGCCCATGTATTTTGGCCACAGCTCGTCGGCCAATTTTTCCATGTTTAGATGCATGGTTTGCTTAGCGGCGACGGCGCGCTCGAACATTTGTTTGGCGGTGAATCTCGATTGAATGTCGTAGCCAAATTTGGCTTCGTACAAATCGGCACCGATGCGGAAGGAACGCGTATTCGATGCGTTTTGAGTTTTGGCTAAATCGATCAACCATGTTTTATAGTCATTAACCGCTTGACGGGCCGCGGCAATGCGCTGTTTTAATTCTGCTTGTTCCGTTTTGCTCAACTTAACTTCGGTCGCTTCTTTCTCGACTTGGTCGAGCATCACGAGCGCGCCCGGCGCTTGCTGGATCGCTAGTTGAGTATGTTCCATCGTTGGGCGGACGATGCTGCTGCGCGCGGCTTGGTAATAGGCTGGAGCATGTTTCAAGCGCTTAATTAACGTGCGAATACGTTGCGCTTTGTCGGCGTAATCAGTATTAATAATGCTGTCAATCTCACCGGCGATATTGTATTGCGCTGGGTTCCATTCAAATTCACGGAAGGTCGTTTCTTGCCAAACACTGGAGCGCAAAAAGTTTTGGATTAGGTCTAAATCGCCGCTCTGCTGCGCGGGCAATTTGCTCGCATCAATCGCAGCAAATTTGGCTAACCATTTATGTGCAAATGCGACAAAATGGTCGCGTGAATGTTGGTTCGGAATGGTTAATCTGTCCGCGTTATCAAACTTGCCGAAACCAATTGCCATTTCTGGAGATTCTTGCCAAAGCGCGTTTAAAAATTGTTTGCTTAATTGATCAAACGATGGATTTGATTTAATCGAGGTCGCCGCAGTTTGCGTTGCCGTCGCCGCGTTTTGCTGCGCTGCAGCGCTGGTGCAAAGGGAGATACCGACTAAGGCGGATGACACAAAAAAGGTGGCGCTTACAGCTTTCGCTAACAGTGGATTGGTGCGCATGGGATTCCTAAGAAAGGTAAAAGGACAATCAGCAAATCGAGTAACTGTGGAAACATAAATCAAACCCCGTGCAGCTTCAACCAATGTTTGCAATTCCGAGAATTATTTGGAATTTATTCAATAAAACGGCGGAAAATTATTCTTTCTTTGCATTTAATGGGTGATTATTTTTCGCGAAAATCATGAATTCACGGCAAAGCTCGCCAATTGCGGCTAGCCCGTTTAACGACCAAGTTTCAATAAAGATATTTTCCACCCGTTTTACTCAGCTATTGCCACAAATCCACAATACCTCGGTACAATCGCGGCACCCTTTTTCAATCCAGCCGTTCTTTTTCTATTGATTATCGTGTCCGAAACCTTCGCCGTCTTATTGCAACATTTGCTCCCAAAACAAGCGCTGACCGAGTTTGGTGCGCATATTGCCAACGCAAAAGCGGGTAGCAATACGACTAAAATCATTCGCTGGTTCGTCAAAAAATACGGCGTCAATATGGACGAAGCGCTGAACTCGGATATCAGCAGTTACGCCAGCTTCAACGAATTCTTTGTTCGCCCGCTCAAACCTGGGGCCCGCCCGATTGCCGATGCGGCCTTTGTTTGCCCGGTCGATGGCGCGATTAGCCAATTCGGAAAAATTGAGCATGATCAAATTTTCCAAGCCAAAGGGCATCACTTCACCACCACCGCCTTAGTTGGTGGTGACGAGCAATTAGCGGCGCAGTTTAATAACGGCAGCTTTGCCAATATTTACCTAAGCCCCAAGGATTACCACCGGATTCACATGCCGTGCGACGGGCGCTTAACGCGCATGATTTATGTACCAGGCGATTTGTTCTCGGTCAATCCAGTCACTGCGCGCGGCGTGCCAAATTTATTCGCACGCAACGAGCGTGTGGTGTGCGTGTTTGAGTCAAAGCATGGTCCATTCGTATTGACTTTAGTTGGCGCGACCATCGTCGGTAGCATGGCGACCGTTTGGCATGGCGTGGTCAATCCGCCGCGCACCAAGCAAGTACGCGAATGGAATTATCAAGATCAGCAAATCGTGATCAAACAGGGCGAAGAAATGGGTCGTTTCTTACTCGGCTCAACGGTCGTGCTGCTATTCCCAGAAAATCAATTGCAATTTAATCCCACCTGGCAACCCGAAGGCGGCGTTCGTTTAGGTGAAGTCATGGCGACATTAGCAACTAAGTAATACCCTTAATGAGGTGAATCCGCCCTAAGGTATAATCGCGATCGGCTCAGAATCTTTCTGAGCCATTTTTTATTTCTCCACATCGATGCCGTCCAGCCACTTCACCAAAATCACCCAACTCAATCGCAACACGCTGCTGTTTCCGCTTGCGCTCGTTCTATTTGAATTTGCGGTCTATATCGCCAACGATATGGCGCAACCAGCAATGCTGATGGTGACGCAAGAATTTAGTGTGAGCGCTTCCTGGGTGCCGATGTCGATGACCGCGTTTTTAATTGGCGGCGCAGGGCTTTCTTGGCTAACAGGGCCATTATCAGATCGCATTGGCCGGCGCAAAGTATTACTCGGCGGCGTGCTGTATTTTTTGTTGGCGTGTTTGGCGACCTATTTTGTGCACACGATTGAAACCTTTATGGCGCTGCGGGTGTTGCAAGGGATTGGGCTGTGTTTTATCAACGCGGTTGGTTACGCCACCGTGCAAGAAGCCTTTGACGAAAAAAATGCGATCAAAGTTACCGCGCTAATGGCCAACGTCGCCCTACTCGCTCCGATGGCCGGCCCCTTAGCGGGAGCGGCGTTAATTCAATTGGCGCCTTGGCGTAGCTGCTTTTTGTTCATTGCGTCGATTTCGTTTATTGCCTTAATTGGGCTGTGGCGCAAGATGCCAGAGACGGTCAATTTAGCCACGCCCAAGCCGCCGTTCAGTGCTTTATTTAAGGATTACGTCCAGCTCTTTACCCATGGCCGCTTTGTGCTGGCAGCGCTCTCGGTGTCGTTTATTAGTTTGCCGCTCATAGGCTGGATCGCGATGTCGCCGGTGTTACTGGTGAACGATTTTGGTCTGAGTTTGATGGAATACGGGCTGTGGCAATTACCGATTTTTGGCAGTTTAGTGGTTGGCAATCTGATCCTAATTCGCTTAACGGATCGCTGGCCCTTAGGTCGTTCGGTGCTGCTTAGTTTTTGGTTCATCGGTCTGGGCTTGATTATCGCCCTGCTGGGCTTGATGTTACCGTTTAAGTCGCCGGTATTTTTGGTGGCAGGCATTAGTCTGACCGCGTTCGCGGAAGGGTTGGCGATGGCCGTGTTGAACCGTTTTACCTTGATGGCCTCGCCTATGCCTAAAGGAATTGTCGCTGCCGGAATGTCGATGTTAGCGATGGCTTGTTTTGCCTTAGGAATTGAAGTTATGCGGCTGGCCTATATCGCCTGGGGATTAAATGGTTTTACCTTGGCTTTGGTGGCCTTATCGTGCTGCTACATTGCCTTATGCCGTCCGCGCATTAAGCATGAAATGCAACTTCGTGCGGCGCAGGCTAGCCATAATTAAACGGCAATTTATTGATTTTTAATACATAAACAGCGCCTAAATACCTTGTTTAAAATCAAAATTCACAACAAGTTGCACCAACTCGATTTGGTTTTAGAAAGTTGGGCAAAGTCACTATGATAAAATAGCGCCCTCAAAAATAGAAAAACACGGTCGCGCTGGTTAAGCGTTTTGACCACATCTATTTGCACATCAAGCAAGTCAAACTAAAACAAACTCCCAGAGGAAGTGAGAATCATGGCTGGACACAGTAAATGGGCCAATATTAAGCATAAAAAAGCGGCGACAGACGCGAAACGCGGCAAAATCTGGACCCGCATTATTAAAGAAATTACCGTCGCAGCGCGCATGGGCGGCGGCGATCCGGGCACCAATCCACGTCTGCGTTTAGCGATTGAAAAAGCGGCTGATTCCAATATGCCCAAAGACACTGTCGTGCGCGCAACACAGCGCGGTAGCGGTAATTTGGAAGGCGCAAACTACGAAGAAATTCGGTACGAAGGATACGGTATTAACGGCGCGGCCATTATCGTCGATTGCTTAACCGACAACCGAGTACGCACTGTGGCAGAAGTGCGCCATGCGTTTTCCAAATACGGCGGCAATATGGGTACCGAAGGTTCGGTCGCGTTTATGTTTAAGCACTGTGGTCAATTTTTCTTTGCCCCCGGCACTAATGAAGATGCCTTGATGGAAGCGGCTCTGAACGCTGGCGCAGAAGACGTCATTACCGACGACGAAGGCGGCTTTGAAGTGATCTGCCCTCCGCATGATTTTTCTGTCATTAAGCAAGCGTTAGAAGAAGCCGGTTTTAAAGCAGAAATGGCCGAAGTCGTCATGAAACCCGATACTGAGACCTTATTTGAGGGCGACAACGCCGTCAAAATGCAAAAACTGCTGGATGCCTTAGAAAATTTGGACGACGTACAAGACGTGTACACCAATGCGGTACTTGAAAATTAATGCGTCGATCCAACCACAAATTGGCGACGCAGTGCAGTCTGAAATAAGCAATTAACAAAAACCGTTAACACTAGATTGAAATGACCAAGCAGCGCAGTGCGGCTGCTTTACTTATTTCCACCCTCATTACATAAAATATGAAAATACTGGTAGTCGGCTCAGGCGGCCGCGAACACGCTCTGGCATGGAAACTGGCTCAATCGGAACGCATTCAAACCGTTTTTGTTGCACCCGGCAATGGCGGCACTGCCTTGGATAATCGTCTCAAAAATGTGCCGATTACCGATCCCAAAGCGTTAGCCGAATTTGTCAAAGCCGAACACATCGGGCTGACCTTGGTTGGCCCCGAAGTTCCTTTGGCCGCTGGTATCGTCAATATTTTCCGTGAACACGGTTTAAAGATTTTTGGCCCCACTAAAGAAGCGGCGCAATTAGAAAGCTCCAAAGATTTCGCCAAATCGTTTATGGAACGCCACGGCATTCCTACGGCGAAATACCAAACATTTACCGACCTCGCTGCCGCTCATGCTTACATCGATCAGCAAGGCGCACCGATCGTGATTAAGGCCGATGGTCTGGCCGCCGGCAAGGGCGTGGTTGTTGCCATGGATTTGGCCGAAGCGCATGCAGCCATCGAGATGATGTTGTCCGACAATAAGCTCGGCGACGCGGGCGCGCGCGTGGTAATCGAAGAGTTTTTAACTGGTGAAGAAGCTAGCTTTATCGTCATGGTCGATGGTAAAAACATTCTGCCATTAGCGACTAGCCAAGATCACAAACGCTTGCTCGATAACGATCAAGGTCCTAACACTGGCGGCATGGGAGCCTATTCGCCCGCGCCGATTATTACCCCGCAAATTCACGCACGCGTGATGCGCGAAATTATTCAACCAACTGTAACTGGCATGGCCAAAGACGGCATCATCTTTACCGGATTTTTGTATGCCGGTTTGATGATTGATGACAATGGCAACCCAAAAACATTGGAATTCAATTGCCGCATGGGCGACCCTGAAACGCAGCCAATTATGGCGCGTTTGAAAACCGATTTAGTCAGCGTGTTAGAACATGCCGTCAATGGGCAGTTAGATGCGATCGAACTGGAATGGGATCGTCGCACCGCTTTGGGCGTGGTGATGGCAGCCGAAGGCTATCCTGACACGCCAGTCAAAGGCGCGGTAATTACCGGCATTCCTGCAGAAACCGCGGACTGCGTAACTTTCCACGCGGGGACCCAACTAGAACAAGGCCAATTAAGCGTTACCGGCGGTCGGGTGCTGTGCTCGGTGGGCTTGGGTGACACCGTGAAAGTGGCGCAAAAACATGCCTATGAAGCGGTCGATGCGATTAAATTCGCAGGCGCACAAGCGCGGCGCGACATCGGTTGGCGTGCGCTATATAAAAAACATTAATCACTCAAACTGGCGATAAATGGGCGCAGACAGGCCTTATTTATCGCATTCTTTTTTATCTAACCAAGTGCGTCAATGACCAATACCGCCGTTAAAAATTACCTGCTCAGCCTGCAAGCCAATATTGTGGCGGCACTAGAAAAGCTCGACGGACACAGCTTCATCACCGATAGCTGGGAACGTCCTGAAGGCGGCGGTGGCATTTCACGTGTCATAGAAGAAGGTGCATTTTTTGAACGTGGCGGTGTGAATTTTTCGCACGTGATGGGCAGCAATTTACCGCCCTCCGCCGCAGCGAGTCGCCCAGAATTAGCAGGTCGCTCATGGGAAGCAATGGGCGTATCGTTAGTGCTGCATCCGCGTAATCCGTACTCCCCAACGGTGCATATGAACGTGCGTTTTTTTAGTACGCACGCACAAGGTCAAGAGTCGGTTTGGTGGTTTGGCGGCGGCATGGATTTAACGCCGTATTACGGATTTGAGCAAGACGCGCGCCATTTTCATCAGACCTGTAAAGATGCGGTCACGCCCTTTGGCGCGGATTTGCACACTGAATTTAAAACTTGGTGCGACAAGTACTTTTATTTAAAACACCGCCAAGAGCCGCGCGGCATGGGCGGCATCTTTTTTGATGATTTCAATCGCTTACCGTTTGAGCAGAGCTTTGCCTTAATGCAGCGCGTGGGCGACGCGTTTACCGAAGCCTACATTCCGATTGCCCAGCGCACGAAAGACATGGCCTATGGCGAACGCGAACGTGATTTTCAGGCCTATCGCCGTGGTCGTTATGTGGAATTTAATCTGGTCTTTGATCGCGGTACGTTGTTCGGTCTGCAATCGGGCGGTCGCACTGAGTCGATCTTAATGTCGATGCCGCCGCAAGTGAAATGGCGCTATGACTGGCATCCAGAACCAGCTTCGGCTGAAGCTAAGTTGTACAGCGACTTTTTAATTCATAAGGACTGGCTAGCGTGACCGAGGCTAACGTCGCGTCGATTACTCCTGAACCGAATCAATGCATCCTAATTTTGGGTGGCAGCTTTGATCCGGTGCACAGCGCGCACGTTGCTTTAGCTGAATTGTTCAATAATTTGCTCAAACCAACTCAGTTGCGTATCATACCGACTGGCTGGTCTTGGCAAAAAGCGGCTTTTCAAACAAGCGCCGCACATCGCGTTACAATGTTGTCCTTGGCTTTCGCCGATTTAGCCCGACAAACGCCGTTAGTCATCGACCAACAAGAAATACAACGCGCCGAGCTAGGCATTCCCAGTTACAGCATTGACACTCTCACCGCCTTGCGCACCGAAGTTGGCGATCAAGCTTCCCTGATCTTTGTGATGGGAGCCGACCAACTCCAAGGTTTGCATAGCTGGCAGAATTGGCAACATTTATTTGATCTGGCGCACATTGCCGTCGCAGCGCGCCCCGGTTTTACCCTAGAAGCACTCGATACATCGGTGGCAAACGTGTTTGAACAACGTTCTGGCAGCCTCGATCAATTACGAACCCGACCCTGTGGGCACACCTATTTGTGTGCCGATTTGGACATCGACATCTCATCGACCCAAATCCGCCACGGAAAAAACTTGTCATTAGTCCCGCCAGAGGTACTAGACTACATACAACAACATCACATTTATTAGAAATCATGGATATTAAAAAATTACAAACATTAGTCGTTGACGCGCTCGAAGATGTCAAAGCCCAAGACATTAAGGTCTATGACACCACGCATTTAACGAGTCTGTTTGACCGCATCTGCATCGCTTCCGGCACCTCAAACCGCCAAACTAAAGCGCTGGCTTCGTCTGTGCGCGAGAAAGTCAAAGAAAACGGCGGCGACGTAATCGGTATGGAAGGCGAAGATATCGGCGAGTGGGTATTGGTCGATTTGGGCGACATGGTGGTGCACATCATGCAACCTGTCATTCGCGGCTACTACCGTTTAGAAGAATTATGGGGCGATAAAGAAGTCAAATTTGGCGCTGCCAAACGGGTTAGCAAGCGCACCGCCGAAGTGGTCGAAGAAGAACCCGCCAAGCGCGTGCGCAGCAACATCAATCAAGCAACCCAAACCACCTTGGACGACGAACCTAAAAAGCCCGCCAAAAAACCACGTGCAGCAGCAACTGGTGAAGTGGCAGAGAAGCCAAAACGTGCCGCTCGTGTCAAAGCAGTAGCAGTCGCCTTAACCAGCGATCCAGCTCCAGCCGCTAAGAAACCAGCAGCTCGCAAAAAAGCAGTCGGCACCACCGTTAAAGTCGCGGCAACCAAAACTGCGGTGGCGTCTGCCAAACAAGCAGCAGCCAAGCGCGCAACTGCCAAACGCAAAACAGCTGTTTAATTCAGCGGCGGCAGATCAGGCATGCAGTTAATTATCGCGGCCGTCGGCCATAAAATGCCATCTTGGATAGAAACCGGCTTCACAGAATACGCCAAACGTATGCCTGCTGAATGCCGGATTGTCCTAAAAGAAATCAAACCAGTCGAGCGCTCGGGCAGCAAAACCGCCCAAACTGTGATGGCCTTGGAGCGCGCCAAAATCGAAGCGGCCATTCCCAAACAAACCCGCATCATCGCCTTGGATGAGCATGGCAAAGACTTAACCACTATTCAATTATCCCAGTTGTTGACAGAATGGCAGCAAGAAGGCGGCGACACCTGCTTTGTCATTGGTGGCGCTGATGGCTTGGATGCCGACTTCAAAGCCAGTGCCAAACTCAAAATCCGTATTTCCAGTCTGACCCTGCCCCACGGCATGGTGCGCGTGCTGCTCGCCGAGCAACTTTATCGCGCTTGGTCGATTACCCAAAATCATCCTTATCATCGCCCATAAGCGCCGTTTCTTCACCCCAAACTGCTGTTAAATATTTCCGACAAGAAATTACAATTTTCGGTTAGGATATTGCCTGCTTATCTACACACAAACTAAATTAGCCGTGGGTAAATTGGCATATCATTTATTGTTAATCACATTGGGCGATTATCGTAATACACTCTGCTACACCGTCAATTTGACTTAGCTTGCCTTGTAACTCGACGGAATTTTATCGATATACGCTGTTCACTGTAATTCAGAAAAAATTAAATCAATATGAAATTGCTAGACAACAAAATATATTTAGCGTCCAAGAGCCCGCGTCGTCGAGAATTACTACGTCAAATCGGTATTAATTTTGAGATCTTATTGTTACGCGATGCCAATTCGCGTCCGGCTGATGTGTCTGAAACTGTGCTGCCAGATGAACTGCCATCGGACTATGTCAAACGGGTCACCAAAGAAAAAGCCGAGGCAGCGTGGAATATGATGTTGCTGCGTAAATTACCGCTGCGCCCAGTACTCGCCGCCGATACTACGGTTGTCCTCAACGGTAAAATCTACGGCAAACCTGCCAATCGCGCTGAAGCCTACGAGATGCTGTCCGCCTTGTCCGGCAGCACCCACCAAGTCCTCACCAGCATCGCCGTGCACTTCCATCAAAAGCAACTAGAATCGACCCAAACATCCGAAGTCACATTTACCAAGCTGACCAAAAAACAAATCGATCAATACTGTGACACGCTAGAACCCTACGACAAAGCTGGCGGCTATGGTATTCAAGGCAGCGCTGCCCAGTTTATTTCACACATCTCTGGCAGCTATTCTGGCATCATGGGACTACCATTATTTGAAACCGCACAACTCTTAACCGAGGCGGGAATTACTCTCTCATGAGCGAAAATATTCTGATCAATATCACCCCGCAAGAAACCCGGGTTGCATTAATTTTTCAAGGCGCAGTACAAGAATTACACATCGAGCGCACCATGTCGCGCGGCTTGGTTGGCAATATCTACCTCGGCAAAGTCGTGCGCGTCTTGCCCGGCATGCAATCCGCATTTATTGATATTGGCTTAGAACGCGCCGCGTTTTTGCACGTGGCCGACATTTGGGATTCGCGCACTAACGACAATGCCACGCCGACACCGATAGAAAAAATGCTGTTTGATGGTCAGGCCATCATGGTGCAAGTCATCAAAGACCCAATCGGCACCAAAGGCGCCCGTTTATCGACTCAGATTTCAATCGCCGGCCGTATGCTGGTCTATTTACCGCAAGATTCGCACATCGGCATTTCACAAAAAATTGGCAACGAAGAAGACCGCGAACAGCTACGCAACATGGTGCAAAACCTGCTAGCGCCGGGCGAAAAAGGCGGCTTCATCGTGCGCACCATGGCCGAAGACGCGTCCGAATCCGAATTGCGCATGGACGTCGATTATCTGCGTAAAACCTGGGCCAATATTTGCCTGCTGGCCAAAAGCAAACCTCCCACCAGCTTATTGCACCAAGATTTAAATTTAGCGCAGCGGGTGTTACGCGACTTTGTAAATGTGGAAACCGACTGCATCCACGTCGATTCACGCGAAAACTATCAAAAACTGTTGGAATTTGCGGAAAGCTACACGCCATCGGTCATTCCCAAACTCGTCCATTACACCGGCGAACGCCCACTGTTTGATTTGTATGGCGTAGAGGAAGAAATCCAGCGTGCTTTAGGCAAGCGGGTTGATCTCAAATCGGGCGGCTACTTAATCGTCGATCAAACCGAAGCGATGACCACGATAGACGTCAACACGGGCAGTTATGTGGCAGGTCGCAATTTTGCTGACACGATTTTCAAAACCAATTTGGAAGCAGCCCACGCTATCGCGCGCCAACTGCGCTTGCGTAATCTGGGCGGCATGATCATTCTCGATTTGATCGACATGGATAACGCCGAGCACAAAACAGCCGTGTTAGCCGAACTCAACAAAGCCTTTGCGCGCGACCGCACCAAAATTTCCGCGTCCAGCTTCTCAGCACTGGGTTTAGTCGAAGTTACCCGCAAACGCACGCGCGAATCGTTAGCCCATATTCTGTGCGAAACCTGCCCCGCCTGCGACGGCAAAGGCCAAGTCAAAACCGCACGCACCATCAGCTACGAAATCCTGCGCGAACTGCTGCGCGAAGCCAAACAATTTAACCCGCGCGAATTCCGCATTTTAGCCTCGCAAGTGGTGGTGGATTTGTTCTTGGAAGAAGAATCACAGCATTTAGCAATGCTGGGTGATTTCATTGGAAAACCAATTTCGCTACAGGTTGAAAGCACTTACCACCAAGAGCAATACGACATTATTTTGATGTAAGGCGGGAAGCTCATTCGCCCAACTAAAACCCGCGCAGTTAGGTTTATCAAAGAGCAACATTCAACCTTTTCTGAAAGCTGCCGTTAACAAATCATTCGATAAGCCATTACGGTAAATCATGGTTGCGGCAATTGGAAACTCTAGCAGCATTAGCAACAGCGCCACAACGGGCTCAAGCAGCACGACCCAGATTGCCGCCTTGCAAAAACAACTAGCAGCCCTTCAGCAACAACTGGTGTGCACAAATTGCGCCCAAACCCAAAAGGCATTGCAACAATCAATTAGCGCCTTACAAGCTCAAATTACCCAATTACAAGAAATCAATTCCGGCAAGGCTAGCGCGGCCAATGGATCTAGTGCAGCCAACCAAGCTAACCAAATTGCGGCTACCCAAGGTAATTCGACTTCCAATACCCGTAACACGACCACGGCGACTTTGGGTAATACCATTAATGTGACCGTCTAACCGTTTGGCTTGGCCCGTATTTTCTTCTGATCCGATATCCCCGCTTAGCTAGCTTCAAATTCCTGCACAATAAAGCGTTCGCTTGTTGTGACGTCAGAAACACTCCTATGTATAATCCTTGCTTGCCTTTCCTCCCCCGCATTTAGCTTAAGCAGTTACCGATTTCTCCCTATAAAGCGGTGCTTTGCTGGGGCTTAAACCGGGATTCATTTTTAGATTTTATGCAATTAACATGCTGTGCGAAAAACCATGCGCTGACTAACCGTTTTGAAAAAAATTAAAAAACACTAACGAATTACCATGCCTGATTTAAATCCCAACGCCAATTTTGTCCCTAAAACCCACACGCCACCATGCAATTGATCCCAGCACAAGCGCTTGAAAAAGCCGACAAAATTTTATTTATTACTCATTTGGCGATTGGCGATTTTACCTATCTACAAAATTTCTTCAGCGCCTTTGCTAAGGCCTACCCGCACATCAAGGTCGATATCTGGATTGATGAAGTGCGTGCCACATCCGACCCAAGCAAATGGGAATTCCTTAAAAAGTATTCGCTCTACGATTGGGCTGAAAATTGCTCGTTTTTCCGTAAAGTTTATCGCCGCACATATAGCCCAGAGTTGTTGCAAGAATCCATACATGAAGCACAACAAGAAAACTATCCCTTAGTCGTTTCACTCGCGACATTACGTCCACACAAATACGCGCAGCTCGCACGCACGGTCGGGCCACATGCCTTAGCGATTGGGATACGCGGTAGGGCGAAATGGTATGCGCCTTGGCAGAGTGCCGTGTATAACAAACTCGACGCCACCTTCGCGCCCTTCCACCCGCCGCAAAGTGGTTATCACATCACCGAAATCTACGCCGACTGGTTTAAGCAACTGTGCAATCTGACTGTCACTTCAGAAAACCGCTTCCCGTTCGTTCATATTCCAGACCAATGGACGAGTTATGCGCGACAACAATTCATTACTTGGGGTGTGACCGAAGCAAACGTGGCAGCTGGGCAAAAAGTTGTTTTCATCAATGCGTTCGCTAAAACTAAAAAACGTTGCTGGCCGCTGAAAAGCGTAGCCGAACTCATCATCGCCATGCGTGCACTGCCCCAGTGGAGCAATACCCACTTCGTCGTCAACGCAGTTCCGCAAGAACTTAATAATGTGAAATCGGTTTTTGCAACCTACAACTTGCAAGACACCCATATTTTCAGTGCGAATGAAAACTTCTTCCAATTGCCAGCGATATTGCAACGCTGCGACCTAATCATTTCAGTCGAAACCGCCGTCATGCATTTAGCCAATGCGGTACACGTTCCTGTCATCGCGTTGATGCGCCAGAAAAATCCAGAATGGGTTCCGATTGACAGCAAAATTAGCACCGTCATTACCACCACGCGCCGCAGTGAATGGGTCGATGCAATTCCCGTATCAGCTATTTTAAAGGTCGTCTAAATGAGCGCCGCATTGAATTCAGAATCCATAACAAAAGCCGCAAACGATTCATTCCATATTGCGTTCTGTATTGATAATCGCTATTTCCGCGCGATGGGCGCCACGATTTTGTCGATCTTGGATAACAATCCTGGCGTTCATTTCACCTTTCACGTGCTGGCATTTTCGGTCTCGGATGAACATCGCGCACGACTGCTTAAGCTAGAAGAAAACTATCCAGTCCAAACCCATATTCACCTTGTATCGCCATCGCTGTTTAGCCGGTTCGCTCACTTTATTGAATCGACTTATTATTCCCCGGCTATCTTCACGCGCCTAGCGATTCCTGACATTCTCAAGGATTACACCGACAAAGTTCTGTACCTCGATGCAGATATTTTGTGTGTCGGAAAAATGGACGATCTCATCGAGCTATCGATGGACAATGTGATCGCGTATGTTGTGCCAGACGCAGAAGCAACGACGGTGCGCCGTGCTGCTGCACTTAAATTATCGCAAGTGAAATACTTCAATTCTGGCGTGTTGTACATGAATATCAAAGAATGGTTAGCGAATCAAATTACCGAAGCCACCATTCACGCGCTGCTCACTGGCGGCGATGATTTGCGTTTCCCCGATCAAGACGCACTCAACATTGCCTTGGACGGCAAAGCAATTTATATCGAAAAACGTTGGAATTATTTGTACGGTTTGATCGGCGATTTAGAAAACGATTACCGTGCCATGCGGGATGTCGGCGATGCCGTGTTCCTCCATTTTGCTGGGGCAGTGAAACCTTGGGCCAATTGGTGCATGCACGATTCGCGCGCGATATTCGCTAAATATCACCGCATGTCACCGTGGGCCGATATGCCCATGGATGAGCAACCCATCAATTACAAAGAAATGCGCATGCATTCGCGCTTTTTGTGGCGCCGCCGCCAATTTGCTGACAGCGTGAAATGGTTTTGGCGCTATGCCTTGGCACGACCACGATAACCGTTACCCAACCAATTCTTGGCCTAAAAAAATAAATGACCACCCAACTTGTCCCTGCTGAGCTGCTGCAAAAAGCCGATAAAATCCTATTCGTGGCCCATTTGGCATTGGGTGATTTCACCTACATGCAAAGCTGTTTTAGAGCATTTACCCAAGCATATCCGCACATCAAAGTGCATTTGTGGGTGGACGAATTACGTCGTACTGACGACGAAACTCAGTGGGAACATTTAAAAAAATACTCGCTGTATGATTGGGTCAATTCGTCTTCGTTGTTCGACAAAGTTTACAGTCAAACCTACAGTCCGCAATTATTTGAACAATCGGTTAAAGAGGCACAGGCCGAGAACTACCCGATTGTGATCTCACTGGCAGTTTTGCACCGGCATAAATACGTCAATCTCATTCGTCGCCTAAGTCCGAACGGATTTATCGTCGGCCAAAAAAAACGTGTGCGATTTTATGATATTCCGAAGCACCTAATTTATCGCAAACTCGATGCGTTTATTCCGGCTTATAAAATTTCAAAAAAACACCAAGCCAATTTGCAAGCTGTGCCGCACATCAGTGAAATTTATGCCGGTTGGTTTCATACTTTATTTAATATCGGCGTTTCAGACAGCGAGCGCTTGCCCTATGTTGATATTCCCGAGAAATGGCGTGAATACGCCCAGCTACAATTTAACGATTGGGGTTTTCGGGAAGGCCAACGCGTCTTTTTTATCAATGGCTATTCAAAGTCAGCCGACAGAAGCTGGAAAATTGAGCGAGTGCTTGACTTAGCTGCCGAAATTAAACGACAGCCCGCATGGAGCAACGCTGGCATTATCATCAACGTCGTGCCCGATCAGATGCAATATGCGAGATCGGTTATTGCACAACGTCCGATTGAACATGTGCATCTATTTAGCGCGACAACGAACTTCTTCCAATTGCCGGCCATTCTGAGCGTTTGCAACTTAATTATTTCGGTCGAAACGGCGGTGATGCATTTAGCCAATGCCGTGCATGTACCAGTGATCGCGTTAATGCGCCAAACAAGCCCTGAATGGGTGCCTATCGATGCGTCGATCACCACGATCATTAAGGTCAAGAAACGCAAGGCTTGGATGGATGAGATCACCGTCAATGACGTTATGAAAGTTCTTCGCTCTGAGGAGTAGAAAAATAGGGCTTAATCGGCGTTGAATCAAGCCAAAATAGCGTTGAATCAACGGATCAAATTCCGGCAATTAAGGATTGTTGCGAATTGAGCGTGAATCAGGTTGCAGCTGTTTTTTTCGTTCACCAATAAACGCAAAAAATACCGCGCAAGCAACGCAATAAAACGTTTCACACTCTTTATATTGAAACAAAACATCAACCAATCCAAAGATCATGAAGCCAGCGCAAACGCTCAGGCCCATTGCCGCTGCAGCACGTATCTGCCTATCTTGGTTGAACAAGCTCTTAGAAAAATAATATGCCGGCACCAAATAGGTCATCAAAATCGCGACAAGCCCTAAAACGCCCATCGTCGCGGTACTGTATATCAACTCATTGTGACTATGCGCCCCGTTGTAGTCAGTTGGCAATACCCTGCGACTCGCCATCTCTTTCAATGCTTCTTTGTAATAGTCGCCGGTTCCGACCCCGATTATGGGATGTTCCTCGATCATTTTCCAACCGGCCTCCCAAAGTTGAAATCGCACACCGACCGACGTATCGGTATTCTTATCGACTGCATAGATTTGGATATCTTGCGCAGCTTGCTCAATACGACTTTTGGCCAAGTCAGTGCTAAAAAATAGAACTCCAACAATCGCGACCGCCGCTAACAAATACCCGATCTTTTTTAAAGCGAACGCCTTGGGCACAAATGCTGCATAACCCAAGATAATAAAGATCGGCAGCGCGATCCAAACACCACGCGTCTGGCTCACATAGATGACATATATCCCACATAGTCCACCAAGCAAATGTATGGCGATACTTAATTTGCTTGGTTTCTCATCCCAAGCCAAGGAAAAAACCGAAAACGTTCCTAACAAGCTTGCCAGCGCGACATACCAGTTTTCGATCTCTGGTCGGCCGTTGTAGCCTCTAGGTAAAAACCAAATCTGCACAGCGCATAAAACAATACCCGCCACCCACGCCCATTGAACTGTGCGGAGCTGTTCAATCTTCAAATTGAGGGCCATCCATAGCACCACAACAAAAGTAGCTAACCTAGCGATGGAGTTGAATGAAGGTAAGTAGAGATGACCATGCGCGATTTGGCTCAAAATTAGCGCCACCAACATCGATCCCATGGCCCAGTGCAACAATTTAAACGATTGATAGACTTCGCCGAACTGAGTGGTAATTCCAGTTTTTCGGAATAACGCCACAAGGGCTAAAATAATCAGCAGAAAATAGCTTAAATTTAGCAGGCGGCCGGGCAATCCCGCACCAAACAAAACACAGAGCAAAGCCAAGGCAATTACGTGTTGTTGGCTTGTTCTATTCAAATTGAACGTCATAAATTGCTTACATACCAGTAAAAAAATTAGCCTGAATTGTACTGACGAAATCAGCCAATGTCATGACATTGAATTATTAAAAATGCAACCCGTAGTTAGCAAGCCGTCATTTTATTTACACTCTTAATTCTGCCCCCGGTATCAACCGGTTGCAGTAGCACTGTAGTTTAGAGAGATAAATGAATTGAAGGTACAACTTTACCTACCGCATTCAAACTCATACAAGCTAGAACAGGGTTTTCTGTTTTTCTGGTCGGCTAAAAATGTATCAGCGCTTATTACCATTCTTTACGTTACCCAGACTTAAGAAACAAGTGAAACACTCTCAATCATTACTCAGCCTGAGTAAACTGCAACTGATGCAAATGCGCGTAAGTGCCATTTTTTTGCAGCAATTCTGCATGCGAACCCATCTCGGTTATTTCACCATCGACCAACACCACAATCCGATCAGCGCGCTCGATGGTGGATAAGCGGTGGGCGATGACTAAGGTTGTACGACCTTGTATCAATGAATCTAAGGCCGCTTGTACTGCGCGTTCTGATTCCGAATCCAAGGCCGAGGTGGCTTCATCTAAAATCAAAATTGGCGCATTTTTATAGATCGCACGCGCAATCGCTAGGCGTTGGCGTTGACCGCCGGATAAGCGAGTTCCGTTATCGCCGATTTCGGTTTGCAAACCCAGAGGTAAATCGGCAATTACATCCGATAAATGCGCGGCAACCACTGCTGCATCAATCCTTGCTTGATCGGGATTGCTGTCGCCATAGGCGATGTTGGCGGCGATGGTGTCATCGAATAGCACCACGTTTTGTCCGACCATGGCGATCTGTGCGCGTAAGCTGGTGATCGAAATATCGGCCAAGTCACGTCCGTCGAGTCGGATAGAACCAGCAGTTGGGGTGTAAAAGCGCGGCACTAAATTCACCAAAGATGTTTTGCCGCCGCCCGACATACCGACTAAGGCAACGGTTTCGCCCTCATTGATGCGTAGGTTAATGCCTTTTAAGGCTTGCAACTCTTGGCCTTGGTATTTGAATTCCGTATTAATAAATTCCAAATTACCTTTGGCGCGGCCTTCAAATTCAAAGCCACCGACTGGTTCGGCTGGCGTATCGATTAAATTAAAGACCGATTCGGAAGCGATTAAGCCGCGTTGTAATGGGCCGTTTAAATCGGATAGGCGTTTGAGTGGCGCGAGTAACAGCAGCATCGTCGTAATGTACGCCACGAAATCGCCAGGGCTAAACGGGTGCGTCGCAAATGGCAGCAAACTCGGACGCATTGCGACCACGATCACCAATGACACCGCTAACGCTGCGACCATTTGCGTTACTGGCGTGGTCGAACCGGATACGACTGTGACGCGTTGCGCGTAGCCGCGTAACTTTTCACTCTTTGCTTGGAAGCGTTTGTGCTCATAACTTTGTGCGCCAAAGATGCGGATGACTTGATTCGCGCGAGTCGCTTCTTCCACCACTTGGGTCAATTCGCTGTTGAGCTTGAGCTGATTCTGATTGAGTTGACGTAAGCGTCGGCTGGTCACGCGCACGACATAGGCCATTGACGGAATAATCAACAACGCCACTACCGTTAATTGCCAGTTTTGATACAGCAAATAACCCATCAATGCAGCCACAGTAATTGAATCACGCACCAAGGTATTGATCGAGCCTTTTACCATCTCAACGACTTGCTGCACTTCATACATGATAGTGTTAATGAGCTTGCCGCTGGATTCGTTTTGGTAGTAGGAAATCGGAACAATTAAGGTGCGCTGAAACATCGAGTCGCGCATATCGCTCAATAATTTATTAGCCACCCAAGACATGTAATACTGAGTGCAAAAGGTAAAAATCCCACGTAAGAAAAATATCCCGACAATGAACAACGGTACCAACCAAACCGGCAGTGAACGTTGCTCTGAAAATCCGTTATCAATTAATTTTTTCAATATCCATGGAAATGCAGGCTCGGTAGCAGATGCGCCTATCATGCCCAAAAGCGCGAAAACTATCCGATGCTTATACGGCTTGATCGCATTCCACAATCGAACAAAATAAGGATTAATAGTCATAACAAATAATATCTTTCGTGTTTTTTATTGTAGTGAAGTAGGCGTTAAAGAGTATTAAGCGTACACAACCGCGACTTTTTCGGGTGACAACATGCCGATCAATTTTTGCTGCAATTCGTCGTCAGGATTGACTCGCCACGCATCGGAAAAACGCAATTCTGCCGATGCAGTTGGGCCTTGGTACTGCACGACCAACGGACAACCCTGTTCGTTTAAATGCGGCTCTAACGAAGCCAATAACAGCTTGACGTCCATCTGAGCGTTAATCTCAATGCGTAAGGCTTGCGCGTATTGAATCCGCGCTTGGGCAATGTCCATGACTTTTTCTGCGGTGACGCGCAAGCCGCCAGAGAAGCGGTCTTCGGATACTTTGCCGCTCACAGCCAAGAATTCATCTTCTTTAAAATACGATTTGAACTGGTCTGCCAAGTCGGCATAAACCGTGACTTCTTGCGTGCCGGTGCTGTCATCCAAGGTAACGATTAAAATTTTGCCGCGTTGAGTCATCTGGGTGCGGATGCCAGAAATAATCCCTGCCATCAAGCGTGGGTCGCGCGAAGTTTCTAATTTGGATAAGGGCGTGCGGATAAATTTACGGACTTCAGGCGCATAGATCGAGAATAAATGACCGGACAAATAAAAGCCCAAAGCCAATTTTTCTTCCGACAGTTTGCGCTTCTCACTCCACGGCGTGGCGGTCACATAATCGGGCGCGCCAGACATCGTTTCATCGTCGTCAAAAAGACTGACTTGATTGCGCGATGCTTCCGCCTGTTCGGCATATTCCAAAGCTAAATCGACGCTCGCCAACAACACGCCGCGATCAACTTTGAAGCAATCAAACGCGCCCGCACGAATTAATGATTCAATCGTGCGGCGATTGACTTGGCGTTTATCAACCCGTTTGGTGAAATCGAATAAATCCGTGAACGGCCCGTTTTTACGCGCTTCGATGATGTTTTCAATCGCGTTTTGACCGGAGCCTTTGACCGCACCCAAACCGTAACGGATTTGATTCGCCGGCTGCGATGGACCCGCCGGATGCGCTACTGGCGTGAAGCGGTAGTCGGAATGATTCACATCGGGTGGCAGCAGTTTTAGGTTGCAAACATCGATCGCATCTTCAACTAAAATTTTGACTTTATCGGTATCGTCCATCGCCAACGACAAGTTGGCAGCCATGAACGCGGCGGCGTGATGGGCTTTGAGATACGCGGTGTGATAGGCCAATAAGGCATAGGCGGCGGCATGGGATTTATTAAAACCGTAGCCCGCGAACTTTTCCATCAAGTCAAAAATCTCGTCGGCTTTTTGTTCCGACAAACCGTCTTTGGCTGCACCGTCGCGGAAAATTTGGCGATGCTCGGCCATTTCTTCGGCCTTCTTTTTACCCATCGCACGGCGCAGCAAATCCGCCCCGCCGAGTGAGTAGCCGCCAACCACCTGCGCCATCTGCATAACCTGTTCCTGATACACCATAATGCCGTAGGTTTCGGACAAAATACCTTCGGTACGTGGATCAGGATAATCAAAACGTTCGCCGTGCTTACGCTTACAGAAGTCCGGAATCAAATCCATCGGACCCGGACGGTACAACGCCACGAGCGCAATAATGTCTTCAAAACGATCAGGGCGCGCGTCTTTCAACATGCCTTGCATGCCGCGACTTTCTAGCTGGAATACGGCGACGGTTTTGGCTTTGGTCAGCAGTTGGTAAGAGGCTTTGTCATTGAGCGGTAAAGTCTCTAAATTGAAATTAGCCATCGCTGGATCAAGCTGCTTGATGTAACGCACCGCCCAATCCAAGATCGTCAAGGTGGTCAAACCTAAAAAGTCGAACTTGACCAATCCGACCGCTTCCACGTCGTCTTTATCGTACTGCGACACCACACCGCTGTCGCCGCCCTGCGTGTACAACGGACAAAAATCAGTCAGCTTGCCCGGCGCGATCAACACACCACCGGCATGCATACCGATGTTGCGGGTAATACCTTCGACTTGCTGTGCCAGATCGAGCAACTGACGTACTTCGTCTTCGTTTTCTAGTCGTTCGGCTAATTGCGGTTCCTCTTTAATCGCCTCAGCAATCGTGACTTGCTTACCCGGCTTAAAGGGAATCAGTTTAGAAATACCGTCGCAGAAGTTATAACCAAAATCGAGCACCCGACCCACGTCACGAATCGCGCCTTTGGCCGCCATTGTTCCGAACGTGGCAATCTGCGATACCGCGTCTTTGCCGTACAGATCTTTAACGTGCTGAATAACGCGATCGCGTCCTTCTTGGCAGAAATCAATATCAAAGTCGGGCATCGAAACCCGCTCTGGATTTAAGAATCGCTCAAACAGCAAGTTGTAGGCCAGCGGATCAAGATCGGTAATTTTTAAGGAATACGCCACCAGCGAGCCAGCACCTGAACCCCGTCCCGGGCCAACCGGCACGCCGTTATTTTTTGCCCATAAAATAAATTCCGCCACGATTAAGAAGTAACCGGGGAAACCCATTTTGATAATCGTGTCGGTTTCAAACTTGAGTCGAGCAAAGTAACGATCTTGCTCTTTCTCGCGCACCGCAGGATCGGGATAAAGCATTTCCAAGCGTTGCTTCAAACCGGCCTGCGCTTCGGAGACCAAAAATTCATCGAGCGTTACGCCGTCTGGCGTTGGGAATAATGGCAGCTTAGGCTTACCCAATTCCAGCACCAAATTACAGCGCTTGGCGATTTCCACCGAGTTAGCCAACGCACCGGGCAAGTCGGCAAACAACTCTTGCATCTCTTCTTGGGTTTTGAAATATTGGTCTTGGTTAAAGCGCTTCACGCGCCGACCATTGGCCAGAATTTCGCCCTCAGCGATACAGGTACGCGCTTCGTGCGCTTGGAATTCGCTAGGGTCGATAAATTGAATCGGATGGGTGGCCACCACCGGCAAACCCAATTCGGCCGCGAGCGCAACCGCTTGCCGAACATGGTTATTCATATTCGGCTGATTGGCGCGTTGAATTTCAATGTAAAAATGATCGGGGAAAACGCTAGCCCAATGTTTGGCGCACGCCCGCGCCGCGTCGATGTTGCCGTTATCAATGGCAATTCCAACGTCGCCAAAATGTGCGCCAGATAAAGCGATCAATCCACCGGGTGGCAAAGCGGCCAGCCATTCGGCGCGGATTTCAGCGCGGCCCAGATGTTGATTGACTAACCACGATTGCGAGAGCAGTTCGCACAATTGCAAATAGCCAGCATGATTTTTAACCAACAGCAGCAAGCGAGTTGGTTTGTCGCGCTGCTCGTCGTTGCTAATCCAAACGTCGCAACCAGCGATTGGCTTTACGCCCTTACCTCGTGCTTCTTTATAAAATTTCACCATACCGAATAAATTGCTCAAATCGGTAATAGCTAATGCGGGTTGCTGATCTTTGGCAGCGGCCTTAACGGCATCGTCAATACGTACTAAACCATCAACGATGGAGTACTCAGAATGCAGGCGGAGATGGATAAAGTGCGGTGTTGTCATAGCCCGCTATTTTACCGTAGCGCAAGGCCGCTGCGACGAGAATCGGGCGAGTAATTGCAAAGCTGACACAGATGATTTGTCTGCGCTGATTGAAATTGGCCTGTTTGCGTTTATAATGCTGCCTAATCAAGGACTTATCTGCACTTTTGCTTGGCCTCTTCTTATAATTTTCATATTCCCTAAGTTGTCTCCAAGCCGGTAAAGAAACCAAACCGCGCTATGTCCAGCGCGCATTTGCACGAGCCCAATCACCTTTTTTGTCATCACTACTATGTCCACGCAGTCAAGCACTCCGCAAAACGTACCACCTTACGTCAACATTTCTGCTTATAAATTCATCACCTTCAACGACACCGCAGAAAAGCGCCCTGAGTTTTTAGCGATTTGCCAAAAACTTAATTTAAAAGGCACCATCTTGCTAACGCCCGAAGGAATCAATTTGTTCTTGGCCGGTTTGCGTCACGAAATCGATGGCTTTATGGATTGGCTGCACACCGACCCGCGCTTTAGCGATGTAGTGGCTAAAGAGAGTTTTTCGGACAGCCAGCCGTTTACCAAATTGTTGGTCAAGTTAAAAGCAGAAACCATCACCATGCGCATGCCGTTGATTCGCCCCGAAGATGGTCGCGCTCCGTTCGTGACACCGCCGACTTTAAAGCGCTGGTTAGATCAAGGTCACGATGACGAAGGCCGTCCGGTTGTGATGGTGGATACCCGTAATGATTTTGAAGTCGATGTCGGCAGCTTTGATAACACGATCGATTTCCGCATCAAAAAATTCACCGAGTTCCCTGCTGTGATCGCCGAGAACAAAGACAAGCTCAACGATAAAACTGTGGTGACATTTTGTACCGGTGGAATCCGTTGCGAGAAAGCCGCCATCCACATGCAAAACGTCGGTTACGAACACGTATATCAGCTCGAGGGTGGAATTTTGAAATACTTCGAAGAAGTCGGTGGCGCGCATTATCACGGCGACTGTTTTGTGTTCGATTACCGCACCGCGCTCAATCCGCAATTGGAAGCTACCGATACCGAGCAATGCTATGCCTGCCGCGCTGTGGTCACGCCGCGTGAGCAATTATCGCCCTACTACATTCCCGGCAAATCCTGCCCGCATTGCAAAAAACAATGCAAGCCAGAGGCGCCAGAACAAACTAACCAAGCATCCGAATCAGCGTAATCCGACGCAATAAAAAACGGGTAACAGTTTGAAGCTGTTACCCGTTTTTTTACGTCTGAACTTCGTGCAGTTATTTCGGTAATCCACCTAACAAAGCGGCACGTTTAATCGGCTTAGCAGAGGACTTGTTAGCCTCCGAAGCTGGCTTTTCGGCAGCGTGTTTGCTTGGCGTGGGTTGATATGGTTGGAAGAACCATGGATCAACTTTTGGCGCGGAGGAATAAGGGCGCGTCGTCGTGCGGCGATCGCTTTTAACGTCGCTGCCTGCGCTGTGTTTTGCTCCGGAGCGGGGTTCATGGCGCGAATCGTTACGTGATTCATGACGCGCTTCACGCGCACTCGGCGGCTCGACTTCTTTGGTCGCAACAAAACCAGCCAGATTCAAGCGTACGATTTTTTGCTTAATCAATTTTTCAATATCCGCCAACAAGCGATCGTCTTTGTCGGTGCACAATGAAATCGCATCACCTTTAGCACCAGCGCGGCCAGTGCGGCCAATGCGATGCACATAATCTTCGGCGTTATACGGCAAATCGAAGTTAATCACGCACGGCAACTCAGCAATATCTAAACCACGCGCAGCCACGTCTGTTGCAACCAACACTTCAATCTCACCGCGCTTAAATGCTTCCAAAGCGGCCATACGTTCGGACTGCGTTTTGTCGCCATGAATCGCGGCGGCTTTGACACCCGTTTTTACTAAATGCACCGCCAAACGGGATGCCCCGATTTTGGTGTTGGAGAACACGATCACTTGTTTTAAATGACGTTCGCGAATGATAAAACTCACTGCTTCGCGTTTATTTTGTTCTTCTACCGCATACAAAATCTGCGTCACGTTTTCAGACGTTGCATTGCTGCGGGCGACTTCAATCGTTAATGGATTACGTAAAAATGTGTTGGCCAGCTTTTTGATTTCAGTCGAAAAAGTCGCTGAGAACATCAAACTTTGGCGATCTTTAGGCAGCAAATTAATGATGCGTTGCAGGTCAGGTAAAAAGCCCATGTCCAACATGCGATCAGCTTCGTCCATCACCAGCATTTGCACTTGGCTTAAGTTAATCGTTTTTTGTTGTACGTGGTCGAGCAAGCGGCCTGGCGTTGCAATCACGATTTCAATCCCACCGCGTAATGCCGTGGTTTGCGGCGCCATATCAACACCACCAAAGACCACAATGCTGCGCAGCGGGGTGTACTTGGAATAGGCTTTTACGTTGTCAGCAACTTGGTCAGCCAGTTCGCGCGTCGGCGTTAAGATCAAAGCACGCACGGGATGGCGTGCGGGCGAAGCGCTCGCGTTGGCGTGCGCCAGCAATAACTGAATAATCGGTAAAGAAAAACCGGCTGTTTTACCGGTACCAGTTTGGGCTGCACCCATCACATCACGGCCTTCTAAAACCATCGGAATCGCGGCGGCTTGAATCGGCGTTGGATGCACATAGCCTTGATCGGACAAGGCGCGCAAGATTTCTGGCGACAAGCCAAAATCAGCGAAGCGCACATCATCGGCGACTTCAGCACTAGCAAAATTAGGTTGGTTGGGGGTAGTACTTGAATTCAAATCGGACTTAATTTCAGTCATGGTATAGGGTAGGCCTTGCGTGATTTTAAAATGGCGTTTTTGGCAGACTTAACGCTTGCTGCGTGGGTAAATTTATCGAGTAACGATTGCAACAAGTTAAGGCTTGTCAACAATGTCCGCAGAAGCCACTTGTTTTAATAAATCAACGAAAGTGAGGTAAGGCGGAAAGACCTAGAGTATATTACAAATCAAGGGCTTATATTAATTTCGAGCACCCAAGAGACAATAAAAAAGAGCGATTGAAATTCAAGCGCTCTATTTTTTGCCCATAAAGGACGCAACAATTAACGAACAAACAACCAAATTGTTAAGCTAATACCAACCAAGACCACAAATCCACGCAACAAGCGCTCGGGCAATCGATGTATCAACCACGCGCCGCCCACGCCGCCTAACACGCCACCGATTCCCAGCGCCACCACCGCAGCCCAGTTAATCATCGGTGAAAAGGCAAAAATAGCGACCGCAGAGGCGTTCATCGTCATGGCTAAGGCGTTCTTCGTGGCGCTCGCCGTTTTCACTTGTTGGCCTGCGATAGTCAGCGCCGCCAACATCAAAAATCCAATCCCGCCACCAAAGTACCCGCCATAAATCGCGATCAAACCCTGCACCAACAAAATCGCCCAACTCGGCATATGCCCCGCTTCACCGGCGGCCTTCGGTTTAAACCCAAAGCTGCCCCATGCAAACGCGGTGGTAGCAAACAGCACCAACCAAGGGACTAAATTCGAAAAAATGCTGACCGGCGTGGACAACAACAGAATTGCCCCCAAGACGCCGCCGACGATGCTGATGATGAATAAGCTGCGAAACGACACGCCACCGACACCGCTGACCATTTTTCGGCCCGCAATCGACGTAGCGATTTGGGAAGGAAACAGCGCGATAGTCGAGCTCATGTTGGCGGCTAAAGGATTCAATCCAGCCAATAGCAATGCAGGGAAAGTGATGAACGAACCACCGCCAGCAAGAGCGTTTTGCATACCGGCGTACAGGCCTGCTAATCCGATTAATAAAAGTACGTACAAGGGTTGGCCGGCAATCATCATGGGTTGACTCGCTTCAATTAAATGCTAAAAAGAAACACGAATTCTACCGAAGTTAAGGATAAATCGCGGGCAGATCGTTAATTTTTCGCGCAAATACCTGCTAAATCCTCAATTTTTACGTCGTCGCCGTGCAAAAAATGCGGACGCAAACTCTCCTCTCAAAACAGTCCGACGTCAGCGTTAAATCAATAAATTCAAGGGATTTCGCCCAATGGATCGCAGTCGCTCTGGGGCAATTTAATGGCTAACCTCCGACAACGTTGCGAAGTTTGCCTGGCAACAGCATCTGCTATTTAATGCCCAAGGACGGCACCGCTTTGGCTAAGCGGCATTCAATCAGCTTGGCTCGATCTCACTATCGACCAAGAACTGTTTCGGGGCTTATCCATGGGAAATACCTGCAATTGCTTGTGTGCTGGATTACTGCTTAGTGCGCCATTTGCAGTAACTGCGCAGTATCGCCTGATCCCATTGTCCAATGGGCCTATCCGTGGATTTCGCCCTCCGACGCGATCAAATCGCAGATCAATCCCGCTGAAATCAGGCATGTCCCTGACAGCAATAGCACCTAATCGCAAACGACGATGAACAATTTGAAAATCGTGACACACGAACTCAGTTTGCCGCTTACGTGCCAATCGGCAGCATCCAACGAGGACAACGTTTAGCGCAAGGACTAACAGGCGGCAAAACACGGCAATGCGCCACATGTCATGGGCCAAAACTTAAAGGCACTGATGCTGCACCCAGAACCGCCGGCCGTTCTCCCTCTTATCTTGCGCGCCAGCTAGTCGACATTAAATACGGTAGCCGCACTGGCGCTGAGGTTGGTCCGATGTTGGCGGTGGTTGAACAACTTACGTCGGAGGACATGCTAGCTTTAGCTGCCTATGTTTCGTCGCTATCACCCTGATGTCAGGTGTTAGGAGCTGACACGTACAAAAGGGGAATCAGCATTTTTTAAGCCCGCAATGCCGCTGCGCGCATTGGCCCGCGCCACCAATTCAAGCTCGTCTTTAGAGGCGAAATCTCTATCCCAAGCCAACACTTTCGGTGTCATCAACGCATGCCAGAGCGGCGGCACCAGCGTAATCAAAATCGTCGTCAAATAACCGTTAATCATCATTGGCGCATTAGGGTACGGTTGCAATTCATGGTAAGGCACTTCGCCTTGTGCGTGATGGTGCGAATGGCGCGTTAAATTAAACATCGTCCACGAGCTAACGCGGCGGTTGGTATTCCATGAATGGCGCGGTTGCACTGGCGTCTCGGGATGGCGCACCATGCCGTAATGTTCCATGTAGTTGACGATTTCCAGCAAGGATTTGCCGAACAAGGCGCATAAGGTAAAGAAAACGGCACCGACTATTCCAGCAATTGCCCAAGCCGCGAGCACCAAAACGGCACTCATCAAATAGCCACGCAAGACCGCATTGTGTGGCGAATAGAGCGCATAGCCTTTGCGTTTTAAACGTCTCGCCTCAATCTTCCACGCGCTAACGTTGCCCTTGATGGTTGACGCAATTATGTGGTGATAGACATTACGCCCGCGTGGCGCGGTGGCGGGGTCGTGCTCAGTGGAGACATAGCGGTGATGGCCGTACACGTGTTCAATCGCAAACGAGGTATCAAAACTAAAGGCCAACAACCAACGCCCGATTAACATCGAAATCGGGTCCCAAGTGCGGTGGGTTAATTCGTGGCCGGTAATCGTACCAACTAAGCCAATGGCTAAACCGGTTAAGATCAGCGCGGAAATATGATGTCCTAGGTTAGTCGCCGCGCGCGCAGCGACTACATCGTAGCCAGTTAGCTGGGTGATGAATTGACCGAAACCAAACGGATCGCCGGTGCTGACCGTCCAAACCGAGCAAAAGACGATTAAGAGCAACAACGGCAGCGCCAGCCAAAGTTGGGTCGTTAAGACGCGCGGATGGGTAAATCGTGGCACCGACTTATCGTCACCGAGCAGCGCGTCACCGATAATGTAAAAAAATAACACGCCCAACAATCCGAACGTCACCGCGGAACTACCGGCCACAATCGACGCGGCTGAAAATAAGCCGACTAAGTGAAACATGAAATACTTAACGTAATCGAACAGGTTAGCGATCTTATTTTTCGATGCATTCAATTCTGCGGCAGTCGGCGTTGACGCAGGCTGCAAACCACCTTCATGTTGAGTTAGAAATCGGTCGGCATGAATATAGTCGTTGCCAACACCATGCTCGCGCAGCACCGCAACCGCGCTATCAACCATTGCCGGCGGGCCGCATAAATAAGCATGTGCTCCGCGTTCCAGTGATTGCGGAATTTGCTCAATCAAGTTGTGCCGACGCTCGGCACCGTCAACCTGACTGGCATCGGACAGCACGGGCACAAAGCGAAACTCGCCTTGCCAATGGCGCTTGATTTCTTCAATCTGGTCGAGACAGTACAAATCCTCCGAGCTACGTGCGCCAAATAACAAGGTCGCCGACCGTTGCACTTTGTTTTGTACCGCGTCCTGCAGAATCGCCAAAATCGGAGCTAGCCCGCTGCCACCGGCAACCAATAAAATCGGCGCATCCGAATCGCGCAAGCAAAAATCACCGGCTGGCCCCTCAATAGTAACTTTTTGCCCAATCACATCCTGTTCGTGGATGTGCGTAGAAAAAATACCACCATCCACTTTACGCACAAAGAAACTCACGCAACCGTCTTCTTGGGGTGGGTTGGCAAATGAATAGCTGCGGTTAACATGCGGCAAAGAGTCAACGCTGATTTGCGCAAATTGCCCCGCTTTGTAATTGAGCGGAGCATCCAATTGCACGCTCAATCGAGTGATATCGTGGGTCAGTTTGTGTTGGGCGATGACAGCACCAAAAACCTGTTGTGCTGCCCTGCCGCGGCTCAGATCAACTTCGATCGACACTTCAGTTTGCGGCACACTTTGGCACGCTAGGATGTAACCTTGATCCATGTCGTCATCCGACAAAATATAGGTGGATTCGGTTAATTCCTTCACCCGCCCAGCGGTCAATTTGCATTTGCAAGTCGCGCATCCGCCAACCCTGCAACTATTGGGAAAATTGATTCCTTGTCGCAGTGCGGCAGTGAGCAAGGTTTCGTCGGGCAGAACAGAAATTGTTGTGTCATTGATATGGGCTGTCGTAGCCAGATTAGTGGTCTTTGAAAAAAACATGCTCTCTCCTAAATTTTATTATTTGACTTGTAGCAATACTACGACAAGCCAGCGCTTATCTTGAGGTGCGCGATTGACATTAATGGGTCATTTATTGACAATCGAGGCAATCCTGACCTCGCACACAAGCTTATGCCACAGACAGAATTTTCCTTATCGGTGGTCTATCTACGCCAAATCGCGGAACAAATTCGCACCGCGGGCGGCGATGTCGCGAGCTGGCTGCAGCGCAGTCAGGTCAGCGAAGCGCAGCTTAACGATTCCTCACTTCAACTGCCCTACTCCACCTTAAAACAGTTAATCACTGATGCCTTGGCGGCTACCAATGAGCCAGCGATTGGCTTATTGATTGGGGAAAGGTTGCTCGCCAATAGTCACGGTATCTTGGGCTATGCTGCGATGAATAGTGCTACCTTGCGCCAAACCGCCGAATTGTTTGAACACTATCTGCGCGTGCGCACCTCGTTACTGTTGCTAAATAATGAAATTCACGGGAGTCAATTCCGGCTGGTATTTAGCGAACCTTTACCGCTCGGTGAAATACGTCGCCCAGTACTGGAAGCCATCATCCTGACAATCAAAAATCTATTCGATCACATCGCCCTGGATTCCAGCAACGTGCTCGAAGTGGCCTTCCCTTTTGCCGAACCGGAATACGCCGCATTAGCGGGTGATTTATTTAAATGCAAAGTCAGTTATCGACAAAGCTGGGCTGGGATTGCGCTGGATTTAGCCAACATGGATAAGCCACTTAAAATGGCAGACCAAGCAGCATTTATCGATGCGCTGCAAATTTGCCAGCGCGAGCTCGATAAGCTGGTAAAAAATGAATCGCTGAGCGCCCAAGTGCGGCGCATCATGTTAGAAAAACAGGGCGGATTTCCTTCACTCAACCTGATGGCGCGATTATTCAATTTAACGCCGCGCACGCTGCACCGACGCTTGATCGAAGAACAAACTTCGTACAAAGAAATTTTAGAAGATGTGCGCCATGTGTTAGCGGTGGAGCATCTCAAGTCAACTCATTTGAGTATTCAAGAAATTTCCTACACGCTGGGCTACAGCGACATGGCCAATTTTAGGCGGGCGTTTAAGCGCTGGGAACATATTGCGCCATCGGAATATCGAGCGTTAAATTCAGCACAGATTAAGCACTGATTGCAATGCTGTGGCGTCCAACGCAATTAGTTGTGCTGCCCTATAATTGCGCTCCTCGCCGCTATTTAATCTACAAATGAACCTCAACACTGACTATTCACAACGCATAATCATGCAAACTGAACAAGTAGTATGGGTCGATTCGCCCGTTGCGGGAATCAAACGCAAATTGCTCGAACGCGATGGCGGCGAAGTCGCACGCGCTACCTCGATTGTCCATTACGCACCTGGCTCACAATTCAATTTGCATACGCATGAACTGGGTGAAGAGATTTTTGTGCTGGAAGGCGACTTCCAAGATGAATCCGGCAGTTATGGCGCGGGAAGCTATATTAAAAATCCGCCCGGTTCCTCGCACTCGCCGCGCTCCATTAATGGCTGCACCTTGTTTGTTAAGCTGCGCTACCTTGCGCCCGATGACAGCACGCGCATAGTCATCGACACCACAACCGCCCAATGGTACCCAGGGTTAGTCGCGGGACTGTCGGTATTGCCCTTATCCGAGTTTGAAACAGTGCACACCGCCTTGGTGCGCTGGATGCCGGGTACACAATTTAATCCGCATCGGCACTTTGGCGGTGAAGAAATTTTAGTTGTGCAAGGCGTGTTTGAGGACGAGTTTGGACGTTATCCAGCGGGTACTTGGTTACGCAGCCCGCACATGAGCATGCACACACCGTTTAGCACTGAAGGTTGTTTAATACTGGTTAAAACGGGGCATCTTTTTATCGACAAGTTAAGCCCACAGCAAGGACAGCAAGGGCGTTATTGACACTGAACGGTATTGCCAAGTTTCTGGCAGGTTCTGTCATGTGGCCCCGCCAAAGTGCTGCCTTGCGCGTTATAACGATTGCCATCACTGCCCCAGCAGCCGCTTTGATCGCAGCTCGTCATATAAACGACCGACGTTGTGCGTTCAGCAGCGATTTTCAATTCTTCGGCTTTGCGCTTTTCGCGCGCTTCTTCTAGCTGAACATGTGCGTTTGCTCCCAAACAGGCCACCTCGGCTTCTTGGCGCTTTAAGGCTATCGTATCCAGATTTGGTTTGTTATTGGTTTGCGCAACACCCAAGGCTTGTTTGGCAATACTGCATTCGTATGAGTTGGAATTATCTATCGGAGCCGGTTCACGCGGACTCGCTTGTTGCTGGGTATCCCTAGCTAACAGCCGCGTCTCTTGCGCTTCACGCTGCAGGCTTTGATCTATGCGCTCTCTGGCCTCTTGTGCTTTGATATTTTCATTCTCGTAATACTGCGCTGAATGGCGCGGCTCAATCAAAATTTCCCGATCAGTGGCTGGACAAGCGCCATCGGTGAACGATACCGCTTTCGTTTTAGGGTCAACGCATTTAATGACTTGGGCGTGCGCGGCACCAATGACAATAATTTGCAGCAGGAATAGGGAAAGTAGTCTCATCGGCGGATTGGCTCTGTTTTTAAGTTTGGACTTACATTGACAGAGCGAATAACGCGAGCGGATTCGGTTTGGATGACAGGCGCAAACAAATTGTAGTCATCCAATTTCAACCAGCATGGGTCGACCAAAGCGCGCACAAGATAGGTTAATCGGACGCGGCTTGTTCTACGGAATTTTTAAAAAAATGCACACTCGATAAATCAAATATCCGATAACTACGCTGATCAGAACCAACATTGACCGTCATCATCCGCACCAATATTCCGTTCGGCGGAGTGAAGCTAAATTGCGTGCCGCGATGGGCGGGAATTAACTCAAGGATATCGTTGACCAAAATCCCCGCATCTTTGCCTTCATAGTTCACAACAATCAACTTTTTGTGCAGCACCTCGCCCGTTACCGCGCCATTAGGATTGAGCACCGGCAGATAATTTCCGCGCCATTCGCAAGTACCGATCAAACTATCATCCGTCTCAGCATTCGCCTTATAACTGGCTGGAACGGGGACAATTTCTTTCAAGTGGCGCATATCAATTGCCCAAGTCAAATCGGTAAAAAACACAATATGCGCGGAAGTCACCAAGCTATTTTGCTGCTTAGCGTTAGCGAGATCCGTATTTACCTCATTAATGACAGCCGTTTTTTTATCCGATAAATCGTTCAAAGGGCAAGCGGCTAAAACCGCCATGCCGTCAACTAACATCACCCGTTCTTGATTGTCGAGCAAGGTCGTGCCGAGATAAAAATGCTGGAAGCCGGGTTGACTGTGGAAATCTGTATCAACCGTGCCCATTGGAAAACTACGCACCGCCAAAACCTGATTAACTGGGATAGCCGCAGTCAAGCCGTCGCGGTCTAAGATCAGCAATAATTGCGCCTGCTGCGGCGGACTTTCTAAACCTAAAGTAGCGATCAAATCCAATACCGCGACCGTAGTGTCGTGCCAATGGGTTAATCCCAGCAACCTATCGGCTAAGGCAAATACATCGTCAATCGGTGGCATAGGAATGACTTCGGCTACCTGCGTGGCAGGGATAGCCAAAATGGATGTGCCAGCGCGCACGATCACCTGCGCGCCAGTTGTGGTTGACGGCCTCTTGGCCTTCGATGCTGAATGCGTTAAATCCTGATCTTGTATCGCGCCGGTCATTGCATCGGCCGCCTCGGCCCACACTTGGACTTGATTCATCAATACCAAGGGATCAAGCTGACTAAATAATCGATCGCTTTTTTCCGATTTAACGACATGTTGAAAAAAGCTATCGGCGGCACAATCGCGCAAGATCTGTTGGCTATGCGAACGCGGAATCCGAATCATGCCGTGCACCGCATCAACGGCTAATCCAATTACCTTTCCACCCGAGCGCAGCAAAATCACATACGGCTGCGGTGCTTGGTGAGCGAGCGATGGATTGAGCCACTTGCGTAAATCGACCAAGGGGATTAATTGCTCTTCGTAGGTAAATACACCTTCAATCGTGGCGTGACTACGCGGCAATGGCGTCAGTGCCGCTGGACGGACGACCGCACCCATAACGAATTGCGCCAAGATGACCACCGCCATGCCATCAATATCGATTTGCGCGAAATTGAGCAGCGTATCTTGCTGCGCTGTTTCGTCTCCACCGAGATCGGTCACAGTCTCAAGCGAGGGCGCGTTTGTATTCGCTTCCATCATGGATTAGCCGCGTTCGGTCGATGTCTGCAATTGCGCTAATAAGGCCGCAACGTTTTGGCTAGCTTCAGCTTGCTCGCTAGTGGCGCTGTGGATTTGAGCAATCGAGCTACCGGTATTGTTGACTGAGCGCTCAATCTGATCGAAGGCGTTTTTAACCTGCGATGAGATTTGCCCACCTTCGTTGACCCGGGCGATTGTTTCGTTAATTAATTTGGCGATTTCGCTAGCGGCTTTACCGGATTTCTCGGCCAATTTGCGCACCTCATCGGCAACGACCGAAAAGCCCAATCCATGTTCGCCAGCACGCGCTGCTTCAATAGCGGCGTTAAAGGCGAGTAAATTGGTCTGGCTAGCAATGTCGCTAATGGTGCCAACGATTTCGTGCACGTCTTGCGACGAACGTTGGATTTCGTGAATCGCATCCAAGGATTTGCCTAATAATTGGTGACCATCTTTGGCCTCTTTTTGAGTTTGCTGGGCTAAACCGTTGGATAGCTGCGCATTTTGCTCAATGCTGCGTATCGATGTAGATAGCTCTTCCAGCACCTCGGTAATTTCGCGGATTTTGTCTTTAACAAGTTGCTCGCGTTTGACTTGCTCGGTGATGTCCATCGCAAATTTGACGACCTTAAACGGTTTTCCATCCACGTCCAGAATTGGATTGTAGGTCGCCTGCAGCCAGACTTGCGCGCCATGTTTGCCGATACGTTTAAAGCGCGCGCTTTTAAATTTACCCTCGCTCAAATCGGCC
Source organism: Sapientia aquatica (assembly GCF_004358105.1). GTDB lineage: Bacteria > Pseudomonadota > Gammaproteobacteria > Burkholderiales > Burkholderiaceae_D > Solimicrobium > Solimicrobium aquaticum. The sequence goes on along the minus strand of NZ_SMYL01000007.1, from coordinate 40,286 downwards.
CAAAAATCGCGGTAGTCAGCCGATTGCACCAATTCTTTTTCACAGAACATGCTGTGATGCTGACCGATGACTTCGGCGTCGGTATAACCCATGGTGCGCAGGAAGTTGCGGTTAGCCGACAAGATATCGCCTTGCATCGTAAATTCAATCACCGCCTGCGAACGGGAGATCGCTTCGATCTTGCCCGAGATATCTGAGTTGAGTAGCTTGGTCGCGGTGATATCGGTCGCAAATTTAACGATCTTCAAAACGTTGCCATCGGTGTCTAAGATTGGGTTGTAGGAAGCCTGAATCCACACATCCTCACCTTTTTTATTCACCCGCCGAAACTCGCCGGCATTGAATTCACCCCGACCAAGCCGCTCCCAAAAAGTGAGATAGTCGGGTGAGCGGACTTCCTGCGGAAGACAAAACATACGGTGATGTTGGCCGATTAGTTCATCGGCTTGATAACCAAAAGTGCGTAGGAAGTTTTCATTGGCGCGCAGCACACGCCCAGTCAAATCAAATTCGATTACCGCTTGCACCCGCTCAATCGCCTCAATCTTTCCTTGTGAGTCGGCATTGGCTAGTTTTTGCGCGGTTATATTGGTTGAGAACTCGACGATCTTAACCACCTTGCCCTCACTATCGAAGATCGGACTATAGGTCGCTTGAATCCAAATATCGTTGCTGTGTTTACTGATGCGCTTAAATTCGCCTTGGTGGAAATTACCCGTCACCAGATGATTCCAAAACGCGATGTATTCGGTCGAGCCAGCAAACACCGAGTCGCAAAATAATCGATGGGATTGACCGACAACTTCGGCTAATTCGTAGCCAAACGTCGTTAAGAAATTTTGATTGGCCGTAAGCACTGTGCCATCCAAATCAAACTCAACCAAACCACGCACACGGCTAATGGCGTTGATCTTGCTTTCAAAATCGGAATTACGCAATTTCGAGTCGGTAATATCGGTGGCAAACTTAACCACTTTATAAACCTGACCGTCTTGGTTGCGTATCGGATTATACGAAGCCTGCAACCAGACCGAATCTCCTTGCTTACTCAAGCGTCGATACTCGCCCTGCTGCGCAAAGCCATTGCCGAGCGATTCCCAAAACTGCTGATATTGGTCGCTTTGAATATAGTCTGGCGTACAAAAAATACTGTGATGTTGACCGACTACTTCATCGAGCGTGTAGCCCATCGTATCGAGGAACAGTTGATTGGCAAATAGGATATTGCCTTCAGGGTCAAATTCAATAATCGCTTGAATTTGGTTGATGGCATCAAACTTAATTCTCTGTTCTTCCAAGGAATCTAAGCCAGTTTGTTGGTGCTTGTGCGTGCCGGTTTTCAAAATCTACTCCTTTTAACTCTCTATTTTTACGATCAATTTTGCAGCGTTGAACTAAGCAATAGTCAAAATTCGTCCCATGCATCGGGCGCCGATTGCTCCGCTTGTTTGGTGGCGGGCGGTTTGGCTGCAATTAATTTTTTATCTGAGCTTGCAGCTAATTTAGCGGGCTTATTGGATGCCTTGATTGAGGACTTTAAGGGTGAATTTGCGGCAGCCTTACCAGCCATCGCCGCCGAGGAATTAACCAGGTTTTGGGTATGTAATTTAAATAGGCTAACGACGCGCGTGAGCACACTAGCTTGGTCTTGCATTGATTGCGACGCCGCGGCTGCTTGCTCAACTAGAGCGGCATTTTGTTGGGTCACTTCGTCCATTTGGGTAATCGCTTCATTGATCTGCTCAATGCCCGCAGTTTGCTCCGTACTAGCCGCGGCAATTTCACCAATGATTAAGCTTACGCGGCGCACGCTGGCGACTAAATCTTTCATCGTTTCGCCAGCTTTATCGACCAGATCGGTGCCAGCTTCAACCTTTTCGACCGAGTCGCCAATCAACTCTTTAATCTCTTTAGCGGCTGCGGCACTGCGTTGCGCAAGGTTGCGGACTTCAGATGCCACGACCGCAAACCCGCGACCTTGTTCGCCCGCGCGTGCGGCTTCTACTGCGGCGTTCAGCGCCAAAATATTGGTCTGAAAAGCGATGCCATTAATGACGCCAATGATGTCGACAATTTTTTTGCTCGATTCGTTAATTGACGTCATGGTCTCCACCACTTTTTCAACGACCCGACCGCCGTCTTCGGCGTGGCTGGATGCCTCCACCGCTAATTGACTTGCGCGGTTGGCATTGTCGGCATTGTTTTTAACGGTAGAAGTCAATTCCTCCATCGACGCAGCGGTCTCTTCAAGGGCGCTGGCTTGATGCTCGGTACGCGAAGACAAATCCATATTGCCTGTTGAGATTTCGCTTGATGCAGCGGTGATCGCCTCTGTGCCGGTGCGCACTTGTAAAACAATTTTTTCTAAACTGTCGCGCATGAGTTTGATCGCATACAGCAAGCTTGAACGATCACCCGGTTTGGTCGCAATATCGAGTGTTAAATCACCTTCGGCAATGCCGTTTGCAATCGACGCGGTGTAGTTTGGTTCGCCACCCAATTGTTTGATAATCGAGCGCGCAATCACTACTGCGAGCGCAATGCTGGCAATTAATGCCGCTAAGGTAAAAAGCGAGATAAATGTGATGGTGCTTTGGTAGGCTTGCGCTGCGGCGTCTTCGTCTTTGCGGTTTTTACTTTTTTGTAAATCGCTGAATTCGTGGATGGCGTCTTGCCACGCGGCGTTGATCGGGATGGATTCGGTTACTAAAAGTTTGACCGACGCTTCGGGATTGGTTTTGCTCAGCGCCATGAATTTATTGTTAATCTCACGCGCGGCGGCGGCATTGATTTTGATTTTTTCAACGAAGGCTTTACCGGCTTCGTCCAAGGGCATTTTTTCTAGCGCTCCGAAGGACTTGTCGTAGATGGCGCGCTCGGCAGTGATTTTTTCTGTCTGTTTGGTAATTTCCGCATCATCGTGCAGTAAGGCAATGGTGCGCATGACACGCGCTACAACATGAGAGGATTCCGACATATCGCTGAGCAACTCGATTTTTACAATATTGACGTCAGCAATATGATGAAGCGCTTGATCCGCTGCTCGAAGTCCATGCATCCCAAAACCAGCCACCATAAGCAAGCAAACTAGCAATGTTCCAAACCCAATGCCAAGCCGCTTTGCGACAGTAAGATTCTCAATACGCATGTCGCCCTCCAAAACAAACGGTAATCAAAAACTTATTAAAAATAACTTACTTGTTCATACTAGGTCGCCAAAATCGTTTCTACAAGGATTAGTCCATGCCTCTGTTTATAAGTCACAATTGGCTCGCTATTGGTAGTGAGATGGTGCTGCAAAACTGTATTGAGCTAGACCTGTTAGAGTGCAAATTCGCTGATAGAGGTAATTAATAGAGTCTCGATAGCTTTATAGGATTTAACTATTGGATCTATAAAAACAATCAAATATTTTAATTGGCAGTGCTACTTTAGAATGCAGTTCTCGGTCAATATCACCCAACCCAAGGAGCTAACCATGTCAAACGAAGCAAAATGCCCATACGCAGGTCATCAAAAGCACACCGTCGCTAGCGCCCCATCCAATGCGAATTGGTGGCCTAATCAGTTAAAACTCAACATCTTGTCGCAACACTCTGCCAAAACCGATCCTATGGATGCTGGCTTTGACTATGCCGAACAATTTAAGAAGCTCGATTTGCATGCGGTCATTAAAGATTTACACGCTTTAATGACCGATTCACAAGACTGGTGGCCAGCCGATTTTGGTCACTACGGCCCATTCTTTATCCGCATGGCGTGGCATAGCGCTGGCACTTATCGCATTGCCGATGGTCGCGGCGGCGCTGGCACTGGCAATCAACGTTTTGCTCCACTCAATAGCTGGCCGGATAACGTCAACCTGGATAAAGCACGCCGCCTGTTATGGCCAATTAAACAGAAATACGGCAAGCAGATCTCATGGGCTGATTTAATGATTTTGACCGGCAACGTAGCGCTCGAATCAATGGGTTTTAAAACCTTCGGCTTCGCCGGTGGCCGCCCTGATATTTGGGAACCAGAAGAAGATATTTACTGGGGACCTGAGAGCACTTGGCTGGGCGACAAACGTTACAGCGGCGAACGTGAATTAGAAAACCCGCTGGGCGCCGTGCAAATGGGATTAATTTATGTCAATCCTGAAGGACCAAACGGCAACCCTGACCCGCTCGCTTCCGCACGCGACATTCGCGACACGTTTGCCCGCATGGCAATGGACGACGAAGAAACCGTTGCATTGATCGCGGGCGGACATACTTTTGGTAAAACCCACGGCGCAGGCGACGCTAAGCACGTTGGCGCAGAACCAGAAGCAGCCGGAATTGAGCAGCAAGGTTTAGGCTGGGCCAGCAGCTATGGCAGCGGCAAAGGTCACGATGCCATCAGCAGCGGACTGGAAGTCACATGGACGAGCAAGCCGACCCAGTGGAGCAACGACTATTTCACCAACTTGTTTGGCTATGAATGGGAACTCACTAAAAGCCCAGCGGGTGCGCATCAATGGACACCCAAAAATGGTGCGGGCGCCAATACCGTTCCTGATGCGTTCGATCCATCGAAAAAACATGCCCCTGCAATGTTGACGTCCGATTTGGCGCTGCGTTTTGATCCGGCCTACGAGAAAATCTCACGACGTTTCTACGAAAACCCAGATCAATTCGCCGACGCCTTCGCACGCGCTTGGTTCAAATTAACCCATCGCGATATGGGCCCGGTAGCACGTTACCTCGGCCCCTTGGTACCGAAAGAAGTCTTAATTTGGCAAGACCCAGTTCCAGCAGTCGATCACGCTTTAATTGATGAACAAGATATCGCCACGTTAAAAGCAAAAGTGTTGGCATCTGGTTTATCGATTGCCCAATTAGTCACGACTGCATGGGCCTCGGCGTCGACTTTCCGTGGCAGCGACAAACGCGGCGGCGCTAACGGTGCACGGATTCGCTTGGCTCCGCAAAAAGATTGGGCAGCAAATAATCCGACTGAATTAGCCAAAGTATTAGCAACGTTAGAAAGCATTCAACAAGGCTTTAACGCCGCTCAAGCGAGTAGCAAAAAAATATCGTTGGCGGATTTAATTGTGTTAGCTGGGTCAGCGGCAGTCGAAGCGGCAGCAAAAAAAGCGGGACAAGAAATCAAAGTTCCCTTTGTCCCAGGTAGAACCGATGCAGCACAAGCTCAAACCGACGTGGCTTCGTTTGCAGTACTCGAACCACAAGCCGATGGATTCCGTAATTACATCCGCCAAGGTTTGGAAGATTCGGCGGCTGAACACTTGCTGGATAAGGCGCAATTGCTGACATTAACTGCACCAGAGATGACGGTATTAATCGGCGGTTTGCGCGCCTTGAACGCCAATTTTGATCATTCTCAATTGGGTGTATTCACGCACAAATCAGAAACATTAAGCAACGATTTCTTTGTGAATTTGCTCGATATGAGTACCAAATGGAGTAAGGCTGAAGTCGGCGTGTTGGCAGGGCATGACAGAAAAACCGGCGCATTAAAATGGAAGGGAACTATTGTTGATTTAGTGTTTGGTTCCAATTCACAATTACGCGCTTTCGCTGAGGTTTATGCATCAAGCGACGCGCAAGAAAAGTTTGTACAAGACTTTGTCGCAGCATGGACTAAGGTCATGAATCTGGATCGTTTTGATTTGAAGTAATCACGAGGTTGTAAAAAGTTGGGGCCGGTTTAACTAAGCTTATCTTAGTCAAACCGGCCCCATTTTTATTTGGACTTCTCGTTATTGATGACTAATCACGAATCTCCAAGGCACGATTCAAACTCAACGCCGCCATGGTCGATAGCGCGCCCGACAATAAATACAAGCTGACATAAGCTAAGCCAAAATGGGCCGATAAACCCAGCGCCACTAACGGGGCAAAACCTGCGCCAACTAACCACGATAAATCCGATGTCAAAGCAGCGCCGGTGTAACGGTATTTCAATGGGAAGTTTGCCGTCACCGCGCCCGCGGCTTGACCGTAAGACAAGCCTAACAAAACAAAGCCCAACAAAATGAACGCATTTTGCTGCCACACTTGGCCGCCCATTAAAACTGGTACAAACCAGCTAAATATTGCAATCAGCAAACCAAACGAAGCCAATGTTTTGCGTCGTCCGATGCGGTCGGAAATAATTCCTGAAATCACAATGCCAACCACCATCAAGCCAGCACCGATTACTTGCACGATCAATACATCGGTGATCGAGCGCGTTGAGGTGAGCAAAATCCACGACAGCGGGAACACCGTCACCAGATGGAACAATGCGTAACTTGCTAAGGCGGCGAGAGCACCAATTAATACGTTACGGCCTTGGGATTGCAACATCTCAACCACATTGGTTGGTTCTAATTCTTTTTGCTCTAGCAGTCGCGCGAAGGAATCCGACGAGACCAGTTTCAAGCGTGCGAAAACGGCGACCACATTGATCGCAAACGCGACATAAAACGGATAACGCCAGCCCCATTCTTGGAAATCAGCCGTCGATAATGAGGTAGACAAATAAGCGAACAACGAGCCCGCCATAATAAAACCAATCGGTGCACCGAGTTGCCCCAACATTGCGTACCAGCCGCGCCGTTTTTTAGGTGCGTTGAGCGCCAACAACGAAGGCAAACCGTCCCACGAACCGCCCACCGCTACACCCTGCCCCATACGCAGCAAGGCCAGCAAGGCAATCGACGCCATCCCGATGTGCGAGAAAGTCGGCAAGAACGCAATACCAGCGGTCGATGTGCCCAACATAAATAAGGCAATCGTTAATTTAACTTCGCGTCCATAGCGCCGTTGAATCGCCATAAAAGCGACCGTGCCTAGTGGCCTCGTGAGGAAGGCTAAAGCAAAAATCGCAAAGGCATACAAGGTGCCTTCTAAACGCTGTTCAAACGGAAAAAACGCGGAAGGAAAAACCAACACCGACGCAATCGCATACACGAAGAAATCGAAGTATTCGGACGCACGACCGATGATGACGCCCACTGCAATTTCGTTGGGAGTAATTGACGATTGATCGTGATGATTGGATTTTGTAGTCGCCGTTACTGCTGGCTTGATAGAAGAATGTCCACCGGAATGGGCGCTATCGGGATTCAATGTATTAAGCATGGTGTCAAGTCTCCAAAATTCGTATCGGTATATGCTTACCGTTCACTATATTTCTGATGAGTAACCTAATCAAAGTATTTGTACTACAGTACCTCTACTTTAAACCGATTCTCTTAGTTTATTGACGACTTGACTAGGACAAAGTGTCCAATCGATTATGTCAAGCTGTTGCTGTACATTAACATATTTCTCATGGTACGGAACGCTTAAATGAACATTTCAGCCACCCTCACAGCAACACGTCGAATTGCGTTGCCGTGCATCCTCCCCATCTTACTATCCGGTTGTAACACTATAGTGCTCAATCCATCGGGAGATATTGCGCTACAACAAGGTCGCTTGCTTGTTGTTTCAACACTACTGATGTTGCTCATCATTGTGCCAGTGATTGCGTTGATCGTTTTTTTCGCTTGGAAATATCGTCAAAGCAATACCGCCGCGCGCTACGAACCAGAGTGGGATCACTCGACTGCATTGGAGTTAGTTATCTGGGGCGCGCCACTGTTAATCATTATCGTTCTTGGCTTGCTCACTTGGATAGGTACGCATACTTTAGACCCTTATCGCAAATTGGATAGGATTGATGCAAACCGCGCCATGCCTGCTGATGCCAAATATTTACGTGTTGAAGTGGTGGCGCTCGATTGGAAATGGTTGTTTATTTATCCCGACCTCAATATCGCTACCGTTAATGAATTAGCGGCCCCAGTCGATACGCCGATTCAGTTTTCAATTACTGCATCAACTGTGATGAATTCGTTCTTCATTCCCGCTTTAGCTGGACAGATTTACGCGATGCCGAGCATGCAAACTACATTGCACGCGGTAATTAACAAAGCCGGTGTATACGAGGGATTTTCTGCCAACTACAGCGGCGCTGGTTTTTCTGACATGAAGTTTAAGTTTCATGGAATGAATCAAGCGGATTTTGATAAATGGGTTGCCACCGTCAAAGCGGACAAAGCATTGAACAGCGCGGGTTACTTGGAATTAGAAAAACCAAGCATCCGGGTCCCGGTAGAACATTACGGCTCCGTTGACGCCAACTTGTATCACGGCATTTTAAATCGCTGCGTGGGCGCCAACGGCATGTGCATGGATCAAATGATGATGACCGATGCGCACAAAAATACCCAAGTTTATGCAAGTAAAAATCCAGCCTCCGCCGCATTGCGTTTGGCTGACGTTAATAACGAAATATGTACAACCACTCCTTCTTTATTAAAGGTAAATAATGATGCCCGAGCAAATTAATCTGACCAAGTTAATCTTTGGTCGACTGAGCTGGGACGCTATCCCTCTACATGAGCCTATCCTATTGCTTACTTTTGCCATGGTTGCCATTGGCGGTATTACGGTCTTAGGCGCACTGACCTATTTCAAATTGTGGACGCCATTGTGGCGTGATTGGATCACCAGTATCGATCACAAACGTATCGGCATTATGTACATCGTTTTGGGCTTAGTCATGTTGTTGCGTGGCTTTGCCGATGCATTAATGATGCGCGCTCAACAAGCGATGGCGTTTGGTGATAATGCCGGTTTCTTGCCGCCGCATCACTACGATCAAATCTTTACCGCGCACGGCGTGATCATGATTTTCTTCGTGGCAATGCCATTAGTGAACGGTTTAATGAACTATGTCGTTCCACTACAAATCGGTGCGCGCGATGTGTCGTTCCCGTTCTTAAATAACCTCAGTTTCTGGTTCACCGCCTTTGGTAGTTTCTTGGTGATGGCTTCGTTATTTGTCGGTGAATTCGCACGCACTGGCTGGTTAGCTTATCCACCGCTGTCGGGCATTTTATCTAGCCCGGATGTGGGCGTGGATTACTATATTTGGTCGTTACAAATTGCTGGTATTGGTACGCTGCTGTCTGGTGTGAACTTGATTGCCACCATTATCAAAATGCGCGCTCCAGGCATGACAATGATGAAAATGCCCGTATTTACTTGGACTGCGCTGTGTACCAACATCTTGATCGTTGCAGCGTTCCCAGTGTTGACCGCGGTGTTAGCGATGCTGTCCATGGATCGCATGTTTGGCACCAACTTCTTCACCAATGACCTTGGTGGTAACTCGATGATGTACGTCAATCTGATTTGGATTTGGGGTCATCCTGAAGTGTACATTTTGATTCTGCCAGCATTTGGCGTGTTCTCTGAAGTGGTTCCAACATTCTGCAATAAACGTATCTTTGGTTATACCTCGATGGTATACGCCAGCGTCGTGATTACTATCTTGGCTTACTTGGTTTGGTTGCACCACTTCTTCACCATGGGTTCGGGAGCTAGCGTGAATTCGTTCTTCGGGATTACCACGATGATTATTTCTATCCCGACAGGCGCGAAAATCTTTAACTGGCTATTCACGATGTACCGCGGACGTATCCGTTTTGAATTGCCGATGATGTGGACCATTGCCTTCATGATCACGTTTGTGATTGGTGGTATGACGGGCGTGATGTTAGCCGTGCCGCCTGCCGACTTCGTGGTGCATAACAGCTTGTTCTTGATCGCTCACTTCCACAACGTGATTATCGGTGGCGTGGTATTTGGTATGTTCGCTGGTATCAACTTCTGGTTCCCGAAAGCGTTTGGCTACAAGCTTGATCCATTCTGGGGTAAATGCTCATTCTGGTTCTGGGTAATTGGTTTCTATGCCGCCTTTATGCCGCTGTATGTATTGGGCTTAATGGGCGTAACTCGTCGCTTGAGCCACTTTGATGATCCATCGTTGCAAATCTGGTTTGTGATTGCTGCAATTGGTGCGGTGTTGATTTTGTTCGGAATCTTGTCGTTCGTAATCCAATTAGTGGTGAGTTTCATGCGCCGCGACTCCTTACGTGACAATACTGGCGATCCTTGGGGTGGTCGTAGCTTGGAATGGTCAACCTCGTCGCCACCGCCAGACTACAATTTCGCCTTCACACCGCAAGTGCATAACCGCGATGCGTGGACTGATATGAAAGAAAACAAATTCATTCGACCTATCGCTGGTTTTGTAGCGATCCACATGCCAAAAAATACCGCTGCTGGATTTGTGATTGCGGCATTAAGTGCGGTGATTGGATTCGCCTTGATTTGGCAAATGTGGTTGGTTTCGGTGGTCAGCTTTGTCGTGATCATCGCCGCCATTATTATTCATACCTTTAATTACAACCGCGACTATTACATCTCGGCCGACGATGTTACTCGCTCCGAAAATAAACGCACTCAACTTTTGAATAGCCTGAGCCATGTCTGAGATCACTTCTTTCACCCAAGCACTACATACTGGTGATAGCTCGCGTTTTTACGTACTAGAGCATCATCCAGAAAACGGTACATTGCTAGGCTTCTGGCTGTACTTGATGAGCGACTGTTTAATCTTCGCCTGCTTATTTGCCGCCTACGCTGTATTGGGCCGCAACTACGCTGGAGGCCCATCCGGAGCGGAATTATTCGATCTGCCGCTGGTGGCGATTAACACATCGTTATTGTTGATTTCATCCATTACCTACGGCTTTGCGATGCTGGAAATGCAGCGCAAGAAAATGAATACCACGCTCGTTTGGTTAGCCATCACTGGCGTTTTAGGTGCGTGTTTTATCGGCTTGGAATTATTTGAGTTTGTGCATTTAATCCATGAAGGCGCAGGTCCACAACGCAGTGGCTTTTTGACCGCGTTTTTCTCCTTAGTCGGGACTCACGGTTTGCACGTTAGCTTTGGTATTGTGTGGCTCGTGACCTTGATATTCCAGTTAAAGCGATTTGGATTTACCGAAGCTAATCAGCGTCGCTTGATGTGCTTGTCGATGTTCTGGCACTTCTTGGATGTCGTGTGGATTGGCGTATTCACCTTTGTTTATTTGATGGGAGTTCTACCATGAGCGCAGCACATACACATTCTGAACAGCATGGTGAACACGATCATCACGGACACACTCATGCCGACCATGGCAGCGTTAAAAGCTATGTAACCGGATTCATTCTGGCTGTAATTTTGACGGCAATCCCGTTTTGGCTAGTTATGGGCAAAGTGCTCGACAAATCCAGCACCACTGGCTTGGTGTTATTAGGTCTGGCAGCGGTGCAAATCGTGGTGCACATGATTTACTTCCTGCACATGAACACCAAATCCGAAGGCGGCTGGACAATGCTGGCACTGGTGTTTACGACCATGTTGGTCGTCATTATGATGAGCGGCTCGATTTGGGTGATGTATCACATGAATCACAACATGATGCCCGGCATGATGAATGAATCGACCTTGGAAGCTAAACCAGAATCGATTCGTCCTGCGCCGCCGGTTGCTCCTCAACCTGCTGGCGACACGATGCAACAAATGCGCTAGTAGTAAGAGTCAACTTTAGGCACATTGCAATGAGCGAGGGCGGCAAGTCAGACGGCAGAACAGCAGCACACGATGGCGTTCGCGGTCCTCGCTCAATTAGCATCGTCATCGTTTTACTGATTTGTTGTGCTATCGCGTTCTCAGGATTTGTCGGACTAGGAACCTGGCAACTCAAGCGCCTGGCTTGGAAACGTGACCTAATTTCCCGCGTTGAACAACGTGTCCACGCACCACCTTCCGCAATCCCCGCCAAAGAACAATGGCCAGCTATCAACGCGCAATCGGATGAATATCGGCGCGTGCGAATCATTTGCACTTTCCAACAAGAATCCAGCGCACGCAGCCAAGCATCGACCATTTTGGGGCGCGGATTCTGGCTAATGACGCCCTGCCAAATGGCCGATGGCAACGCGATCTGGGTTAATCGTGGCTTTATCGAATTTAATTCCAGCCCGATTCGTAGCGCTAGCTCCGACGCCACTTCCAATTCCGGTTTAAAATCCTCCCCTGATACCATTCCTGCCGAAGCCCAAGTCGTCACCGGATTGTTGCGAATCAGCGAGCCCAAAGGTAGCTTGATGCAAGCGAACCGACCCGAGTTGCAACAATGGTTTTCACGCGATATTGAGGCATTAACGCGCAGCCACCCGCTGCTAAAGGCAGAGAACACCGCACCATTTTTTATTGATGCGGAAGCCACTGAAACACCAAGCAAATGTGCCAACGGCGCGTGCAGCGATTACCCAATTGGCGGCTTAACGGTTATTCACTTTAATAATAATCATTTGGTCTATAGTATTACTTGGTATGGATTGGCAATCATGGTCGCGCTGGCCGGATATGTATTGATTCGCAGCGAACGCCGATTGCGATCCCAAGCAAACTAACATCAAAAACAAATAAATGGCATCCCAAGGATGAACATGCAAAGCAAGACTGATTTTACCCAAACAATGTTGACCTACTGGCGCGCTCCGTCGAGCTATGACAGCATTGTTGGCCGCAAAAACGCATTGCAATTGATCCAATTACGTTGGATCGCGGTGGTCGGGCAAATCAGCACTATCGCGATTGTTAATTTAGTGTTCAACATTGCCATCCCAACACCGGCGATGCTGGCGATTTTAATTTTTTTAATCGCCTTCAATATCGCTAGCTCATTGCGCTGGCATGAATCGTTAAGCGTTTCTAGTGGCGAATTATTCTTCGCCTTGCTGGTAGATGTAATCACCCTAACCGCTCAACTGTATTTAAGTGGCGGCACGCAAAATCCGTTTGCTTTTTTGTATTTACTGCAGGTGATTATTAGCGCAGTGTTACTCAACACGATTTCGACTTGGTGCATCATTCTTATTACTAGCGCTTGCTTAGCGGGTTTATCGGTGTTTTCGGTTCCCTTACAACTGCCACCGAGTGCCAATGGATTTTCTAGCCTACAAACCTTGGGGCTGGTGATTTGCTTTGTGTTGAATGCAGCACTGCTCACCATTTTTATCACAAGGATTAGCAAAAATTTACGCGCAGGCGAAGCGCAATTGGCTGAAATGCGCCAGCACGCCGCAGAAGAAGATCACATCGTTCGCATGGGCTTACTGGCTTCTGGTGCGGCGCACGAGCTAGGCACTCCATTGGCGACCTTATCAGTGATTTTGGGCGACTGGCAGCGCATGCCTGAATTCAACCGCAACACCGAAGTGCAACAGGAAATGCACGATATGCAGATTCAGCTCAATCGCTGTAAAAGCATAATCAGCGGGATCTTGTTATCCGCCGGAGAGGTTCGCAGCGAATCATCGGCCAAAACCTCTATCCACCGTTTTTTAAATGACTTGGTCGAAGAATGGAAGTCCAGCCACGCGATCGCTATCTTTATATTTGAGAACAAAATTCCCGGGGATTTTCCCATCGCATTCAACACGGCATTAAAGCAAATGATTTGGAATGTGCTGGACAATGCTTTTGAAGCGTCGCCGAAGTGGGTTAAATTCATCGCGACCTGCGAAGATGCCAAATTAAACCTTATCGTCGCCGACGCAGGTCCCGGCTTTAGCGATACCATGCTGACCCAGTTTGGCAAACCTTATAAGTCCAGCAAAGGCCGCCCTGGACGCGGCTTGGGATTGTTTTTTGTGGTCAACGTCGCGCGCAAACTCGGTGGCACGGTCACCGCCTACAATCAACATCAGCCCGATGCCCCAAATGAGAGCGGTGCTGTGGTGCGATTCTCATTGCCACTGCAGGCGATTCGCTTAGAAACAGAAGTAGAGAGTAACAACGATGTCTGAACGGCTGCTATTAATTATTGAAGACGACGCGACTTTCTCGCGCACCTTAGGTCGCTCATTTGAGCGCCGCGGCTACCAAGTGATTGTTGCCGAAAACCTCGAACAAGCAAGCCAGTTAGTTCAAACTCACAAGCCCGGATTTGCGGTAGTTGACCTGCAATTGCATGGACACGAATCAGGATTGAGTTGCGTGCAAATGCTGCATCAACACGATCCAGCGATGTTAATTGTTGTGCTCACCGGTTTCGCCAGCATCAATACCGCTGTTGAAGCGATCAAACTCGGCGCATGCCAGTACTTGGCAAAGCCATCGAACACCAACGATATCGAAGCCGCTTTTAACCACGTTGCGGGCAGCACGAAAGTTGAGCTGACCAACCGCGCCACCTCAATTAAAAATCTGGAATGGGAGCGGATTCATGAAATGTTAGTAGCGACTAATTTCAATATTTCAGAAACCGCGCGCCAACTAGGAATGCATCGTCGCACCCTAGCCCGCAAGCTCGAAAAGCAGCGCATCAAGTAAATCACACCAATTTAGGCTTTGCGCCATAACGGCCGAATCCGCAAAAATAGCGCGTACATCACATCCAATATCTTGATCATGAAGGAATTGGAGAGCACCGGAGTCAACCAAGCCATTGCCGGCAAGTGCGCCCATAGCTCGACAAACGCAGCGGCACCTTGAATTAAATTTCCCTCGGCGTCGCGCACATGCATTCGGGCTAAAGCCGAGCTACGATCAAGTTCCACGCCCAGTTCTTGTTCTGGGCATGAACTCGCGTCCACCCACTCAATCTGCTCCGCTCCTTGCCACGTTTTGTAGGTGGCAATCTCCTTCGTGCAGAGCGGACAAGCACCATCAAAATAGACTGTGCAATTCTTCTGCGGTGTCGATGTCGTATTCGCGCTTGCCATGTTTGTGCCGATCTTTATGAAATTTTTTAGACGTATATCAAAAATTCTTCGCTTCCTAAAAAGCGTCGCTGTCACCTAATACCAAGCGCAACACTAAGAACCCTAGCCACCCGCATTCCACAAGCGCCGATAGGTTCCATCGCGATCATGATCATGCACCTGTTTTTGAATATTGAAACGGCGGCCATTGCGCGGATCAGTTCCTCGTCCGGCGATATAGAGCCAATTACCCTGATTACTATAAACATCGTAATCGATTAACTGCGACTCAAACCATGCGGCGCCAGCACGCCAGTCGCAGCCTAGATCGTAGATCAAATAACTCGCCACAATTTGGCGTAATCGATTCGATAAATAGCCACTAGCCGCCAGTTCGGCCATCCCCGCATCGACTAATGGTTCACCAGTCTCGGCTCGACACCATGCCTCAAACCGAGTTGGGTCATGGCTTGGCGGCGCTTGCTGGGTCAGACCGCGCCCACGGTACAGTTGACGACCGTATTTCAAATGGAGAAAGCGAAAATAATCACGCCACAGCAATTCAAACCAGATCCAATACGTGCTGTCATTGGCACCGTGTTCTGCTTCAAATAATTTTAGCTGGTGATAAATCTGTCGCGCCGATAAAGCACCAGACGCAAGCCAAGGCGAAAACTTGGTGGAATAATCGACACCCGATAACCCATTGCGTGTTTGCTTATAGCTGAGCGCTAATTTTCGGTCGAAATAATTCGTTAAATGCGCCATGCCAGCGCTTGCTCCGCCCGAAAACTCAGGCAAGAAATAAGGAAAGGATGACCGACTACCGTGCAGCTTTTTGTCGGAATGACTTAGCGCTTGATCGGCGCTCGACAAGAATTCAGAACCACTAACGGCTGACCATTTTTTAGCGATTTCAGAAAAGGAATCGGGTAATGGGGGAAACTTTGCGGGACTCGATAAAGGCCGCGCCACAGCCACATTGTTGCGCTCGACCTCGGTACGAAACTGAGTAAACACATCCGGCAATGTAGAAGGTTCAAATGGTAATACGGAGAGTTCCAGCAAACTTGATTGCCACACGCAATGCACCGTTAAACCTGCTGCATGCAAAGCGCTCACTTCATCTTGCTCTTGGGGCGCTGCAATCTCTTCGCAATAAACCGTATCAGCGCCTATCTCTTTTGCTAGCAGCGGCAAGTAGTGCTCCGCGCTGCCTTCAACCACCAGCAAGCTACTTCCTCGGGCAACTAATTGCGCGCTCAAATCAGCAAGTGCACTGGCCAAAAAATCCCGGCGATGATGACTAGTTCGCGGCACATTCCAGCGCGTTACTTGGTTGTTGGGTAATTGATTAAAGTACACAACAAGCAAACTAGCCGAACTAGCACAAGCGGCATTAAGCGCTGGATTATCCTCCAGTCGCAAATCGTGACGAAACCAATAAATTGTTGGCGCTGTGTGCGGCATTGAAGTGGCTGCTTGAAATGTGAGATTAGTTTATCGGCTAGGTAAGTCGTGCATTGAAACCGTAAAAGCATCATTCGTTACCTGCTGGCCGGTATTTTCTCACTTTTCATCCGGCTCAATACGGGACAGGAGATTCTCTAGCGGGTCATGCTGGTAAGGGGATTTATTCGATGGCGCATCGATGTTTATCTGAAAATAACGAATAATTATGCCGATCAGAGCATTCCCTTTCATAGAATGCCAAATCTAAGCCAGGTTCCGATATTCAACAAATTAGCTCACTCCATTAAGAATATTTAGTAGAATTTGTTAAATTGTAGAAATAGATTTCTGTCTGAATGACAAATCATCGAAAAGATGGATAAAGTAGTTATTGAACTGCTCACGGAATGGTCGATGCGCTTGGGGATCGACTAAGCTAGCCAAAATCGGCGTGCAATTCTCGGTCGCGCGTTGCATTGGCTTTCACTCTGACGGGACATGACTCTGGTCTGGGTTTGAGCGCAATTGATTGATATTTTTATCGACGCACATCTCTAATTAGGTGTTGAGTTTAGATGTAGGTTAAAAGTTTTTCCTTCTTGTTTTAGCCTCAACTGCGCTGTAATGTCCGTCTTCACGATGGCGATAGGTCACTAAGAAAATTAACGAAAGTAAACGTAATGGCGCAACAACGTAATCGAAAAATCGAATCTAGTCTGACGATGCAATCAATCGCGGAGATCGCTGGCGTTTCTACGATTACTGTTTCCCGTGCGCTGCGCGGCAGTCCCTTGGTGACAGATAAAACGCGCGAAAAAATTCAGGCGATTGCACAGCAACAAGGCTATCGATTCAATATTAGCGCGCGCAATTTGCGTTTGCGTAGTAGTTATTCGGTCGCGGTGGTTGTTGAAATGTCGCCTGCTAAAGATCGCCCAATGTCAGGTCACTACCCGCTCGAACTTTTGGGTGGAATTACTCAGGAATTAACCTCAGCTGGCTTTAGCGCTGTACTCACGTCAAAGCAGCTCATCAACACTCCGCCCGTCCAAGGCGCGGACGGCATCATTCTGCTTGGCCAAGGTTCCCACGGAGAAGCGGTAAAACAAATCCAAGGCTGCGGCTTGCCCTTAGTCGTTTGGGGCGCGCCGCATAAAGATTTTGAATGCATTGTGGTCGGAAGCGATAACCGCACAGGCGGGGCGCAAGCGGCCGAACGCTTTAAGGCACTCAAACGCAAAAAGTTGGTGTTTTTGGGCGACATCGATCACGCAGAAGTAGAAGAGCGCTATGCCGGTTTCATCGACGCTATGGGCCGCACGGGCAAAAATGTCATCTGCCTTAAACCGGATATGTTCACGTTCGAATCTGGCTCTTCCTGTGTTTCGCAATTCTTGCATGAACATGGTCATGATATTGATGGAATCTTTGCTGTGAGCGATCTGCTTGCAATGGGCGCGATTCACGCACTCACTGAGGCTGAAATTTCTGTTCCTGATGCAGTATCCGTGATCGGCTATGACGACACACCGCATGCCGCTAGCTTTGTTCCGCCACTCACTAGCGTGCATCAATATTTGCACGACGGCGGAGTGCTGTTGGCTAAGAAAATGCTGGCCTTAATTCATAACGAAGAAGTAAGCTCTGAAAAGCTACCAACCACCTTAGTTATTCGTCAAACCTAGCCCGCACTGGCAAACCCCGCCACCCCGCGCCGCCGCACACAGCGCTTGAAATAAGTCCCTCAAAGCCAGAAAAATACACTTTTTATCCCAAACAACACGGCTGTTAAATTAAATTAACATCGATAACATTTTTTGTTTCAATACATCAATTCTCGAATTTTAGGAAATTTAAACGTGTCTTTTCCCGCGCCCCACCGTCACAGCTATTCGCTCGATTCTTGGCGAATCCGTGAGACTGAGTTTGATGCACAGTCCAATAATTTAGCCGAAACATTATTCGCGCTAGGTAATGGCACCATTGGGCTACGCGGAACCCACGAGGAGGCTTTTTTAGGCGCGCAAGGCAGCTCTCAAGAGGGCAATTACCTCAACGGATTCTACGAATCTGAGACTATTCACTACCCAGAAGCCGCTTATGGATTGGCAAAGCAAAACCAATTTATGCTCAATGTGCCCAACGCTAAGGGACTGCAACTGTGGTTGGGCGATGAATGCTTTAATCTTTCGCAAGGTCAAGTCAACGACTATGAAAGAGTGCTGGATTTTAAAACCGGAATACTAAGCCGCAGAGTGCGCTGGACTTCGCCTAAGGGTCATCAAATCGAATTGTTTTCAGAGCGTATCGCCAGCTTTGAACACCGACACCTGTTCGCAATTCGTTATCAAATTACGTCGATCAACTTTGCTGGAAAGGTCTCGATCTCATCGACGATCGACGGCGAAGTTAAGAATCTGAGCGCGGGTGACGATCCACGGATTGGATCAGCGATGTCTGACAATCCCTTGCATGTGCTGAAAGCGATCCAAGAATCGACTTACGCGGCACTAGTCCAACAAACGAAGCAAAGTGGCTTCCACTTAATCAGCGCGATGACTCATGCTGGGTCCGGTTGGTCAGAAGAATTTGTCTCAATACACGACGTTAAAGCGCAAGCTTCACGTATCACGCAGAAATTTTCTCAAGAAATCCATCCTGGGGAAGTTCTTAGCATGACGAAGTACGTGTGTTACTTTTCCTCGCGCGACTATGCCGAGCAGGAACTTGAAGCACGCAGCCGAGCTTATTTAGTGCAAGCTCAGCAGCGCGGTTTTGAGGAATTATGTGCAGAGCAAAAATCTTATCTCGCTGACTTCTGGCAACGAGCCGATGTGGAAATTGACGGCGATCAAGCAATCGCGCAGGGGATACATTTCAATCAATTTCATCTACTTCAATCGGTAGGACGCGATGGTAAAACCAACATCGCGGCAAAAGGAGTAACGGGCGAAGGCTATGAGGGGCATTATTTCTGGGATACCGAAATTTATATCTTCCCATTTTTCTTGTTCAACAAACCTGAGATCGCCAAGCAGTTATTGCAATTTCGTTTTGCAGGTTTAGAGCAAGCACGCGCACGCGCGCGGGAAATGTCACATGCCAAGGGCGCGCTCTATCCATGGCGCACGATTGCAGGCAGTGAGTGTTCGTCCTACTTCCCAGCCGGAACAGCGCAGTACCACATCAATGCGGACATTGCCTATGCGATTAAATCGTATTTGGATGCGACCGGTGACGATGAATTTCTAATTCAATACGGTGCAGAGATGGTTTTTGAAACTGCTCGCATTTGGTTGGGCATTGGAGGATATTCGGCTGTTGATCCAGAGCGGTTTTGTATCAATGAGGTAACCGGTCCGGATGAATACACCGCTTTAGTCAACAACAATTACTACACCAATTTAATGGCGCAAATGCATATGCAATTTGCGTTGGATATCGCCCAAAAACTATCAACCCACTACCCTCAGGATTACACGCGTATCGTGCAATCGATAGGATTGGAATCCGATGAACTCGCTCAATGGAAACAAGCAGTGCAATGCATGTACTTACCGTTCAACGATCAGCTCGGCATCCACGAACAAGACGATAGTTTTTTATCTAAAAAACCTTGGGACTTCGAAAACACACCCAAAGAAAAATATCCCTTACTTTTGCATTTTCACCCCTTAGTTATTTACCGCCATCAAGTGTGCAAACAGGCCGATTTATTGCTGGCCATGCTGCTGTTGAGCGACAAGTTTTCATCCAATCAAAAGAAAAACAACTTCGACTATTACGAGCGCATTACGACCCACGATTCGTCGTTATCGAGCTGCATATTTGGAATCATCGCCGCAGAAATTGGCTATCACGACAAGGCCTATCGCTATTTCATGCAAACAGCACGTATGGATCTAGACAACACCCACGGCAATACAGGACATGGCGTGCATACTGCTGCGATGGCTGGAACTTGGATGGGAGTGACCTACGGCTTCGCTGGGATGCGGGTCAACAATGGCATGTTGTGCTTCAAACCGACTTTGCCGCAGCAGTGGAATTACTACCGTTTTCAGATTCAAGTAAGTGATGCACGTGTACGGATAACGATTGCGACCGATGTTGTGACCTACGAATTACTGGAGGGAATGGCGCTGCAGCTTAAACATTACGATCAGATCGTTCAGCTCAGTAGTCAACAACCAGTGCAGCAATGCGAATCAAGTATCCCGGAGGCCCAATGAAACAGCAACGATATGACGCAGTAATTTTTGATTTGGATGGCGTATTAACTGATACGGCTCATTTTCATTTTCTGGCATGGCAGCAGCTAGCCCAGTCACTCGGAATTGATTTTGATAGCGCATTTAACGAGCAACTCAAAGGCGTGGATCGGATGGGTTCATTGTCCCGCATCCTCGATTTATCCGACAAACAATTCAGCCATGACGACAAATTAAAACTCGCTGAATTAAAAAATCGCCATTACCAAAAACTCATCGCACACATGAGTCCCGACGATTTGCTGCCTGGTGCGATCGAGTGTCTGAGTTCATTACGCCTCGCAAAGATTAAGTTAGGACTTGCCTCGGTTAGCAAAAACGCGTTGGCGGTTTTAGAAAGTCTAGAAATTCGTCACTATTTTGATGTCGTCGTCGATGCTGCATTAATTAAACATAGCAAACCTGATCCAGAAATTTTTTTAACCGCGGCTAAGCAACTCAACGTCAGCGCATCGATGTGCCTTGGGGTTGAAGATTCAATCGCAGGGATTAGCTCAATTAAATCGGCGGGAATGACGGCAATTGGGATAGGTTCATCAAGTGTGCTCCGAGAAGCCGATATGACGATTCCCGATTTACGCACCCTACTCCACTATATTTCACTAAACTAAGCGTCGGGTATGAAGGTCAAAATGAGTAAAACACAGCGGATAACTTAAGCGTTGAAGCAGTAAAGATTGATGCTCCTCTGATGGTTCGCAGAAACCTTGAGCATCACATAATAACGAGACAAAAAGGGTTGGTGATGAAAAATTCACGCATAACTATTTCAGTATTTTTGCTGTACTTTTTATTCGCAATTTTGCTCAATAGTGTTGGTACGGTCATTCTTCAGGTAATCCACAGTTTTAATGTGGATAAGACAAATGCGAGCGCACTCGAAGCATTCAAAGACCTTTCAATTGCAGGCGCCTCCTTCATGGCGGCGGCGTTCTTGCCGCGATTTGGCTATAGAAAGTCAATGTTGATGGCTTTAGCCATTATGGCCGTGGCTTGCATTGCTATGCCGTTTTTCCCAGGATTTAGCACCACAAAGCTGTTTTTTATGTGTTGTGGCATTTCGTTTGCGTTAGTCAAAGTGTCGGTGTACTCCACCATTGGGCTAATCACCAACGACGCCAAGCAACACGGACAATACATGAATATGCTCGAAGGTTTCTTTATGTTGGGTGTGCTTAGCGGCTATTGGTTGTTCTCTCAATTTATTGATTCAACGCATCCAGAGTCACATGCTTGGTTGGCGGTATATTCATTGTTGGCAACCGCTTGCATTGCGTTATTTTTATTTTTACTAGGTAGTCCATTGGACGAGTCGCTCGCCCATCCAGTGGCGGGCGACAATGCGAACGACGTCACAATCCATTCGGTTGGCTTTGTCTTGATGCTCAAATTATTCGCGAAACCTATCGTGTATGTCTTTCTTCTTGCGGCATTTTTATCGGTGCTGGTTGAACAAGGCATTACTTCTTGGCTTCCCACCTTTAACAACGAGATTATGAAATTGCCGCTTTCACTTTCGGTTCAAGTGACCAGCATCTTAGCCGCCTCGACCGCGATTGGACGAATGGGATTCGGCCTTCTTCTTAAAAAAATCAACTGGTACACATTGCTTGCGATTTGCCTCACTTGCATGGGTTCACTCGTCCTTCTTACCCTGCCATTGACGCAAGGAATTGATGCAAGCGAAGTGACTGGTTGGCGTAATGCGCCGATAGCAGCGTTTATTTTTCCTCTGATCGGATTGTTTATGGCGCCTATTTATCCAGTCATTAATTCACTAATTCTGAGTGCGTTACCGAAGTATCAGCACTCGTCAATGACTGGATTGATTGTGATTTTTTCTGCCCTAGGCGGCACTACCGGCTCATTGATTACTGGTTTTGTGTTCTCGCATTTCAGCGGCCAAGCCGCGTTTTACCTGACCTTAATTCCACTAGGCGTCATGCTTCCAACATTGTGGAAACTAAAACACGAACTAAGCCGATGTTAATCCTATCGGCGCGCTAACTTGCGACCTGCCGCGCCTCACCAAGCAATCAGTTAAGCAGCAAATTCTAATCAATCAGTAACTTGGCTAAAACCGTTAAATTTATTTGAGCAAAATTGTTATCGATACCATCCAAAAGTAACAAGGCAAAGAATCGCAGCACCAGGCTCAACTGTAGTAGGTAGCACAGCAGCAAAATGAGTGTTTCAATACGTTCATTGAACCCTCTCATTTAACACCACAAGCTCACCATAGAGCTGTTATCACTTTCAAATTGGAGACTAACCATGCAACGCCATTACAAGTTTGTATTATCGAATATCACCATCGCGATTTTGGCTTTGTCCAATCAGGCGCACGCACAGGATCAATCGGCAAACCCAGCAGCACTCAGCAAGTCCGCTGACTCACAAGCCGAAGTGCAACAAATTGTCGTTACCGGTAGCGCACAAGGTCGTGGAATACGCAAAATCGATGCGCCCTATTCGATTACAACGGCCAGTGAAGAACAAATCAAAGAGGCCAATCCGCTGTCAACAGCCGATTTATTTAAGATCGTTCCCGGTGTTTATGCCGAAACGTCTGGCGGACAAACCGGCCCTAACATTGAAGTCGCGGGATTTCCCGGTGGCGGCGATGCACCTTACGTCACCATTCAATTAAATGGCGCACCAATTTACCCAGCACCTACCCTGTCGTTCATGGACAATTCGTCGTTATTCCGTTTGGATGACACAATCGATCACATGGAAGCCTTGGTCAGCGGACCGAACACTGTGTTATCGAACGGGCAGCCAGGTGCAACGATGAACTTCGTATTAAAAACCGGTGAAAATGGCGACGAGGGATTATTCCGTGCCACTGTCGGCACCGGCAATGAGCGCCGCTATGACGGCTTTTTAGGTGGAAAGATTTCTGAGGGATGGTATGCCACGATTGGCGGCTTTTATCGTACTGACGAAGGTGTGCGTAATAGCCAATTCCCAACCGACGATGGTTACCAGTTAACTGGCACACTCACCCATAAACTGGATGAGGGAAAAATCACGATTTACGGACGCACGGTTAATGACAAGAACTTATTTTTCACGGCCATCCCAGTGACTGCAAATAGCGCCGGTGTTCCTACTGGTGCTTTCCCAGGTTTCAACCCACTGACCGGATCGCTGTACGGCAATGAAACTCGCTTTTTTACCCTACAAACCGGACCAGGGCAAAGCCAAAACATTGACATGTCAAACGGGCGAGGCATTAACTTGCACACCTTCGGCGTCGATTTCACCCAAAAAATCAGCGGCTGGGATGTCAGCAATAAACTCAACTTCGTTAGCGGCGATGTCCAAACGAATGCATTTTTTACCGGTGGCGTGCCTCAGACAATGAATAGTTACATCGCTAATGCCATCACTAACGCTAACAAAAATACGGCTGCGGTAGCTGCTGGTGGTCTGGCGACAACGGGATCGGCCACTTACAGCGATGGTTCGGGTACCGTCGCCGGAAATCAGCAGGTACTCGACGCGGGTGCATGGTATGTGGACAAGCAAATTCGATCGACTACGGATGAGTTGAAATTCAGTAAGGAGCTCATCAAAGATCACACCTTTACCTTTGGTACTTTCTTAGCCAATTATTCTTCGCACGATATTTGGTACTTGGGTAATAGCACATTGATGACAGCAACCACGAATCCCAAAACCATTAATGTGGCCTTAAACAATGGCGCAATTATTTCCAATAAAGGAAATGATGGGCCAACCTTTTACTCGGTCAATGATTCCTATACCGGACAAAAAACCGCATTTTTCGTCGCTGATCAATGGAAAATTAATCCGGCATTAACGCTCGATGCTGGATTGCGTAGCGAACGCCAAACTATTAACGCCACCTTAGAAAATATCTCGTCCCAAAATATCGATACCAATCCGCTGCATTTGTATAACCAAAATACCAGCGTATTAAATGGCACCTATCAATCGGTACAACAAAACGATAACGCAACGTCGTTTACCGTTGGTGCAGGCTATAAGTTGGATAAAGATTTAAATATCTATGCACGCATCAACTCTGGCCATTTAATGCCGCAGTTTGACGACATTCGGGGAGACGCCGGGTCAAGCGTGACCGCGCCCGTGCAAGGTATCCATACTTACGAAGTCGGTATCAAATCGGTTGGTCCAGTGCTTTCGTTGTATGGCTCCGTATTTCATAAAGTATTTACCGGTATTCAAGATAGCCAGATTTTGAGTTCGGGACAAACCATTTGGTATAACTACGGGTCGGTCACTAACGGCGCATTATTTGAAGGCGCTTGGCGACCATTGACTAACCTACAATTAGCGTTCTCTGGTGACTATGAAGACGGTAAATACAGTGGCTTCCAAGGCATCGACTCGTCCATCGGTCACAGCGATAACGGCAATCAATTACAACGTCAGCCAAAATTCCAAGCACGCTTAACGCCAAGTTATCGCGTGCCTATGGATTGGGGTTCGATCAAGCTCTATAGCACTTACAGCTATATTGGTCAGCGGTATTCGGATATTCAAAACCAACAGGTTCTGCCGGCATACCATACCTTGGACGGTGGGATTGTGGCGGAAGTCGGCGACAAATTGGAGTTCCGAGTCAGCGGTACGAATTTAACCAATACCTTTGGTTTGACCGAGGGTGATAACCGTATTTTAGGAACTACCTCAGGCGTAGTGATGGCTAGGCCGATCTTTGGCAGAGCAATCGAAGCATCCGTAGCATATCGGTTCTAAGAATGTAACGACAGTCGTAAGTGGGAAGGCGGACTGCAATCCGCCCTCCCTGTTTTACTATCGACAGACGTAAGATACAAAATCAAACAAATGCTTAATTAGATCAAACTTAAATAGCGAACTAAACAGTCACCAATTCCCAAAAACGACAACGCCGTGGTGAGCTTATGCTGGAATTGGAATTTCGAGGATGGGAAGGTTTTAAGGCAGTAAAAAGTTTGAAAACTAAATCACCAAACTTGCTTTGATTTTTCTGCACTTCAAACCGCGTGACTACCTGTTTAAAAAAACACTGCCGTGTTTTATTCACTTGGTCATTTTGATCTAGATTCAAATTTGACTTCAGAAAATTACACGGTGATTTCTGACTCAATATCCGAAATTTTTCGACGGGCCAACGCCAGGTTGGATTTGGGCTTATCTAAAACCACATAAATGAATAACCCTTCTTGCTTAACCATTGGGCGAATAATGTGATATTGCTTGCCCAAAGTAATCAAGATGTCTTCGATAGCATCGTTCAATCCCAAGCTACGCATTGTTTTAAGCTTGGAACGAACAACTTCAGTATTGCCGGCTGCTGCAAGTTCCAGATCAATTCCGGAACCCGCTTGGGCCAAAATCATCCCGCTGGTCGAGTCCACGATTGCACAACAAATGGAACCGTCGATTTGCGCCAAGATAGCTTGCGCTGACTGAATAATATTTGCCACTTAAACCTCCAAAATTTCCGCCGTCAAAGATAAACAAGTGTCGTGGCGGTATAAACGACATTTGCGCTAAAAATTGTTTTCCCGTATTAGTTCCCACGCCATTACCACGTCCAAAATAATTCGGTGTTATTGGTACGCGCAGCCTGCTCTGGCCTGGCTCAGATTTTTTTAAAATTTGGCATGGCGACCAGTAGCAAATGTGCCTGAGCCATTTGACTACGGCGCTCTTGCCAACGTGCGAGCGGCATCTTTTGCGTAGTAAAGAACTTGTCCGATTGCGGCGTCCTTGCCAGCGATGACACTCATAATTAATGTATCGGTGCCAATACGCACTTGAAGGATGATGAGTAGGCCAAATTCGGCCTCGACAATTAAATTCTTGCACTCCCCTAAGCGACTTTCTTCACCAGCCAACGCGCCAAGCGCAGCCAGCGAACTTGCCATTGCCGAGAGTCGTTTTATTTGGGCTGTGTTTTCAGTGCGCGAAGCCACTTCAAACCCATCTTCGGTTGAGATCAGGACTGCTTTGACGCTGCTGGCTTGATTCATAATAAAATCAACGGCCAACGCAGCATCTCTAATTAATTGCGGATTATTTTTCATAGTTTGCTCTATCCAACTTGCTTTCTAACTGCATCATTAATAACTCTAATAGCTCGGCAACTTGGATAGGGTCCCTGACGTCAGCGGCTAAAACAGGACATATCACTCCGTGTTTTTCTAAACGTTGTGCAAAACAATCAATGGTTGGATTGGGGTGCGTATCCATTCGGCATATCACGACAACACAGGCGGTATCGGCGATTAGACGTTTAAAACCGTTCAGATACGTATCCAAATCCGTTAGCGGATCACTTGACTGGTTATCAATGAGAATAATTAGTCCAAGAGCACCACGCGACAAAATCTCCCACATAAAATCAAACCGAGTCTGACCGGGCGTGCCATATAAGCGCAGCGTGTCGCCATTGGCCAACGTCATTTCGCCGTAATCCAATCCTACGGTAGTCGTATTTTTTTTCACCGTACAATCGTAGTTGGTGACATCCGTACTCAATGCAGTTATCTCGCTAACTGCGCTAATCGCCGTTGTTTTCCCCGCCCCTGTGGTTCCTGTAAAAAGTATGTTGTGTTTCATTATTTATGGGCATCGCTATTAACGAAGCGAGATAGGTTTTGACGAATCAAAGAAAATAATTTGAATTGCGACGATGCATGAATCGCTTGTTCTTGGACATTCAAACTGTGGGTCGGATATTCCAACTTGGCCTCTTCTTTCAATAAGCCTTTAGCGTGCATATCCTCGATAAAACGGCGACATAAATCTATTGGGATTCCAGAACGACTATGCAGCTCGAATATCGAGCTCGCCTGCTTAGTCATTAAGCTCGCCAGACGCACTCGCTCCGGACTTCGTTGAAGAATTTCAGAAGGCGGCCAGCGCACCATTCGAAAGACTGAATGCATGCCAGCGCGATCTGGGTCGGCGTTAGTTTTCCTTTTTACGATCAGTTGACCGATGCGATTTAACACCGTCTCAATTTCATCGGACTTTAGCGGCAAGCTCAAAAAATTTTCGCCCTGTTTAGTCTCGGATAACATGACGGTGTGCGCGAACTCAGCTGACATCTGTTGAATCGTATCGACGTCTATTTCGTCACCGCAAATAAACAAATCGACTGCACCATCTAGTTGGCGCCACTTATGTTGCAAGCGAAATTCTAAAACTCTGACGTACGATTCAAAGAGCGCTGACTGTCGTGACGGAACATCGCCGAAACGAAAATTAAAGGTATGCTTTTCAGCCATAAAACACATTCTGGTGGGGTTAAATTTATAAGAACAGAGTCAGCGCAGCGCATCGTCATTTATTTCGCTAGCGGTTTGTTTGGTGGTCAGCCCTATGCTACGAATCTGCTTTCGTTTGGTTTCCGCACGAAGTGATTTAAGCAATAGCCATAGTTGTACACTGGCGTGAGGCGAAAACCGTTATCAATGTGGAGGTGTAATTTTTTGCGGATTTGCGAAATATGCGCGTCCATCGTTCTGGATAAACCACCAACGTCACGGAACCATACGGTTTCCCATATATAACCGCGCGAGAGCGCACGCCCTAAATTGCGAAATAGCAGCAGGGCCAGGTCAAATTCTTTTTGAGTTAGCTCGATGAATTCACCGGTGATTGTTAAGGTTGCCGACCCTGTTTCAAAGACGTATTTTCCGAATTCAAAATAATCAGCCGTATGTTGATTCGGGTAGGCCCTGCGCAACTGCGTTTGCGCGCGTGCGATTAGATCGCCGCGGCGTATTGGCTTAATCATGTAATCATTGGCACCAGCCGCCAATCCAGCGACGATATCGTCTTCTCCGCACCGATTGGTCATAAACAAAATGGGAAAGCTCGAAGGTAGTTTGTCTCTCACCGATAATATAAATTGAGCGCCAACTAATTCAGGAAACTGCCAATCGAGTATTAGCATTTCATACTTGTCGTCCAACAGGCTTTGTAGCGCAGTTTCTCCATTCGTAAACTGTTCCACTTTATGTCCTGCTGAATACAAGAAAGTGCTGAGCAATTTTAATAAATTGGTGTCATTAACAACGAGCGCAATTCTCATTTTGATTACCTAAGGATTTTTAATTTATAAAAGTGGGCGAACCAATGAGGCTGATAAAAATCAGGCGCGATGTGTTGATGGTGAACACAACCGATTCAAAGATCACCCATAGCTCGCACGAAAAAGCTGTTTAATTTTCATCGTTTGTAAAAATAGCATCAGCCAGATTTCAACGAATTAAACATCAGCCTCGCAAGCATTAAATCAAATCCTATTTAGCTTTCATACGTGACATATGTCGCGTTATTTTTAGCGCAGCGTGCGCAGCACATTGCAATCACCACGCGCCAAGGCCGCATCTATGTGGAGTTCTGCGTCCCGTTTTCATCGAGGAAAAACTGCTTAGTCGGCTCGACATTTGTCGCAAATAGTTAAGGACCGCGCGACAACACACCTATTTTTTTCGCCAAATTTTTAACTCGGAAAGTTAATAAAAATCGGCAGTAAATGGAGAATTGCATTTAGCTTGGCCAGTGCTCCATACAGCAAGCTTTTATTCACGCGGACTTGTGAGCAGGCTAAACAAATACAAAACTTATCGCGCCGTTTTTTAGTTTGAAGTGTTGGCTGGCAGCGCTTGATTTAGTGAAAGCAGCATCGTGAGTGCTATCAAATCAGCGACCTACTTTTTTTGAAATTCCAGAAAATTGGACGTGGTAAAAAATTGAGACGCGCTTTATTTACATCGATCTAAATTCGGATCGAAGCGCACACAAGATGATTTTCTTTGAGGATGTCCCGAACTGGGAATTGAACCTTAAAACGTGGGTACATGTTTTTAGCGACAGTAGATGCTGACAAATCTAAAAACGGCGAAGCGGTTTTGCTAGTTCGGCTCGTTAAATCAAACCGCAAACACAAAGAAAGTTTTTTTAATTGCTGACGAAATAAAGCCAGAAAAAATTGATGCGAGTGCAGCGAGTTTGATCCACTAATAAAACTCATAAGGTGTTCTTCGCACAACTCTTTTGGCTTAAGCGACGGACAAAGTTTCCATCATTGCTATCAGCAAGTGCATCACCGATATTGAAACTGAAATAGCTGTTAATTAACTTTGTCCGCCACCTCACACAAATAGGATTGGGTATTAACAATATGCGGTTTAACCATGTGGCGCTGAGACAACAACAGGCGAGCGCGTCGGGACAAACGTGCCTCAAATTAACAGTAAATATTTACTAATCTTCGGACAAAAATCGGCATGCGCCACAAGCGTTTCATTGCTAAAAGCACAGCCATTTTTAAGTTTAAACATGCGCGAACAGAGCGTTAAGTTTTTCGGCCACGATAGCAAATTCAAGGTGTTCAACACAAAACGACTTGCTTTTGGTTGGCGCTCTAGCTTTTTTTTAAATTCGATTTAAAAAGAACAAATTGCCAATATCCGGACTTTTGTCCCGCTCATTTTCTAATCGCCAACTCACAATAAATTATTTTCAAACGATAATAATATTGCCGCATGGCATTATAAAATAGAAGTGATCCTCCAATTCCACTAGAACAAAATGCTAATACCACTCATCGCATTCATTGCGCTTTTAATTCAGGTAACTCCTGCGGCGAGCCAAGAAACCCAGACGATTACCGTTCTGACAAATAAAAATATTGATGGGTCAGACAGAATGATGCCATTTAATAAAGAGACCACTGAGTTTTTTCAATATCTTGAAAAGGAAACCAACGTCCGTTTTGAATTCAAACGCCATCCATGGAGGCAAGCGCTATTTTTAGCCAAAAATGGACATGGTTTTTTGTACGGTGCATCGATCACCAAAAAACGATTGCTCTACTTTAAATTCAGTCACCCAATTTATTTTGATTATGTGTGGATCGTCAAACGATGCGACACCAAGGTTGACTACGACAAGCCGGAAGACCTAGCGGGAAAAACAATCGGAGTCAAGCGCGAAGCTTCGTATGGCGAGGAGCTAGATAGCGTATTAAATGATCGCGTCACACTCGCTTATGAGATGAACGACTTCGCAATAAGCCTGAAGGATCTGCTTAAAAAGCGGGAAGACGGGCACTTGGTTTACAGTGAATCAAAAGCTGACGCATTAATGGATATGCTCAACCATCAATATGCCGACTTGGCCAGTTTAGAAACTGGCTCCATGAGAACAAAGCCCTTCTGCGTCGTACCTAAGCCCGCAACAGTTATATCCAATCATTTCGCGGTCGCACCAGGCTACAACGACGCCTATCTAGAGAAAATTAATGCTGCGCTCATAAAGGCCAAAGCGTCCGGCGAACTCGCTCGCATATTCTTAAAGTCATCGCCACGATAGCGAACTGGGCAATCGGCGATTAGCCCATGCGGCAAGCGATTACTTTGACGAACAAGTTACCATCACCGAAATCGAGTGACAATCAACGCTAACTTGAATCGCCACTCAAATTGTTACTGCTAATGCGCGACCTTACTTATGTTTGACTTTCTCACTTGGCACTCACGACAGTTAATTTTTGCATCCCTTATTTTTGGGGGTTCGAGTATTTTCACTCCAACCCTCGCTCAGAACTCGATTCCAGTGTATGTCGGAGAGGTGTTAGATATTCATGGGCGGCCCGCTGAAGTGAGTCGAGATATCAACGAATTTGTGCGCTATTTGGAATCCGAAACAGGCCTGTCTCTAAAGATTGTGGTGCTGCCGTGGAACCGCGCAAAAGAATACGCAAAAAATGGTCAGGGATTCTTATTTGGTTTTTCAAAATCTCCTGAACGCATCATCGATTACGATTTTTCTGAGCCTTTTTGGGTAGAGAAAATTTGGCTAATCAGCGCGGGTAAGAAACAAGTTAAGGTCCACAGCCCGAAAGACTTGTTAGGGCAAATAATCGGAGTAGAGCGCGGAGCAAGCTATGGTTTTGAATTTGAAGCAGCGAAAGCAA
Organism: Sapientia aquatica; assembly: GCF_004358105.1. Lineage (GTDB taxonomy): Bacteria > Pseudomonadota > Gammaproteobacteria > Burkholderiales > Burkholderiaceae_D > Solimicrobium > Solimicrobium aquaticum. Next base: position 8,958 of record NZ_SMYL01000007.1, on the reverse strand, counting down.
CGATCTTCAAAGTAGATGATGACACCTTGTCGATGGAACGACGATTTCAGAAATTATTTTCAGGGCGGAATAATGGAATGCTCTGGATCGGACGTCGCCTAGATTCTGAGTTTGATTCCGGCGCCGAATTGAAAGCCTACCTCATCAAAAACCTGTTCCCAACCTTCAGTGATCAGCACATCGCTGCGCAAGAATTTACTGTAGCCTACACGCCTATTTTTTTTGACACGATTCATTTTGCCTGTGCTAAAGGTAAATACCAAGGCGAAATGACTAAAATAAGCAAGGCGATTGAACATGGAAAACGTAGCGGTAGAATTAAATTAATTTTCACTAATTCGAAAGCCAACTTAAACTAATAGCAAAGCGGCGTTGATCAATTTTCTCTTTCTGGGTTATTGGACTGGACTCATTTACTCGCCGTCACACGTTTTAATTTTCCATTTTGTTTTCCCGAAATAATCGCCTTGTTGATACGTTGAAGCGGGCTTTGGTCAAGACCTTTTCTCTGAGCAATGTGCACGGAAACCGACACCACTGGATTGTCCAGCACGCAAAAAGTAGGGCTCGCCGCGCTGATTTTTGCCTCCACCGGCAAATACCGTTGATTTAATTCACGCGCAAGTTCTGATGATGTCGAGTTTGCGGTTTTCAAATAAATTAATGCATCAGCCCGACCATTGTAGAGTTTGATAAATCGCGCCTCGGTAACGTCGGTATCATCGTCAATTTTAAAGAGTCTGTTAGCTTGCCCATCAAATTCCTCGCCCGCGCTTACTCCCCGCACAACGCCTATTGTTTTACCTTTAAGATCGTCTAGCGTTTTAAACGGGAAAATCTTGTCGCAACGCGTAACCAACCACACATTGTCCTCAGAAAGTGCCTCAGAAAAATCAAAATATTGAAGTCGCTCATTCGTTTTAGAAATACCAATAATGATCCCTTCGCCCGCCATCGTTCAGGTCAGTGCACGCTTCCAAGGCTCTCTTACTAAGTCGAATTTAAAACCAAGTTCCTGTTCTAGATAACGAATAACGCCAATGGTCTCCGGCAACAAAGGTTCGATAGTTGAATCTGTTTTAACACTGCTGGAAAAAAACAAGTTAACGCGAGCGGAATCTGGGCGAGGTTGCAAAGTAGATTTGAAATCCTGTTGAGCAAACACTACATTGAATGTAAAAAATACCAATAGCAAAACACCTGCATAAAGAGATTTAAGCTTCATTTTATATTTATTGAATTATAACAATGACCAAATAAATAAGAATCCGATCAGGCCGAAATAAATGCCTTCTGAATAGCGGACTAAAAATGAATTGGTCGAGAATAAAGCACTATATTCTAACAAGGTAGACTTCACCACCAAGAGGATCGAATTTGAAATTTAACCAGCGCGAACAACATAAATCGGTCGAATTAATACGAGTCTTTCGCCACGTTTTGGAGAGAAATCATGTCTAGCAACGGAATGGTTTAATTGACTGATACGACATTAGCTACTTTTATCACCCATGGATATTACAGCGCGGCATTACTATAAAATACGGGACGGCCTTAAATCGCAGTCAACTATTATGTTCACTTCTGTCATCACACTACTCGCCTTAGTTATTCTGACTAGTCCAGCGCTGGGCCAAGAAACTCAGACGATCACTATTCTCACCAACAGGAATCTTGATTCAACGGATAAAGTGATTCCGTTCAATAAAGAGACGACAGAATTTTTTCAGTATCTTGAAAAAGAAACAAATGTGCATTTCGAATTCAAGCGCTATCCCTGGAAGCAGGCACTCTTTTTAGCAAAAAATGGTCACGGCTTTTTATACGGTGCTTCGATCACAAAAAAACGAGCCCTCAGTTTTAAATTTAGCGAACCAATTTATTATGACTATGTATGGATAGTCAAACGATGCGATACCAAATTCGTCTTCGATAAACTGGAAGATCTAACAGGGAAAACGATAGGAGTAATGCGAGACGCTTCGTATGGCGAAGAGCTGGATAAGATATTAAATGACCGCGTGATACTAGCCTATGAGTTTCATGACTTCGAATCAAGCCTGCAAGAATTGCTGAAAAAACGTGAAGACGGACATTTAATTTATAGCCAAATGAAAACCGCTGATGCGGCGCTAGACTCGCGAATTCGTCAATACGGGCGCTTGGCAAATCTAGAAACCGGCTCGATGAAAACAAACCCGTTCTGCATCGTTCCCAAGCCGGCAGCGGTGATCTCTAATCACTTCGCAGTCGCTCCTGGATACAACGACGCTTACTTAAATCGTCTCAATTCTGCGCTAGTAAAAGCAAGAGCATCAGGCGAGCTAAATCATTTATTTGTCAACCCGGCGACAAAATAGCGGGACTGATTAAGAACGACCGCCTACGGAAAAAATCGATTCAATACGCTCAGCAGGTTTAGCGATAGTAGGACTAGTAAGCCGTTTAAAGCCCCTGAATGCGACCTAAAAACCTCCCACCAAATCAATTAACTTAGCAATCGGCTTTAAGAACAAACACATCCATCGCTGCAAACACCTACGCCCAAAAAGCACCATACGCCTCTGCGTGCGCGCAATTTTCCATACTTTGTTCCACGCTCTTCACCATCTCCCCTTCCCCAAAAAAGTCCTTTTTAAGCAACCCGACAAATGTCGCATTGTTCTAAAAAAACAGTCGTGAAATACTGCGCTCGACGTTAAAGCGATGTAGCTCGTTGCTGCTATTTGAGCAAATCTTAATCGTTAATTCGTGTAATTCAATGTGCCAATTTTAAAAAAAAATCTTTCGCACACGCTTTATGCATTAGTAGCTCAAATCATTTTTAGAGAAAAACGCTTCCCACTGACAAACGGTTATTTCAAAGCCAAACCACGCGAACACAACTAGTAATTTTTAGTATCAGCACGCAAGCAAACTAAGTAATGAGCATGCTTTGAGCACATGGCAGAAATAGGGAATTAGGGAAATCCAACTAAGCACGGACAGCGCATTAATTTAAAAGTGATCAAGGTTTTCAAAAAGCTTCGCCAAATTTTCTCCCGAATACAATGATTCCGAAACTCCACTTCCTCATCGTCGATGATTTGCCTAGCATGCGCGGCATCATCGTCAGAACGTTAAGAGAGCTTGATTACACGAAATTCTCGGAAGCAGAAGATGGGAAAAAGGCTTTGCAGCTTTTGCGATCAACGGGCTTACAAGCTCCAATTGATTTTGTAATTACCGATTGGGACATGCCAAATACCAATGGGCTATCGCTGATAAAAACCATCCGGTCCGACAAGAAATTTAATCATCTCCCCGTACTCATCATTGCTGCCGAGGCCAAGAAAGAAAATATCATCGCCGCCATGAATGCGGGCGCCGATGGATTTATTGTGAAGCCATTTGCGGCGGTGACGTTAGATACAAAAATCGACGCAATTTTAGTGAAACGGGAGCCACTACTCAGCGAAAAGCAACCCAACTCCGAAACCCAACATATGGCGTCATATTCGCCTTAGCTTAATCATCTACCCAAATAGCCTCACAAAATTCAAAAAGCGACCTCGGTAAAAAAGAGTCATTCCGATGCATGCCCCGTCCTATTGCTGCTCCATCCAGACGAATACACTTCAACGAAAACCATCTCACTAGATTCGGCCTTGCGCCAGCCGATTCGCCCCGCTCTCTTTTTTGTAGTAAGCCAACATCAAATTGCCCAAGGTCATAGGTTTGAAAAAACCAAAACATGACTTTTGTCCAGTTGCGAGTCCCTGAGTAGAAGATCAATATCGTTACACAATGTAACCAATTGCGGATCGATCAAAAACGAGAGAAACATCCTCAGGTCCGAAACTGCCTCTTTAGGAAATACGCTTTCACATAACGATCATCGTTTTGGCACAGAATTTAATGTAGTTTGAAAATTTGGATCCGGTAGGGTGAATGGTATCCGATCAAAAATGCGACCAATGATTTATACCGTTTTTAAAAAATAAATATGTTCGCTCTGTTATCTCTATTACGTCGCAATCTCTGGCGACAATTCCGCGTCTATCGCAGACCAATTGCTGGTCGCCTCCCCATGTTGAAATCAATAATATTTGCACGGAGATTAAATCACGGGAGTATTCAATGATTGACTTCGACGACCCAAGCTGCGAGAGCCTGAAATTCCATTTACCCAATTCTGATCTGACCTTTACGGAACTGAGGCAATTCGAATTGCGACAGATGAGCGCTTAACACAACCCAGCTAGGGCGAAGAAATTTACACGTCCAGCGACACTTTTTGATCGATAGACAATAAAAGATTTAGGTCGGCAAATTCAGCATTTTTTTAGTCGCGACCAAGTTTAATCATCGCAATGGATGCCAGTCATAAGTCCATTTCGATTGCATAAGAATTGTAGATAATTAAAAAGGAAGATGATGCAACAGCCCACTCATGTCAGTTACCTTTTCGATCCATTCTGCGAATGGTGTTACGGCGCATCAGCGACACTGAAGCGAATACAGAACCTAGAAAATATTACTCTTGAACTCTGTCCATCTGGACTGTATGCCGAAACCGGGAAGCATCCTGTCGATCGTCATTTTGCGACCTATTCGTGGCACAACTGCAAGCGCATTGAACAATTGACTGGGCGCGTATTTAGTGAGAAATACCGGCATATTCTTGAAAATTCAGAAAGCCCATTTGATTCGAGTCAAGCAATTTTGGCCCTAACAGCAGTCAACATTTGCGAGCCAAAAAGAGCCCTTGAAGCACTGATAAACATCCAAGAAGCGCGATTCATTCATGGGCTTGATGTGACCAAGAAAAAGGTTTTAGTAGAGATAATGAGGGAGTATCGATTCACCGACGCGATACGGCGCTTTGTTGACGAGGACAATGAGCTGTTAATCCTCAATGCATCAACCACCATCGTGACCCAGAATCGTATGCGTAATCTGTTAATCCAAGGCGCTCCACATCTTGTCGTCACGCGAGGACATCATCAACGGGTTATTAATGGTTCCTACCTTTATTTAAATACCCGTGAATTATTCGATTATCTGAAATACGATTAGGCAGCAACCATTTAAAGAAAATTGAGTTAGCTCAGCAACGCTAACGGTGTCATCCGTCGGAATTCGGTGATTGTTCTATTTACGCAAATAAGGCCAGCTAAGCTTCATGCTGTTGGCTGCCAATGTTCAGCGCACTGGCGCACCGCAAAGGATTTCAACTAAGCGATCCGATTGTTAATCGTCAAATCGTGGAATTTTTATCCTACGCTTGGACACCTCAATAATTAGCTCCGAACGTCTGGCCACTTTGAAAGCGGCAAATAGTTTCGGCACATAATGTTTGCGTATCGTGCCTTCTTCTACTTTTAATTTACGCGCAATCGATTTATTAGGAAGACCCTGACAAATATAATAAAGAACTTGCAGACTTCGTCCCGAAACCAAGGGAGAATCATCGTTAGAAATGGGTTCGCTATAATTTTCCTTGGCTACTTTGCTGGGACTTTGCAGAAAATCTAACGGCAAAAAAATGCGATCACTCAGCACCGTATCGATCGCTTGGCGAAACACATCGTTGCCGTCCATGCTCTTCGGGATGAAGCCACAAGCACCAGAATTAATGGAATCGAGAACAACTTCCTTCTCTGAATTGCCAGACAACATAATCGCACGCACATTGATCTCATTGCTTGAGATGAAAGCGAGTACATCGATGCCTGTTTTATCGGCCTTCAAATCGACGTCTAGAAAAGCATATTGGATCGACTCCTTGCTCAGAAAATCGGTGGCTTGACTAAAATTGGACGCCTCTAATATCTTCGCTTTTGGCTCTGCCATCAGAATTAGCTCGCGCATGCCTGCTCGAACTAAGGCTTGATCTTCAAGCAAAAGAATATGCGGCCCTTGGTCTGAATTCATAATTCCCCCAAATCATCTACGCTAGTTAATCGATGAATTTCATTTATTAAGACTTCTGCTGAAACAGGCTTTTGAAGCAAGATGGTCTGTCCAAGAGCAGCGGACAGACTAACTTCCTTCGGATTGCCAGTAACGACAATCGTCGGTATCGTATGCTCAAACTCGCTACGAATAATGTCGATTGCTTTGTACGCCGTAAATCCATTGGGTAAGTAATAATTGACCAATAGAATATCTGGTCTCCTAAGAATATTGGGCAATTCCGCGTGCAATTCTTCGATGGAACCTACTGCTTGGCACAAAATCCCGAAGGCTTGAAATAGTGCCTCGGTAGAATTTCTCACCAACATATCATTCTCGACATACAAAACAAAAAGTCCGGCGACTTCGGTTTTTATTTCTGTGATATGACTTTGATTAACCAAATTACCAAATGGCGCGTCTTGCTCATCGGCGCGCGGAACATCAACATAAAACCTAGTTCCGGCACCAACGACTGACTTAAAGAACAGCTTATGATTCGGTAATAAATTAATGATGGCGTTGACAATTGATAACCCCAACCCCATTCCCATTTCATCGCCAAATCCGGGCTTCTCATGATGGATTTGAAAAAAAGGTTTGAATATATTTTCCTGTTCCGAATGAGGAATACCGATACCGTTATCAACCACATATATTCTGCAAACATCTTTACGCGCTACCAAACCGATAATCACTTTGGGACAATGCGCTTTTTGCACATCGCTGTACTTAATTGCGTTGGACAATAGATTGGCAATTACTCTTCGCAATAAAACTGGATCACTATCAACGAAATAGGAATTCGCTGGGTTTTGTCGAACAACTAATCGCACACCTTTTGCTTCCGCTGTGGCGCTTGCCGAGAGAACGAGCTCTTCAATGATGTCTTTTAGATTAAACACCGAGCACTCTGCTTCGATCAAGCCGGACTCTAACCTGGACAACTCCAATATCGATCCAAAGGTTGTTCGCATTACCTGAGTGGCGTCCTGCGCCAAATCAATTAGCTCTCGGCTCTTAGGATAATTTTTGTTCGAAATGGCGCTTCTTGTAGCGGCTAAAAAATTAGTGATTGCCTGCAACGGCTGCTTTAAATCGTGCACCGCATCGGCAATGAACTTTGATTTATTAAAATTTTGCTGGCGAATTTCTTGAGTCCTGTTCGCCACCATCCGCTCTAACTCATCGCGTTGACAAATTACTTTTCCGATTTGGTAGCGGTAAAACGAAAACAGTGACAGCGCAGCAGCAATAACCATCAACCACTGTACCCACCATATTTTCCAAAACGGCGGAAAAATTTCGATTACCAAGGTCGTTTCGTTTGCGCTCCACACTTCGTTTTTATTTGCAGCTTTGACTCTGAATGTATAAACACCCGGATTAAGATTGGTGTACGTCACGAAGCGGCGATCAGCATTGGTTGAAATCCAGCCTTGGTCAAAGCCATCCAAGCGGTACATGTATTTATTGGCTACGGGGTCGGCAAAATGTAGCGCGGCGAACTCAATTGAAAATGAATTAAAGTCGTTCGGAATCTGTATGTGCCGTACCTCTTGGATGGCATGATCTAACTCCACGCCTTGATAATTGCCTTTCCTGCGTATTGAGCGATTTAGTATTTGGAAATCTGTGATGACGACATTAGGCGAATAGGAGTTTCCAAAAACGCTGCCGGGCTTGAAATAAACCATTCCCTGGGCGCCACCAAAATACATTGTTCCGTTGATGTCCTTGTAACAGGAGTTGAAGTAGAACTCTGCTTTGGGCTGGCTATTTTGGATCATGAATTTTTTAAACTCGAACTGATTTGGATCGAATTTAAGTATTTCATTATCTGTGCTCAGCCACAGATTTCCATCGCTTCCCTCCAAGACGCAATCCACTAGGGACTCTGTCGGAAAAAAACGGAATTTAATGTCATTGTCTTGATTGACAAAGGCAACGCTCAGTCCAGATTCACTCCCAATCCAAAGTCTTTTCTGTGAATCTTCGTACAACGATGTAATTGCGCCCGAGCCTATGCTGTCCTTGTCGTTGGGCGAATTTTTAAAGATGACAAACTTATTGGTAGCCGGATTAAACATCTCCAAACCAGAGTCGGCACCGATCCAAATTCGATGTTGGCTATCTTCAAGAAGTGGTTCAACGGCATCGTCGGGAATGCTGGCAGGATTACTAGAATCATGCAAAAACGCTTCTGTTGTGTCTGACTTCGGGTCTAAGCGGTACAACCCGTTGTGGGTGCCAATCCACAATAATTGCCGATGATCGACCATCAATGAAAAGACATTGGTGTATTTACTGAAGCTGGCAAATTTATTTTTAGTGACGTACTTGCCCTGCTTGGTGTCAAATACCAAGATCCCCTGATTGCTGGCAACCCAAAGAGAAGTCGGATCTTTGCGCACGATAAAATACACCGATTCGCGGTCGTCCAAAGTCGGCGACTTACCGCTCACCAGAATAGATTTGGTGACATTGTTTTGTATGTCGATAACGCTCAGACCACCCATCGTTCCAGCATAGATGTTTCCTGCCGCATCTCCTGAAATTGTCTGAATTCGCTCATTGGTCAACGAGGCACCAAAATTTTGAGAAGACATCACGCTAGAAAAGCCGCCGCCGGCAAGATCAATATAGCCCGCACCTTTGTCCCAAGTACCGACCCATAATGTTCCGGTGCGATCTTGAAATAAGGATTGCACCGTGTCGTCAGACATGTTCTTCAGACTTCGGGTGTCATCCCGTAAATATTGGAATTTACCTCTGGCACTATCCCAAAATAGTAAGCCGTTTCTCTGCGTTCCAATCCAAATATTGCCCTCCATATCTTGGAGCAGTGATTCCACGGTATCGGGTTTAAATTCCTGGCTTTCCCCAAATGTTTTGATTCATCAGACTTTCCTGTGGGTCGCTGAAGTCGGATAAAGGTCAAGCCCGCCACAATGGAAATATACGGCGATCTTGAAATTGTCCCGATTTCGGAATCCACAGGCGCGTTTTTGTACAGTTGCT
>NZ_SMYL01000006.1 GCF_004358105.1 Sapientia aquatica | reverse complement strand
GCGGGGGTTTTTTTATGCCCTATCCGGTTCCGCACATCTTGCTCGGCAGCGGGCACGGCTGATCGGCTTGTGGTGCGGATGAGTTCTTTACGATCTTTGCAGACTGCTCAGCTGAATTGTTCACATATTTTCGGTGACGGTTTTTTATTTTTTTGACCTCGCTGGTGTCAATCACGGGATGATGGGCTTTATTAGTCTCGTTCATGTCTTGTCTTTGAACTTATTTGCAATGCGCCAGAAAAAATCTTCTGCTCCCGCGACGTTGATAGTGTTTTGCTGGAACCTAGTTGGCCGTTTCAATATTAAGTGCTTTCCTTCAAGCCTCCTGCCTGCGTGTCCACGGTCCATTTTCTATCGCTATTTAGCGTTCAACAGATAGAAAAGCAAAAAAGCTGCCGAATCACCTGCAGCATTTCAACGGAGTGGGAATAGGCTCAACGCTACGTTCAGTTGTTTAACCATCGCCATCCTTTTCTCATCCATTCCAGACGCGCTATCTTTTCATTTTGAAAAGTAGCGGAGGAATCTCCAAGTGCCTATGAGTCCATTCAAGCTGCTGTTAAACTCTATCTTTTAGCGCAAATTCAACCAGTACTAACTGATTTTGAGAGTAAAGCATGACTACGCCACGCATTGCATTTTTGGGTATTGGTTTGATGGGGAAACCGATGGTCGAGCGCTTGCTACAGGCTGGATTTCAGGTCACTGTTTGGAATCGCACAGCGGAAAAAGCCCTAGCCTGCGCTGAACAAGGCGCATTATTTGCGGACAAATTATCGCAAGCAGTCAGTGATGCTGATATCGTCATCACGATGCTGGAATCGGGTCCGATAGTTCTTGATGTGATTACTCAGGCCAAGCACCATATCAAGCGCGGTGCAATCGTCATTGATATGAGTTCGACCAAGCAATCGGAAGCGCTCGCACTAAATTCGTTATTAATCACACAAGAAATAACCTTTGTGGATGCCCCTGTATCTGGCGGAGTCGTCGGGGCCGAACAAGGAACACTTGCGATTATGGTCGGTGCAAGCGACCCTATTTTTCAACGAATCCAACCACTTTTGAACGCGATGGGAACGGCAACTTTAGTCGGCGATGTCGGCTCTGGTCAGCTAGCTAAATTATGTAATCAACTCATCGTGGGTGGAACGCTCAATTTAGTCGCTGAAGCATTATTGTTGGCGCAAGCCGGTGGTGCTAACCCGGCTGCCGTGCGGCAAGCATTGCGTGGGGGATTTGCAGAAAGTCGTATTTTGGAGGTGCATGGTCAGCGTATGTTGGAGCGTAATTTTCTGCCCGGTGGTCAAGTAAAAAGCCAGGCCAAAGACATGGAAAACATTCTCGACGCTGCCAATCACGCTCACTTAAAATTAGCGCAAGCAGAATTGATCACGGCGGTCTATCGGCGCTTACTGTCGTCGGTTCCTAGCGCCGATCAGTCTGCGGCCTTGTTGGACTTAGAAGCGACTAATGCTGGAATTCGCCTTGGTCAAATTCCAGATAAACTTCCGACCTAATTGCCAGTAACTTTAGAAATTTATTAGTCAGATTGGATCACCATGAGCAGCTCCATAGTACGCGGCGTATGCCCGCACGATTGCCCCGACACCTGCGCCTTATTGACCACCGTGGTCGATGGTGTGGCGACCGAAGTCAAGGGCGATCCTGATCATCCAACCACTGCCGGCGTGTTGTGCACTAAAGTTGCGCGCTATACCGAACGCACTTACCACGCTGATCGCTTGCTGTATCCGCAAAAGCGCGTCGGCAAAAAAGGGGAAGGCAAATTTGAGCGCATCAGTTGGGATGAAGCCCTAGAAATGATCGCCGCTAAGCTCAAACCGATTGCAGCGGCTAACCCACAGGCGCTTGTGCCTTACAGTTACGCGGGGACGATGGGATTGTTGCAAGGCGAAGCAATGGCGCATCGATTCTTCCATCGCTTTGGCGCGTCTTTGTTAGATCGCACGATCTGCGCAACGGCGGGGGCGACCGGTTACAAATATACCATCGGCGGCTCGCTCGGGACCGACGTGGAACAAGCCCAAAACGGTAAGTTAATCATCATTTGGGGCTCCAATTCCATCGTGTCCAATCTTCACTTCTGGACCCGAGTGCAGGAGGCAAAGCGCGCTGGTGCCAAGTTAATCGCGATCGACCCTTATCGCTCGCTGACTGCGGAAAAATGCCACCAACATATTGCTTTGATCCCAGGTAGTGATGGTGCTTTGGCGTTAGGCCTGATGCATGTATTGATCAGCGAAAACCTAATCGACGCGGATTACATCGCCAACTACACGTTGGGCTTTGAGCAATTAGCCCAACGGGTTGCAGAATGGACTCCGGAACGCACCGCGCAAATCTGCGGTATTAATTCAGAAGAGGTAATTCAATTAGCGCGTGATTATGGCGAATGCTGCCGCGCAGGAAACGGCGCGTTGATTCGCTTAAATTATGGGATGCAACGGGTACACGGTGGCGGTATGGCGGTACGCAATATTGCTTGCTTACCCGCCTTGACTGGTGCGTGGCGCAATCCTGCTGGCGGAGCGATGTTGTCGCTCTCGGCCGGATTCCCCAAGAACAATGCTTACTTGCAGCGTCCTGATTTAATGCCGCAAGATACGCCGATTCGAACCATTAATATGACCACCATTGGTGACGATTTATTGCGCCCGTCCAGCCCCGACTTCGGGCCTCAGATTGAGGCGGTGATCGTCTACAACTCCAATCCTTTAGCCATTGCTCCCGATTCCAACAAAGTGGCGCAAGGCTTTGCGCGTGAAGATTTGTTCACGGTTGTATTGGAGCATTTTCAAACTGACACCGCCGATTACGCTGATATACTTTTGCCCGCTACCACGCAGCTAGAACATGTGGATGTGCACAGCACTTACGGCCACTATTACATGATGGCCAATAATCCGGCGATTGCACCGTTGGGTGAAGCGAAATCGAACACCGAATTTTTCCGCTTGTTGGCGCAAAAAATGGCTTATACCGATTCCTGCTTTACCGAAACCGATGATCAAATGGCGGCCAAGGCTTTCCGCACTGACGACAGCAAAGCCGTGCATTTTGATTGGGAATCGCTCAAGCGCTCTGGCTGGCAAAAACTCAATCTACCAGCAGCGCCTTTCGCGTACGGTGGCTTTTTAACACCATCCGGCAAATGCGAATTCTATTCTGAGCGAATGTTGCAAGCAGGCCTTGATCCGCTGCCGACTTACATTCCACCGTACGAAGCGGTGCAGAGTAATGTTGAATTGGCGCAACAGTATCCCTTGGCGATGATTTCGCCGCCAGCGCGTAACTTCATGAATTCCACTTTTGTGAATGTTAAAAGTCTGCGCGATACCGAAGGGGAACCTCACCTCGATATGCATCCCTCCGACGCCAAAAGTCGCGCCATTCAGACGGGCGACTTGGTGCGGATTTTCAATCAACGCGGCAGTATGCAAGCACGAGTTCGCGTGACCGACAAAGCGCGCGCAGGCGTCGTGGTAGGGCTGTCGATTTGGTGGAAAAAGCTAGCTGCAGATGGGCAAAATGCTAATGCCGTAACCAGCCAACGCGTAACCGATATGGGTGGCGGGGCGACGTTTTATGATGTGTTGGTGGAAGTCGAAAAGCTCGGTTAAACCGTAATAAGCCCGGCGCTAATCGGAGTAATCGTTAAATCGATATAAATATCGCCATCAAATCGCCTTGCACCATTCTGGCGCGCTACTAGAATGAAAATTCCATTTTGGTGAAACAACTTGCGCCAAAGCACTTCAATGACTTAGCATTTGCGGATATTTCGCCGTCAGATTTGAACAGTTAGCAATTCAGATCGACTCACACAAAAACACAATGAGACAAGAGGAATCAATGGATAAGATTTGGTTAGCTTCCTACCCACAAGGCGTGCCTTCCGAGATCGATATTTCCCAATATAAGTCACTGGCTCAGTTAATTGATGAGTCGTTCAAAAAGTTCGCTGATCGCCCAGCCTTTATGTGCATGGATAAATCGATCACGTTTGCTGAACTCGATGCGATGTCATTGAAACTGGCGGCTTGGTTGCAAAGCAAAGGCCTGCAAAAAGGTGCGCGCGTGGCGATCATGATGCCTAACGTGTTGCAATATCCGATCGCCATGACCGGTATCATCCGCGCGGGTTATAGCGTCGTGAATGTCAACCCGCTGTACACGCCGCGTGAGTTAGAACATCAGTTGAAAGATTCAGGCGCGGAAGCGATTTTTATTCTAGAAAATTTCGCCACCACCTTAGAACAAGTTATCGCAAAAACGAACGTTAAGCATGTCGTTGTCGCTAGCATGGGTGACCTGCTCGGCACGCTAAAAGGCGGCATCGTGAACTTGGTCGTGCGCCACGTTAAAAAAATGGTGCCAGCGTTTTCCTTGCCCGGTTCGATCAGCTTCAACAGCATGTTGTCGAGCGCTTCGCAACTCTCATTGAAGCCAGTCCAATTTAGCATGGACGACATCGCGTTCTTGCAATACACCGGCGGCACTACCGGCGTATCCAAAGGTGCCATGCTCACGCATCGCAACATTGTGGCCAACGTGATTCAAGCGGATTTTTGGTTTCAACCCGCTTTGAAGAAAAATGCCAGCCACGAGCAAATGACGATGGTGTGCGCGTTGCCGCTCTATCATATCTTTGCGTTGACGGTCTGCGGTTTGATGGGAATGCGCTTAGGCGCGATGAATTTGTTGATTCCAAATCCGCGCGACATGCCCGGATTTATTAAAGAATTGATGAAGCACAAAGTCGATATGTTCCCAGCGTTGAACACCTTGTTCAATGGTTTGCTCAATCAACCCGATTTTGCCAAAGTCGATTTCTCGCGTCTCAAAGTCAGCATGGGTGGCGGGATGGCGATGCAAAAACCTGTTGCTGATCGTTGGGCGCAAGTCACTGGCAGCTGCATTTACGAAGGTTACGGTTTGTCTGAAACGTCACCGATTGCTTCAGCCAATCCGTTTGATGCGACCGAATATTCCGGCAACATTGGCTTACCAATTCCTTCAACTGAATTGCGTATTTTGGACGATGACGGCGTGCCTGTTCCATTAGGCCAATCCGGTGAAATCGCCATTCGCGGTCCGCAAGTCATGGCTGGTTATTGGAATAATCCAGCCGAAACCGCCAAGGTAATGACGCTAGATGGTTTCTTTAAAACTGGTGACATCGGCGTGATGGACGAGCGTGGATTTACTAAAATTGTGGACCGTAAAAAAGACATGATTTTGGTCTCTGGCTTTAACGTTTTCCCGAACGAAATCGAAGAAGTGGTTGCGATGCATCCGGGCGTGATGGAATGCGCTTGCGTAGGTGTGCCAGATCAACATTCGGGCGAAGCGGTTAAATTGTACGTGGTCAAAAAAGACCCTGCGTTGACGGTGGAAGATCTGCTGGACTATTGCAAGCACGAATTGACCGGCTACAAGAAGCCAAAACATATCGAATTCAGATCTGAATTACCAAAAACCAATGTAGGCAAAATTTTACGTCGCCAATTACGGGATGAGAAAAAAGTCGATTAATTGGAGTGAGTGAAAGTTAAGTAGTAATAAAAAAAACCAGTTTTTGCTTTCGGCAGAAACTGGTTTTTTAGTTTTAGGACGGAATAACAACAATAATTAGCGGTCCCTGATTAGAGCTCACTTAACGGCGGAATAACGCGCGGCTTCCTGTTTTCATCGGTCGCCACATAGGTCAGCGTGGCTTCCGTCACTTTCACGGTATCGGCTTCTAAGCGATTGCGCTCGGCATAAACTTCCACATAAATCGTGATGGAAGTGCGACCAACTTTGACTACGTCGGCATAAAACGATAATAAATCGCCCACGAATACCGGATGTTTGAACAGAAATGAATTGACCGCAATGGTTGCAACACGGCCGTTTGAACGCCGCGCTGCGGGGATTGCTCCAGCGATATCGACTTGGGACATGATCCAACCACCAAATACGTCACCGTGAATATTGGCGTCCGCCGGCATCGGCATCACGCGCAACTGGGGCATTCGAGTCGGCAATGTGGTGTGGTTGGTGGAGGGGGGAGTTGTGCTGGATGATGACATCATAATTCCTGTAAGCGTTACAATTGGGCAATCAAAATTATAGGCCATTCTCTCATGCGTCGCTCATCCAATTCGGTTCCGCCTCCTTCTAATTCCCGTGTTCCCGCCGCGCACAGCGATTGGGCCACGATCAAAACTTTGCTGCCGTATTTATGGGCTTATAAGGGCCGCGTTTGCATCGCGCTGGTTTGTTTGGTTTTTGCCAAAATGGCTGTGGTCGGTGTGCCGCTGGTGTTGAAACGACTCATTGATAGTTTGACGCCGGGCAGCAATGCCACGGCGATCGCTTTGCCCGTTGGGATTTTGCTGGCTTACGGTTTCTTGCGTCTGTCCACGTCGGTGTTTACCGAACTGCGCGAATTTGTGTTCGCGCGCGTTACGCAACGTGCCGTCAGGACGATTGCTCTGCAAGTTTTTCGCCATTTACATGGCTTGTCGCTGCGCTTTCATTTGAATCGCCAAACCGGCGGCATGACGCGCGATATTGAGCGCGGTACGCGGGCGGTTTCGTCCTTGGTTTCTTACGCGCTGTTTAGTATTTTCCCGACCTTGATTGAAATCACGATGGTGCTGGGCTATTTGGTGCTGCACTACGATAAGTGGTTTTCCATCATCACCTTTTGCGCGCTCGCGTTGTACATTGTATTTACGATTTCTGTGACCGAATGGCGCACGCATTTCCGTCGCACGATGAATGAGTTGGATTCTAAAGCAAACACGCGTGCAATTGATTCGATCATCAATTACGAGACCGTTAAATACTTCAGCAACGAAGAAATGGAAGCGGCGCGCTACGACGTTGGACTGCGTAATTATGAAAACGCAGCCGTTAAATCACAAACCTCGTTATCGCTGTTAAACATCGGTCAATCCACCATTATCGCCATTGCCGTGAGCTTGATTTTGTGGCGCGCAACAGTAGGCGTTATCGCGGGCAATATGACCTTGGGTGATTTGGTCTTGGTCAATAGCTTTATGCTGCAACTGTATGTGCCGCTTAATTTCTTGGGCGTTTTGTACCGCGAAATTAAACAGAGTTTGGCGGATATGGAAAAGTTGTTTTCACTCTTGGAGCAACACCGCGAAATCGCCGATGCGCCTAATGCGCAGCCATTGCAAATACGCGATCAGGCCGGGCCTGAAATTAAGTTCGATCAGGTCGATTTTAGCTATGAAACCAATCGCCAAATTTTGCATCAGGTGTCCTTCGCCATGCCTGCTGGCGTGACAACGGCTGTGGTTGGCGCGAGCGGTTCGGGTAAGTCAACCTTGGCGCGATTGCTGTTCCGTTTTTACGATATTCAACAAGGTGCGATCACCATTGCTGGGCAAGAGATACGGGCGATTACCCAAGCGTCGTTGCGACAATCAATAGGCATCGTTCCGCAAGATACGGTGTTATTTAACGACACCATTGAATACAACATCGCCTACGGTAAGCCGGGCGCTACGCATGAGCAAATTGTGGAAGCGGCCAAGGCGGCTTACATCCACGAATTCATCCAAGGATTACCGGACGGTTATGCGACGATGGTGGGCGAGCGCGGATTAAAATTGTCGGGCGGTGAAAAACAACGTGTCGCAATTGCGCGAACGATTCTAAAAAATCCGCCGATCTTAATTTTTGATGAAGCGACCTCGGCGCTTGATTCTAAATCGGAGCAGGCTATCCAAACGCAACTCAAAGAAATTGCTCAAGGCCGAACTAGTTTGGTGATTGCCCATCGCTTATCAACCATCGTCGATGCCGCGCAAATTTTAGTCATGGAGCACGGCCGAATTGTGGAAAGTGGAACGCATACCGAATTGCTCGCCCTAGATCGCGTCTATGCCCAAATGTGGGCGCGCCAGCAAGCGCAGCCAGAGTTGGATTTGTGGGCCGATGAGGCAGAACCAGCAACTCAACCAGTTACGACGCCAACCCAATTGGTATGATGAATAGATCGAAAATGAATAGTGCTAACTAACGATGGATACCAAATGGTTAGAGGATTTTGTCTCGCTGGCGGAAACACAAAGCTTTAGTCGTTCCGCCGAATTGCGCCATGTAACGCAACCGGCTTTTTCGCGCCGAATTCAATCCTTAGAAGCATGGCTAGGTGCGGACTTAATTGACCGCACTTCCTACCCCACGCGCTTAACGGCGGCGGGCGAAGTGTTTTACGCGCAAGCGATTGAAATGCTCGGGCAAATCAGTAATGCGCGGTCTTTATTACGCAGCCGACCGAACAAGCAATTAGAGGTCATCGATTTTGCCGTGCCGCATACGCTGTCGCTCACCTATTTACCGAAATGGTTAACCGCGCTCGAAAAAACCTTCGGCCAAGTCAATTCGCGTCTACTCGCGCTCAATGTGCATGATGCGGTGATGACCTTGGTCGAAGGCGGTTGCGACTTGATGCTGTGCTACCACCATCCGCATCAACCGGTGCAGTTGGATCAAAGCCAGTATGAAATGATGATTATGGGTGTGGAAACCTTACGGGCCTATGCGCGGTGCAACGCCCAAGGTGAACCGCATTTTGTCTTGCCGGGTACCCACGCTAAACCATTACCGTTTTTGTCGTACACCAATAACGCGTATCTAGATCGCATGGTCGATGTGATTTTATCGAATACGCCCGCACCCGCGCATCTCGATAAACGCTACGAAACCGACATGGCCGAAGGCTTAAAAATGATGGCTTTAGAAGGTCACGGCATTGCGTTTTTACCTGAATCCTCGGTAGTGCGTGAATTGAAGCGCAAACAGTTGGCCCGCGCGGATAAAGGCGTGCCGCATTGGGAGTTGGAAATGCAGATCCGCCTGTACCGCCAACGTCCGTCCGAGCAACGACCGGGCAAGGCGTTAGTCAATCGCTTATGGGAATTTCTGGCGCAACAAACCAGCACCAAGAAGCGGCGCGCGTGATTATTTTTAAAGTGGTATCTGAGTAAAACGAAACTATGCGTTTTATGCATAGTTTCATGCAAACAAAGCATTAGATCGCAAACGACGATTTCGCTATCGTGGCGGCTTGATTTTGAATTACCCCATTATTCATTTTTCAGGACACCACAAATGACCACCCATCACGAAATTCCTTCGTACTTAACCCCGCACGAAATCGGCCCTTGGGGCGACTACATCACCCAAATCGAACGGGTAACTCCGTATCTCGGTTCGCTCTCGCGTTGGGTGGAAACATTAAAGCGCCCTAAGCGTATCTTGGTGGTCGATGTCCCGATTGAACGTGATGACGGCACGATCGCGCATTTTGAAGGTTATCGGGTGCAGCACAATACTTCGCGTGGTCCCGGTAAAGGCGGCGTGCGTTTCCATCAAAACGTGACCTTGTCAGAAGTGATGGCTTTATCCGCTTGGATGACAATTAAAACCGCGGCGGCCAATGTTCCCTACGGCGGCGCAAAGGGCGGGATTCGGGTCGATCCTAAAACCTTATCGCAAGGCGAATTGCAGCGTATGACCCGTCGCTACACCAGCGAAATCGGCATCATCATCGGGCCAAACAAAGACATTCCGGCACCGGACGTCAACACCAATGAGCAAGTCATGGCGTGGATGATGGATACCTATTCGATGAACGAAGGCAGCACAGCAACCGGCGTGGTCACGGGTAAGCCAATTTCGTTAGGCGGCAGCTTAGGTCGGCGCGAAGCAACGGGGCGCGGCGTATTTGTGGTGGGTGAAGGCGCAGCAAACCGTATCGGGCTCGATATCAAAGGCGCCAAAATTGCGGTGCAAGGCTTTGGTAATGTCGGCGGCGTGGCAGCGAAATTATTTTATGAAGCGGGCGCAAAAATCGTCGCGGTGCAAGATCATGCCGGTACGGTATTTCATTCCAATGGCCTAGACGTCATCAAGTTGCAAGCGCATATCAAAGAAACGGGCAGCGTCGCGGGCTTTGCTGGTGCGGAAGAAAAAATGAGCCGCGAAAATTTCTGGGATGTGCAGTGCGACATCATGATTCCTGCAGCGTTGGAGCAACAAATCACCGAACATAACGCGCACCGTATTCGCGCCAAAATTATTTTAGAAGGCGCGAACGGCCCAACGACGCCAAAAGCTGACGATATTTTGGATGACAAAGGGGTCTTGGTGGTGCCAGACGTGATCGCCAACGCGGGCGGCGTGACGGTTAGCTACTTTGAATGGGTGCAGGATTTTTCGAGCTATTTCTGGACCGAGGACGAAATCAATTTGCGCCTAACTCGCATTATGAGCGAAGCATTTGAGGCAGTTTGCCATGTAGCGGAAGACAAAAAAGTCTCGCTGCGCACAGCGGCATTCTTGATCGGTTGCACCCGGGTTCTGCAAGCGCGGGAAATGCGCGGTTTGTATCCTTAAAAACGGCTCAAGCAAAGGCTGCTTGTTTTAGCCTTGCCACACAAAACACATGGTTTGCGTCGGAGTACTTCCTGCAAATCATGTCTTTTTCTTTTAAGCAATGCGAGCAATTGCGCTGATTATTCTTAAGTATTAATACTTATAAAATTAACTAGTTATTTAGGTAATTTTTTCATCTCGATTTGTTAGACTACTTGGCTTCATTTTAACAACCAAGGAGATGAGATGAAATTATCCAAGTTGATAGCCGCGACCTCGGCAACCATTGCATTAAGCGTTGGCATGACTAGCTTCGCTGAAACAGCACCGACCAATTCCGCTGAGCTGACCGGCACTCTCAAAAAAATCAAATCCAGCGGCAAAATCACTCTCGGCGTGCGCGACGCCTCCATCCCGTTTTCCTACTTGGACGACAAGCAAGTGCATCAAGGTTATTCAATTGATCTGTGCATGAAGGTGGTGGACGCGGTACGCAAGCAATTAGCCATGCCGGATTTAAAAGTCGTCATGAATCCGGTTACTTCCGCCACCCGCGTTCCGTTAATGGCGAACGGCACGATAGATTTGGAATGCGGCTCAACCACCAACAATATCGAGCGCCAAAATCAAGTCGCGTTTGCGCCGACCTCATTCATTTCGGGCACCCGTTTGCTAGCCAAGAAATCATCCAATATCGCCAGCTTGACTGATTTAAAAGGCAAATCGGTCGCATCGACATCCGGTACAGCAATTTTGAAGCAGCTTACGGCGCTTAATACCGATCAACATTTGGGTATGAACATCATGCCGGTCAAAGATCACGCCGAAGGATTTTTGATGGTCGAAACCGGACGTGCAAGCGCGTTTGCGATGGACGATATTTTGCTGGCGAGTTTAGCGGCTAATTCCAAGCAACCGAACGATTACGTCATCACCAAAGAGGCGATCTCGGTTGAGCCTTATGCTGTGATGCTGCGTAAAAACGATCCGCAGTTTAAACATCTGGTGGATGCTACCTTTCACGAGATGTATAAATCCGGTCAAATCAAAACCATCTATAGCAAATGGTTCACCCAGCCCATTCCTCCTAAAGGCATTAATCTGAATTGGCCCTTATCGGAAAACATCGCGGCAATCTTCGCCAATCCAACCGATTCGGGCGACCCTTCAACCTACGCCGAGGTGCCACAAAATCAGCTCAATGTGTTGAATAAGAAAAAATAATTAGCCATTTCACTTAACGCGGGATGCGATGTTCAGGAAAAAAATCCTGCCCCATCGCGTCCCGTTTTTGTAACTAGTGATGCAATTAAAACGAGGAGAGAGTATGAATTATCAATGGAATTGGATGATCTTCTGGGAGGAAGCGCCCGATGGCGGCGGCACTTATTTCGACACACTGATGTCGGGCATGTGGTTCACTTTAGGTACCGCTGGTTTGGCGTGGTTGATCGCTTTATTGATCGGAACCTGTGTAGGTGTTGCGCGCACCGCGCCGAATAAATCGTTAGCCAAAACAGCGACCGCATACGTTGAACTGTTTCGCAATATTCCGTTATTGGTGCAATTATTTTTATGGTATTTCGTCGTGCCAGAATTGCTTCCAACCGCTTGGGGCGATTGGATGAAAGGCTTACCAAATGCACCCCTCGTTACTAGCGTGTTGTGTTTAGGATTTTTCACTTCTGCACGGGTTGCGATTCAAGTCGCTGCCGGAATCAACGCATTACCGCGCGGGCAAATGATGGCCGGTACGGCTTTGGGCCTGACGACGTGGCAAACCTACCGCTATGTGCTACTGCCAATGGCGTTTCGAATTATTACCCCTGCGCTAACCAACGAGGTGGCCGCGATTATTAAAAATAGCTCAGTCGGGCTAACGATAGGATTGTTGGAATTAACGGCCAGAACGCGCTCAATGTCGGAATTCAGTTTCCAAACCTTTGAAGCTTTTAGCGCCGCCACCGCAATCTATATCGCGGTCTCTGCCATTGCCTTGTTGATCTCTAATTTATTGGAGAAAAAATTTGTCATTCCAGGCTTCTCCGCAAAGAACGCTGGGCTAGCCAAAGCGGGAGGGCATTAGCATGTTTGATTTCGATACCGATGTGATTGCGCGGTCGTGGGAATACTTATTCTTAACCGGCATGGCGTTCACACTCAAGCTAACTTTTATCGCCGCAGCAGGCGGGATTGTGTTGGGAACGGTGCTTGCAATGATGCGTTTATCCAGCAAAAAAATCATCGCCTTACCCGCAAGCCTGTATGTCAACTTGATGCGCTCAATTCCCTTGTTGCTAGTGATTTTTTGGTTCTATTTTTTAGTCCCCTACATTGGCGCGTGGATGACTGGCGCGGATGAGCCCGTCCAAGTGGGCGCGCTATCGTCCTGTGTGATTACGTTTATCTTGTTTGAGGCGGCCTATTTTTGCGAAATTATGCGCGGCGGGATACAAGCCATTTCACGTGGTCAAGTCGCTGCTGGTTATGCCATGGGCATGACCTATGGTCAAACCATGCGCCATGTGGTGTTGCCGCAAGCGTTTAGAAATATGTTGCCCGTGTTACTGACGCAAACCATCGTTTTATTCCAAGACGTTTCTTTGGTCTATGTGCTGTCAATTACCGATTTCGTCGGAGCGGCCTCCAAAGTCGCGCAACGTGACGGACGCTTAGTGGAAATGTATTTGTTTATCGCTGTAGTTTATTTTGTGATGTGTTTTGGTTTATCGCGTTTGGTCGGCGTTTTGCAGAAGAAAGTCAGCATCGTTCGCTGAGCACAAATTCATTAATTAAAAAAAGTTGAGGTACACATGATTCAGTTAACAAACGTAAATAAATGGTACGGGCAGTTTCAAGTGCTCACAGATTGTTCAAGCAATGTTGCAAAGGGCGACGTGGTAGTGGTGTGCGGCCCGTCTGGTTCTGGCAAATCGACCTTGATCAAAACGGTAAATGGTTTAGAGCCATTCCAACAAGGTCAAATCATCGTCGATGGAATTTCCGTTGGTGATCCCGCCACCAATTTATCTGCATTACGCGCCCGCATTGGCATGGTGTTTCAAAATTTTGAGCTGTTTCCCCACATGTCGATTCGCCAAAATCTCACCATTGGACAAACCAAAGTATTGGGCCGCAGCCAGGACGAAGCCAACGAAAAAGGGTTGGCCTATTTAGACCGCGTCGGTTTATTGGCGCATCAAGATAAATATCCCGGCCAACTCTCGGGCGGCCAACAACAGCGCGTCGCCATTGCCCGCGCATTGGCCATGGATCCGATCGCAATGTTGTTTGACGAACCCACTTCCGCGCTCGACCCAGAAATGATTAACGAAGTCTTGGATGTGATGGTTGGCTTAGCTCAAGAAGGCATGACGATGATGGTAGTTACCCATGAAATGGGCTTTGCCAAAAAAGTCGCTAATCGGATTGTGTTTATGGATAAAGGCGCGGTGGTAGAAGATTGCCAAAAAGAGGAGTTTTTTAACGCTCCTAGATCAGAGCGGGCTAGGGACTTTTTGGCGAAGATTATTCATTGATTAAATCGTAGAGCCAAACTCAAAAACGGCATGCTTGGTAACGGTAAGTCTGAACCTGAGCATGTCGTTGGTATGTTCAGCTTAATTCGCTCTCTGATTGTGACCAAACATGTCAACATCTTTTATGTTGTTAATTGCTAAATATTCTAATTAAATCAGCAAGCTACGGTCGTGCAATTTTCGCCAAGTCCCGATTCCCACTGAGTTAAAATAGCGCTTTCTCAAACATGCAGTGCGCTATGACAACCAATTCAACTTCCTCGATAAACTCCCTCACCATCACCCGCCCAGACGACTGGCATTTGCACTTGCGCGATGCGGAAGTGTTGGCCAGTGTTTTGCCGCACACCGCGAAGCAGTTCGCGCGGGCGATTGTGATGCCTAATTTGAAGCCGCCGGTCACGACAACCGCGCAGGCGTTGGCGTACCGCGAGCGGATTTTGGCCGCGTTGCCAGACGGGATGCAGTTTGAGCCGTTAATGACCTTGTACCTAACCAATAACACGACACCCGATGAAATTCGTCGGGCTAAGGCCAGCGGTTTGATTCACGCGGTTAAGCTCTATCCAGCGGGTGCAACGACCAACTCCGACGCTGGCGTGACCGATTTGCGCTTGTGTTATCCGACCTTAGAAGCGATGCAAGAATGCGGCATGCCGTTTTTGGTGCATGGCGAAGTGACCGATCCGAGTATCGATTTGTTTGACCGCGAGGCAGTATTTATCGAGCGCGTAATGCAACCGCTGCGCGCCGATATGCCAGAATTAAAAGTGGTGTTTGAACACATCACGACAAGCCAAGCCGCCGATTATGTGCGCACTGCCAGCGGCCCGATTGCGGCGACCATTACTGCGCATCATTTGCTGTACAACCGCAACGACATTTTTAAAGGTGGGATTCGTCCGCATTACTATTGTTTGCCAGTGTTGAAGCGCGAAACCCATCGACAAGCGTTGCTTGCGGCGGCGATTTCGGGCAGCCCACGTTTCTTCCTCGGTACCGATTCCGCACCGCACGCCAAAGGCGCGAAAGAAGCCGCTTGCGGTTGCGCCGGTTGCTATACCGCCTTGCATGCGATGGAGTTGTACGCACAAGCCTTTGATCAAGCGGGTGCGTTGGATAAATTAAACGACTTCGCCAGTGTATTTGGTCCGGCCTTTTATCAATTGCCCGTCAATAGCGGAATGCTGACTTTAGAGCGCACGAGTTGGACTATGCCAGCTGAATTAGCATTGGCCAATGAAACCGTGGTTCCGCTTAACGCTGGTGAAACCCTGCAATGGAAAGTGATTTAATTCGGTGACTGATCCGGTTTCTGGCGCAGCGCAGCGGATTGATTACGGCGTTAATTGGAATGCGCCTTGGTTGGCACCGATTCGTCGGTTAGGCGAGCAGGTCGCTGGTGCGCCCGATTGGCGCGTTGAATTAAATCTTCGCGCCGCCCAACTTAACATTCGTAATCACGCAGGCTTGCCGCTGTCGTTTGTGCTGCAAGAAGATTTGCCTAGCGGAGTTTCTTACGAAGCGCATATCGGTGCGACCGGTAATGTGCCAACTCGATCCAATCTGCATGATTTTTTTAATGCCTTGGTGTGGTTGACTTTTCCGCGCATTAAAGTCGAATTAAATGCATTGCAAGCCGCGCAAATTGCACAACTCGGTATAGGTAAATCGCGCGGGCCAGCCAGGGATGCGGCGACGCTGTTTGATGAAAATGCGGCCTTCTTAGTGGTGGTCGATAACGCTGCGGGACATTCGCTAGTCGATGCTTTGCGCAGCCATCAATGGCAAGATGTGTTTGTTGCGCGGCGTGCACAATTTCAAGCGCAAGTTGGTGTTTTTTTGTTCGGTCATGCGATGATGGAAAAACTGGTCAATCCATATAAAGCAATCACCGCGCATAGTTTGGTTTGTTGGGTCGAGGCGGATTTCCAGAGTTTGTCGGATGTGCAAAAGCTAGCGCGACTGGATGTCACAATGGCGCGGCAGTTAGATCGCGCCCAAGGTGGAATCGAATTGTTGCCGTCGGTGTTTTCGCCTTTGCCGGTCTTGGGTGTGCCGACTTGGTGGCATGACCAGAACGCCGAATTTTATGCTGACCAAGAGGTGTTTCGCCCGATGCGCTTGAGGAAGTCGTAAAAAATAATGGTGAGATTGACCTGCAAAATGTAAGGCGGTATGTAAGAACTCAGTAAATCAGAACGTAGTAAATGGCCACGCAAAAGCCACGCAATTACTTAAAACGACGTAATGTAACTTTGGCTTGAAGAGTTTGTGAGATAGCCCAAAACATACGTCTATTTTTTTACCTAAAAAAGCAAACAGGAATTAAACGATATGAACAACCACGCCGATATCGGTAGCGCTGATACGCGCAAAAAAACGTCGATGGCCTACTTTATTTTGTTGGCGATGTTGCTGGGGATAGGCGTGGGATATTTTTTGTTTGCGACGATTCCAGACAAAAAAGAAACCGCTGAGATCGCAGGCTACATCACTTTAATCTCGGACATTTTTTTACGTTTAATCAAAATGGTGATAGGCCCCTTGGTGTTCTCAACCTTGGTGGTTGGTATTGCTAATATGGGCGACGCTAAAACATTGGGACGAGTTTTTATGCGCTCGATTACGTGGTTTGTAATCGCCTCGTTCGTGTCTTTGCTGATCGGTTTAACTCTCGCCAACGTGTTCCGCCCGGGCGACAATTTAGGATTGCCTTTGCCTGATGTGCATTCGGCGACTAACTTAGCCGTTGCCAAATTCACCTTAAAAGAATTCGTCACGCATCTGATTCCAAAATCGATTGCTGAAGCGATGGCCAATAATGAAATCCTACAAATCGTGGTGTTCTCGATGTTCTTTGGTGTCGCGTTGGCAGCCTTGGGCGAATCGGCTACGGCAATTGTGAAAGTGATTGAGCAATTGTCCTTTGCGATGTTGAAGATTACGGGTTATGTGATGAAATTTGCGCCGTTCGCGGTCTTTGCTGCGGTTGCTGCGACGGTGGCAATTAATGGCTTGGATATTTTGCTTAAATTTGCCGTGTTTATGGGTGAGTTTTATTTAGGCTTATTTATCTTGTGGGCGCTGCTGATGCTGGCTGGATTTTTATTTATCGGTAAGCGCGTATTGAGATTATTAGTAGAAATTAAAGAAGCTTTTTTATTGGCGTTTGCCACCGCTAGTTCCGAAGCGGCTTATCCAAAATTACTAGATGCATTAGATCGTTTCGGCGTACAGCGCAAGATTTCCTCCTTTGTGCTGCCGATGGGTTATTCCTTTAATTTGGATGGCTCGATGATGTATTGCACCTTTGCGACGATTTTCATCGCGCAAGCCTACAACATTGAAGTGCCGCTCGGTACGCAGATCGTCATGATGCTGATTTTGATGTTGACCTCCAAAGGTATTGCTGGCGTGCCGCGTGCGTCGTTGGTGGTGATTGCGGCGACCTTGAACCAATTTCAAATCCCCGAAGCGGGTTTGCTGCTCATTCTTGGTGTGGACACGTTTTTGGATATGGGCCGCTCGGCAACCAACGCGATCGGCAATTCGATTGCCGCCGTTGTCGTGGCGAAGTTTGAAGGCGGGCTGATGTCCCAAGCCGAAGCTGACGCGCAAGTGGCGGCGAAAGCGGCGTAATTTCAGTAAAAAATAGGCTAAGTGCCTGATTAGATGTAATTTTTCTTGAATTTTGGTGGGGATGAAATAAAATCCATTTGTTGATTTATAGTAAGTGAGTAGTAAGTGAGGATAGCTAATCTATCCTCTAGAGTATGCCCTCGGCTGAACTTCTCTAACAGGGAAGCCGACATTTGGGTAGCTTGACAATAAGGGGCGATATCGCCGCAGTAGCAAAAGAGCGATGCCCTTATTACGCTAGATCGATGCAACAAGGTCGATTTAGTAAGTAGTACAACTATAAATAGGAGACAACATGGAAGATGACCTCGTCAAAAAGATTTTGGCTAACCCCAACTATCAACAACTCGTCAAAGCACGCACATCCTACGGCTGGTTATTCACACTGCTAGTGATGATTGTGTACTACGGCTTTATCGCTCTCATCGCATTTGATAAGCAATTGCTCAGCACCCGTTTCGGTGATGGCGTGATGACTATCGGTATGCCGATCGGTTTATTCGTGATCGCGTTTACCGTCATCATCACTGGCATCTACGTGCGCCGCGCCAATAATCAATTCGATGAATTGACCGAAAAACTCAAAGCGGAGGTGTTGAAATGAAAACTACTCATACACGTTTATCCGCGTTATTCGTGGCCTTACTCACTAGCACGCTAGCTGGTTCAGTGTTCGCCGCTGGTGCGGACATGGGACAAACGACTCAACAACCGACCAACTGGGTGGCGATTTCGATGTTTGGCGCCTTTGTTGTGTTTACCTTGTTCATTACAAAATGGGCTGCTAGTCGCACTAAATCGGCGGCTGACTTTTATACCGCTGGCGGCGGCATTACCGGCTTCCAAAATGGTTTAGCCATCGCGGGCGATTACATGTCGGCTGCTTCTTTCCTGGGAATTTCGGCGGCGGTTTATGCCAACGGCTACGACGGGTTGATTTACTCGGTCGGTTTCTTGGTCGGCTGGCCTGTGATTACGTTCTTGATGGCAGAGCGTCTGCGTAACTTGGGTCGCTTCACGTTTGCTGACGTGGCTGCTTACCGCTTTCAACAAAAGCCGATTCGCGTGTTCTCAGCATCCGGCACTTTAGTGGTCGTGCTGTTTTATTTGATCGCGCAAATGGTGGGTGCTGGTCAGTTGATCAAACTGTTATTTGGTTTGGAATACTGGATTGCGGTTGTCATCGTCGGTGTGTTGATGATGGTCTATGTGCTGTTTGGCGGCATGACAGCAACGACTTGGGTGCAAATTATTAAAGCCGGTCTGCTGCTCGCCGGAGCGTCGTTTATGGCGTTCATGGTTTTGGCACAATTTCACTTCAGCCCAGAAGCCTTGTTTGCGAAAGCGATTGAAATCAAAACCAATTTAGCTTTGGCGGATACCAAAATCATTGCGGAGGCAGCCACCAAAGGGGTGACGCCAGAAGCACTTGCGGCGACCAAAGGCGTGTCCATCATGGGCCCAGGTGGTTTCGTGAAAGATCCGATTTCAGCGATCTCATTCGGGATGGCTTTGATGTTTGGTACAGCTGGTTTGCCACACATTTTGATGCGTTTCTTCACCGTGCCTAGCGCGAAAGAAGCCCGTAAATCGGTATTCTGGGCCACGACTTGGATTGGTTATTTCTACATCCTGACGTTCATCATCGGCTTCGGCGCGATTGTGTTGGTAAGCACCAATCCTGAATTTAAAACAGCGGCTGGCCAATTATTGGGCGGTAACAATATGGCGGCGGTGCATTTGGCTAAAGCAGTTGGCGGGAATATTTTCTTGGGCTTTATCTCCGCCGTAGCCTTTGCCACGATTTTGGCGGTGGTCGCTGGTTTGACTTTGTCTGGCGCCTCGGCGGTGTCGCATGATCTGTATTCCACTGTCGTCAAAGCGGGTAAAGCAAGCAGCGTCGATGAATTGCGCGTCTCACGTATCACTACCGCTGTGTTGGGTGTGATCGCTGTGATCTTGGGCATTTTGTTCGAAAAGCAAAACGTCGCGTTCATGGTGTCGTTAGCATTCGCGATTGCGGCTTCGGCTAATTTCCCTGTGTTGTTTATGTCTGTGTTGTGGAAAGGCTGTACCACTCGCGGCGCAACCATCGGTGGCTTCATCGGCCTGATTACCGCGGTCGGCTTGACCTTGATTTCTAAGTCAGTTTGGGTCGACGTATTCCATTATTCCGATGCGATTTTCCCGTACACGTCGCCAGCGATTTTCTCGATGACGGCAGGGTTTATCGGAATTTGGTTATTCTCGGTGTTAGATAACAGCCCACGCGCTGCGGTGGATAAAGCTGGCTACGAAGCACAGCGTGTTCGTTCTGAAACGGGTATTGGTGCAGCCGGTGCTTCTGGTCACTAATCCTTAGTTTTAGGTTTTAATCAAAAAGCCCAATGCGTTTGCGTTGGGCTTTTTTGTTTTTGGTCTTGCTGCGGCGAGTTTGGTGTGATCGCTGTATTTTCCGTTCTGAATCCTCGCTCTAAAAAAGTTTCGTTATTTAACAATGTTCCACAGTTCGATTTACTAAAGCTAGGTATGATTTTTTGACATTCCAATTTCACCTTAGGGGAACACTGTGCACATTATTTGGACGATTTTGATCGGGTTAATTGCTGGCGTGATCGCGAAGTTTATTCTGCCGGGGAATAATCCCGGCGGCTTTATTTTGACTTCCTTGTTGGGGATTGCCGGCTCGGTGGTAGCAACGTATTTAGGACATTTTGTTGGTTGGTATCAGGCAGGAGAATCAGCCGGATTTATCGGTGCGGTGGTAGGTGCAATTGTGTTGCTGGGTCTTTATCACTTGGCGACTAAAAATAGTTAGTCTCGGTAGGACGTGTTTTACTCTTTTCATTCATCTCAACTTTGAAAGTACGACCATGAACTCATTCGTAAAATCGCTGGCTGTCATCGCTAGTTTGACCTTGGCAGCAGCTAGTTTTGCCCAAACCGCGCCAACCGCGCCCACCGCGGCCACCGCTAAAACAGCGGCAACCACCGCAGCATCAACAGCGGCGGCACCAGCAGCAACTTCCGCAAGTAATGCAGCCAACAGTGCTGCATCAACGGCTAAAACCAAAGCCAAAGTCGCCGCAGCGGGTGGCTCAGCCGACAAAGTCTGGCTCAATACCAAATCAAACGTGTATCACTGCTTCGGTACTAAATCCTACGGTACCACTAAAGTTGGTGAATACCTGAGCGAAGCCGACGCTAAAGCCAAAGGCGCACGCGCTGATCACGGCAAGGCTTGCTCCAAATAATTGGGCAATTAAACGTCGTTGGGCAGCCTTAGTAGCTGCTGTCGTCAAATAACGGCAACCAATAAAAAAGGCGAGAATAAATCTCGCCTTTTTACATTGAGCTAGTTCCACCCAGGAGCGTTAGCCCATAATTACCGGCCCACCAATTTCAATCGCTTTGCGATAAGCGGGGCGCGCAGTGAGCTTGTCTTTGTATGCCGCCAGATGCTTATATTGGGCCGTGTCCTTGCTGCGGGACAAAGCCGCCTCCACCGCAAAGCTCATCTGAAAATCGGCAATAGTTAAGTTATCGCCAGCAAACCATTGGTGGGTAGCCAAATGCTGATCCATGAATGCTAGCGCAGTCGTTAAATTTGGATCGATTAACAGCGCTTGAACTTGCGCGCAGAGTTGCTTGGCTATTGGTTTAACAAAAAATGGCATAGGCTGGGTTGGAATCATGACAAAGACTAATTTCATCACCAACCAATTCATCAGCGAACCTTCCGCGTAATGCATCCAAAAGCGGCTTTGGCGATAAGCTTGTGTGCCAGCGACAGGCAATAAATGCGCGACATCGCCTTGGCCGCTTGAACCGTATTTATCGACTAAGTATTCCAGAATCGCGCCGGATTCTGCCACCGTTATATCGCCATCGGTAATGACGGGCGATTTGCCCAAAGGATGAATTGCTTTCAATTCTGGGGGCGCTAGGCGAGTTTTAGCGTCGCGTTTATAGACCACGATTTCATAGGGAATATGTAGCTCTTCGAGCAGCCACAAAATCCGCTGCGAACGCGAGGTTTCAAGGTGGTGCAGAGTGATCATGATGCGCCTTAATAAAAGTGGTTAACTGCGGGAATCAATCAAAGCAAGGCAAAGCAACTCGCTGCAATGATCGTCGGGATTAAAGCGGCTAAGAAAACGTTTAATGGGCTAATCGATTGCTCGTCAAAGCATTCTTTAAGTATCGAAAATCCGGCCGGGTTGGGCGCATTGGCAATCACTGTTAAACCGCCGCCAGTTACTGCGCCAGCGACCAACGCGTATTTCGCTGCGTCGCTAATTCCTTCCACCAACGAGCCAAGATAAGTCAGCGCAGCATTGTCGGTCAGCGCAGTCAATCCAATCGCGCCAAAAAATAATGTGCCGGAGCTCATTTGCGAAATTAAGGGCTGCAACCACCATTGTTGCAAGCCCCCCAAAACGACCAAGCCGCCGAGGAAGAAGCCGACTAACAAGCCTTCTTTAAGCATTAATTTATCTTGGTGCTGCGGGTAGGCATGCGTGAAGCCCAAGAAGAATAGGAACGAGCCAATAAACACCACCGGATGATGACTAAACCAAACGGTGAGGAATAAAAATAGCAAATGAGCGGCCGTCAAAAACAGCGGCATCTTGTTGCGCGGCGCTTGCTCTGGCGCGTTCTTGGCTAATTCGTTTAATTCTTTCAAGAAGAGCAGGCTGACCAATAGCGCATTGATAAACACGGCAATCGCCGCCTTCCAGCCAAACACCGACGACATAAACGACAAATCCCAACCCCATTTTTCGGCCACCATCAACACCGGTGGCGCAGCGTAGGGCGTCAAGACGCCGCCGATAGAAATATTGACTAACAATACCGCCAAGGTGAAATATTTAAATCGGCTCGATACCGCCTGATTAAAATATAGATCGCGTAATAGTAAGGCCGATAAGGTCATCGCCGCCGGCTCGGTAATAAATGATCCTAGCAGTGGAATAAAAAATAGACACAAAAAGTAGCGACCTATCCCATTTGGAACCGGCAGAATCGCGGTAATTCTATCCACCAGATTTCCTACGAACGACAGAATCGGGCTGGTGGCCGCAATCGTCAAAATTACAAAAACGAACAGCGGCTCGGTAAAGTTTTGGCTCTCTAAATAATCAATTGCGAGTGTTGATCCACTCGATAACGCCATCACGATCAGCAAAATAAACGACCAAAAGCCAAACACCACTTCGACCTCGCCCAACAAATGCCACAAGCCCGCATTGCGCGTATCGGTATGCGCTAAGTGCTGAAAATGCTTGGTGAAAAACGTATGCAACACCGCCAAAGCAAAAATCCCTGCGGCAGCGTATTGGATAAAGGGGGTAATGGGCAGTGTCGGCATGTTTTTATACTTTCTCTAATTTAGCGATGTTTAAGTCCAAGACTTTTAAACCGAGTTTGTAAAATTGAATATGCGCGCGGCAATTGCTGCCGCTGCCTTCGAGCTTGATGATGATGCCTTCCCCGAATTTGGCGTGTCTAACGCTCAAGCCGATACGCCAGCCATCTTCGTTGGTCGGGATAATGTTATGCGGTGCGGCGTAGCTAACTTTGTTTTGATACGACGAACTACCTGCGCCACTGAATTGCGAACGTTGGCTGTATTGGTCGTCTGCGTCCCAAGCCGACTTCGGTGAAGAAAACCAATTTTGCTGCACTTTGGGTGACAGCCATTTGACGTTTTCTTCCGGCAGCTCGGTCAAAAAGCGCGACTTGGTGTTATAGCGAATCTGGCCGTGCAGCATGCGGGTTTGCGCGAAGCTGATGAACAAACGTTGCCGCGCGCGAGTAATCGCCACATACATCAAACGCCGCTCTTCCTCCATGCCGCCTGTTTCTTTCGCGCTGTTTTCGTGCGGGAACAAGCCTTCTTCCAAACCAGTGATAAATACCGCATCAAATTCCAAGCCTTTGGCCGAATGCACGGTCATCAATTGCAATGCATCTTGTCCCACTTGCGCTTGATTGTCGCCCGCTTCCAAGGAGGCATGCGACAAGAAAGCCGACAGCGGCGACATCAAGGTATTTAACGCTGCGTCCGCGTCGAGAATTTCTACTCCGTCGCCTTGTACGATATTAGTGCTGGCGATTGAGGCGGGGCCCATCAGAGCTGGCGCGTCGTTGGCAAAGCCTTCTTCGGCGATAAACTGCGCGGCAGAGCTAACTAACTGCTCCAAGTTTTCAACTCGATCTTCGCCGTCTTTCTCGTTCTGGTAATGCTGGATCAAGGTGCTCATTTCTAAGACCCGTTTGACCAGCTCTGGCAATGTCAGCATCTGGGTTTCAAAGCGTGCCGCTTCGATTAATTTGACGAAGGCACCTAAAGTGGAACCGGCTTTGCCACCCAAATGTGGTACCGCTGCATAGAGTGATAAGCCGTGTTGACGCGCAACGTCTTGTAAGTTTTCTTGACCTTTAGCACCGATGCCACGCGCTGGGAAATTCATGACACGCAAGAATGCAGAATCGTTATGCGGATTGTCCATCAACTGTAAATACGCAATCGCATGTTTGATTTCAGCACGTTCAAAAAAACGCAAACCGCCATACACTTTGTACGGCAAGCTAGCGGAAAACAGCGCATGTTCGATCACGCGCGATTGGGCATTGGAGCGATAGAGAATCGCGATCTCCGAACTAGCGATTCCTTGGCGCGTGAGTTCTTTAATCTGCTCAACCAGCCACTGCGATTCTTCGCGATCAGAGGGTGCTTCTTGGATCCGAATTAATTCGCCTTGCCCGGCATCGGTACGTAAATTTTTACCTAGACGTTCGGTATTGTTGGAGATCAGCGCGTTGGCTGAATCGAGAATGTGACCGTGCGAGCGATAATTTTGCTCAAGCTTAATCCGATGTTGCACGCGGAATTCACGTTCAAACGACGCCATATTGCCAACATTAGCGCCACGGAAAGCATAAATACTTTGGTCATCATCACCCACCGCCAACACCGCCGACTGCGTGCCTGCCATGAGTTTAATCCAGCGATATTGCAAGTCGTTGGTATCTTGAAATTCGTCCACCAAGATATGTTTAAACCGCGCTTGATAATGTTCACGCAAGGGTTGATTGCTAGCCAGCAGTTCGACCGTGCGTAGCAATAATTCCGCAAAATCAACTACACCATCGCGCTGGCATTGCTCTTCGTAGATGCCGTAAATCTCAGCGAGTTGGCGACTAGTCGGATCGTAGGTGTTGACCTTGGCGGCCCGCAAACCTTGCTCTTTCGCGTTGTTGATGAAATAGACCACATTGCGCGGCGGGTATTTGTCGTCATCAATTTGATTGGCTTTGAGTATCCGCTTGACCATCGACAGTTGATCTTGGCTGTCCAGAATCTGAAACGTCTGCGGCAAACTGGCATCGCGAAAATGCGCGCGCAACAGGCGATTGCATAAACCGTGAAACGTACCGATCCACATACTGCGCGTATTAATCGGCAACATCGCTGAGAGCCGCGCTTGCATTTCTTTGGCAGCCTTGTTGGTGAAAGTCACTGCCATCAAGCCGGAGGGCGAGATTTGACCCGTTTGAATTAGCCACGCGATACGCGTTGTGAGAACCCGCGTTTTGCCAGAACCTGCACCGGCCAAAATCAGCGCAGATTCGGCTGGTAGGGTGACGGCGGCGTATTGTTCTGGATTGAGATTTTGTAGGAGATTTTGCATTCCGTGATTATACGGGATGGGGGAGATGGGTTATGAGGTGGTTGGGGAAAATTTGGCTTTTACAATTGTTTAAATTGAATGATATTTTTATTCGTAATTGGTTGCCTAAGGTGGATTTGTGCACTTGAGTGTTTTTGAATCGTTACACTTATTGAAAACCTAAAGCGTGAGGTGCGGCGGGAAGGTCAAATGAATGCCTACCCGCGGGTCTGTATAAAAAATCCCTAGCGCTGTGCAAAAAGAGCCACAAACTGCCTAGCAGCTCCCTCCACATCGTCCGCAAAATAAACACTACTAATCACCGCCACCATATCCGCTCCTTGCGCCACCAGCGGCTGACAATTTTCCAACGTCATGCCGCCAATCACCACATTAGGCAGCGCGATGTCACGTTTAGCGTCACTAACGATAGTCTGCGGTGTCGTCACAGGATATTTCTTGATGCGGGAAGGATAAAAGCCGCCAAAGGCCACATAACTCGCGCCTTGTTGGTAAGCCGAATGTGCTAACTGTAAATCGCCGTAGCACGAAGCGCCGACGATTTTGTGCGGGCCAATAGCAGCGCGGACTTGCGCGACCGATGCATCTGTTCCACCGACATGAATTCCGTCCGCATCGAGTTCCCTGCACAGA
Organism: Sapientia aquatica; assembly: GCF_004358105.1. Taxonomy (GTDB): domain Bacteria; phylum Pseudomonadota; class Gammaproteobacteria; order Burkholderiales; family Burkholderiaceae_D; genus Solimicrobium; species Solimicrobium aquaticum. Next base: position 179,546 of record NZ_SMYL01000006.1, on the reverse strand, counting down.
TCGACGTGATCATTAATGATGAAAGGACGGTTATAGCGACGGCACAGGTCGCGCAGCGCGGTGGCCTGCGTTAAGCGCAATTGTGCGTCGGCGGTTTTGTGGCGGTATTGCAAAAGCGCCGCACCGCCTCTTAAGCCGAGTTCGCTAGTTGCGAGTAACTTCTCGGTGTCGTCCCAATCGGGGGTGACTAAATACAAACCGGATAATTGCGTGTTCATAGGGAGCTTCAGAAAAATAGTGAATCGGTTAAGGATGGCGTTGCGGGATCATCTGTCCTGGTGCGATGGAGTAGGCATTTTCTAGGGTTTGGTGACAATAAGCCAAACCAAATTCAATCGCAGTCTGCATCGGTTTGCCGCAAGCCAGTTGCCCCGCAATGGCCGACGCTAACGTACAGCCGCTGCCATGAAAAGCGCCGTCCAAGCGTTCCCACTGACTGTGCTTAACCTGCACATCGCCCTCGTCTTGATGGAACCAGCTATTGGTAATTGTTTCATCGTCGCCGTGCCCGCCTTTGATCAAGACATCGACCGCGCCATATTCCACCAAACGCTGCGCTTGTTGCAAAGGTGAGCGCGCTTTAGGGCAGAGTTTGGCCGCTTCAGGCAAATTCGGTGTGATCAAGGTTGCGATCGATAAGAGCGGGGCAAGCGCCTCAACCGGATCTTCGACCGCCAAAGAATCACCGTGACCGCTGGCTAACACTGGATCAAGAATCACTGGCAAAGTCGGGTGTTGAATTTTGTAGCGCGTAATCCAATCCGCAATTGCCGTTGCATTGGCTTTGCTGGCAATGATTCCGATTTTGATGGCACTAATGGCGATTTTGTCGGCCAGCACTTGGGCTTGGTGCAGGATTAAATCGGCTGCTACCGGATGCACCGCGAACACTTGGTCATTGTCCTGAACAGTAATGGCGGTAATGATCGCCAAGGCATGTGCGCCTTGAGCGGCAATGGCTTCGATATCGGCAGCGATACCTGCGCCACCGCTGGGGTCGCTGCCGGCAAATACGAGGACGGAGGGTGTGGTCATAGTAATTGGAGAATGAGTGGTTTTAATTGTCAGCATTAATTTGCATTACATTGCACTAATTTGCACTAATGGCTGAATTTAAAATTCGGTGTTGATTCTGCAATGCGCTGTAATCGTCGCAATTTGTATGGGTTGCTTTTGAATGGCTAAGCCATTTCTAAGCCAAATTTCCAGCCGAAATAGAGTGGCGGGCAAATCAAAAGCCACGTCAACATTAACCTAACAACCAACTACAAACGCTGAGAGTGGCCACAAGCTCCGCCTAGGTCAAAAAAATTAAATCACCCGCCCAGCCATAGGTGAGGAGGGCGACGCTGCAAATCGCTTCGCAATCCGCCCCGCCAAATAAGCTTCCCGCCCAGCCTCAACCGCCAAACGCATTGCGCGCGCCATGCGGATTGGGTCGTGGGCCCCGGCAATCGCGGTATTCATCAACACACCGTCGCAGCCTAATTCCATCGCAATTGCCGCATCCGACGCGGTGCCTACTCCAGCATCGACCAGCACAGGCACGTTGGCGCGTTCGATGATTAAGGATAAATTCCACGGATTCAAAATCCCCATGCCTGAGCCAATTAAGGAGGCCAGCGGCATGACTGCCACGCAGCCGATGTCCTCTAACATCTTGGCTTGGATAGGATCGTCGCTGCAATAGACCATAACGTCGAAGCCGTCGTTGACTAATTGTTGCGCGGCGATCAGGGTTTCTGGCATGTTGGGGAATAAGCTTTTTTCGTCGCCTAGAACTTCCAATTTACACAGCTTATGTCCGCCCAATAATTCGCGACCGAGTTGCAATGTATAGACCGCGTCTTTGGCGTTATAGCATCCGGCGGAGTTAGGCAGAATGGTGTAGCGCGAAGGAGGAACGGCGTCCAATAAACTTGGGGCATTCGGGTCTTGACCGATATTTACCCGACGAATGGCGACGGTAATAATATCGGCACCACTGGCTTCGGTCGCCAAGCGGGTTTGTTCTAAATCCTTGTATTTACCGCTACCTACTAACAGGCGCGATGAATAAGTTTTGCCAGCGATGGTGAAGCTTTTATCGCTGTGGGTGGTGTTGCTGTCTGTGTGTTGTGACATCTTGATTCCATTCGACATTAAACAACGGTGATGTGGCTCAGGTGACTTCGGTGTGAACCCGGAGCAGCTCAATTGGAGCGTTAGTGGTGCGATCGCTTGCCTTGAATCGGACGCGACTCAGGACAAACCTGAGCCGCCGACTAAGTTATTAACCGCCACCAATGGCACGCACAACATCGACTTGATCGTACTGCTGCAATTGATGTTCCGCCCAGCGGTTGCGCGTGACGATGCTACGATTTACCGCAACGGCGATGGCCTGTTGCGATAAATTGAGCGCTGCCACCAAATCCGCCACCGACTGCCCATCCTCTAACGGATGTGCCGCACCGTTTAAGGTGATTTCCATAGCTTGCTCGCGTTGTCGTGATTACTGTTTATGATAGATTTCAGCGCCGGTTTTGATGAACTCAACTGCTTTGACTTCCATTCCTTTTTTCAACGCTGCGATTTCGCTGATTCCTTGCTGCGCTGCGTATTCACGTACTTCTTGTGTGATCTTCATTGAGCAGAAATGCGGGCCGCACATCGAGCAGAAATGCGCGACTTTGGCGGAATCTTTAGGCAGCGTTTCGTCGTGGAATTCACGCGCTTTGTCTGGATCCAAACCGAGGTTAAATTGATCTTCCCAACGGAATTCAAAACGTGCTTTGGATAACGCATTGTCACGAATCTGTGCACCCGGATGACCTTTGGCTAAGTCAGCTACGTGCGCTGCGATTTTGTAGGTGATGATGCCGTCTTTGACGTCGGCTTTGTTTGGTAAACCTAAGTGCTCTTTCGGTGTCACGTAGCACAACATGGCCGTGCCGTACCAACCGATCGTGGCCGCGCCGATGCCGGAAGTAATGTGATCGTAGCCCGGCGCGATGTCGGTAGTTAGAGGCCCTAAGGTGTAAAAAGGCGCTTCATAACATTGCTCTAATTGCAGATCCATGTTTTCTTTGATCAGGTGCAACGGCACGTGGCCGGGGCCTTCGATCATCACTTGTACGTCGTGCTTCCACGCGATTTGCGTGAGTTCGCCCAAGGTTTTTAATTCGCCTAATTGCGCTTCGTCGTTGGCATCAAAAATCGAACCTGGACGCAAGCCGTCGCCTAAGCTAAACGACACGTCGTAGGTTTTCATGATTTGGCAAATTTCTTCGAAATGCGTGTACAGGAACGATTCTTCGTGATGTGCCAAACACCATTTCGCCATGATCGAACCACCGCGTGAGACGATGCCGGTCAAACGTTTGGCGGTCAATGGTACGTATTGCAAACGCACGCCAGCGTGGATGGTGAAGTAGTCAACGCCTTGCTCAGCTTGCTCGATCAAGGTATCGCGGAAAATTTCCCATGTTAAGTCTTCAGCCTTGCCGTTTACTTTTTCTAGCGCTTGATAAATCGGTACCGTACCAATTGGCACTGGTGAATTGCGGATAATCCATTCGCGTGTTTCGTGGATGTGTTTGCCGGTAGATAAATCCATCACGTTGTCGCCGCCCCAACGGATTGCCCAAGTCATTTTTTCGACTTCTTCACCGATGGAAGAAGTGACAGCCGAATTACCGATGTTGGCGTTAATTTTGACCAAGAAATTACGGCCGATAATCATCGGTTCGACTTCGGGGTGATTGATGTTGGCAGGGACAATGGCGCGCCCGCGAGCGATTTCTTCGCGCACGAATTCTGGCGTGATTTCGGCTGGCATCGCAGCGCCGAAGTTTTGCCCCGGATGTTGGCGACCCATTAAGTCAGCCAGCTTGTTGCCCATAACGCCGGATTGACGCAGCTTTTCTAAATATTCTTTGCGCTGCATGTTTTCACGAATCGCAACGTATTCCATTTCTGGTGTGATGATGCCTTGACGGGCGTAATGCATTTGGCTGACGTTTTTACCTTCTTTGGCGCGACGTGGCAAACGCGTGAGGTTAAAACGCAATTCGGCCAATTTAGGATCGTTTAAACGCTCGATGCCGTAAGCCGAAGAAGGTCCGGATAATTCTTCGGTGTCATTACGTTCAGCAATCCAGTTCGCGCGCACTGGCGCTAGACCGGAGCGGATATCGATCTTGGCGTTCGGATCGGTGTAGGGACCGGATGTGTCGTACACATAGATCGGTGGATTTTCTTCGAAACCAAAGGAAGCGGGCGTATCCGATTGGCTGATTTCACGCATCGGCACTTGAATGTCTGGGCGGCTACCTTGGATGTACACTTTGCGTGAATTTGGCAAAGGTGCAATGGCGGCGGCGTCAACAGTGGCCGTGGCGGATAGGAATTTGGGATTGGCGTTCATGGTGCCTCCTTGTGAGTTAGTGATTTCAGCAAGGGAGACATTGAGTGTGGGCGGAAAAAGGGTGCAACTTCCGGCACTGTTTGCTTCCCTACGCTGGCATTATCCAGATCAGGTAAAGGGTATTTCTCACCTTGTTGATGTTGCCAATTGAGTTTCTCAATCGGATTCAACAAGGACCCCTAGCGGTGATACGACTTTAATCAAGTAAGCCGCAATTATAATCAACAATGGCGTTGCGTGGTTGGATCACTTGTGCAATCCAATCACAATCGCATAAAACAGGCTTGGCACATTGTTATTTTTTGCTGCGCTCGACGTAACAATTTTCATGCAAGAAATTCAACGCTCCGCGTAATTCATTATCCCAATCGTCGAGCAGATACAGATTGGCTTGTTCGCAAAAATCGTCCCAATCTTCGAGCAGGCTTTCTTGCTTTTCATGCGGCGCGTGTTGCTGCACAAACTGCGTGGCTAATTCGGGTTGGAAGCCTTCTTTGCGTACTTTTTTAATCAAGGTCTTTGCCGCCGATTCGGTCAAGCTGACTTTGCCCGGCACTTGCGCGGCGATGCATAACAGTAAGGTCAAAATCGCATCAATATCGTTTTTGCCCTTGGTGTACTTGCTCCATTCTTTGGATACCAAGGCGTCATAACTGGCGCTGTCGTCTATCTCATGGTCGCGGATGAAGTAGCGGTTTTTGAGCTGGTTAATTAACTGATCGAGCGGCAGGTTGGTATCGGCAATTTTAGGTAAATCATGTTCCACCATGTCGTGCTGCAGATGCTGCACCAAGCTCAATTCTTCTTCAGTGAGCGCGATAGAAATTGTGAGCTTTTTCGCGACGCCTTTTTTACGTAAGCTATCCAGCAGTTTGGCGAATTCAATTTGGTTAAAACATTCGGTCAGACCCGGATTTTTTGCGGTGGTTTTTTGCAAACCGAGTAACAAAGCGCTGCGGATTAAAGCGTCGGCTTCGCAATGCTGTTCTTGATAGATCGAGCTGGGCAGGCTTAAGCTGCTGCCGAATTTTTTGGCTAGTTTGATTTCAGTCTGATTTAACAAACGTTGGCGTTTGGTGTTGCGGTAATCGTCGAACGATTTTTTACGCGACCAAAACTCTAAAAAATCTTCCACGCGGCCATGATCGTAAGGCCCCAGAATTGGGTATTCCGGCAGCGCAAACAATTCTTTGAGCAAGCCTGAGCCACCGCGCGACAAAGTTAAAAACGTATTGTCGCGGATTAAACGGGCCGCTTTGTCGAGATCGTGATTGGTCGTTTCCGACAAATACAAACTGACCAAATTTACGATGCGATTACGCGCGGTTTCTAGCTCAGCGCGCAAGTAGGGGCTGCCGAAGGCTGTCGCAATTTGCACGATGCCTTTGGGCGCCTCGATGTCGATGGCGGCGAGCTTTTCTGGGCTGATGATCTTGTGCTGTACGCCGTGGCGCAGGGCTTTTTCAAAAAACGGACGATCTTCAAACGTGGCTAGTTGAAAATCGTCGCTCGCCGCTGAGGTGCTTTGTGCAGAAGTCATTGTGATTACAGCGCTGATTCTTCTTGCAGACCTTCAAAATCAGGACGGTCATTGCTTGGCATTGGCTTGTCGTTATCCAACACGCCTTCTGGCAACTCTTCAATGCTATCCATAAACGCATCGTGAGCAGCATTTTCTTTCTTCAAACGAGCGCGCAACTTTAAAAGCACTTCGCGGAAAATATCGGGATGCTGGTAGCGCAAAATGGTCGTGACTTCCATCCAATCGTGATCTTCAAAATTGGACATATCGAGCGGTGACGATTGCGGCTCGTTGTCGCGTGTTAGGTTTAGTAAATCGTCGTCTATCGCTTGGGTTTTGGCTTCGTCGCTGTATTCAAATAAATCGAACGTGGCATAGCGATAAAAACATTCGATCCGTTCGGTACGCTCGGCTAAATAGTCGGTCAATGCTTCGTAGCCGCCTTCGACTTCGCTAATCGCGTACAGGAATTCAGACGGATCAGCGCCTTCGCGGAAGATCACCGAATTAATCATGCCGCGCAATTGTTCATGGCTTAAGTCGCCGTAGCGCTTTTCCAAAACCACCGCTTGCGCGAACTGTTCTGGCGTGACCAATAAATTGACCAGCGATTCTTTGGAGGTGTCGTATTCGCGAATAATGGCGAGCAAATCCTTAGGCGGAAATTGATCCAAAGCGACCACTAAAGCGTGATCGCCTTCGGTTTCTGCTAAGGTGGCTAATGCATGTTCTGCGCCAACGATATCGCCAGATTTAATCAAGTTTTGTGCTTGTATTAATGCAGGTACGCTCATAATTTCCTTTTGCTTGCGAATGTAATTTGGATGAATAAATAAGCCGAAGACCAGCTAAAAATTACTCTTTGCGATCAAAGCCTTGTTCGGCCAGCCAATCAGCACCAGCGCGATCTAAATCGTATTCGGTGGTTTCACCTTCGTCCGCGACGCGATCATCCGAGTTTAAATAGGCATCGTTATTGTCGTCATCGTGACCTTCTTCGGTCGCGTATTCTGCATCGTCATCGTCGCGCTGTTGACGTTCTTCGTCAGAGGCGATTTCGTCTGCGTTGGACGGATGGACTGTGCGCGATTTATTGCTGCGGTTGAGGTATTCCAAACCGGCAGTAGTAATCAAAAAATGCTCGCCATCGGGATCGGTCAGCACGGTATTTACCAGCGCTTGCGCCCACGGTTCAATGATGATGGCTTTCTTTAAGGTTTCCCAACTTGGGAATTTATTCGCTTCGCGCGTAACCAGCGATTCCAGCACCATCACGTTTTTAAAAAAGAAGCCGCCATGAAAAGCCACGGCCACCATTTCAGGTGCGGACGACATCATCATGAGTAATTGCGGAACTTGTTCGCGCTTTTTTGCCAGACGCGCTTTGAGCACATTATTGCCTTCGGAATCGGTGCGCAAATCGTCTAATTCAGCATTGTAAGACGAGGTTAAGTTCGCGAAATAACGTGATAATTTCAATGTAATACTCCAGATACATAGGTGGACCAAATTTCTTGCGCTGTTTCCAGCGGCGTTTCGAGCAGATTGCGGCGTCGATTATCGTCGTAATTGGCGCGCGCAACCGGGTCAGAGAGCACCTCATAGGCTTCTCTGACTTCCCTGAATTTCGCAGGGGCGAGTTCTGACGTGTTGCGATCCGGATGAAACTCCGATGCTTTGGCACGGAACGCTTTTTTAATCTCGTCAGCCGACGCCGTGCTGGCTAAGCCTAGAACGGCGTACAAGTCTTTATTAATGGTCATGGCCGTGGTCGTGACCGTGAGCGCCGTGCACGTGGCCGTGAGCGATTTCTTCGTCCGATGCGGCGCGCACTTCTAATACAGTCGCTTCAAACTTCAACGACATGCCAGCCAAGGGATGATTGCCATCGACGGTGACTTTGCCTGCATCGATATTGGTGACACGGAATTGATGCGCTTCGCCGGTATCTGGATCGCGGGTTTCAAACATCATGCCGACTTCGATATCTTGCGGGAACAGGCCGACGTCTTCTTCGCGTACCAAGCTCTCTTCGATTTCGCCAAAGGCTTCGTCGGGTGACATGGAAACCGAGATAGAATCACCAACCGCATGGCCTTCTAATGCAGCTTCTACTGGCGGCAAAATATTGTCGTAACCGCCGTGCAAATACACGATAGGTTCTTGATTTTCATCGATTAGCTGGTTGTTGCTGTCGAACATGCGGTAATTTAAGCTGACAACGGTGTCTTGAGAGATTTTCATAATATGTATGTGTGATGGTGGTTGAGTGCCAAGGATTGCTTATATGGGCTTGCTGCATCCGGTTTGCAATGCATGAAAGTTAATTATCGGCTTCGTGGCGCTGGGTGTTCGGCTTGCTGGGCTCAATGCTCGGAAATCGCTGGGGATGCTGCTGATATTCGTCGTGCAGAGTGCTGATTTTTATTGCTATTACTGAAATGTGCCGACTAATCGCGCGTGCTGCGGTGTAGCGATCAGCTGGGTTCAATGTTGTAGTGAGAATTCCCCTAATTGAGCGGCAACATTGTATCAGAGCAGCGCTTAACCAGCTGATTAAAGCGCGCTGATGCGTGATTTTACCCGTGCAAAATGTCCATTAAATGATGAAAATAACATCTATTTTCACATTGCTTTTCAAAATCGTTAGCTAAGTTATCGTTTGTGCATCAAGCGCGCTAGGATGCAAGGCGCAGCAATCATTGCAAGCTAGCCCAGTAATCTGAACAGAACAGCACTAAATCCCCCATTACCGCTTTATAATCTGCCCTTCTGTTTTCAATCAATACTATAAATATCATGGAATTAGCAAAGTCTTTTGAGCCCGCCGAAATCGAAAAAATCTGGCGTAACGAATGGGAGCAACGCGGTTATTTCGCGGCTTCCATGGATGCCAATCAGCCATCGTTCTGCATCCAATTACCACCGCCTAACGTCACCGGTACGCTGCACATGGGACATGCGTTCAATCAAACCATCATGGACGGTTTGGCGCGTTATTATCGGATGCGTGGTTTTAACACTTCTTGGGTGCCCGGGACGGATCATGCCGGTATCGCCACCCAAATCGTGGTTGAGCGTCAATTGGATGCGCAAAAGATTTCACGTCACGATTTAGGCCGCGAAAAGTTCGTCGAAAAAGTCTGGGAATGGAAAGAAAAATCCGGCTCCACCATTACCGGCCAAATGCGCCGTTTGGGCACGTCCGCCGACTGGGCGCGTGAATATTTCACGATGGACGCACCGCGTTCTAAAGTCGTGACCGAAGTGTTTTCGCGTCTGTATGAGCAAGGCTTAATTTACCGTGGCAAACGTTTGGTGAACTGGGACCCAGTATTAGGTACAGCCGTGTCCGATTTAGAAGTGGTGTCGGAAGAAGAAGACGGCTCGATGTGGCATATCCGTTATCCGTTTGCAGACGGTTCTGGCTTTTTGACTGTTGCCACGACGCGCCCAGAAACTCTGCTGGGCGACGTGGCGGTGGCGGTTGATCCGAGCGATGAACGTTATACCCACTTGGTTGGCAAGTTGCTCAATCTGCCGCTGACCAATCGCCAAATTCCGGTGATTGCCGATGAATACGTCGATAAAGCGTTTGGTACCGGTTGCGTAAAAATCACGCCCGCGCATGACTTTAACGATTACGCGGTGGGTCAGCGTCACAAGTTAGCCATGATTAGCATCCTGACGTTGGATGCCAAGATTGTGGACGATGCGCCAGAAGCGTATCGCGGTTTAGATCGTTTCGTCGCCCGTAAAAAAATGGTGGCCGATCTGGACGCGCAAGGTTTGTTGGAATCGGTGAAGCCGCATAAGCTCATGGTGCCGCGCGGCGACCGCACCGGCGTGGTGATTGAGCCGATGTTGACCGATCAATGGTTTATGGCGATGAGCAAACCTGCGCCGGAGGGCACGTTCTTCCCCGGCAAATCGATTGCCGAAGTCGCGCTGGAAAAAGTCGCCAATGGTGAAATCAAGTTTGTGCCAGAAAACTGGAGCACGACCTACAACCAATGGCTGGGCAATATCCAAGATTGGTGTATCTCGCGGCAATTGTGGTGGGGTCATCAAATCCCTGCGTGGTACGGCGAGAACGGCGAAATTTTTGTCGCAACCAGCGAAGCCGAAGCAAAAGCGAAGGCCGACAAAGCGGGCTACAGCGGCGCATTAAAGCGCGATGAAGACGTGCTTGATACCTGGTTCTCGTCAGCCTTGGTGCCGTTTTCGACCATGGGCTGGCCGGAAGAAACGCCAGATTTAAAAGCCTTCTTGCCGTCGTCCGTGTTAGTGACCGGCTTTGATATTATTTTCTTCTGGGTGGCGCGTATGGTCATGATGACCGCGCACTTTACCGGCAAAGTGCCGTTCCATACCGTGTATGTGCATGGGTTGGTGCGCGACTCGAGCGGTCAGAAGATGTCGAAATCCAAAGGCAACACGCTTGATCCGATTGATTTGATCGACGGTATCGGCGTGGAAGAATTGGTTGCTAAGCGTACCACCGGTTTGATGAATCCCAAAGACGCAGAAAAAATCAGCAAAGCCACGCGTAAAGAATTTGCCGATGGTATTCAAGCCTATGGCACCGACGCGCTGCGCTTTACGATGGCGAGTTATGCCTCACTCGGTCGCAATATCAACTTCGATTTGGGCCGCTGCGAAGGTTACCGTAATTTCTGCAATAAATTGTGGAACGCGACGCGCTTTGTGCTGATGAATGTGGAAGGCAAAGACTGCGGTTTCGACAGCCATATTGACGGCATCTGCAAACCAGAATATTTGGATTTCTCGCAAGCCGATCGTTGGATTGTGTCGATCTTGCAGCGCACCGAAGAAGACATCGCCAAAGGCTTTGCTGACTACCGTTTTGATAATATCGCCGCGAGCATTTATCAATTCGTGTGGGATGAATATTGCGATTGGTACTTGGAAGTCGCCAAAGTACAAATGCAACACGGCACCGACGCGCAACAACGCGCCACTCGCCGCACCCTGCTACGCGTGTTAGAAACGATACTGCGTTTGGCCCACCCGATTATTCCGTTCATTACTGAATCCTTGTGGCAGACCGTTGCGCCGTTAGCTAACCACAAACTGAATCCGGCGGGCGACACGATTATGTTGCAACCGTATCCGATTGCGAATTTGGATAAATTGGATACCGACGCTGAAGCTTGGATGAACACCTTAAAAACGCTGACCGATTCGTGCCGTAATCTGCGCGGTGAAATGCAATTATCCCCAGCGCAGCGCGTGCCATTGTTGCTGCAAGCGGTCAGCGCAGAAGAAAAAGCGCGTTTGCAAGCCTATGCGCCGTATCTGCAAGCTTTGGCGAAATTGTCTGAGGTGCATGTCTTAGACGCGCTGCCAGAATCGCCAGCGCCAGTGTCTATCGTGGGCGAAACGAAGTTAATGCTCAAGGTGGAAATCGACGTGGCCGCTGAGCGCGAGCGTTTGACCAAAGAAATGACGCGCCTAGAAACCGAGATCAACAAAGCGCAAGCCAAACTCGGTAACGAAGGTTTTGTAGCTAGAGCACCTGCTCAGGTTGTCGCGCAAGAGAAAGAAAGAGTGGCAAACTTCTCCGCTACATTAGATAAGCTGCGCGAACAGTTTGCTAAGTTACCAGCAGCCTAATCGCGGGTAATTTCTGCCAAGACTGGACTGAATATGAGCGACAGTTATCTCAGTCCAGTTTAACGTTTGCTTTACCGTCAGCACAATTCACGATGTAGGAATCAAGCCAAGTAGTAGAAATTCAAACGAAGAAATTTCCCTAGGAGACCTGTATGACGATCAAAAAAGTAAGCGTAATTGCAGCGGGAATTGGAATGGCCTTGTTGAGTTTGGGAGCGCAAGCTCAGCAAACGCCGGTGGGATTGTGGAAAAACATCGATGATGTGACCGGTAAATCGAGGGCGCTGATTCGGATTACCGAAACCAACGGCGAACTGTCCGGCAAGATTGAAAAATTGTTCAGAGAGCCGAACGAAGATCAAAATCCAAATTGCGTTAAATGCGAAGGCGCCTTAAAAGGTCAGCCAGTGCTAGGCATGACGATTTTGAATGGCTTGAAAAAAGACGGTGACGAATACAACGGCGGCACCATTCTCGATCCGGACAATGGCGAAGTGTATAAAAGCAAATTGGTGCTCAAAGACGGCGGCAAGAAACTCAATGTGCGCGGTTATATTGGAATTCCAATGCTTGGTCGCAGCCAAGTGTGGGTGCGTGAACAGTAATTGTGAGCAATAGTGAAAAACGGCGAATTGGTTTCGCCGTTTTTTTTCGTCCAAAATTTGTGTTGGTCCAGAAATCGGCAAAAGCTTGTTTGGATTAATGGTGAAATGAATTGGCGGAAGACAGTAAGAGTCGAACTTACGAGAGAATGATAGACATCCCCTGACGGGTTTGAAGCCCGCCCGCACCACCGGATACGTGTGCCTTCCATTGTTGCTGCTTAAAACTACTGTACTACGTATTCTCGCTTTGCCAAGGGCTGTCAGTGCGCAGAACGTGCACATCGCGCAGGCGGCGAGTATAGCCGACGCGATCGAAGAACTCCAGAAATTGAATCGCGCGTTTACGACCCATTCCGCTGGCGTCGCGAAACGCGGCGGCGTTGACTTGGCGATAACTGCTAGTCGGCGTTGCGGGGGCGGCAATCGATTCGATGAGTTTGGCTAACTCAGCAATAAGCTGTGGATGGCAATACAAATCGCGCACGATTTGATAGACCTGCCCGCGCAAGGCTAATTTGCGTAATAAATTGCGTACCACTTCTTCATTTTGTTGGTGTTGCTTGGCCAAATCGCGAACCCACGGGGGATCGAATTGCGCCTCGTGCAGAGTAGCGAGCAAGGTGTCAGCCAATGCTTGCTGCGCGGGTTCCAATTCGACATTGTGCTCGGGTAAGCGCAGCCACGGGCCTTGCGCAACAATGCTGCCCAGTTGAATCAGTTGCTCGGTTAGGCTGCGCCACAAGGTGTCGTCGATCTCGGGCGCGACGATGCGTTTTAGGCGTGCATGTTGCGGGCCGATTTCATCGGGAAAACTGCTGTGGAAACTGCGTAACGCTTCGACGATTTTGGTGCTAAGTGCATCGAATGCCGGACGCGACAAAATAATCGCGTCGTCACCTCGCAAGGGAATTTCGACTGAATCCGTATTCGTGGGCAATTGATCGGCAGCGCGTTGAGTTAGCCTTGTCAGCATAGAGCGACGAATGCCAACGGGGTTGTGTTGAATCAATAATTGTGGATTGTCGCTAGCGAGAAAATTGCTGAGCGCATCGAGCCATGTACGACGTTCCGCGCTACGCCGTTTGCGCGCAGGGCCAAACGGATCGAGAATGCGGCCACCACCAATCGTGCGTAGCGCTTGGGCGTTGCGGATGACGAAACGGTCCCCGGGAACGGCATGCACTGGGCGGTCAAAAACTAATTGCGCTCGTGCGCGCTGTCTTGGTTCGATGGTTTCTCCGTCTAACATCAATACGCGGGCAATTCGATGCGCTGCGCCAAGATGCACGTGCACTTGTGACCAAGGCTTTAAGCTTAGGCCAGCGCTGGCGAGTAATTGCAAATCCACATCGAGTCGGTTGGAACATTCCGCCAACGCTGCTGCTGTGGCCCAGTCGCCGCGGTCAACTTGATCTTTTTCGATGCCGACCACATTCATGGAAAGACGCTGACCAGCGTAGCCGATTTCTACCGGCCGATTTTGGGCGTGGATGCTGCGCACGCGTACCGTTTTGCCGGATGGCGCTAAGGTGATTGTGTCACCGATGCTGACCGAGCCCGACGAGGCGGTTCCGGCGACGAATAAACCTTTACCGCTTAACGTGAACACGCGATCAATCGCTAAGCGAAATAGTTGGCGCGATTCCTTTTTTGCCAGAGACTGCGCCACCGTGATTAAGTGGGCTTTCAGTTCGGCCACACCAACATCGTTTTCCAGATGCGCTTGGGTGGCGAAGATCGGGGCGTTTGCGAAGGGTGTCTCGGCCAACAAATGCTGTATTTCGGTTTTAACGGTTGCGATACGTTCGGCGTCAACTCGATCAACTTTGGTCAGCGCGACCACGCCGCGTTGAATGCCGAGTAGCTCCAAGATCGCTAAATGCTCGTGCGTTTGCGGCATTACGCCATCGTCGGCTGCGATGACGAGTAGCGCGTAGTCGATGCCGCTTGCGCCGGCTGCCATGGTGTGAATGAGCTTTTCGTGTCCTGGCACATCGATTAAACCGAGCACATCGCCATTTGGTAAAGGCGTGTAAGCGTAGCCGAGCTCGATGGAAATGCCGCGCTCTTTTTCTTCTTTTAGACGATCAGTATCGACGCCGGTTAAGGCGCGGCTTAATGTGGTTTTACCGTGATCAATGTGTCCGGAGGTGCCAACAATCATGGTTTTAGTAAGTTGAGTTGCGCGATAAATTCGTCTTGGTCGCCATCCAGACAGCGTAAATCCAAAAAGAAAGTGTCATTGGCAATGCGCCCGATGACTGGGCGCGGTAAATGCCGGAATGCGGCTTCAAGTCGGCCTAATGGATTGCTTTGTTTGTGCGCTGGGTTGGCGCGTATCGTCAGGCCAAAGCTCGGTAACTGGTCGATTGGTAACGCGCCGCTGCCAACTTGGCTGGCCATTTCTTCACCTTGGACCAGATAAGCCGCGCCGAGTTGTTGTTGTAACAGCGGGATAAGAATGTCGGCTTGCTGCTGCATTTCTGTTCTTGGGCGCGTGAGCAATCGGAACGTGGTCAAACGTTGGGTTAGCAATTCCGGTGAGCGATAGAGCGCTAATACAGGCTCCAAGGCGGCTAAGGTGAGCTTACCGACCCGCAATGCCCGCTTTAATGGATTGCGTTTGATCTGCGCGATTAAATCGGCGCGACCAACGATAATGCCGGCTTGCGGGCCACCCAGAAGTTTGTCGCCGCTGAACGTGACCAGATCAGCGCCAGCTTCTACAGATTCGCGCACGGTCGGTTCGCGCACTAGTCCGAACTGCTCTAAATCAATCAGCGTGCCGCTCCCTAAATCAACGGCAGTCGGGATCGAACGTTCGCGTCCTAAGGCAGTGATGTCGGATAATTCGACACTTTTGGTGAAGCCGGTGATGACGTAATTGCTGCAATGGACTTTCATCAAGAGCGCGGTATCGGCGTTGATCGCATTGCTGTAGTCGCTCAAGTGCGTGCGATTAGTGGCACCTGTTTCGCGCAATTTGGCACCGGCGCGTTGCATGATGTCGGGGATACGAAATGCGCCGCCGATTTCAACTAATTCACCGCGCGAGACGATCACTTCTTTGCCCATTGCCATGGTGTTGAGTAACAGTAAAACAGCGGCGGCATTGTTGTTGACGATGGTGGCGGCTTCGGCACCGGTTAATTCGCACAGCAACTCTTCGACTAAATCATCGCGGTCGCCGCGTTTGCCCGTGTCTAAATCGAATTCTAAATTGGTGGGCGAAGTCATCGCATCGACCACCGCTTTGACTGCCACATCGGGTAATAACGCTCGACCCAAATTGGTGTGCAACACCGTACCAGTCAGGTTGAACATCTTTTTTAAATTCGAGCGATCTTGCTGCTCAAGCTGGGCGCTGACTTGGTTGATGATGGTGGCGATGCTCGGCGCTTCGGAAGGTGCTTCTGCTGCCAAAGCCGATTTGCGTAAATCGGCCAACACCGATTGCACGGCTTTGACAATCCGACTGCGCCCGTGCTGTTCAATTAATTCACCGGCTTCCAGCAATACCTTATCAACCGAAGGCAGGCGAACTGCTCGATTAGGAAAAGGTGTTACTGGCGCGGCGGATGTCATGCATTTTCTCCAAACCACAGCAAAGGATTTGTGTTGCCGCGAGTGTAACCGGCTTCGCTGACCAAAATGTCGAGCGTTAAGCTGGCTAAATCATCGACAAACGGTTCCGCGTTGTAGTCGTGTTCTTGGTTAAAAATCTTGGTGTAGCAATGGCAATCGCCGCAGGTTTCGGCGCGCACATATTTGCGTGGATCATTGGCTTTATTGTCCGGCGCGGCGGCTGGTTCGGGTGCGTCGATAGGATCGAGGCCTTGATAGGAAATTTTGCCGTTTTGCTCGCAACTGGCACATTTGATACGCACCATGTGCCACTGACTGGCGCACATGCCGCAGGTGAGATAGCGATAACCTTGCGATTGTCCGCCGATCCGAATGACGCTGGCGACTGGATGCGAACCGCAGACGGGGCACAGCGTGAACGTTTCCAACATCGGCACTTGTTGCTGCTTGAGTTTGGCGGCGCGGGCGGTCCACAGTATTTGCAAGGCGGCGGCGATGAACGGCGCTTGCGCCGGATTAACGTCTTCATGCCGCTGAGCGAGCACGGCATCGGCTTGCTCGTCGAGTTCTTCCTCGTTGAGTGCGCGCAAGCTGGTCAATACGGCGTTGAGTTCGATGCGTTCGCCATTGTTTGAGTGGGCCAGTTTGTCGATCAATTTATTGAGAATCGCGTGCCAAATCGCTGGACGTTTTAATTGTGCAGCCAAGGGCGGCATCATGTGTTCTAGCGCCAAGTCGAGCGACTTTTGGTCTGGCATGTCCAAATCGGTTGCGCTTAGTTCCGCCGCGATTTCGGCTTGCGCCGCAGTGACTTCGCGCATCAAGTTTAAGTAGCCGCTTAACGCTGGGTTGAAAGCGATGCCGGCAACCTTGCCAGCCGCTAAGTCAGCCAAACGCTTAGTGCGGGCGGTAAATGTCGCTTCTGCTGTTTCCGGTAAAAGCAAACGCGGAAGCGCAGTGTGGTCGAGCGATTCGATTTCGCCACGTTCAATGATTCGTTGTACCAAGATTATTCCAGTAGCAGATGCAAAATTTGAAAGGTATCCGTCACGCGGACAATAGAGATAGGGTAGTTTAGACCATTTTTAAAACCACAGCCGACGCGGTACTTTAACGTCGGCTGGGTTGTCACACTATTTCGCTATTCGATAGATGGACGGATGAGTAGGGACAGTGATCGTTGTTGCAATGTTTACTGCTTCTCGTTAGGCGTTTTGACAATTTCATCAAACCACAGGCGATGATGTTTGCGCGCCCAGCCAAAACTCACTTTGCCACGTACCATCGCGCCGATCGAGCCTTTGACCCAAATTGCGGCATAAATGTGCACGATGATGCTGGTAATGAGAATAAACGCGCAGAAGGCATGCAGTAGAGCAGAAAAACGTATTATTCCAATCGGAAAAATCCAAGAAAAATACGCCCGCCAAATGACCAAGCCCGACAACAGCAAACCGATCATGCAGCCAAGCAATGTGAAGAACAGCAGCTTTTGTCCGCCGTTATAACGACCGATGTGCGGCAGCTTTTCTTCACGATTATTGAGCACGTCGTCAATTTGCTTGAGCCATTGCCAATCGACCGGTTCCATCAAATTGTGGTGCCAAAAACGGTACACCAAAATCGCAAACAAGCCAAACATCAACAGTCCGATAAACGGATGCAAAATGCGCGTCCATTGACCGCCGCCGAGCAGGTTGGACAACCAAAACAACGCCGGGTGAAACATCGCTAAGCCAGAGATTGCTAACAGGATGAAGCTAATAGCTGTCGCCCAGTGAAAGCTGCGATCGTTGGGCGTGTACCGTTCGATCTGCAAATTTTCTTTCTCGTTACTCATGATGCGCCTCCTTACTTGCTTGGGCTTCCTCAATGGCTTCGCGCTCTTCTTCCTCACTGACTTCGTTCGGGCCGATGCGGGTGTAGTGGAAGAACCCGATCAAGGCTGCTGCTGCCATGCTCGCAACTGCCAAAGGTTTAGCTAAGCCTTTCCAGACACCGATCATTGGTGAAATGCGCGGTTTGTTGGGCAAGCCGTGATACAGCGATGGATTGTCCGCGTGGTGCAACACGTACATGACGTGCGTACCGCCCACACCGGCTGGATCGTACAAGCCAGCTTGATCGAAGCCGCGTGATTTCAAGTCGATAATGCGTTCTTCGGCGTGCTGCTTCATGTCTTCTTTGGTGCCGAACACGATGGCTCCAGTTGGACAGGATTTAACACATGCCGGTTCTTGACCCACGGCGACACGGTCGGAACACAGAGTGCACTTGTAAGCCCGATTATCTTTCTTGGAAATTCGCGGCACATCGAATGGGCAACCACTGACGCAGTAGCCGCAGCCGATGCAGTTTTCTTCATGAAAATCGACGATGCCGTTGGTGTATTGGACAATGGCGCCCGGCGAAGGACAGGCTTTGAGACAACCTGGGTCTTCGCAGTGCATACAGCCGTCTTTACGGATTAACCATTCCAAATTCCCGTTGGGATTTTCGTATTCCGAAAAGCGCATCACCGTCCAAGAATGTTCGGACATATCGCGCGGATTGTCGTACGTGCCGTGGTTTTCACCGACTTCGTCACGCAGATCGTTCCACTCCATGCACGCCGTTTGGCAAGCTTTACAGCCTATGCATTTGGTGACGTCGATCAGTTTGGCGACGGTTCCGGTGATCGGTTCGCGCGCGGATGGTGGCTCAACGGTAGTGGCCGAGAGCCGTTTAATATCAAGAGATTGAAGTGACATAGTGTTCCCCTAAGCTTTTTCGACTTTGACCAAAAACGATTTGAATTCCGGTGTTTGGGTATTCGCATCGCCTACTTCTGGCGTCAGTGTGTTAACGAAATAGCCTGGTTTAGCTACCCCCGCAAATCCCCAGTGATGCGGCAAGCCGACGGTTTGTACCGTTTTGCCTTCAATCGTTAAGGGCTTGATACGCTTGGTGACCACCGCTTTGGCTACCATGTGTCCGCGCTTAGAGCTTACCTTGACCCGATCCCCGGCTTTGACACCGACCGATTTAGCCAGCTCTTCGCCAATCTCGACAAACTGCTCAGGTTGAACAATGGCATTCAACTTCGCGTGTTTAGTCCAATAGTTGAAGTGCTCGGTCAAACGGTAACTAGTTGCCACATGCGGATACTCTTCGTGCGTACCTAATTGCTCACGGTCGCCTGCAAACAAGCGTGCTGCTGGATTGCTGGTGGCGCGTGGGTTTTTCGGATGCAGCGGGTTGTAGCCGAGCGGGTTTTCAAACGGTTCATAATGCTCTGGGAACGGACCTTCGTTCATCGCTTTGCTGGCAAAGAAGCAGCCAACGCCTTCTGGTGTCATGATGAACGGGCCCATGCCGTTTTCTGGTGGTTCGTCGGCTTTGTAGTCCGGCACATCGGCGCCAGTCCACGCTGTTCCGTTCCAAGAAATCAGCTTGCGGGTTGGGTCGAATGGCTTACCGTTCACGTCGCACGAAGCACGGTTGTACAACACGCGGCGGTTGGCTGGCCAAGCCCAAGCCCAGTTCAAGGTTTGACCGATGCCAGTTGGATCGCTGTTGTCACGGCGCGCCATGTTGTTACCGGTTTGAGGCCAGGAACCGCAGAAAATCCAGCATCCGCTAGTCGTGCTGCCATCGTCGCGCAGTTGCGCAAAACCGGCTAGCTGCTCACCTTTTTTAACCAAGACTTTGGTGGCGTCTTTCGGATCGACCACGTCAGCTAATGCCCGACCGTTGAACTCGCGCGCCAACTCTTCTGGACGCGGGCTGTACGATTTTGCATACGGCCAAGTCAGATTGAGGATTGGGTCAGGGAATTTGCCGCCCTCGGTTTTGTACAGCGAGCGCAGACGCAAGAATAAGCCCGACATGATGTCGATATCGCTGCGTGCTTCGCCCGGTGGTTCGGCACCTTGCCAATGCCATTGCAAGACCCGTGACGAACTGACCAAGGAACCGGATTCTTCTGCGAAGCAGCTTGTTGGCAGGCGGAAAACTTCGGTCTGAATTTTGCTTGGATCGACGTCATTGAACTCGCCGTGCGGCTTCCAGAATTCGGCTGTTTCAACCGCCAATGGATCCATCACCACCAAGAATTTCAGCTTGGATAAACCTTCCGATACTTTTTTGCTGTTCGGTGCCGAGGCCAAGATGTTGAAACCTTGGGTGATATAGCCGTTCATTTTCCCTTGATGCATTAACTCAATGGCTTGCATCAAATCGTACGGTTTATCGAGCTTAGGTAAATAATCGTAGCCCCAATTATTGCTCGCCTGTGCGGCATCACCGAACCACGATTTCATCAAACTGACGTGGAAAGCGCGGTAGTTTTTCCAATAGCTAAGCTGATTCGGACGTAAAGGTTTTTTGGCGCGCGCACCAATGTAAGCTTCAAAATCCTGCTCGCTCTCGGATGGCAACGTCATGTAGCCGGGCAGCAGATTGGACATCAAGCCCAAATCGGTTAAGCCTTGAATATTGGAGTGACCGCGCAAAGCGTTCATTCCGCCACCAGCGATACCGATATTGCCGAGCAACAGCTGCACCATCGCGCCAGTGCGTATTGTTTGCGCGCCGGTGCTGTGATGTGTCCAACCCAATGCATACAAAATCGTTGCGGCGCGACCCGGTACGGCGGTCGAGGCTAACGTTTCGGCAATGTGATTGAATTTTTCCGCTGGCACGCCACACACGTTGCTCACCATTTCGGTGGTGTAACGCGAATAGTGCTTCTTCATTAATTGATAGACGCAACGTGGATGCTGGAGCGTTGGATCCACTTTGGCGTAACCGTCCGCGCCAAGCTCGTAACTCCAGGACGATTTGTCAGTGTACTTGCCCGCTTTTTCGTCGTAGCCAGAATACAGCCCGTCGTTCAACGCAAAGTCTTCGTGCACGATGAAAGGCATGTCAGTGTAGTTCTTGACATACTCGTGCTGAATTTTGTCGTTGCTTAACAGGTAATTAATAATCGCGCCAAGGAACACGATATCCGTTCCGGTGCGCGTTGCCACGTAATAATCGGCCACCGATGCGGTGCGCGTAAAGCGCGGATCAACGACCAGCAACTTGGCTTTATTATGTGCTTTTGCTTCTGTGACCCATTTAAAGCCACAAGGATGTGCTTCGGCAGCATTGCCGCCCATGACGAGGATTACATCAGCATTTTTGATGTCTACCCAATGATTCGTCATCGCTCCACGGCCAAACGTCGGGGCAAGACCTGCCACCGTCGGACCATGTCATACACGCGCCTGATTATCAAATGCCAACATCCCCAAGCTACGCATGGTTTTGTGGGTCAAATAGGCTGTCTCATTACTCGTGGCGGAAGCGGCTAACATGCCGGTTGAGAGCCAACGATTAACGGTTTTCCCATCGGCAGTTTTTTCGATGAAGTTCGCGTCGCGATCTTGCTTCATCAATTTGGCGATGCGGTCTAGGGCGTCATCCCAAGAAATCTTTTGCCACTCGTTAGTGCCGGGCGCACGGTATTCTGGTGCCAGCAAGCGATTCGGGCTATGGATGAAGTCGATCAAGCTCGCGCCTTTCGGACACAATGTGCCGCGATTGACTGGATGATCTGCGTCGCCTTCGATATGAATAATGCTAGCGGTCGCATTCTTGGCTCCATCACCAAGTCCGTACATCAATATGCCGCAACCCACGGAGCAATACGGGCAAGTATTGCGCGTCTCCGTCGTGCGAGAAAGTTTGTATTGCCGTACTTCTGCAAGTGCGGCTGTCGGCATAAATCCGAGCAGCGCCAGGCTAGAGCCTGCAACCGTTGTTCCGGTTATCTTGAGAAACTGACGGCGCGATAATTGCGTCATGGTTATCCTCGTCGGTAGAAAGTTTTGTCGATTTATAAAAATATTTGGTGCGTATTGCGTCAACAAACAAAATATTTTCAACGTCTATTTGCGCGTTTGGCTTCCCAATAGTTCAAGCAACACTACTGGTTAGCCTAGCGGACGCAAACTTACTCGCTCGTGCAAAACTGGGTTTGATCACTTCCAATTACAAAAAATCAACGATTTTGAGCGAAACCTTTGATTTCCGTGCAGGAATATTGTAGTCCAATATAGAAATAATGTTTTTCAACACTCCCATTTTGACCAGCTTTGTTGGTCGCTGAAGGCACTATTGACGCGCTATTTGCGGGGCTAGTTCGGATTTGACGTTCACAACCTTTAATCCGAAAAAATTGACGCGATACCAAGTGCTGTTCATAATTTCCGAAAAGAAATTAATTACGAAGTCTATACCCGATTCCTTTCGTACATATTTGTATGGTTTGAATGAGCCGGATTGCTGCTGTCGTTGTCTGCCAGCAACCGTAATGGAAAAGCAAGCGCGTGCAACTGGAGTGCATTAATTGAACGAATCCCTAAAGTGGAACATTCATTCGTCGAACGACGAGTTCAGTCGATTTCTATTCGACTTGTATGCGGCCGCTAGTCGTGTGGCAGTCGATGAATTTCGCCCTGAAGCATTTCGTTTGTTGGATCGCTTGCTCAACATTGATTCGGCCTGGTGGGGTACAGGTTTGCATAAGAGACAGCGCCTGCTTGTTGCTCAGGCGTCCTTGTATAAATTGGATGCGAGCTTTGTGCCCGACTTCATCCAAGTCATCGATCAAGATCCCTTGGTGCAAGAGCTTGATCAATCCGAAGGGCAAGTCGTGATGTGGAACGATGGCGGCTTGAATGGCAGCCCGGCGATGAATGCGTTCGATAATAAATACGGGCTGCGTTTTGGCATAACGTCCGCGCAAAAAGATCCGGCCAGCGGTGTAGGTATGTTTATGTCGGTGTTTCGAAATGGGCAGGGCGCGGAATTTAATGAAGCCGAGCGTCAATTGATGCAATCCGCGGTCGGGCATCTGGTGCAAGCTTGGTCAATTAATTTACGACTAGCCTTAGCCAGCGAGTCCTCAACCCAAATACCGAATGCCTGCTTGGTTGATTTGAATGGACACATTGTGGAAATCAGCCCAGTCTTTGCCGCAAAATTACATGCGGAATTTCCCGAGTGGGATGGTAACGTTTTGCCAGAAAAACTGCGGCGCTTGTTCGGCACCGGAAATAGTGAAGTATTTCGCGGTAAGAGCATTAACATTTGGAACGAGAAAACGACAGGAAAGCAAATCCGCCTGCAATGCGGGCAGATTCGCCCCTCCGCGTTAACGCCACGCGAAGAAGCCGTAGCGCTGGCTTTTGCCAAAGGCAATTCGTACAAAGAAATCGCGACGTCGCTTAATCTTTCGCCCGGCACGGTGCGCTCCTACCTCACCCAATGTTATTCCAAATTGGACGTCAAAAATAAAATTGAACTCGGCATCGCGCTGGGTAAAAAATCGCGCACGGCACATTCTTAAGTTTGCGCCCTACGGCGCTGGCCCATCCTGTACTCGCTTCTGCATTCTCTCTTGTTATGTTGTAGCCCCTAGCATCTGCTAGGTATGAAGCACCATGTGCCATTGCTACTATTGATTGTCCTTTTTTGGGTTTGACCGCCTTGTGATGCAGTAGCTGATCGGTATTGATCGAGCTGCATCAACGACGGGAAGCGACCAATTAGGCACTGCCGCATTGACCAAACTCTTATTAAAAATCGGTCAAGCGCTACACATTGAACAATAGGGGAGATGGAGTACATGAAGAAAAATAACAGGATTAGTCGAGTCTGCGCGCTCGGTATGATAGCGACGCTGTCTGGCTATGCCATGAACGTCATAGCGCAACAAGCCGCACCAGAGCCAACCCAGCAAACCGATCAAAAAACGAGCGCGGCGGCCGTTGGCGCAGCGAACGAAATTCCGCAAGTAACAATCACCGCGCAACGCCGTGCCACGCTGCTCAAAGACACGCCAGTCAGCGTGCAAGCGATCACTGCACAGCAACTCGATAACGAAGGCATACGCAGCATTGATGATCTGACCCGCATCATGCCGGGCGTGGAATTTAGCCGCAGTGCTACGAGTGCCACCGGTAACTATAACGACGAAGGTTCTGAAGTCTCGGTGCGCGGAATTTCTTCCAGCGCGGGTGCTTCCACTACCGGTGTTTATATTGATGACACGCCGATTCAAACGCGGCATTTATCGTTCGGCTCGATTTCTCCATTTCCAGCATTATTTGATTTAGAGCGCGTTGAAATGCTGCGCGGCCCGCAAGGCACGCTGTTTGGCGCGGGCTCCGAAGGCGGCGCAGTGCGCTTTATCCAGCCAGAACCAAGTTTGAATGAAGAGTCCGTGTACCTGCATTCCGAAGTTGGTTCGACTAAATTTGGCGCGCCGAGTTACGAAGCGGGCGCTGCCTTTGGCACTGCCTTGGTAACCGATGTGGTTGGATTGCGTGTGTCAGCCTCGACGCGCCATGATGGCGGCTATGTCGATCGTGTTAGCGTCAATCCTGCCACCAATTTGCCTAGTGGCGTGGTGCAACATAACGCCAACTGGCAAGACACTTCGACAGCGCGCGCTGCCTTAAAAGTGCAGGCCAGCAAAGACACCAGCATTGTTGCTTCGGTCTATCACCAAGAACTCAAGCTCAATGACACCAGCGCCTATTGGGAATCGCTATCCGATCCTGCCAACGGTACATTATTGAACGGTAATGCCTTACCAAACACCAGCAAAGACCCGTTCACCCTGTGGGCGGTAAAAATCAACTCGGATTTGGGCTGGTCAAAATTGACCTCGAGCACGTCGTACTTTGCCCGTGATCAATCGGGCAGCAGCGATTACACCCAATTCTTAGGTACCTTATTTCTGGACAATCCCTATGCCAGTAATGCCGGTGGAACCGGCTCCGCGACGTTTACAGATAGTCAACGCAATGTGATTGAAGAGTTAAAGCTGCAATCTTCCGATCCCAAAGCACGCTTAACTTGGGTCGCTGGTCTATTCTTATCGCGCCAAGTAGAACGTAATACGGAAGTAATGACCGACTTGGCAGTGATGAACGCAGCCGGCTTGCAACCTTTTCCGGGTTTGGCGCCGGGCGTCTTGGTTAATCAAGGCCCATTTAGCGCCACCGACAAACAAATTGCCCTCTTCGGTCAAACTGATTTTGATCTGACCAGTACGATTAAATTGACCACCGGTTTGCGGGTCGCCAATATTAAATCGGATGGTGTCGAAAACTTCGCTGGCCCATTTATTGGCCCTGTTGCATCGAGCACTGTATCGAGTTTGAAGGAAACGCCAGTCACGCCAAAGTTTGGTTTGTCATGGCAACCCGATGCCGATGATTTGTTGTATTTCTCCGCGGCAAAAGGGTATCGCGTTGGCGGTATTAATCCCGATTTAGGCACCTTGTGCGCAGCAGATTTACAAAACTTAGGTTTGACCGGTGCGCCAGCTACCTACAAATCCGATTCCTTGTGGAGCTACGAAATTGGTTCAAAAAACAGTTTCTTAAATCGTAGCCTGCAAATTGACAGCAGCGCGTTTTACGTTGATTGGAGCAATATTCAACAAGCCGTGTATTTGCCAGGATGCGGTAATGAATTCGCCGCTAACTTAGGCGCAGCGATTAGCAAAGGGGCTGACACTTCAATCCGTTTTAAACCTGTTGCCAACTTATTGTTGTCGCTTGAAGCAGCCTACACCAATGCGCGTTACAGCCAAACTGTGATTGCTGGAACGACCGGTCAAGGTGCGCCAATTGTGTCCAAAGGTGATTTTTTATCGACCACGCCGTGGAGCTTTACCTTGAGCGCCGATTATAAGTTCACCGGCTTTGAAGACATCAAACCGTATTTGCATGGCGACTATCAATTCAACACCCGTCAACAAGGCCAAACGCCCGTTCAAAATCCCGCCAATGGCGCCAACGACCCGTATGCTATCGGCATGCCGGAGACAAAAATCATGGGCTTACGCGCCGGTGTGCGTTGGAACGGTTGGGATGGCTCGCTGTTTATCAACAACGTCTTTAATTCCCTGCCTGAGCTGGTGCATCAGCATGACACCGTGCCTTCTACCTTGTACTTTGATCGCACGTGGCGACCACGCACGATTGGGATGACAGTCAATTATCGCTACTAATCATTAACCTCATCAAAAAACTACAACGCACCGCCTGCGATGTCGCCAGACTGAGCTAGGCGTAGTGCGCCCCAAGAAAAGGAAATTCAATGTCGACTGATTTGAAACAAGCACGTCTCATAACGCGCGCTGTTAAATTGCTGTTTGCTGGAGCGTTATCGCTATCCGCTGCTCACCTAGCCCTTGCCGCTGATTCCTCGAACAAGGCTGATAAAGAAACCACGCTGTATTTCAATGCCCACGTATTTACCGCCGAATACAACGCACCCTACGCCGAAGCAGTAGCGATTCGTGGCGATACGATTGTCGCGGTAGGTAGCCAAAGTGCGGTTGAAAAAGCCGCTGGCAAAACAGCGCATAAAGTTGATCTGCACGGTCAATTTTTAATGCCCGGCATGATAGACGCACACGCTCATCCATTGATGGGCGGCGTAACGTTAATCATGGCTAATTACGCCGATGATTCCGTGTCGATTCCCAATTTAGTCGCTTTTATTGACAAGCAAATCGCGGACAAAAAAAGCTTCATCGGCGACACCTTAGTTATCTACGATCTTGATTTAGGTTATTGGTCGCACTCGGCCGAGTTGGATGCCATCTTGAGTCAAGGTCCTTACGCTGCAATGCCAATTGTCTTGAGTGGCGGCGATGGACACACCGGTTGGGCGAATTTGGCCGCGCGCCAACGCGCTGGCTTAAACGCTGAATTTGTGCGCCAATTGCCAGCGGAAAAGCAAAAGTTTTTTGGCCTAGGCAGTGATTCTGCGCCAAACGGCTTTGTGGTCGATTTTGGTAAAAGCTTAATCGACGCAAGCTTGCCAAAACCAACGCCCGAAGTCATGTTCGCCGCGGGAGTCGCAGGTGTGCAATACATGAATAGCGTTGGTATTACCGGTTGGTTGGATGCTGCCGCGATTGGCGACGCGAGCGGCTCGGCCTTGGAAGCCGATGATGTCGGTCTGCTGCCGATTTATCAAGAATTAGCCAAGCAAGGTTTGCTCAGTGCGCACGTAGCAGCCTATCCAGTCGTGTCGCCCGACGCGGGTCTTGGTCAACTCGCGTTGGTAGAAAAACTGCGTAAGCAATTCAAAGACATTCCTAACCTCACTATTCCTGGACTCAAAGTGTTTGCCGATGGCGTAGTGGAGTACCCGTCCCAAACTGCTGCGTTGACCAAACCATATAGCAACACCGGTCAAACAGTTCCGCCCATGTTTAAACAGGCTGCCATGAATAGCATGGTCACCGAGGCCGACAAGCGCGGCTTGCTAGTGCATGTGCATGCGATTGGAGACGGCGCGGTTAAAGCAGGATTGGATGCGTTCGAAGTAGCGCGCAAAGCCAACCCGAACGGCAAGCTAAAACACGCTATCACCCACGCGCAGTTCGTTGATCCACAAGATCAGCAACGCTTCGCCCAATACAACGTGATCGCAGCATTACAATTGCTGTGGGCCTTGGGCGATCCAAGCACGATTGAATTGATTAAGCCTTATGTCGATGCAAGCATTTATCCAAACATGTATCCGGCTAGAAGCATGTTAGAGAAGGGCGCGGAAATAGCGGGCGCGAGCGATTGGCCAGTGACCTCTGCCGCACCATTCGCAGCGATGGCGCAAGCCGAAGTGCGTAAAGGCCCAGAAGGCGTTTTATTTCCCGAACAACGTATGCCACGTTTAGCGATGCTGTACGCTTACACCAGAAATTCCGCCGACGTGCTGAATCAATTAAAAACGATTGGGACGTTAGCTGCTGGCAAACGCGCAGATTTGGTGTTGGTAGATCGCGATGTGTTGGCGGTGAGTGCCGACGAATTGAAAGACGCGAAAGTACTCGCGACGATGTTTGCTGGTAAGAAGGTCTTTGGCGCAGGCTTGTAATGGTTAAGTCGGTTTGCTCGCTCTTTGCATAGTCGTTAGTTGACTAAGCAAAGCGGCGAGCAGCATCCAAGCCCAAGCCACGCCCGATGCTGCCAAACAAATCACCATCGATATGTTTAGCATCGGGCACTAATGCCGCAATACGTTGGCGCAGGCCGCGCACGCTACTCGAACCGCCGGTAAAAAACACCGTATCCACCTCAGTAATAGCAACTCCAGCCATACCCAAAGTATGCTTGACCGCGTTTTCAATTTGATCGATTAGATGTGCCGTCGCAGCAGCAAAATCGGCGCTCGTCAGTTGTAAAATGCAATCGCCCTCACTACTTGATTTGCTACGTAAGCGATCCAGCGTCAGTGTGATGATGTCTTGGCTAGTCAACAGAATCTTGGCTTCCTCAGTTTGCTGCGCCAGCCAATGTCCGTCGCGCTGATCAACCAAATTTAATAAGCGTTCGATAGCGGTGCGCAAGTGCGAATCGCTTACTTCACGATAAATATCTTGCAGTTCGCGCGTGACTTTTTTTGTGTAGAGTTGATTAATCGTGTGCCAAGTCGCCAGATTGAAATAATACGAGGATGGCATATCCACGCCATTGGCAAGTTTGCCGCCCAATCCCAACATCGGCATGACCTGGCCAAGGCTTAAGTATTTATCGAAATCCGTTCCACCAATATGCACGCCGCCATTGCCCAAAATATCGGCTTGCCGATCTGCCTGAGTGCTGCGCTCAGGCGACAATCGCACCAACGAAAAGTCCGACGTTCCGCCGCCAATATCGACGATCAATACCAACTCTTCACGCTCAATGCTGGACTCGTAATCCAAGGCCGCGGCAATCGGCTCGAACTGAAATTGCACTTCTTTAAAACCAACCGCTTTGGCGATATGTTCTAAGGTGTTTTGTGCTAACTGGTCGGCAGCGCTGTCATCGTCAATAAAGTGCACCGGACGGCCAAAAACGGCCTTGCTAAAAGTTTGCCCTGCCGACTGCTCTGCCCGTTTTTTGAGCTCACCAATAAAGCCAGACAGCAAATCGCGAAACGCCAAAGTGCGACCCATGACTTCGGTTTGGCCTTCAATCAAAGGGGTTCCGAGCAAGCTTTTCATCGAGCGCATTAAACGGCCTTCATAGCCGGATAAATAGGTCGATAAGGCAGTGCGCCCGTAAGTGATTTCGTCTTCTTCGTGATTGAAAAAAACGACAGAGGGCAAAGTAGCCTTATCTTGTTCAAGCGCTAACAAGCTCGATTGGCCATTTGCATGCCAACCAACCGTTGAATTAGACGTACCGAAATCGATTCCACAAGCTTGCGACATTGCACTTCCTGATAACAAAAACGGGGGCGATTATAGACGATATTCTTGGCTGGCCGATTAAAAATAAAACCGCCCCAACAGCGACCAAAGTTGGCTTTGTCGCGCCGCTCCAAATTCACTAAAACGGCTGCCGCTATCGCGTTGCCATTGCAAGGCAAATTCCGAGTGCGTCATGTGATAGCGCGCCTCTAACCAGGTTAGGTGGCTGGAATCAACCAAGTTAAAACGTTCCATCGCGCTCACGTCCAGATGATTGAGTCCCGCGTCTTGCCATGTGGCGTAGAGAAAAGCCGTTTGTTTAGTGGGTGATTCTTGGACGATTTGCAGCCATTTTCGATATGCACCGTAAAGCAAGTTGGGCCGACCTAAGTCGCTCCATTGTTGCTGATCTAGGCCGGTGCCGTTGTAGTCGAATTCTGCGCTGATGGAGATTTTGTTGTCGGTGGTGTAGGTGACGCCGCTGGATACGCGATTGCGAAATGCGCTGTTGTCCGCCACTGGAATTCCCTGCGCTTGTAATGCTTGGGTGAGCAAGTTCGGGCGACGACCTCCGGACCATTCCAAATAAATTACCGTGGCATCGTTGACCAAACTGGTAAAGTTTAATCCAAACTGGGTTGGCAATTGCTCGGACTTGAACAGCAAAACTTTGGGATTGAAGTCATTGGAAAATTTTGGGCTATAACTCACCAACCAACGATTGATGTTATTGGTTGCCGCGATGTCGGGATTGAACGTGGCGTACTCATGCTCGGCATTGATTGCGTCGCTGAGCTTGGGCGAAAATAAAACCGTGAGCGAGCCATTATCGGACAGTTGCTGAGCGCGCAGCATCACGCTGCCCTGACGGTTTTCTTTCAAACTATTGGGATCGACCGAGACCACGGAACGCAGCGCGGCGGCTTTAAAATAATCAGTTGGGTTGTAGCCCAGTGCCACGCCGTTGCGCTCATTAATCCGACCCAAATCAAATAATAAATTGGGCTGGGCTTGCCAACTTAAGTAGGCTTCTTTGATGGTATTAATGGCGCGATCTGATGGGGCTTGAGCAGGGTTGTCGATGTCTAAGCGATCAGAAAAAACTGCACGCCAACCGGGCGCAAAAGTATTGTCGTATTGCGCGTCAAAAGACAAACGCTGATTCGCTTGAAAACTATCGCTGCTGCGCAATACCGCGCCGCGCGCTGCGCCTTCGGCAAAGATGCGCCAATTGCTCGGCTGCTCTGGCTTGGTCATGATTTGATCGGCCAATTGCAAGGCCTGCAGATCGTCCGCTTCTTGCGCGTTGGCGCTACATGTTAGCCAGAGCAGGGCAATGCAGAATAGGGTTTTTTTCATGCGGAAGTTTATTGCGGTTTAAAGCGCGGTAAATATTCGCGTTGCAACCATAAGTCAGGTACGTCGCGCTTCACCAAATCCGAATAGCGCATCACCGTTACCCATTTTGGATCGAGTCCGTCAATGATGACGGTTTCAGTTGGTCGATCTAGTCCCAATTGTTTTTCATAGCGGCGGTAGTAAGCGCTCTTTAATAACTTATTGCTGTCCGCATAAAAGCGCGCTTTGATTGGGTGGAAGTTGCCGACCTCGATCCACATGTCAATGTGGTGATACGTCGCATCCGGAGTGTCAGCTTGCATGGCGACTTTGTAGCAATGTTTGGTTTGGCGGTCGCCGTCTTGAGTGTCTTCTTCGACGGCCGAACTTGCTTTGTAATCCTTGGCTAGGTTGACTGTTACCACGTCGCCATTCGAAGCTTGGCCGAGCAAGCGCTGTTGCGGCGACATGCGAATACTAGCCTTGCTCGATGGGTCGTAAAACCACAAATCTTTTCCGCTATATAAAATCAATTTATTGGCATCGCGCTGCGGAGCGATGTAGCGAATTAGGCTGCGGAATTGGCCGCTGCTTGGGTCCGCTTTGGAATAAATCCCTAAGGTGCTGGTGTCGGTTTGTTGCCCGTTTTTGTATTCGATTAAGGTGTTGGTTAAACCGAAGGGATAATCGGGATTGCGCACCGCGTCGCTGGCGGCCAGGATCTCTTGTGGCGTTGGTGTGGCATAGCTTGGATTGCTGGTCGCAGAGAACACCATAGCGCAAGAAATTATCGTTAATTTAAGTAATCGCATCACTATTCCCAAATCAAATCTAAACATGACGCAAGGCGTCAACAATCATCATTTTTGAAGCACGGTTGGCTGGCCACCAAGCAGAAATAACGGTGACCAAAATTAATCCGATTACGCTGCCAATGAGCAGGGCAGGGTCTTGCCACACGCGCACCAGAATTAAATAGGCATACGAATAGCCCGGCGGCGTCCAAGATAGGCCGCTGTGATTAATCGCATAAGCGATGATTAATGCGCTGATGACACCGAGCACGGCGCCAAATAAGCCGAGCAGAATTCCTTCGCACAAAAATAAATAACGCAAGCCCGCGCGACGCAAGCCCATGGCGCGCAGGGTGCCGATTTCTACCGTGCGTTCTACTACGGCTGTGCTCATGGTATTGCCAATTGTGAACAGCACAATCACCGCGATTAAGGCCGCGATAAAGCCAAACATCGAATTCATGAATTGCGCGGTTTGGCCGTACATCGGATTGAGTGTTTTGAAATCCAGCACTTCGAGCGGTTCGTTTGGAAATTCGGTGGCGAGCAGGGATTGCAAGCGCGCTTTGGCGGCAGGAATTTGGTTGGTGTGGCGTAGTTGAATTTGAATCGCGGTGACTTGCGGTTCGTTCGACCCATAAATCAGTTTTTGCGCTTGGCTCAAATGCATCGCCAAATACATATCATCAATCGCTTTAATTCCCATATTACGTGAAGACACCACGCTCAAACTCGCCACGTTCGGTGCACCGTGCGCGGTGGAAGCCAGCATTTCTATTCGCGTACCGGTTTCTTGTTTGACGTTGCTTTGTTCAATGTCGGATAAGGCGGCAATGTCGTCCGGCGCAGCCGCGCCGGTGGAGACGATGGGCGTATCTGTTTGCACACAGCCCTTGATTTGCAGCGCTTTGCAGAGTTTGAGTTTGCGCGCTAAGCCGTCGCCCACGACGACTGAATCCGGCGTTGTGCCAGTTAAGCGCAAAGGTTGCACGTAGCTGATTAAGCCGTAATCGTTCCATTTTTCCATCTGGCTGCGCTGCTCGGGAATTACGCCCGAGGCGTACACCGAGCGTGAAATCCCGGCCGCGAAATTGCCCGCCAATCCGCCTAAGGCCAACGTCGGCGTAACCATATTGAGCATCGGAGCCATGACTGGATCGTGTTGCACTACGTCGATAATGTACTGATAGCCGCTGATGCCGTAGGCGGTCGGATTATCGCTGCCCTCAAGGTAATAATTTTGGTGCTGAATTTGCACATGGCCGCTGCCTTGGACAAAGCCGGTTTCAATCCCGTAGGTGATGTTGGAGCGGTAGCCGCCAAAAATTAAGATCGCGGTTAGTCCAATCACCATAGCCAGCAAAGTCGTTAGCGATCGGCGGCGGTTACGTAGTAGGTTGCGTAAAGCGAGGGAGAAGGTTTTCATACGGCGTTCTCCAGCGATTTGCGTTCCACGCCAATAATGCGCCCGTCGCGAATGAAAATGGTGTCGTCAGCTTCGGCTTGCACTTGCGGATCGTGCGATGAGAACACGAACGAGACTTGATGCTCTCGCTGCATTTTACGCATTAAGGTAATGATTGCTGCACCGGTTTGGCTATCCAAATTAGCGGTCGGTTCATCCGCTAGCACCAACTTCGGCTCGGTCGCCAACGCGCGTGCAATCGCGACCCGTTGACGCTGTCCGCCCGATAGCTGACCGGGGCGATTGTGCACGCGGTCGGCTAAGCCAACGGCGTCGAGTAATGCCATGACCCGTTCTTTGCGTTTGGCGGCGGGAACCTTGGTCAAAATCAGCGGGTACTCGACGTTTTCGTAAGTGCTTAATACTGGCAACAAATTGAAATTTTGGAAAATATACCCAAGGTGATGCGCACGAAAATCCGATAGCGCGTTATCCGACATGGCATTGACGTCGTGACCTGCAACGATGACTTCGCCTGAGTTGGCTCGATCGATGCAGCCAATCAAATTCAGCAGCGTCGTCTTGCCGCTGCCCGAAGGCCCCGAAATCACGGTAAAACAATTCGGTCGGATGTCTAAATCAATATCGCTCAGCGCGGGCACATCAACCGCGTCTAGGTGGTAAGTCTTGACGACCTTTTTGAACACAACTGGGTACATGCCTTACTCCAATGGAAACGAGCTAATTTTGAACTGGCGAAGCTAGGCCAATTAATGCATTAGTGCGTTTAGGTTAAAGCTGGTTAAATTGGCATCGCGCCACTGTGTTGCGGCACGAAAATAAGGCGTAAATTTAGCACGAATCATTTGTTGCCATCGAAAAACTGAGTGAAAACACAGCCCAAGCCGCCCAATTGAACCGCTTTCATTCATTCATGCTTATTTTTTTGGGGAATAACTGTCAAATACCTTGAAGTGGCACTGCAAACGTGATTTTGCATTAGTCGTTGCAATCCGAGCTTGATTAACTGTCGAGCGAAAAGCGAATCGGAAATTCCACCCAACTTGCGACGTGGCGATCGCCTTGTTGTGTGGGGCTAAAGCGCCAATGTTGCACCGCGCGCAAAGCGGCTTCATCAAATAGGCGGTAGCCACTGGCTTGGATGATGTTGATCTGTTGTGGATGCCCATCGCAATCCACCCACACGCGCAACCAAACCACGCCTTCAATTCCCTGCTCACGCAATAGCCTCGGGTAGATCGGGGGTGGATTGTTGGCATAGTTGGGT
Organism: Sapientia aquatica; assembly: GCF_004358105.1. GTDB lineage: Bacteria > Pseudomonadota > Gammaproteobacteria > Burkholderiales > Burkholderiaceae_D > Solimicrobium > Solimicrobium aquaticum. The sequence continues at coordinate 145,730 of NZ_SMYL01000006.1, read as the reverse complement.
TGGATGTAATAGGGTGCTGACGCACTCGCAGTTTGAGGTGTATTGCTGGGCGCTTCATTGGCCAAGTGCGGCGCAGCGCTTGGATTAACCGACGCTGGTTGCGGCGCAGTGTTGGCGGTTTCCTCTGCGCGTACCTCGTTAGTTTTTGCTGTGTTTGACATTCGCGCGGGAGTTGTCAAGGCGGGCGGCGGCGTCGAGAAGTCGATTAGCCTTGTTGTGCTGGGAAGTGCCGCAACCGCTGACGTATCGATTGTGTGCAGCAAGACGATAGACATAGTCGCTTGGCTCGCTGGTGCGTGATACGGGCTTGAATGTAGCAGCGCAGTGAGCAAAAAAGCGTGCAGCCAAATCGAGAGCAATAGCGCTCTGCAAACGATGGTGCGATTGCTGAATTTGCTAGGTGGTAATCGGCTCATGCCACCTTCCTTGTTGCGCTTGATTGGTGTGGATGGGTTTGCGCTGCCGCGGTGCGATAAAGGTTTGTCCATGCAAATCCACTGCGCGGCTGAGTCGGATGTTGTACAGATTTTCTAGCGCGGGAACGACATCCTCAGAACACCATACATCATTAATTAGCGTGCCGTTTTTGAGCATTAGCAAGCGATCAGCGTTGGTCATTGCATGGTTGATGTCGTGCAGGATACTGACTACGCTGTGCCCACGCTCGGTGGCAAAGTGATCAAGATTTTCTAATAACTCCAGTTGCAAGCCTGGGTCGAGCGCGGCTAGCGGCTCATCGACCAAGATCAAACCGTGTTGCCTATCCCAGAGTTGCGCAAAAATTCGGGCTAATTGGACTCTAGCTTGTTCACCGCCAGACAGCGTATCGAAGCGTCGATGCAGTAAATGCTGCGCACACGCTAGGTTTGCCGCTTGCGTAATAATGTCGCTGAGTTTTCTATCCTCTTGCACAGCAACACGGCCCAAGCCAATGACGAGCTGAGTGTCCAAATTAAATGCCAGCCCACTGGATTGCGGCAACACTGCGCGGTGCTCACTGAGCTGCGCGAACGACCATGCTTGGTAAGGGCGATCCATAAATTGGATGTGTCCGCTACTGGCACGCAATTCGCCAGAGAGTAGTTTGAGCAGGGTGGATTTCCCTGCGCCGCTGGGGCCGAGAACAGCAATCCTTTCACCGTGCTCAATGCGTAAATTAAAGGGGCCAAAAACCTGTTGCCCGAATCGTAGCGTTACCTTTGAGAGCGTTAGCATCACAGCGCTCCAATTCGACCGCGCACGCCGCGCAATTGCAGCAAGAAAAATGGTCCACCAAGTAAGGCGGTAAAAATGCCAACTGGAATTTCGGCTGGGATAGCCACCGTGCGCGCCAAGGTGTCAGCACCTAATAACAACAAGCTACCTGCCAGCATAGCGATAGGAACTACATGACGTTGATCCGCACCAACCCAAGTGCGCGCTAAGTGCGGAGCGATTAAACCAATGAAGCCGATCATGCCGCACCACGCGACCGAAAACCCCGCCAAAAGCGCCACCAATAAAATCACCTGAGTTCGTAACGTTGTCACGTCAATTCCGACGTGGCTAGCCGCCGATTCACCCAGCGCCAAGGCATTGATCGCAGGTGCCAAAGTGCGGACGCGCCAATAGGCGATCGCAAGCATTAAGGTCAGTACTGAAACCAAGACCCAATTGGCTCCAGCCAGCGAACCCAAGGTCCAAAAAGTCAGGCTGCGTAATTGTTCGTCCGTCGCTAAATAGGTGCATAGACCGATTACCGCACCAGCGAGCGCGTTGAGTGCCACGCCAGTCAACAGTAAGCCCGCAATTGAGCCGGGCGTTATCCAACGGGCGATTTGATCGAGTGCAAAACACACTGCTAACGCGCCCGTAAATGCGACTAAGGGCACGCCCCAACTGCGTAAGCTGGCTGGCAGCGCCAGATGCAAGCCCGCAAAAAATACCAAGGTCAATGCCACCGCACACGCGGCTCCCGCGCTAATCCCTAACAAGCTAGGATCGCTCAACGGATTGCGGAACAAGCCCTGCGTCAGCGCGCCAGCCAAACCTAAACTAGCCCCAATTAATACCGCCAATAGCGCTCTAGGTAAGCGGATATGCCACAGCACATAACTGCCGCCGCTGACGTATTGACTATCGAACAGGGCCCGCCAATCCGCACCGGACACAGGCACTGCGCCACATTGCACCGCGACAGCGATCGCCAATAACAGCGCAGCAGCACCAATTGCCACGGGTTTGATCACCGTGTTGGTGCTGCTTAAAGTTAGGCCAGTTAAGTTGGTAGTCATGCTTATTCCGGCTTACTCTGACTTACTCATAATTTGAGTGATTGCGTTATTTAGCGCTTTCACTGCCGCAGGCAGGCGCGGGCCGAAGCCAAGTAAATACATCGTGTCAAAAGCCAGAATTCGGCGCTGTCGGCCAGCCGGTGTTTGGGCAAATCCGGGCGTATTGAGTAAGCCCTTCATCCCACCGATGGCGGAAAGCCCTGACTCTGTCATCAAAATAATGTCAGGCTGCTCCGCGACCAAGGCTTCGGGTGTCAGCGGTTTATAGCCATTAAATTCGGCCATAGCGTTGCAGGCTCCTGCGTATTCCACTACGGCGTGTGCGCTGGTGTTTTTGCCCGCGACCATCATTTGATTAGCGTTGTGCGACAGGATGAATAACACGCGACGTTTTTTGTGATCGATCAAATTGACTTGCGTCTTTTGCCAGTCGTCGCCTAGGGTTTGGGTTAATTGCTTTGCCTCTTGGGTGTGCCCGGTTAATTCGCCTACGCGATAAACCCGTTCCAACAATCCTTCAAAGCGATGATTGGCGCGTAACACGTGCACTGGAATTCCAGCGGCGGAAAGTTGCGCGATAACCGCTGGCGGCCCGGCATCTTCGGTGGCGATAATCATGCTCGGCGCTAAGGCAAGAATCCCCTCGGCGGATAAGGTGCGGGTGTAGCCGACGTTGGGTAGTTTTTGCGCAGCACTGGGAAAATCAGACGTCGTGTCCACGCCGACTATTTGTGCTTGTGCTTGCAAGGCAAAAATAATCTCGGTCAATGAGCCGCCAATGCTGACGAGGCGCTGCAATGCGACCGCGTGCGCTAGCCGCGATTGGCCTAATAATAATGCCGATGTCATCGCGCCAAATTTGCAGATTACCGCGCGCCGCGCAGGACAAGCTAAATCCGAATGCACCGCTTGATCGCTTAGCTTGCGCATGGTTGGACTCCTTGTTCTACATGAGCCAGCAATGAGCGCCATGCGGACGAATCGGTTTGTTTGGAGCTACCTGCTCCAGAGATTCGCGCAATCGTTTCTTCGTTTGCATCCAACAATTCCAAATAGGTAGAACAACCGACTGCGCTAGCGTTTTGGACGAGCTGGATGTTGGCGATGTTGTCTTCACGCAGATGGATATTGAACGTCGGATCGAGCACATTGAGCCACGTTCCGGTTTGCACGACTTTATGAATCCGACCGCAATAGCTTTGCAAGATGCCTTCATTGGCAACGCAAATTGTCAGCGATACTGCTTGCAGAGCGGCGGCATTCAATAGACTCATGCATTCATCGCGTTCAAATTGGCGTACAAACTCGACCACGTTATCGCCAGCGGGAGTACGGTATTGCGTGCGGCTTGTTAGCGTTAGTGCCGAACTGGTTTTGTCGATTAGGATTTCGGTTGCTTGTTGCTCGGCGCGATGCAAACGAATTAACTCAAAAAATGCATCCAAATCGCTGTCAGCGCGCAGATATATTTTGTGCAGTGGCCGACCGTCCGCGGCAAAAAACTGCAAGCTGCGCATGACCCGATTGCCGAACTCCTCAACGATGGCAAATCCCACGCACCACGCCGCATAGTTGATGCGTAGTTTCATGGTCTCGTTACTAATCGTGCCAATCTGATCGGCATAAGTGCAGTTGCTGTATGCGCCGATCACTTCATGCACACACGCATTGGTGCGGGTTAATCCCATGACCGTTCCCAAGGACTCGATAGAGGCAATGATGGCTGGCCAGTTATTGTTTAAGCGCGTTGCAGAAAGCGCGCTGCTGGCATCCGTTGCGCCCACGTGTGCGGCTAGTAGCTCGGCTTCGGAAATCGATAACTGCTCGGCAATATCCCAATGCCACGCTTTGTGTTCGCGCCGTTGCTGGGCGAAATATTCTCTAATGTGGGTAAGACTCTGGCGCATAGTAACTCCTTCAAAGGCTCTGGTTGCTCAGGCGGTGGCAGAGGTTTTTGCTGCTGCCGTGCTGCGGTGGCCCATTTCAATGCGATGCTGAATTTCGCTTAAGCCTTCGCCAGCCAAGGTATAGGCCCGCGCAAAGCCTGCTATGTAGGAACCGCGATTTGGGCGCAATTGATAGAGATGAAAATCATCCATGTCGCGCAGCGTTTCCATAAACGCGCCGAATTTTTGGGTGAATTTATTCATGATAATGTTGAAGTAAAAGCTGTCTCTGGAATGCTCCAGTGCGCAGCATTGCAGCGTTAAGCGACGTCGAGCAAACAGGTTTTTAGCTTCCGCCTCGCTTTCAATAAACAGCACTGAGCAAGTGCCGTTGGCGGCTAAGTTCGCCGTGTGCGCGGACAGTTCACTGACATAAATAAAATAGTCGCCATCGAGTTCGATATAGGCGGCGTAACTTGCTTCGGGCAGACCTTCGGCGTTGCAGGTTGCTAGATGCAAGCTTTGAAATAACTTCGGAAATTCGCGGCACTCTTGGGCTACTTTAAATAATTCATTGGTCGGCTTAGTCATCATTACTCCTATTAGATAAATTTAAAAATCGTAGCGAACGGATGCTTGCACGTAGCGTCCAGTGGCGCTGTAGGCATCGGTAACGGGACTGTTTGCAGCCAAGCCGTTGACGTCCGACCAGCGCCAGTATTTGGTGTTAAAGAGATTGTTGATATTGAGATTGAGGCTGAGGTTTTTGAGCGGCTTATACGTGGCACCAATATCGAGCACAGTAAAAGCGGGTGGCGCAAATTGCGCTACTTTGGCAGGAGCGATTTGGTCGCTATCTTTGCCTGCGCTATGCACTACATTGGCGCGCGCTTCCCAAGTGCCGGCATTAAAGCGCAGGCCCAAAACCGCCTTCACTGGTTGAACGGTATTTAATGGCACAGTCACGCCACGGGTTTCGCTATCGCCCTTGGAATACGCCACGCCCGCATTCGCGCTCCACGCAGAATTAATCATCCATTCGCTGCGCGCTTCGACGCCGTGAATATGTGCTTGGGCTAAGTTGATGTACTGAAAAACCAGCGGGTCCAAGCGGGTGCCAGAGCCGCTGACAACTTGTTGGCTAATGAAATCGGTGTAGCGATTGTCATAAACGGTGAACGCATAGCGCACACTATTGATTTTGCCGCGCACACCAAGCTCGACACTGTTGGCGTGTTCTGGTTTTAAATTGGGATTGCCGACGCTGGTGTAACCATAGGCAAGATTAGAAAAACCATTGTTGACTTGATCCGGCGTCGGTGCGCGAAAGCCGCGTGCGATTTGTCCATAAGGCGCAAAGCTAGGCGCGAGTTGCCAGACCAAGCCCAGCCGTGGCGTGACTGCCGAGCCGGATAGCCCAGCGCTGGCATACTCGTAGCCGCTGTTGGAAGGCGAGAGCGAATAGTGATCAAAACGTAGCGCGGGAATAATACTGACTGCGCCAGTTTGTATTTCGTCCTGCACGAAAGCGCCGGTCAATTCATAAGTCGAATCGGGGAAGGGTTTAAACGGATATTGTTGGGTCACGCCGACATTGGTACCGTTAAGCAAAGAAGTAATTTGCGCGCGGCTCCAATCGATCCCATAGGTGATGCGTTGGTCGATCGTTCCGCTCAGATTCGATTCGGCTAAGCCTGAGAAACCGCGCACAGTGCTTTGATAAACATTGTTGGTCGTGCTGGCGGCTGCGGCCTTAAATTGTTGTTCGGTATCTTGCGTGATGTTGGCATCTTGCCAGTACACGGACGTATCGATGCGCTGGATCCACGGCGCGTTGGCATCGTTAAATTGGTAATTCACAGAAACGCGATCGCGCGTGGTTTTGTCGCTGCCACTTAAATTGGTCGTGCTTTTGGCGGTAAGCGGCCCAGCGTTGCGGGCCGAATAGACTTCGGTGTCTTGGGTGCGTCGCTGAGACTCCAAAGTCAGTCCAAGTTGATGCTGTGGACTGACTTGATAAAGCAGTTTTGCCAATCCATACGGATTGCGGTAATCGACGGGATTGGGCGCAGTCCGACTGACATTGAGCGCGGTGTTGTCGCCCATGTTATCGACTTCATGTCCTTGGCGGTAACTCGCCACTAGCAATGTTTGCCATGGGCCGGCGTGTCCTGCTAGGCCAATGCCGGTGTTCCAAGAATGATCAATTCCAGCGTAACTGGCGCGGGCAAAGCCATTGAAGGTCGAACCCGGCTTGAGTAAATCGTTGGGATTTAGCGTGCGGAAAATGACCGCGCCAGCCAAACCGTCGCTGCCGTATTGGGTGGACGCTGGGCCGCGCAGCACTTCGACCGTTTTTAGTCCGTCCACATCAATAAAATCAGCGCGTCCGGTAGCAAACGGCCCAAACGAAAAACTGTTCGGCACGCGGATACCGTCTTGCAACATCAATACTTGGTTGCCTTCTAAGCCCCGCACATTGATGCTATCGTTGCCCGCGCGTCCGGTAGCGCTGCGTCCAGTGGTAAATTTTGTCGGGCCACGCGGCACGGTGACATCGAGTTCGTCATTGAATACGTCTTTTAAGTCGCGCGCCCCTTGTGCTTCCATTTGGGCAGCAGTGGTGACGGTGACAGTACTTGGAACACTGTCGGTGCGTCGCTCGGTGCGGGTAGAACTTACGGTGACTTCGGCGAGTTTGGTCGGGCTAGAACTGTTATCGGGACTTTCAATTACTTTCTTGGGGGAAGGCTTGCTGGGTGTTTGTTCGGTTTGCTTAGTTGTAGTCTGTTCAGCACTTTGGGCGAGTGGCGCGATACTGCAGGCCATGGTCACCGCCAATACGGCACGTTTCTTGTCTAACATCGTTACCCTTATCTGTAAGTTGAAGTTCAATTCATCCGCGCGTAAGCCTTGTTAGCGCGAATGAAACCAGTGCTTTTCCAAGCTCCAGCGACCAACCAGAATCAGCCCTAGGCAAGCCGCTGGAGCATCGGATTGGAGTTCTGGAGGGAAAATGTGTAAAATGAATCTCTGTAAATGAGAATCATTATCATTTGTGCAAAGATGATAATCATTCTCATTTACGAGTGCAAGAAAAAATTAGGCGTAAATGGCGAATTGCCGCTGATTTTGTAAAAACGTCAGCGTGAATCGTTAAAATGTTTACTTAGAGCAAGTGCAATTGACCTTGATAATCCATTCTTATTAACTAGAATAAATTATGACTTCGTCAAATTTTGACAATTAACACTTTGGGTAAGCGATCAAGGCGTAACAAGGTCTTACCCGCAATCAACCGCAACCGCCACTTTTGGCTGCCAGCAGCGTATGCAATGCAGAAGGCTGGCTGGTTTTTAATCGTTAACAAGTACGCCGATAACTAGGACAGTGCACCACTATGCAAAAAAGGGCGCTTTGGAAGCATTGCTTGCTAACCTGCGTGGTGAGTGGGTTGACCTGCGTCGTGTTGAGCAACGATGCCCGCGCTTATTACGCTGCCGTCCCTCAGTCGCAACAATTGACTCGTCCGACCACGCTGGCCGAAATTTACCGGATTGAAGAATTAGCCGAATCGCAAAAAGACGAAGCGATTAAGCAATTAAATGCCTTGCGTTCGCGCTTTGACGCTCAAACGCCCTTATCCGATCAACGCGAAGCACTCAGCGTATTGATTCAAATTTATCTCGATAACGATCAACGTGATTTGGCGCGCAAATACATCACTGAGCTGCAGGGATTTGGTATTCAAAATCACGACAAATGGGCTACGGCGTCTGCCCTGGTTTATGAGGCGTCGCTGTATAACAAGAACGGCGACTTTCCCGACGCAAAAATTCGTATTGTGCAAGCGCTGGCCCTTGCCACCGAAGTCAATCAAAAATCATTGACCAGTCGCGCCAACATCGTGGCCTCGGTCGTGTACAAATCATTGGGCGAATTTCAATTAGCGCTGCAACATCAACTCATTGCGATGGACAATTTGGAAGAAGGTAGTCGGCACGCCGACCTAGCGCGTGCTAATGCGATGAACAGTATTAGCTTGCTCTACCTCGCCCTCAAAGACCCCCAATCCGGCTTGGACTATAACGAGAAAGCCACCACGCTAGCCCGAGCAATGGGTTCGCAGAGTTTGATGGGCATGTTGGCCTTAAACCGCGGCTACGCTTATGCCGATTTAGATCGTCTGCCCGAGGCGATCAAATCGTACGAAGAATCGTTGGTGATTGCCAAAAAATTCGATCATAAGGAAGAAGAAGCCATTGCCTTGAACAACCTGTCCGACGCGGCCTTTCGGATGGAAAATTACAAACTCTGCATTAAGTACGGCAAAGACACCTTAGATTTAAGCGAGCAGCTCAATGATAATTCGTTGCGCGCCAGTGCTTATGTCAATCTAGGTTTATGTCATATGGGTGCAGGTGAAGTCCCAATTGGGGTGAGTGAAGTCAATCACGGCATGGACTATTTACGCAAAGCCAATGCCAAGCCCGATATTGAACAAGTCTTAGGTCAATTTGCCCAAGCCTATGAGAAAGCAGGCATGTATCACGAAGCGTATAAAACCATTTTGGAGCAATTGAATTTATCGACCGAATTATTCCGCGCCGATCGCGACCGAGCGGTATCCGAATTGAAAGCCAAATACGATGCCAGCCAGCGCGAGAAACAAATCGAAGTGCTGCAGCAAAAAAACCAAGTCCAAACGGTTGAACTAAAGAACAAGGGTTTGCAACGCATCATTGCCACCTTAGCGACATTGATTGCCGTCGCTGTTGCCGTGACTATTTTTATGCTGTACCGCAAAGTCAGAAAAACCAATCAAAATCTAGAAGAAGCCAACGTGAAATTAGCGCATCAGTCAACTCGTGATCCGCTAACGGGCTTACTCAATCGACGCGCCTTCCATGACACCATGAAGTACCGCACCGAATTGCGTGAACGCCGCAGTTCCGAAAATCAGAACCCACCGCATGCCCTAGTTATTTTGGATATTGATCACTTTAAAAACATCAACGATACCTACGGTCATGCCGCTGGCGACGCGGTGCTCGTTGAGATCAGCAATCGACTCACGCATGTGATGCGCGACAAAGACATGCTGATGCGTTGGGGTGGCGAAGAATTCTTGGTATTTTTAAACCAAATTCCGGTTGAAAAAATTCCCCAAGTCGTTGAGCGCATCTTAATTAGCGTTGGCGCGCGCCCCATCGGATTTGAACAGAAAGTCATTCCAGTGACCGTGTCGGCTGGCTATATTTCTTTACCCGTTGGGACTGAAAGCGAAATCGATCCGAGCTGGGAAAAAATGCTCAACTTAGCAGACTCGGCGCTCTACATGGCCAAAACCCGGGGCCGCAATCGCGCCATTGGCATCGAAACCGTTAATGTCATGCCGAGCGAATTTGATGAACTCTTACAAGGTAATTTAGAGAACTCCATTACCGAAGGCAAGGTCACGATTCAGCAATTGGCTGGCCCAGTGCAAAACGAAATACTGACAACCTTTTAATCTGTACCGACAGACTTCACACCATCGTATTCAATGTTATCCATCTGTAAATCGACAATTGTAAAAAACCTGACCGCGCTATCAAGCATCGTCTGTCTATGCCTGTGCTTTTCCACTTGGGCGATCAGCCCAGTTGCCACCCTGACCGTCCAGCAAAAGATTGAACGTTTAGTGGATTTGTCGGAAATCCAGCCCCAAGTTGCTATCAATGAACTGACCAAAATACTCACTGAGCTACCACCTGATGTAACGCTGACCGACAAGCGCGATGTGCTTGATGCTTTAATTGAGCTCAATATTCGCAAAGACCAGCAGCAGCTCGCGCAGGCCAATATCGAACAATTAGAAACCTTGGCGCTGCGTTATAACGACGAGGTGTCGGCAACATTAGTGTTGAACTTTAAAGTCCTGCAATTAGAAAACGACGGCAATTTCCAAGCCGCGAAAAAACTAATAGACCAAGCCTTAGAAAAAGTAAAAACGCTGAACGACAAAAAGCTGACCAGCCGCATTCACATCACCGCTGGATTAATTTACCAGCAACTCGGCGATTTCCAAATCGCGCTGCAGCACTTGGTCACCGCGATTGAATACTGTCAGACCGGAACCAAGAGCGAGGATTTAAAGCTGATTCAGATTTATAAAATCATCGGAATTCTGTACGACGCAACAAAAAATACGGAGTTGTCCCTGGAGTACAACGCTAAAGCGACCGAATTAGCCTTAAAAATTGGCGCAAAAAATCAAATGGCGTCGTTAACCAATGATCGCGGAGTAGCCTACACCACTGCTGGAAGGTTTGAAGAGGCCAAGCAATCTTATGTCGACTCGTTGCGCTACGCCCGTGCCATCGGGAGTGCTCGCAATGAGGTGATTGCGGTGAATAATTTATCGGATTTAACCTATCGCATGGGGCGCTATCCTGAATGCTTGGAATTCGGTAAAGAGACGTTAGCTTTGGCCGAGAAGATGGAAAATAATAATTACATCGCTAGCGCTCGCATCAATGTCGGTCTATGTCGTATGGCGTTAGGGGACGTTAAATTAGGCGCAAAGGAAGTCAATCTCGGCTTGGATTATTTGCGTAAGACCAGTGCTAAACCCGATTTAGAAACTGTCCTAGGACAATTGGCAATTGCCTACCAAAAGGCCGGTATGTACCGCGAGGGATTTGAGACACTCCAAGAACAACTCAAAATCAGCTCGGAATTATTTGGGGCGTCGCAAGAGCACGCGATGGCTGAGATGAAAGAGAAATACGAAGCACATGAACGAGAAAAGCAGATTGAATTGTTGGAACAAAAAAATCAAATTCAACGGGTTGAAATCGTCAATAAAAGCTTGCAGCGTGTGGTAGCGATCTTGGCTACCATCATTGCACTGGCAACCGCTGCGACGGTATTTTTGTTCTACCGTAAATTGCGCAACACCAATCGCGACCTAGAAAAAGCCAATCTAAAATTAGCCCATCAATCGACCCGCGACCCGCTCACTGGATTATTAAATCGTCGTGCTTTTAACGAAGCCATGAAATTTCGTACTCAGTTACGAGAACGCCGCGAAGCGGATTTGAATCAGCCACCGCACGCCTTAGTTTTGCTCGATATTGATTTCTTTAAAAAGATTAACGATAACTACGGCCACGCCGCGGGCGATGCGGTGCTGGTCGAAATCAGTCGTCGCTTGAATATCGCCATGCGCGAAAAAGATATGCTAATGCGTTGGGGCGGTGAAGAGTTTTTGATCTTTTTAAATCATATCCCGGAAGCCAGCCTTGAGTTAGTGATTGAGCGCTTGCTCATTAGCGTGGGCGCACGGCCAGTAATGTATGAAAAAAAATCGATTAGCGTGACGATTTCTGCTGGCTTCATTTCCTTGCCTCAGGGTGAAGAAAGCGAAGTCAATGCTGGTTGGGAGCAATTGCTGAAATTGGCTGATTCGGCATTGTATATGGCCAAAATGCATGGTCGCAATCAGGCCATTGGAATCACAAAGTTGGTGGTGCCGATGGAACAAATCGAAGAGGTATTGATTAATGATTTTGAATCGGCCATCAAGCAGCAACAGATTGAGATTCAAAAAATTCCCGGTCCCGAGCAGGCCGAAGTAACGATAGAACTGTAGTTCAATCGTTACTTGGGTTGGTGAATTTTCTTATTTAGATTCAGTTGCGCTAGTTTGCTTAGCTGGCGCGGCTGGATAATCGCAGCCCTTTTCTTGTCCCATGCCTTTGAGATAAGCGCGGCGCACGATACCCGCCGCAATCGCTGCGGTCATTTCTTTGGAGCGTTTTTCTGCTCCGCTAAATTTACGTATCCAACTTCTAAATGGAATCGCGCCATTGATCGTGCGTTCCACAGTACCGACCGCTTCGTCTTGCGCGAGTACGCTACCTTTTTCGGTCATGCTTTTGTCGTGGGCGTCGATAGTCGCATCTAAATCAGGACCGAGTGCCACATCAAATTTTTTCACTTGCTCGGTGATGGCAGCGCAAGAACTATCCGCTGGCGCTTGATAGGGATTTTTGATGGCGTCGCTTAATACGGTGGGAATATTTTCTTTCACCACGTTGATGTCGTTGAGCGGCGAAACAATCGCTTTGCCGATCCGATCGGGCGTGGAAGTGGGGCCATTGACCGATTGATTGTCAGGGGTGGAGCAAGCGCAGATAGAGCACAGTGCGATAAGCGAAGCAGCTACTTTGAACATGAAGTCTCCTGATGTATTGGTTGGATAAACTGCGCGCCGATCGAATCCGAATCGAACGCGAGCGTGCCAATATAGCAAAAAACGCCCGGCTAGTTTGATTATTTTGCCAAGGTTAATTGCGCTTGAACAAAGCCAGGGCTGCTTGCCGCTGTGTCGCGTGATCGACGATAGGATCGGGATAAGCTAATTGCGGATGCAAATATAAACTCGGCGCATGGATTTGTTTGTTGTCTAGTTCGGCTAACTCAGGACAGTAACGCCGAATAAAATCACCCTTGGGATCAAAGCGTTGCGATTGGGTGGTGGGATTAAAAATTCTAAAATAAGGCTGCGCATCGCAGCCGGTGGAGGCCGCCCATTGCCAGCCGCCGTTGTTGGCCGACAGATCAAAGTCATTCAAGTGCAGGGCAAAATAACGTTCGCCCCAACGCCAATCGATCAGCAGATCTTTAACCAAAAAGCTCGCCACGATCATGCGTAAGCGGTTGTGCATAAACCCAGTTTGATTCAACTGACGCATCGCCGCATCGACGATTGGAAAACCGGTGCGCCCTTCGCACCATGCTGCGAAATGGGCTTCGTTATTTGGGAAAGCCAGTGCGTCGTATTCGGGCTTAAAAGCGTGATCAACCACGTCCGGTCGATGCCACAAAAGCTGCTGATAAAACTCGCGCCAGATTAATTCCGCTAACCAAATTTCGGCACCTTCACCACCGATTTGCAAAGCGGTGCGCGCTAATTCACGAATTGATACGGTGCCAAAGCGCAGATGCACGGACAAATAAGAAACACCTTTGACTGACGGAAAATCGCGTGTCTCGTGATAACGCGCCATACGTTTGCAAAAATCGTCGAACAAGATTTCGCCGCCATCCATGCCGGGTTTGAGAAAAGCGATATCGATTTCTTCAAAACCGATGTCACTCATGGATGGCATGCGTTGCGCTGGGATAGTGGCGAGCTGATGCAGATGCGGCTGAACCGGATACGACTGCAAATCGCTGTCTTGCAGCTTGGCCAGCCAAGCGCGTTTGTAGGGCGTAAACACCTGATACATCTGGCCGGTTTGGGTCAAAATTTGATCTTTTTCAAAAATTACCTGATCTTTGAAGTGATGAAATTGCTGACCTTGTTGGTTTAATTTTTGCTCGACGCTGGCATCACGTTTGATCGCAGCCGGTTCAATGTCGTGATTGGTATAGATCGCTGCCGCACTGAATTCTTGCGCCAATTGTGGAATTAATTCGACCGGATCACCGTGTCGCACAACTAAGTCGGAACCGTGTTCTTGCAAGGCCGTTTTTAGTTGCACTAAGCTGTGCCAAATAAAGGCAACGCGCCGATCTTTTTTGGGCAAATGCGCCAAAATAGTTGAATCGAAAATAAAAACACAGATAACTTTTTGGCCGTTATTGGCAGCATTATTCAGAGCGTGATGCAAGGCCGCATGATCGAACAGACGCAGATCACGCCGAAACCAGACGAGTGCAGTTTTGGACATATTATTGGGCTGAATTGGACGTTAAGCCGTTAAAGGCCACTTGCAGCATGTGCTCAACAATGGCGTCGTCGCTCATTTTGCTAAAGGTTTTTAAATAATCGACGGCTGGATCGCAGGTGCGTGAGTAGTAACTAAATAGGATGACGTCGCAGGAAAGTTTTGGATTCAGATCGCCGCTTTTTTGTGCTGCGATAACGAGTTTTTCGAGCTGACTATTGAGTTTTAAAATGCGCGTCACATAGCTGATGTTCTTCATCAACATGGAGCGCACGCTAGTGCTGGTGGACGGTAAAAATGGCATCCCGCCTTGCAAGCGCACACGCATGGCCCACTCTAATAAGATGCGCAGCTTTTGCACGGGCGGCAGGTCTTTGTCGATGTCGGCTAAATAAGTAATCGCGCCGTCAATCAAACGGATCAGCGCTTCGCCCACCAATTCTTCTTTCGATTTGAAGTGTTTATATAGGCTGGGTTTGGAAATGCCGACCGCATTGGCGACATCGTCCATCGTCATCAGATCGAAACCCTTGTCACCCAAGATACTGGTCGTCGCGTCTAAAATCGCGCTTTCCCGGAGCTTAAAAGCTTGGTCTTTAAAGCTGATTTTATTAAATATACTCATTGGTAAATTAAAGTTACTGATTAGTAGCTTTTCTGTTTTATTGGTAGTAATATTAGCACAGGGTCGCGGCAACGCAATACAAGTTAGTTATATTTAGTTGGACAGCGTGGTTATTAATTAATAATGCGCGTAACAAAACGTCAAGTGCCATTTCATAATCAATACACAAGTTTAGGTGAATAAATGAACGAAAAAAGACAGCGTATAGCAGTCATTGGTGCAGGAATTTCCGGTCTGGCTAGCGCGTACTTTTTGAGTCGCCAACATGATGTGGTGTTGTATGAAGCCGGTGCTTACTTAGGCGGGCACACCAATACAGTTGAGGTAACGATTGAGGGTATTACTCATCCAGTTGATACTGGGTTTTTGGTCTATAACCAAGCCACTTATCCCAACCTGATTGCCTTGTTTGCTGAATTGGGCGTGAAAAGTTACGGCACCGATATGTCGTTTGGTGTGTCGATCGACGATGGCGCAACCGAATGGGCCGGGACTAATTTAGATACCTTCTTCGCACAACGTAGTCATTTATGTTCACCGTCGTTCTTGTTAATGCTGCGCGACATCATGCGCTTCAATGGTGCTGCTGAACTTTATCTAAAGCGCACCGTTGCCAGTGGCGAAACCTTGGGTGAATTGCTGGCCGCAGAAAACTACCGTGATGCTTTCCGCGATGCGTATTTGTTGCCCATGGCTGCGGCGATTTGGTCAAGCTCCCCGAGCGATATTTTGCATTACCCTGCCAGCACGTTTTTGCGCTTTTGTATGAACCACGCGCTACTGCAAGTCACTAATCGTCCGCAATGGCTGACCGTTAAAGGCGGCGGGCGTGATTACGTGCAAAAGATCGCGGCAACGTTGACTGATGCGCGTATCAATTCCCCCGTGACTAAAGTTAAACGCTCTGAAACCGGCGCCCTCGTGAGCACAGCGCAGGGCGAAGAAGCGTTTGATGCCGTGGTGTTTGCAACTCACTCGCCTCAGACTTTACAGATATTGGAAGATGCGACCGAGGATGAACGTAAAGTCCTGTCGGCCGTGCGTTACCAGTACAATAAAGCGATTCTTCACACCGATATCAAGCAAATGCCGCTGCGTAAAAAAGTGTGGTCCTCTTGGAATTACCTAAGCACGGTGGCGCAGGACGATCAACGTCCGGTGTGCGTGAGTTACTGGCTCAACCAATTACAAGACTTGCCGTTCGAAACGCCGGTCATGGTTACCTTAAATCCGTTTGCCGCGCCCGATCCAGCCAAGGTAATTGCCGAATTTGATTACGAACACCCCGTCTTTGATCATGCCGCGATCAATGCCCAAAAGCAGCTTGCAACGATCCAAGGTAAAAAGTCGATCTGGTTTGCAGGTGCGTGGACTGGTTATGGATTCCATGAAGATGGTTTGAAGTCAGCATTGCGCGTGGTGAATGATTTTGGTCTTGCGCCAAGTTGGGCCGTTCTATGACGACACTGCGCTCTGCTCCAGCGTGGTTGATTCGGGGCCAAGTGTTCCATGAGCGCGTGCGCCCTGTGCTGCACCGTTTTATTTATCCGGTATTTTATGTACGCGTTAATTTGGCGCGTTTGGACGAACTTAATTCGGCATGGTTTGCGGTTGATAAATGGCGTATCGCGTCACTGCAACAGCGCGATTATGGCGCGCGCGACGGCTCAAGTTTGCAAGCGTGGATGCGCAACATCCTCAACCAAGCCCAAGTCGATGCCGATGGTGAAATCTGGTTGCAAACCTTTCCGCGTTTATTCGGCTATGTGTTTAATCCGGTTAGCTTTTGGTATTGCCACGATAAAAGTGGCGGACTGCGCGCCGTCCTAGCTGAAGTCAATAACACCTTTGGTGAAACGCACCGCTATTTATTAACTGCCGCTGACAAACAAGTCATCACGGCTGAGACTGAACTGCATTGCAGTAAAAATATGCATGTCTCACCGTTTTGCCAAGTGCGTGGTTTTTACCGATTTAAGTTTAGAGACCAAGTCGCGGATAAATCGAACACAAGTTTGGTCAGCCTAGATTATTCCGATGCCGATGGATTGATTATAAAAACTGCGGTGGGTGGCAAATGCGAGCCGCTCAGCACAAACAACATTCGTCGGGCCGTGTTGATGCAGCCATTATTGACCTTTGCCATCATGTTCGGAATCCATCGTCAGGCCTTATCGCTTTGGATTAAACGGGTACCGTTTTTTAGTAAGCCGACGCCACCTACAGCACCGATTACTTTCCCTGAATTTAATCTCGACATGCCATTTAACAATTTAACCTCACAGCTCAACAACGAGGAGACATCATCGTGAGCCAAACACATTTTTCCGGCGTTTTGCCACCTAACGTGCCGACTGCTGCCAAGCTTTTTATTGGCTTGTTAAGTCGCCTGAAATCAGGTCATTTGCAAATCATTACGCCTGAGGGCAACCAAATGATGTTTGGTGACTTGCACCAACCACCTAGCGCCACGCTCAAAATTAACGACTGGCGCGCTTGCGCCCGCATCATCAGCGCGGGCGATATTGGCTTTGCTGAATGTTTGGAAGCGGATTGGGTTTCCACGCCGGATTTAACCGCGTTATTGCGCTTGGCCTTAAAAAATGAAGCCGCCTTACAACGCATGGTCAATGGTGGCCGGATTTCTACGCTGTGGTACCGCTTAAAACATTGGCTGCGCCCCAACACACGCGAAGGTAGCCGCCGCAATATTCACGCGCACTACGATATCGGAAATGATTTTTACCAGCGTTGGCTAGACCCAAGTTTTACCTATTCCAGCGCCGTATTTCACGGCGACTACAGCATCTCGCTGGAGCAAGCGCAAGCCAATAAATATCAACGCATTATTGATGAGTTAAAACTCAAAGCCGGCGACCACGTATTAGAAATCGGCTGCGGCTGGGGCGGCTTTGCGGAACACGCTGGCAAGCAAGGCATCCGCATTACTGGCATCACAATTTCGCCGGCGCAGTTGGCTATTGCCAAAGAGCGCGTGCAAAAAAATAATTTGACCGAGTTAGTCGATTTGCAGTTGTGTGATTACCGCGATTTGACCGGCCAATTTGACGCGGTCGTTTCGATTGAAATGTTTGAAGCTGTGGGCGAGCGCTTCTGGGCGGAGTATTTTAAAACCGTGTCAGCGCGACTCAAGTCGGGCGGTAACGCGTTAATCCAATCGATCTCGATTTTGGAACGCGATTTTGAACGCTATCGCAGCAGCACCGATTTTATCCAGCAATATATTTTCCCGGGTGGGATGTTGCCCAGCCCTGAGCGCTTTGTAGAGCAGGCAGAAAAAGCCGGATTGGCGACCTTGTCCCATTATCCGTTTGGCCGCGACTACGCTGAAACGCTGCGTCGTTGGCATCAAGCGTGGGAGCGCGAGTACGAATCAATTATCAAGCTCGGTTTCGATGACCGTTTTATGCGCATTTGGCGCATGTATTTTGCCTATTGCGAAGCTGGCTTTGACGAGGGGAAAACCGATGTCATCCAATTCTTACTGCACAAAGCTTAACAACCGACTGAGCGCCGTCCGGGCCACAGTCGCATTGGGCTTGGCGGCCTTTATGCTGTTCGCCCAAGCGGCATCCGCAGAAACATGGCGCGATCAATTGCCGCAAGCCAAAGAAGTCGGGCAAGGTGAGTTGCGCTGGTTTGGCTTCCGAATTTATAGCGCTAAATTGTGGAGCCAAACTCAGCCGTTTAATCAAAACGATGCGTTTGCGTTGGAATTAACCTACCACCGCGCTATCAGCCGCGAGCAATTTGTTGAAAAAAGTATCGATGAAATTAAGCGCATTTTCGGTTCGCGTTATTCTGACCAAAAGCTACACGCTTGGTCGCTCGAATTGGGCCGCGTTTTCCCAAGTGTAGTGGAAGGCGATGAATTAATCGGCGTGTATTTGCCGCAGCGTGGTTGCCGCTTTTATGGGAAAAACACTGCGCTAGGCGAGATCGCTGATGTTGAATTGGCGCAGGCCTTTTTTGCCATTTGGCTTGATCCAAAGACCAAAGATAGTACCTTGCGCGCTAACTTGCTTGGACTGGGTAAATGACTAAGGTAGCCAAAGCGAGCAACTCAACCCGGGCCATGATTGCTTACGGATTGTTGGGCTTGCCATTGGCCATGTCGGCGTTACCGGTGTACGTGCAAGTGCCGACTTATTACACCACGCAGCTTGGCTTGGCCTTATCAAGCGCTGGTTGGATTTTGTTTTTAGCACGCTTTATCGATGCGCTCCAAGATCCCTTATTGGGTCGGATGATCGATAAGCAGCATCGTAAAAACGGACAGTTGGTGATGTGGTTTTGCGTGGCTGGATTCATGCTAGCGGCGGCGTTTTTCGGTTTGTGGTTGCCGCCTGTATCGGTTGAATATTTAGGGCTTTGGTTGGCGGCGATGTTGGTGTTTGCCTATGTCGCGCACAGCATGCTCAATATTGCCTATTTATCGTGGGGCGCTCGCTTGGCCGACGAGCAAAAAGACGAGAATAGTGCTGCGCCCGTTTCATCCCGACTCAACGCCGCAGCATGGCGCGAGGCGGCTGGCTTAATTGGTGTGATTTTGGCGAGCGTTATTCCCAGCATCATTATCGCGGGTGATGTACATCAGGTTCCGAGCTTAATGGGTTGGTACAGCGCGGTCTTTGCGGTGTTGTTGGCGTTATCGATTGCTCTGCTGTTGCGCGCCGCACCGATCTGGCAGCGCAGTACTGGCATTGTCTTGGATAGGCGCACCGAATGGAACAATATGCGTGCCAATCAAGCGTTTAAAGCCTTGCTGCCGCCGTATTTTTTAAACGCGATTTCGGTCTCGGTACCGGCTACTTTGGTTCTGTTTTTTATTAATGATCGATTGCAAGCGAGTTCCTACAGCGCCGCGTTTTTAGCCAGTTATTTTGTGGCTGCCGCGATTGGTTTGCCGTGCTGGGTTAAGTTGGCGCATCGAATCGGCGTGATCACGGCGTGGCGCTGGGGCATGTTGTTGGCGGTGCTGGCGTTTGTCAGCGCGGCAATGTTGGGCGCTGGCGCGATTATGCCTTTTTTTGTGGTGTGTATTGCTTCTGGATTTGCCTTAGGGGCTGATTTGGCGTTGCCACCGGTTTTGCTTTCCACCGTAATTGATGCTGATGCTGCACCAGCGGCGTATTACGGTATTTGGACTTTATTGGCTAAATTTGCCTTAGCCGTTTCGGGATTGACGCTGCCGTTATTGGCCTACGTTGATTACCACCCAGGCCAGCCGGCCAATGCGTATTTGGCACTGGCTTATGCTGGAATTCCCTGCGTGGCAAAGCTCTTCGCTTTGTTTTTGTTGCTGCGCTTATCGCGTTTATTAAAGGAAGCAAATCATGCGTAAATGTATCCAATCTTGGCTTAGCAAAGCCGCCTTGCTCGCGGCAACCTTGCTGCTGGCAAGCTGCGCTGCACCCGATGTAACTCATTACGCCAAGGTGCAACCTAAGCTCGACTTAGTGACCTATTTTTCTGGCACCACCGATGCGTGGGGTATGTTCCAACAGCGTAATGGTGAAGTTACCAAACGCTTTCACGTTGAAATTATCGGCACTCAAAAAGACGGCAAGCTAATCCTTGATGAGCATTTTGTGTACGACGATGGCACCAAGCAGCAGCGTATTTGGACTTTGGTGAAATCGGCCGATGGTCTGTGGCATGGCACCGCCGCTGATGTGGTGGGCGAAGCGATTGGTCAAGTATCCGGCAACACGTTGCACTGGCAATACACTTTGTTGCTGCCGGTCGATAACGACAGCTACCAAATGCGTTTCGATGATTGGATGTATTTGATGGATGACCAATCGATGATGAATCGCGCCAGCATGTCGAAATTTGGCATCGAGTTCGGACAAGTCACCTTGTTCTTTAAAAAGCGAGGTGGATGATGTTCTCCTCATTTAATGCGCCAGTAAAGCAATGGGCTGGAAAGCGCATTTGGATCATCGGCGCGTCCAGCGGGATCGGTGCCGCCATGGCGCAGCAGATTGCCCAGCAGGGTGCGCAAGTTGCGATCTCGGCGCGGCGAGTCGAGTTATTGCAGCAAGTCGCCAGCAGCCATGATTCGATGTTCGCGCTGCCGTTAGATGTGCTCGATCAGGCGGCTTGGGCGACGGCCTACGCGCAGATTGTTGAGCGCATGGGTGGCGTCGATTTATTGCTATTCTGCGCCGCCGATTACCGCCCCGAGCGCACTTGGGAAGTCAAGCCAGAATTGGCCGCCCGTACTTTACAAATCAATGTAGGCAGCGTCTATAGTGGAGTAGCAACGGTATTGCCGGAGCTATTAAAGCAGGGACATGGCGGGATTGGAATTGTCGCAAGCGTAGCCGGTTATATGGGTTTGCCGAACGCATCTGTGTATGGGCCCAGCAAAGCAGCATTAATTAATTTGGCCGAGATTTTATACACCGATTTGCATCCACGTGGCTTGGATGTGTATTTGATTAATCCCGGCTTTGTGGATACTGGATTGACGGCCAAAAACAGTTTTTACATGCCAGCATTGCAGACTACGCAGCAAGCGGCAGCAGCGATCTGGAGCGGAATTAGTGCCGGTAAATTTGAAATCCATTTTCCGCGTCGCTTTACTCAGGTTCTAAAATTTATCCAGCTTTTGCCGTATAGCGTGCGCTTCTTTTTAATGACTCGGTTAGTGCCATGACAACGCCCATTCAACAGTCTCCGTTAGATCAATTGTTAGCGTGGTACAGCAGCTTGACGCCGGACAGCGTCAAGTTGGCGGTCGATTTTTATCAAAGTGATGCACGCTTTAAAGATCCGTTTAACGAAGTGCAAGGCGTGGAAGCCATCATAAAAATTTTTGACCATATGTTTGTTACCACTGAGTCACCACGTTTCATCATCCATGAGCGCGTAATGCAGGGTAGGCAGGCGTTTGTGACGTGGACATTTGAATTCGGCTTGAAAGGCAAACACTACACCGTGCTAGGCGCATCGCACCTCAAGTTTGATGCTGAAGGTTTGGTGATCGAGCATCGCGATTATTGGGATGCGGCGGAAGAGTTATTCCAAAAGCTTCCGATCATCGGCGCGCCCGTGCGCTGGTTGCGTCGGCAGTTTGAGGTGAAGCTCAGTTAGCTGAGTTAGATTAACTCTGAGCTTGATCCGACGGCTTCAATCCCGGCCATTCCGGAGTGAGCTGATGCGCAATATTGAACAAATCCAGCACACGGCCTACGCTGTGGTCGACCATCTCTGCGATGCTGGCTGGATGTTGGTAGAAGCTCGGTACTGGTGGGAAGATAATGCCGCCCATTTCGGTGACCGATGTCATATTGCGCAGGTGCGCTAGGTTGAGCGGTGTTTCGCGTACCAGCATGACTAAGCGGCGGCGTTCTTTTAAAGTTACATCGGCGGCACGACTGATTAGGTTTTCGGATAACCCTAACGCTACCGACGCTAAAGTTTTCATCGAGCAGGGCGCGATGATCATGCCGTCGGTGAGGAATGAGCCACTGGCAATGGCTGCACCGATGTCTTTGACGTTATAGACCTTGTCGGCCATAGCTTCGAGCTGCTGCTTTTTCATGCCGACTTCTTGATGCAAGCTCATGATGCCGGCTTCGGAAATAATCAGGTGTGATTCGATCTGCGTTGTGGCGCGCAGAATCTGCAGAATTCTGACGGCATACACCACGCCGGTGGCACCGGTGATACCGATGATTAAGCGTTTTGGTGGCGTGGTGGGATTAGTCAATGCGTTACCTGGTTGGGGATTATGATTCGATCAGCGCTTTGAGTTCGCCTGATTCGTACATTTCACCCATGATGTCTGAGCCACCGACGAATTCGCCTTTGATGTACAGCTGCGGGATGGTCGGCCAGTTAGAATAATCTTTGATTCCTTGACGAACCACGGCGTCTTCCAACACATTGATGGTCACGATGTTTTGCGCGCCACAGGCTTTCAAAATTTGAATAGCGCGACCCGAAAAGCCGCATTGTGGAAACTGCGCTGTGCCTTTCATAAACAGCACTACTGGGTTGTCGGTTACGGTTTGTTTGATCCAGCTTTGTACGTCGCTCATGGTGATGTTCCTGAATAGCTAAAAATAATCCCGTCATTATATAGAGAAATAGATGCCAGCGTGCTAGGTGGAAGCGGGGCAAAAGCGGCTAACAGTTATTGTGTTAGCGATTTTGCTAGAGGTCCAAACGTTGAAGCTAAATTTAATAATTTTGCAAACACATTGCCGCGCTTAGCACTCTATGTTGATTCTCAGTTGAGTGATAAGCGCGGCAATTGAACTTCGATTACGCCAAACTCGCTAAATTAACGTTTTAATTTTGCAAACGCTGCTGCCATCGCATTGTTAGCCGGAGCCGCTGCTGGTGTTGGTTGGCGTTGATGTTGCGCTAAGCGTTTAGCATCATCGCGATCAGCGCGCTGTGCTGGGGTGCTGCCGGCTTTCGGCGCTTCGTCGGTCAAGCGCATAGTCAGTGCAATGCGCTTGCGTTTTTCATCGACTTCCAAGACTTTGACTTTGACTACTTGCCCGACTTTGACCACCGTGTGCGGGTCTTTGACGAAGGTATTGGATAAGGCTGAAATATGCACCAAACCGTCTTGATGTACGCCGATATCGACGAAAGCGCCAAAGGCCGCGACGTTGGTAATGACGCCTTCTAAAATCATATCGGGACGCAGAT
This sequence comes from Sapientia aquatica, assembly GCF_004358105.1. GTDB lineage: Bacteria > Pseudomonadota > Gammaproteobacteria > Burkholderiales > Burkholderiaceae_D > Solimicrobium > Solimicrobium aquaticum. Next base: position 122,533 of record NZ_SMYL01000006.1, on the reverse strand, counting down.
CGCGGATTTCTTCCACGCCTTCTTTAAATGTAGCGGTAGAAAATTCTGGACGTGGATCGCGACCCGGCTTTTCTAGTTCTTTCAAAATATCGGTAATGGTCGGCACACCGAATTTGTCGTCAGCGTATTTCGCTGGATTTAACGTTTTCAATAAGCCGGCATCACCGATGACACTCTTCACATCGCGCTTTAAATCGGCCAGAATTTTTTCTACTAGCGGATACGATTCCGGATGCACGGCGGACGCGTCTAAGGGCGATTCGCCATCCATGATGCGCAAGAAACCTGCTGCTTGTTCAAATGTTTTATCGCCCAAACGCGGTACTTTGCGCAAGGCAGCGCGTGAGGCGAAACGGCCTTGCGTGTCGCGATAGTTGACGATGCTTTGCGCCACACTGTTGGACAATCCGGAGACCCGCGCTAACAAAGGAACCGACGCTGTATTGACATCGACGCCGACCGCATTGACGCAATCTTCGACCACCGCATCCAAGGATTTAGCCAACTGGCTTTGGCTCACATCGTGTTGATATTGACCGACGCCGATCGACTTTGGATCAATTTTAACCAGCTCCGCCAACGGATCTTGTAAGCGGCGCGCAATCGATACGGCACCACGAATCGAGACATCCAAATCGGGTAATTCTTTGGACGCAAATTCGGACGCTGAATAGACCGACGCGCCTGCTTCGGATACCACGATTTTGCGCAGCTTTAATTCGGGCTTGAGCTTGATTAAATCCTGCGCCAATTTATCGGTCTCGCGCGATGCCGTGCCGTTACCAATCGAGATCAGTGACACATTATGTTTGGCCGCTAATTGCGCCAAGGTGTGTAACGAGCCATCCCAATCGTTGCGCGGTTGGTGCGGATAAATGGTGCTGTGTTCCAGTACTTTACCGGTCGCATCGACAATGGCGACTTTTACGCCAGTGCGTAGGCCCGGATCTAATCCCATTGTGGCGTGTTGTCCGGCGGGCGCGGCAAGCAGCAAGGCTTTTAAATTTAAGGCGAATACGTTGATGGCTTCTAACTCAGCGCGTTCGCGCAGTTGGCCCATTAATTCGCTCTCTAAGTGCATGAAGACTTTCACGCGCCAGCACCAACGGACAGTGTCGGCCAACCATTTGTCGGCGGGGCGACCTTGGTTACTGATCTTGAAATAATTGGCGATGCGAGCTTCGCAGGGATTGAGCGGCGCATCCCATTTTGGTTTTTCTTCTTCGGTGTCTAAACGCAAAACGACGTTAAGCATTTCTTCGCGGCGGCCACGTAGAATCGCTAAGGCGCGGTGCGAAGGGATGTTCATAATCGCTTCGGAGTAGGCGAAGTAATCGGAATATTTTGCGCCTTCGTCTTGCTTACCTTCGATCACACTGGATTCCACCACGCCGTGTTCTTGCAAATACACACGGCATTGTTGTAGCAAGGTGGCGTCTTCGGCAAAGCGTTCCATCAAAATTTGACGCGCACCGTCGAGCGCTGCTTTGGTATCAGGTACGCCCGGATTGTCACCTGCTTCGGTTTTAAAGGCTGGCTTTAAATACGCGCTGGCAGCTTTTTCGGGCACCAAGTTCGGATCAGCTAACAGACTATCCGCCAACGGTAGCAGTCCTGCTTCTAAGGCGATTTGCGCTTTGGTGCGGCGTTTAACTTTGTATGGCAAATACAAATCTTCCAAACCAGTTTTGTCTTCCGCATGCATGATCGCGTCCAGCAAAACCGGTGTCATCTTGCCTTGCTCGGTAATCGAATTGACGATCGCTTCGCGGCGTTGTTCTAGTTCGCGCAAATACGACAAACGCTGCTCCAACAAGCGCAATTGGGTATCGTCCAAGCCACCAGTGGCTTCTTTACGATAGCGAGAAATAAATGGCACGGTTGCGCCTTCGTCTAATAAGGCGATGGCGGCAGAAATTTGCTGCGGTTTGGCGACGAGTTCGACGGCCAGACGTTGTTCAATGGAAGGCAACATAAACAGTTCAGTAAAAAATAACAAGCGCAGATCATACCGTGTTCAGGTAATTGCGCCAGTCTTGACAGGGGATTTTGTAAAGAGTAGGGCGCAGCATCCATATCGCTCGATGCTGCGCCAGATAGTGTGAAATTACTATTGTTTCGCGGGTGTGCTCGTGGATGCAGCCGGTGTCGCCAATTGCTGTTGCTGTGCAATCCAAGTATCAATTTGCGCTTCCAATACCGATAACGGAATTGCACCATTATCAATCACCGCGTTATGGAAAGTGCGAATATCAAACTTATCACCCAAAGCAGACGCTGCTTTGGCGCGCAGTTGGCGGATTTTAAGTTGCCCAATTTTGTAGCCCAAGGCTTGTCCCGGCCACGCAATGTAGCGATCGATTTCAACAATATTGTCGCTCGGTGGATTGGCGGTGTTCTCGCTCAGATAAGCAATCGCTTGCTCTCGGCTCCAGCCTAAGGCATGAATACCGGTGTCAACGACTAAGCGCGCCGCGCGGAATAATTCGTCGTTTAAGTTACCGAATTTGGAATACGGGTCTTTATAAAATCCCATCTCATCGCCCAGACTTTCGGAGTATAAAGCCCAGCCTTCGCCAAACGCGTTATACCAACCGTTGCGTCGAAATTTAGGCAAGCCAGTCGCTTCTTTCGCCATCGTGATTTGCAAATGATGTCCGGGGATTGCTTCGTGTAGCGTCAAGGTTTCCATGCCCCATTTTGGACGGGTGTTTAAGTTAGAAATATTGGCGGCAAAATAGCCCGAACGGCTGCCGTCATCGGGCCCCGGATTGTAATAGGCCGCTGGCTGCTGTTCTGAGCCTAACAAGGGAATCGGCTTGACTTCGGCTTGCGCGGCGGGCAGGTGCGCGAACATGGTGGGTAAGACTTTATAAACGCGGCTGATGATATCGCGGAAACCGTTCAATAAATCGTCCGAGTTGGTGTAGTAAAAACGCGGATCGGTATTGAGGAAAACGGTGAATTCAGCAAAGCTGCCTTTAAAGCCAACTTGATCCATCACCCGTTGCATTTCAGCGCGTATCCGTGCTACTTCTGACAAGCCAATATCGTGAATTTGTTGCGGCGTTAAATCGGTGGTGGTGCTGTTCTTGACCATGAAATTGTAGTACGCCATACCGCCAGGCAAACTGGATGCGCCGATGCTGTCGCGGCAGGCGGGTAGGTATTGGGTGGTGATGAAATTTTCCAGTTTCTCTAACGCTGGCGCGACGCGTTCGGCTAATTCTTTTTTACCGCGTTGAGCGAATACTTCTGGGCGCGGAACATTCTTTGGGATGTTATCGAACGGTTTGGCCAGTTCGCTTTCAGCGAGGTGCAAACGCAGATCGCGCAGTTGTTGCGGCACTGGCGCGATGATGACTTTGGGCGCAACCCAACCGGTCTTCATGCCTTGTTGTAGTTGTTCGATAATCCCATCGACATAGGCGGGGATTGCATGCAAGCGCGCCAAATAATTGTGGTAATCGAGTGCATTATTAAACGGCGTTTGCGAAGCTAAACTTGGCAAGGTTGATTGCAAGCCATCGATCTGCGAAATCGGCTGCACCGTGTAGGGATATAAGGTGGCCGCTTGCAGCGCTTGCTGCTTTTCCAGTACAAACATGTCGTAAGAGAGTAGGTCTTGGCCGCTTAAGGCGTCGCGCTTAATTTTGAGCGCTTCGCGCAGCATGTCCTGTTCGTGTTTAGTCGCCATGCGGCTTGCGGCTAAGGTTGTGTTGGATAGTCGGTGGTTGTAGCGATTGTCGCCTAAGCTAGTGGCGTTTCCGGGATTGTGGCTTAAGCTCCATTGCCAATCCGATTCAAACAAATTGTCGAGTTGGGTATTGGTGCCGGCATGCACAGTTGAAAAGCTCAATGCTAGCGCCAAGACGGATATTATTTTTTTCATATTATTCTCATCAAAAATGATGCAGCATTCTAACTAAAAGCATTTATTCTGCAAATGTAAAACGGCGAGTTAGTTGCCTAGCTCGCCGTTTTGCCGTGGTTATTTGATTAACTACGGTGCTGGTCTTGCGTTTTATTGCCGTCCAAGCTGTAAGAATAAGTTGAATGCGCCAGCCGGTGCGGCGGCAATCCCGAAATGGATAGGCCCCATAAATGTATTGGCCCCAACGAACACCGACAAGCTTTTACGCAAATTTTGTGAGTAAAAATCGGATTTAAAATTGCCCGCATTTCCCACTTCAAACGACGTGCCGATAAACGCCGATTCGCCCGCAAAGCCAAAATCCACTGCGCGGAATAAATAAGTCGCGTTGGCATAGGCGAGGTAATTGCCGATGAATTGCTCTGGCTGGTAAGCCGTTAAGCGCTGGAAGCCGCCTAGCGACAAACCAACTCCCGGAATCGGCGTGCCAGACTCGGCGCGACCGCCTAATCGTGCGGTTAAATTAATACTGTGATCGTCCTCACTGCTGGCCCATGTGGCGTTGAGGGTAGCTTGTTGAAAATTGTGCAGACTTGAGTACGTGTCGATAATGTTTGAATTACTGGCTTTGCGATTTAAACCGGCAATAATTTCACCGTCCACGTAGTAACCCTCACGCGGGAAAACGGGTTTGTCGAGTTGATCGATAACGAAGCGACTATGCAGCGCGATTTCGTCCATGCGCGCCCAAGGTAGGCTAGTGATGATGATGTCTTTGTTGTTGGTTTCAACCACTAAACCACCCAATTTAGGGCGCAAATTGTAATGGTTGACGATCAGACCCGAGCGTATTTCGCCCAAGGTAGAAAATTCACCGAGCGGCGTGCCGAGATCAATTCCGGCGCGTGAAGTTTGCAAGGCGTATTCTGCGACGCGGGTATTTTCGGAATACAGATTAAGGGTTTTGATTTGGGCGCCAACAAATGGCGCAACATACATCCCTTCGCGCACGATTAAGGGTTGGCGTAACTCTGAACGGATTCCATAAACATTGCCGAATTCAAGATCGTTACGCCATTCCAAGCCGCTGTCGTTTATCCACGGTAAGCGATGTCCAACCTGTAATTGGAAGCCGCTGACACCATCGAAACCGGTGGACATTTCCAAGCCTAAGCGCAAGAAATTTGGCCCCCAAGCGCGCTCTCTGGCTTCGATCACGATACCCGATTCACCGTTACGTTCGACTAAAGTATGCGTCACGTTATCGAACTGGCGTGAATTGATCAGCGGTTTGATGCGTTGGTTGATGTCTGCCGCATCGTAAGTCGAACCGATCGCAATATTGAGTTGGCGGCGAATATCGTCGGCGGGTATTTTTCCAGTGGTTTTGATATCCACGAAGGCAATGTGAATTGGCGGCAAAGTTGGATCGGAGCGAGTCTTCATCACCGCGGCATAGTTTTCTGCGCTAAGCTCTAACGGCGCGAGTTGGGCTTGCAGGCTTAAGGCGGTGTTGTAGCCTATCGTTGATGCTTCTCTGGCGCGCGGAAAATCCATGAAGCTAATATCGCCCAAATTGGCGTCGAGCAAAATGTCCGTCGGCAGCAATAATTTTTTTTGTTCACTGACGTTTTGCTCGGTCAAAATATTCAACATTTGTTGGCTGATGTTGAACAAACTATTGAGCTTGTCGCGTGGCAGAATTGGCGTGCCAATATTGACTGCGATGATGATATCGGCACCCATGCTGCGCGCAATATCGATGGGTAAATTTCGCACCAAGCCGCCGTCACTTAATAAGCGTCCATTAATTTCTATCGGCGCAAACACGCCGGGTGCAGCCATGCTAGCGCGGATGGCGCGATGCAACGGACCTTTGTCAAACACCACCATGTGGCCGTTTTCTAAATCCGTCGCCACCGCGCGGAAAGGGATTGGTAGTTGATCGAAATTGATGTCGGGTGGAATGTGTGAAGTCCAGTTATGCAGAATCTCTAAAAACTGATTGGCTTGCACCGCGCCTAGCGGCAACGTAATGCCGTCTTTGCTCACACCAAAGGTTCCGCCGATAGGATAGTTAATATCGTCTTCACGTAGTGGCTGAGAAATCGCGCGGCGGTCAACGATGTCTAAGGCGACTTGACCGAGATTGATATTTTTTAAACGGGTTTCAATTTCGTCTGCGCCCATGCCCGAAGCGTACAGTCCACCGATGACCGAGCCCATGCTTGTCCCGGCGATGCAGTCCACTGGAATATGGTGATCCTCCAAGTACCTCAACACGCCAATATGTGCAAAGCCGCGCGCACCACCACCCGATAACGCAACGCAGATCTTTGGGCGAGTTTTAGCACTGGGTTCGGTATTGGGTGGGGTCAGGTTTTGAGCCGTTGAATTTGACCAATAACAGAGCGCAACGATTGCAAACACGAAGTTGGAAAAATAGCGCATGACAAAAAATGAGCGGTGAAAAGAATGCTCACTTTACAAGAAAAACGTTCAATTCGTGTGAAATTTTAGTGACGTTGTGCCTAGTCCGCCGCAGCCCATACTAAGCACTAAATTGGCCGCCCGATACCCGTTCGATACCCGCCAAGTCACGCCAGCTTTGGACTTGTTGGAATTGGGCTGCATGCAGCAAAGCTCTGACCGGTTCTGCTTGATCGAAACCGTGTTCAAACAACAGCCAGCCACCAGCGTGTAATCGAATAACAGCACCAGCGATCAACGCGCGGTAGGCGCTTAGTCCGTCACCGTGATCGGTCAACGCACTGATCGGTTCAAAGCGCAAATCGCCTTGGAATAAATGACTGTCATTAGCGACGATGTAAGGCGGATTAGACACAATGGTGTGCCACTGATGAGTTGGTAAATTGTTATACCAATCGCTCTCGATAAATGTAATTTTGCATCGATGCGTGTCAGCGTTGGTACGAGCTACCTCCAATGCTGCAGCGCTGATATCCGCAGCCCACACTGAAAGATCAGGCCGTTGATGGGCGACTGCTATAGCAATAGCGCCAGAACCGGTGCCTACATCAAGCAACTCAGAGTTGGGTGGGGCAAATTTCAGACTTAATTCGACGAGTAATTCGGTATCGGGGCGGGGAATTAAAACGTCCTTTGTCACGCGCAAATCTAAGCCAAAAAATTCACGCTGGCCCAAAATATACGCTACCGGCTCACCTTGGTTGCGTCGTTCAAATAAGGTTTGGACGATGTGGAATTCTTGCTCGCTTAATTCGTAGTCCGCTTGGGTAATGAGTTCGACGCGCGTTTTGTTAAGCGCATGCATGACCAACATGCGCCGTTCTAACATCGGCAAAGCAGCACCAATTCCTTGGTTGGATAACAGATTGGCGATGCTGTTGGACATGAAGAGTTATTGCGCTGAGTTGGTCGTAGCGACTGGTTTGCCTTTGAACAGCACAACCAACAACACCATGGTAAACACCACAAACCAAGTCAACGACCACTGTGGAATCGATAAGCCCAAGATTGGATCATATGGTGTCCCGCACATTCCTTCGGCCAAGAATAAAGTCGGAATCCAGTCCGCAAACGGCAAATTATTGACCGCAGTTTGAACCGGATCAATCCCGCAGCGAATTTCTGGATGGGCGATTACATACAACTGATGCAAGGCCACACCCGCGCCGGTGATGCCCGCGTATATGCCGAGGCTGCAACCAATTTTACGGGCGGTGTTGGAGCCGGATACGGCAATCAAGCTACCGATGGCAATCACGATAAAGGCGTAACGTTGAATTACGCACAAAGGGCAGGGCAGCATGCGTTCAACGATTTGGAAATACAAAGCCGCACCGATCAGCGCTAAGCTGGCTAAGGCGGTAATGACTAAAGCAATCTTGAATTTTTTCATAAACGACCTTAATAAGTTCAATAGAGAATTGGATGCTAACAACGAGTTAGGAAGCCGTTGAGATCATCTCACAGGCTAGTTAATTGTCCGCCAACTGCGCTAATAATTCGGCTTGATGCTCGGCCAATAAAGCGTTGGTCAGTTCGGTCAAATCACCGTCCATTATAAAATCAAGTTTGTATAAGGTGAGATTAATTCGATGATCGGTCATGCGGCCTTGCGGAAAATTGTAGGTGCGGATGCGTTCACTGCGGTCGCCCGAACCAATCAAGCTCTTGCGGGTTGCGGCTTCCTTGGCTTGTTTTTCGCGTAATTGACCGTCCATGATGCGACTGGCTAACACGCGCATGGCTTGGGCTTTATTTTGATGTTGGCTGCGTCCGTCTTGGCATTCAACCACGATGCCGGTTGGGATGTGAGTTAAACGCACCGCGGAATCGGTTTTGTTAATGTGCTGCCCGCCCGCACCCGATGCGCGGAAAGTATCGATGCGTAAATCAGCATTGTTGATTACGACGTCGGTGAGTTCGTCGGCTTCGGGCATAACGGCTACGGTGCAGGCGGACGTGTGAATCCGGCCTTGGGTTTCGGTAGCGGGAACACGTTGCACTCGATGGCCGCCGGATTCAAATTTCAACTTGGAATACGCGCCTAAACCAGCGATGCGGATAATCACTTCTTTGTAACCGCCCAAGTCGGAAGGTGACTCCGACATCATCTCAACTTGCCAGCGATTGCGCTCGGCGTAGCGGGTGTACATGCGTAATAAGTCGCCTGAAAATAAGGCGGATTCATCGCCGCCGGTACCTGCGCGAATCTCCAAAATAATATTGCGCTCGTCGTTGGGGTCTTTGGGGAGTAGCATTTTTTGCAGTTCGCCATCCAAGCTATCCATGACTGCTTTGGCATTGACGATTTCTTCTTGCGCGAATTCTTTCATGTCTGGATCGGACATCATTTCTTGTGCTGAATCGATATCGACTTGCGCTTGCTGATAGCGGTGATAAAGCTCAACGACCGGCGTTAATTCCGAATGTTCGCGGTTTAACTTACGGTAGTTGTCCATGTTGGAAGTACTACCTTCTTGCATCAATAATTGATTGATCTCGACTAAGCGTTCGGCCAAATGGTCGAGTTTAGAAAGCATGGAAGGTTTCAAGATTGGGCCTTTGATATAACAGAACGAAACAAAAAAATAGCAATGCAGAGTTGAGCGCGAACAGAATAATCTGGCGCGCGGTGACAGTTAGCTTAGCTAACGTTTGCTGCGGAATAGTTGCGGCAATAAGGCCGCGATTTGGGCGCGTTGTTCGCCGTGGGTTTGATGCAAGGCTTGTTGCGAGCCATGCAAAAATTTAGCGGTTAAACCTTTGGAGAGTGCTTCAAGGACTAATTCAATATCGTCGCCCTTGGCTAACATGCGGCGGGCGCGTTCAAGTTCCATTAAGCGCAAGGCTTCGCCGGTTTCATTGAGCTCTTGAATCACGGGCACGACAGCGCGGCCATCGATCCAATGCATGAAAGACTGCACCCGCGTTTCGATAATTGCTTCGGCTTGAGCGACTGCCGATTGACGATTATCTAAACCGGTTTGTACCACGCTGCCTAAGTCATCCACCGTGTATAAAAACACGTCGTTAAGCCGCGCCACTTCTGGTTCAATATCGCGTGGTACGGCTAAATCGACCATAAAGATGGGTTTATGGCGGCGGGTCTTAATGGCACGCTCCATCAACCCTAAGCCGATGATAGGCAAGGTCGAAGCGGTGCAAGAAATCACAATATCAAACTGCGCTAACTGGTCCGGTAACTCAGCCAAGCGGATGGCGCGACCATTGTATTGATGCGCCAGGGCTTCGCCGCGTTCTAAGGTGCGGTTGGCGATGGTAATAGACAGTGGATTTTGTGCCGCAAAATGTGTCGCGCACAATTCGATCATTTCACCTGCGCCGATGAACAGCACATGTTGATCCGCGATATTGTCAAAGATCCGCTGCGCTAAGCGCACGGCTGCGGCGGCCATTGAAACGCTGTGCGCGCCGATCTCGGTCGTGCTACGCACTTCTTTAGCCACCGAGAACGTGCGTTGAAATAATTGATGCAGATACGTACCCAAGCCACCAACTTCATCCGACTGACGCACTGCGTCTTTGAGCTGCCCCAAAATTTGCGGCTCGCCCAACACCATTGAATCAAGTCCAGACGCGACACGAAATGCATGACGCACTGCGCCGTCTTGCGGCAGGCTGTACAAATGCGGGCGCAAATCGGCGTAAGGCAGTTGGTGGTAGTCGGCTAAAAAATGGGCTGCGGCATCCAATGGATTATCCATTTTGCAAGCAGCGTATAGCTCGGTACGATTGCAGGTCGATAAAATAGCTGCCTCAGCGGTGCTCGTATTGTTAAGCGCATCGCGCAGTAAAAATTGACGCGCAGCCAACACCGCTTGGCCGATTTTATCCGGCGCAAACGCCACCTTTTCGCGCAAGGCGACAGGGGCAGTGGTGTGATTAAGGCCAACAGCGAGCAGTTGCATTTAATTTAATGAATTGACGGAAGTGAATTAGCGCGATGATTTGCGAGTGAAAATGGAACTTTTTTCAGCTCGCTATTATAACGCGCTTACTATGGATTTGATTCTAGCTTTCATAATAGGCCGGAATGCTAATAGTGAAAGTAGTTCCTTCATTGGGCTTACTAACAAAGCTGATTGAGGCGCGATGCCGATCCAAGACCGATTTAACAAACACCAATCCTAGGCCCACTCCATCGCTCTTGGGTTGATTTACCCCAACAAAGCGTTGAAAACGTTGAAACAATTTGGCTTGATCGGTCCACGCAATGCCATAGCCTTGATCGGCTATGTGAATGACTACGCGGTCGTTCAAGAACTCCAGCTTTTTTTCGGCCGTAACGGTGACCTCCGAATTCTCTGGACTATATTTGATGGCATTGGATAGCAAATTGGTGAATACCCGCGTCATTAGTGAACGGCTGACATGAATTAACATTTCTTCGCCGGGAAGTTCGGTATTAATCTTAATGTTCTTTTCTTTCGCCAGACTCCACATATCGTCGCACGCATCGAGCAGAATATCTTCAGTATTGACCACTTCAAGCTGATAGTTTTGCCCTTCAGCGCGCGCGAGTTGGACAAAATTGTCGGCTAAGCCCAAGGTGATTTGCGACGCTTTACGGATGCGTTCCAAGAATTCTTCTTGCGGCAGGGCGGAATCGGGCTCTTGTTGCAATTCCAGCAAAGCCAGAATCGACGCCTGTGGCGCGCGCATATCGTGTGAAATAAAACGCAACGATTCGTCCCGCGTGCGTTCGGCGCGGCGTATGGTGGAAATATCAACAATGCCAACAATCCAGCCGATGTGTTCTTTGGCGCTGTTGGTGCACGGCGCACTTTTAATGATTAAGTTGCGGCCTAAGGTGTCGGTCACTTCGATCCCATTGCGCATGATTTCCACTTGTTTTAAATCCAATAAATCCCACCAACTAAACGTGTTATTAGCGGATTGCTCCACCGGGTGAGGTTGCAGCATATTAGAAAACAAATAGGGCAACAGCGCATCCTTAACGGCCTTGATGCCTAGGCTTGAAAAAAACGTTTCAGCTGGTTGGTTCGCCAGAATCACGAGTCCTTCAATACTGGTCACTAATGTGGCATCGGGTAAGCTTTGCAAGCTGTCGGTAACAAATTGGCGTAGATCGCGTACGCGTTGAGCGGCAATTTCCATCGATGTAATCCTTTGAGCTAACGAATCGATAAATAAGGGACGCTGAATTGTGCTTGCTTGAGCAGGGTTAATTTCAGGTAATAAATTGGGTTCTTGATTAAGTCGAATGAATTCAATATTTAAATAACGTATTGCGGCTTCAAGCCTTCGCCAACTCCATAATGGATAAGAGATTAATAAAACGATTAAGGATGCACTCGGTGGAATCCAAAATCCCGCAGTTAATGCCATGTAACTCACCGTTAAGGTGAGGAAAAACAAAACAGCCAAACAAATCAACGCCAAGCGCGGCGAGAGCAGTAAATACGATAGCAGCGCGAGAATAATCGGGATGGTCGACAGCAGTGCGGTTTGCCAAGCGGCGGCAAACACAATTGAGCGTCCGTCTAACAAGCTAGCCAAAATATTGGCGTTAATCTCAATCCCCGGCATCGCGCCATCGGAACCCGAGGCCGGCGTTGGAAAGGCGTCGGCCATGCCGGTAGCCGTTGCGCCGATCAGAATATTTTTACCCGCTAAAAATTGTGCAGGGACTTCGCCGCGCAAAACCGCGACATAGGGAACGGATTTGAACGTGCCTTGATTGCCGTAAAACGGAATATGAAATTGTGCGTCGCGCAGCCAGCCATCGGCGGTAGTTTGATCTATCTGCGCGTGGTGTTTGGCATTGATGTGCGAAGTGTCGCCGGCCGCGCGAAGCTTAATGATGTTGTATAGCGCCAAACTAAAATGGGGCCACCATTGTCCCGGCTGTCCTTCATTCAAAAAAATGCTGCGTGCAAAACCATCTGAATCAACTTCCAGATTAATGTGTCCCAAACTATGCGCGGCGGCTTGCATCGCGGGCAGCGGTTTAGATAAGGATAATCCCGCTCCGGCATTTTCGAGTGTGATCGGCAAAACGGTGACTTTGTTTTGTGCAATGGCATTCGCTAGATCCATGTCGGCATTACTCGTGCCACCAGAATTTGCGCTGCCGTCCGGTTCGTCGAGCAGCACATCAAAACCAACCGAGCTAGGTTTAGCCTGATTGATTTTTTCAAATAACTTGGCGTGCAGCTCGCGCGGCCAGGGCCATTTACCGAGCTGCGCGATACTGTAATCATCGATGGCGACGATCACGATATCGTTACGCGGCGTTTGGTGATTGAGTTGGATTGCTTGGTCATACATCACCAAATCAAGTCGGCCTAAGCCATTGTGATAGCCCAATATTGCGGCTAGCACGACTAAGGCAGATATCAACACCAACCATTCGTAGCGAACGATGTGTTGCATATGTTGCGGCGACTGGTTGGGATAAGCGGATTTCATGGTGGCGATAAAATCCTCTGTTTTTCAAAGCAAATGAAGGGTTAAAAGAAGCTACGGACGGTTCATGTCACATCAAAAGTTGGTTCGAACCACGCCGGCGGCGCTATTGACTGGGGTGCCGTCGGTGCTCATTAATCGACTAAAAACCGTGAATTTTTGCGTCCCAGAAAAAGCGCCAACATAGCCATCGGCGTCAATGGCTTGAACGCGCAAATAATAGGTTCCAGCGCTTGGGCGAGCGAGTTGGTATTCAGGCGCGGCGAGTTTTTGATTAATCAAAATGTGTTTGAAGTCGGTATCATCGCTCATTTGCAAGACAAAGGTTTGTCCTGGTTCTGAAGCCCAACTAAAACTAATTTCGGAACCACCTTGATCGGTAACTGGCGGCAAGCCAGCGGCCGGAGCTAATAGTTGCACTTTATCGGCGTCGCCAAACGGGCCGTGATCTTGCGTTCCATTTTTAGTGGCAATGGTGGCGACCCGCCAGAAGAATGTTCCGACTGGAAGTTCAGTCGTCGTAAATTGATGGTCGCTCAAGGTGGCTTGATCAATCAGTAGATGCGCGAATTGCTCGTCGCTGGCAACTTGTAAATGGTAGCCAGTAGCATTAGCGGCTTCGCTCCAAGAGAAATCAACTTGTTGTGCGCGTAATTTTTTCTTCGGCGCGATGTTAAACGGCGGCTCGGGATGGGCTTTGAGTTTGAATGGGACAACGCTAGGCAAGCCTTCTAAACCATTGGCATCAATGGCGGTGACACGCAAAAAATAATTGCCATCGTCTAAGTTGGAAAACTTAAAGTGCGGCTCGGTAAACAGATTTTCTTGGATCAGATTTTGGGCTTTGTCATCCAAGGCAATTTGCGCCCGATAGGATTTGGCGAGGGCATTATTTTCCGCGTCAAACTTTACCAAAATCCGTTCTTGCAAAGCAAAATTGCCGACCAGTTTTGGAGCGGCTAACAAATCAACGCTCGCTCCGACCGATTTGGCGTCGATGATATTGCCTTTGCCCGCTGCTAACGATAGCGCGTTGGGATGCGCGGTTTGCCCAACAGCAACATTTCCTTCTAGCACTTCGTTGGCGACATGAGCGTCGCTCACATCAACCCGAAAGTGCGTGCCACGTACTCCAGCGATTGCCAAAGGCGAGTGCACTTCAAAGCGACCATTATTGGTTTTCAAGGAACTCACCGTGGATTCAACCCGGCCAGCCAGCAAGGTTAATTCGGTCTTGGGGCTGTTAGCGTATTGGGTAGCGCGCAGTTTGGAGAGTTTGATTTGGCTATTGGATGGAATCGAGATGCGTGAATTGTCGGGCAATTCTAGTGTGACAAAGCCGTTCTTGGAGGTGGTAATTATTGTGCCTTCACGTACCACGGCGCCGACCGCGACAGCTTGCGCGCTCGTTGGATCTAGCCCAACGGTGGATTGCCCGGCGTAGGCAATCACTTTTGCTTGGATTGGTAATTCGCGTAGTAAATTAAAGGGGATGGTAATGCCAGTCCTGATTGGAATGGCACGGTCATTGGCGATCTTGTTGAGTTTGCCAATGCTGATCCAATTACTGCTCTTTTCAGTATATTTATTAGCAATTGAAATTAACGTGTCGCCTTGTTGGGCGTAATAAGTAATCGCGTTACTGCCAATCGAAACTTCGCCAGGTTGTTGGGCACCTGATTCAAGACAAAAACTAATTGCAGCAAAAAAACAAATCCGTTTGAACGTATTGATCGAAAACATACCATCTCTTAGTCGGTGACAAATGCATCTTACAAATATTCAGCATGGGTAATGCCGAATCCGTAGCGCGGACTTCACACTTGTTCTAAACGATAGCAGTAACTTTAAATAGGTGCAATATGGGGTCGGACCGTGGTTTTATGCTGTTTTAGGTCGAATTGGCGGGGTTAACTTCCCATTTGTTCCAGGCGATATCCGTAGCTGTATACCGGTGCAAGTCGGAAGCCATTTTCAGGACGTAAATGCAATTTACTACGGACTCGGGAGATATGGGTATCCATGGTTCGCGACGGAATTTCGATGTCGCGAGACCAAACTGCCTCAAGAATATAAGCGCGCGAAAGTGGTCGGCCAAGATTGCGGAACAACAGCAATGCCAAGTCAAATTCCTTTTGCGTGAGCTCGACTAATTCGCCGGCAATCGTCAAACGAGCAGAACGCGTTTCGAATACATATTGGCCAAATTCGAGATGTTCTGGCATATGTTGGTTGGGATAAGCGCGACGCAAAAGTGCTTGAACACGAGCAACCAATTCGCCCCGGCGGATTGGTTTAATCATGTAATCATCAGCTCCCGCGGCGAGTCCGGCGACGATGTCGTCTTCACCTGAGCGACTAGTCATGAACAGAATTGGCAGATTAGCGGGCAGCTTTTCGCGCACCCAATGCATGACTTCAGTCCCGTTCAAATCGGGTACTTGCCAATCAAGGATTAGCATGTCGTAGCTGTCGCGCCGCAAGTTATGCAGCATGTCTTTGCCGCTGTTAAACGGATGAACGGAATGTCCAGCCGAATTTAGGATGGTGCTGACTAATTCCAATAAATTGGTATCGTCATCAAGTACGGCAATTCTCATAATGGTTACCTGAAAGCTGTATAAAATTCACAAGGTTACTGGGGGCGCGCATGCCAGACATGCGCGCAATTGAGCTTCTAGGTGAAATGGTAAACGAGCTTTTTTAAATGGATTAAATGACGAATTGCGTTTTGTAAAATAGTGCTAGAAGTAACACAAGTTTACAATTATTGTTGTTGCCTCACAACTTGGAGGGAACTTTTCTAATAATTTAAAACGCAATTTAACAATTAGCAAGCCATGATATATAAAAATCCAAAAGTTCCTTGCGGAAACTTTTGGATTTTTTATTTAAAATACGTTGCTAATATGGCTAAATTTTACATTAATAATAATTGACTAATCAACTACGATTTTCAACTTCCGGTAATACCACATTCACATCAAGGACTTCTAAATCGCCCTTGCGGTCCAGCGATAATGTGATGTCCTTAGAGTCCACTTTGGTGTACTTAGAAATGACGGCGATCAGCTCAGCATGCAAAGCTGGCAAGAAATCATAGCCAGAACGACCGCTTCTTTCGCGAGCAATAATAATTTGCAAGCGCTCTTTTGCCGCGCTGGCCGTTTTGGGTTTGGTGTTGAATAAGAATGAAAGTAAGGCCATATCACTTCGCTCCAAAAAGGCGCTTCAATAAGCCGGGTTTCTCGTAATCGGTAAAACGCAGTGGTACATCGTCGCCCAAAAAGCGAGCAACAACGTCTTCATAGGCCAATGCCACATCGCTGCCGGTGATATGGATTGCAGGATTACCTTGGTTGGAGGCGTGCAAGACGGCTTCGGATTCAGGAATAATCCCGATGAGCGGAATACGTAGGATTTCTTGTACGTCTTGGTGCGATAACATTTCTCCCGCTTCAACACGCTTTGGTGAATAGCGGGTAATTAATAAATGCTCTTTAACTGGCTCGCCACCGTTTTGCGCACGACGTGATTTGGCTTGGATGATGCCCAAGATGCGGTCGGAGTCACGTACCGAAGACACTTCTGGATTCGTCACAACAATTGCTTCATCAGCAAAAGTCAGCGCCATAATGGCACCGTGCTCAATACCTGCGGGTGAGTCGCAAATGATGTATTCAAAGCCCATTTGAATCAAATCGTTGAGAACGCGTTCAACGCCTTCTTCGGTCAGCGCGTCTTTATCGCGGGTTTGTGAGGCGGGCAGAATGAACAAGTTTTCACAATGCTTATCTTTAATTAAAGCTTGATTCAAATTGGCTTCGCCGCTGACGACATTAATTAAGTCGTACACCACGCGACGCTCGCAGCCCATAATCAAATCGAGATTACGCAGGCCCACGTCAAAGTCAATAACGGCTGTTTTATGTCCGCGCATTGCAAGACCAGTTGAAAAACTGGCGCTAGACGTAGTTTTACCAACGCCGCCCTTGCCGGAAGTGATCACGATGATTCTTGCCACATTGACTCCTTTGAGAATATCTATTGATACGAATTAGAAATTAGTTGTGCGACTGGATAGAAACGACGTCGATTCTATCGCCATTTAATTTGATTTGTAACGGGGTATTTGCGGCTAATTTTGGATAACCGTTTTCAAATGTACGGTAAATGCCGGCAATAGAGACCAATTCGGCTTCTAAACTCATCGCAAAAATCCGCGCCGAGGTGTTGCCAGAAGCGCCAGCCAAAGCACGTCCGCGCAGTGGTGCATAGACATGGATACTGCCATCGGCGATCACTTCGGCCCCAGCATTGACGACTGCGGTAATAATTAAATCGGTACCACGCGCGTAAATGCGCTGACCGCCGCGCACCGGCGTATCAATAATCATCGCTGCGGGCGCGTTATTAATAATAGTTGGGGCAGGTGCGGGTGCTGCAACTTGCGCTGGCGCTGGTTCTGGTTCTGGCTCAGGTGTGGCTAATTCAGCGATTTTGCTCGGATTGCCACCCAGATCGATACTTAATCCAAGTTGAATAATGTGCTCTTCGGCATCCGCTGGCGCGTTGCGCACGGCAATGGCGTTTATCCCGTTGACTTTAAATATGCTGATGAACTCTGCCCAGTTGAGCGCGGCGCAATCGATATTGGCTACATCG
This sequence comes from Sapientia aquatica, assembly GCF_004358105.1. Lineage (GTDB taxonomy): Bacteria > Pseudomonadota > Gammaproteobacteria > Burkholderiales > Burkholderiaceae_D > Solimicrobium > Solimicrobium aquaticum. Next base: position 105,054 of record NZ_SMYL01000006.1, on the reverse strand, counting down.
ATAACGGCGCATTCTTCGGAGTAGTAATCGCTCGAATTGGCGGTAAGTTCTTTTAAGGCCGAATTAATGACCGATAAATCAGCGTCATGCACGATGACGGCAATGGCGACAACAGTCGATATTTTAATTTCGATGGGTTTGCGGGGAGTTTTGGAAACCATGAACAGTTGTTAACCTGAATTAAGCGACTTTGGGCTGAATTACATCAATATTGGCGCATTATCGCCTGAAAATCATAAATGTCAGCAAGAAATTTGTGTCTTCGCTGCAATTTTCATTTCACAAGTTCAGGGCGAAAGCAGGCCGCTTTGCTGTAAAAACAAGCGGATTATGAGCGCAGCAAGGGTGAAACACAATCACAGATTCTAGCGGGGAAGTTAATGCGGGCGGGGGAGGGCGGGGTGGGGACGGTGAGAAGATCGACTGTCATCGACAGCGTTTGTAACTACCGACCTCTAGTCGAATCATTCACACCTAGCTTCCGCCATGCCTATCTGTTGCATGTGCAGTAGTTGATGCGATTGTGCCCCAAACTGGTTACAGCAATATGACAAAAATCAATCTTGCTTGAGTTGCTCAAACGCTGTGGTATTTGATGTTGTGTGCCGACCAAGGCAAGCGCTAATCGGGTAGGATTTGACGCGGCTTGAAGTGCAAATAAATGTGAACAACATTGCCATAGTCGGCAAAAAAGTTAAAACGCTGATACACTCGTTTTCTTGATTTTTTTTTATCATTCTGTGACGAAGGAAGGAAAGAAACATGACCGAAGATGAAGTTCGACAACAGGGATTTGCCATGCCCATGCACAATCCTGCTTTTCCTCCTGGGCCATATCGATTTGTTGATCGTGAATTCTTAATCATCACTTACCGCACCGATCCGGTAGCACTGCAAAAAATTATTCCCGCCCCGCTCAAAATGACCGAACCTATCGTCAAATTTGAGTTTATCAACATGCCTGATTCCACCGGCTTTGGACACTACTGTGAGTCCGGTCAAGTCATCCCCGTCACGTTAGATGGCGTCGCTGGTGGTTACGTGCACAGTATGTATCTCAACGATCATCCGCCAATTGCTGCGGGGCGCGAATTGTGGGGCTTCCCTAAAAAATTAGGTGAGCCTGAATTGCGCGTGCACAAAGATACTTTGGTCGGAACATTGGATTATTCCGATACGCGGGTTGCGACCGGTACGATGGGTTTTAAACACAAGACCTTAGATCCAAAGGCAATCCAAGCATCGTTAATGGCACCGAGTTTTTTACTGAAAATTATTCCGCATGTCGATGGCACACCACGCATCTGCGAATTGGTGCAATACAATTTAACCGATGTGGTTATTAAGGGCGCGTGGAGCGGCCCGGGTGCGCTGGAACTAGCCGCGCACGCATTGGCTCCAGTGGCCGCACTGCCTGTTTTAGAGGTACTTTCTGCGACCCATATTTTGTCGGATTTGACTCTGCCTTACGGCAAGGTTGTATACGATTACCTTCAACGCTAACGAATAGGAAATATCATGCAATTAAAAGATAAAGTAGCCATCATTACCGGCGCAGCCAGCGGCATCGGCAAAGAAATCGCGCTTGAATATGCCAAGCAAGGCGCCAAAGTCGTGATCGCTGATTTGGCCTTGGAAGCGGCACAAGCCACAGCGGCAGAGATTGTGAAAAGCGGCGGCATTGCTATGGGCGTTGCGATGAATGTGACGGACGAAGCGCAGGTTGATAAAGGCGTGGCAGACGTTGTTGCGGCCTACGGCGGCGTGGACGTGTTAATCAGTAACGCGGGGATTCAAATCATTAGCCCGCTGGTTGATTTGAGTTTGGATAACTGGAAAAAAATGTTGGCGATTCATTTAGACGGCGCATTTTTAACTACTCGCGCTTGCATGCGCGCCATGATTGCCTCGGGACGCGGCGGCTCTATTATTTATATGGGTTCGGTTCATTCGCACGAAGCATCTCCACTCAAAGCACCTTATGTCAGCGCTAAACATGGCTTGATCGGTTTGGCCAAAGTAGTGGCTAAAGAAGGTGCGAAAAATAACATTCGCGCTAACGTAATTTGCCCAGGCTTTGTGCGCACACCGTTGGTCGACAAGCAGATTCCAGAGCAAGCGCAAACCTTAGGAATTTCCGAAGCCGATGTGATCAAGAACGTGATGTTGAAAGACACCGTGGATGGCGAATTCACGACCGTACATGACGTAGCACAGACAGCGATTTTCTTGGCGGCGTTTGAGACCAATGCATTGACGGGTCAATCGATCACCGTTAGCCACGGTTGGCATATGCAATAAGTTGGTCGCTAATTTGGGCTAAAAAACGGCATGGAATTCCATGCCGTTTTTGCTGGGCGAGACCGTTTCGTTGACCTTGAAATGAATGCATCAAAATCACGCGATCTCGCTACGGCATTGACTACTTCACCGGCAAATAAAGTTGCGCCGCGTCAATGGTATATGCATTATGATATTTAGCATTCAAGGCATTAAATTCTGGATTGCTAAATAGATTTTCCCAAGACACCAAGTTCTTCCAACGTGTTACATGCACGTGGCTAGGTTTTGCATCGGGATTTTTACTCTCCATTAATTGCTCGTCGATTAATCCCGGCTGTTGTTTGATAAATGCTTGGGTGGCTTTTAACGCAGCGGTGGTCTCCGCGGCAGGACTGGATTTATTCACACTGATTGGTATTACGATAGTTAGCGGATTATCGCGGGTAGTTTCCGTAGTTTGAGCAGATGCGTTGCCAGCGCTTAGCAGCAATCCAGCGAGCATTGAAAAGAGCGCGAAAAGTTGAATGATGGAACGTTTCATCGTAATTTCCTCTTGAGATCTATTAGGGGGAAATAATTATATAAAATTTACAACATTTGTTGTGTTAACTATAGTTAACGTGTTGTTTGAAGAAAGAAATAGGGAATGGAATCGCTCGATTTAGACGTACTAAAAGCTGCGCTTAGCTGGCATCAGGCTGACTTTGATGTGAGCTTGGCGACCGTGGTGCAAACTTGGGGCAGCGCCCCGCGCCCGCCGGGATCGTTACTGGCGATTCGCTCAGACGGTTTGGTCATGGGGTCGGTGTCCGGTGGCTGTATTGAAGACGATTTGATTGCGCGCATACGCACCCAAGGTATGCCGGCTAAAGCGGAGCTAGTGCAATACGGCGTCACGCGCGAACAGGCCCAGCATTTTGGCTTGCCGTGCGGTGGAATTTTAGAATTGGTGTTGGAACCCTTACGCGACGTCGCGTGGATAGAAAGCGTATTACAGCAAACCAGTTTGCATCAATTGGTTGAGCGCACGCTACATTTATCGTCTGGCAAAGTGGAGTTAGCACAAGGTCAGCGCCAACAGGCTTTGCGCTTTGATGGCGAAACGTTGGTCATGGTGTTTGGCCCGCAATTACGCCTGTTAATTATTGGCGCTGGGCAGCTTTCGCAATTGGTGGCGTATATGGCGCAGCCGCTCGGTTTTGATGTGTTGATGTGCGATCCGCGCGAAGAATACACCGGTACGTGGCAATCCAACCTAGGTCAACATTTGTCCGGTATGCCGGATGACGTGGTGGTGGAAATTAAACCCGACGCGCACACTGCGATTGTGGCCTTGACGCACGATCCTAAGTTGGACGATATGGCCTTGCTCGAAGCATTGAAATCCGAGGCGTTTTATGTTGGCGCATTGGGTTCACGCGCTAATAATAAAAAGCGCCGAGAACGGTTAGCCTTGTTTGATTTAAGCGAAGATCAAATTAACCGCTTGCATGGGCCGATTGGTTTGCATATCGGCAGCCGCGTTCCGTCAGAAATCGCCGTATCTATTTTGGCGGAAATCGTTAGTGTCAAAAACGGTGTCGCACCATCGCAAAAAAAGCTGCCAGTTTGAGGGCGTAAATTAGTCAATAAAACTGACCGACAGTCCCGCCAAACTCGCGCCTGAGAAGGCACTGCTCCAAGTTTGGCCGGATTTGACCGGAGTCAAATCAGTCCATGTTCCGGTGCTAATGATTTCGCCTGCTTGCAATGTTGGGGTATCGGGCTGATCTTTGAGTAGCTGCTGCAAATGCCAAATCGCGTGCAGCGGACTTTCAATGAAGTCGCTGCCAAATCCCGCCGACAAAAGCGTGCTGTCACACGACAACGACACCGAAGTATTGGCCAAAATAGAGCCCAAATTATGGCGCGATGTAGAGGCTAATTGATGCGGCTCTCCAATCAAGAACGCGCCATGCAAGGCAAATGCGGCAATTGCGTCAGCGATATTGAACTCCCATTTTGGGAACGGGCAAACAACGATCTCAAAACCGTGCGCCATCCATTCCAAACAATCAGCGATTTCTTCCACCGTTGCATCGGGGCTGGGTGTTTGTCCGATTTTAAAAATCAATTCAGGTGCCAAGCGCGGTTGCAATGCTCCCGCTAAACTTTGCACGCCGTGGGTTTGATCCATGAAACGGATCGTGCTGGAGAATAAGGGCGTCCAGATTAATTCATGGATGGGTGCGTTTCTGCCGTATTTATTCCACAGCGCATGATTAGCGAAACCGATTTTGCGGCCAACTTGTTCTTCCCCAGCGGCGATCCGCTTGGCTTGAATTTCCCGCGCAATTTGATAGGCGTCTGCAATGCTGATTTTGGCGTTAGCGGGAAATGGGCGCAGCGTCGTGGATTTTGCGCGTGCTTCGAGAAATTGGTCGGCGTAGGTGGTAACTTGGGTCGGCGTTAGCATGTTTGTATTGATTTGGCGTGACTAAATAAGTGGCATCATTGTGAGCGCGCATTTACCTTTAAGCAAGTAACCCGCGGGGTTTTTCTTGAAAATTGTGGGTCGCAATCAGGGCAGTTTTGCTGCCTGCGGGAGCCGAAATGGCTTGCAGTCAAATTGCATAGGCAACGTTAATTTAACGTGAATTTAACGTATTTAATGGTTTTTTTGCTGGTTAATATCAATTTTTAACAACTATAAAACCAGTTCAGTGCGTAGCTTGAAATGCTAAAAAGGCCTGCTGGCCTTGAGTTAAATAACTTCTTTGCAATTGTTAAGCGGGTTTAACTGGCTTAATTAGTTGTTGCATCGAAGTAACGTTTAACTTGGGGTAGACCACAAATCGTGCGTCATGCCCGAGGTCGGTGGTGTGAGGCCAAAATGCTGGTAGGCGCTAGGCGTGGCAATGCGTCCGCGTGGCGTGCGCTGTAAAAAGCCTTGTTGGATTAAGTAGGGTTCCAACACATCTTCAATTGTGTCGCGTTCTTCGCCGATGGCAGCGGCCAAATTATCTACCCCGACTGGCCCGCCGTTAAATTTGTACAAAACGGCTTCGAGTAATTTTCGGTCCATTAAATCAAAACCTAGCTTGTCCACGTCTAGCATTTGTAAGGCTAGGTCGGAGACGGCTTTGCTGATTTGGCCGTTGTATTTGACCTCAGCGTAATCGCGCACTCGGCGTAGCAAGCGATTGGCAATCCGCGGTGTGCCGCGCGCACGTCGAGCGATTTCACGCGCACCGTCTTGGTCAATTGGCGCTTCGAGTAATGAGGCGGAGCGGGTGACGATTTTAGTTAGCTCTTCTGGCGTGTAAAACTCTAAGCGCGCCACAATCCCAAAGCGATCACGTAATGGATTGGTCAGCATGCCTGCGCGGGTGGTCGCGCCTACCAGAGTGAAAGGCTGTAAATCCAGTTTGACCGATCGCGCTGCAGGGCCTTCGCCAATCATGATGTCGATTTGATAGTCTTCTAAGGCGGGATAAAGGATTTCTTCTACCACGGGCGACAAGCGATGAATTTCATCGATAAACAGCACATCATTCGCTTCTAAGTTAGTCAAAATCGCCGCCAAATCGCCCGGGCGTTCCAACACTGGGCCGGAAGTTTGGCGCAGATTAACGCCCATTTCGCGGGCAATGATATGCGCCAAAGTGGTTTTACCTAAACCCGGTGGGCCAAACAATAAGGTGTGGTCGAGTGCTTCACTGCGCATCCGTGCGGCTTGGATAAAAATTTCCAACTGAGCACGAATTTTTTCTTGACCAACGTATTCGTCTAATTGCTTAGGACGCAGCGCACGTTCAATCACTTCTTCCTGTTTTGAAACAGGTGCCGCCGTGGTGATGCGCGGATTTGGATTGGCGAATTGGTCAGTTTGGATGCTCATGGCGGCTCTTTGGTTTATTTAGACAGCGATTTTAACGCCAATTTGATGCCTTCCGACACACCGCAATCTTTGGGCAACAACTTCAGTGCCATCAAGGCTTCTTTGTCGGAATAACCGAGCGCGATTAAGGCATTGAGAATATCGCTGGACGCATCCGGCGCAGATGTTCCTCCGCCAGCATGACCCAAGTCCGCGCCGAGTTTGCCTTTGAGTTCGAGTAGCAAACGTTCAGCGGTTTTCTTGCCGATACCCGGCACTTTGATCAATCGTCCGGCTTCTTGTAAGGAAATCGCCTGAGCCAAATCGGCCACCGACATACCCGACAAAATCGACAGCGCGGTACGTGCACCGACGCCGCTGATTTTAATGAGTTGTTTAAAAGTAGTGCGCTCATCTTGATGGCTGAAACCGAATAGCACATGGGCATCTTCGCGAATTGCCAAATGCGTGTGCAAAACGACTTTTTCACCCAGAGCGGGAAGGTTGTAAAACGTACTCATCGGCACATCGATTTCGTAACCGACGCCATTGCAATCGACCAAAATTTGCGGTGGGTTTTTTTCGAGTAAAACGCCTGCGATGCGACCTATCATGGAGAGCTTTCAGCAATGAGAATTAGGTAAGTGTACTTGCTTGGTGCAGATTAAAAATAACAACGAAACACGAAACAACAATCAGCCAACAATCAGCCAATTAAGCGACCGCCTTTCACGCGCAATCCGCGTTTGGCTAAACCTGGTGCCAAGTTGCTTAACGCGCTCAGCGTATCACCGCTATGTGCATGACAAATCGCCACGCCCAACGCATCAGCCGCATCGGTGCCGGGCAAACAAGGCAGTTGCAATAAACGCTGCACCATTTCTTGGACTTGTTCTTTTTTTGCTTTACCGTGCCCAACCACGCCTTGTTTGACTTGCAGGGCGGTATATTCCGCGACCTCTAAATCGGCGTTGACCAAGGCGCAAATCGCCGCACCGCGTGCTTGGCCGAGTAGCAGAGTTGATTGAGGATTGACGTTGACGAATACTTTTTCTACTGCGGCGCAATCGGGTTGATAACGTTCCACGATTTCAGCCACGCTGGAGAAAATAGTTTTAAGCCGGTCGGGCAAAGTGCCGTCGGTAGTTTTGATCGTGCCAGAAGCAAGGTAGAAAATTTTCTGCCCTTGCTTTTCAATCAGGCCAAAACCGGTTGTGCGCAAGCCGGGATCGATGCCAAGAATTTTCATTGAGATCGACCCGGACTTGGAGGAAGAGGATTAATGGCGGAAATGACGCACACCGGTGAGCATCATAACGACATTGCGTTCGTTAGCAGCGTCGATCACTTCTTGATCGCGCATCGATCCACCCGGCTGAATAACGCAAGTTGCGCCTGCATCGACCACTACATCTAAACCATCGCGGAACGGGAAGAATGCGTCGGATGCAACGACTGAACCAGCCAAGGTTAAGCCAGCATTCTTTGCTTTGATCGACGCAATACGTGCGGAATCAACCCGACTCATTTGACCCGCGCCGACGCCCAAGGTCATGCCGTTAGCGCAGAAAACGATGGCATTTGATTTCACGTATTTTGCCACGCGCCATGCGAACAACATGTCTTGCAATTCTGCTGGCGTTGGCTGACGTTTGCTAACGATAGTCATTTCTTCGGCACTGACATTACGCGCATCGGGAGACTGAACTAATAAGCCGCCACCGACACGCTTAAAGTCGTTTTTGTTGACCGCTAAACCGGTGCAGCCCAAAGCGATTTGCAACACGCGCACGTTTTGTTTAGCGGCGAAAATCGCGCGCGCTTCCGGTGTGAAGGAAGGGGCAATCAAGACCTCGACAAACTGCTTAGCCACCATTTCAGCCGCGGCGCCGTCGAGTTCACGGTTAAACGCAATGATGCCGCCAAAGGCTGAAGTCGGATCGGTTTGCCAAGCTTTGCTGTAGGCCGCTAGGGGAGTTTCTGCCACGGCTACGCCACACGGATTAGCGTGTTTAACGATTACGCAAGCGGCTGGACCATCTTTGCTATCGAACGATTTGACGCATTCCCATGCCGCGTCGGCATCAGCGATGTTGTTGTACGACAGTTCTTTGCCTTGCAATTGTACGTAGTTAGCTAGTGCGCCAGTTTCCACATTCAGATCGCGATAAAACGCGGCGGATTGATGTGGGTTTTCACCGTAACGCATTTCTTGGACTTTTTCGAAATGCAGGTTCAATGTTTGTGGATAGCTGCTGCGTGTTTCGTGCGCTTTGTCTTCGCCTAAACTAGTTAAATAGTTGGTGATCGCACCGTCGTATTGCGCGGTGTGCGCGAAGACTTTTTTCGCCAATGTGAATTTGGTGTCGTAACTGACTTCGCCTTGATTGGCCTTGAGTTCGTCGAGTACAACTTGGTAATCCACTGGGTCACAAATCACGACTACGTCTTTATGATTCTTAGCCGATGAGCGCAACATCGTTGGGCCGCCGATATCGATGTTTTCAATCGCGTCTTCCAATGAGCATTGCGCTTTCGCGACCGTCGCTTGGAAGGGATAGAGATTGACGACCACCATGTCGATTGTGGGAATCTGGTGTTCTGCTAATGCCGCCATGTGCTCTGGGAAATCGCGGCGCGCTAAGATGCCGCCGTGCACTTTTGGATGCAATGTTTTAACGCGGCCATCGAGCATTTCTGGAAAGCCGGTGTAATTACCGACTTCAACGACGGGCAAGCCTTGTTCTGCTAATAATTTGGCGGTCCCGCCAGTGGATAAGATTTGGACACCCATTGCGCTTAATGCACGGGCAAATTCCACCACGCCAGTTTTGTCAGAAACGGAAATTAAGGCTTGTTTAATCATGATAGTTCAGTCAAAAGAAGAAAGAGTTGTGGGGTGCGCCCGCGCAACTAGCGCTTATATAACAGCAATAACAGCAGCCAGATCAATTGGTGCATCCGATTCTGCGCGCTTGCAGAACCGGCGCGGCCAATCAAAGTAGGCCGTGTTGCTGTAATTTTTTACGTAAGGTATTGCGGTTGATGCCTAACATATCGGCCGCTTGCGATTGATTGCTATCCGCTCGCGTCATGACCATTTCTAGCATCGGTTTTTCTACTGCCAGAACCACCATGTCGTAAATATTGGAAGCAGGTTGCTCGCCTAAATCGCGGAAGTATTTTTCGAGATTTTTTGATACGGCGTCTTGGATGTTGTCTTTGCTCATATTTTTTTTGTTGTAAAAAATGTTAATCACAGCCTTGTGGGCTAATTTTGTTGCTTACTGCGTTGATTACTGCATTGATAGCGCGAAGTGATATCAATTGTTGCTGCCTTACTTTGGTTATTCGTGCTGATGGCCGCCGGCCGGGTACTGAGTTGTAGTGTAGCGATGTAAATCGAAACAGAGTTTCAGGCAGCTTGCTTTTCCGTTAAATCAATCAATGAATGGCTATTCCATTCTGGATCAATTGGCAGCGCGGGGCGGTATTGTAACCGTTCATGCTGTCTGGAATCAAAAAAATCATGTACCGCTTGAAGCTGCAATTCACATGATTCGATTTTGTTCATTTGCTGTCGAAATTCTTCACCGTCGATCAAATCTTGAACGTACCAACCGATGTGTTTGCGTGCCGTTCGAACCCCCATAAACTCACCGTAAAACTGGTAATGAGCTAATAAATGTTCTTCCATTAACGCTCGTACTTCGGATACTAATGGTGTGGGAAGATGTTCCCCCGTTGCCAAGAAATGCGCCACTTCGCGGAAGATCCACGGTCGACCCTGTGCTGCGCGCCCAATCATGACGGCGTCAGCTCCAGTGGCTTGTAAAACATAAGCGGCTTTTTCGGGGGTGGTGATGTCGCCGTTGGCTACTACCGGAATACGAACGGCAGCTTTGACGGCAGCGATGGTTTGGTATTCCGCATCGCCTTTGTACCCATCGGCGCGGGTGCGACCGTGTAGGGTGAGCATTGCAATGCCGGCAGATTCTGCCATTTTCGCAATGGTTAATGCATTTTTATTCTCGCGATTCCAGCCAGTGCGAAATTTTAGCGATACCGGCACATCAACGGCCGCAACAACCGCGTCCAAGATTCGCCCGACTAATTTTTCATTTTGCAATAAGGCCGAACCACACCAACTGTCGCAGACTTTTTTAACTGGGCAGCCCATATTGATGTCGATAATTTGCGCACCGTTGGCCACATTATGTTTAGCGCATTCGGCCAACATCTCGGGATCGGCTCCCGCGATCTGCACCGCTTTGGGTTCCATTTCACCTTCGTGATTGGTGCGGCGGCTGGACTTCTCGGTTTTCCACAGTTTTGGATTAGAGGCCGACATTTCGGAGACGGCATAACCGGCTCCGAGTTGTTTACATAGTTGCCGGAAAGGGCGATCGGTCACACCAGCCATCGGCGCGACAAAAACGTTATTCCGCAAAATGTGTGGGCCGATTTGCACTGGGGAAACTTTGGAAGTTTGAAGAGACGCTATTCTAATCGAATCTGCCTAAAATATCAGCAAATTAAACCGAATTCTTTAAGTTGGTTTTCGACTGTTTTTAGCCGCCAAAATGAAAAAAAGATCGTTCTCATGAAACAATAATTTGGTGAATTTATGTGCAGAAAAAACATTAAATTAATGGCTTTTAGTTGTATTTTTCGCGAAATTTGTAAATTAATGCGAATTAATTTTTCTTAATAGTTTCCGTGCGGTAATATTGCTGTAAGTAATTGTAATTCTTATGTGGATAGATTTCCCTGCACTTTTTTTCGGGTTTCCCAGTTTCCTTTACTATTTCAATTGAGAACCAATTTGAGTTAAACCTGCCATCTCAAATGGTCAAAATTGCGTCAGTTTTTTGGTGTTTTGAGTAAACAAAGTAAAAATACAGCCCAATAAACTAAATGCGTTTCACTACCAAGTCTCCCTTCCTGTCGAGTCGAACGTCGATGCTCAGTCTGGCGCTGCACATCGTGGTACCACTATTGCTGATTGGTTTAGTGATTGCCTTCCAGATTAATCAGCTAGAAGAAGGTCGCGCCTTGCATATCGAGCGCTCGCGCATGAATGCTCAGGATATTGGTTCGACCTTGGCGTCGAGCATCGGTGGCTCTTTCCAGAATATCGATTTAACGTTGTTAGCTGCTAGCGATCATGTGCGCGATTGGTATGTGCTCAAGAACAAAAAGCCCGGCGAGGTGCTAGCCTCGTTGCAGGAATTGCAATCGCGTGTCCCGTCGCTGGCGCTGTTGCGCTCAACGGATGCCAACGGCAATTTGGTTTTTGCGGTCGAGGGAGATCAAGTCGAAAAAATTAACGTTGCAGATCGAAATTATTTTCAACAGCTCAAAAAAAATCCTAATGCCGGAATGGTGATTTCAGAGCCTGTGATCGGGCGGATTACCAAAAAATGGGTCTTAATTTGCGCGCGCCGTTTTAATTTGTCTAACGGCGAGTTTGGCGGGATAGTCTACGCATCTGTCTTATTAGATGGCGTGGCAGATCGATTGGCCGGTGGCAAAATTCGACTCAACGGTGATGATGTGATTTTGCTACGCGACGACCAACAAAACGTGGTTGTGCGCTTTGTAAATGGCAAGCAAGATTTATCGATCATGGGCCAAAAAATTAGCTCGCCCAATTTGGATGAGTTCGATCGTTCGCGCTCAGAGTTGGGGTTTTATGTAGCACGCTCAGTCATTGATCAGGTTCAGCGTAGTTATTACTACCAGCGTATTGCCGGACGTCCATTGAATCTGGTGGTGGGAATCTCGATTAAAAAAGCACTGATCGAATGGCAGGAAGAGTCGCGCAAAGCGTGGTCGATGGCGGGTGCATTGATTAGCGTCATTATTTTTTCTGCCTATTTAGTCTATCGCTCCAAATTGCGCCAATTGCATGCGATTGAAGAACTGCAAAATACTCAAATCGCGCTAGAAAAATCCAACTTGGAATTGGCCCGTTTGAGCACCACCGACAGCCTGACCGGCTTAGCCAATCGGCGCAAATTCGACGAAGTCAGCGCACACGAATGGCTGCGCGCCCAGCGCAAGCAAGAGCCGCTCACGGTAGCCATGGTCGATGTCGATTTCTTTAAAATTTACAATGATTTATACGGGCATCAAGCAGGCGATCAATGTTTAAAATTGGTCGCCAAAACCTTGTCGGCGGGCTTGCGTGATGGCAGCGATTTTGTGGCGCGTTACGGTGGTGAGGAATTCATTATTTTGCTGCCTGGCCAACATGCCGAAGGTGCATACGACGTGTTAGATCGGCTGCGGCGTGATATTGCCGAGATGAAGCTCGCGCACTCGGGCAGCAAGTTTTTATCAGTCATTACTTTTAGCGTTGGTTTTGCGGTGATGGTGCCGCAGCCCGGTAAGACTTTGATTGAGTTGATTGAACAAGCCGATCAGAACTTATACATGGCCAAACGCAAAGGTAAAAATCAGGTGTACGGCATCGGTGAAGGCGGCCAGGTGTTGAGTTCTTACGTCGATCCATTAGATCAAACTTACGGCGTATAATGCGGCGTCTGATCTGGGCTGTAGTTACGGCATCAGTTCGTCCAAAGCGGCGTTTAAATGCGCGACCGTTCCCCATTCGATGAGCTTGAGATTCATTACGCCATTTTCAAAATGCAGTTCAAATCGATTAATGCTGGCATTCAGCATCGCCACTTCGCGCGTGGCGTTTAGCGGCAATTGTTGGGCGATTCGGTAAGCACATTCCAAGACGCCGCCATGCGCAACGACAGCGACTTTTTGGTTTTGGTGATTTTTGCCCAGCGCAATTAAGGCATTCTCGATGCGCGTGTGAAATTGGCGGATTGACTCGCCAGTAAACTCTCCCTGCGCGTTGGCGGGAAATTGGTTGTCAATTTCTAGCGCACGCCATGCTGCATATTCCTTAGGAAATAATCCTTCTAAATCCGCAATCAGGTGTCCCTCAAAGCCACCAAAATTACGCTCGCGCCAAATTGCTTGTACGGCGCAATTTATGCCCTGATGCTGAGCTATGGCGGCCGCTGTTTGTTGCGCACGTTGCAGATCGCTGCAGACAATGACATCGAGCTTCTCTGATTTTAATGCTGCTGCTAAAGCTTGTGCTTGCTGCAATCCGGTGGTATTCAGCGCAACGTCGAGATGTCCTTGCAAGCGCCGTTCTGCGTTCCAAGCGGTTTCGCCGTGGCGAATTAAAATGAGTTCCATTGAGCTAGTTTTCTATTGATCGATAATCGTGCGAAAAGTCAGATTGACCCGCGCTTGCGAGACCGTGGTTGTTGGCGGAAGGCGATGTAACCAATGAGTTTGGGTTGCGCCTTGCATGACTAATAAACTGCCATGCTCCAAGATCAGTGAATGCGTTTCTTTGCTGCGCTTGTGTTTAAAAGCGAACTTACGCGTTGCGCCCAAACTGATGGAGGCAATCACGGTGTTGGGGCCGAGCGATTGTTCATCGTCACTGTGCCACGCCATGCCTTCTGATCCATCGTGGTAGAGATTGAGTAAGCACGAATTATAGGTGGCGCCGCTCAGACGTTCGGCGAGCAGCTTCAATTCGAGCAATTCTTGCGTCCAAGGTAAGGCAAGTTTGGTCGTTTTTGAATAGGTGTAAGCGAATTGACGATCGCCATACCAAGCGACTTTGCGCTTGGTGATGATGTGCTTATTGAAGATAATTGCTTCGTCATTTTTCCACTCAATATCGCGCAGCAACACGTCAAAATAATGCCGCGCCTGCTCGGGCGTCATGACTAAGCCGTGATAATTTGCCTCGCCGTCATAAGGCAATAAATTGATGATTTCAGACTGGAATAAATCCATAAAACTCAGCCGCCTTTGGGTATTTATGCCGCCTTGGATTCAAGCCAAAAAGTCACCGGCCCATCGTTGCACAGCGTGACTTGCATGTCGGCGCCGAACTGACCGGTTTGCACATGCGCGTGTTGCGCTTTGGTGAGTGTCACAAAATGGTCGAATAATTCTTTCGCCAATGCGGGTGGTGCAGCGGGTGTGAAAGACGGGCGCGTGCCGGAATTTGTATCGGCGGCTAAGGTGAACTGAGGCACTAATAAAATTCCGCCCTCAATATCGCGCACGCTTAAATTCATCTTGCCTTGTTGGTCCGAAAATACGCGGTATTTGAGCAATTTTTCGCACAGCATTTGCGCTTGTTGCGCGCCATCACCGCGCTCGGCGCACAGTAGTACCAACAAGCCTTGCTTAATTTGCCCGATGACCTCGCCAGCCACGACGACTTGTGCGTGAGTCACGCGTTGGATTAGCGCAATCATGCTGGGATTAGTTACTTAAAGTGACTTTGGCAAATTTACGTTTACCGACCTGTAAAACGAATTCACCTGCTGCGATTTGCAAACCTTTGTCGCTGATGACTTCACCGTCAATCCGCACGCCGCCCTGATCGACCATGCGTAACGCTTCCGAGCTCGAAGCGCACAATCCCGCTTGTTTGAGCAATTGGCCAATACCAAGTGGCGCACCGGCTAATTGGCATTGTGGAATATCGTCAGGAATTCCGCCTTTGGAGCGATTCATAAAATCAGTCAGTGCGTCTTCTGCTGCTTGGCGATTGTGGAAGCGCGTGACCATTTCTTGTGCGAACGCGACTTTTAAATCGCGCGGATTTTTGCCTTGCTCAACCGCTAATTTGTGGGCCGCCAATTCTTCCAGCGTGCAGGAAGACAGTAACTCGTAATAACGCCACATCATGTGATCCGAAATGCTCATGATCTTGGCAAACATCACGTTGCCCGGTTCGGTAATGCCAACATAATTGCCCTTGGATTTGGACATTTTTTCTACGCCGTCCAAACCTTCTAACAATGGCATGGTTAAGATGCATTGCGGCTCTTGACCGTAATCTTTTTGCAGTTCGCGACCGACTAATAAATTGAATTTTTGATCCGTGCCGCCCAATTCCAAATCGGATTTCAACGCAACGGAATCGTAACCTTGCATCAGTGGATATAAAAACTCATGCACCGAAATCGGCGTACCCGCTTTGAAGCGTTTGGTGAAATCGTCGCGCTCCATCATGCGTGCCACGGTGTATTTGGACGCGAGCTGAATCATGCCACGAGCGCCGAGCGGATCGGACCATTCGGAGTTGTAGCGGATTTCGGTTTTTTCGGCATCCAACACCAAGCTCGCTTGGGCGAAATAGCTCTTCGCGTTTTCTTCAATTTGTTCGCGGGTTAGCGGTGGGCGAGTGATGTTGCGGCCAGACGGATCACCGATCATGGAGGTGAAATCGCCGATCAGGAAAATGACCTTATGTCCCAAATCTTGCAGTTGACGCATTTTGTTGAGCACAACAGTGTGGCCCAAATGCAAATCCGGCGCGGTCGGGTCCAAGCCCAATTTAATGCGCAGTGGCACGCCAGTTTGTTCGCTTTTTGCTAATTTTTGGGCAAATTCTGATTCAATCAACAACTCATCAACGCCACGTTTGGTGACGGCTAAAGCATGCTGGACAGCGTCTGATAGAGGGAGAGTTTTTTGTGCTGGTTGAGTTGTCGTGTTCATGAGGCAATTATGTTTAATTTGGCAATGTTTTTTAAGGCGAAAAACTGTAAAAAATCAAGGTAAAAATTTTTTGTTTGGTATAATACGCGATCGGTCAGAAATGTTGCGCTAGAGCAAGTTTTACAGCAAGTAATGAAACCATTGCCGGCCACAAAAAGTCACTTCTGCTGAGAAATTACGCCGTCCCGAATTGGATTCAAAACGATTGCAAGCGATTTAGATTGCATCCCGGTTTAGGAGCTCGATCAAACGATGAATGCCTAAGCCTGATTCGCAAAAACCATTATTTTAACTTATTGCATGCCAACTCTAAATAAAACCACGCACTTAGCTTCAGTTTCTGCTGCCGTTGCCAAACTGTTCTCGCGTTCCAATCGTAAAACTCGTGTCATCACGTTTTCCGCAATTTTCCTCACTGTGTGCGCTTTCGGCGCCGCCGGTGTAGCGCCGCTGGCACCCGATGCCGCGAATTTGCCGGTCAAACGAATTACGGAAGAATTGCACATTCCAACCTTGGAAGCGCAAATGCAAGCGATGGAAGAGCGCGATCAGCAATTTATCCACGAAGAAAAAGTGCAGCGCGGCGATACCTTAGCCAGTTTGTTGCAGCGCTTGGGCGTTGATGACGATGCTGCCAACGCCTTCATCAAAGCCGATAGCACCGCGCGTCAAGTCATTCAGCAAAAAGCCGGTAAAACAGTGCGCGCCCAGACAAACGAAGACGGCGAATTGCAATGGTTGCAAACGAATTTCTTAGATGGTCGTGAAAACTCTTCGCAAGTAAAAAGTTTAACAATTTCGCGCATTGATGGATCGGATTCATTCAAAGCAACGACCAGCACAACAGCGCTAGAACGCCGCTTAGAAATGCATACTGGCGTGATTACTTCCTCCTTGTTTGCGGCAACCGATGCAGCGCAAATTCCTGACGCTGTGGCGAGTCAGTTAGTCGATATGTTTTCCACCAACATTGATTTCCGCTCTGATTTGCGTCGTGGCGATCATTTTGAATTGGTCTATGAAACGTTTTGGGAAAATGGCGAAATGGTCAGCACTGGCAAAGTGTTAGCCGGTGAATTCACCAATGCCGGTCGCTCGTATCAATCGGTGTGGTTTGACGAAGGCGCGGGCAGCGGCAGCTATTACGGCTTTGATGGTAAGTCGATGAAGAAAGCATTTTTGAAGTCACCCATCGCTTTCACCCGTATTTCTTCCGGTTTCGCCATGCGCTTGCATCCTATTTCTGGTCAATGGAAACAACACACCGGCGTTGATTTTGCCGCTCCTACCGGCACACCAATTCGCGCTTCCGCTGATGGCGTTGTCGATGTTGCTGGCCCATCGGGCGGTTACGGTAATTTAGTCGTACTCAAACATTGGGGCAGCTATACGACCGCCTATGGTCACATGAGCCGCTTTGCACCTGGCATCCGCAAGGGCGTAAAAGTAACGCAAGGTGACATCATTGGTTACGTAGGCCAAACCGGCTGGGCAACCGGTCCGCATTTACATTATGAATTCCGGGTAAGTAACAAAGCGCAAGATCCGATGAAGATCAAAGTTGAGCAACCTCAAACGTTGACTGCTGCGGATATGCCACGATTTAATTCCGTGGTCAATGATGTGCGCCATCGCTTCACGTTGTTACGCCCAGGTAGCTCGGCAACGACAATCGCTGCGCGTTAATTGTTGAGATAGGTGGGTTAATTCGTTTAACTATCTCAACTCTGTTGTTCGCTAAGACCATTCACTTACTATCGACAGACAACATCTAACGTTGTCTGTCTTTGCATTAAGGCTAGGCAACCATGCGTTATTTCATCGGTTTAATGTCCGGAACAAGTCTGGATGGCGTGGATGGAGTCTTGGTTGAGGTGGCCGATAACGACACGCATTTGCGCCAACTCGCTGCTAGCTATCTTCCCTTTCCGCCAGATTTACGCGCTACTTTATTCTCCTTGCAAATCAGCGGTTTCGATGAAATTCATCGTGTCGCTCAGGCCGCCAATCAACTGGTTTTATCCTACGCCAATTGCGTCCTGCATTTAATTAAAAATACCGGATTAACGATCGATCAAATTTGCGCTGTCGGCGTGCATGGACAAACCGTGCGTCATCGGCCCGAATTCGGTTACACCACCCAAATCAATAATCCTGCGCTGTTGGCCGAGTTGGTCGATATCGATGTGATTGCGGATTTCCGCGCGCGTGATATTGCCGCTGGTGGTCAAGGTGCGCCGCTCGTTCCAGCTTTTCATCGCAGCGTATTCGGTAAGGCCAATGAAACGCGGGTCGTGGTCAATATTGGCGGCATTAGCAATATTAGTATCCTGCGCGCCGATGGTTCAACACACGGCTTCGATACTGGCCCGGGCAATGTGTTAATGGATGCTTGGATCATGGATCACAAGGGACAAGGTTTTGATTCCAATGGTGATTGGGCGCGCTTGGGGCAGGTTAATTGGGGCTTATTGGCGCATCTACAAGAAGAAGCTTATTTGCATCTTCCCCCGCCGAAAAGCACAGGCCGCGATCTGTTTCATCTAACTTGGCTGCACGATAAATTAATCCCTTTTCTTGAAGTGTCGCCGGTCGATGTGCAGGCAACCTTATGCGCTTTTACAGCGCACACGATAGTGGATGCGATTTTGGCCTATGCGCCCGATGTCAAAAATGTGTATGTCTGTGGCGGCGGCGCGTACAACACGACTTTGATGGAATCGATTCAGTCCCTGTTAAATTCCAATGCCGATTCCGATACTAGCGCGATCGGTCTGGAAAGCACTGAAGTCCTAGGTGTATCGCCCAATCATGTTGAAGCCTTGGCTTTTGCTTGGTTGGCGTATCGCTTTACGGATCGTTTGACCGGCAACTTGCCTGAGGTGACTGGCGCGGCGGGTGAGCGGATTTTAGGGGCATTGTTTCCGCGTTAAATTGGGCCAGCCAAGCCCTGCGTTACCCGATTATTTGTGGTTGGTAATGAGTTCAATATAGCGCTTATGCGTTTCATCAAATTCGCGATTGATGCTTTGCTCATCGGTTTGGTAGCGCAGGATTAGTTTCTGCGATTGCGCGATCGTCAATTTTAAATCGTCTTCTTTGTTCTTCTTTTGATTAATCTGCACCGGCTGATCTTTCGGCAGTTGCGTCAACTCAGTGTGCACTTTATTCATCGCGTCGGTGTTGATTGCGATGTTCTTTTTTTCTGCCGCAATTTTGGCTTGAACCGCATCTAACGCTTTTTTACGTTCCAGTTCCACGTCTTGCTCAGTCGGATAGTGCGCCAACAAATAGCGTTGCTCTTTTTTGTCGGCTTCGGCTTGGCGCGCGGCGGCTTCGCGTTGTTGCTGCTGGAGTTCGGCTGTGCGACGCTGCTCGGGTGTGAGCGCGCCAGCTATTTCCGCTTTTAAAATGCCGTTGTTTCGGTAGATCTGGGTGGATTTATCGGCACATTCGGGAATAGGGCGGTCGGACGTAATCAGGTGTCCATTATTATCTTTGCAGCTATAGAAATCCGCTTGTGCTTGCCCAGACGCCAGCACAACCAACAACGGCACTGCAATGTGGCTTCGTTTAGTCATTATTGAGGTGGAAACTGGATTTCATCCAATCGATAAATAACGCAACTTCGGGTCGAATATTGGGTTCGTGCACTAAGTAATAGGCGTGAGGTGGAGACGCGACTTCGACATCGAACAAGCGCACGACTTCACCTTGGCGCAACATGTTTTCGGCAAAGTGGGTGCGCGATAGGCCAACACCGTGTCCGAGTTTGACCGCATCCAACAGCAAACCGAGATCATCAATTCGCAACCCAACATTCGGTTCGGGCCAAGCTAATCCAGCCGCTTCAAACCACGGCTGCCAAGGCTCTAAAGCTGAACGCAATAAATACGCCGACTTTAAATCGGCGGGCGTTTTGAGCGGCGGAATAGAAGCTAAGTAGGCAGGGCTGGCCACAGCGAAGGCCGGTTCAACAAAGAGTTTATGGGTAATCAAATTAGGATAATTGCCTGCACCAAAACGCACTTCCACGTCGCTTTCGGACAGGCTCAAATCGTACAGTGGGACGAACAGAAAGATCTCGATTTCGATGTCCGGATAGAGCTGCTTAAACTGTTTAAAACGCGGCAAAAAAATGTAGCGCGCAAAAGTTGGCGGTAAGGTGATTTTGATGCGAATTTGATCGGTGAAGACTTTGTTCGGTAACGGGAAATCAGCCAAGCTGCGCAGAACGTTGCGTACCACGTCCAAATAACGGCGTCCAAATTCGGTCAAGTTAACCGCACGACCATCGCGGGTAAATAAACGCTCGCATAAATGTTCTTCCAATAAGCGAATCCGGTGCGAGAGTGCTGAGGGAGTAATACACAATTCGTCTGCCGCTAAAGCAAACGAGTTAAAGCGAGCAGCCGCTTCAAAAGCAGACAGGGCGTGGACGGGTGGAAGTCGATTGCTCATGAATTATTGCGTAAATAAATGTGTTAAGCCGATTACAACGCTTGTGGTGCAATGAAAGTAAGGTGCGATTTGGGCGTATACTGCGCCGTCTGCTAGTATTTCATCTGAGGAATATTCGGTGTGACCCCTATTTTGGGAATGGAGCGAGCCGGCCCAATGGTTTCCGTCCATTGGTTTGGCGTTAGCTAAATGGCTTCCCATTTGGTCACACATGAATAATTTCCTTCAATTAGCCGCTCAACGAGTTAATTAATTTCATTTCAACTGTAAAGTGTAAATCATTATGGGCAATAGATTATCAAAAATCGCAACAAGAACTGGTGATGAAGGCACAACTGGCTTAGGTGATGGCACTCGCGTCGATAAGGACAGCTTGCGCGTTCAGGCTATGGGCGACGTTGATGAACTCAATTCGCAGATCGGTTTGCTGCTGTGCGAGGATTTACCGGCTGGTTTAGCTGATGAATTGTTATTAATTCAGCATGATTTGTTCGATTTGGGCGGAGAATTATGCATTCCGGGCTACAAAATGATTACCGAAGAACAGGTCGCGCATCTCGACGCACTGTTGGAAAAATGCAATAAAGATTTACCGCCATTAAAAGAATTCATCTTACCGGGCGGCGCAAGGTCGGCCGCGTTGGCGCATGTGTGCCGCACCGTATGCCGCCGTGCCGAGCGCGTGGTAGTGAGTTTAGGCAAGGTTGAGGTGGTAAATCCCGAGCCACGCCAATATCTCAATCGCTTATCGGATTTGATGTTCGTGATGTCGCGCCTGCTCAATCGTTATTCTGGCAATGGCGATGTGTTGTGGAAGCACGAACGTAAGGGAACAGCCGCGCAATAAAAAAACTCAAGCTAATTGAGGATTAGCTTGAGTTTGAATACCGAGTCAACCAATTTGCCAGCAGAAGCGCCATCGCTCTGCTGGCAAATTTTTTTGATTAAATCGTGCGCATCCAGCCGTGTTTGTCGGCAGCCGTGCCATGTTGAATCGCCAATAGCGCTTCGCGCAAAGCCATCGTTACGGGGCCATTTTCGCCATTATTAATCGTCATTTCAAAGCCATTCGCCTTTGCTTTGCCGACCGGTGTAATCACTGCTGCTGTGCCGCAAGCAAAGACTTCAGTCATGCGACCCGCCGCAATATCATCGCGCCATTGCTGCACACTCAGTTTGCGTTCTTCTGCGGCAAAGCCTAAATCTCGGGCTAGTTGCAGCAAGCTCAAGCGGGTAATGCCGGGTAATAAGGTGCCGGTTAATTCTGGTGTTACTACGGTGGTTTTATCGCCTTCTTTATAGACGAAGAATAAATTCATGCCGCCCATTTCTTCGACGAACTCACGGTGTACCGCATCCAGCCAGACAACTTGATCGCAACCTTTTTCCAGGGCTTGGGCTTGCGCCACCAAGCTCGCGGCATAGTTACCCGCACATTTGGCTTCGCCTGTGCCACCCGGCGCAGCGCGCACAAAATCTTCGCTAATCCACACGTTGACCGGCTTAACGCCACTTGGGAAATACGCACCAGCAGGAGAAGCGAATAGCACGAATAAATATTCGGTCGCTGGACGCACGCCTAAGAATGGGTCAGTTGCGATCATCAGCGGGCGCAAGTACAGACTTTCGCCAACATTTTTGGGAACCCATCCTTTATCCAAATTAATTAATGCATCGGCTGCTTTTAAAAATAATTCGGGTGGAATAGCAGGCATCGCCATGCGCGCGGCGCTGCGATTAAAGCGCTCGGCGTTTTGCTCTGAGCGGAAGGTTTTTACTGAGCCATCTGGCTGCGAAAACGCTTTAAAGCCTTCAAAAATCGATTGGCCGTAATGCAGTGACGATGCTGAAGGATCTAAGCTTAATGGACCGTAAGGTTTTACTTCCCCTGTTTGCCACGCACCGTCTTTGTAAGGAATAACGACCATGTGCTCAGTAAACGTGCGGCCAAAGGCCAGGCTACCCATGCGTTGCGCGCGCTCAGCGTCGCTCAAACGATGTGCTGCAGGAGTGATCTTCAATTCTGGGATGGCTGTGGTCATGATTTCCTCTTGTATTGGTTAAGTCTGTAGCGCGAGATTAAATTTTACCCAAGGACGCGACTAAGCGCGGCTCAGCAATGGATGCTTGGGCTAAGGAAAAGTGCTGCTCAATTGATTTGCTAATTCCAGCGCCATCTAAGCCAACTAATGCCAGCAATTGCGTGGCGTCGCCGTGGTCAATAAATTCATCCGGCAATCCTAAAATGAGCAGCGGCTTGGTGATATTAAGTTCTGCCAGAGCTTCGGCAATAGCCGAACCTGCGCCACCCATTTTTGCGCCTTCTTCCACGCTTACTAAATAGTCGTGGGTCTGGGCTAATTGTTTGAGCAGATCAATATCGAGTGGTTTAACAAAGCGCATATTGGCCACGGTGGCGTTGAGTTTTTCACCCGCTTGCAATGCCGGAGCGACCATGCTGCCGAACGCCAAAATTGCGACTTGTTGGCCTTGACGTTTGATTTCGCCTTTGCCGAGCGGGATGGTGCTTAATTCTTTTTGCACTGTGGCGCCTATGCCTGCGCCGCGCGGATAACGAATCGCTGCTGGACCCTTGTAGTAATAACCGGTGCTGAGCATTTGACGGCATTCGTTCTCATCGGATGCGGCCATGATGACCATATTCGGGATGCAGCGCAGGTAGGCTAAATCGTAGTTGCCGGCATGGGTTGCGCCATCGGCACCGACTAAACCAGCGCGATCTAAGGCAAAGGTGACATCCAAATTTTGGAGTGCGACATCGTGGATTAATTGATCGTAAGCGCGCTGCAAAAAGGTCGAGTAAATCGCGACGACCGGTTTTAAACCTTCGCATGCTAAACCGGCGGCAAAGGTGACGGAATGTTGTTCTGCAATACCCACGTCAAAATAGCGATCAGGATAATTCTGATGGAATTCAACCATACCCGAGCCTTCGCGCATCGCTGGTGTAATCCCGACTAATTGCGCATCGTGCGCTGCCATGTCGCACAGCCAATCACCGAAGACTTTGGTGTAGGTTAGCTTGGTCGCGGTAGCGGGTTTGATTCCTTCGGCTGGATTGAATTTGCCTGGGCCGTGATACAGCACTGGATCGGCTTCGGCCAACTTGTAGCCTTGGCCTTTTTTGGTCACTACATGCAAAAATTGCGGGCCTTTGAGGGCTTTTAAATTTTGCAAAGTCGGGATTAACGCATCTAAATCGTGTCCATCAATTGGCCCAATATAGTTAAAGCCAAATTCTTCAAACATGGTCGCGGGCATGATCATGCCTTTGGCGTGTTCTTCGAGCTTTTTGGCGATTTCTAACATCGGTGGTGGTAACACGGATTTACCGACGTTGCGGGCGGCCGCATAAAATTTACCCGACATTAAACGCGCTAGGTATCGATTTAACGCGCCAACTGGTGGTGAAATCGACATGTCGTTGTCGTTTAAGATCACCAGCAAATTCACGTCTTCCATCACGCCAGCATTGTTGAGCGCTTCAAATGCCATCCCGGCGGTCATGGAGCCATCGCCGATCACGGCAACCGAGTGGCGACTTTCGCCTTTTAATTTTGCACCAACCGCCATGCCAAGCGCAGCGGAAATCGAGGTAGAAGAATGTGCCGTGCCAAAGGTATCGAATTCGCTTTCATCGCGTTTAGGAAAGCCCGAAATCCCATTTAACTGACGTAGGCTATGCATTTGATCGCGCCGACCAGTCAAAATCTTGTGCGGATAGGTTTGATGTCCGACGTCCCAGACAATGCGATCTTCTGGCGTATTGAACACGTAATGCAGTGCGATGGTGAGTTCAACGGTGCCTAAATTGGACGATAAATGGCCGCCAGTTTTTGACACCGAATCGAGCACAAAGGCGCGTAATTCGTCGGCCAAAGGTTTCAACTGTGCTTTGCTTAAATCGCGTAAATCAGCAGGTGAGTTGATCGAGTTTAATAAGGTCATAATTACTTTCTTACGCAGAACGCTGCACAATAAAATCGGCTAATTGCAGCAGACGGGCGGTGCGTGAGGACGGTGATGTGTTGTTTGATTCGGTGCTAAAAATAGCTAAAGCTTGGTGCGCTTGCAGGCGTAATTGTTCGGCCAATTGTTGGGATTGTTCTAAACCGAGGATGGAAACATAGGTCGGTTTGTTTTGTTCGGCATCTTTTCCCGCGGTTTTGCCCAGTGTCGCCGAATCGGCAGTGGCATCCAAAATATCGTCCACAACTTGGAACGCCAAGCCGATCGCATGCGAATAGCTGAATAAGGCGGCGCGTTCATCTTCGCTAAGTTGTTGCCCGCATAGCGCACCCAAGAGCACCGAAGCGCGCAACAAGGCGCCCGTTTTGAGCTGATGCATTTGCTCTAATTGTTCGCGCGACAAACTCATTCCAACGCTGGCTAAATCAATCGCTTGCCCGCCGCACATGCCTAATGAACCAGACGAATGCGCCAAAATTTGCAGCATTTCCAATTGACGCTCAGGCGCGTTGTTACCTTGCGCTAAAATCAAAAACGCTTGCGCTTGCAATGCGTCTCCGACCAACAAAGCTGTCGCTTCGCCAAACTTAACATGCACAGTGGGTTTGCCACGGCGCAGCGCATCATCATCCATGCACGGCATGTCATCGTGCACCAGCGAATAAGCGTGAATCATTTCTAAGGCGCAGCCAGCACGAGTGAGTTCATCTTGTGGCGCGTCAAACAACTGACCGGCCGCATACACCAACAAGGGACGAACACGTTTGCCACCATCCAACACCGCGTAACGCATGGCTTCATGCAGATGCGTTGGGACTTGTGCGCAAGGAGGTAAAAAATCGGATAAGGCAGTTTCAATCTGCGCTTGGCTTTGTTTCATCCAAGCGGACAGCGGCAGCGTCGGAGCGATTTGGTCAGTCATGATTAATTTCCGCTATCGCTTTCGTCGACTTGAAATGGCTTGGTGATTTCGCCATCCAGAATTTTAACTTGTTGCTCAACTTTTTCGAGTTGCGCCGCGCAGTATTGAACTAATTCGGAACCGCGCGCATAAGCGCTCACCGAGGCTTCTAATGCTAATTCACCGGCTTCCATACGCGCCACTAATTGGGCTAGTTCGGCCATGGCAGCTTCAAAAGATTCGGGAAGTGGATTGCCCGATTCGCTCGTTGAGATTGATTTTTTTGCCATGAGTTAGTCAAAAAGTGGGTGAGGTAAATGTGAATTAAATGTTATCTATGCCAGCAGTGCGGCAACACGTCAAAAATTAACCCTCTATTCTAAAACAAGTAGCCTGCTATCGCGCAGCCGAATATCAATTCTGAAGACTCATTCGGTCGGTTTTAGTCGTTTTCGACGAGTTTTATGTTTTTTTGCTAAATAAAAAGCGCTTTATCGCGTTGATCAGTTTAATGGCTATAAAGCCATTAAAAATGAATAAACACGGACGGCGCAGTTAGCGCGGCATCCAATTTAAGCCTGCCGACGTTGCGCCAAGCGGGCGGTATTCGCATCCGATCCAGCCATCGAATCCTAGCTCGTCGATTAACTTGAACAAATAATGGCAATCAAGCTCGCCCAAATTGGGTTCATTGCGCTGCGGCACGCTAGCGATTTGTATATGCCCGATGCCGCCAAATGGGCGACGCATATCGCGTTTGAGTTTTTGACTAATGTCGCCTTCCATGATTTGGCAGTGATAAATATCAAACAGCACTTGTACATTGGGAGCCGCTAGCTCAGCACAAATAGCGTGCGCTTGCTCTTGATGGGTTAAAAAATAACCGGGCATATCGCGAGTATTGATTGGTTCGATCAAGACGGTGATGTTTTCTTGCTGGGCTAAGCGGGCGCAATACGCTAAGTTGCTCAAGTAAGTAGCGCGTTGCTCTGCATGCGAAAAATTGGGATGGCTAATTCCTGCCATTACGTGCAATTTTTTATTACCAAGCTCTCGTGCATAAGCCAAGGCTTGGTCGATCGATTGTTTAAATTCATCGACCCGATCCGGATGGCAGGCGATGCCACGTTCGCCTTTATTCCAATCGCCTGGCTTCGCGTTGAAGGTGATTTGTGTTAGCCCGTTATCGGTCAACTGGGACTTGACCTGCTCAGCGGGGAAATCGTAGGGAAATAGATATTCCACCGCTTTAAATCCATCGTTAGCAGCGGCGGCAAAGCGCTCCAAGAAAGGGACTTCGTTGTACATCATGCTTAAATTGGCGGCAAAACGTGGCATCTTGTATTTTCCTTAATTTTGTTTGCTTGGGGCGAGTTGCGGTGTGGCGTGATTATAGTTGTTAGCTCAAATTGATCACGTTTGCGGCACTAACAATGCTCGGAAAATAATCACTGTTGCCCTTGCCCCCAAATTATTGAGTTCGGGTATAATCCGCGGTTCTGTCCAAAATTTCCTTTTCAATTCAACGATTTGAACTCAGGTTTTTGCGGATTCTTTCTCTCTTAGGTTGAGTAAATATTTGGGGGGGGTGGGGATGTCCGATCTGGCAACATTCGCTAAACTAGTGCGTTCAACAGCACAACTTCCGGTTTCCGTCTATTTTGACGAAACGCTTTTAAAGCGCGAAATCACACAATTATTCCAGCAAGGCCCGCGTTACGTTGGGCATGAACTGATGGTGCCCAATGTGGGCGACTTCGCTACGCTTGCGTCCGAGAACGAAGGTCGCATGCTGGTGCGCAGCGAGCGCGGCATTGAGCTGCTGTCCAATGTTTGCCGTCATCGCCAAGCGTTGATGTTCGGCGGCGCAACCGATAAAGATGGCAAAACCGTAGGCACTACGCGCGGCAATTCCAACAACATCGTTTGCCCCTTGCATCGCTGGACCTACGATTTAAAAGGCCAATTATTAGGCGCTCCGCATTTTGACGAGCAGCCCTGCTTAAATCTCGCCAATACTAAGTTGCAAAGTTGGAACGGCTTGCTGTTTGAGCAAAACGGTTACAACGTGATGGAAAAATTGACGCCATTGTCGGTCACCAAAGACCTCGACTTTTCGGGCTACATGCTCGATCACGTCGAAGTGCACGAATGCGATTACAACTGGAAAACCTTTATTGAAGTTTATCTAGAGGATTACCACGTTGAACCCTTCCATCCTGGTTTAGGCAGCTTTGTCTCATGTGACGATTTGCGTTGGGAATTTGGTGCTGATTACAGCGTGCAAACGGTGGGCGTGCATAGCGGTTTGCTCAAATCCGGTTCCAAAAAATACCAAGCATGGCAAGAACAAGTGCTGAAATTCCGTGGCGGCGAAGCGCCTCCTTATGGTGCGATTTGGCTGACTTTGTATCCCAACATCATGGTTGAGTGGTATCCGCACGTGTTGGTCGTTTCAACTTTATGGCCGCAAGGCGTTGGCAAGACGCGCAACGTGGTTGAGTTTTATTATCCCGAAGAAATCGTTTTGTTTGAGCGCGAATTCATCGAGGCAGAACGTGCTGCCTACATGGAAACCTGTATCGAAGACGATGAAATCGGGTTCCGCATGGATGCCGGGCGTCGGATTTTGTTAGAACGCGGTGAAAACCAAGTCGGCCCGTATCAATCACCAATGGAAGATGGCATGCAGCATTTCCACGAATGGTATCGCGCCAACATGACCTTTGACGAAGGCGCGGCTTAATCGCTACATTCTGACTCATGCAATCACTGTGGATGTTACTTGCTAGCTTGTTGTTCGCTTTGATGGGCGTATGCGTCAAGCTAGCTTCTGATATCTACACGACGTCAGAAATCGTGATGTACCGCGGTTTGTTTGGCGTGATTTTCCTCTTCTGTATTTCCCGCATCAATTCCGTTAGTTTAAAAACCTCCATGCCGCTGCGCCATTTTGGACGCGGTTTGGTGGGTGTGATCGCGTTGTGGCTGTGGTTTTATACCATCGGCAAACTGCCGCTGGCTATGGCAAATACATTGAACTACATGTCACCGATTTGGATTGCGGCGTTCTTATTCTTCTATAACTGGTGGCGTGGCAAGGCGCAGTTTGCTCTGGGATTGCCGGGTGCGATTGTCTTGAGCTTTGTCGGCGTGATTTTTTTGCTGCAACCGTCGATGCAAGAGCGCCAAATTCCCACCGCGATTATTTCTCTGGCCTCAGGCATGCTGGCGGCATTGGCTTATTTGCAGGTGCGCGCCATGGGTTTGTTGGGCGAGCCTGAAACGCGGGTAGTGTTTTATTTCTCACTCACGAGTGCTATTTCTGGTGCGGTCGCTGGGGTGATTGATCAAGATTGGCACGTTCATACGTCTTTTTATGGAGCGACTTTATTGCTGGCGGTGGGATTTTTCGCCAGCACCGCGCAACTCGCGATGACGCGCGCCTACCGGCTTGGTAATCCGCTGGTGACAGCCAATTTATCCTACAGCGGCATCGTCTTTTCGAGCGCTGCGGGAGTGATTATTTGGCACGATAAATTAAGTATATTGAGTTGGGTTGGGATTGCTATTATTTTGTTGAGCGGTATTCTAGCGACTTATATTCACACGAAATCTACTTTGCCATTACTGGCCGAAAAGTGATTTCTTTATTCGATTCGCTGGTTTAAACAAGGATTGTTATGAGCGCGCATTTCACGACTTTAATTTCTGCATCCGACTTAGCAAAACACCTATCGCAGCCCAACTGGATTATCTTGGATTGCCGCCATGACCTCGTCAATCTCGATGCAGGTCGACTAGCCTTTGAGCAAGGCCATCTGCCGAATGCGCAGTTCGCTAATATCGATCACGATTTATCGGGCCCGAAGTTAAATGCCGATGGTGTGTTTTGTGGGCGTCATCCACTGCCAAGTCGCGCCGACTTCGTCGCTACCTTGCGTTCCTGGGGGATTAACAACGACACCCAAGTCATTGCCTACGATGCACATGGTGCAATGTTTGCGGCGCGTTTGTGGTGGATGTTGCGTTGGGTAGGGCATGAAGCAGTTGCTGTGTTAGATGGCGGATTGCCGGCTTGGACCCAAGCTCAATTGGCGGTATCGACCGACGCGTTTGTACCGCAAGCAGGCTCAATTACCGAACAGCCATCCTTGGTCGAATTGTTCAAAGTTGACCAAATTGTCGCCAATTTGACGAGTAAGGAACGACTAGTAATTGATGCGCGTTCACCTGATCGGTATCGCGGCGAGAACGAAACGATGGACCCAGTGGGCGGCCATATCCCGGGTGCGAAAAATCGCTTTTTTAAGGACAATTTGCAGGCCAATGGCCAGTTCAAATCACCCGCAGAATTGCGTGCCGAATGGTCTGCGTTAATTAACGATCCAAAATCGACGATTATGCAATGCGGCTCCGGTGTAACTGCTTGCCACAATTTACTGGCCTTGGAAGTAGCTGGATTATCTGGTGCGGGGTTGTATGCGGGGTCGTGGAATGAGTGGTGCAGCGATAACTCAAGACCAGTCGCGACTGGTGTGTAATAGACGATAGTGCGTAGTAGACGATAAACGCCTTAATGTAGAAAATTAAGGCGTTTCTTTTTTGTCGATTGCCGAAGAAATCGAGCGCCATAATTGCCAAATCATGAGCCCGTTTCTAGCCACCGAAATGGCGCGTCCCGGCATGATGACCAATAAGCCCGCCAACGCGGCGCTGGCCCAGCCTGGCATATTTTTTAAACGTTTGATTAATCCATCGCTGCTTTTGATCCAGCCAGTTGCTTGACCTAAGGCGCGGCTTTGCGCGATTAAGGTGGTGCGTTGCAGCGTACATTCGAGCACCAAAAGGGCGCGGCGTTGGGCTAAGCGTTTAGCGCGACTCATGCTTGCTCCTCTGATTCATTGGTTTGCTCACGAAACTGCAACAGCTCCGCATCTTTTTTGATTTCAGCAATGCTGTGTTCAAGCAAGCGCGGCTTGTTGATTAGCTGATTCCGCAGCCAAGCGGCGATGAAAACACTTAAGGCGCTGAATACGCCAATCAAGCTCAGTAAAACCGCAACGCGATGTTCATCCCAAAACACGGCGATGATTAACAAGATGCCCAATGAAATCGCGACGCCGGCGCAAAATAAAGCGATCAGCGTATAAACAAAATAGGTGGCGAAACGGATTAACTCTTCTTCCAGTTCAACCGTGACCAGCTCCAGTCGGGTTTGCAATATCGCGACGAAGGTTGAAACAATGCGGTTAATGCTGGCGGAAATGGACATTGAGGTGTATTGAGGTGAGTGAATAAAAATTTGTGGCTACAAAATTGTGGCTACCTAATAGTAGCCACAATGCGCCAAGAGTTGAAGTTGTATCGTGATTGGACTGCTGCCGGCTTATGTGCGACCGCTTATTTACGGCTAATTAACAGGCCAATCACCAATCCAACCGCTGCGCCCAAACCAACTGCTTGCCAAGGATTTTCTTTGACATAGGTATCGGTCGATTTAGCGGCTTCTTTGGTTTTGTTGACGACCAAGCGCTCTAAGCGAACGATTTCGTCTTTGGCGTTTTTGATTGTCGCTTCAAAACGCGCTTTGGCATTTTTGAAATCATCGCCAGAAGGTAATGCTGAGTTCTTAAGTAAAACTTCTGCATCGTGAATAACAGCTTGCAGGTCGTGCATCAATGCGTCGTTGTGGTTTTCTGAGCTCATGATTTCTCCAATCGAATGAATAAAAGTGTGACAAAAATGCTGCGAACAAACATTTACCAACAAGACCAAGATACGCCTGATTCGTTAGTCAAAATTTAATGTAGCGCAAAATCTAAAGCTATCCCAATAAAAATAAGACAACCTAACCAGTTATTGTGTCGAAAAGCGATAAAACAAGACGCACGGTCGCGATGTCGTATTAAAAAGTAATGATAAATTGCGCACAAGATAGCTCCCACCAGCCCTAACGAAAACCACAAGCGCAAGCCGAGCGACCAACCAACCGCGAATAACAGCGCAAAACTTGCCGCGTAGCAAAACATAACCGCTGCAACATCGTATTTGCCAAAAGTAATGGCGGAAGTCCGGATCCCGATTTTTACATCATCATCTCTATCCACCATCGCGTATTCAGTATCGTAAGCGACGGCCCAAAAAACATTACCGATTAATAAAATCCACGCTTGCGTGGGAACTTGATTTTGAATCGCCGCATACGCCATCGGAATACCAAAACCAAACGCGATGCCAAGATACGCTTGTGGAATCGCAAAGAAGC
The DNA here is from genome assembly GCF_004358105.1 of Sapientia aquatica. Lineage (GTDB taxonomy): Bacteria > Pseudomonadota > Gammaproteobacteria > Burkholderiales > Burkholderiaceae_D > Solimicrobium > Solimicrobium aquaticum. The sequence goes on along the minus strand of NZ_SMYL01000006.1, from coordinate 73,731 downwards.
GTTTGAAGTAAGGATAGCTCGCGGCGATGATTACCGCTGCAATCGATAATTGTTTGGTGAGCGCATTTAACGGAATGATTAAGCTGAATGCCGCGACTGCCAACACGGCGGCCACCATTAATGCTTCCCAGCTCGCGATTTTGCCCGATGTGAGTGGTCGCTCGGCGGTGCGTTTAACGTGCTTATCAAAATCCCGATCCGCATAATCATTAATCGCGCAACCGGCAGCGCGCATCAACACTGTGCCTAAAGTAAAAATCAACACCAGGTTCCAATCCGGCTGGCCGTTGGAGGCAAGCCACAAGGCCGATAACGTGGGCCAAAGCAGCAGCAATATGCCGATGGGTTTGTCGAAGCGGGTTAATTGCCAATAAAGGGTTAAGCGTTGCATGCGGATTGCTGAGTTGAGGAAAGCGAGTATTGTAAATTATTTGCACTCAAGTCAATCGTAAAAGTGAAGGCGGCTAACGTTGCGTCGGCCGCCTCGCCTTAAGTCGAATGCTGCTGATTAACTATTACTTACCGCCAGATTTTTTAAACTCAGCGTAAAACTCTTCGGCCAATTTACGAATCGATTTACCGATATTGGCGTAATCGTATTCGTTTAAGTTAGCCAACGAGACGCGGCCCGATGGATGCGTTGTGCCGAATCCGCGACCTGGTAACAAAATCACGCCCGTTTCCTCCGCCAAGCGGAACAGCGCTTCATTCGGTTTGAGTTTGGTGAGCAACCACGCAGCAAAATCCGCCCCGTGCATTTGGGTGGCGATTTCTTCCATATCAAGTAAATGGTAGTAACGCACCGAGTTTGGATCGTGTTGCATAGGCAAACCTAATTCACGATAGAGCGCTTGTTTGCGTCGCAAAACGATGCTCTTCATGGCTTTTTTGTAGTTTTGCTGTTCATCCATGAGCGAGAATAAGGAGAACATCGTCATCTGTACTTGAACCGGTGTTGATAAACCAGCGGTGTGGTTTAACGCTACCGTGCGGCTGTCGGCGACTAAGCGATCGATGAACTTTAATTTGCGCGGCTCTGTGGTGATGGAGCTGTAACGTTCATCCAATTGCTTTTTCGTGGCTTCCGGTAGTTCGGCAATTTTTTGATCCAGAATATTGTGTTCGTGCGTCGCAACGACGCCCATGCGCCAGCCAGTGGCACCGAAATATTTGGAAAACGAATACACCAACACGGTGTTGTATGGGCACATTGCAAACAGAGATACAAAATTGTCGGCAAAGGTGGCGTACACGTCATCGGTCAGAATGATTAAGTCGGGACGCTTTTTAACGATCTCAGCGATATAGGCTAAATTTTCATCGCTGATTTTGACCGAAGGTGGATTGCTTGGATTGACCAAGAAGAACGCTTTGACTTTTGGATCTAATAATTTATCGAGTTCAGCTTTGGTGAATTGCCAGTTGTTTTCTGCTGGAGAATCAATGGCGATTTGCACCAATTTGTAATCGTCCAAATGCGGGATTTCGATGTAAGGCGTGAAAATCGGCATACCCAGCGCAATGGTGTCGCCTTCTTTCAAAATATGATTGGCGCGGAAGCTGTTGAATAAATAGGTCATGGCCGCGGTGCCGCCTTCGACCGCGTACATATCAAATTTACCGGCAAAAGGATGATCGCCGATCATTTCGCGGTGTATATATTCGGCGACAATTTTTTCACTCAAACGCAACATGCGATCTGGTACCGGATAGTTACAGGCCAAAATCGCTTCACACATTTCGTATAAAAAGTCTGCTGCCGACAAGCCAAGCTGGTCGCGCACATAGGACACGGCGGCTTGTAAAAATTTAACGCCCGGTACGTGCGCGTTAGCGTGGGTAAAAATCTCAAAGCGCTGCTCGATGCCGTCTAATTGGGGGAACCCACCGATGTCATCCATATAGACATAAGAACGCTCGGATTCGCTCATTGCAAACAAGCCAAACTGGAAAAAGCCATGGCGCGGCGTGGTCGTTAAAAAGTTAGGATTGCCGCGGCCAGCGTTGAGCAACATGCGGTTGCCTTGCTTTTTGGCGGTTTCAATCAAGGCATCTTTCAATTCGAATGGGCTTAAGGCGGCGAGCTTTTCTTTATTGCTGAAATCCATGTTGATACTCCTTTGCGAGTGGGTGTGGAACTAGGTGCTGCAATGCGTAAACCAGTTCAGAAAATACAATCGAGCGGCGCTAAACAAACGCAACGATGAGCGGCCCGAGCAACGTTAAAAACACATTGGCTAATGCGTAGGTAATGGCGAATGGAACAGTGGGAATCGAGTTCTCGGCTTTGTCTAACACTTCACCAAAGGCCGGATTGGCGCTGCGTGAGCCCGATAATGCGCCGGCAAGAATTGCGGTGTTGTCGTAGTTGAGGATGTAACGGCCAAACAACATGGTGATTAACATCGGTAGAATGGTGACCACCATTCCCACGCCAAAAATAGTAAAGCCCTGAGCTTGGATAGTTTCTACCGCTTGCAAGCCGGAAGTTAAACCGACCACGGTGACGAAACCGGCAAGACCGAGGTCCTTCAATAATTGCACTGCAGGCTGCGGCATTTCGCCAAAAGTTTGGTGTTTGGAGCGGTACCAACCAAATAACAAGCCGGATAATAATGCGCCGCCGCCACTGCCTAAAGTTAATGGGATGGAGCCGATTTTTGCGCTTAATAAGCCGACCAACAAACCGACCACCAAGCCAGCGCCCATGTATACAAAGTCGGTTTTTGGACTAGGAATTAAGGCGACGCCGATAATTGCTGAGGCTTTTTTCACATCTTGTTCCGCGCCATAAATCGAGACCACGTCGCCCAATTCAATGACTGTGTCTGCTTGCATCGGTAGCGCCGTGCCAGCGCGCGTTATTTTTTCAAGAAAGATGCCATGGCGCGTCATTTCTTTGGCTTGCAGTCGAATGTCTTGCAGTGTTTTATTGCTGAATTCTTGGTTGGAGAAAATCACATCGCTGCGCTGCATGATTAAATCCATGCCGTCCACATCAAACACTTCTGTACCCAATTGGGGTGCGACTTCTAGAATAGAATCGCGGCGTCCGACAATTAAAATTATGTCGCCAGCCAGCAATTCTAAAGTCGGATTAATCGCAATCAGCTTGCTGCCACGTTTTACTTTTTCTATCGTGATCGCGGCGCTGGGGCTGAAACCTTCAATTTTCGCGATCGAGTTTGCTTGGTTTAATTGATACAGCCGACCAACTAAATCAGTGACCGCATTAGCTTGTCCTTGGCCTAACACTTGCACGCCAGAATTCATGGCCATTTCCGCTTTGATCGCATCATCACGAATGCCGCGCCCCATCAGTTTGGGCAGGATATTGACGCAAACAATAATTGCGCCAAACGAGCCAAAGACGTAAGTGACTGCATAACCGACGGCGACATTGCCCTGTAGGCGCGCGACTTCGCCCGCGTCTAATCCAAGTTTAGTAATCGCGTCACTGGCTGTGCCGATGATGGCCGATTGGGTTAAACCACCCGCTGCGATACCGGCGGCCAGCCCTTTGTCTAAGGCGAACAGTTTCGCCATGATGACCACGGTGAGTAATCCGGTTGCGGCCATGACCGCGGCCATGATGATTTCTTTGATGGATTGCTTGCCCAGTGAGCTAAAAAATTTCGGGCCGCTCTCGTAGCCGACGGCATAAATGAACAAGGCAAATAACACCGCTTTGACGCCCGCATCGACATGCACGCCGACCTGACTGACTAACACCGCGACCAGTAAGCTGCCGGCCACGCCGCCAAGTTGGAATTTGCCAAACTTCACCTTACCAAGCAGATAGCCTAAAGACAGACAGAGAAATAAAGCGATCTCGGGTGATTTCGCAAAAATCGAATGTAGCCATTCCATATGCAATCCTTTGCTTTGAAAGATAGGTTGGAAAATAGTTGCCTTAGGGTATTTTTTTATTGTTAAACATTGATAAATCTATTAAATCATGGATTTATGGCAGTTAAATGAATTTTCGATGTGCAAATGCAAAAAGACATAAAAATTCACATTTATGATTCTGAGGCTAGCAATGTTGCTTCCTTAGCATGGGCGAAATTGTGAACTTGTGGCGCTAATTCTTCAAATAAGGATTGAGTTCGATTGTGATGGCGCAAGAAAGCTGATCAAAATGGCATTGCCAACCATCGGATTGGCAGTTTTTTTATGTGGAAATAACGGTGGGAAAGTGCGTGGGAGGGGAGGCGAGCGGTGGATTTGAGGACCGAAATCCACCGCCATTCAACGAGCGTTATCGGCGCCCAAACATCATTTGTTCGGCCAGCACGGTTTGCGCTGGTTTGAACAGGTCAATGATTCCTAGAGCGGAACTGAACAGTGTTTGGCGCAAACTACCATCGGGCGAACTGGCAAACAACTGGGCCATTTGGCTGGTTAAGGTGATGGTTGTATTGCGATCGGTTTGGCGTGCTTTATAAAAATCTTGTAGCGCGCTTGGTTCCAGCGATTTACTAAGGAATTGCGCCAATTGGAAGGCGTCACGCAAGCCTAAATTCAATCCTTGCCCAGCCACCGGATGCAGCGTTTGCGCGGCATTGCCGATGCAAATTGAGCGCCCAACTAGAGCGCTGGTTTGGGCATTTAAACCCAGTGCGTAGGCGCTGCGCGGAGTAACGCTGGTGAAGCGTCCTAAACGTTGACCGAAGCTATGCTGTAATTCGGCCAAAAAATCCGCGTCAGACAGGGCCATCAATCGGGCGGCGTTCTCGGGGCGTGAGCACCACACTAAGCCGTACCCATCTTCGAGCGGCAACAAGGCCAACGGGCCTTCTTCGGTAAAGCGTTCGTAAGCACGCGGCGCGGTCGGGATGCTGGTTTTGACGTGCGCAATCAGCGCGGTTTGCTGATAATCATGGTGCTTTGTTTGTGGCGCTTGGTCGCTAAATACCCCGCCTTCGGCTTGCACCACAATGGCAGCGCTAATGGCGCGCCCATCTTCTAAAGTAACGCTTGCGTATGGTCCCTCGCTTGCATCGATTTCCTTGACTTTGAGAGGGCGTAAAAAGGTTAATTCAGAGCTGTATTTTGCGAGTTCAATTCCTAGCGGTTTGAGAATATTGGCGTAGCGCGCGACGTAGCCCAAAGCGGGCACATTGTGCGCGCTGCTTTCAATTAAGGTTCGACCAAAATGTCCTCGGCGCGAGACGTGAATTTGTTCAATGGCGGTGGCGCTGACCGGCCAAGCACCAGCGGCTTGCAGGATTTGTTGGCTACCATAAGACAAGGCAATTGTGCGCGCATCGTTAGCGGCTTGCTCGCTCGTTTTGGCGTCGATTAAGACAATACGTTTCGGGGCAATGCCGCGTTTGATTAGCAAGGCAGCGAGGGTTTGGCCAACGGGGCCAGCGCCGCAAATTGCGATATCAAATTCAGGGGTGAGTTGCATAGAAATGTTGCTCAATATTGATTGGAATAGTGGCGCATAACATATTCGATTTCAGCGACGGTTTTCGGCGTATCTCGACTCAGGTTAAGCGGCCCATCTTCGGTAATTACAATGTCGTCTTCGATGCGGATGCCGATATGCCAAAACTGCTCGGGCACGTTTTCCGCAGGTCGCACATAAATGCCGGGCTCAATTGTAATCGCCATTCCGGCTTGTAGCGTGCGGTAGTCCTTCTCTGACCCGCTATCGTTGATTTGGGTCGCGCGATAATTGCCGACATCATGCACATCCAGACCAATCCAGTGTCCGGTTCCGTGCATATAAAACTGGCGGAAAGCGTTATTGGCAATGGCATCGTCTAAGGTGCCAACGACGTTTTTATTGAGTAAGCCAAGATCCAACATTCCCTGTGTCAAAACCCGCACCGCCGCGTTATGCCCAGCGATGTATTGTTCCCCAATTCGGGCGTGTTGTAAGGCTGCTGATTGCGCCGCTAACACTAATTCATACAAGGCTTGCTGTGGTGCGTTGAATTTGCCGTTGGCGGGAAAGGTGCGGGTAATGTCCGATGCGTAGCTATCGAGTTCACAACCCGCATCAATCAAAATTAAATCGCCCGGCTTAATCAAGGCGTTGTTGGCGCTGTAATGCAAAACACACGCATTCGCGCCGGTCGCAACGATGGAGCTGTAAGCCGGTGCTTGTGCGCCGTTACGGCGAAATTCATACAGCAATTCGGCTTCTAATTCGTACTCAAATTGTCCAGGGCGACAGGCTTGCATCGCGCGCTTGTGAGCCGCGCCCGAAATGCTCGCTGCGCGTTGCATGAGCGCAATCTCTGTCGCGTCTTTAGCTAAGCGCATTTCGTTGAGCAAACTCAGTAAATCTATCGTTGTGTGCGGAGGCAAAGCGCCGCTGCGGGCTTTGGCGCGAACCGCATTAATGGCGCGTAAAACCTGATTATCTAGCTGCGCGTTGTGGCCTTGGGTGTGAAATAAAGTTGCTTGGTCGGTGATTAAAGAAGGTAATTCGGTATCGAGCTGATCGATTGGAAACGCCGCATCGAAGCCGAATTCTGTTTGGGCCGCCGCTGGGCCAAACCGAAAGCCATCCCAAATCTCGCGCTCAACATCTTTGTTGCGGCAAAACAGAATGCTTTGATTGCTTGCGCCAGCCACTAGCACCAAGGTCGCTTCAGGCTCGGTAAAGCCGGTTAAATAATAAAAATAGCTATCGTGTCGAAACGGGAAATAACAGTCGCTATTGCGCGTCATTTCAGCCGAGGTCGAGATAATTGCCACACCGCCGCCGTGCCTTTGCATCTGCGCCAAAAGCTGGTCGCGTCGTTCTTTGTAGGGGCTCATAGAATTTATGTCTTGGAAGATGCCAGTGGTTTGTTTAATTCGGCTAGGCGCTCGGGTGTTCCGACATCGGTCCAGGCGCATTGAATGACTTCGCCACCGAGTTGGCCGCGGTCTGCATAGTCGTGCAACAGCGTTACTAATTTAGCGGATTCGCCGGGACGAATGGAAGCAAACATTTCAGGTCGGTACACCCCGATGCCAGAAAAGGTGTAACGCGGTTCGCCTTCTTTAGTTAAGCCTAATAAGTGCACCGCAAAGTCGCCTTGCGGATGATGCGCGGGATTTTTTACCATGTACAACCACGCCACATCGCGTTTGTCATGGGGATGCGGATTGCCCCACATATCGTTGTCTTCAAGCGTATTGAGGCATTCGGAAAAATCGAAATGCGGACAATAAATATCGGCCGCAATCGCCACGAAAGGATGCTCGCCCAGTAAATGCAAGGCATTGGCAATGCCACCCGCCGTCTCAAGCGCTTCGGACTCGGCTGAATAGCTAATTGATGCCCCAAATTGGCTGCCATCTCCCAACGTTTGCTCGATCATGTCACCTAAATAGGCATGGTTAATCACGATCTCGGTGATGCCTGCTTTGACCAGATTCAGAATATGCCAAACAATTAAAGGACGGCCGCGCACCTTTAACAGTGGCTTGGGGCAGTTTTCAGTCAGCGGCATCATGCGCGTGCCGCGTCCTGCTGCGAGTAACATGGCTTTCATAGGTTTTTACTTGTTTGCGTTAAAACGTGTAGCCGATTTGTGGTGCTTTATCGTCCAATTCATCGAGCAAGCGCAACAGCGGAATCAGTGAGTTGTAGCGCTGGGCGGTTTTGCGCACGTAGGACAAAACTAACGGTAAATCAGCTAAATATTGTTGCTTGCCATCGCGATATGCTAGGCGGCAGAAAATACCGAGAATTTTTAAATGGCGCTGCAAGCCCATGAATTCAAAATCCCGATAGAAACTATCGATATCGGTGCTAATCGGCAAACCAGCATGGCGCGCGCGTTCCCAATAACGAATCGCCCAATCGAGTACTTGCTCCTCATCCCATTCAATGTACGCATCACGCAATAACGAGACAATATCGTAGGTAATCGGGCCGTACATCGCGCCTTGGAAGTCAATAATGCCGGGATTGTTTTCTGCCATCACCATCAGATTGCGCGAATGGTAATCGCGGTGCACATAGACTTGGGGCTGCGCGAGTGTGTTGGCTAAAATTTGTTCAAACACTTTATCCAAACTGGCTTGCTGTTCTGGCGTGAGTGTCGCACCTAAATGTTTGTTGATGTACCACTCCGGAAAAATCAGCAATTCTTTATGCAGCATCGCACGGTCATATTCCGGCAATACTTCTGGCTGACTATGCAATTGAATACGCACCAAGCTGTCGATCGCGTCGATGTAGAGTTTTTGCGCGGTATCTTGATTTAACAGATGCGAATACATGGTCACACCTAAATCGCTGAGCAATAAAAATCCTTGCTCGATATTGCTGGCAAAAATATGCGGCACGGTGACGCCAGTCTCATCCAGCAATTGCGCGACCTGGATAAACGGACGCACGTCTTCCTGCGGTTGCGGCGCGTCCATCAGGATGAATGTCTTGCCTTCGGCGTCACGAATGCGGAAATAGCGGCGAAAACTCGCGTCGGCCGAAGCGGGCTGGATTGATTCCGGCTGCAACGCGAATTCCGATAGTGTGGCAATCCAGTCAAGTAGTTGGAAGAGACGAGAATCATTTTGTGCGTCAAGGGCGGACGCCGAGGTAGTTTTGGTAGAGCTGGTCATAGCAATTTGCTTATTTTTAGAGGTGGATACGGTGCAATTTGGATAATTCGCAAGAAGATGCAAGGAAATTTAGCCAGTTCCCCTATAATAGGGGACTTATTTTTTAAAAAACAGCCCAGCATAAAACATGCTTCAATCAATGCGTCGCAATCCCCTATTATCTCATTTGTCGCCATCCTTGCTGAGTAAAATGAGTTTGGCCGTGTTAACGGCCTTCTCTGCACCGGTGTTTGCCGGAGTAAATTTAGAAAATAATGCAACGACTGCCGATGCCGGTAGCGTCAAAGTTGAATCCAACAAAACTAGTTCTGCGACCAATGCGAATTCGGTTCAATCTGCCAGCTCCATCCTTGCGCCTAATTTTGCGAGTAATTTAGGCACTAACGCGTTTGCAATAATTTCGGCTGCGAATCCACCTTTATTACTCAACATCACCCCAGCGAGTTTGTCTTGGGGTTCATTAATGACGACCTACGTCGCATCATCGGCAAAGTTGTTTCCTGCAGTCGGTCAAATGCAAGCTGCAAACGCGTCGCTGGTTGATCCAAATATGATTGCCGCACGCGCTGAACAGATGACTGGGCGGCCAGATCGGATTATGAATTTTGACGGGCAAGTCGAGATCGTGCGCGGCCCATCGACCTTGAATGCGGATACCGCTGAATACCACGCCGTTGAAGATTTAGTGATGGCTAACGGTAACGTGCAAATGTTGCGTAACAAAGATTGCTACAGCGGCGACACGTTTCAAATGCAAATGGATACCGGCAGTGGTTACTTAACTAATCCTGTGTATCAATTAGAAAAGAACAATGCACGCGGTAATGCAACGCGGATGGATTTCATCGATAAAGACCAATCTGTGGTCGAAAACGGCATTTATACCACCTGTGAAGGCCCCAATCCGGATTGGTACTTAAAGTCATCGCGCTTGGATTTGGATACCGGTACGGACGAGGGCGTCGCGCGCAACGGCGTGGTGTTCTTTAAAAATGCGCCTATTCTTGGCTCACCGTGGATGTCTTTCCCGATTTCGGATGCGCGTCGCTCGGGAGTTTTGCCGCCCGAATTTACTTCCACCACATCAGGTGGTCCTGAGTTAACAGTCCCCTATTATTTTGATATTGCGCCCAACCGTGATGCCACGGTGTTCCCGAAATATATTGCCAAGCGTGGCGCGCAACTTGGTGCTGAAGTGCGTTATTTAGATCCCGACTATAGCGGTTTGACCCATATTGAAGTCACGCCAACGGATCAAGAAACAAACACGACGCGCTACTCAATGAGTATCTTGCACAAAGAGACCTTATTGCCTGGCTTGACGATGGATTTGAATTACAACCGCGCTTCCGATAATCAGTATGCCGTGGATTATTCGCATTCGATCACTGCAAGCTCACAGCATTTGTTGCCCCAAACCGTAACGTTTGTGTACGGCCAGCCATTTTGGTCGGCTGGATTGACCGCTGCCAATTATCAAGTTTTGCAAGACGCGAACAACGACATCGGTAAACCGTATCAAACCTTGCCTAAACTGTTTGCCCATGCCGGTAAGATTGACGATTTTGGCGGTTTCGATTGGGCGGTGGATACCGAATACGCCAACTTTAGCCATCCAACCTTGGTCAATGGCGAACGCTTCGTGGTGCAGCCGCAGATTTCCTATCCCATTTTAGGAACCTATTTTTTCGTTACACCTAAACTCTCGTATCACTTAAGTGAATACAAACTGGGCGACAACTTAGCCACTGGAGATCCAGCAAGTCCGGTTTTATCGGTCCCGACGTTCTCGCTGGATACCGGTTTGTATTTTGAGCGCGAAACATCCGTATTTGGTCGTGAAATCACCCAAACACTGGAGCCGCGGATGTTTTACGTTAAAACACCATACCGCGATCAAACCAAGATCCCTGAATTCGACACCGGTGTCTCGGACATTAACTTCGCGCAAATTTTTACCGAAAACCGCTTCTCTGGCCAAGACCGCGTTGGCGACGCCAATCAGTTGACAACTGGTTTGATTAGCCGCGCCATTGAGGCCGACGGGCAAGAACGTATGCGCTTTGCCATCGCTCAACGGATTAGTTTTAGTCAGCCTCTGGTGGTAGATGGTCCGTATTATTATTCGTCCTCCATCGTCGGTGACCAAACCATCTACACGCAGCATTCCACGTTACCAAGCCGCTCCGATCTGATTATGGTCGCGGAAGGAAAACTCACTAACAATCTCACCGCCCAAGCGTCTTGGCAATATAGTCAGAGTTTTTCCAGCACCGAGCAACTGAACTTTGGTTTGAAATGGCAACCAGCGCCGATGCAGGTATTCAACTTGGAATACCGCTACAAACAAATCAGCCAAGTCGATCCTGAAGGCATGAGACAACTTGACATGTCCGCGCAGTGGCCATTGGCGCCACGTTGGTATGGTGTGGCGCGCAGCAATTATTCGATTCAAGATCGCCGCATCTTAGACGGCTTGGTCGGCTTTGAATACAAGCAGGATTGTTGGGTTTTCCGCGCTGTGGCGCAACGTTACGTTGTTCCATCAACGGTTGCCAATGTCACTTCAAGCGCGACCACGTCATTATTTTTCCAGCTTGAATTAAATGGTTTGTCGCGCATTGGCACCAATCCGCTGGAAGTGCTTAAACGCAGTATTTCGGGTTATCAGCCAATTAATCAGCCAACAACCCAACCAAGTTACCAGCAAACGAATTACTAAACGTATTTAATTGCTTTTGCTATTATGTGTCACTTTTTTAATGTTTGAACTACGTCAATATAACCAAAGTCTAGATTATGAAACGCACCTTCCGCAGCCTATCGATTGCCACAATTAGTACCATTTGCGCGTTGTGCGCATTGACACAGGTGTCTGCTTTTGCGCAGGATAAAATGAGTGCCAATGTGACGACTCCGACCGAGCAATTGCCGTCGGTTGCCGTCAACGGTATTGCCGTTGTGGTCAATGATGAAGTCATTACCAAGCGTGAATTAGAAGATCGGATGCGCATGGTCGAACAGCGTCTGAAAGCACAGAAAGTAGCCTTACCTTCCCACTCTGAACTACAAAAGCAAGTCATCGAACGCATGATTATCGAAAAAGCCCAGACCCAATTGGCGCACGATAATGGCATGCGCGTTGACGATGTGATGTTAGATCGTGCGATGTTGCGCATGGCTGAGCAAAACAAAATGACTTTGCAAGTGTTCCGCAACCAAGTTGAGAAAGAAGGCACGTCTTACGCTCAGTTCCGTGAGGGTGTGCGCGATGATATTTTGTTGCAGCGCGTGCGTGAACGTGAAGTCGATAGCAAAGTGCAAGTGTCCGAATCCGAAGTCGATAATTTCTTAGCGGCGCAAAAATCGGATGCGCAAAAAAATCAAGAAGTTGAAATTTCCCACATCTTGATTCGCATTCCCGAAAACGTCAGCCCAGAAGCATTAACTAAGTTGCGTGCTAAAGCTGAAAATGTATTGCAACAAGTAAAGAGTGGCGGAGATTTCAGTAAGCTCGCAGCGACTTATTCTGATTCGCCAGAAGGACTCAAAGGCGGCTCACTCGGCTGGCGCGCGCAAGACCGTTATCCGCAGATTTTCATCGACGCCTTCGCTAATTTAAAAGAAGGACAAACGACAGGCTTGATCAAAAGTTCCAACGGTTTCCATATCCTAAAATTGACCGGTCGTCGCACAGTTGACCCGGATGCGACCGGTATTTCGCAAGCGCATATCCGCCACATTTTGCTCAAAATCACACCGACTTTAAGCAAAGAGCAAGCGACCCATAAATTGATCGAATTAAAAGAGCGTCTGCAAAACAATGGCGCTAAATTCGAAGACTTGGCGCAATCGTTTTCCAACGATTCGTCGGCTTCCAAAGGCGGCGATTTAGGTTGGATTTATCCAGGCGATATCGCTGAGTTTGATCCCGTCATTGCGGCACTCAAAGAAGGTGAGGTCAGCGATCCGGTTGAATCTCCTGCTGGTATGCATTTGATTCAATTGTTGGAACGTAAAAGCGACGAAGCTTCTAAAGAACGTCAACGTCAGTTAGCGCGCCAAACTATTCGTGAACGTAAAATGGATGAGGCGAATGCGGACTGGGTGCGTCAATTACGCGACCGCGCTTACGTTGAAATCCGTACTGACGATAAATAATCAGATCGGCTTGAAGGACATCATGTAATGAAATCTCAGCTACCTACGTTGGCCATTACTGTCGGTGAACCGGCTGGCATAGGACCTGAGATTTCGTTGCGTGCAGCATGGCAAGAACGTTTTCAATGCCGTTCGGTATTAATTGGCGATGGTGATTTTTTACATCAATTAGCACGTCAGATTGATCCTGAAATTCAATTGTCAGTAGTCAGCGATCTAGTCCAAATTCCTGCTGAATCTGCATCCACTGCGTCCCCAACGCTGTTGGTGCTGAATTGTCCGCTGGCTCAGTCAGTGGTAGCTGGACAGCTCGATCCTCGTAACGGATTGGCGGTATTACGAACCTTGGACTTAGCAATTGAAGGCGCGCAACAAGGTAAATTTGATGCCATAGTCACTGCGCCGCTACAAAAATCAACGATTAACGATGCGGGCGTGGCGTTCTCAGGTCACACTGAATATCTGGCCGAACAAACCAATACCGCCAAAGTAGTGATGATGTTAGCTTGCGCCAAAACGGCCAATCAACATCGACCTTTGCGCGTCGCGTTAGCGACTACGCATTTATCTTTGCGCGCAGTAGCTGACGCGATTTCAGCACATGAACTGACTCACATCATTCAAATCATTCACGCTGATTTGCAGACCAAATTCGGTATCGAAAAGCCGGTAATTTTAGTCGCCGGTTTAAATCCGCATGCGGGTGAAAATGGTTATTTAGGGCGCGAAGAAATCGAGATTATCACGCCAGTGATTACGGCTATGCAGGCAAGCGGAATTGATGCGCGTGGCCCCTATCCAGCCGATACCTTGTTTCAAGCTAAGTACCTAAATCAGGCTGACTGCGTGTTGGCGATGTACCACGATCAAGGTTTGCCAGTATTGAAATACGCCAGCTTTGGCATGGGCGTCAACATCACATTAGGCTTGCCGATTATTCGTACCTCGGTCGATCACGGCACTGCGCTTGATTTGGCAGCTCAAGGTGTCGGACACGCCGATATCGGCAGTATGTTAGAAGCGATGCAATGCGCGATTGCGATGTCGCTTACTCAAAAGAATTGAAATAAACCATGAAACACATTCCCCGCAAACGCTTCGGTCAAAATTTTTTAACCGATGATTTGGTCTTAAACGACATCATCCGCACGATTAATCCGCAACCACAGGATGCGATGGTTGAGATCGGCCCCGGTTTGGCCGCGATGACGCGTTTGTTGTTGCAAGGTGTGGCTGAGTTGCACGTGGTGGAGTTGGATCGCGATTTGGTGACCCGCTTACAAAAGCAATTCGACCCCGCCAAATTACATGTGCACGCAGGCGACGCATTAAAATTTGATTTCACCCAAATCCCGGTGCCAGCCGGTCAAAAACTGCGCATCGTGGGTAATTTGCCGTACAACATTTCCAGCCCACTATTATTTCATTTGGCGGAAATTGCACCGCATGTGCAAGACCAACATTTTATGCTGCAAAAAGAAGTGGTGGAACGCATGGTGGCCGAACCCGGTAGCAAAGCGTTTGGCCGCTTATCGGTCATGCTGCAATGGCGTTATCACATGGATTTAATGTTTATCGTGCCGCCAACTGCGTTTGATCCGCCACCTAAAGTTGATTCGGCGATTGTGCGCATGATCCCGAAACAAAATCCCTTAGCGTGCGATTTGGATAAATTGCAAGCGACGGTAACCAAGGCTTTTTCACAGCGCCGCAAAGTTATTCGCAATTGTGTGGCGGGGATGTTCACCGAAGCGCAATTGATCGAAGCTGGCATTGATCCGCAATTGCGCCCTGAAGCAATTGGATTAGAGCAATACGTTGCACTAGCCAACTTGCACTAAATAGCGACTGCATCAGCAAGTCGATTAGTTCCCATCAAAACTGCGGTAACGCCGCCAAGCCAAGTTGCTTTAGTTGTTCCCGCGCTTGATCGTATTCAGGGAAAACCCGCTCAACGGTCGCCCAAAAGCGCGCGCTGTGATTCATCTCAATCAAATGCGCCAACTCGTGCGCGATTACGTAATCAATCAAATGTGGTGAAAAATGGATTAAGCGCCAATTGAGGCGGATTTTTCCTTGCGAATTACACGAACCCCAGCGGGTGTTAGCGCTGGTAAGTGTGAAAGAGTGGTATGTCACGCCCAATTGATCAGCATAAAACGGCAAGCGTTGGCTGAAAGTGCGACGGGCCTGTGACATTAGCCACGCCTGTAAATGCTTTTTGCACTGCGCGGGACTGGCGTCGGTTGGCAAATTTAAGGTCAGCACCGCGGTTTCAGGATCAAAGAAGCTAGGCGTGCCGAATTCAACTTTCAATGTGGCGTTGACACCTAAAAACGGTAACGTCGCGCCGCTTTGCCATTCGATTGCTTGCGCCTTTTGGGGAACGGGTCGATCTTGCTGTTCTTGCAGCTTACTCAAGACCCAACGCTGTTTGCTAATGATTGCTGCATTGATTTCGGCAATGCTAACCCAGCGCGGCGCGGTGATACGCAGCCCTTCATCGGTAATTAAAAAACCGATGCTGCGCCGTTTAGAGCGTAGTAATTGATAGGGGACATATTGCTGGCCAAGTTGCACCCCGTGCGGATGCTGCGCTAACACTTTAGGCAATTCCGTTTGCGGAGCCAACTCGATGATGGTGCGGGAGAATGGCTTAATTAACTCGTCAAATAAATCGTATTGCACAAATTTTACCAATTGAGTAAATGGGGAAAATCTGCCGCCTGCCACAATGAAATTAAGCCTGATAGTGTTGCGGTGAAATGACCCGCATCTCAGCTTCGATCCAGGCTTCCACTTCTTGCATTAACTCGACGGGATTTTTACCTTCGGGTGAAATCGGTTTGCCGATGGAGACCGTGATTAATCCGGGCTTTTTGATGAAAGAATTTTTGGGCCAGCAGTCGCCCGAATTCATCGCCAAGGGCACGACGGTGGTATTGGTTTCGGCGGCCAAGCGCGCTCCGCCGCCTTTATAAAAACCTTTTTCACCTACCGGAATGCGTGTGCCTTCTGGAAACATAATAATCCACTGACCATTCGCTAAACGCTTGCGACCTTGGACCACGACTTGCGCGAAGGCGTCTTTGCCCTTGCTGCGATCAATCGGAATCATGCGCAACAACGCCAAGCCCCAGCCAAAAAATGGGATGTAGTGCAATTCCTTTTTGAATACAAATACCAGCGGACGTGGCATGTACATTAAATAGAAAATTGTCTCCCACGCCGACTGATGCTTGGATAACAGGATGACTGGCTCATCCGGCAAATTTTCCATGCCCTTGACCTGATAGTGCATTCCGCAAATGACTTTGCCCAGCCAAATCACGATCACATTCCAGCGTGCGGTAACCCAGTAACGTTGGTTGTACGGAAGTGGAGACACCAACATGCAGACAAAAGCCCAAACGATGGTTAATAAGGTGACCAAAATGGTGAACACGAGAGAACGTACAAACAGGGTGAAACGATGCATCTTATCTCCAAGGGTGAGGCTAATTAACGAATCATCTGGGCGTTAAAGCGGCATTAATTTTCTGCTTCGAGCATCAAAAATTTTTCCACAAAGGTAGCTAAATTGAGATGTACTTGCGCGCCCGGTGGAAGTCCCCCGGCGGCTAAGGTTTTCTCGCCTTTGCCGGTCAGCACCAAATGCGGCGCGCAGCCGACGATGAAACCGGCTTGCAAATCGCGCAGCGAATCACCGACTACAGGAACACCTTTTAAATCGATGTCATAACGTTGGGCGATTTCTTTAATCATGCCCGGCTTGGGTTTGCGGCAATCGCAATTAAAGTCGGCGGCATGCGGGCAGAAAAATACAGCGTCGATCGAAGCACCTGCTAGTTGCGCGGCATCGTGCATTTTGGCATGAATCGCGTTTAGCGTTTCCATGTCAAACAATTTGCGCGAAATCCCTGATTGGTTGGTTGCCACAACCACCTTGTAACCAGCCTGATTCAATTGCGCAATCGCATCCATCGAACCATCAATCGCAATCCATTCATCGGGTGATTTGATGAAGGCGTCCGAATCATGATTAATGACTCCGTCGCGGTCCAAAATAATGAGCTTCGTTTGCGCCATGATAATTGACTTGGTTAGTTTTAACTGTGAAAGAAGTTTTCTGAAACGTTATGCAGCTAGTTTTGAAATGTCCGCTACCTGATTCAAGACCGCATGCAATGACGCCAATAAAGCAATCCGGTTGGCGCGCAACGCAGCATCTTCGGCGTTGACCATCACATCGTTAAAGAACGAATCCACTTGTGGGCGGATCGTTGCCAAAATCTGTAACGCATTATTAAAATCAGCGGCAGCATAAGCAGATTTCACTTTGTCGGCCACTTCTTGGGTTGCCGCAAACAAGGCTTGTTCGGCTGCTTCTTGTAATAAAGCCGGATTCACCGCAGCGTCAACTTGCTCGGATTTTTTCAAAATATTGGTAATGCGTTTATTGGCAGCGGCCAACGCGGCGGCCTCTGGCAACGCGGCAAACGCTTGTACCGCATTTAAGCGCTGGGTAATATTTGCCAGCGAATCCGGTTGCGGAGCGACGACGGCTTCGACTTCGGCAGGACTAAATCCTTGGTCTTTTAAAATCCCGCGCAAACGATCGTAAATAAAAGTAGTCAGCGCGGCGCTAGGATCGGTGAAAGCAGGATTGTCGGCAAATAAAGTCACGGCATGTTGCAGCAGCCCAGACAATGTTAGTGGCAATTGTTTTTCAATGAGCATACGCAAGACGCCGAGCGCATGGCGACGCAAGGCAAATGGATCGCGGTCGCCGGTGGGTTGCAAACCGATTCCCCAAATACCGACTAGGGTTTCGAGTTTGTCAGCCAGTGACAATACCGTTCCCGTGATTGACGTTGGCAACGCATCGCCCGCAAAGCGCGGTTGATAATGCTCCGTCATCGCCAGCGCAACTTGCTCATCTTCGCCATCGATGCGCGCGTAGTACGTGCCCATGATGCCTTGTAATTCAGGGAATTCGCCTACCATATCGGTCAACAAATCAGCCTTAGCTAATTGCGCTGCGCGCTGCGCTAATTTGACGTCAGCGCTTAATTGCGTCGCGATGTAAGCGGCTAACTGTTCAACGCGTTGGGCGCGCTGTGCTTGGTTGCCTAACTTGTTGTGATAGACCACGTTGCTCAAGCCTTGGGCGCGTTCGGTTAGTGGTTTCTTTTGATCTTGTTCAAAGAAGAATTTGGCGTCCGATAAGCGCGGGCGCACGACGGTTTCGTTACCGCGAACGATGTGTTCTGGTGTTGCAGTCGCTAAGTTGGAAACGATTAAAAAGCGTGGGCGCAGTTTGCCTGAGGCATCGGTTAAGGCGAAGTATTTTTGATTGGTTTGCATCGTCAAAATCAAACACTCTTGCGGAACGCTTAAAAACTTTTCTTCAAAATGGCAGTTGTAAATAACTGGCCATTCGACCAGCGCAGTAACTTCGTCCAATAACGCCTCTGGCATCAACACGTGGTCAGCGCCGGCTTGGGCTAACAGGTCGGTGCGAATCTGTTCTTTACGTGTGTCGAAGCTAGCGATGACTTTGCCGTGAGTCTGTAAATCGTTGGCGTAGTCATCGGCATGGTTGATACTGATTTGGCCTTGCGATAAAAAGCGATGACCTTGCGTGATGCGTCCAGCGTGCAAGCCAAGAATGCTCAGATCAACAATTGCTGAACCGTGCAGCGCGATTAAACGGTGCACTGGGCGCGCAAACTGAATATCTTTGCCATTGCGTTGGTAGGTCATTAATTTGGGAATCGGTAATTTGGCAACGCTATCTTCTAACGCTTGCTGCAAGCCCGATGTTAAGTCCACGCCTTGCGCCGTGTAGCTGTAAAAAAAGCTGTCAGCTTTGCCGTCAGCCGCACGTTCTAATTGGCTTACCTGCACATCGGCGAAGCCCATCGCCGCTAATTTTTTTAACAGCGGCGCTGTAGCGTTACCGTTCGCATCCAGTGCGACCGAGACTGGCAACACTTTCTCACGGCATTGCTTATCGGGCGATGTGGCGCGCACTTTTGTGATCGAAACCGCCAAGCGACGCGGTGTCGCATAACTGGTGGCGATGGAATCGGCGTCCAGGAATTCGTTCGTTTTTAAATGGTTGAAGATACCAGCGGCAAACGCTTCGCCCAATTTAATCAAGGCTTTTGGTGGCAATTCTTCGGTAAATAATTCAACTAATAATGTTTGCGTCATGGCGTGTCTGTCAAAAAATGGTATTGGCGTAGCGGTGCTTTATCGTGCTGGGGCTAAGTTAGGCTTGGGCTGCCTCGGTTGGCTTAGATAGCATCGGAAAGCCCAAAGCTTCGCGTGAAGCGTAATAAGCACTGGCAACGGCGCGCGATAAATTACGAATGCGACCAATATAGGCGGCGCGTTCGGTAACAGAAATCGCGCCGCGCGCATCCAATAGATTAAACGTGTGACCGGCTTTTAATACCAATTCATAGGCAGGAAGCGCCAGCGGCACTTCAATCAAACGTTTGGCTTCGGTTTCGTAATTGGTGAACAGCGAAAACAAGAATTCGGTGTTTGAGTATTCAAAGTTAAAGGTCGATTGCTCGACTTCGTTTTGATGGTACACATCACCGTAAGTCAACGTTTTGGTGACACCGTCTTCTTCCCAAGTCGTCCAAATTAAGTCGTAGACGTTTTCAACGTTTTGCAAATACATCGCTAAGCGTTCGATCCCGTAGGTAATTTCGCCCAAGACTGGTTTGCAGTCTAAGCCACCAACTTGTTGGAAGTAGGTGAATTGAGTGACTTCCATTCCATTGAGCCAGACTTCCCAACCCAAGCCCCATGCGCCCAAGGTTGGATTTTCCCAATCGTCTTCAACAAAACGCACATCGTTTTGCTGCAAATCTAAACCGACCGCTTCTAAGGAACCGAGGTACAAATCCAAAATATTTTCTGGCGCTGGTTTGAGCGCGACTTGGTATTGGTAATAGTGTTGCAGGCGATTTGGGTTTTCTCCGTAGCGGCCATCTTTAGGGCGACGCGATGGCTGAACATACGCGGCGCGCCAGGGTTCTGGGCCAATCGCGCGTAGGAAAGTTGCTGGGTGCGATGTGCCAGCGCCGACTTCCAAATCCAGCGGTTGCAGCAGGGCGCAACCTTGTTTGTTCCAATAATCTTGCAGCGTCAGAATAATTTGTTGAAATGTCAGCATGGTGTGAGTGTAATGAGGTTTATTGCTTTAAAGAAATTGCGAATGCGACGTTAATTTGCCAGACAAATGCGCAAATAACCAAACCGCCGATTTTAGCGGTTTTTGTCGTGTCAGTCTGTGTGACTTTGAGGAGGAAGGGGGAAATTGCGTTTTAAAAACATAAAAATGCTTTTTTATGTTTTTAAAAAAATAACTGGATCAGGCGATTAGGGAAGAATGCGCCCTAACCGCCGGAGTGCTTAGTCTGAATCAACTAGTGCGAAGATACCGAAGTTTTGCCGAACGTAATACCTTGCTTACTTAAAATCGCACCGACTTTCCAAGCATAGAAAGCCAAATAAGCGAAGCACAGCACGCCCACAATGTAGCTGACATGAATATTGGTGTAATCAGCCAAAACGCCTTGCACCCAACTCACAATCCCGCCGCCCATAATCATCATGATTAAGAACGCGCTACCTTGGCTGGTATTTTTGCCCAAGCCACTGATTGCCAGCGTAAAGATACACGGCCACAAAGTGCTGCAAAATAATCCCACGCTGGTGAAGGCATACACGCTGATTAAGCCGCTGGTAAACATGCCAATTAACAGCGCAAGAATGCCCAGCGACGAAAAGATTAACAACATCCGAACCGGACTACCTTGGCTGGCAATGTCAGCCGCGATCAACACTAAAATGACCAAACCATACACATAGAATGGCGTTAAATCATGTTGCGCGATCGCGTTGACCGCCAAGAAAATCGCGAACGCCAAATAAGGCACGATAAATTTCAAGGTCTTTTGCAAACTGGCATCCGAACTAAACGCTTCCACCGCGCCAGTCCAACGTCCAATCATCAAGCTAGCCCAGTACAACGAAATAAACGGTGCCGTTTGTTGAATCGAAAATCCCAAGCCGGTGCTCATGTAGGCTGGTAGATTACTCGCAGTCGATACTTCCACGCCGACATACACAAATATCGCGATCATGCCCATGACAAGCTGCGGATACTTTAACGCCGAACTACGGTCGCCAGACGAAGCGCCATCATCGGATGAACTCAACGCTGGTTTGTCGGGCAGGGGAGAGAATTTTAAGATTAGTGCCGCCACCAAAAATGCAAAGCCCAGCACCAGATAAGGGACTTTAACGCTTTCAATACTCATGCTAGCGGCGGAATCATTGTTATGGATGACCGAGCCAAAAATAGCAAAAGTCACGATCAATGGGCCGATGGTCGTGCCTAAATTGTTGATCCCACCGGCCATCGTTAAGCGCTGCGATCCGGTGCTAATCGGGCCTAAGGCAATGGCGAGTGGATTGGCCACCGTTTGCTGCAGCGAGAAGCCCAGCGCAACCGTAAATAAGCCCGCCAGCATTAAAGGGAAGGAACTGGTATTGGCCGCCGGGTAAAACAACAGCGTACCCAAAGCCGAGATAACCAAGCCCAACGCCAAGCCGTTTTTGTAGCCGATTTTATTGACCAAATCTTCTTTCAGTAAAACGGATACGCCCATGTAAATAATCGAGCCGACGGTGTAAGCGATGTAAAAAGCGAGCGAAACTAATTGGCTTTCGCCTTGGCTGAGATCAAAGGTTTTTTTGAAGACCGGAATCAAAATATCGTTGCTGGCCGCAACAAATCCCCAAAAGAAAAAAACAATGATTAGTGGAATAAATTGAGCCCATTTGGTTTGTGTGTTTTCTGGTGTCATGGCATGCAGTCATCAAATTATTGGGAGATTGCACAGCGTCTCGCAATATAGGTCAACACGGCCTCCGCCAATTGAGCTTAATTTTGATACTGCCAAAATCGCGCATTGGCTTTGGGATGGATTTAATCGCTGGATTAAATTTGGTCGAATTATTCTAGTGGAGGATTTTACTTTTTGATAGCAAAAAATATTAAAATTTTTGTAATGATTCAGGATTCGGATTGTTAACAAATTCCGCAAACGCATCGCGAATCTGTGCGCTCGCGCCTATCGTCTGCTGCCACTCCGCAATCCGCGCACCATGATTGAGTCCATGAAATACAAAGTCGTTGCGGTCGGGAATCTTTTGACGCGGCAGGGAACGCACAAACTCGGACGACGGTGCGACCAAGACGACATTGTCGAGCCAATGCAGATTTTTGCCTTTATGGGCCCGACGCCACGCAAATGCCTTATCGAGCCAGCCTGGAATGATGTGGTCGGTAAAGTGTGGGTACAGCACTAAATTGGCCGAAGTTGACTGCGCCGCTTGCATGCAAAGGCGTGAATAAGGAAGTGCCAAATGGTAGTCGATCAAGCCGCCATCCCAATAGGTTCCGGCAGGCGCATCGGGAATGTGACGCACCGGATCCATGATTAATGGCAGCGTGCCGGAGGCCAATAACGCGGTTTGCAAATTGGCCTTGGTGAGCGCAGCGAATTCGGACGGAAACGCATCAAACTTGGTTTTCATCCACGCTAAATTATCGCGCTGGTCACTAAAGATCACCCGCTCCATGTGGCGCGCTAAGTTGGAGCGCGAAGTGATGTTGGCCAATGTCGCCGCAGCAAATCCGGCCTTGGTGCTGAAACTACGTTGTGGCGCGCGCAACAAGCCGCGTCCTTTGATCGTCAAAATATGCAAGCGGTGCAAAGGTTGATCGACGATTTCGTCGATGTGTGCATTGACTAACTCATGCAATAAATCCGACAGCACTTGGGTCACTTCGCTGCTGCTTGGCTTAGCACTATACGTTTGCTGGCAATACAAATCGGCTAAGCGTTTAAATCCTTTAGCCGGATCGGCCATGCTAGCCGCCGCCATGCGCCACGATCCAATCGAAGCACCGATTAAGCTGCGCTGGCGCGGCGAATTGGCTAACCAGTCGCCAAACAACCATTGATCCAACTCGTTGAGAATTAAGCCTTTAGGCCCTCCAGCGGCGGCTGGAATCACAGCGATGTCGCTGGCTTGTAATCCATTTTTGCGGATATGTTCTGCTGCTTTAGGGCCCGCGCGCAGAATGATAGGGGATTTAGTTAAACTCATTTGGTGTGTAATTGCATGGTGGCTGCTTCGAATTTGCCTTCGCACAGCATCGGGATGATTTGCAAACTTTTAGCAAGTGCATCATCGATCAAATGTTGTTCTTCTTTGCGCGGGCGATGCAACACAAAATCAACTACTGGTTGCTGTAAATTCAAGCTGCGCGGATGACCGATGCCCAAGCGCAAGCGCCAATAATCTTGAGTTCCTAATGCCGCGGTGATGTCTTTTAAGCCGTTGTGGCCGCCGGAGGAGCCGCCTTTTTTTAGTTTTGCCACGCCCGGATCAATGTCGAGTTCATCGTGCACCACTAAGATTTCATCGGGCGCGATTTTATAAAAACGCGCTAAAGCGCCGACCGATTGTCCGGAGCGATTCATGTACGTTTGCGGCTCCAGCAGCCAGACTTCTTGTCCACCGATGCTAGTTTTAGCGAGCAACGCGTTCATTTTATTGTCGCGTTGCAGGTGGCAATTGGGCAAACTTTGCGCCAAATTATCAATTAACCAAAATCCAGCATTGTGCCGAGTTTGCTCGTATTCCGGACCGGGATTGCCTAATCCAACAATGAGACGAATAGCCATAATGGTGCGCAGCAAAAAATAAAAGCATCATTATAAGTTGTTCGGCTAGTTCGTTGAGCGGGCGCTTAGAAAAGAAAATGCAGCCTCCGTGGCGTAACTAGTTGTCAGAGGCCAGCAAGTTTTGGCGAGGATTTGCTATTTAATTTTAAAAATAACATCCACGCTTTGCACGATCTTAATCGCCGCGGGTGAGGAAAAATTACGGATCGAATTTTCCCGCCGCGGCGCGTCGTCAAAGTACGGATTACTCACTAAATTTAATTCAGCCCCCAAGTTCATTAAGCGACCAGACGAAACCGCAGCGACTGCGCCCAAATGCCTCCCAAACGATTCAGCGATGATGGTACCGTTTTGCTTGGCGTGATTGATTGCTTCAACAATTAAATCTTCACGCGCTTGTTTGCGTTTGGTGTAATCAAAGGTCGCGTCAAAATTGCCCAGATTCTCTTTGGCTAGTAACGGGGGGGTGAGCAATTCCCATTTACTTAAATCGTGCACATCGATCTGCATTCCTTGTTTCACCTCCACGATGACGCGAGCGGGTTTGCCATCGATGGCTTCCATCGTTCGACTCTTTTTTTGCACCGCATAAATCGTTAAATCGGTTAGCGGAATTTGCAACTGTTCTAGCAGCGCGACGATTTCCGCATTGATCGCAGCCGCTTGCTCAGTCGCCTGCTCTGCCTGGTCGCTCGATGTGGTGATTTCAAAACTAATTTGGCCTAGATCGGGTTGCACATACACGTCGGCATTACCGGTTACATGGATGAAGGGATAATCGGGTAGTTGTGACGCGGCCGAGAGATTTGTAGCGCAAGAAAATGCTATGAATACGATGGGCGTAAGAAGTCGTTGAACGAGTGTTGGAATCATTGGATTTCCTTATTTTGCAGAATTATTTGATACTCAATCGAATAGTTGAACACTATTCGATTGAGTCGCTGAATTTAATCTGGCAGTTTCCAGACGTAGTCAACTTTCGTCCATGCGCTAATGATTTTCCCGCCTTTGGTTGCAGGCGTGAATTTACATTTATTGAGCGCACTCAATGCCGCTTGGTCGAGAAGCGCATGTCCGCTGCTGGAAGTGATTTTTGATTGCGTAATGGTGCCTTTGGTGCCGACTAAAAACGCCATGCGAACAATGCCGACTTCTTTATTGTTCAATGATGTTTGCGGGTAATCCGGTTTGTCGCAGGTTTTAAAATCGATGACTGCTATTGTGTCTGCACTTGTCGCCGCAGCTGCGTTAGTCGTATCCGCCGCGTTGGCATAAAAGGCCGCGCCAGCCAGTATTAAACTCATTGCAGCAAGAGTCGCTTTCAGCCCAATTGGTGGCGCGTTGCAGTTCTCATTCGCTTGAACTAAGCGCTTGATGCGAGCTAATAAATTGCCGCCATTGGCCGCCAAAGCCAACTGATTTTGGCTGGATTGAAATTGTTCCAGCTCGTTCAATGCTAGGGCTAAACGGTGTGGTTCGCCGATCAGTCGGGCTGCCAAATCATCGGCAATTTGCTCACGTTCAATGCGAATTTGGTGCGAGATAAACCACACGGCAGGGTGGTAGAACAACAGGATTTCAACCGCGCCTTGTAATAAATTGACCAAATAATCCATGCGCCGAATGTGGGCCACTTCGTGCGCCAATAAGGCTTCTAGCAAATCGGGTGGCATACCCGAAATCAGTGATGCAGGAACCAGTACAACCGGACGCAGCCAACCAGCAACGGCGGGCGTATTTAAATCCTGTGCAACGCGCAAACGTGGAGTATGTTTGAGGCCGATTTTTTCGCTGAGCGCAGTTAAACGGGTTTGCCAATAAGCATTCTGCCCGTTGCTTTGACTTAGTCTTGCTACCCAGATTAAGCCGCCGAACATACGGATGGAAAATAGCGCAACACAGGTTGCCCAAACGGCCACCATTTGCAGCAAGTGCGCCTGCACCCACAGCATGGTGCTTGAAATTGGCGTGCCGGTCAGTATTGGGCCGTCGAATTCAAACAAACTATCGCCTGCTGATAGCGCGGTGCGCTCAGCCAGTAACGACGCCAAAACGGTATGCAAGGGCAGCGCAAAACACAGTAACAAGGCCATACAAGCGACCAGATAACGCAATTGTGGCGAGGCTTTATGCAGTGTTTTTAAAATAGCTGCTGTGACCAATCCAATGACAGTGCCTTGCCAGACAAAGCTGACCAAACCGAGTCCGATGGCGTTAAATACTTCAGTCAATGTTGCAGTCGAAACGAGATCAAATACGGTCGTCATTTTTTATCTCCTTTGTTATTGAGCAAAGCTTCAATTTCTTCGCGTTCTTGTTTGCTAACATGCGAGCGTAACGCTTCCATCACCAAGGCTTTGCCTGAACCGGCAAATACTTTTTGAATTAAGTCGCTGACCAAATTCGATTGCAACGCGTCTTGGGGATGCGCTGGCGCATAGACATGTGAGCGCTGGCTTTCGTCCCGAATCAACAATCCTTTGGTGTGCATGATTTGTAGTACGCGCAAAATCGTGGCGTAGCTGGTTTCGGGTTGTTCTTTTACGGCTTCTTCAAGCACTTGTTTGGCGGTCGATGGGCCAAGTCGCCACACAAGGCGTAAGACATTCATTTCAACGGCGGTTGGTTTAGGAATCGATGTTTTTTTACTCACGATAAGTCCCTTGAAGGGTTGAACGTGAAACTAGAATAAGTTATCTAGATATGTTTGTCTAGAAATATTTTTCTAGATGTTTTGCTGTTGTATTTGGTGAAACTTTTACACCAAGGCTTGCAGCGACTCGCCCAATTTGGTGCAAGCAGATTGAAGTTGAGCGGTGGAACAATTTGATGCCAGTAATTGTTCGATTTCGACGCAAGCCTGTGCGAGCGGATGGAGTTGATTAATGTAGGCGGCGCCTTTTAGACGATGAATGGCACGCTGTAGGGCGCTGAAGTCAGATTTAATCAGCGCTTGTTGAATCGAGAACCAATCGCGCTGCGATTCGGCTTTAAATAGCGCAAGCGCCACTTCGCTGGGCCTAGAACCGAATGATGGCGCGGCGTTTGGCTTCGGCTTCACGCTGCACCACGCCGCAATCAACTGCCTTAATGCCGGCAGGCGCAGCGGCTTGGTTAATACGCCGTCCATGCCGCTGTCCAAGCAACGCTGGGTGTGCTCGGCATCGTTGGCAGCCGAAATGGCGATAATCGGTAAATGGCGCCCTTTGCTTCGCTCGCTGCGTTGCTCGTGGTTGCGGATCATACGCGCCACCGTATAACCATCCAGCTCTGGCATATTGCAATCAAGTAGCACCAAGGAGAAGTTGTGTTGTGCGATTAAATCTAACGCTGCTTTCCCATCGCTGGCCAGTACCGCATTGCAGCCTAGCTCATGCAATTGTTGTTCTATGACAGCCAGATTGCTGGGGTGATCATCGACCACTAACACGCTCGCCTGAACTGGTTGGTGTGCCACGGTGGTCGGCGGCGCTTCTTGTGCGATTTCGGACTTGGATGCCGCTGGCGCCAATTGTGTAGGTAAAGTTAAGAACAAGGTTGTGCCCAGACCGACTTCACTGGCTAAACTCAATTTGCCGTGCATTGCGTTGACCAAGTCGCGACAAATAGCCAATCCCAAACCAGTGCCGCCGAATCTTCTGCTAGTGGAAATATCGGCCTGCGAAAACGGCTGAAACAATCGAGCTTGTTGCTCCGCGCTGATGCCAATGCCAGTGTCAGCAATTCGAATGGCGAGATGAGCGGCTGTTTCTTGCGTATCGATCGCCAGAAGGCTTAGCGATAGTTCGATGGTGATTTGGCCGCGCTCGGTAAATTTGATCGCATTCGAGATTAAATTGAGCAAAATTTGCTGCAAGCGAGTTGGCTCCAGCATCAGATAAGTATTTTTTCGAATCTTGCTTGCGACTATAAGTACTAAATTTTTTTCATCGGCTTTAGGACGCAGTAGGCTAACAACTTGCTCAAGTACTTCGTTGATGTTGGTCGGGCGGAATTCTAGTTCCATGTGGCGTGATTCGAGTTTGGATAGGTCCAACACATCATCGAGCAAATTTAGCAAACTCTCTGCCGCGTCCTTAGCGAGCTGTGTGAGCTGCTTCTGACGGGTGTCTAATGTTGTGCGGTCAATTAATTCGAGCGCAGAAAGAATTGCGTTCATCGGCGTGCGTATCTCGTGGCTCATCATCGCCAGAAAACGCGACTTGTGTTGTTCGCTGCGTTGCGCGGCAAGTTGCGCCGCTTTAGCTCGATAAGCCAATAGCAGAACCAATCCAATGGCGCTCAAGAGGCATAGCACTTCAATCCGGTAATACAGCAAAAGGCTTCCCCAAGTTGGGGTGCCATAATTGATTCCTTCGAGCCACTTATTCATCATCGAGTTGGCCTGCTTGGCCGTGATTGCATCCAACGACTTATTGAGGATGGCAAGTAGCTCGATTTGATCGCTGCGAATACCAAAGGACACTGGAAGTGGTAAGGATGCCACTGTTCCAACAAGTTGCAGCGTCCCTTTAAAATGCCGTTGCATCGGCGGAATCAAGGCCGCATTCAATCCAAGCGCGGCATCGGCGTTGCCGTTCGCGACTGCCTCTAATAGATCCGCCGTGGCGTTTAATTTAAGTAGCTTCAAGTCCGGAAAGCTCTGCGCTAGTACTGCCTGATAAATCCCATCTTGGTAAATCGCGACCGTCTTGCCATCGAGCTTATGTAAATCGAAAATAATCGATTCCGCCGCTGGACCAATAATCACTGTCGCACCGACAAAATAGGGTTGGCTTAACTGGATTTTAGATTGCCAATTGCTAGGCAAAAACGGTGGTGCAAGTGCCGAGATCAGATCGACCTTTTGTTCAAGTAGCTGTTGCGTGGCTTGACTAAAATTGGCGCTGTTTATGAAGTGAAATTGAAGCCCACTTATTCGACTAATTTGGGTTAAATAGTCAACCGTCAAGCCTTTGTGCTGACCATGCTCGATGTATTGTAGCGGTTGCCATTCGGGATTAACTGCTACGGTAACCGTCGGATGGGCCGCAATCCAAGCTAGTTCTTTGTTTGTAAAGATTGGATTTTTAGTGCTTTGTTGAGCGGGTAATGCCGTCCCGATGAGCGTAACGAAGATGACTGCCATCGACTTTATCCAATAACGAAACATAAGATTTTTCATCGAATTTTAGATTGCGCATGAAGCGTAAATAATTCGCTATCAGTTCGAATGCCGAGTTTGCGAAAGGCTGAGCGTTTTTGTGTGCTGACTGTTTTTACGCTGCGATCAAGCCGTTGTGCAATGTCTGTTACAGAATGCCCGTTTAAATAGTAAGAAAGTACTTCTCGCTCGCGGTTTGATAAAGCCGCATCAGACAACAACACGCTGTTCTGCCGGTAATGACGCAGTTTATTATTGTGGGCGCTGCGTCGTTCATCGATTGCGCTGGATGCTACGGGACGACGCGCGTCATTCGGCATCCAATGGCCTTTGTTTAATTCGAGGAGCTCCATTGATAAATTGGGCGGCAAGTAGGTACGCCCTAAGGCCAGAGTTCTGGCTGCGCCGACTAATTCCTGTAGTGCTTGGTCTTTGCCGATAAATCCATGCGCCCCAGCTTTCATGATGAGTGATACAGCGGCTAAATTATTTTGTCCCGAAAACACCAGAATTTTCGTGTCAGGGAAGCGCTGGCGTAAGGTGCTAATTAAATTCAAACCATCCATATCCCCAGCGGCGAGATGGTAGTCAACAATGAGTATGTCGATTGCGGTATTTTTTGTGTCATCGAGCAGCTCACCGCTGGTTGCAAATGCCGCTACAACTTCAAAGTCAGCCTCTTTTGCCAACAATTCGGTCACGCCGAATCTTACGGCCACGTGATCATCAATTAGGACAATTTTAAAAGGGCGTTGGGCAGGGCGAATCATTGTGGACGATCTTTGCATAGAGGTTGCTATTAATAATACGCACCGCGTTGGTATTTTCAAGATTGGATTGACCATCGCGGTAAAGAGAAATTCGCTCAGTGCGCTTGAATACTGATTACGTTAAATCGTCTGATTTCGATTTGTTAAACAGCTCCACTAATTCTTGGTCGCTGTGGACGTTGAGCTTACTGAAGGCCGACATTTTTTGTGCGCTAATAGTTTTGCGGCTTTTAAAAAATTTATGCGCGATCTGAGTGACCGACATGCCCTCTAATACGCAACGAATGACTTCGTTTTCTCGCGCCGTGAGCAGTCTTGATAGCGGCACCATGTTGGCATTACGAGCCACATAGAATCTATTCGGATCAAGTATAAAGTCGCCGCTGGTTTGTGCTAACTGAAAAATAGCGCCAATCAAAACGTCAAGCGGCTGTGCTTTGCTAACAAAGAGGTGCGCGCCCGCATTTTTTATCAAGGCGATTGTGGTTGCATCGTCAAAAGAAGACATTGCGATGATTTTGCATTCTGGGAATTTGATAGCGAGCATACGCAATAAATTAATTCCATCCATGTCGTGCGCTTGCAAGGAATAATCGACAATTAGAATCTGCGCAGGTTTGGATAGAAGTCCTTTGAGCAACTCTTGGCTGCTGCTGTACGCGCCAGTTACAACGAAGTTTTTTTGCGTGGCCAATGCAAGCTCAATCCCATGCCGGACGATAACGTGGTCATCAAGGATGGCGATGTTGATTGGATTGATGCGATTCATTAACTTCTTGCGCCACTTTATCTAACAGAATTGGTACTAAAGAATGTGTGTAAATCATTCTTAAATTTCCGAGCGTTTTGCAATACCCGCGACTACATTTAAATCGATTAGGACAATTCCTATTTTTATGTTGAGTCTTACTACCTACAATCCTGCGCTGTGATGAGGTGAATTCACTTTATCTAATTTTACTAGCGCCAATTTGCTCGCTAAGCCTTTTCTTAGACGATTAAGTTTGGGCGTTTTTGATCAAATTTTAAAGGACTATTTTTCATGAAAAAAGCAGCATTCGTTTTGGCATTAGCAGCGCTTGGGATGCATCAAGCGGCTAATGCAATTGACGGAACCATTTCATTTAACGGCAGCGTTGATAGCACCACCTGTCCAGTAACTGTTACCGATGTAAATTCCGAAAACAAAAATGGAGTCGTGACCTTGGGCACCGTTCCAGCGTCGATGTTGAGTAAAGCAGGCGAAGTCGCTGGTCACACCGCATTTACGTTAACAATCGATAACAAGGCCGCAGGTTGTTCAATGACTGGTCGCAGCGCAAAGGTGAGTTTTATCACTATGGCTGGCGTGGCGGGACCTAATGTTCAATGGTTGGGATTGGTGCAAGAACAGGGCGCGGCAAAGAACGTAGCAGTGCAAATTCGAGATGCGAATGGCTCAGAAATCATGTTGGGCGAGCGTTCCGCCGTCTACACTGATCTCAATCAACCGCTACGCTTTTATGCCAACTATATCGCAACAGGAAAAGCAACTGCTGGCCCAGCGAATGCAAAAGCGGGCTTCACTATCTATTATCAATAAGTCGAATTTGGCTAGCTGTCACGCGCATTGGTGTTGAGTAGTTTGCTAATGCCGTGGCGCTTGTCTCACCCGAAATCAGTTAAGGCTGAGGTGACAAGGAAAGTCACCTTTTGAACGCGCAATGTTGATACGGTAAGTGGTAAAAGTCGCTCGATAGGAATGAGGATGAGTAAATTCAGTAGCTCCATGGAACAAGCAACTTGCTTAATGCGGCGGCAGCTTCTAGCGTCCCATTTTGCAATGTTGATGATCTTGGTATTAACCACCATCCTCAGTTCTAATGCACATGCCGATATCATTTTGAACGGCACGCGGATTATTTACGACGACAATAAACGTGATGCACTCGTCGTGGTGAGCAATCCTTCCGACCGACCGTATGCTGTTCAAGTTTGGATTAATACCGATTTAGACGATAACTCCACCATCGTGCCGTTTGTGACGACGCCACAGTTATTTCGCTTGGATGCAGGTAAAGAGCAAAGCGTGCGTATTTTGCGCTTACCGGCCAATTTGCCGAGCGATAGAGAGTCACTCTTTTTTCTTAACGCACAAGAAATCCCAAGCGCCACTCCCTCGGCTGAGAACAGTTTGAAGATTGCCATTAGGACGCGGGTGAAATTATTTTTTCGACCTAAGCAGCTTAGAGGCTCATTGTATGAAGCGCTGGCCATGCTTAAGTGGAGCCTAGTTCAGAAGGCAGGGCAATCGGTTTTGCATTTAACCAATCCGAGCGCTTTTCATATTTCATTCGTGGGAATTTATGTTGAAGAAAATGGGAAAAAAAGTGAAATTGCCGACCCAAAAATGGTCGCGCCGATGAGTGAAATCGACTATTCCCTAGCCACACCGATTACTGGTAATGGCGCGCAGGTCAGCTTTTCTGCCATTAATGATTCCGGTGGATATACCGAACTTAAACCGGTTGCATTGACCTCGACGCGTTAATTCGATGATCTGGCGCTGAGATTACCAGACTGTCTGGCCCAAGTTGTGCCGATGTATGAAAGTTTTTATTACCACTTTGTTTGTGATGCCGCGCTTACTTTGCCTGTACGCGTGGCTGATCGCTATGTGCTGTGGCTGCTGTATCCAAACAGTATTTGCTCAAGGTGTTGAGTTTGACGCTGCGTTTATGCAATCCTTGAACGGAGCGAGCGCGCCCAAGATTGATTTAAAACTTCTGACCGAGAACGCTAACATCATGCCGGGTGCTTATCCGGTGACGATTTTTATCAATCAATCCTATTTTGCGCGCCGTGAGCTTATGTTCGATTTTGATGCCGAACTTGGCAAACTTCAGCCTTGCTTGTCGGCGCACTTGTTGACGGATATGGGAGTGAGAATCGACACCGCTGTCAGTTTGATTCCTCCCGACGAGGCCTGCGTGGCGGCTCGCGCAATCAGCGCAGATGCTGCCTATGATTTTGATAGCGGCAAGTTGACGTTAGCAATCAGTATCCCGCAACTCAACATGACCCGAGATGTGGCTACTTATGTCGATCCAACGCAATGGGATCGTGGAATAGACGCGGCAATGTTGAGTTATCAGGTCTCCGCTTCCAATGGCACGGTTGGGACGTCGAACAACCAAGACCAATATAGCGTGTATCTCAATGGCGGATTTAATTGGGGTGATTGGCGCTTTCGTTCCAATGCAGCGTTACAAAGAAATGGCCGCCGATCAGCGCAATGGCAAAACGGGTATAACTACGTGCAACGCGATTTGCCGGGGACCTTAGGCCAGTTCACGCTAGGCCAGTCTTTTACGCCGGGTGATACATTTGATTCGGTGTCGTTCAAAGGCTTGCAAGTCGCGACAGATACAGCGATGCTGCCCGATACGATGCAGGGCTATGCGCCCGTGATTCGGGGAATTGCTAATTCGCGCGCGAAAGTGGATGTGCATCAAAATCGGTTTTTGATTTACACCACCTTTGTCTCGCCCGGCCCGTTTGAGATTGTCGATCTCAATACCCGCTCTGGCAGTGGTGATTTGGTGGTTACGATCACCGAAAGTAACGGCAAGGTCACGCGCTTTGTTCAGCCTTTTTCAACCATGACTAATCTGCTGCGCGAAGACGCTTGGCGCTACAGTGCCGCGCTCGGCTACTATGACGCGCCAGCGCGACCGGGCTTTCATCCCGCCTTTTTGCAAGTCACCGCCGGTAAAGGTGTGGGTTGGGATGCTACCGTTTACGGTGGCTTAATGGCTGCTAGTTTTTATCGCGCCGTTAGTGTGGGTATTGGTAAAAATCTAGGGCGATTGGGCGCGCTGTCGGTCGATATGATTAATGCTGATTCTAGGCGACCAGAACACCTGGATGAACGCGGCCAAAGTTACCGGCTGCAATATAGCAAAACGTTTGAAACAGCGACGAGTTTTAGGCTGGCGGGTTCGCGCTATTCCGAATCTGGTTATCGCAGTTTTGACGAAGTCGCTAGGCAGCAAGTAGTTGTGGGGACAAACGAGTTAATCGCAAAACGCAGCCAAGTAAGCGTTAGCATCGCACAAAATGTATCCTGTTGTGGCTCGCTCTATGTCAATCTTAATCAACGCGATTTTTGGACTTCCAGCCGCGTTGATCGGGAAATCCAAGCGGGCTTTACGACTCAGTTTAAATCTATTTCTGCTGGTATTTATTTCAGCAGCACGCGCTCTCGTAACGCTGCCAATAATGATCAAATCATGTTCAGCGTAAACATTCCAATGGGGATTGGCGCATCGGTGAGCTATAACCCAACGCTAAATCGCAACGGTAGTCTTGATCACCAACTTGGTATCACTGGTCGGCTCAATGAAGATAATCGTTTTACCTATAACTTGAATGCATCGCGTTCTGCCAATAATGGAACAAACCTCGGCGCAACGAACGGTTCTGGCTCGGTGAATTACGCCAGTAACTTTGGTCAAGTTGGCTTGGGTTTTAGTGTGGGTACAGGTGCGGGCACAGATTATCGTCAAACTAGCGCCAATTTATCGGGTTCGATGCTACTGCATGCTGGTGGCGTGTATTTTGGCCCATCACTGGGCGAGACGAGCGTGTTGGTTGAGGTGCCGCAGACCAAAGATGTCGGGCTAGTCGGCGCGCTCACTAAAACTAACGCTGACGGTTTTGGCGTCATCCCTTACGTAGTGCCTTACCGTAAAAATCGGGTTGAGTTGGACAGTAGTTTATTGGATGTCGATACCGATATTGAAAATAGCATTGCAACTGTTATTCCGCGTCGTGGCGCGATTGTTAAAACCACCTTTGAGGTGAGTAAAACGTCCAAAGTATTAGCCACCATTACCACCCAAGACGGCGTTGCAGTGCCGTTTGCGGCTCGCGTTTTGTCGCCGTCCGGCGAATTGCTGGCAATGATTGGGCCAGCGGGACGAGCGTTGTTATCGCTGGGTGCGCAAGCGGAGTTAATGATTATTTCGGGCGATGCGATCAATCAAAAGTGCCGCTTACCGGTAAAGATTGACTCCACTATGTCTAGAGAAGAGGGCTTTTATATTTTGTCTCTAACTTGTTTCCCTCTAGCTTCTGCTGAGCAGCCTTAAGTTTTATTTGGTAATAAAGAATGGTTTTCTTGATGCCTACTTCAATGCAAAAATTTGCCCGCTCAATGGCAACTTGTTCAGCGCAGACGGCGCGTTTGATGCTGTTCGTTGCGGCTTGGTTTTGCTGGGCTCCGCTTTGCGTGGCGCAGCAAACTTGTAATCCGACGCCCTTGAGTGCCGATAATAGTTTTGGCAGCGCGCGGATTCCCTTGGATGCTCCGATTGGTTCGGTAATTGTGCACGACAAGCAATCGCGGTTTGTGACGATGCAGTACCGTGGCACCGATGGCGGTAATGATTTCCTCGATTGTCGCGTGGTTGGTGGCAAGAGCGGCGTACTGCTGGGAAGCGCGATCAATATCGCTGGTTTAGATAGTATCTGGGGCAATTCGGTCTTTAAAACCAATGTTGCCGGCATTGGCCTTGCTGTGCGGTTTATCGGATCGTTCCATCCAGTTGATGGTAGTCAGACCGGATCTGTGGTATTCCCAACTCGGTTGAAGAATCGCAATAGCGCCAATTTCAAAACAAGTTATTACTTGGTTAAAACAGGGCCTATTCCCTCTGGCAATCATGTAGTCAATACGCGCTACGAAGTTGGTTATGAGCAAAGAGGTGTGTATACCGCTGCCTTCACTTTTGCTGTTACTGGCACGGTATACCAAGATGGTTGCAAGGTTAATGCGGCGGCTGCGAATCAAATTTCAGTCGGATTAAAAAATTGGGATCAGTTTCACTTTAAACTGCCCGGTTCGACCACGAGCGCTGTTGGGTTTCAGATTGGTCTAAATTCCTGTACTACTGGGGAATACAGCACCATCCCGAATAACTGGTTTTCCAATGTTTATGCGATGATTGAAATCGAACCAATTAAAGGTTCTGCAGTGATTGATAATGCCAATGGTGTTTTTAGTTTAGATTCAACCTCGACCGCTTCGGGTGTGGCGATTCAATTGTTGGGTGAAGATGGCGTCACGCCACTGCCGATAGGTGCGGGAATTAGCACCGCATTAGCCAAGCTAAGCAACGGAGCGATGTCGTTACCCTTATCGGCGCGCTATATTCGCACTAGCATCGATGCTTTTCCTAGCCCGGGTTCGGCTAACGGGGCGGTTAATTTCACGATTACTTATCGTTAGGTCGGACAAATAAAATACCCAAAAGCGCCCATAAAAAAACCGCCCGAAGGCGGCTTCTTTAACAACCAGAAATAAATCTGATTATTTCTTTTCAGCTTCGGCTTCAGCAGAAGTAGCACCTGCTGGAACAACGGCGATCGCAACAGTTTGGTTGTCGCCGTGAGTAATTGCTGTAACGCCTTCTGGCAATACGATGTCTTTCACGTGCAATGATTGACCAGCATCTAAGTTGGACAAATCAGCAGTGATGAACTCAGGCAATTGACCTGGCAAGCAAGAAACTTCCAATTCAACCATGACGTGGCTGATAACAGCAGCGTGCAATTTCACCGCTGGAGAAACGTCAGCGTTGATGAAATGCAGAGGAACCTTAACGTGGATCTTGTGGTTAGCGTCAACACGTTGGAAATCAGCGTGCAAAACTAATTGTTTGTACGCGTGGACTTGGAAGTCACGCAACAATACTTTTTCTACGACGCCATCAATTTCCAAATCCAAGATGGATGAATGGAACACTTCTTTTTTCAACGCATGGTAGAGCGCGTTGTGATCCAAAGTAATCGAAACTGGCGCTGCTGCACCGCCGTAGACGATACCAGGAGTTTGACCAGATTTACGCAGGCGGCGGCTCGCTCCGGTGCCCTGTAATTCGCGTTTAAATGCAATAACTTTCATGTGATACTCCAAAATGTGCAAAAGTGACCTTTTGCGTTAAGTTCCCCGCGACCAGGGAACAAAAAAGAATAATCAAAACGATTATCCCAAAAACTAAACTTATTCTTAATCAGCAAACAAGGACATCACCGAATCGCCCTTGGTAATACGACGAATTGTTTCTGCCAAAATCGCGTCGCACGACAACTGACGGATTTTGCCGCAAGCTAATGCTGCTGCGGACAAGGGAATCGTGTCGGTAACGACTAATTCATCCAATGGTGAATCGCTAATGCGCTGAATTGCTGGGCCCGATAACACTGGGTGGGTGCAATACGCTAATACTTTTTTCGCGCCGCGTTCTTTTAATACTTCCGCCGCTTTAGTCAAGGTGCCTGCGGTGTCAACCATGTCATCCATGATTACGCAGTTACGACCTTCGACTTCACCGATGATGTTCATGACTTCAGACACATTGGCTTTTGGACGGCGTTTATCAATAATGGCTAAGTCGCAGTTCAAATGTTTAGCCAAAGCGCGGGCGCGAACCACGCCGCCAACGTCTGGTGAAACAACTAATAAATCTTCGTAGTTTTTGGTCAATAAATCACGCAACAAAATTGGTGATGCGTAGATGTTATCCACCGGGATATCAAAGAACCCTTGAATTTGGTCAGCATGCAAATCCATGATGATGACGCGTTCAACGCCAACTTCTTCGAGCATGTTAGCAACGACCTTAGCCGAAATCGCAACACGCGCTGAGCGTGGGCGGCGATCTTGACGGGCGTAACCAAAATACGGAATCGCCGCGGTGATGCGACCGGCGGAAGAGCGCTTGAGCGCATCGACCATCAACATCAATTCCATCAAGCTGTCGTTGGTTGGAACGCAGGTTGATTGAATAATGAAAACGTCTTTACCGCGTACGTTTTCGTTGATTTCAACGGTGATTTCACCATCGGAAAATTTGGACACTACGGCTTTGCCAAGCGACAAACCGAGTTGTTTTGCAACGCCTGCTGCTAAAGCTGGATTGGCGTTACCCGTGAAGACCATCAAATTATCGTTTGCCATGGCTGCCTCTAGGCGAGATTGTTATTTCAAAGAGACTCAGGTGAGTAAGTCCTATTCAACTGATCCTAAAATAATCATAGTCGATTATTTTTTCGCGCGAAGTGAAATCGAAGACTTAAGAATACTCGACTGTCAATACAGCGAACTTGATGAGATGCAAATTAGCTCAAGCTGCATTTAGACTGGGTTTAAACTTAAAAAGCCGCCGCATCTTTTTAATGCGGCGGCTTGTATTTGGCAGGGGATGGAGGACTCGAACCTCCGCATGCTGGAATCAAAATCCAGTGCCTTAACCAACTTGGCGAATCCCCTACGTTTTTATCGTTTTGTTGTTGCAACGATAAAAGTAAAACTGTCTGCTTATTATTTTGAATTTACCAAGCGAGTAAATACGTGCCGTTAATTATTGCTGCCAATTGTTGCCACTAAATCAATCTGCTAACCAATTAGCTAACGGATGTTGATGTAACGTTTTGGCTTTCCAAGCATTCCAACTATGTGGTTTTTTTGGAACGTTTTTGAGAATTTGGTTTGCGGTTTCTTCACTGTCGCAAGCACAAAATACACAAGAACCAGAGCCCGTCATTTTAGCAGTTCCGTAAGCGTTTAGCCAGTCTAATGCAGCTAAAATTTCAGGGAACAGTTGAATTGCGACGCTCTGCAAATCATTTTTCCAAGTTCCTTGCGGGTAACGTTGGAAGTCCGACACTTTAATGGATGGGCTGTTTCTTGTCAACGCTTTTGA
Source organism: Sapientia aquatica (assembly GCF_004358105.1). Lineage (GTDB taxonomy): Bacteria > Pseudomonadota > Gammaproteobacteria > Burkholderiales > Burkholderiaceae_D > Solimicrobium > Solimicrobium aquaticum. Next base: position 35,549 of record NZ_SMYL01000006.1, on the reverse strand, counting down.
TGAAAATATTGCGGCAGTTGGTGCCGATACTCCCGGTTCAATCACTACATACCAACAATCCGGTGTTTGTAATGGCGTTAAGGCTTCTCCTATGCCTTGCGCAAAGGCGTTTTGCCCGAATAAAAAGAACGGCACATCGGCGCCCAACTTCAATCCAAGTTCCATTAACTGTTGGCGCGAGAGTTTGCTATTCCATAAGCGATTTAGCGCAATCAAGGTCGTTGCTGCATCGGACGAGCCGCCGCCCAATCCGCCGCCCATTGGTAACTTCTTGTCCAAGGTGATTTCCGCACCAAGTTGGCTACCTGAATGACGTTGCAATAATTTGGCAGCGCGAATGACCAAGTCGGATTCTTGGGGAACGCCGGGCACATCGTTGGTGCGCAAAATCTGCCCGTCGCTGCGTAGCTTAAAGTGCAATAAATCGCTGTGATCTAATAGCTGAAAAGCCGATTCCAGCAAGTGATAGCCATCGTCGCGCCGTCCGGTGACATGCAAAAACAGGTTTAACTTGGCCGGTGCTGGGCAATTCTCTAAGTAGGTTTCGCCAATTTTTATCATGGCTGAGTGCTCCATTCGTCGATCACTACGCGCAACGACACTAAACCTGCTTGCTCTGTTTGGCGCGATAAATCGATGCGTTTCGGGCGAGCGCTGTGTTGGCCGATTTCCCAGGTCGGATAACGTAAATCCCAACCTTCGGCGTTAAAGCTGCGATTTGTATCGCTGGGAGTTGCTGCAAGTTGATGATCTGGCTTGATAAAGCCTTGCAACCAATCACGCAACCCAGCTATGGGTAAAGGCCAACCCAGCATTTCTAAAAATAATTGATTCGGATCATTGGCCGAACGCGGCGGCTTATCGGTCTGCGTTAGCAGCGCGCCTTGGTCATTGATCAAAATGGTTGCCACGGTTTGTCCGGTAGGCGAGCCTAGGGAGATCAAGGTCTGCTCGGGTGTTTGCGACCAGGTGAAATTAATATGAATCGACTGTGGCCCGCTCATGGATTCATATTGCGCGGAAAGGCGGCCTGAGACCTCAATCTTTTGCGCGTAGGCGCGACTGCTGTTGGCTGCTGCGATTTGCGCCGGAGTCAGCGCGGTGCTAGCGCAACCGGCAAGCGCGGTTAGGAGCGCAATCAATATCGCTAAACCTAATTGCCGAATGGCGCGATGGTGGACTGATAGGGTAGTTAGATAAAATCGATTTGACATAAATTTAAAAGGCGTATCTCGCTGAGATACGCCAATTGCTAAGAGATGTTGGGGCAATTAAAGACTAATTTTTAGGCGTTCAAGCGCATCTTTTAACACGCTATTGGCGGGATCTTTTTGCAGCGCTTCTTTAAATATTGCTTTCGCATTTTCTTGGTCGCCGCTAGTCCACAACACTTCACCCAAATGCGCGCCGATTTCCGTGTCGGGTCGCAGTTTGTAGGCGCGTTGCAATAATTTGACCGAGGTGTCGTAATTTTTTTCGCGGTATTCCAACCAACCCATGCTGTCGATAATAAACGCATCGTCGGGCGCAAGCGACAGTGCTTTTTCAATCAGGCTACGCGCTTCGGGTAGGCGCAAATTGCGGTCCGCTAGCGAGTACCCTAATGCGTTGTATGCGTGCTGATTTTCAGGGTTGATCGCAATGACATGGCGCAACGCTTTTTCCATGTCGCCAACTTGGTCAAATTTCTCCGCCAGCATCGCGTAGTCGTAGAGCAGGTCGGGATTGTTGGGATAGGTTTCGGTCGACTTTTCTAGCAGCGCCAAGGCTTCTTTGTCGCGCTTGGCGTTGCGTAATAATTCGGCCTCTAATTGAACTACTTGCACCATCTCTTCGGGCGTGCCTTTGAGTTCATGCAAAAAATCCAGCGCTTGTTCCACGTTTTGGTATTTTGAAATGAGCACGGCGCGGCGCAATTGCGCGTTTAAATACGCCGCATTTTTTCCGTCATACGATTGCACTTTGCTGAGCCAATCCAATGCAGCAACCCCGTCTTTGCGGTCATCGGCAATTTGCGATAAATACAGCAGCGCCGTGGTTGGATCGCGTTGTTCATTTGGCGCGTTATCGGCTGCTTGTACGAAGGCGGCGAGGTTTTTTTCGGCGGCGGCAATATCGTTGAGTTGCAGCGATAAAACGCCCATTGTGTACATCAACGCTGGGTCTTGTGGCTGCGCAGCTTGTAATAACAGGAACTGGGTACGCGCTAAATTAAATTGTTTTTGCTCGATCAACATGCCCGCATAAGCGCGCCGAACTTCGAGCGATTTTGGATTGTCGTTTAAGAAGTTTTCGAGCGCTTTTAAGGCGCTCTCTGGTGATGGGCTCACCTGCGCCAAAGTCATCACTGCCAATTGTGACGTTGGATCGATTTTTTGCGCGGCATGCGCTTCCACCATCGCGCGCACGCTATTGCTGCTGGCAAAAGCGGCTTGCGCTAAAGCGAGGTGGGTTTCAATGTAATCAGGATAAGGCTTGTAAAGATTTTCTAACACGCCAAAGGCGGCTTCTTTATTGTTAGCGCGCATGACCAAACGTTGGGTTTGCAGAATGATCAAGCCGCGCTCTTTGGGCGTGGCTTCTTCAAGGCGCTTGCTAACAATCGAAGTTACTTCGTCAAAATTGTTATTGATTACCATGAAGCCTAAATAATATTGGGTCGCTTCTTCTGAATTAGGCGAATACTCATGCCACATGCGCGCGGCAACAAAGGCCTGCAAGGGCTGCTTGGCAATTAAGGCCATTTCCATCGCCCGTTTGGGTAATCGCGGATCGCGGGTTTGTTGCGCGACAGCCATCGTGGTGGCGTAGGCGGCGGGGAAATCACCGCGTTGGAAGGCGATTTCAGCCGAGACGACTTTAAATAGAATCTCATCGGTCAGCGCGACATTGGGCAAGTCTTCTTTGCTTGGTGCAGGAGTTTCTTCCGGTGCTACTGGCATCGGTTCTGGGGCGACGGTAATCGTTGCCGTTTCAGGCGCAGGTGGGGCAACCGTCGTGCAGCCAGAAAAGATGCCGCATATCAATACCAGCGGTAGCAGAGTTACAATGGAGGAAGAAATTTTCAAGAGATAATCCTGTTGGAATGGCAGTTTTAATTTTATATAGATTGGTATCTGTACTGCAATATAGTGCAAATACGTTACATTTTTATCGAACTTGTGCGGTTTAGTGGAAAATGCGTTGGCACTATTAATCTAGCAAGTTGGCGATAAACAAACAATGTGAATAGACAGAATTATGCCCGAATTACCCGAAGTTGAAGTTACCCGTTTAGGCGTTAGTCCTCATTTGCTCGGCGAGCGCGTCACATCGGTGGTGATGCGGCGCAGCGGATTGCGTTGGCCTTTTCCCGACGATTTAGAACAGCAATTGCTGGGAAAAACCGTGCTCAGCACCGCCCGACGAGGAAAGTATTTGCTGATTGTGTTTCAACATGGCGTGCTCATTATTCATCTGGGCATGTCTGGTCATCTGCGGATTTTGCCAAAAAATACCCCGGCCAAGCTGCACGATCACATTGATATCGGATTCGGAAAGCAAGTTCTAAGAATGACCGATCCGCGTCGTTTCGGGGCCGTGTTGTGGCACGACAATGCCGCTGGAGATGTGCAAAATCATCCATTATTTCAACGACTTGGCGTTGAGCCCTTGACCGAAGAATTTGACGGCACGGTGTTATACAAAGCCACCCGCAACAAAAAGCTGGAGATCAAGCAAATGTTATTGGCGGGGAATATTGTAGTTGGCGTCGGGAACATCTATGCTTCAGAGAGTCTGTTTCGCGCTGGAATTAGTCCTTTCTCTTCCGTGCAACGAATCAGCTTGGCGCGCTACAAAAAACTGGCGCAGGTTATTAAAGAAATTTTGGCGGAAGCCATCGTGCAAGGCGGCAGCACTTTGCGCGATTTTGTTGCTGTAAACGGAAATTCTGGCTATTTTCAGCAAAATTATTATGTTTACGACAGGAATGAGTTGCCATGTCGCAAATGCAACTCTATTATCCAACAAGTTAAACAAGGGCAACGTTCGACTTTTTACTGTGTAAAATGTCAAAAATAGCCGCAATAAAACGTTAAAAATTATAATTAACTTCTTAAGAGTGAATACAATTCGGGGAAATCATGAGCAATCTTGTGAAAAAGTTTCAGCAATATAGCGAATGGCGCAGTGGAGTAATTAGTGCATTGCATCGTTATCGCGCATGGACGCGGGCTGCTGATACTTCCGATGCGGTCACAGAGCAACGCATCACCCATTTGCTTGAAAAACTGACCGACGACAAATTAACCATTGCTTTCGTTGCCGAATTTTCGCGCGGTAAATCGGAGTTAATTAACGCCATTTTCTTTGCCGATTACGGCCAGCGCATTCTGCCGTCCTCGGCTGGGCGCACCACCATGTGTCCGACTGAGCTGCTGTACGACGAAACTTTCCCGCCTAGCATTCGCTTGCTGCCGATCGAAACCCGCGCCGAATCCCAAACTACCAGTGAATTTAAAGCCCAAAACCAAGTTTGGACGGTGCTGCCGCTCAATATTAAATCGTCCGAAGGCATGCTCGAAGCGTTCAAGCAAGTCAGCTTAACCAAGCGCGTCACCGTGGCCGAAGCCAAATCCTATGGTTTGTACGACGAGGACGATCCCGATGCCGCCTTGGAGTTGGATGAGCAAGGCATGGTTGAAGTATCGCAATGGCGGCACGCGATTATCAATTTCCCGCATCCACTATTAAAAGACGGTTTGATCATTGTTGACACGCCGGGCTTGAACGCAATTGGTACGGAACCAGAGTTGACCTTGAACTTGATTCCCAACGCGCATGCGGTGTTGTTTATTTTGGCCGCCGACACTGGCGTAACCAAGAGCGATATCGACGTGTGGCGCAATCATATTGGTGCTGGTCCAGGGCGTATGGTGATTTTGAATAAGATCGACAGCATGTGGGACGAGCTGCGTTCGGAAGCCGAAGTCGAAAGTCAAATTAAGAGCCAAATCACGACCGCCGCACATCTGTTATCGCTGCAAGAGAACCAAATTTTCCCAGTTTCGGCGCAAAAAGGTTTGGTCGCAAAAATTCATGGCGACGCGCATTTGCTGGCTAAAAGCCGCTTGCCTAAATTGGAATACGCCTTGTCGGATGAATTGATCCCCGCAAAACAAGAAATTATTCGGACCCAATTAAACAAAGATATTCACGGCCTGTTGGCAGTACAACATTCCTTGCTGGGAGCGCGGCATCGTGGCGTTTTTGAGCAATTGTCTGAATTAAAAAGCCTGCGCGGTAAGAACAAAAAAGTCATCGAGCACATGATGAAGCGCGTCGAAATCGAGAAGCAAGAATTCGATCAAAGTCTGATGAAGTTGCAAGGAACGCGCGCCGTATTTACGCGCTTATCGACCGAAGTGTTCACCAGCCTCGGTATGGATATTTTGAAAGAAGAAGTGCGCCGCACCCGCGACACGATGGCTAATAGCCGCTTATCAGCCGGCTTAGTCGATGCGGTCAAAGAATTCTTCGCGCGCAATAAGCGCAATTTGCATATGTCCAATCAAAAGACCAATGAGATTTTTGAAATGATGAGCATCATGTACAAAAAATTCTCAACCGAACACGGTCTGGCTTTAAGCACGCCGATGCCATTCTCATTGGACAAATACCGCGCCGAATTAGATGCCGTTGAAGCGGTGTTCCATCAGCAATTTGGCGTAGTAACTTTGATGACCAATTCGCGCGTGGCCTTGATGCAAAAGTTTTTTGATTCGATCGCCAATCGCGTTAAGCAATGTTTTTTAAGCGCCAATCGTGACGTCGAAGCGTGGCAAAAAGCGATCATGGCACCGCTGGAAGCGCAAATTCAAGAGCACAAATCTCAGCTAAAAAATCGCATGCAATCGATACAGCGCATCCACATGGCAACCGACAGTTTAGAAGACAAAATTATGTCGTTTGAAGTGATGCAGTCGGATTTGGAAGGCCTCAAAAATGGCTTGGCTGAACTCGAGGCTGAAATCAATTCCGCCTTGGCGGGCACAATTGGAAATATACCGGTGGCAGCTTGAAGCGACTTGTAAAATCGGTTTCTGAACAAGATAGCGCCAGTCATTCCGAAGTAAATCCATACGCCGATCCGAGCTTTTCGGACGATGTCGTCAACTGGCAAAAAGTCCACGGCAGACACAGTTTGCCGTGGCAGCAAAGCCGCGAAGCATACCGCGTTTGGTTATCTGAAATCATGTTGCAGCAGACTCAGGTAACCGCGGTCATTCCCTACTATCAAAAATTTCTCAGCAGTTTTCCGACGGTTTTCGACCTCGCCAAAGCCAGCAGCGAACAGGTCATGTCGCATTGGAGTGGCCTTGGCTATTACACCCGCGCTCGAAACCTGCACGCTTGCGCTAAGCGGGTAGTGGCTGAATACAACGGCGTGTTCCCGCATCAGCCAGAATTGCTCGCCGATTTGCCCGGCATAGGTCGCTCGACTGCGGCAGCAATCGCCGCATTTTCCTACGGCGCGCGCGCTGCGATTTTGGATGGCAATGTGAAGCGCGTATTTACCCGCGTGTTTGGCATTGACGGATTGCCTTCGACCCGGGTCGTTGAAGAAGACTTGTGGCAACGCGCCGAAGCCTTAATGCCCGATGCACGCGAGACCGAAAAAATCCAAGCCTACACCCAGGGCTTAATGGATTTGGGTGCGACTTTGTGCACTCGAACTAAGCCGCTTTGTCTGGTTTGTCCCCTACAAAAAAGATGCGTGGCGTTAGCGACCAATCGGGTTGCTGAGTTGCCTACTAAAAAGGCTAAGAAAATCACGCCGACCAAACAAGTCATCATGTTGATGGTGGTCGATAACGAGCAGGTGTTATTGGAAAAACGGCCCGAGAGCGGGATTTGGGGTGGCTTATTTTCATTGCCTGAACTCGATTTTCTCGACCCAGAAGACTCTGAAAATCCCTCGATTGCCGCAGAACTGCGCTCCAATTTCCAACGCGCCTTGGACGCCTTTGGTGAACTCGATGCGGTACAAAAACTCGATCAAATCAGCCATGCATTCAGCCATTACAAGCTCGACATCACGCCTTATCGTTGCACCTTAAAGCAACGGACAACAGCAATCGCGGAGGATGCCTACGTTTGGTATCCGCTAGAGCGTTGCGCCGACGCACCGTTGCCCGCGCCGATTAAAAAATTATTGTTGCTGTCATTTAACTAAAGGTAGAATCGTTGCTCCTTCGTTATTCCGAGAGTAACAATGAATCATTCCCCGCTGCGGAAGTTTTCTCTTCCTAAATTGATTCCCTCTTTGTTGTTCGCCTTTTTCTCGTTGAACCATTCTGCCGCGCAGGCTACCGACTTGCTCCATTCGTGTCGGGTCGAAGGCTTCGCCCAGCAGGTGCAATGCGGCCAATTAAAGCGACCGTTAAATCCGAATGAGCCGAGCGGCAAGCAAATTGATTTGCATTTTATTGTGCTGCCAGCGCAAGACAAAAGCAAAGCGCCGGATCCGATTTTCTTGTTAGCCGGCGGCCCAGGACAGAGCGCGATTAGCGTGGCAAGTTGGATGCAAACTTTATTTGAGAAACTGCAGCGGCGGCATGATTTGGTCTTCGTCGATCAACGCGGCACGGGTAAATCTGCGCCGCTAGAATGTCCCGAAAGCGACGGCTTGAGTGGCATCGGCCAGCCCGATTTTGAAGTGCAGGAAATCTTAAAATGCAAGACCAAGCTGGAGAAATTACCACACGGTGATTTACGTTGGTACACCACCAGCATCGCCATGCAAGATTTAGATGCGGTGCGCGCAGCGTTAAATTATCCGCAAATCGACTTGATTGGAATTTCGTATGGAACACGCGCCGCGCTGGAATACGTGCGCCAGTTCCCAGCAAATGTGCATCGTACGATTTTGGATGGCGTGGTTCAGCCTGAGGTCATGCTGGCCGATGACGATTTACAGAAATCCTTGAATCGCCTATTTGACGATTGCAGTAAAGATGCCCTCTGCCAAAAAGCCTATCCAAGGTTGCAGCAAGATTGGAAAAAATTATTGGCTGGTTTGCCGCAAAAGACCCAATTAACGCACCCCCGTTTAGGAACTACCGAATCGGTCACCATTACCCGCGACGATGTCTTGGGTTGGGTGAGCCGCGTTATTTACACCCCTGTCAACACAGCCGGTTTGCCTAACGCTATTCTGCAAGCCAATCGCGGCAACTTTAATCCCTTGCTCGCTTTAAGCGGCGCTGGCGGTTTGCCAAATCCGGGCGCTATTTCGTTCGGGATGCATTTTTCGGTAGTGTGTTCTGAAGAATACGACAGCATGTTGAAGAATGCATCGCCGCCTCGGGAAGGCAACGATTTCGGGGATTTACACAAACAACTGTATTTGAAAGTCTGTAAGAACTGGCCGCGCAGCAGCGTACCGCAAGCTTTTTATACGACGCCGGTGAGTAGCACGCCAGTCTTGTTATTGAGTGGCGGCGCTGATCCGGTCACTCCGCCTTGGCATGCAGCGCAGGTCGCCAAAGCCTTGGGCGCAAAAACGCGTCATATCGTCTTAGATAACTCAGGTCACGGCGTGCTAACGCAAACCTGCTTGGCTGACGTGGCGACCGATTTTATTAATGCCAAATCCGAGCAAGAAGCGATTAACGTAGATGCGTCTTGCGTAAAGCAAATTCCCCGCCCTAGCGTCTGGATCGCGCCCACTGCGCCATCAACTTCTGTTGCGAAAGAGGTGCAACCATGATCGTGGTAGAAAACCTATCCAAGCAATTCATCCGCCCATCCACTAAGCGTTGGTCACGTTCCAAAGGCGAAGTGGTGCAGGCGGTAAAAAATATCGGCTTTACCGCAGAAGATGGAAAAGTCACCGGCCTGTTGGGCGCAAACGGTGCGGGAAAAACTACCACCTTGCGTATGATTGCCGCGTTACTCAAACAAGATGGTGGACAGATTTTGGTCGATGGCGTTGCGGTTCACGCTGGAGAACAAACCACCCAAGCAAAAATGGGCGTGCTGTCGGATGCACGTGGTTTATATCCACGCTTAACCGCGCGTGAAAATATCGTCTATTACGGCGTCTTGCACGGCATGTCGCGCCAACAAGCCGATCAACGGGCTGATTTTTTAGCCGAAGCGCTGGATTTAAAATCACTCTTAGAGCGCCGCTGCGATGGATTTAGTCAGGGCGAAAAAATGAAGACCGCCTTGGCGCGCGCATTAGTGCACGACCCAAAAAATATTATTTTGGACGAACCAACCAATGGTTTGGATGTGGTTGCGACGCGCGCCTTACGTGAGTTTTTGCGTTGGCTGCGTTCGCCTGAGGGCGGTAGTAAATGTATTGTTTTCTCAACCCATATCATGCAAGAAGTTGAACGGCTTTGCGATGATGTCGTGGTGGTCGCGCACGGCAATACCGTCGCGCAAGGAACGGTAGGGCAGCTATTGGAACAAGCCGGCGAAACCGATTTCGAAGATGCCTTTGTTAAATTAGCCTTTGAATCGAAAGCACAATTGCGAGGTGCCGTATGAAGATGATTCTAGCCATCGCCTATAAAGAATTGCTCGACAGCCTGCGCGACAAACGCACCATGATGATGGTCGTGGTGCTGGCCTTATTTGGTATGCCGTTCATGATGATTTTTATGTCAGAAATGACGAATCGGATTGAAAAGCAAGTTGAGAAAAAAGTGATCTTGGTTTCGGGAATTAAGAATGCACCGCAATTCCAAAATTTTGTCGAGCGCCAAGGATACGAAATCAAAGAGGCACCAGCTGACTATGAAGAGCAATTACAAAGCAAAAATCTGATTGATCCAGTTTTGGTGATCGATAAAGATTTCTCTGACAAGCTAGCACATGGCGAGCGACCAACCGTGTACATCGTGCTTGATGTGGCCAATCAAGATACCCAAACCGGTGTCCGTCCACTGAAGCATTTAATGCAAAGTTTTGCTAACGAAATGGCGGTGATGAATTTATCCATGCGCGGTGTATCGCCCGATATATTAAACGTGGTCGATGTACAAGAACGTCACTTAAGCCGCACCGCCGATACAGGCGCGCAACTCAAAAGTGTGATGTCGATGATGTTAATGTTGACCATGGTGTCGGCTGGGTTGTACGCCGCGATTGATACCTCGGCGGGTGAGCGCGAACGTGGGTCGCTAGAACCATTGATGATGAATCCGGTAGCGAGCTGGACTTTTGCGATTGGGAAGTGGTTAGCGGTGAGCACGTTGACGATGTTGGTGGTGATATTTAGTGTGCTCAGTATTTTCCCTTCGTCCTTATTGATACGGAACGAAACGGTCAAAATTCTATTGCAGTTTAGCGGCTCCGAAATGCTGATGATGGTGCTGGTGCTATTGCCCTTGGGTTTTTGTTTGTCTGCTCTGCAAATCGCCATTGCAATTAACGGCAAAACACATAAAGAAGCCCAAGCGCGCGCCACGCTCTTGGTTGTGATTGCACCGTTGATTTCGATGATGAGTATGTTTAAGCAAGGCGCCGATCCAGTGTGGTTTAAATGGATCCCGCTGATTTCGCAAAATCAATTAATGACCAAAATTTTGAATAACGAAGTGGTAACGACACTGGATATGTTGGCGCCGATCATTACCTGCGTCGTCTTGGCTGTGTTGGCGTTGTGGTACACCAGCGATAGGATGCGTAAAGTGCTGATGTGAGGTTTATCTGGGGCGTGCTTGCAGCAAACGCAAATTGATGAAAAAAATGGCTGAAGAAATTCAGCCATTTTTTATGCAGCGCTTAGGTGAAATTGCGTGGGCGATTATTGAATTTCGCGGTGCCGGATAATGACTTGTTCGGTGGCTTTGAAGCGTTCAGCCAATTGCTCAACAAAATACACCGAGCGATGTTGTCCGCCGGTGCAGCCGATACAAATAGTGAGATAACTGCGATTATCGTATTTAAATGAGGGCAGCCATTTTTCAATAAAACTGCTGATGTCACCGAGCATTTCTTGCGCTTCTTCTTGGTCTTCCAAAAACAGCTTGACCGGCAAATCTTTGCCGGTCAACGGGCGTAAATTAACGTCGTAATGTGGATTCGGAATCGTCCGAACGTCAAACACTAAATCCGCATTGAGCGGCACGCCAACTTTGAAGGCGAAAGATTCAAACAAGATCGTGATGCTGCTACGTTCGATTTTGACCAGATCTTTGATCCAAATACGCAGTTGATTGGCTTTAAGCCCAGAGGTGTCAATGACGGCGGCCAGCACTTCAATATCACTGAGCAGTTTGCGCTCGATGTGTATGCACTCAATGAGCGTGCGCGGATCGTTTGGATTTTGACCTGGCAGCAGTCGGTGCGACAGCGGATGGCTGCGGCGGGTTTCGGAAAAGCGGGCAATTAATGAGTCGGTTTTAGCCGTCAGAAATAATAAATCAAGTTGGTGGCCGCGTGATTTGAGCAGATGCATGCTATTGATTAAGCCGCCCATCGAACTGGAACTGCGCGCGTCAATCGCAACGGCAACGTTATCGATTCCATCGCGTGCCAAGGTATCAATTAACTGCAATAACAACGACGGTGGAAGATTATCCACGCAATAAAAACCAGCGTCTTCGAGAACGTTTAATGCGACCGATTTACCCGATCCCGAAATGCCTGAAATGAGAAAAATACGCATGGTTTTCCAGAGTTAAAGGTGGGTGATTACTCTTCTTCGTCGCTCATGGCTTTGCGTTGTCGCTCCATGAATTCTTGGAGAGTATCAATGCCGCGCAACTGCAAAATCGTGTTCCGAACCGCGGCCTCCAACAACACCGCAATATTTCGACCAGCGGCCACTGGAATGGTTACTTTGCGGATGGCAAGGCCCAGCACTTCTTCGGTTTGCGCGTCAATCGGCAAGCGTTCAAAGTTTTCTTCTAACGTGCTACGCCGAACTAGGTGCACGATCAACTTCAAACGCATTTTGCGGCGCACCGCAGTTTCCCCAAAAATGGCACGAATATCCAACAAGCCCAAGCCGCGTACTTCGAGTAAATTTTGCAGTAATGGCGGGCAGCGGCCTTCAATCATGTTTGGCGCAATGCGCGAAAACTCGACCGCATCGTCGGCCACTAAACCGTGGCTACGAGAAATCAACTCCAAGCCCAACTCGCTCTTGCCCAAACCGGATTCGCCCGTAATCAACACGCCAACGCCGAGCACGTCCATGAAAACGCCGTGCATGGTTGTTTGTTGCGCTAAACGTTTGGATAAAAACACGCGCAGGAAGTCGATGACTTGAGCGGAAGGCAGCGGGGTAGAGAACAGCGGAATATTATTGTCGTCGCACACCGCCATCAAATCGGCGGGCGTTTCAAGGCCTTGAGCAATAATTACCGCGGGCGTGCCACCCGCAACCAGATCGCGGAACAGGTGAGCGCGGGTATTGACCGAGATGCGCTCGTAGTAGGCTTTTTCTTGGTGTCCCATGACTTGAATCCGACCTGGGTGGATTAAGTTTAAATGGCCAACTTGGTCAGCGGCAGATGTGGCATCACCAAAGATTAATTTATCGCCGCCCGAGCAGCCCGCAAACCAGCCCAATTTGAGCAAATCGCGGTTGTCTTCGTAGATGTTTTGGATCGAAAGCGTACTAGGATTTGGCATGAAGGGGTGACCCAGAGCGAGTTAAATTAACGGTCTATTATAGCCATTAATTAGCGCCCTTAACCACAGCCGCTCGCTCTAATGCCTAGGCTTTATTGCTGAATTCTTAATTAAGCCGTTATTTGAGGTTGCCAAGCCATCAGGCGTTGATGCACTGCGGTTGCATCGGCTTCGGTGCTGAGTTCATTGCGCACGGTGGCGTCGGAAAACATCTCAGCGATTTCGGCCAGAATCGCCAAATGCTGCTTGGTGACATTGTCAGGCATGAGCAAAAAGATCAGCAGATGCACAGGTTCGCCGTCGGGCGACTCAAATGGAATTGGCTCAGCCAAGCGGATGAAGGCCGCAACAGGCTTTTTTAATCCTTTGATGCGCCCATGAGGAATTGCTACGCCATGTCCCAAGCCAGTGGAGCCTAAACGCTCGCGCGCGAACAGGTTTTCAGACACAGTTGATCGGGCTATTCCGCAATTATTTTCGAACAAAAGTCCGGCTTGTTCAAAAGCCCGCTTTTTGCTGGAAACTTCAAGATTTAATAGCACGTTCGTGGCAGGCAGGATTTTTGAAATATTCGTCATGGTGCTAGGAAGGAGTAAAACAACGCCTCAAAAGTTCGCGTGGCGCAAATTATAGGCTTCTTGCCACAATGTGCAACTTCGAGAGCTTTTTCTGTTGGATATTGAGCAGAGTAACTCTCGATGTGTGTAACAAACTTAAATTAATTGCCTTTTAATTACTTAACTGCCACGCGCAAGTTGAAATACAGCACGTTACCGTTGACGCTGCCAGACAGATGCGGCACATAAGTCATGGTGACTTTGGTGTCGCGCGTGCCGACTGAAAACATCGGCAAAATGCCTGGGAATGGAATGCTGTTAAAGATGTCGGTGCGGCTAACCAAGCCAGCATTAACGCCAGCGCCAATTTCCCAATTGCCGCCAATTGGCTTCATCCATTGATAGGTGTAGCTCGCGTTAATTTGTGGTTTGAAATGCGAATCGGAAATCGCCAAGATTTGGATACTTTCTTCATTATCTTTCGCGTCGCGCAATTCTTTACTCACACCGAAACCCCAAGCGTCGGCATTTAAGGTTGCGCGTTTTGCTGGCGAATAGGTGCGCGGATCGTGCCAAGTGTAACCCGACAAAATAATCGATAAACGACCGTTGTCGTACAGATTTTCTGTGGTAGTGACGGCGCTGTTATACAGCGTTGAGATGCTCGGAAACCAACTAGATTGATCGGTGTTTGCTGGGCTAGTTGTTTCGGTTTGGGCGTTCGCTGAAAAAGCGCTGCTTAATACCAATAAAGCCGCTAGGTTGCGTAAATTAAGAATGGTCATGGCGGATAGTTAAAGTAAAAAATTATTGTCGCGAATTGCGTAAATTGGACGGGGTTTGATTGCTAGAAAAATTACTGCGCCACGGATTAATATCCAATCCACCACGGCGGGTGTAGCGCGCATAGACAGCCAGTTTTTGCGGCTTACAGGCGACTAAAATATCGTTGAAAATACGCTCAACGCATTGCTCGTGGAATTCGTTGTGGTTGCGAAATCCGATTAAATATTTCAGCAAACCTTCTTGCTCAATCGGCGCGCCGACATAATGAATTTGCACACTTGCCCAGTCGGGTTGGCCGGTGACTAAGCAATTGGATTTCAATAAATGAGACACCAAGGTTTCTTCGATTGGCGCGGCTTCACTATCCGATTTCAACAACGCGGTATTCGGTGAATATTGGTCAACGTCGATGTCCAGCCGATCTAATAATAATCCGCTCAATTCACCGAATTGATATTGCGAAAATTGCTCAGGCAACGTCAACTTAATTTGCACTGGCGCGCCAAAGCCGGCCGAAATATCTTGCTTAAGCAACGTTAATAAAGCATCCGAATCAGCCAACTTCGTTTGGTTGAATGAATTTAAATACAGCTTGAACGATTTGGATTCAATGATGTTGTGCGAATCGGCTGGCACCATAAACGTGGCAATCGCGATTTGTGGTTTGCCACGTAAATTTAACCAAGAAACCTCATAGGCATTCCAAATATCCATGCCAAAAAATGGCAGGCTTGCGCCCAAGCCAATTTCGGCGCGTTTGGCCGCGCGCGGGATCGGAAACAGCAAACTGGCGTCATATTGCGTGACGTAGGTACTAGTTTTGCCAAGGGCAGAATTGTCGGGAGTATTTTCTTGCATGACTTATTTCTGATTGCCTTGAGCTAAGAATAATTTGTACACAGGATTGCTGCTTTCGTCCCAATGGCGGTAGCCCAAATTGGCGAGGAATTTTTTGAATTCGCGCATTTCGTTTTTCGGCACTTGCAGGCCGACCAAAATACGGCCGTAATCCGCGCCGTGATTGCGGTAATGGAATAAGCTGATATTCCAATTCGGCGCCATGCTGGACAAGAAGCGCATCAACGCGCCCGGACGTTCTGGGAATTCAAAGCGGTATAGGATTTCATCCTTAGCCAAATCGCTCTTGCCGCCGACCAAATGGCGGATATGTAATTTGGCCAATTCATCGCCCGACAAATCGAGCGTGGCAAAACCGTGCTTGATAAAACTCTTGGCGATTTTGCCCGATTCATCGCGGTTGTTGACTTGGATGCCGATGAAGATGTGGGCCGATTGTTGGTCGCTGATGCGGTAATTAAATTCGGTCACATTACGCGGCCCGACCAATTCGCAGAACCGCTTGAAGCTGCCGCGTTCTTCTGGGATGGTCACCGCAAAAACGGCTTCGCGTGCTTCACCGACTTCGGCGCGTTCAGCGACGAAGCGCAGACGATCAAAGTTCATGTTCGCGCCGCTGGCGATGGTGATGAGGCTTTCATTTTTAAGCGGCGTTTTATTGGCTTTTGCTCGTTCCAAATAGGCTTTAGCACCCGCAATCGACAACGCGCCGGACGGTTCCAAAATACTGCGCGTGTCTTGAAATACGTCTTTTAAGGCGGCGCAAATCGCGTCGGTATCGACCAAGATGACTTCATCAACATAAAGCTGCGCGAGGCGGAAAGTTTCGTCGCCGACCAATTTAACGGCGGTGCCGTCAGCAAATAAACCGACTTCCGGTAAATCAACCCGCTTGCCGGTTTCTAAGCTGCGTTTCATCGCATCAGCATCTACCGTCTCAACGCCGATGATTTTGATTTCTGGGCGCACAGCTTTAACGTAGGCCGCCACACCGCCCAACAAACCGCCGCCGCCAACTGGGATAAAAATCGCGTGGATAGGCTCGGCGTGTTGACGCAAAATTTCCATCCCGATGGTACCTTGTCCAGCGATGACATCAGGATCGTTGAAGGGATGGGCGAAAGTTAGCTTGTGCTTTTTTTGTAGCATTAGCGCGTGAGCGTACGCGTCCGAATAGGAGTCGCCATGCAGGACAACTTCTACATTGTTACCACCGTGCATTCTGACCGCATCGATTTTGACTTGCGGTGTCGAGCTAGGCATTACGATAGTGGCGTGGCACTTCAGTTTGGCGGCTGAATACGCCACACCTTGCGCGTGATTACCAGCCGAGGCGCAAATGACGCCGCGCTTTAATTCTTGCGGCGAGAGCTGCGCCATGCGGTTGTACGCGCCGCGAATTTTGAAGCTAAACACGTTTTGCATGTCTTCACGCTTGAAGAAAATGCGGTTGTGGTAGCGCTCGGTCAGGGTGGGGGAGAGTTCTAACGGACTTTCGATGGCGACATCATAAACACGGGAAGTTAATATTTTTTTTAAATAGTCGGTACTCATAAAGGCCAGCCAAATCCGTTGCAAAATAATCGAGCATTATAAGCTGAAAACCACTGCTTTAACTTCGTGGAGTAGTCATAAGTGGTTGAATAAATATGATTATTTCAGTGAAATCGGGTGTAATTTGGGCCGTTTGTAATCCATTAATTCATTTTGTTTAAGGGGCTGGGCAAAATGACGTGGAATATTTGGCGCACGAACGGGTAGTTAAGAAATCGGCTGAATAAAATAGTGCAAAGCCAAATAAATTTCGATTTTTTGTCCAATTTGGGGCGAAAAGGACGCCTTATTCCTAATTTAATTTCGTTTTGACGCGAGAAAGAGTTACACAGGTACAACGTGGTGCAACGCAATACGATAAAATGGTGCGAATTATTTTCTATGCCTTACCTTGCTGGGCGCAGTTTTTCGTTTAATAAAGTCTTTATTTAAGAATTTCGTCACTTTTTTGCCGAAATTGACCGAAGTTGTGTTGTTTTGCTGATATTTCGGTTCCACGGTTTGCTGCCCTTGCATTTTTATAACAAGCTCCCATGAACGCTCCTGCTCAAATTCACGCTCTAAATCTTGCTCGTCCCGATGCCGCACCTACGCGCTTGCGCGAAATTCCGTACAACTACACCTCATTTTCCGACCGCGAAATCGTGATTCGTTTGTTGGGTGAACCCGCTTGGCACGTTTTGGATACCTTGCGCGCAGCGCGTCAAACCGGCCGTTCGGCACGCATGTTGTACGAAGTATTGGGCGATATCTGGGTGGTGCAGCGTAATCCGTATTTGCAGGACGACTTGCTCGACAATCCCAAACGCCGCCAAGCGTTAATCGATGCGCTCAATCATCGGCTAGCCGAGGTGGAAAAGCGTCGTGTGCAAGACCCAGACCAAGACGAACAAGGGATAGAACGCAGTAAAAGCGTAGCGATATTGTTGCAAGCGGCACGTGGCGCGGTCGAAAAATTCGCCCAAGAGTTTCGTAATACCTACGATTTACGCAAACGCGCCACCAAATTATTGGCCCGTTACACCGCCAAAGATAATATCAAGTTTGACGGTTTATCCCGCGTTTCGCACGTCACCGACGCGACCGACTGGCGCGTGGAATACCCGTTCGTGGTGCTCACACCAGATACCGAAGACGAAATGGCGGGGCTAGTTAAAAGCTGCTTCGAGTTAGGACTAACTATCATCCCGCGCGGCGGCGGAACAGGTTATACCGGCGGCGCGATTCCATTAACACCGCGCTCGGCGGTGATTAATACCGAAAAATTAGAAACCCTGGGCGCGGTAGAAATGACCGTCTTGCCGGGACTAAGCACGCCATACGCCACGATTTATTCGGGTGCTGGCGTGGTCACTAAACGCGTAACTGATGCGGCTGAAAAAGCCGGCTTCGTGTTTGCGGTCGATCCAACTTCTGCCGAAGCATCCTGCATAGGCGGTAACGTGGCGATGAATGCGGGCGGTAAAAAAGCCGTGTTATGGGGCACCGCACTGGACAATTTAGCGTCATGGCGCATGGTTGATCCGAATGGCGATTGGCTAGAAGTCACGCGCTTGGAGCACAACCTAGGCAAGATTCACGATGTAGAAGTCGCCAAATTTAAATTGGAATGGACTCATCCCGGCCAGCAAACGCCGTTTAAAACTGAACAACTCGACATCCCCGGTCGCACCTTCCGCAAAGAAGGTTTGGGTAAAGACGTCACCGATAAATTCTTAGCTGGTTTGCCCGGAATTCAAAAAGAAGGTTGCGACGGCTTGATCACCTCAGCGCGCTGGATTTTGCACAAGATGCCAAAATTTGCGCGCACGGTTTGCTTGGAGTTTTTCGGCCAAGCGCGCGATGCGATTCCGTCGATTGTGGAGATCAAAGATTACTTAGACGGACAAACCAAACAAGGCGGCGCGATTTTGGCTGGCTTGGAACATTTGGACGAACGTTATCTACGCGCAGTTGGTTACACCACCAAATCTAAACGCGGCGTCTTACCAAAGATGGCGCTGTTTGGCGACATCGTGGGCGACGATGAAAACGCGGTCGCGTTGGCGGCGTCGGAAGTTATTCGGATTGCGAACACCCGCGTGGGCGAAGGCTTCGTCGCCGTTTCGCCTGAAGCGCGCAAAAAGTTTTGGCTCGATCGCGCTAAAACTGCCGCCATTTCCAAGCATACCAACGCCTTCAAAATCAACGAAGACGTGGTAATCCCCCTTGATCGCATGGGTGAATACACCGACGGGATCGAGCGCATCAATATTGAATTGTCGATTCAAAATAAATTGGCCTTGGTTGCGGCGTTACGTGATTATTTCGCGACGGGGAATCTACCTCTAGGTAAAAACGAAGACGCGGATGGCGAAGAAATTCCTGCGGCCGAAATTTTCGAAGACCGGATCGCGCAAGCGCAAGTGTTGCTGCAAGCAGTCGGTACTCGCTGGGAAACGCTATTGCAGGAATTGGATAAGCCGCTAGTCGAGTTCATTTCGCAACTAGCAGACATTGGCTTGGAAAAACTCACGCCAGTCTTAGAAGAACGTTTGCAACGGCAACCGACAGCGACCTTATTCGATGTGGTGCAAGATCGCACGATTCGGATTTCATGGAAAAACGAATTACGCGCCCAATTGCGCCAATTGTTTACCGGTTCGGCCTTTAAATTAATCTTGGATCAATGCGTCGCGACGCACAAAAAAGTGTTGCGTAGCCGCGTATTTGTCGCGCTGCACATGCATGCTGGTGACGGCAATGTGCACACCAATTTACCGGTCAATTCCGACGATTACGATATGCTGCAAGTCGCGCACAAAGCGGTTGATCGCATTATGGTTTTGGCGCGTCGCTTGAATGGGGTGATATCTGGCGAGCACGGAATTGGTATCACCAAGTTGGAATATCTCACCGAAGCCGAGATTAAAGATTTCCGCGACTACAAATTACGCATCGATCCTGAAGGTCGTTTTAACAAAGGTAAATTGCTTAATTTATCTGGCTTAGACGCCGATTTGCGTAACGCCTACACACCGTCATTCGGTTTGATGGGGCACGAATCGCTCATCATGCAGCAAAGCGATATCGGTGCGATTGCCAATAGCGTGAAAGATTGTTTGCGCTGCGGTAAATGCAAACCGGTGTGCGCGACCCACGTTCCGCGCGCTAATTTATTGTATTCACCACGCAATAAAATTTTAGCGACCTCGCTGCTGGTAGAAGCCTTTTTATACGAAGAACAAACGCGGCGCGGGATATCGATCAAGCATTGGGAAGAATTTGAAGACGTGGCCGATCATTGCACCGTTTGCCATAAGTGTTTAACCCCTTGCCCGGTCAATATTGACTTTGGTGATGTGTCGATGAATATGCGTAATTTATTGCGCAAGATGGACAAAAAGTCCTTCAATCCCGGCACCGCGACCTCGATGTTTTTCTTGAATGCGAAAGACCCTGCGACGATCAAAGCGGCACGCACGATGATTTTTGGCGTCGGTGTTACAGCCCAGCGTTGGGGAAATACTTTGCTCAAATCGTGGGTTAAAAAGCAAACCAAAGCGCCGCCATCGTCTGTTGGTAAAGCGCCGATCAAAGAACAGGTAATCCACTTCATCAATAAAAAAATGCCGGGTAATCTGCCCAAGAAAACCGCGCGTGCTTTGCTCGATATTGAGGACGATAAAGTCGTGCCGATTATTCGTAATCCGCAGCAAACAAATGCGGATACCGAAGCGGTATTTTATTTCCCGGGTTGCGGCTCAGAACGGTTGTTCTCCCAAGTCGGTTTGGCAACCCAAGCCATGTTGTGGCATGTTGGTGTGCAAACGGTGCTACCACCGGGTTACTTGTGTTGCGGCTATCCGCAGCGCAGCGCGGGCGATTTTGAAAAAGGCGACAAAATCATCACTGACAATCGCGTGCTGTTCCATCGCATGGCGAACACCTTAAATTACCTCGATATTAAAACCGTGGTGGTGTCGTGCGGTACGTGCTACGACCAATTGGCGGGTTACCAGTTTGAGAAAATTTTCCCGGGTTGCCGCATGCTCGATATTCACGAATATCTATTGGAAAAGAACGTTAAATTAGAAGGCGTAACGGGTACGCGGTATATGTATCACGACCCGTGCCATACACCGATGAAATTGCAAGACCCGCTTAAAACGGTGAACGGTTTGATCACCACGGTCGATGCACAAAAGATTGAGAAGAACGATCGTTGCTGCGGCGAAGCCGGTACGTTGGCGGTTTCCCGTCCAGATGTTTCTACCCAAATCCGCTTCCGCAAAGAAGACGAGATGACGAAAGGCGCAAACAAACTGCGTGCCGATGGTTTTGATGGTGACGTCAAAATCCTCACCTCGTGTCCCGCTTGCTTGCAAGGCTTGTCCCGCTTTAATGAGGACAGCGGCAGCACTGCTGATTACATCGTGGTCGAGATGGCCAAGCATTTGTTGGGCGAAAACTGGATGCAAGACTATGTTGCCAACGCCAACAACGGCGGCATTGAGCGCGTGTTAGTGTGATTATTTTCGTCCATAGGAACCGATGAACATGCCCAATAGCCAGTGCGAGTTATGTCAGCAACAAGGTGACGTGATTGTCAAAGCCGACGAATGGCGCGTTGTGTTAGTCAACGATGCGCACTATCCCGGTTTTTGTCGCGTCATCTGGCACGAGCACGTGCAGGAAATGAGCGATTTGCCGTTGGAAAAGCGTACCTTGATGATGAATGTAGTTTGGCAGGTTGAGCAGGCGATTCGTGACGTGATTCAACCCGATAAAATCAACTTAGCCAGTTTTGGCAACATGGTGCCGCATCTGCATTGGCATGTGATTCCACGTTTTAAAGACGATATGCATTTTCCTAACCCAATTTGGGGGCAGGTTGAGCGCAGCATTAATCCCGCAATGCGAGAGCGCGCTGGCTTGATTCCGGCGTTAAAAGCGGCCATCCAAGCGCGCTTAGCCTAGTCTTTTGCAACCTCTACAACAAAATAACATCATGACTCCAACAGCTATCCAAGTCCGCACTCAATCCAAAGTGCTCGAAATCGAATTTGAGTCGGTAACTTTTTCATTACCCTTTGAATTCTTGCGCGTGTATTCCCCGTCCGCCGAAGTGCAAGGGCACGGAGAAGGGCAGCAAACTTTGCAAACTGGTAAGCGTAATGTGTCTTTAACGGCGCTAGAGCCAGTCGGTAACTACGCGGTCCAGCCACATTTTAATGATGGTCACAACAGCGGCTTATTCACTTGGGAATACTTGTATTGGCTGGGTGAAAATCAAGCGACGCTGTGGCAAGAGTATTTAGATAAGCTGCAAGCGGCGGGCTATCCTGCTGAGACGGGGCGGGATATTCCCATGATGGCCGCACCCAAAGGCTGCTCGTCGCATTAAGAAGTGAATCGGCAGGTCACCATTTCTGTACAGGCAACCCGCGCGGTTACCATCCGCTCGCAGCACCAATAACGTGAATTCCGCAACCAAGGACAAGCGCCACCGCTGTCCCGATCTAATACCGAGAAATCCCAGCTAGTTTTGTAACCCCAGGGCAAAACAACTATAATTCAGCATCTTTCGGTTCCACGCTAAATTGAGCACAAATCATGACAAATACCACCCATTTTGGTTACGCCACAGTCGAAGAAAATGAAAAAGTCCACAAAGTGGCGGAAGTTTTTCATTCTGTCGCATCCAAATACGACGTGATGAACGATTTAATGTCGGCCGGTTTGCATCGGGCGTGGAAGATATTTACGATTGCTCAAGCTGGTGTGCGCCCAGGATTTAAAGTGCTCGATATCGCCGGTGGTACGGGTGATTTGTCTAAAGAATTCGCCAAACAAGCCGGCCCATCCGGTGAAGTGTGGTTGACCGATATTAACGAATCGATGTTGCGCGTTGGTCGCGATCGCTTGCTTAACAAAGGCATTTTGACCCCGACCTTGTTATGCGACGCCGAAAAAATCCCCTTCCCAGACAATTATTTTGATCGTGTCACCGTAGCTTTTGGATTGCGCAATATGACCCACAAAGATGCCGCCTTAGCCGAAATGCGACGCGTACTCAAACCGGGTGGCAAATTATTGGTGTTGGAATTCTCTAAAGTCGCGACCGCTTTGCAAAAGCCGTATGACGTTTATTCCTTTTCTGTTTTGCCATGGCTAGGAAAAATGATCGCCAATGACGCCGACAGCTATCGGTATTTGGCGGAATCAATTCGGATGCATCCTGATCAAGAAACCTTAAAAACGATGATGCAAGAAGCCGGTTTGGATTGCGTGAATTACTTCAATCTATCGGCTGGTGTGGCGGCTTTGCATACTGGTATTAAGCTGTAAATAAGTTGTAATAAAGCTGCAGTAAAGCGGCGAATAGGCAGCCTAACCGTTGCGACGAGATTTTTTCCAAGATTCAAATCGATGCACGACTAATGTTGACCTGACGCTTAACCAGCTCAACTGATAACCAGAAAATGAACCCAACTTTAATTCTGCCCGCCCTCAATCACCTACTAGCCCAAGAACCTTGGGCCGCTGAGCAATTGCAGCAACACGCCGGCAAAGTCGCGTGCATTGAAATTGCGCCGATCGCATTGCGTTTAAAAATTAACGCACAGGGACAGCTTGATTCAGCCGCGGACGATGAAGTCGCCAATGTCACGATCCGCATCAATCCCTCGGACGTGCCCTTGATTTTGCAAAACAAAGAGCGCGCTGCCTCGTATGTAAAGTTAGAAGGCGACGCGGATTTGGCGCAAACTATTTCTGACCTAGGTAAAAATTTACGGCCTGATCTAGAGCATGAGTTAAGCAAAGTGTTTGGCGACATCGCAGGCCGCCGAATTGCACAAACCAGTAAATCAGTTTTCTCCACCTTGCAAAGCAATGCGCAAAAACTGCAAGAAAATCTAGCGGAATATTTTTTAGAAGAAAATCCCATGCTAGTTCGTCCGTCCCAAGTCGCTGAATTTGCGCAAAACGTGAGTCGCACTCGGGATGATGTTGAGCGCTTAATGAAGCGATTAGAAAAATGTGAAAAGGCGCGTTCGGATGTTGGGTAAATTTTCTCGATTATTAAAAATATTTTCAGTCACCGCGCGTTATGGATTAGACGAAATTGCGTTTTCAACCTTGGGCGCTGGAAGAGCGGTGCGTGCTTTAGAGTTGCTGCTGTTTTGGCGCGACTTGAGTGCGCCGCGCGGCCAGCGGTTGCGGCTTGCGCTAGAAGAATTGGGCCCGATTTTTGTTAAGTTTGGTCAGGTGTTATCGACCCGGCGCGATTTGATGCCGATGGATATTGCCGATGAACTCGCCAAGCTGCAAGACCGCGTTCCACCGTTTGATAGCGATTTGGCGATTGCCCAAATTACCAAATCATTGGGCGCGCCGCCGGATCAATTATTTGCCACTTTTGAGCGCATTCCGGTGGCTTCCGCCTCGATTGCGCAAGTGCATTTTGCGACCTTAAAAGACGGTCGTGAAGTCGCGGTCAAAGTGCTGCGCCCAGCCATGAAAAAAAGCATCGATCAAGACGTGGCCTTGATGCACGTTGCGGCTGGTTTGCTGGAATGGGGCTGGAAAGACGGCAAGCGCCTTAAACCCAAGGAAGTCGTTGCTGAGTTCGATAAATATCTGCACGACGAATTAGATTTAATGCGCGAAGCCGCCAACGGCAGCCAATTGCGTCGTAATTTCGCCGATGGCAAATTGCTGTTGGTGCCAGAAATGATTTGGGATTTTTGCTCGGACTCGGTCATCGTGATGGAGCGCATGCGTGGCGTTCCAGTGTCGCAAATCGATAAGCTGATCGAAGCCGGTGTCGATTTGAACAAGCTCTCGCGCGACGGTGTGGAAATCTTCTTCACCCAAGTTTTTCGTGACGGCTTTTTTCACGCTGATATGCATCCCGGTAACATCATGGTGTCGATTGATCCTGCTACCTTGGGCCGCTATATTGCGCTCGATTTTGGGATTGTCGGCACGCTCAATGATTTCGACAAAGATTATTTATCGCAAAATTTCTTGGCCTTTTTTAGACGCGATTACAAGCGCGTGGCACAAGCGCATATTGAATCCGGTTGGGCGCCAAAAGATACTCGGGTCGATGAATTAGAAGCTGCGGTGCGGGCTTGTTGTGAGCCGATTTTTGATCGCCCATTAAAAGATATTTCGTTTGGTAACGTGCTGCTGCGCTTATTCCAAACGTCGCGTCGCTTTAACGTGGAAGTGCAACCGCAATTGGTTTTGCTGCAAAAAACCTTGCTCAATATCGAAGGTTTAGGTCGTCAGCTTGACCCAGAATTGGACTTGTGGAAAACGGCCAAACCGTATTTGGAAAGCTGGATGGCCGAGCAAATGGGTTGGCAGGGTTTGTGGCAAAACTTGAAAAATGAAGCGCCGCGTTACGCGCACATCTTGCCGCAGTTGCCGCGTTTGGTGCACGGCGCATTAAGTCGCGCCGCCGAAGACACGCAACCGCAATTAATCACGCAACTGCTGCACGAACAACGCACCACCAATCGCCTTTTGCGCACCATTATTTGGTTTGCAGGCGGATTCTTGGGTGGCGTGGTTTTATTGCAGCTTTGGTCGTTCTTTATGGAGTAGTTCGCTCCACTCCATGCCTCATTCGCCCACCTTTACCCAACGCGACGCCAGCAATCCTGCTTTTTGGGATGAACGGTTTGAGCGGCAGTTTATGCCTTGGGATAAGGGCGGCGTTCCGCACGCTGCGCAGCGCTATTTTTCCTCTATCACTCACCACTCAAATCAGGCTTGTTTAATTCCCGGTTGCGGAACGGGTTATGAGGCGGCGTTCCTCGCGCAGCTTGGTTGGGATGTGGCGGCGATTGACTTTTCACCTGCCGCCGTTGCCGCTGCCAAAGCTGCCCATCCTGCCTGCGCTGATCGCTTTGTTGAAGCCGATTTCTTTGAATTTCAGCCCGCCGAGCCGCTGGCGTTCATTTATGAACGCGCTTTTTTATGCGCGCTGCCGCTACATTTGCGTGCGCAGCTTGCGGCGCGGTGGGCTCAATTGCTGCCTGCCAAGTCCTTATTACTGGGATTCTTTTTTATCACCGAAGCCACGTCCAAAAGTGGCCCGCCTTTCTCCATTAGCCAAGCCGAGTTAGATGGGTTGTTAGCGCCTCATTTCGATTGCCTAGAAAACAATCCAGTCGATGATTCTATCCCCGTTTTTGCTGGTAACGAGCGCTGGCAAATCTGGCAAAAGCGCGATTAATTTTATTCACTTGACGCAATGCAACATAAGCGAGGAAAATCACGTTTAACGGCGAATTTTCAGAATTTAATTTTGAAAGTTCGCGTTTTTCTGTGTTTAAACAAATTATTTTGCTTGTCTTCCGATTAATTTTGCTATTTGATAAAGATTCCTAGCATGAACGCTCTGGTTACGCCTGCTGCATCCAATTCCTCCGATCTCAATAATCTCGCTGGCGCTGACGACAAAGATCAGCAATTGCGTGACGACATCCGTCATTTAGGCCGCATTTTGGGCGATACGGTACGCAGCCAGCACGGCGAAGCGATCTTCAACATTATTGAATCGGTGCGCCAGAGTGCGATTCGATTTAGCCGCGATGGCGATGAAGCAGGTAAGAAGAGTTTGGAGCAGTCGCTCAATTCATTAAGCAATGACAATTTGACCCGCGTGATTCGCGCCTTTAGCTATTTTTCGCACCTCTCCAATATCGCCGAAGACCAACATCATATTCGCCGCTCACGCGCCCACTTGATTGCTGGCTCACCACCAAAGCAAGGCAGCTTGGCCTTCACTCTGAGTTCATTGTTAGACAGCGGACACAAGCCAGCCGAATTACTCGAATTCTTTCAAACGGCTTTAATCAGCCCAGTGCTGACCGCGCACCCCACCGAAGTGCAGCGCAAAAGTATTTTGAACTGCCAAATGGTGATTGGTCGTTTGCTCAATGAACGCGACCGCATGCAGCTTACGCCCGAAGAATCAGCCGCTAACGAAGAAGCCTTAAATCGCGCGGTCTTAACCCTGTGGCAGACCCGCATGCTGCGTACGTCTAAATTGTCGGTCTTGGATGAAGTTGAAAACGGCCTGACTTTTTATGATTACACCCTGCTGCGCGAACTGCCAAATTTGTACGCTGGATTGGAAGATTTATTAAGTCAGCAATTCAACTCTAATCCTGCGGTGGAATTGCCCAGCTTCTTTAAAATGGGAAGCTGGATTGGTGGCGACCGCGATGGCAATCCTTTTGTGACCGCCGATATTTTGGAAAAAACCTTGGCCATGCAATGTGGCCGCGCTCTGCGTTTTTATTTGGAAGAATTGCACGCGCTGGGTTCGCAATTATCGGTGGCGCAATTATTGGTTGGCGCGTCGGACGAGTTGCTGCAATTGGCGGCCCATTCGCCCGATCAATCCCAGCATCGCTCAGACGAGCCGTATCGCCGCGCGATTGCCGGCATGTATGCGCGCTTAGCGGCAACGTATCGGCATTTGTTGGGCGGTGAACCGGTGATTCATCCAACGGGCGACGCAGAGGCGTATCAAAACGTTGAGCAGTTGTCGGCCGATTTAGCGATTGTGCATCGCTCCTTGTTGTCCAACGGCTCCGCTGCTTTAGCGCGCGGTCGTTTGCGTCATTTGCGTCGTGCGGTTGATGTATTCGGCTTCTCGTTAGCGCCGATCGACTTGCGCCAGAACTCCGATGTGCACGAACGCGTGGTGGCTGAATTATTAGCCAGCGCCAATCCTGAGTGCCGCTATTTAGAGCAAGACGAAGCAGGGCGGATTCAATTGCTGCTGGCCGAAATCAGCACACCGCGCCCGTTGGCTTCGCCTTACATCACCTATTCCGAAGAAACGCAATCCGAGCTATCCATTTACCGCGCCGCCCGCACCGCGCAAGATCGCTACGGCAAAGCCGCAGTGCCGAACTGCATTATCTCCAAAACCGATAGCGTCTCTGATTTATTGGAATTGGCGGTTCTGTTAAAAGAGGCCGGTTTATTGCATCCGCAAGAAGCGCGTTTGGATGTGAACATTATTCCGCTGTTTGAAACCATCGGCGATTTGCAAAACAGCGCGCCGATCATGCGGCATTTATTAAGCTTGCCCGAATACGCTCGCTTGTTGGCAAGCCGCGATAATGCGCAAGAAGTGATGTTGGGCTATTCCGATAGCAATAAAGATGGCGGCTTCTTAACCTCAGGTTGGGAATTGTACAAAGCCGAGTTAGCTTTGATCGACGTATTCGCCGAAAAAAATGTGCGCCTGCGTTTATTCCACGGTCGCGGCGGCTCAGTCGGTCGGGGCGGTGGACCGAGCTACCAAGCGATTTTGGCCCAGCCTGCTGGTGCGGTACAAGGTCAAATTCGTTTAACCGAACAAGGCGAAGTCATCACCGCCAAATACGCTAACCCCGAAGTCGGTCGTCGCAATTTAGAAGTATTAGCCGCCGCCACCTTGGAAGCGAGTTTGCTAGCTAAAACTGAACCTGCACCCAAGCCAGAATATTTGGCTTGCATGGACGCATTATCCGAACATGCTTTCACTGCTTACCGCGATTTGGTTTATGAAACCGAAGGGTTCGAGCAGTATTTTTGGGAATCCACCGTGATCTCAGAAATCGCTGGACTAAACATCGGTAGCCGCCCAGCTTCGCGTAAAAAAACCACCGCGATTGAAGACTTACGCGCCATTCCGTGGGTCTTTAGCTGGTCGCAATGCCGCTTGATGCTACCCGGCTGGTACGGTTTCGGTTCCGCGGTCAACGCCTATTTAGCCGCTAACCCTGACACTGGCTTGGCTTTGCTGCAAGAGATGTTTGTTAACTGGCCGTTCTTCACCACCTTGTTATCCAATATGGAAATGGTCTTAGCAAAAAGCGACCTCAACATCGCCCGCCGCTACTCGGAACTAGTCAACGACGAGCAGTTACGCAACACCATCTTCAACCGTATTTGCGAGGGACATAGCGCCACCATCACCGCATTGAAATCAATCTCGGGCCAAAGCGATTTATTAGCCGCCAACCCGCTATTAAAGCGCTCGATCCGCAATCGCTTCCCCTACATGTCGCCACTCAATCACGTGCAAGTGGAGCTGCTAAAACGTTACCGCAACGGCGACCAAGACGAACGTGTACGGCGCGGGATACACATGACGATTAACGGCGTGGCAGCGGGGTTGCGCAATAGTGGTTAATTGACGATGATCTTGGAGTTCTTGATTGCCCTTGGTTCAGGGCAATGGTTTTCTTAGATAGATAGATAGACAGATAAGGCCTAGTCGACTTTATCTGTCTGTTAGTTGGAATCACAGCGCTCTGGTGTTCAAAATGCCTCCTTCATTTTCTGCCAGCCATCCTCCACGTACTTGGTGACATTCACCACGATTCGCTCACCTGTTT
Source organism: Sapientia aquatica (assembly GCF_004358105.1). GTDB lineage: Bacteria > Pseudomonadota > Gammaproteobacteria > Burkholderiales > Burkholderiaceae_D > Solimicrobium > Solimicrobium aquaticum. Next base: position 6,760 of record NZ_SMYL01000006.1, on the reverse strand, counting down.
GTTCGACTTCAAGCGCCAAGGATTTGGTTTCGTTTGCGGCAGAAAGTACCATTTTTTCACCTGCATCAAAGGTTTTGGTCGCCATCTTACTCGTGCTGTCGATGATCTCTAGCGCATAGGTTTTTCCGGTCGTGATAATAAATTTCTCGCCGACGGCATAGGTTCGTTGAATGTCTTTTTTGCCTTGGGTCCACCGCTCTACGACCACCTTCTCAGCACTGTAATAAACCCGAATCACGTTCTGCGAAACGTCTTTGGCGACCTCATCAAACCAGCGCAAACCGCGCGCTAGGATGTTGATGCTGGATTCAGTTACGCCGCGTTGGCGAAAGTAGCTAAACGGTTCAGCCCCCATCAAAAAACCTGCTTTGGAATCGTGCACATAACTGGCAAACATCGTTTGGATTGCTGGCGTGGCAAAGCTATTCCACGCATCCAACGACCATTTCGGTACCGTGAGCATTTGGGCGTAGGCCGCGGCGCTGGCGTCTTTGAGTGCGGCGGCGGCACCGACAACAGGGATCGTGTAATGCAGCACATTGGCGATAGTCACCTTGTGCGATTGTTGTAGGCCGTGCCGGATAAATCGTGCCTCCTCATCAATCCCCGCCCAGAGCCGAAAACTCTGTCTCTCGGTTTGACCCGGCGTAGTTTTATTGTGACGCGCCAGCGTACCCAAGCCCGAATATAGCGCCACCATATGTTGCTTAACCTGCTGTTCGACCGAACCGCTTGGTGCAACGGCGCGCATGTAATTAGTAAAATCCGTGACCACTTTAGGATCGACATGAAAGCGTTCATCGTAGGTCTGCGCCGCTACTTTTTTTAACTCTTCCAATGAATACATCCGCACCCCCGCATTAAGCGCAAATTGCATCATGCGATGTTGTGGTATGCGCCCGAGCTGATTGGTAATGCCCTGATTCTTAGGCTCATATCCACCCCCGACGTCCGAATGCACGCCCGGATAGACGTATTCATTCCAGTTAGCTGGGAGCCTACCTTGGTAGCGGATCAAATCAACTGGAAAGCTAAAGCGCAGTTCGTGCGCCGCTACAAAGTGCACACATCGCTCCACTTGCTTGGGTACTCGCAGATTCTTTTCGGTAAAGAACGAATCCATATTGGCAGCAGGTAGGCCGAACGACGCTACGGTATCAAACAAGCCCATAAAATGGATGAACACGGGAAAGCCTTGGTAAAGCAATTGCCCATCGACCACGGTGCAGCCACTGACAAAATCATTACTGAACGCCCGAGCCAACGCAGCACCGCGCGAAAAACCAAAGATCGACAAATTAATACGGCGAATGAGTCGGTGTCCGCCTAGCGCCTTGGTCAATTCATGTACCGATAGCGCTTGACCTTTCGTCGCGTAGCGTTTCTCTTCGGTGTTAAGCTGTTGTGCGCCCGCGAGCAGGGCTTGTTTTAAAGCGTTGTTGACGTTGTCCTGTCCAAATTCGGTGCGCCGAGTACCACCAGCACCGGACGCGCCGCCAGCAATATTGTCTTCGGCTTTGATCAGTTTATCGTCGATCCAGTTAGCGGCCGTGCCATTGAAGGGAGTGCCTACGCCGGAGATGTAGATGGGGTAGTTGTTTTTTATTCCCTTGTTAAACTGGTCCTGAGAGCGCACATAAGTTGAATCGTGTATGCGTGCGATATTGCTCCATTTTTTATTCTTATCATCTGAGCTTTTATTGTTGCCAGTACCGTCAAAGAACACACTTATATTAATCACGTCAGCGCAGTCTTGATTGTGTGTATGGGGTGTGTCAGGAATTTCGCGATTGCATGCCATTGCGCGAATCAATGTTTTGTTAGGGGTTTGCATTGGACGTTCTCCGTTTAATAATGGCGTCACGTAGTAATTTTCCTCTGGGTGTTTCTTGCGGATAGCCATCAACCGCAAAATTGAATTCGGCGGTTTCGTCGGGATAAATATGAATTCCTATGTAAACTGATCCTTTGGGGATATTTTCTGGTTTTAGAATTAAATTATTCTTTGCTGTGACGGTTTCGCCTTGACGTGGCATACCCTCTGGGCCACCTAATCGCCATGTCAGCTTTTGAGGGCCTAAAGTAAATTTGGCATTTACAATCACGCCAGTTCCACTTCCACCGCCTCCCACCCATGTGTCGTTCATAAAGACGTCAAAGATCATGACGTTAAAGCGACCAATTTGGTCGTAATAACTAAATAAAACAGCATTTAAATTAACCGATTCAGGTTGCATTAGTCCTCCAAGTGGATTGTGTTGTCCGCAAGCGGAAAGAGGTAAGCCAAGTGCCAGTGCTGCCAGTCGTTGCAGGGTTTTGCGTTTGGTTGTGATAGGTTGAATATTGGGGATCAGTGGAGCGTTAACTTCATCGTTGTATGCCACCGCGCTGAAAAGAGGCTTATCAGTTGCCTGCATTGTGCAAACTCCTTCTCCTGTTATAACGCGATTTTTGTAGTTCTTGATCTTTTGGAGTTTCCGGAGGATAGCTATCAGTCGAAAAATTGAACTCGGCGGTTTCATCGGGATAAATATGTATGCCGATATAGTTCGTTCCCGGAGGCACATCCTCACGACGTAAAACTAAATGATTTTTTGCAGTAACAGTATCACCATTCCTTGGCATCCCCTCTGGGCCACCCAGTCGCCATGTGATTATTTGAGGGCCAAAGGTAAATTTAGCTCCGACAATTACCCCAGTGCCGCTGCCGCCATCTCCGACCCATACACCGTTAATAAAGACATCAAAGATGACCACATTAAAATTATCTATATGGTCGTACGAGCTAAATAAAACTGCATTTAAATGAATCGTTTCAGATTGCATTAGTCCTCCAAGTAGATCGTGTTGTCCGCAAGCGGACAGTGGTAAGCCAAGCGCCAGTGCTGCGAGTCGTTGCAGGTTTTTGCGTCTGTGTGTTTTGGCGTGATTAGTTGGGCTGACAGAGTCGTTAGGAATGCTGCCATCGCATGCAAGTGGGTTGCTTACTCTGCCTTTACTTCGCTGCATGCGACGTCCTCCTTTTAATAATGGCATCTATTAATTTTTTTCCGCGTGGTGTTTCTTGTGGGTAGTTATCTGTTGAAAAATTAAATTCGGCTGTTTCATCTGGGTAAATGTGAATCCCGATGTAATTTGATCCTTTGGGGATATCTACTGGTTTTAGAATTAAATTATTCTTTGCTGTGACGGTTTCGCCTAGACGCGGCATACGCTCTGGGCCACCTAATCGCCAAGTAAGTTTTTGAGGGCCAAAAAATAATTTCACTCCGGTTATGACCGATCCACCACCACCTGCCCCGCCTACCCATACACCGTTTAAAAAGACGTCAAATGTCGTTGCATTAAATCCATCGATTTGATCGTAATAACTCCACAGAACTGCATTTAAAATAATTGAATTAGGTTGCATTAATCCTCCAAGTGGATTGTGTTGTCCGCAAGCGCTAATAGGTAAGCTAAGCGCTAATGCTGCGAATCGTTGCAGGGTTTTGCGTTTGGTTGGAATAGGTTGCTTATTAATAGTCGCTATTGGGTTGCTGTCAGTGCGGTGGCATTTCATCGCACGGCTTATTGAACTTTTAACGCGACGCATTCGACGTTCTCCGTTTAATGATGGCGTCACGTAGTACTTTTCCTCTGGGTGTTTCTTGCGGATAGCTATCAACCGCAAAATTGAATTCGGCGGTCTCGTCGGGATAAATATGTATGCCAATATAATTTGCGCCTTTGGGTATGTCTTCGCGACTTAAATTCAATGGATTCTTCGCTGCCACGATTTCGCCCAGACTAGGCATACCCTCTGGACCATCTAATCGCCATGTCAGCTTTTGAGGGCCTAAAGTAAATTTGGCATTTACAATCACGCCAGTTCCACTTCCACCGCCTCCCACCCATGTGTCGTTCATAAAGACGTCAAAGATCATGGCGTTAAAGCGACCAATTTGGTCGTAATAGCTAAATAAAACAGCATTTAAATTAACCGATTTAGGTTGCATTAGTCCTCCAAGTGGATTGTGTTGTCCGCAAGCGCTAATAGGTAAGCTAAGCGCTAATGCTGCGAATCGTTGCAGGGTTTTGCGTTTGGCTAAATTGGCTTTTACGGATGTTGGTTTGGTCATAATTGATTACGGTTTTAAGGGAACTGTTCCAGTGCTTGTGTGAGCGTGATTTGCTGTTCGTGGACTTGTTGTAGCAGTTGTCTGATACTGCTATTGGTGTGCATCTGCGTGCCATAAATCAAAGTGGCGCAGATGTAGTTGAGACGATCGCGCATATTTTGGAGGCCAATTTGATTTGCTTGGCTCAACGCTGCTCGGACCGTTTCGTACCGTTGCTTTTGGGGTATCGGCTCAATTAAGTTGGATTGATTTTCGTATAGATAGGCTAGCAGTTGGTCTGGCAGATTAACGTCCGTTAGCGCGTCGAGTTGTTGCTGTGTCAGTAGTAGGGGGAGCGTAACGGGTTGCGCTGTGAGCGGTGGTGTCGGTGTTGGCGCTTTGGGTACAAGTTGGTGGATGTCACCATCGCGTGCGCTGTACCACCATGAATTAATTGGTACTAGAAATGCCTCCCGTTGTGAGCGCGTCAAAATCGGACCGGTGACGTAAAGGCTGGTATCAGAAGGGTTGCCTAATAGTGCCGCAAGCACGATGGGATCCCATAGTGCTAGGACCATCTCAGTATTATCCGTAGGTAGTTGAACTAGCATCCATGCCGCTAAATGATCGTGTAGCACTTGGCCTGTGTTGGGGCTAGCAATCAGCGTCAGGGATGCGGGATTGTTGGTTAATTGACTCGATACCCTTTGCCATAGGGGCGACGATTCAACATAGGGCGGCAAGGCGATCAAGGCCGGGGAGGCTATCTCGATCTCACTAAAAAACACTATCGGTGTGAGTAAGGGCTCTAGTTTGGTGAGTTCGCTAATTATGTTTGGCGCTTGTGCGGTATCAATTAAGGCCAATAATGTGTTCATTTGGGAAGCTGCGGCGAGCTGTAGTTGTAGGGAATTTGTTGGCATGATTAATCTCCAAATTGAACAAGCGATGCGCGGGACTGCGCTCTTTTAAGCATGCATTCAATGCAAATATGTTTAGGGAAAGTTGGAAGCTTTGGGAAGTTGCTCTTTGGCCCCGCCATCAAATGCGCTGCCGCGTGTTCCAACCAATACCCGTTGGTGCCGTGGGTGATGCCATCTTTGCTCCATTCGGTAAAGCTGCCGCCACCGTTGATGACGACTTTTTTCTTGGCAGTGATGTAGATGCTTTCGTGGTCGCTGCGGAAAGTGAGTTCGCGTAACGCTTTGAGTTTGATGGCGTCCTTTTGCGCTTGAATCGTCACCACTCCGCTGCCCGCGATAAGCTTGGCACCGAGTTGATACACCATGATGGAGCAGCCGCGTTTGATGGCGGTAATTAATGATTTGCCCACCGAAATAGAGGTATCTTTGCCGCTGGTGATTGCAATATGTTCGCCGCTGCTAATGTGGGTCGATGCGGGGGTGGTGGCGTGGATGCCCGCTGCGCCAGCGAGCACGACATGGGGCGCGCTGAATTCGGGGAAGCTGCCCGCTTGGCTTGCTTGCGAGCCTTGAATGGCGGCATTGTCGCGTTTGAGTGTATCGGGGATGTCGTTGGGAGTTTGTCCGTCAATGTGCGCGTGATGACGATGCGCCAAGTCCGCTAATTCCTCCTGCTGTTGCTGCGCTTGCTGTAACCGATCAATCGTCTCGTCCATATCGGTGATGTGATTGTGCGCGTTGGGACGTGCTTCGGTGGTGATGAGTAAGCCTTTGCCGGCGCGCACGGCACCGTGTCCGTCGGTGCGGAGTTCAAAGCCCTGGCCGCGTGGATCGGTGCGTCCTGCGTTGTCGTCGATACGGGTGATGTGCCCGAGTGACAGTTGGCTGTCTAAATGGTCGCTCTTGAGTTGGGTCTGAATCTGACCGGGACTGTCGTCCATGATCAGATGGTTGCTGCGCCCACTGGCACTGTTGCCCCCGTTGGGTGTGAGTTCGCGCGAACGCATGCCCGAGAGCGCTTGCTGGGACGGTAAATTCCACGGCGGTAGATTGGATTGGTTATAGACGCGTCCCGTGCAGATCGGTAAATCGGGGTCGTTTTCCATAAAGCTAACCAACACCTCTTGCCCAATGCGCGGCAAGGCGATACTGCCCAATTGATTGCCCGCCCAAGTGCTGGTGGTGCGCAGCCAGCAACTGCTGTGTTGATTATGTTGGCCCAATCTGTCCCACGGAAACTGGACTTTGATGCGCCCGAGTTGATCGGTCCAGATGGATTGGTCTGGCGGTCCAACGACCACAGCGGTGGTCATGGACATGCGCGGCTTGGGTGTGGTGCGGTCGGGGCGATAGACTTCGTTCATGGGATGGGCTTCGAAGCTCAGGTCTACGCGGTACTGTTGGGTGCGGGCTGAGGGCAGTGCGGATGAGGTAGCGGTTTCGCTGTTTGTTGAGGTGCTAATGGGAGCAATGTTGCTAGTGCTGCTGGTGGCCTGATTGGCTTGGGTTTCTTGATCGACGTCGGTAATGGTGAACTGGGTGGCGAGAATGAGGTAATCGGTATTGGCGGCATTGGCGGGATGCTGGGTTAAACGAAAGCGGTGGCCGGGGACCATGCCGCGCAGATTGCCTTGCCCAAAGGCCCGTCGCCCCGGACTGCGTAGCGCCTCCATGCGCAGTCGGGCGATAAAGTCGCCTTCGTCCCGCGGCGCATTCGGTCCCGCCGTTCCCGCATTG
>NZ_SMYL01000005.1 GCF_004358105.1 Sapientia aquatica | reverse complement strand
CAACAATTTGCGTCGCCAATCCATTGAGCAACGCATAAATCACTATCGCATGAACCAATACTACAACAGAGATACCTACCATCTTCTTGGTCGGATCCTGCCCTCGTTCTGAAAAATCCATACTATCTCTCCAATACTACTTAAAATTTACATCCAATCCACCTGCCGAAAACCTAGATTTGATGCACTTCTGCGCTATTTTTTAGCTTATTACACTTAGGCGTTTCTGTAAATCAATTTCCCTTTCACAATCTTTTATTTTGTAATTTTTTTTAAAGTTAGCTTGTGGCTGCAAGCGCGTAACTTATTCTGTCTTTTCTAATTTCGAGTGCTTCATGCTGTATGCAAAATAAAATATCAGCGCAAAGGTGAGCCAAACCGCAAACAACGTAAAGGTCTGCGACGACAAATCAGCAATCAAATACAAGCAAAAGAAAATACTCAATATTGGAAATAACGGGTACAGCGGAACCTTAAATCCACGCGGCAAATCGGGTCTTGTGCGTCGGAGAATGATCACGCCACTCGAGACAATTGCAAACGCTACCAACGTACCCATGCTAGTCAAATCCGCTAATACGTCGAGCGGCAAAAGCGCCGCAGCAATCGCAACCAAGGTGCCAACAATCACGGTATTTTTACGCGGAGTATGCGTATGCGAATCCACCTTCGCAAAAATCGCGGGCAGCATGCCATCCTTAGCCATCGTGTACAGAATCCTAGTTTGGCCGTACAGCGTCACCAAGGTAATGCTAAAAATCGATATCACCGCGCCTAAGGCCAAAATGATGCCCGGCCACGTTGCACCCGTAATCCGACGCAATATTTGTACCAAGCCCGCTTCATTACCATTAAATTGTGTGTAGGGCTGAGTGCCTACGCCGATGATAGCAACCAGCACATAGACTGCTGTGACGATCAATAGAGAAAACAATATGGCTAATGGCAGTGTGCGTTTTGGGTCTTTCACTTCCTCGCCCGCAGTCGCGATTGTGTCAATTCCAATGTACGAGAAGAAGATACTAGATGCCGCTGCGCCAACACCTGCCATGCCCATCGGCATAAACGGATGCAAATTACTCGAATTAAACGCGGTCAATCCGATAAGAATAAACATCACCAAAACTGAAATTTTAATGACCACCATGATGGTATTCACTTTGGCCGATTCTTTGGTTCCGCGAAGTAGCAAAATACAGCACATCAACACCAAAATTACCGCGGGCAAATTGAATATTCCGCCGTTGACCCCCGGCGGATTGGCAATAGCAGCCGGCATCCGGACACCCAAAATATCGAAGGACAATTCATTTAGATATTGCCCCCAACCAACTGCAATCGCGGAACTGGAGATACCGTACTCCAACAACAAACACCAACCAATCATATAGGCCACCATTTCGCCCATCGTGGCATAGGTGAACGAATAGGACGAGCCAGAAGATGGAATCGTGGACGCTAATTCAGCATAGCAAAGCGCGGTGAGCGCGGCGGTAATACCAGCGATGATGAAAGACAGAATGACGCCCGGCCCGGCTTTGGGAACCGCGTCACCTAAAATCACAAAAATACCGGAACCAATTGTTGCACCGACTCCGAACATCGTAAGTTGAAAAAGACCGATCGTGCGACGCAGACCACCGCCCGCTTCTTCGCCCTCGCCTTTGGAAGCCATAACACCAATCGGTTTGGTGCGCAGCATTCGTTGAAATAATGTTGGGGTGTTTGTCTCTGATGAAATGCTCATTCTATTTTTATCCTGTAAATCTAGCGATGATCCATTGCGAACGTCTTGTGGACGTCAACAAAAGCAGGGGAAGTCAGTGACTTCCCCTAGCGATCGATTGCAAAAAAAGAATGATATTACAGCTTACCGGATAAAGTTACACCAATTGTGCGTGGAGACATGCGATAAACTTCACCAGCGGCATATTGGACTTCCGGACGCTGAATGATTTTTTGACTGTTAGCAACGTTTCGAACGTAAGCTGAAATGTCAAATTTCTCAAAACTAGCACCAGCGCTCAAATCTACGTTGGCGTAGGCAGGACGTTGATAGTCAGGATTGCTTGGATCTAAAGAGCCATTGCTGGTGCCAGTCCAATGTGCCGCCGTGCGCACGAAACCTTGCACGTCATCATTCAAGTCAAAGTTATATTGGCCAGTTAAGGCCACGTTGAACTTCGGCACGCCAGGCACATTTGCGCCCTTGTTAGCACCGGTAATACCGACCGCAGCGCCGGCGCTATCGGCTAACACAGCGTGTGTATAACCACCAGCAAAATCAAGCACGATATGCGGTGTTGGCTTGTACTTAACCTCGATCTCGCCACCATCGCTGGTTGCGCTACCGACGTTGGTGTTATAGGCGTAGCCGCATTGAGTCACAGTGATGGATTGCTGCAGATTTTTCCAATCGATGTGGAACAAGTCAGCGTTCACTGAAAGCGTGTTATTCAAGAAACGTGACTTATTACCGATCTCATAGCTCCACAATGTATCTGGGTCGTACTTGGATGGATTGGACGACAAACCACAATATGGCTCTGGCAATTGGAAGTTAGGGCCACCAACACGGAAACCTTCCGCAGCTGTCGCGTAAATTGTGTTCGTTGGGTTCACTTCCCACGTTACCGCAAACTTAGGTGTTGCCTTGCTGCCTGTGCTCTCAGCGTAGTTGAGTGTTGGGCCACCAGCAAAATAGAAATCGGCAACGCGTTTAAAGGTGTCTTTCGCTTCTAAATAACGCAAGCCTGCTGTGGCATGCAACGTTGGGCTGAAATAGTAATTCGCCTCACCGAACACGGATTGTTGCGTGTCGTGGAACATGCGATGCGAATAGTAGGAATTGTCATTAGGGAAGCCGTTAGCAACCGCGCCAGACAAATCCGCTGGATTATTCACATCCAACCCAGCGCTTTGGAAAGCTTGGTTAATTCCATATACCGGCTCATTGTCGGTAATGTTGGTATTCATGTTTGATGCGTAAGCGCCGACCACCCAAGTAATTGGCGAAACACTTGGATCATACGGTTTGGACGCAAGACGAATCTCTTGTGAGAACTGGGTAATTTCGTTATTCAAGAACACCGCTGAAGGCAAATCATTGACGATACCTGCCAATTGCGTGGCCGCTGGTGTTTTAGGAATAATCTGGGTTGCCAAATAAGTGCTGTTGACTGTGGTACCGTCCTGAGTACGGTTAAAGACCCGCTTGAAGTAGCTGGTAACAGAAGTCAAGTCACCAATGCCCATGCCGTAATTGACTGTCAGGCTTGGTACCACCAATACATCTTTACCCGGCTCACGCACTTGCTTACTGGTTTGATTGTTAGCCAATGGAGTGCCGTTACCAAGAGCCAAATACGCCACATCAATATCACCCGCATTGACTTGCTGGAAGAATACCGATGGAGTAATGCTTAAATCTTTGGTCGGCGACCATTTCAACGCAAGTCGCGCCACGCGATCGTCTTCCCAGTTGATACCCTTCGCGATCACCGCGCCAGTCGTTGGATTGACCTGATCAATAAAACCACTCTTATGCGCCGTTTCCAAGCCAATGCGCAATGCCAATTCACCCGGCGTCAACACTTGGTTTACCACGACCGTTTCAGTATTGTTAGTGCCACCGCCTGCTGTGTGCGAAACATCAGCCGTTGCGTTAAATTCTTGTTCTTTTAAGTTTGGCTGGTTACTGATGAATTTAACAGTTCCACCCATAGAGCTCGCGCCGTACAGCGTTCCTTGTGGACCACGCAACACTTCAATGTGGTCTAAATCGAAAAACTTAGGTTCGGCAGTTCCCATACTGTACACATTGCCCGCCGACATAGACACGTCGTCCAGATAAACGCCAACGGTTGAGAATCCACCGGAAGAGCTAATTCCGCGCATCTCGATGTTGGACAAGCCAGGACCGTTACCCGCATTACCGCCACCGCCGCCACCAGAGAAAGAAATATTAGGAATGGAGCGCGTTGCCGAGGCAAAGTCTTCAATATGTTGCGCCGCCAATTCATCGCCGCCAATAACCGAAATGCTTAGCGGCACTTTGCTAGCGTCTTCTTTGCGTTTATTCGCTGTAACGATAACGGTTTGAATTTGGTCGGTGGATTTGCTTTTTGCTGAATCAGATGGGCTTGGCGCTGGAGCCGAAACCGTCGTTGAGGTTTCCTGTGCCCAAGTTGGTGCGCTCATGAGGCCGGAGGTGAATGCCGAGGCTACTGCCGCTGCACAGATAAAATTGAACTGTCGATTTGCCATAATGCGTGGTCTCCTGAGAATGTAAAAAAATTTGCTGAATTCTATAGCTCAACATAATTTCTATTGTTGACGCTAATTTGCTCGGTGCTCTTAAGCAATATTTGCGCCATGTTTTTAACACATTGATTCTTAAACGACTTTTATATCAATCCTAATGTCATTGCTCAACTCGGGTAAAGGCAAGACTGATTCAGGCAAATTTCTCGGCTGTTCACTTTATGAGCGCCAGCGAGTTAACTAAAACATATTGGTTACGACAACTTTTATCCGCACCAAGCAACGCCATCGATTATTTGGTTAAATCGATGACAGGCAAAACTTTTCTACCCAACTGTGCGCTTATCGCGCTATTTCATTAGTTGTATAGATAAAAATGATTACTTCGAGAAATAAGTATATACAAATCGAATTTTCATGCAACAGTGAAATAATCCTGCACGGCAGCGATTAAGTCTATTCGATAGTGCTGTGCTAGCGAGAACACTTCTTTCCATGGGTAAAATAAAGCCTATTGTGTGGCGCGAAGACCACAACGGTTCAAGTCAGAATGATTCTACTGAGCAAATAAAGCTAACTCTTTTCAAATCGCGACACAAATTTACATAAAACCGAACAAGAGCAAGTTTTTCAGCAAATTGCGCGGGTGATTTCGCACAAAATTTAGCGAACATCAGAAATCACCAAATAAAAATAAATTCAACGCCCTCCTCAACCAAATTACAGCCACAAAAAAAGCACCTACAAAGAGGTGCTTTAAATAAACAACTCAGCTGCTATACGATGCCGGTGGCGTAGTACGCCGCAATCACAAAGAAAACCGCCGCGGTTTTAATACAGGTCACGGCAAAGATATCTTTGTACGAAACACGATGAGTCAAGCCGGTCACGGCCAATAACGTAATAACCGCACCATTATGGGGCAAAGTATCCATCCCGCCCGAAGCCATTGACGCAATTCGGTGCATGACTTCCAAAGGAATATGCGCCGCATTGGCCGCTTGAATGAATGAATCCGACATCGCGGCGAGCGCAATACTCATCCCGCCCGACGCAGAACCCGTGATACCAGCTAAGGTCGTCACGGTAATGGCTTCGTTGACTAACGGGTTCGGAATCGACTTCAAGCCATCGGCAACGATCAAAAAGCCTGGCAATCCGGCAATAACGGCGCCAAAACCGTATTCGGTCGCGGTATTCGATGCAGCCAACAACGCGCCGGCAATCGCTGCCTTTGAACCCTCGGCAAACTTTTGGCTCACCGGCTTAAACGCCAAAACTAACACCGACAAAATACCGATTAACAAGGCCGCTTCGACTGCCCAAATCGCCGCTACTTTAGGGACTTCAGTAATCACCGGCTTGGTGCTTCCGGCCAGCAATAAACTATACGATGTGCCGTATATAGCTGGGATTTGTTGAGTGAAGACTTTATTGAGTACACCAACCAAGACGAGCGGCAAGATCGCCAAGACTGGATGCGGCAATTTTTGCTCAGCAAAAGGCTCTGGTTCGTTTTGATGAGCGGTGCCGTAGCCTTCGCCTTTGGCCAACGCTACTTTTCTGCGCCATTCTAAATACAACATACCAACGACCAAGATAAAGAGCGAACCGATTACACCCAACCAAGGCGCCGCCCACGTAGTTGTTTTGAAAAAGGTAGTAGGAATAATGTTTTGAATTTGCGGCGTGCCAGGAAACGAATCCATCGTAAAACTGAAGGCTCCCAACGCGATCGTGCCGGGGATTAAGCGCTTAGGAATATTCCCCTGTCTAAACATCTCAGCCGCAAACGGATAGACCGCAAACACCACCACGAATAACGATACGCCGCCGTAAGTCAACACCGCACAAACCAACACAATCGACAAAATCGCACGTTCAGAGCCAACCAACTTAATAATGCTCGACACGATCGATTTAGAAAAACCAGATAACTCGATCACCTTGCCGAAAATCGCACCGAGTAAAAATACCGGGAAATACAATTTAAGAAAGCCGACCATTTTGTCCATAAACACGCTGGTAAACATCGGCGCAACCATTTGCGGATCCGTGACAAGAACAGCCGCCAAGGCAATGACCGGGGCGAACAAAATAACGCTAAATCCACGATACGCAATAAACATCAGCAATATCAAGGCTGCCAGTACGACGAGTAAAGTCATATTTTTTCCTGAGTTGGTTAAAGGGTGAAGGCCAAAGCGGATAGTCTCGATGAATTCGTTTTAATTAGATCCGCAATGCGATACGCGCAAAGTGTTAAATCCCACAAACTCGCGCTGGCTTTACTTGACATTGTTAAGCGTGCCAAGTCAAGCCAGCGCAAATTTAACGCTTAGGCATTCTAAACAGGGTTTGCTCGGTTTGTCACACGCTATTTCTTGTAATTTCAGGAGTTCAAAAATAGCGTGGTCGCGCCACTACACAATCGGGGAATTGCTCCCACTTGCGCCAAATAATTGCAACTTTAATTGGGCCAATTGATCGCGCACATTTGCGGCTTTTTCAAACTCAAGATTTTTCGCATGATCGAGCATGAGTTTTTCAAGACGCTTAATTTCTTTACTGACTTGCTTCTCACTCATGACTTCATAACGCGCGTGTTCTTGGGCCGCATCCAACTCAGCGCGTGCGGCTTGCGGGTTATACACGCCGTCGATCAAATCGCGGATTTGTTTGACCACGCCCGTTGGCGTGATGTTGTTAGCGGTATTAAACGCGATTTGCTTATTGCGGCGGCGTTCGGTTTCGTCAATCGCTTTGCGCATCGAATCGGTGATTTTGTCGCCATATAAAATCGCCATCCCATTTAAGTTACGCGCCGCACGACCAATAGTTTGAATCAAGCTGCGTTCTGAACGGAGAAAACCTTCTTTATCGGCATCCAGAATCGCCACCAAGGATACTTCTGGAATATCCAATCCTTCGCGCAGCAAGTTAATCCCAACCAATACGTCAAACGTTCCCAAGCGTAGATCGCGCAGAATTTCAACCCGCTCGACCGTATCAATATCGCTGTGCAAATAACGCACTTTAATTCCGTGCTCACCCAGAAAATCGGTTAATTGCTCGGCCATGCGTTTGGTTAATGTGGTGACCAAGACGCGCTCGTTTTTCTTTACGCGCTCGGTAATTTGGGTCATCAAGTCATCGACCTGAGTGCTGGCTGGCAAAACCACAATCATTGGATCAACCAAACCAGTTGGCCGCACCACTTGCTCGACCACTTGGTCAGAATGAGTGTTTTCGTACGCCGCTGGCGTGGCCGAAACAAATACCGTTTGGCGCATCTTGGATTCGAATTCGTCAAACCGTAACGGGCGATTATCCAAAGCTGAGGGCAAACGGAAACCATAATCGACCAAGTTAGTTTTACGCGCCCTATCACCGTTGTACATGCCGGTGAATTGACCAATCAAGACGTGCGATTCATCCAAAAACATGAGCGCATCGTCAGGTAAATAATCGACTAAAGTTGGAGGCGGTTCACCAGGCTTTGCACCGCTTAGATGGCGCGAGTAATTTTCAATCCCTTTGGTGAAGCCGATTTCGCTCATCATTTCCAAATCAAAGCGCGTGCGCTGTTCGATGCGCTGCTCTTCGATTAATTTATTTTCTTTGCGGAAGAAGACCAAGCGCTCAGCAAGCTCTTCTTTAATCTGTTCGATGGCACGTAAAACCGTGGCGCGCGGCGTGACGTAATGCGAACCCGGATAAACGGTAAAGCGTGCGATTTTTTGTTTGATACGACCAGTGAGTGGATCGAATAATTGGAGATTGTCGATCTCGTCATCAAACATTTCGACCCGCACCGCCAATTCAGCATGTTCAGCAGGGAAAATATCAATCGTGTCACCACGCACGCGGAAGGTCCCCCGTCCGAAATCCACTTCATTGCGGGTATATTGCATTTGAATCAAACGGGCAATGATGTCGCGCTGACTAACTTTGTCTTTGGCGCGCAAGGTCAAAATCATTTGATGGTATTCGTTCGGATTACCGATACCGTAAATGGCAGAAACGGTCGCCACGATAATGACGTCGCGCCGCTCCATTAATGACTTGGTGCAGGACAAACGCATTTGCTCAATGTGTTCATTGATCGCGGAATCTTTTTCAATAAACAAATCGCGCTGCGGCACGTAGGCTTCTGGCTGGTAGTAATCGTAGTAGCTGACAAAATACTCAACCGCATTTTGCGGAAAAAAGTCGCGGAATTCGCTATATAACTGCGCGGCCAACGTTTTATTCGGCGCAAACACGATGGCTGGCCGACCAGTTCTGGCAATCACGTTGGCCATGGTAAATGTCTTACCCGAGCCGGTAACGCCTAACAAGGTTTGGTAGGCCAAACCGTCATTAATCCCCTCAACTAGTTGATCAATTGCCACCGGTTGATCGCCCGCGGGCGCAAATGGTTGAAATAATTGAAACGGCGAATTCGGAAAACGCACGAACTGACTCTCTTGCGGCACCGCTACTTCATTACTAGGAACTGCTGCTAAATCCGCCATGGGAACTACGCCTTTGTTATACAATATGGAGTTATTTTTTGATTGCGCTGCATAAGCTAGTTATATTACTAACGTTCTAAAACGCTTATTTCGCAACCAAGCCGAGTATTTTACTTAGTTCGCTTATTTCGTGTTTCTAATTGTGTTTCTAAATTAGTTTTCTTCATTTGCATTCTCACTTCTAGCTCACTTCAACGATGACTTCCTCAACGACTTCCACCCTATTTTCCGCCATCGAAATGGCTCCACGCGATCCTATTTTAGGTATCACTGAAGCGTTTAACGCTGACACCAATCCAGCCAAGGTCAACTTAGGCGTCGGTGTTTATTACGATGACAACGGCAAAGTACCACTGTTGGAATGCGTACAACGTGCCGAAGCGCACTTAATCGCCACCGTGACACCGCGCACCTATTTGCCGATTGACGGATTAGTTGCCTATGATAAAGCCGTTCAAGAATTGGTGTTTGGTGCCGACAGCAATGTCATCGCGCAAAAACGCGCCATCACCGCGCAGGCAATCGGCGGCACTGGCGCCCTGAAATTGGGTGCCGACTTCCTGAAACGTTTCGCACCAGATTCACAAGTTTATATCAGCGACCCAAGCTGGGAAAACCACCGCGCACTGTTTGAATCCGCTGGCTTCGTGGTCAACAACTACCCATACTACGATGCGGTAACGCACGGCGTGAATTTTGCAGGCATGTTGGACAGCCTCAAATCCATGCCTGCTGGCTCTATCGTTTTGTTACACGCTTGCTGCCACAACCCAACTGGCGCAGATTTGACCGCCGATCAATGGACGCAGGTAATTGAAGTCATCACTACTCGCGGCTTGATTCCGTTCCTTGACATGGCTTACCAAGGCTTTGGCGCGGGCATTGAAGAAGATGGCAAAGTAGTGCGTCGCTTCGCTGATGCCGGCGGCCCATTGTTTGTGTCCAACTCGTTCTCTAAATCGTTCTCGCTGTACGGCGAGCGCGTTGGTGCATTGAGCATTGTTTCTGCTGATGCGGCTGAATCAGCGCGCGTATTGTCGCAATTAAAACGTGTCATTCGCACCAACTATTCCAACCCACCAACTCACGGCGGTAAAGTGGTTGCAACAGTGTTATCGACCCCAGAATTACGCGCTTTGTGGGAATCCGAATTAGCCGCCATGCGTGTGCGTATCAAAGCCAATCGTGAACAATTAGTCGATTTATTGAAACAAAAAGCGCCAGGGCATGACTTCGACTTCGTCAAACAGCAATGCGGCATGTTCTCGTATTCTGGCTTAACCAAAGACCAAGTAGACCAATTACGCAACAATAACTCGATCTACGCAATTGATACCGGCCGCATCTGCGTCGCCGCTCTCAATTTCAGCAACATCGGTCGCGTAGTAGATGCGATTTGCCAGGTGTTATAAAAAATAGTGGGGAAAGACGCTTGACGGATTAAGCCGAATCCCCCTATAATCTCGCTTCTGTTCCCTGATAGCTCAGTCGGTAGAGCGACGGACTGTTAATCCGCAGGTCCCTGGTTCGAGTCCAGGTCGGGGAGCCACAAAATACAAAGGGTTGCATGCAAATGCAGCCCTTTTTCTATTTCAGACCGTGACAAAAACGTGACAACCTTTGCACGTTACTTCCCAAACATCGATTCAATCCGAGACGCCGCCACTTGCAAATGCTCAGTCGCGAACTTGGCATAACGATCCACCATCACCCGCGACTTCCATCCTCCTAAATCTTTCAGTTCATCGCACGACGTTCCCGCCTGACGATGCCATGACGCCCATGTGTGCCGGAGATCATGAAACCTAAAATCTTCTATTCCTGCCTTACGTAATGCGTTATGCCAAGCGGTATTCGTGACATCCCAACCGATAGGCTTACCGTTGTATGTAAAACAAAATTGAGGATGCTTTCCAACCTGCTCCACTAAAACCGCCACCGCATCAACATTTAAAGGAACCCCTCGCGAGGTCCCATTTTTGGTTTGGTTCAACCATGCGGTATGCCGCGCTAAATCTACCCTACCCCATTCCAAGCCGGTAATCTCGCTAGCACGCAAACCAGTCGCCAACGCAAAACGGACTAAGGCAGCCAAGTGAGAAGGACACGCTGCAATCAACCGCACGGCCTCCTCTTTCGTCAACCATCGATCACGCTCTACTTCGCCCGACAACATGCGGATTTTAGGGATGGTATCAACCCATTGCCATTCATCGCGTGCCATATGCAACAAATTACGCACTAACGCTAAATAACGGTTCACCGTCGCAGGTTTATTCCCCCGCTTCAATTCACCTTGTGCAATACGCCAAATTTCATCCCCGGTAATCTGGTTCAAATTCAAACCAGCTAAATAAGGATGAAGACCGCGACAAATGCGCTGCACATCTCTAAAGCTCCGCAAACTTGCTTTAAGTTCGAGATACCGAACAACGGCTTCTTCCCAAGAACGTTCCGATTTCACGCCGAAATGGGCTTGACGGTAAGCGTCGAGGTTGACCTTGGCGAGGTACGCTTCGGCTTCCTTTCGGCTTTCAGTCCCAGTGCTTTGGCGTAAACGTTGACCGTTCGGGAGGGTAGTATTGATCCAATAGAACCGGGAGTCCGGTCGTTTGAACACTCCAATTTCTTGAGCCATAAAGTTTCCTTTCCGGCTCGCCCTCGCTGCTTATAATCATCTAACCACGCATCCAAGTCAACCTTATCGTAGACCGTTCGGCGACCGAATTTGATGCAAGGCACATCCAACTCACTAAATAAAGTTGCACCGATCCCCAGATAATGCGCCGCTTGTTCTCGCGTCAAACAACGAATAGCAGGCAATGGCAAGCCATCGTCATGCATGGTTAGTAGCCTTGTGTTTGACGGCGATATTCTTTGGCAAACGTCTTGTCTTCAACCTCTGGCAACGGTGGATTGAGACGAGTGTTATATTTGCGCTGAAGGATCTCGACTTTTTCTTGAAATAACGCGTTATGCGTGATGCCTAGGTCAAAAGCCTGACCATCAAGGCATTTGTACATTGCATCTTCTAACGCATCGACGGCATCATCAAAGTTCGACAAGCCACGCAGAGCACCAATGGATGCTAGCGACGTTAATGCACGTCGTGCGACAGACTCTTCACTAGGAACGCGAGACGGTGAATAGGTCCGCAATAATGGTCCGCCCTGCGTTTTCCAATCAGTGGCGGCTAACAGGTTCCAGAGCGGATGAACAGGCCATCTGCTTCGCGTTTTATCGGTCTGGCTCGGAATAGTCAGCTTAAGCCAATCAGTCATTAAGTAACGCCATATGCCATTGAGATTGCCCTCAATACCGGGCAAACTGGTAAAGCCAAGTTGCTTTAGTAGTTCACTTTTTAATTGAAATTCAAGCCGCCACACATTAGATTCGCCATCCCAACCGGCCTCCCGCCAAAGTGGTTCCAAATAGAGTTTATTACTCTTTTGAATTTCAATTCGCTTGTTATAGAGCCGCGCCATCACCACACCGCCAGCCCCGATAGACCATCCAGTAAATGTTTGGTGTTCAACGAACTGACTCAATCCACTGGCTTTAGTCACCCAAGCAGACCGCGTCCAACTCTCCATATCCTCATTCGATGCAAAATCAACGAACAAATCAATTCTAGAGACGTTCGGAGGACTTATTTCGCCGAGAGGATAGAGAAGGCTGCGCAAATGACTTTCGGCATCTGGAGGAGTTTTATAGGCTAGATAGTGGCTCGAAACTTTAACGTAGGCCATCGGCAATGCTTTTGCGTGACTGGCGGATAATCGAATCTGAAACGAATTATCTTCAATCGTAAAGGGAAACAGACCAGAGCTTTTATCTTTCACCTCAAAGATATGACCATCCAAAGAATATTGAGCTTTCGCAGCAAGGTCTTTGCGTTCTTGGGCCAAGGTTTTTAATGACCGCAGCTCTTTGTCCACCACTTCGGATAATTGACCGGGATAAGATAAATACAGACTATCAACCCCCCACCGAAGAGGCTTAAAGTAGTCACTATTGCAGTTATTAGGTACTGTGTTACTAGGTGGCGTACCCTTTGTTCCGTCGAGATTGTCCTCTTGTCCGGTCAAGCCGGACAAGAGGACAATCTCAACGGCCTCTAAAACCCCTTTAACTCTATTCGTCGTTTGATCATTACGGCTTAATTCATCCATCGTAGTTGCTCCGTTTCGGCAGGCATACACATGTTTCCTGCAACGGATACGAACTTTATGGATCAAGCAAACTTAACTGAATGCACTCAAATTAAATTTCACAGCATTGACTATTGCAACGTTTTCTGCCATTTCCGATAATCACTTAAACGCTTAGTCAAATAATTGACATCATCAATCTTATTTTGAAAGCGGTCTAAGCCAGCCGCATCGGCAATATTCAATATTTCGTCATGGTTAAAGAGATCTAAGCATTTATAGGAATCTAGAACACCAAAAAGCATATACAACCCCGGATACTCTATTCTCCCCTTCAAAACAGGATTTGATTCTCGATACAAAAGTTTTCTTAGAAACTCGGGCTGCTGACCACTTTGCGCTTCTAATTTACGATTTTGGAAATATTTATGATGAACAAGTAACATTGAATCAATCTGTATCGCCTTAAGAAAAGCATCGTCATCTCCAGCAATAGCTAAAGGAACCAGCGTTGTCATTTCAGCGCCATGAGCCATCAAAGCGGAATTATTGAAAAATGTGGCTAACGCAAAGCATCCATAAAAAGCATGCCTATTTTTCGCCTCCTTCCTTCGAGCTTCAGGCAAACTTTCAAGCTTAGTTATAGCCAATTTCTGATCTGCAAAATTGTCGGGAACTTTAAAATCAACGTGCAAACTGTTTTCACAATCATCGGGAGATAAGTTTATTTCGTTAATAAGAGCATCGCGTTCATCGGGCGACATCAAAATTAGTTTTTCCTCGCCATACAAATACAATAAATAAGCGAGTTGTAATTTTGCTTTAGACTCGTATAAGTAAACGTAAGATGGAGCTAACTCACGTTGTTTCGCGGAAAAGTCCGACGAAGAGCTAATACGACCACCTTTATCTTTCAAGTCCTTAAATTTCTCTAAAAATTGAGGCGTGATTAAAATTGCGTCATCAATCGCTTTCTGTTTATCCACTAGATTTGTATGCATGCCTGTCGAAGTTGATTTTTTTATTTATGTATTAATTTTCAGTTATTATGTGTTGAACTGACAAAATAATACCTTAAAGCAATACTCAAGCAAAGCGGTCAACGACGCAAAACGGCACGAAGCGGCCTTATGAGGTACTCCCTTGATGGGTAAAACCAGAGCAGACCACATAAACCCGAATAGATACCAGAAATGTATTTCAGATGAAATTTTATCGAACATTTTCGCGTGTAACATTTCTCGCAGGGCTGACTCTGTTCGCATTGACGGCGTGTGATAATTATTTCGTTCAGAAACCGTCCTGCGGATTTGGATTTGATATGGGGTACGATGATCAACACGCAGCAGTTCTTGATTTTCTATTGATGGGCGAAAACGCAAAAATAGCCGAGACTCAAACTGCTTACGTTGAAAAAGGTCATAAATGGTATTTTGAGGGGTTAGGCTTTCAATATGACAGGCCAACTTCTTTATATGTGAAATGGCAGGATGATGTTTCTGGTTCAATTTATGAGAAGACTGTTGACTTACGTCCGGTGATTCCTCGAAATTTAGAGGCGACGGATTTGTATTTCATTGTTCATGGATCTGAAATTTTTGTTTATTTAAAGTTAAATAAATCCCGTGCAAAAGATAAACCAATAATTGGTTCTTCAATTTATGAGGGATATGAAAATCTTCAGCTTTATCCAAATTCAGATAGCCGTAAGTGAACGATTATCGGTAGTAGCGTAATAGAAATGCTAATTGCCCAGATCGGCACAGAGCAGTCAAAAGTAAGCCGAGCTAAATTGGCAAGTGGTAAAAATAAACATCGAGATTGATTACCAAATGTTCGATTCAGTGGCTAAAAATTCTAAATGAAAAAATCAAAAATATTTTTTAATATTCTCTTTATCGTTGGGTTGATTTTGTTTGCTGCCTATGAACTCGTGCACATGAAGACGCGGTCATGTGGGTTTCATTTTGATATGAATGATGACGATCAGCACGCAGCTATTCTTGACTATCGCTTAGATGGATGGAATGCGCAAATTGATGCTCCATCTAGAAAATCTGTCGCGAATCTAGAAAAATCCTATGCTGGTGGGCTGGGCTTTCAGTACGACAGGCCAACTTCTTTGTACGTAAAGTGGCAAGACGAATTAACTGGAGCAATTTATCAAGACACCGTTGATTTGAGGTGGAGTTTACCTTACGACTTAGCAGGTACAGATATCTATTTTTTAGTTAAGGGATCTCAACTCAGTGTTTATTTGGTCTATATCTACGAGGAAGATAGTAATAATAAAATTGGAGCGCACATGTTCCGTGGATTTAAAAATATACAGTTGTATCCATCAACTAATAATTAGCCTTACCCTAGAGCAGCCCGTTTCGATGAAATTCTAATCAATATTAACGTCCGCTTTGCAAAAGTATGAGAGACCGTTTAGGGCACAATCCGGTCAAATTACAAAAACAGCCATTTTGATGAACGTGACAATTTCGGCGATATCTGGCGTTATTTAGCGAGTGAGGGCGAGCCATTTATCTATACAGAAGTTAATGATATAAAACTGTTAATCCGCAGGTCCCTGGTTCGAGTCCAGGTCGGGGAGCCAAAAAATTCAAAAGGGCTGCAATTTATTGCAGCCCTTTTTTTATTGTCATTTTGCACTACACTAAACGACACGTAATTAACACGTCTCATTTAACACTAGGCATCGATGTATCGTTGCCGATGACAATAACCGTTCACAAAAACTTCCATGACATCTGCCGCACTGAGTTTCCACGAAGTCGTTAAATCCTATGGCAATAAGCCCGCCCTGCAACACGTTAATTTAGAAGTCCAAGCGGGCGAAGCGTTTGGTTTGGTTGGCATGAATGGCGCGGGCAAGACCACGCTGCTGAAATGTATGCTGGATTTTTGTTCGATGGATAGCGGTGCTATTTCGATTTTTGGTGTCGATCATCAC
Source organism: Sapientia aquatica (assembly GCF_004358105.1). Classification (GTDB taxonomy): domain Bacteria; phylum Pseudomonadota; class Gammaproteobacteria; order Burkholderiales; family Burkholderiaceae_D; genus Solimicrobium; species Solimicrobium aquaticum. The sequence continues at coordinate 303,557 of NZ_SMYL01000005.1, read as the reverse complement.
GATACGGCAGCGCGCAAACCGCTGGCGTTTTTGCCTGAACGCTTTATGCCGCCCTACTACCTGACGGGCGCGGATTTTTTGAAGTACACCTTGACGCTGCAGCAGATTCCATATGATTTGCCCGAAGCGCAGCAAACGCTGGCTGCACTTGATTTGGATGCATCGGCTTTAACCAAACCGGTACGTGCCTATTCCAAAGGAATGACCCAAAAGCTCGGATTAGCCGCCTGTTTTCTAGCGCACAAACAACTTTATGTGCTGGACGAACCGATGAGCGGACTCGATCCCAAAGCGCGCGCGATGCTGAAAGCCCGCTTTCAGGAATTGAAGAAAAACGGCTGCACCCTGTTTTTTAGTTCCCATGCTTTGGCTGACGTCGAAGAGATTTGCGACCGAATGGCAATTTTGCACGACGGGAAACTGCTATTTGTCGGCACGCCCGAACAATGCCGCCAGCAATTCTCTTCAACGACCTTAGAACAGGCATTTTTGCGCTGCATACAGGTCGATTGAATATCCGATTAGAACGTTTAATCCCACCGTTATCGTCGCTTTGAAGCGCCTGCGCCCGTGTTTTAATTAAATTTACTTTCAAGAAGTGTAAATTTTGGACACGGCGCCCATGTATCTGACCCATTTCGGCCTGCAACAACTACCTTTTAGCATCACGCCCGATCCTGACTTTTTCTTCGTGGGGAACAAACGCGGGGAGATTTTAGAGGCGCTAATTTATTCGGTCGTACATGGCGATGGAATTATTAAAGTCACCGGCGAAGTTGGCTGCGGCAAAACGATGTTGTGCCGCATGTTGGAGCGCCGCTTGCCATCCCATATTGAAGTCATCTATCTCGTCAATCCGACCTTAAATCACGACCAGGTCATCTTCACGATTGCGGGTGAATTGGATTTACCAATTCAGGGCAAACGTGTCGATGAAGTCATTCGGTTACTGCACAGCGCGCTAATCACCAAACACGCCGCTGGCAAGCAAGTGGTGTTGCTGATTGAGGAAGCACAAGCTATGTCGATGCAAACCTTGGAGGAAATCCGCTTATTCTCCAATCTCGAAACGGCGCATTATAAATTGCTGCAAATCGTCTTATTTGGACAGCCGGAATTGGATGACCATTTGAATGTTCCCAGCATGCGTCAGCTTAAAGAACGCATTACCAATAGCTTTAAATTACCGCCGCTAACCGCAACCACGATTCCCGATTATTTGATGTTTCGGCTGCGCGCGGCTGGCTACCATGGCTCGGATTTATTTGACGAGGCGGCGATTAAGCTCATTAACCGCGTTTCACAGGGAATCGTGCGGCGGATTAGTATCTTGGCCGATAAATCGTTGCTGGCGGCTTTCGCGGATAACGCCCATTCAGTGGGTGAAGCGCATGTTCTGGCGGCGATTGAAGATAGCGAATTTTCCAATACCACCGCGGGTGCAATGCGGTCACCGCGCCGCTTGGTCACGGCCGCCATCGCGGTGTTGCTGGTGGGTGCAGCAATCTGGTTCGCTTGGTTAAATCATGGACCAAGTCAGGTGCAGCTTGGCGCCACCAAAAAAGCGCCAGCAACGCCAGTTGCGAGTAAGTCAACCGCTGCAGCGCCATTTGTTTTGGTTGCAGAAAAGGCGGTTACGGCACCGAATAGTACTTCAGCTGCGGCTGCGGCTTCTGCGCCTACTTCGACGCCGCTTACCAGTTCCACTGTCGTTTCACCTGTTTCTACCGCGCCGACCGCCGCCACCTCCAACCTGCCAGAACCAGTTAACACACTCGCGGTGGTAAAGCCACCCGTTACCGCCCTGACTCCTAAAGTCGAGGCAAGCGCCCTCTCCCCCAACAGCACCAACGCGGCAGCAAGATTGTCACTCGACGAGCGTTTAAAACTGTCCGTTAATTGGCTAAACAGCCAAGCCAATGACGCTTACAGCATTCAATTAGGCGTAATCGCGTCCAGCAACCAAGAAGACATCCTGCGGTATTTGAAAAAAATGGAATCCGACCTAGGTTTGCAGCAAGTGCAGGTCTACAGCGCTCAGAAATCCAACGCCGCCTACTTTGGGGTGGTACTTGGCAGCTTTTCTAGCCGCAATGAGGCCGTAGCTATGATTAATATGCTGTCGGCGCAATGGGATCTGCAACCGCAATTGCGCACCATCGGCGGGATTAAACGTGAACTGAGCGCTGACAAAAGCAAGGAAATTAACTCTAGCAAATAAGTTAAATATTAAATTTGCCGATTTAACTTCTGTGTCCTAAGATTACCTAAATGCAACACATCTCTTATGAGGATAGCACCCATTTCCCTATTGGCAACATCAGCAAACTGCCGGTAATGACTAAGGAGTGACGTCCTCGGAAGAGCTGACACAACCTAAACGATCACGACTAATGACCAAATTCGCCCTCACCGCTACGCTTTGCCTTGGCCTATCTGCCTGCACTACTGCGCCGATGCCGCCATCCACATTGCACACCAGCGCCCCACCCTCGGTCGATGGCGCAATTCCTAATGCGGTGCAGCACAGCGCACATTTAAGCCCGCCTAAGGCTGCGCCTTCGATCGAAACCTACAGCGTCTCGGTCTATAAAGTACAGGTGCAATCGTTATTATTTGCCTTGGCGCGCGATGCCAAGGTCAACATTGATATCCATCCGGGGATTAGTGGCGAAGTCACGCTCAATGCGCTCAACGAAACCTTGCCCAACCTACTCAACCGCATATCCAAGCAAGTCGATATGCGCTACGAACTTGATGGAGCCAATTTATCGGTCATGCCCGATAGCCCGTTTTTGCGTAATTACAAAGTGGATTACGTCAATATCTCGCGCCACACCACGGGTAATGTCAGCATCGCAACGCAAATTTCTACTGCCGGAGGTGGCGTGGGTAGCACTTCCACCGGCACGGCCAGCAACAATTCCACCACTGCTGTTGAGAACAAATCGTTCAACGACTTTTGGCCGACTTTAGTCAAAAACATTACCGACATCCTGCACGAGACCGACAAAGTGCTGCCCGGAGCGACCGATACTAACGGTCAAGCAGACGGCAACACGGCCACGCCAGCAGCGCCTGCCCCAGCGAGCGAAAACGAAACGCCACTTGCTGCCTTAGGCAATAAAACTGGGGCGAAAGCTGGCGCTGCACCTACGGCGAATGCTGCAAACGCGCCACAAAACAAAGGCACCACATTTCGCGAAGCAGCTTCCGTGATCGCCAATCCAGAAAACGGCTTAATCGCCGTGCGTGCCACAAGCCGCCAACATGAACGAATTCAGGAGTTTCTCAACCTCGTGATGTCGAGCGCCAAGCGCCAAGTGTTGATCGAAGCCACCGTGGTCGAAGTTGCACTGAGCGATCAATACCAACAAGGCATTAACTGGTCTAGCCTAAAAAACGGTTCTTCCTCAACGACTAGCTTTGCCCAAGGACAGGTCAACAATGTTGCATTAAGCAGCAACGTCTCAACCGGCGCATCGGCAGGCTTATTTGTCATGAATTACACCAATCCCTTGAATCGGCTCGGCAGCATCAGCGCCACGGTGCAATTATTGGAGTCGTTCGGCAAAGTTAAAGTGGTCTCCAGCCCCAAAATTAGCGTGCTCAACAACCAAACTGCCTTGCTCAAAGTGGTCGATAACAACGTGTATTTCACGATTACCGCGACCACCACGCCCGGCAGCTTAGGCACCCCAGCAACAACGACCTATACCTCCACGCTCAATACCGTACCAGTCGGTTTTGTCATGAGCGTCACGCCACAAATTACCGATAGCGACGATGTAACCTTAAACGTTCGCCCAAGCATTTCACGCATTATTGGCTATGTTCAAGACCCTAATCCGGCCTTATCGACCGCCGTGCCGCCCGTGGTCAGCAATGTGCCGATCATCCAAAGTCGTGAAATGGAATCGATTCTAAAAGTATCGAGCGGCCAGATCGCTGTGATGGGCGGTTTAATGCAAGACGAAGTAAAGAACAATAAAGATGCGGTACCAGGCTTAAACTCATTGCCGTTTTTGGGGAATATATTTAGCTACCGCAACGAGACCGTGTCCAAATCCGAGCTGGTGATTTTCTTGCGCCCCGTAGTCGTTAAAGATGCCAGCGTCAATGGCGATTACAAAGAGTACCGCACCCATATTCCAAACGATGTGCCGCTCAATCAAAATCCCTACGGCGAGGACGCGCCTGTCAGCGTGCCCAGCACGATAAAAAGCTCATCGACTCAAGCCACACCGACAGGCGGGAGCGGCTCATGAGTTTGTTGATGCAAGCGCTCAAACGTGCAGAGCAAGCCAAAAAAGAATCGACAGCCGCGCAGGAAGAAATCCCTGCTGCTGGCGGCTTGGAATTAACTTCTGACTTCCCAACATTAGATCCCTTGTTCGAAGCCAAACCAGCGGAATCGACTAACCCTGTCCAAGTGCCTAAGCACGCCACGCCGCACGATGAAACCCGAATCGAACCAAGCTTGGCTGAAATCGATTATCCAGTTCGGCACGACGCGCCAGCCGCCGCAGCAGCTGTAACCGCAGCCGAAGCCGAAGCCAGCGCACCAACTTTGGAGTTCACCAGCAATGAACCTGCTTTGGAACCAAAATCGACACCCTCAACAGCATCATTGGAAGAGCAGCTATCGAAACAAGCCATTAACAAACCTAGCAGCACCCTTTCCTTGCGGGATTCAATCGAACCAGCAACGCTGAAGGTTGAACCAAGAACAGAGCCACAGCCCGTTGCGTCCGATGCCGAGAACATCACGCAATCGCAAAAAATGGCGCAATCGATCTTAAATGCAAAGAAACCGGCCAAATCAAATCGCACCCTACCTATCCTTGGGGCCACGCTGTTATTAGTGTTGGTGTGCGCCGGCGGGGTGTATTACTACTGGCAAACCATGCAGAGCGACATACTGCCAAATCTAGCGCAAGTGCAAGCCGAAGCAAAGCGCAGAGCGGCCAATGTTGAGCCAGTCGGTGCGAACCAAGCGGCGTCGGCAAGCGCTGCGGCGCCTGTGCTGGCCGAATCGTCGGCATCGGCACCCAGCAGCAATAACGATAATTTTTCTTCCTCAGACCTCGCGAATGCAATTGATCAACTCAAATCAAAACAGCACACAGAAGCCACATCAGCAGAGACTAAGGACAACCCGCTAAAAAGCGCTCGTCCATCAGAACAGCAAGTCCAAGTGGCAGCGGCAGATCAGATCAAAGTCAACAAAGGCAGAATTCCAGCCAACATCAATGCCAATCTAGACCAAGCCTACCGCCTGTTTTCTAGTGGCGACGCCAAAGCTGCGCGCCCGCTGTATGACAGCGTGTTACGCAACGATCCAACTAATCGCGACGCACTTTTAGGCGTTGCCGCCATTGAGCTCAACGAAAATCATCCCGAACAAGCGGCGGCGATTTATTCACGCCTCTTAGATCTGGATCCGAATGACCCCGACGCAATTGCCGGCTTAACGAGCTTGCAGCGCGGCGATCCCGAACGCAGCGAAAGCCAGCTTAAAAAAGTCATCGCCCAATCGCCGCAATCGGGCACCAGCTTATTCGCGCTGGGTAATTTATACATGCAGCAATCGCGCTGGTCTGAGGCGCAAGAAATTTATTTCCGCGCTTTTGGTACTGCGCCCAATAACCCTGATTACGCATTTAACTTAGCCGTCAGTCTCGACCAGCTAGCTCAGATTAAATTAGCCTTGGACTATTACCAACGCGCTCTGGCGTTAGCCGAACACGCGCCTAGTAATTTCAACCTAGAGGCCACCAAAAAGCGCGTCGTCCAATTACAACACGCTGTAGGTCAATAACATCATGGCCGACAAACCAAAACTTCAGCTCGGTAGCTTGCTGATCCAAAAAGGTGTGATTAGTGAAGATCAGCTAAAGATTGCGCTGATTGAGCAAAAACGCACCGGGGACCAGCTCGGTAAATTATTAATTTCGTTAGGCTTCGTAACTGACGCGACGATACGCGAAGCGCTATCCGAAAATCTCGGTCAACAAAGTACCGACTTATCCAACATGATTGTTGATGGTGCGGCGCTACGTATGATTTCCAAAGACGTTGCCAAACGCTATAAAGTATTTCCATTAGTGTTCGACAAGGCGCAACGCAGCTTGATGTTAGCGATGTCGGACACCTCCAACATTGTCGCCCTCGATCAAATCAGTGCGATGTTAGGCGCGGGAGCCAGCTTGCAGCCGATGCTGGCCAGCGAATCAGATATTAATAAAGCGATTGATCAGTATTACGGTTTTGAATTGTCTATCGACGGAATTTTGCACGAGATTGAAACCGGCGAAATCACTGAGCAAAGCGCCAAATCTGGATCGGATGAATATAGCCAGCCATTGGTGCGATTGATGGACGCGATTTTGGCCGATGCGGTTCAACAAAGTGCGTCCGATATTCACTTTGAACCAGAGCAGTTTTTTCTGCGTATTCGTTACCGGATAGACGGAATTCTGCGCCAAATTCGCAGCCTGCATAAAAGCTATTGGCCCGCCATGGCAGTGCGTTTAAAAGTGATGAGTAATATGAACATCGCTGAGACCCGTGCGCCGCAAGATGGGCGAATTTCAATTCGCTTTTCAGGTCGCCAGATTGATTTTCGTGCCTCCTCACAACCAACCGCGCACGGCGAAAACGTGGTGTTGCGGATTCTAGATCGCGCTAAAGGCATCGTGCCCTTAGACGGACTGGGCTTGAACGATAACGCGTTGACGACCTTAAAGCTAATGTTGGCCCGTCCCGAGGGAATTATCCTCGTTACCGGCCCAACCGGAAGCGGTAAAACCACGACCTTGTATTCGATTTTGAATCACATCAATACCGACAGCGTCAACATTATGACGTTAGAAGATCCCGTGGAATACCCGATGAATATGATCCGCCAAACGTCGGTCAATGAATCGGTCAAAATGGGCTTTGCAAACGGTATCCGCTCCATGATGCGCCAAGATCCGGACATCATTTTAGTCGGTGAAATTCGCGATGAAGAAACCGCACAAATGGCGTTTAGTGCCGCCATGACCGGTCATCAAGTGTATTCCACGCTGCACACCAATTCCGCCATTGGCGCTATCCCACGTTTGCAAGATATTGGCTTGTTACCGGACATTTTGGCGGGCAACATCATCGGCGTTATCGCACAACGTTTAATACGACGCTTGTGCCAGCATTGCAAGGAAGGCGAAATCGCCAACAGCATTGAACGGCAATTATTAGGTTTGTCTGATGATGCGCCGGAAGCCACCATTTATCGCGCCGTCGGCTGCGAGCATTGCAATCACCAAGGTTATAAAGGTCGATTGGGCATTATGGAATTGCTCAAGATGAATAACGAGTTAGACGATTTAATCGCACGTCGCGCCACCGCACGAGAAATCCGTAAAGTCGCGCTCGATACCGGATTTAGCCCCTTAGTCGAAGATGCGGTGCGGCGCGTGCTGGATGGCTCTTCGTCGTTGGACGAAATCTCGCGCGTCATTGATCTGACTGATCGTCTAGCTTAGAACGAAAAAAGGAAACACGAATCATGCCGATGTATGCGTACCAATCAATGAATGCCGCGGGAAAAATTATCCGTGGCCGAATGGACGCGAGCAACCTTCCGGATTTAGAACTGCGCCTCAAGCGCATGGAATTGGATTTAATCGACTGCAAAGTCAAAGCGACAAGAACAATTAGCTTTGGCAAAGGCACGGTCAATCGCAAAGACTTGATTAATTTCTGTTTTCACATGGAGCAAATGAGCACCGCAGGCGTGCCGATTATCGAAGGCTTAGGCGACTTGCGCGACAGTGTTGAAAATGTGCGCTTCCGCGCTGTGATTGCCGATTTGATCGAAAACATCGAAGGCGGTTTGCAATTATCCGAAGCCATGAAACGTTATCCGCTCGTGTTTGAACGCACCTTTACCGCCTTAATTGCGGCGGGCGAACAAAGCGGCAATATTTCCGAAGTATTTAAGAATTTGAGCGAAAGCCTAAAGTGGCAAGACGAACTCGCCGCGCAGACAAAAAAAATCATTATGTATCCGCTCTTCGTCGGCACAGTTGTGTTGGGCGTGACGTTTTTCTTGATGATTTTTTTGGTGCCACAACTAGTTGGCTTCATCAAAAACATGGGCGGCGAACTGCCGATTCATACGCGCGCATTAATTTTTATCTCGGGTATTTTCATCGATTATTGGTATGTCATTTTGCTCGCACCGGTCGTCGCGTGGATAACGACCAAGTACGTCATCAAAAATAACCCTTCAGCGCGGTTTAAATTTGATGGATACAAACTGCGGATTTGGTTAGTCGGCCCGATTTTGCACAAAATTATTTTGTCGCGCTTCACGACCTTTTTCGCGTTGATGTATGCGGCCGGCATCACGATTTTGGATGCAATTAAATTATCGGAAGAAATCGTCAATAACGAAGTCATTGCCGATGGCTTACGTCGTGCAGGACAAATGATCTCAGAGGGACAAGGCGTTTCGGCGGCATTCGATGCCACAGGCATTTTTCCGCCGCTTGTGATTCGTATGCTCAAGATCGGCGAATCTACCGGACAACTGGATAACGCCCTCCGTAATGTTAGTTATTTTTATAACCGCGAAATCAAAGAAATGATCGAGCGCGTCCAAGCCTTGATCGAACCGATTATGACCGTGGTTCTCGGCTTGATTTTGGGTTGGGTCATGTTATCGGTACTTGGACCGATCTACGACATGATTAGCAAGTTAAACGTGTAATAAACAAGGAGCCGTTTTGCGCAAACAATTACTCTATCTGACCAACAAACAGCTGACTGCCCGCATGTGGCATAACGGCGGGTTGTCTGACGGCCAGACGTTTGCGCAAGACGCGGCTGGACTGCAAGCATTAAGCGACTATGTAATGCTGGATAAGCATGTGCCGATTTTGTTATTGATTGATGTGATCGAAGAAGATTTTCAGCGCGACACCCTGCCCCATGTGATTGGTAGCGCGCGTCAAAATCTGATTGATCGGCGCTTGCAACAACTGTACCGCGATACACCTTTCCGCCATGCTAGCTTCCAAGGTCGGCAAAAGACGGGACGTAAAGACGATTTGGTGATGTTTAATGCCTTGACCAACGCGGCATTATTAAAGCCTTGGCTGGACACGATTATCGCCACCCAAGTCCCGATTGAGGGCATTTACTCCGCAGCGCTATTGAGCGCGCAACTGTTTGCCAAATTAGGTTTGGGCAAAGAACCAGTCTTGTTGGCAACACACCAATCGTCGGGCTTACGGCAAAATTATTTTCAAGACGGGCATTTGCGGCTCAGTCGTTTAGTTCAGTTTGCTGAACAAGACCCCGCTGCGGTCGCCAAGCTGGCTTTAGATGAAATCAATAAAACGAAGCTGTTCTTAACCAATATCCGCTTGCTGCAGCGTGGTGAGAAGCTCAACGTAGTGGTACTTGATCAGGCGCAAACGCTTACCAGTCTGGAGCAACTCATACCGGGCGCAGAAACGAGCGACTATCGTTTGATCGACGTCGGCCAAGCGCAGCACTTGTTTGGTCAAAAAGCCGACGCTCATGAGCACGCCATTGATACGCTGATCCTAGCTCAACTCGTCAAGCACAAGCCCAAGAGCCACTACAAAATATCCGGCCAAAGTCATGCCTATTTGCTCTGGAAGACTCGCCTAACGCTGTACGCGCTGAGTGCTGTCGCACTGGCGTCGGGAATTGTTCTGGGCGGATTAAATACGATCGATGCGATTGACGCTGGCTGGCAACTCCATCAATTACGACTCGATACCGCGCACAATGAGCAACGCTATCAGGCTATCGTCAACAACATGCCAAAAACTGCAATCGAGCCGCAGCAAATGCAGGCAGCGGTCAACGTAGTCGAGATGATTCAAGCACATCACTCTTCGCCCAAAGCGCTGCTCAATATTATTAGCCAAGCGTTGAATCATCGTCCTGAATTGACCTTAGACGAATTGACCTGGGAAGTGGCAGAAAATAGCCTGGTTGATCCCGCAGCGGGCGAACCACCGCCTGCGCCCGTTGCTGAACCGGGTGTCGCAGCGCCCATCTCGGCGGGCTTAATTGGGATTCCAAATCAACCCATCGAGACAGTTATTCTCAAAGGCCAAGTCCTGCCGTTTTACAAAAACTATCGTGCTGCAATTCAAAGTGTCAACCAACTGTCCAGTGACCTAATGCGAACCAAAGGAATTCAAGTTGAAGTCGTCCGCATGCCTCTCGATACCCGTCCAACGATGCCGTTATTTGGGCAAGAAGGTGATCCCGAAGAAAATGCAACGGCGAATTTTGAACTAAAAATTGTCTGGAAAATATAAATGGCAACCGCTAATCAAAACAAGGATAACAGCAAAGCCAACGGAATCAAGGCTAGCCGTACCTTTTGGTACGACGATTTCCCTGTGATTCGCAACGCCAGTATTACGTTTATTTTTTGCATTTTAGTGGCCATCACGATGGCTAGCAGCAGCCAGCTGTTGTTGGATAAAGAGCTTGACCAAGTCAAGTCCGCGCAGGTGCAAAAAAATACTTCACGCGATAAATTTCAAAAGGTCGACAGCGAATTCAATGAGATCGAGCATTTCCAACCGCATTACCTGCGCTTGACGCAACAAGGATTTATCGGCACAGAACAACGACTTCATTGGGTAGAAAAAATCCAAGCAATTCAAAAAAGCGCCGCCCTGCAACCAATCAGTTACAACATCGACGAACAAGCTAGTTTTCTGGTCAATCCTTCGGTTGACATGGCTGGATTAGAACTACATGGCAGCAATATGTTGATCAAAATGGACTTGCTGCACGAAGCGGATTTATTGCAATTCATTGAGCAGCTCAGCGCCAACGAATTCAACGATGTTCAGCGTTGCAAAATTACTCGCCTGCCAAACGCACAATCCGAAAAACTCGTTCCGTTGTTATCTGCCGATTGCACGCTGTACTGGATTACGCTTAATCCCAAAGCCGTGGCCGCCGATTCAACCCCGACAACAGGAGTCCAACAATGAGCCCCTTACGCGGCCTGTGGCGCCCGCACCTAAGCAGCACAATCGCGTTAGGTACACTGTTGTGCATTAGTGCAGGCGCACCAGCGCAAGACGTTTTATCTGGTCGATTGTTCACTAGTCCCGAGCAACGCGCCAAATTAAACCAAGCCCGCAAATTAGGCTACAAAGTGGACGAAAACAATTCAGGCCCACAAAGCGATAAGCCACTTTCTGCGACCGTTGACGGCATTGTCACGCGCAGCAGTGGAAAAACCACAACGTGGATTAACTCAGTCGCCCAACCCGAGGGGCAACACAACGCAACGATGTCGGTACTGCAGCAACCCGGCCACGACCCTGCCATCGTGATTAAGACGGATTCGGGCAAGCGCGTGCGGCTCAAAGTCGGTGACACGGTCGATATGCAAACTGGAGCGGTGCGCAAAGTATATGAATCATCACCTAACGATAGCGCCCAACGATAGCACCTAGAAATAATATTACTCACCTTGGTTGAACCGATCATGACGAATCGCACTGGCAAACACTTTGCACCTATTACTCAGATTGCAGCGCTGCAGCAGCGCGGCTTCACTTTGGCCGAAATGGCGATTGTGGTGGTTTTAATGGGCATCGTTTTAACGATGGGATTGCGTATGACTACCGCGTCGCTCAACAACAGCGCTTATGCGGAGACCGCTTCAAAACAAGCGCAGATCAAGATAGCCTTGATTGCGTATTTGCGCACGAACGGGGTGCTGCCTTGCCCTGATACCAAAGCAGTGCTTAATGGCACGCAGGTAAGCCCTTGCACAGCAACTGCTGCGGCATCGTATGGCATCGTGCCTTACGCGACCCTCGGTTTGCCACGCGATGCGGTGCAAGATGGCTGGGGCAATTTTTTTACCTACAAAGTCGCTAATGGTGTCGCCCCGCCAGTCGGAATGCGGAACTGGACGGCTAAAGTTGCGCCTCCGGCTGTTTTCGACATCGTGCAATTAACCAGTCCAGTGCCTGCCATCACGATTCAGCAAGGCGATGGCGTTACAGCACTAACGACTATCACCACTAATGCAGTCGCCGTTATTCTGTCGGGTGGAAAAAACGGCTACGGCACAAAAACGGTACAGGGCACATTAAATTCACCGTCTCCCAATGCCGATGAAATTGTTAATGCGACTGCCACCACCAATCGATTTATTGTCCGCCCTTATACCGATCGAGTTGGTGCTTTGGGTGGGCCGTTTGATGACCGCGTCGTGTATTTGCTTCCCCAAGATTTACTACAACCGCTCATCACCGAGCAAACGATTACGGTATGCAAAATGTACTGCCCAGCCAATGCCTGCACGGGAGCTGGCGCGCCCTATCCGTATTGCACTGGAGTTGGCACACCCGCTAACGCAGCGAATGCGTCATCGTGCACCGCTGCCGGCAAACCTTATGCCACATGCGCGAGCGCAGCTACCCCAATTTGCACGGTAACAGCAGCGACTCCAATACCGATTGGCAATCCAACTCCGGCTTGTTTATGAAAAATATTTTTACAACTTCAAACAACCAAGGCGCTCAACACGGTTTTACCTTGGTTGAGATTTCCATCGTGCTGGTCATCATCGGCACAATTCTGTTTGCGCTGTTAAAAAGCCAGGCAGTCATTAGCAGCGCCAAAGCCAAAAACGTGGTAACCATCATTAACGATTTACGCACCGCCACCACATATTTCAAACAGCGGTACAGTTATCTTCCGGGAGATTTGCCCGCGCCGGCCAACTACATTACTGCCACACCGGCGTTAATCGCTGGCACGGGCGGCACGCCGGGCAATGGTTTAATCGAAGGAACCGTGAATGGCGCAGGCCAAGCCGTCGCTGGTTCCGAAGTGGCCCAAGCACCGTGGCAATTATTTAATGCTGGGCTAATCGGCACCATTAACGCTAGCACACCAACCAACTATCTCAACACCAATTATGGACCGGTTCACATCGTCACTAACGCCATTGCGAACGGTTTAGTTCCGGGTTTTACCGCACTCAATCCTGGCGCGCAGCACGCGATTATTTTCTTTAACTTGCCCTGCGATGTCGCCAACGAGGTCGATAGCAAAATGGACGATGGCAGCTTGACCACCGGCGCTGGCTTAGGTAGCGCGGCCTGTACCGGATCGAACACATTGCCGGTGTACGCCATCGCGCTCTAAATTCTCAACTCGAACAACTAAAGATAGCACTTATGTTTCCTCAAATCCGCACCATCGCTCATTACACCTTGCTCGAAGCCCTGCGCAATCGGCTGGTTTGGTTATTGCTGTTGGTCGCCTTAGCGGGGGTAGGATTTAGCGGCTTTCTGGAAGAATTAGCCTTGACCGAAAAGCGCGAAATCCAATTAGTGGTTTTGGCGTCGTTTCTGCGCGTAGCGTCTGTGCTGTTGCTCAGCACCTTCGTCGTTACCAGCATGGTGCGTGAAATCAACGACAAAGGACTCGAACTCGCCTTAGCACTGCCGCTATCCAGATCAGCTTATTTGTTTGGAAAAATGGCGGGATTTTTTGGATTGGCGTCGTTGCTTGCCGCCACATTCGGTTTAATTACAGCGCTGCTAGCACCCACATTGCAAAGTGTTTTATGGAGTGTGTCGCTAATCCTCGAATGTTGGATAGTGATCGCCTTTAGCATGTTGTGCGTGCTCAGTTTTAACCAAGTTATGCAAGCATTAAGCGCTAGCGCGGCTTTTTATCTATTAACGCGTTCAATCACGACGCTGCAATTTATCGGCACGCAGTCCGCGCACCTCAATAAACTAGACCAACCGCAAAGCGTGTCGCAGCAGATTATTCATTTTATGGTGGAATGTCTGTCGGCCGTTTTGCCGCATTTGGATAACTTTACCCGCACCGATTGGCTGGTATATTCCAGCGGCAGTTGGCAGACCTTGTGGCCTATCGTTGGACAAAGCGTGATTTACTTAACGCTGCTGTCAGGCGCGGCCTTAGTTGATTTTTATCGTAAAAATATTTAATTATGCGCGCCCGTCCGTTTTCGGTTGTCCCACAATTTGCGCTGCTTTTGCTCGGCATCGGTTTGGCGGCTCAACTCGTTTGGACGGTCTTGCTACCGCGCTCTGCCGCAGAGGTCGAGAATTTACCTCCACCACCTTCCTTGGCGATGCTGCAAGTTGCCAGCTTTGGTGAACCGATCGGTTTTACCAAAGCGCTACTGCTGTATTTGCAAAGCTTTGATGATCAACCCGGCGTGGTGGCGGCCTTTCGCAAGCTCGATTATCCACGCATGCAAACGTGGCTGGAGCGCACGCTGCAACTGGACTCAAAAACACAATACCCGCTATTTTTAGCCAGCCGGATTTATGGCAGCGTGGGCGATCCAGCCAAGCGCCGCAGCATGTTTGACTTTGTGTACCAACAATTTTTACTCGACCCTAATCGACGCTGGGAATCGCTCGCCTTTGCCACATTAATGACGCGCCACCAGCTCAATGACTTATATCAAGCGCATATTTACGCGCAAGCACTTCAGCAATACGCCACCGCACCTGAAGTCCCCAGTTGGGCTAAGCAAATGGATATTTTTATGCTGGAAGACATGGGGCTATACCAGCAAGCCATCGATCAGCTAGACGCGCTCATTCACGGCACTGAACCGATAGATTCACATGAACTTAACTTTCTGCAAGAACGTATGGATGGCATAAAAGCCAAGCTCGCCGCAGAACGATAAATCAAGCGTACTGAAGGCCAACAACAAAAACAATGCCCAATCGCATTAATGAATGACGAAATCGTGCCGTTAATTTAACAAGTTACGGGTAACTAGGTGACGGCTTATCCTTCGATCATCCAGCGTGCACCGACGAAATGATAAAAACGACCTTGAATAACGTGAAATAGCTATTAAAGTGAAACATTGCAGGAGCGAAACAATTTGCCTTTTGAAAAACGGTAAACGCAGATCGCCCTTTTTGACCCGATTGCCATTGCATCATCATTAATTTAACTAGGAGCATCCATGAAATACAGCAAATCCACTCAATCCGGCTTCACCTTGGTTGAGATCGCCATCGTGCTCGTCATCATCGGCGTGCTGCTAGCGGGCGTCTTAAAAGGCCAATCATTAATTACCAACAGCCGTATCAAGGGTTTGGTCAACAATATGAATGCGGTGTCGTCGGCCTATAACGGCTACATTGATCGTTATCAGGCAACGCCTGGCACGGAAACCGTTGCAGTTGCCACGGCACGCGGCTGGACAACCAATGCCAACGGCGTTAGCCCGTTAGTGTTAACACCCGCAACTACTTTCGCACCAGCGGGAAGTCAACCCGCATTTTGGCAAGTGTTAAGAGCCGCTGGCTTTTTTACTGGCGCGTCCACCTCAGTCACTAACCCACCATCTGCCACGGGCGGATTAATTGGTGTCGCACTGACTCCGTACACCGGTATTCCGGGAATATCGGTTTGCTTATCTGGCTTAACCGGTGTGCAAGCCGAAGGTGTGGATGTGATTTTAGACGGTCCATTACCAGCGACCAATATTGGCTCTAACATAGGCAGCGTGCGCGGTGCATCGGCGGTTGCCAATCCACTAGAACCAACTGGCGGTGCAGCTCCGGCAACCGCTTTCAACGAAAACTTAGGTACATTCTGGACTTTGTGCCGCGTTTTGTAAGGAGCGCTATTCGTTAGACGGGTAATAATTCATCATTCCCCGCACTCCCGACTTGGCAAAGTATAAAAGGGCATCCACTTCACTGTGCGGATGCCCTTATTTTTTCCCTCCTCAGTCCTGACAAGGCGCGCAGCCAGCCCAATAGCGCCAAATCACACTGGCAGCGATCGTCCCCTTGCTCATCTCCCTATTGAAATTCCCTCGGCCCTGTGCCAACCAAAACGTGTAGCCGATTTAGCGCTAGCGACTTTGGTACAACACCCTCAATAATCAAATCTGTGGGACTTTTGCGCGGTTTATGCAAAAATAACAAAATATTTGCTTTTCAGACACAATTAAGTCACGTTACCGCTGGTATGCGTATCGTTTCTAACAATGCTTTAACTGAACGCGCTTCGCTGAGCCAACCATTTTTACTTTCACTTTAAAGACTATTTATGATCTATCCGGTTATTCTGTCAGGCGGTTCAGGTACGCGGTTGTGGCCTTTGTCGCGCGAAGCACTACCTAAACAATTTCTCAAGCTAACTTCCGAAAACACACTTTTTCAGGAATCGCTGCTACGCCTAAACGGCCTACCGGATATTGCCCAGCCTATCGTTGTTTGCAATAACGGTCATCGATTTTTAGTGGCAGAGCAATTACTGGAAATCAATAAGCCGCCATTAATTGAGATCCTCGAACCAGTCGGCCGAAACACCGCACCAGCGGTGGCCATCGCCGCCTTTGCCGCGCAAGAAAAAGACGCCGAAGCGGTGCTCTTAGTTTTACCTGCCGATCACCTCATCAGTGATGTGCCCGCGTTCCATAAAGCGATTCAAGCAGCAGAAAAATTAGCGCAGCAAGACATGCTGGTCACGTTTGGAATTGAACCGCATGAACCAGCGACTGGTTTTGGTTATATCGAACGTGGCGCGGCATTGAATGTTGACCACGCCGCTTTTGGCGTTGCGCGTTTTGTCGAAAAGCCCAATTTAGAAACGGCTAAATCGTTTCTCGAATCGGGCAATTTTTTCTGGAATAGCGGCATGTTTGTGTTTAAGGCGTCGGTCTATCTTAGCGAGCTAAAAGCCTTGCGCCCCGAAATCTACCAAGCCTCACAACAAGCGTGGCTTAACAGCACACGCGATCTCGATTTTTGCCGCTTGGATGAAAAATCCTTTAACGCCTGCCCGTCCGAATCCATCGATTACGCCGTCATGGAACACACCCGCTCCGCAGCAATGGTGACGGTCAATATGGGTTGGAGCGATATCGGCTCGTGGTCATCCTTGGCGCAGTCTAGTGCCTTTGACAGCAAAGGTAATTCGCTCCGTGGCGACGTGTACGCCGACCAAACTAGCAACTCCTATATTCGCGCTGAATCGCGCATGGTGGCGGTCATCGGTGTGAGCGATTTGGTGGTAGTAGAAACCTCGGACGCGGTGCTGGTGATGCATAAAGATCAGGCGCAAGAAGTGAAACACACCGTGGATTATTTGAAGAAAGCCAAACGCTCCGAGCATCTGGTGCATCCGCGGGTTTATCGGCCTTGGGGCTATTACGAAGGCATCGATTCGGGCGAGCGCTTTCAGGTCAAACGCATCATGGTAAAACCGGGCGCTAAGCTGTCGTTACAGATGCACTATCACCGCGCCGAACATTGGATTGTCGTATCGGGTACCGCAAAAATCACTTGCGGCGATCAAATCAAATTACTGCACGAAAACGAATCCACTTACATTCCCATCGGCCAAACACATCGACTCGAAAATGTTGGCAAGCTGCCGTTATTTTTAATTGAAGTGCAATCCGGCAGCTATTTGGGTGAAGATGACATCGTGCGCTTTGACGATGATTACAAGCGGGTTTAGCAGGTTTAAGCCTGCTTAATTGACGGCTTTATCCGTCAATCTCGGATGCCGAAATTGAATCAGCATCAACAGCAAATAAAAAATCATGCTCATACGGGGAAAATCGAACAGGCTGTCGATTACCCCAATCAACAGGAATCCAGTTAATGCCGCCGCATAAAGTGGCGCAGGATAATCCGCTTCATTACGCCGCCGAATCAAAGTAGCAAAGCTATAAATTAGCGCGGCTAACATCAATCCTAAGCCAAACACGCCCTGCTCAAAATACAGCTGCAATAACAGATTTTTGAAATGCCACGGCAAATGATTGTCGGTCGAAAAAAACCAATAGCGCGAGCCCTGGGCAAAGTCGCCATTACGCACCAATTCGCGCTGATCCGCTCCTTTGAGCGATACCGAGGCAACGTCCACTGTAGTACCGTCTTGATCATTTTCTAGCGCCAGCTTGATATCTGGCCGCACGTACCACGGCGCGGGTTTAATCCGATTCAAGTTCACATTAAACGCATAGGTTTGCCAGCTTGCTGATGGATTTAAATTTATCCGAAACCAATCGCATTGCGACGGATACAACATCCATTTTCGGCAGATCGACAGGTACATTTCCGACGCACTGGTTTTATTCCGCGCGACGACTTCAATCTGATACGTCTGGCTAGGCTGCAAGTCCACAACCTGTTCGTAATACAGCGGGTCACCGCCAGTTAGCTGAAAATAATTTTTACCCTGCTCGGTCACAAACTGATATTCCGATTGTTGCTCTCCCTTTGCGCGGGTGGCGTACATGGCCGGCAAACGACCTAGGCCTTGGCCAAATAACTTCACTGGCCAACCTTGGTCCATGATTCCGATTATTTTTCCCCAATGCTGCACACGCAGCGATTTATCGTAGCCGAGTTGATTAAAGCGCTTATGCATGGGCGTAGCTTGGTAAGCAAAAATCAGCCACGCGAACGAGATTAAGGCCACAATGGCGGCGCTGCGAACATGGGCTTTTTTAACACTAGCCCAATTGCGTGCTAACAAGCCCAAAAACAAAACCAAACAAGACAACATAAATGCGACATAACCGCCCCGCGCATAGGTCACCAACAAAGCGTAACAACCGAGCAAAAAAATCACCATCGCGGCCAATTTATTGAGCCAATGTTTGCTTTGAATTTCCCACCAGATTACAAACGGCAAAGCGGTGACCAAATAGCCTTCCACATAGGCACCACCGGTATGCATGCCAGAAAACAATCCCACGACGCGGTAGCCAGAGTCGAAATTGAATAGCCCCGTAGAACTTAGCCTTTCCCACACCACACCCAAGCTCGCTCCCAGCACGCCCAAGGTCATGCCCAGCGTTAGCCTACGCAGTGTTTTGTGCGCGTCGTGGGCCATGTCAAGCACCAACAGGAGTAATAACAAGTAGGCAAAAACTACGCCTTTGGCAACCCGCAAGGCGTTGTACGGACTCAGATAATTGTTAAACGAATTAACGTCGATGGCAGGAAATGGATACGCGCCAAGCAGCGCCGAGACCAGCACGGAAAACCCAAGGCCAGAAACCAACAAGAGTGAAGTACGCGACCAACCGGTCTGTACTCGCGTCCAAAATTGTGACCTGCGTTGCAGTAATACGGTAACAATTGTTAGACATAATAAACCGTCGTACTCGTCGAAAAAGAATTGTCCGGTCCACGGAGCAAAGTCCAAGATCGGCAGCAACGCCAAGATCACTGTCAACCAAGAATTAGGAAATCGATATAGCAGCAGCGCATAGGCAATGCCAATCATGAAAAGCCAAAACATCACGCTCTGGGGCGTTGCGGAGATCATCGAAATCATTAACGGATACCTGCCTCTGGCTGCGGAACTGTCTTGAAGGTGGAAATAATACTTTGTAACAACTATATCGCCACGCTTTATAAAAAATAAATAAAGCAGCGAATTAAATTTAGCTAGATGTGTTGTCAATTATTAACATTAAATTATTGTTTATTCACATTTCAATAACTTAACCATTTGGAATAATGCACACAATCAATTCGATGTGGTATAAAAGCAATCAATTTACTTACAATCAACATTAACTAGGGTCAACAACGCGATGGATATTACTGTAGGTATCGTTGGTTTAGGTTACGTCGGACTGCCTTTGGCAGTCGAATTTGGCAAAAAAGTCCGCACCGTAGGATTTGATGTTTCCAAGAAAAAAGTCGCGAGTTACCAAGATTTTATCGACCCGACTGGCGAGATTTCTGGCGAAGAACTGCGTAGCGCCATCCATCTGACCACCAGCACCGACCCACACATTTTGGCGCAAGCCGATTTCATCATTGTCGCCGTCCCCACGCCGGTCGATATTGCCCACAACCCCGATTTCAAACCGCTCATCAGCGCCAGTGAAACCGTCGGCAAAGCGATGAAGCGCGGGGCGATTGTGGTGTACGAATCCACTGTCTATCCCGGCGCGACCGAAGAAGTCTGCATTCCGGTTTTAGAAAAATTATCTGGCTACAAATGGAAGCAAGACTTCCATGTGGGCTTTTCTCCCGAGCGTATTAATCCGGGTGACAAAGAACATACTTTGACGACAATTCTTAAAGTGGTCTCGGGCGACGATGCTCAAACCTTAGACCAAATCGCCAAACTGTACGAAACCATCGTCACCAAAGGCGTCTATCGCGCCTCCAGCATCAAAGTCGCGGAAGCCGCCAAAGTGATCGAAAACACCCAGCGTGATTTAAACATCGCGTTGATGAATGAATTAGCCATCATCTTCGACATGATCGGCATCGATACCTTGGAAGTACTCAAAGCCGCTGGCACCAAGTGGAACTTTCTCAACTTCCGCCCCGGTTTAGTCGGCGGCCACTGCATCGGCGTTGATCCGTATTACCTAACCCACAAAGCCGAAATGATCGGTTATCACCCGCAAGTCATTTTGGCCGGTCGCCGCATTAACGATGGCATGGCCAAATTCATTGCGGAGAAAACCGTCAAAGAAATCATCCGCGCCAATCATCACGTCAAAGGCTGCGTGGTCAACGTCATGGGAATTACTTTTAAAGAAAATTGCCCCGATATTCGCAATTCCAAAGTGGCAGACATGATTACCGAATTGCAGTCTTTTGGCCTTGATGTGCACATTCACGACCCGTTGGCCGACGCCGACGAAACCCAGCACGAATACGGCTTTAAATTAGATAGTTGGGAAGAATTACCAAAGGCGCAAGTCACGATCGCCGCCGTGTCACATAAAGAATTGATCGCGCGTCCACTGTCGGACTACCAATCCAAATCGTTACCTAACGCCTGCTTTATCGATATCAAATCCCAGTACAACCCCGATGAATTAACCGCAGCTGGTTTCCAACTTTGGCGTCTGTAAACTTCCACCAAGAATAACCAAGAGCACACATGAAAAACTTTAGCGAACTGCAGTTGCAACTCAACGAACAACAATCCAACTGGGTCATTACCGGTGTGGCGGGTTTTATCGGCTCCAATCTGCTGGAATTTTTACTTAAGCACAATCAAAAAGTCGTTGGCCTTGATAATTTTTCGACCGGCTATCAACACAACTTAGATCAAGTGCGAGAAATCGTCGGCTCGCAAAAATGGGCTAACTTCAGCTTTGTCCAAGGTGACATTCGCGATTTGGACACCTGTCAACAAGTATGCAAAGGCGCCGATTATGTCTTGCACCACGCTGCTATCGGCTCGGTACCGCGCTCCATTGAAGATCCCTTATTGAGTAATGCCAATAACGTCACCGGCTACCTCAATATGCTCGTCGCTGCGCGCGATCAAAAGGTGCGTCGCTTTGTGTACGCCGCCTCTAGCTCAACCTATGGCGATCATCCCGATTTGCCTAAGGTCGAATCGGTGATCGGTAAACCGCTCTCCCCTTACGCGGTCACTAAGTATGTCAATGAATTGTATGCCGACGTATTCCACCGCTGCTACGGTTTGTCGTCGATTGGTCTGCGCTATTTCAACGTATTTGGCCCGCGCCAAGATCCTAACGGCGCGTATGCCGCAGTGATCCCCATTTGGATTGCCGCGTTAATCCGCAATCAAGAACTCAAAATCAACGGCGACGGTTCGATCACGCGTGACTTTTGCTACGTTGAGAATGTCATTCAGGCCAATGTGTTGGCAGCATTGTCCACCAATGAGCACGCCGATAATCAAATCTTTAATGTGGCGCTCAGCGACCGAACCAGTTTGCTCGATTTGTACAAAATGATCCGCGATGTCTTGGTCAATGACTATCCGCACTTGCAACAGCATCAACCGACTTTTTTGCCCTTCCGCACCGGCGATATCCCGCACTCGCAAGCCGATATTTCCAAGGCTCAAACACTGCTGGCGTATGCGCCGCAGTACAAAGTCGATCAGGGTTTGCAAAAAGCGATTAACTGGTACAAGCAAGACTTAACATAATGGGCTTAGCTGGCGCTGACTCGATCAATTCCAAAGCCTTGGTTCGCGTTTATTCCAGTTTCGATAAACTGCCCTCAGGCTACGCCACATTATTTCAAGAGTCAGGTCAGCAGCGCAGTTTTTTCTTAAGTCAGCCGTGGTTTACGCATTTGCATCAAGCAGGTTTGGATGCGGCAGTTGAGCAGCATATTTATGGCCTTGAATTCGAGGAAGCCGCTTTGGCAGCGCTTCCGATGTGGCATCGCCCTTCCCCGTTTGCCGCACTGCGACCAAAAGTATTAACGGCTGCTGCCAATTTTTATTCCGCCTTGTTTGGCCCAGTGCTCAGTGCCCACCATGCCCAGACCGCGCAGTTGCAACTCGATGTATTGATTCAGGCAATGGCCAGCGCCAAGCCACGTTGGGACGTCATTGATTTGCATCCGCTAGAAAAGGAATCGGAACATTACGCAATGTTGCTCAAAGCGTTCGCTCATGCGGGCATGCCAACAACGAGTTATTTTTGTGCTGGAAACTGGTTTTTAAAAGTCAACAACCGCTCGTATCAAGAATACTTTAGTAGTCTGCCGTCACAGCTTAAGAACACCGTCAAACGCAAATCAGAAGCACTACGCAAGTCAGATCGGCTGCAACTAGTGATAGCTAAAAAACCGGACGACGTAGCCGCGCTGATTGAGAGCTACCAACAGATTTATCGCAAGAGTTGGAAGCAGCCAGAACCGTTTCCTGAATTTGTACCGGGATGGATTGCACAAAGCGCTAAACAAGGTTGGTTGAGGCTAGGAATTGCCACCATAGACGGGCAGCCAGCGGCGGCGCAAATTTGGTTGGTGCATCAAAACAAAGCATCGATTTATAAGCTCGCTTATGACGAACAATTTGCTCACTTTTCCATCGGCTCGATTCTCACGGCGCATTTATTCGCCCATGTCATCGACAATGATCGGGTCAGCGAAGTCGATTTTCTCAACGGCGACGAACGCTACAAACAAGATTGGATGTCGGACCGCAGAGAGTATTGGGGCATTGTTGCTTACAACACCCAGACGTGGAAAGGCCGCTCGGCGTACCTGATTGAGAAGTCAGCCGACTACGCAAAACGAATAATTAGACAATCAAAACGCATCACAACTCGCAGTACCTAGTGTTACGAATCAGTACTTCTTTATCCGATTACGCTTACCGAACAGGGAAAAAATATGGCTCCGAATAAAACAAACCAAGGCCGCGTCAAATTAACGTTGACGGCATTAATGCTATGCACGGGCTTAATTGCCTGCACCCGCTTTTATTCGGCGGATAAATTCGTTGAAGAAGCTAAGAGCTACATCGCCAAAGGCGACGATAAATCGGCCTTAATCCAACTCAAAAACGCGTTACAAAAAGATCCTCAGCACAAAGAAGCGCGTATTTTGATGGGCAATATTTATTTAGAAACCGAAGATGGTACGTCGGCGGAGAACGAATTTAGAAAAGCGCTAAGTGCCGGCGCGTCAAAAGAGCAAATCCAAACCAAACTGGCTAAATCGTTGCTCCTAGAAGGCAAATTTAAAAAATTAATCGAAGAAACCGAAGCCAATGGCGCACCGGTTTCGGCTGAGATTCTCGCCATGCGCGGTGATGCCTTTTTAGGTTTGCGCGACAAAGATCAAGCAAAGATCGCATTCGATCAGGCGCTAAAAAGTGAGCCAAATAATTCTGCTGCCTTGATCGGCCTAGCTCGATTGTCTTTAGCGGATAACGACTTAACCACCGCTAAGGATTATGTCAACCAAGCCACGAGCGCCAATCCAAAAGATCACAAAGTCTGGTTATTCAAGGGCCAATTGGCAGCGGCGCAATCGGATACGACTGGCGCGATGACGGCGTTTGATACCGCCTTGCAGCTCCATCCAGCCGATATTGCAGCCCATCTGGAAAAAGCCAATCTGGAAATCAAACTAA
This sequence comes from Sapientia aquatica, assembly GCF_004358105.1. Classification (GTDB taxonomy): domain Bacteria; phylum Pseudomonadota; class Gammaproteobacteria; order Burkholderiales; family Burkholderiaceae_D; genus Solimicrobium; species Solimicrobium aquaticum. The sequence goes on along the minus strand of NZ_SMYL01000005.1, from coordinate 279,623 downwards.
AAAAATTCACCGAAGCGCAGGCAGATATTAAAGCTGCCACAGATCTACGCCCACAAAACCTGAACGCGATTTTTGCTCAAGCAGTGCTCTACATGAGCCAAGAAAAAAACCAAGAGGCATTAACGGCACTAGCTCCGATTCTGAAAAACGCGCCGAATTATTTACCTGCCGTTTTATTGTCAGGCGTGGCAAATTTCGCGCTCGGTTCAACCAAGCAATCGGAAGTAATCCTAACCAAATATTTGCAAGAAGTGCCAGACAACTTGTACGCACAAAAATTACTGGCGCAGTCGCAACTCAAAAATGGTAAGCCGAAATTAGCGTTGGAATCCGTCGAGAAAATACTCAGCACGGGCAAAGTAAAAGATGCCCAATTATTAGGTTTGGCGGGCGAAGCAGCCTTGGCAGCAAAAGAATTTAATAAGGCTAATTCGTATTTTGAAAGCGCGGCGGCAGCAACTCCGCAAAACTCGGCTTACCTGACCCAAATGGCGATCAGCAAATTAAACATGGGTAATACCGGCGCTGCAATTTCTGAACTTGAAAAAGCAATTAGCCAAGGCGACAAAACTACTTCGTTGAAGTCTGGCGTTATTTTGGCGATGACTTACGCCAATAACAATCAATACGATCAAGCCTTGTCCACGCTGCAGTCCATTGAAAAGCAACAAGCGCCAAATCCATTGCTGCACAATTTAAAGGGCTATATTTATCTCAAGAAGAATGACGTAGCGAGTGCCAAAGCGAGTTTTAATGAAGCGCTGAAATTACAAGCAAACTACTTCCCTGCTATTTCCAATTTAGCTCACTTGGATATTCAAGATAAAAAGTTTGACCAAGCTAGAGATCGCTACATGGCCTTGCTCAAGGACGACAAGAAGAACCTGGAAGCCGAACTTGCCTTGGCTAATTTAGCCGAGATTCAAGGCAATAAAAAAGACACCGAAAAATGGCTGCAACAAGCCTACAGTGATCATCCAGAAAACGCCGTTACCGCGCAAAATTTGATCGCCTTCTATTTCAAATCGAATGAAGCTCCTAAGGCGCTGACATTAGCGAAAAATGCACACAACAGCTTGCCAGATAATGTTGATTTTTTACAGTTACTTGCACGCACGCAGCAAGCAGTTAAGGACTGGCCGGGCGCTATCGACAGTTACGCCAAGTTAGCGGCCTTGCACCCTGAATCGCCGGATGAGCAATTCCAACTTGCGCTGACCTATTTGAGTGCCAACGATAATGACAGCGCCGTTGACGCATTGAAAAAAACCTTAATCATTGCGCCAACCTATGCCAAAGCGGCAATTGCGCTGGCTGATCTGGAATCAAAGAAATCGAATTTTACCGATGCTTTACAAGTGGCCAAACAATTGCAAATTCATGACCCTAAAAATGGTCAGGGCCTTTTGTTGGAAGGCGATGTGTTAGCGCGTCAAGGCAAGCTTGATCTGGCAGTGAAAGCCTATGATGCGGCCTTCCGTCTACAAGAAATCGGCGTCGTAATTAAACGGATACACGCGACGTTAATTAAGGACAAAAAAGAAAAAGAAGCCAACGAGCGGTTAAACAACTGGTTAGCCAAACATCCCGATGACACTGGCACGCGCATCTACTATGCCGAATATTTGTTAGCGCAACCACAAGCGAGATCACAGGCTATTGGGCAGTTCTTGACCATTTTAAAAACCGAGCCAGCGAACCCTATCGTGCTCAATAATTTGGCGTGGGCCTACTCGCAAGACAAAAATCCAGCCGCTAAAGGTTATGCAGAAAAAGCCTACCAAATCGCTGGAGAATCACCGCAAATCTTAGATACCTACGGCTGGATTTTGGCAGAACAAGGCGAATATCAAAAAGCCCTGCCGCTGCTGCAAAAAGCCGACAAGCTCAAACCAGCCGACGCCGAGATTCACGCGCATTTGGTCAGTGTCATGGGCAAAGCCGGCACTGGTCAATCGGCCGTTAAGTAATGGCGAAAGAGGTAATTTTGAAGCGTGGGATAGGTTCAGGGGATTGACCGCGCATGCCAACACGGCGGAAATGAAAAGGAATCTTAAAAAGCGACTAGCTTCATTGCTTTTTAAGATTCCATCAAGTCAAACGAGCGTTCGTTCGAAGCAAAGCGCTAAACTGCACAACGAGTACCAAGCGCTTTCAAACCACACTTAAGATCAGAACAAACTTTGCGGGATAACCAAAATATCGCCAGGTTTTACTGGGATATTGGCCGTGATGTCGCCTTCTTTGAGTAAGGAGTTCAAGCGAACGTTGATTTTGACTTGTTGACCGTTGACTTCACGAATGATGTTGGCTTTGTTACCCGCAGCGAAATCGGTCATGCCACCCACCGCAATAATGACATCCATCAACGTCATGCCTTGGCGATACGCCAGAGCCGAAGGTTTGGCGGCTTGACCAATGACGCGCACTTGCTCTTGATACGGGCCAGAAAAGGACGTGACCACGACGGTAACGACCGGCGCTTGGATAAATTTGGATAATCTGGTTTCAATTTCGCGCGCCAGCACCGAAGGTGATTTGCCGTCAGCGACCAAATCTTCCACCAATGGTGTGGAGATTTTTCCATCTGGGCGCACAGTCACGAGCATCGATACCTCTGGATTGCGCCATACGATCACATTAAGTGTGTCGCCAGCACCGATCAAATAATCGGTTGTGGCAACCGGTGCAGCACCAGCGGCTTGTGTAGCAGCATCGGTGGTTGCACAGCCGCTGAGCACGGTCAGGCAACTGGTTGCCAAGAGCAGAAAGCAGTAACGCATTTTGTTTGAAATTGATTTTTTCACTTAGATTCCCTATACGAGTTAGCGATGCTTTTAGGAACACACTGACGTCCTAAAAACGGTTTGAATGAATCGAAAAACGGGCCCGTCAGACCGTAAATTGTAAATAACACTTCTTAAAATTTACAATTTACGTTGTTTGCGATAGTACAACACGGACGATGACAGTTTCACGACTTTATTGATTTATTTGCCTAAAAAACAATGACTAAAGATTAATTGTGTTGCTTTTTAGTCTGCACTGAAATGCCACACAATTGCCCAAAAGTAATAATTTAAAGTAAATATCGTAACAAGTACGACCATTCGTAACAAATATGTAACACTTATACCGCAATATGTGGAAATTCAAGTTTTTTTTTAAAATTTTGTTAAATTACTTAGAAATTTACTTGTAGAATCGTCAAAGTTTTACAAAAAAAATTAACTATAAATCGCGCTAAGGGAAAAAAAGATGGAAGAAATGCTCAAGCAGATACAGTCTGTTTTCCGTGGAGCCTGGAAGTATCGCTGGCACGCAATTAATATCGCTTGGTTAGTGTCGGCGATCGGATTTGTGATTATTCTCAAGCTTCCGGATGAGTACCAATCGTCGGCCCGAGTCTTCGTTGACGCGCAAAGCATTTTGAAGCCGCTGTTATCCGGAATGACCAGTGTTCCTAACGTCGAACAGCAAGTTTCCATCATGAGCCGCACCTTAGTCAGTCGCCCTAACGTTGAACGCGTTATGCGGATGGTCGATATGGATTTGCTGGCGTCGAGCGATAAAAACAAGGAAAAATTGATTGACTCCTTAATCGCCAACATCAAAATTTCTGGCACCACGCAAAACGATATCTACAGCATTACCTACACCGACAATTCACCTAAGACTGCCAAAAACGTGGTGCAGTCACTGCTGACGATTTTCGTCGAAGGCAGCATCGGCGATGAACGGCAAGATTCGGCCAAGGCCATCGTGTTCATCAATAACCAGATCAAAATCTACGAAGAAAAGCTAGCCACGGCTGAAAATGCGTTAAAAGATTTCAAAATGAAGAATATTGGCCTGTTACCACGCGAAGGCGGTGATTTTGGTAGCAAGTTAAATGAGATTTCTGAGAGCTTGAGCCAAGCAAAACTCGAATACGCCGAAGCTGTCCAGGGCCGCGATGCCATCAAACGTCAAATCGCTAGCATCGAATCTCCGCAAGCTAATGGCGATCAACCCGCTCTGGCATTGACTCCTGAACTCGATGAGCGCATCAATATTGTCTCCAAAAATTTAGACAATCTGCGCTTGCAATACACGGAAGATCATCCTGACATCGTGGCGACGAAACGGTTGCTTGCTCAACTCCAAGCGAAAAAGCAGTCCGAAGAAAAAACCAGAAAACCAACCGTCGCCAATCTGTCCAACAATCCGATGTACCAGCAAATGAAAGTGTCGCTCACCGATGCCGAATCCAAAGTGGCATCGATGCGCGCCAGAGTGGACGAATTCAGCGGGCGCTATGCCAAGATCAAAGAAATGAGCACCGCCGCGCCTGAAATTGAATCGCAGTTAGCCCAGCTCAATCGTGATTACGCCATCAATAAAGAAAACTACGAAAAGCTCGTCGCCAGCCGCGAGTCAGCCAAAATATCGAGCGACCTCAACGCCAGCACCCAAATGATGACGTTCCGCGTGATTGATCCACCAACTACGCCAAGCTCCCCAATCGGCCCAAATCGTTATCGCCTGTTCTCGCTCGTGTTTTTAGGTGGCTTAGTTTTGGGCGCATTAGTGGCTATCGCGCTGAGCAAAATCAGACCTGCTTTCTACTCGCAATATGAACTGGTCGAAGCGACTGGACTGCCCATCATCGGTACTGTGGCGATGAATTGGACTGCCGCTGAGCAAATCAGACGGCGCCGCGGGCTGCATGCTTTCGCCCTCACCTCAATCTTGCTGCTGGTGTTTTATGTAGCCATGATGGTCGTTATTTACACCACAAATTAATTTGGCCGACATCAGCCAATCACAGAGCCAGAATGAATTTCATCACTCAAACCAAAGTTTGGAGCTAGCGTGAGTATTATTGAAAAAGCGATCAGTAAACTGGATCAGAATAAGAATTCAGCAACCGAAGTCCATGCAGCACCGGCCAGCACCATTGCCCACCCATCAGCGCCGCCAGCAACACCAGTAACACCGATCGAGTCGCCACGCGCGCCTATCGAAGCAGTAAAGGCGCAGCCTAGTGCACGCCAATTAGAGCAGCCACATAGCAAAAAAGTAGAAATCGATTTAGAACAATTGGTCAAGCTTGGTATGGTGTCGCCGCATACCGATCGTAGCAATATTTCAGAAGAATTCCGGCGCATTAAACGTCCGTTGCTGGATAAAATTTTTAAAGACAACAATAACGACGCCAAGCACAAAAATCTGATCATGGTCACGAGTTCATTGCCCGGCGAAGGCAAGACGTTTTGCGCGGTCAATTTGGCTATCAGCATTGCATTGGAACTTGACCATACTGTTTTACTAGTCGATGCTGATGTTGCCAAACCATCGGTCGGTCGCTACTTAAAAACCACCAATGAGCTGGAAGAAAATAAAGCCGGGTTGATGGATATTTTGCTCGACAAAAATCTCGATTTATCGGACGTGATGCTACGCACTAACATCGATAAGCTGACTTTGTTGCGCTCTGGTCGCAACCATAAACACGCAACCGAACTGCTTGCCAGTCACGCCATGAGTACGCTCTTAGACGAGATAGCCACCCGCTATCCAGATCGCGTCATTATTTTTGATTCTCCGCCACTTTTATTGAGCACCGAAGCGCGCGCCCTTGCCTCAAAAATGGGACAAATCGCCTTGGTGGTGGAAGCCGGATCGACCACTCAAAATGCCGTTAAAGATTTGTTGAGTCAGCTCAAAACCAATAACAATGTTTCGCTGATTTATAACAAGGCGCAACCGCACGAAGGCACTGGTTTTTATGGTGACTACTATGGTTAAGAACGCCACAGTTCGCAACCATCCGCGCAAGCCCTGCCAGTCGGATTTGGTTGGGATTATTGGTATTCCATTGATGTTGGCTTTGTCGTCCAATGTGTGGTCAGACGAACTCACCGTTAGTCCATCAATCGTGACCAAAGAGACCTATAACGACAACGTCTTTTTGTCGCAACCAGGCTTTACGACTAGCTCATGGATTACCGAATTGACGCCGCAGTTGGTGATCAAAGCGAGTGAGCCTTCGTTTAAATTGAATTTCAATTACGAACTGCAAAATCTGCACTACGCTGGGGATGCACACGCTGAACGCACTAACCAAATGCTGGACCTTAACTCGACCAGCTCATTCGTTAAAAATTTACTGTACTTAGATGCTAGTGCAGCGATTAATCAGCAAAACTCAACACCTTTTGCTGGCATCACAAACAGCAATGCAACTTTGTCTGCCAACCGTTTAGAGCTGCGTACTTACAGTGTCGCCCCCTATTTAAAAACCAATTTTGCCCAAGAAGCGACTGGCGAACTGCGGTTTTCGCGTGACTCGGTCAACACCAGTCTTGGTAGCCTCTATAACAGCAACGCCAATACTGTCAAAGCCAATTTGAAAAGTGGTCCGAGTTTTGCCACGGTTGATTGGAATGTGCAGTATTTGAACGAGAAGATTTTGTATGAGGCCGAACCCGCCGTAACTCTGCAAAATGGCAGCTTTGGCAGCGGTTACCATTTTTCCTCCGAATTCGCCATTAACGGCAGCGTCGGCTACGAGAAAAATAATTACCCAACGACCAACGGCACAGCGCCCCAAGGTAACACGTGGTCAGCGGGATTTACGTGGACACCGACTGACAGAACATCGCTCTCGGTCACCGGCACCAAACATTATTATGGCGACACGTACACCGTCGCGGCCTCGGAGCGCACCTTTGCTAGCGTTTGGTCGCTAGGCTACAACGAAGGCTTAATCACCAGCCGTGATCAGTTTTTAATTCCTGCCACCACCAATACGTCGGACTTTTTAAATAGCCTGTGGCAGTCCAGCATCACCAATCCAGAACAACGCCAGCAAGCCATTGATGCATTCATTCACAGCACCGGATTGCCGAACACGTTAACGACACCAGTCAATACCGTTACGAATCAGGTTTTTTTGCAAAAGAGTTTGCAAGCTTCCGTCGCCGTGACTGGTGCTCAAAATACCGTGATTTTTAGCTTGTTCGACATTACCCGCGACGAAGAATCGTTGAATACCGCCGCTAACAGCACTACCAATTTGGGCTTACTCAGTAACACCAAGCAAACTGGCGGCAATATTTTATGGACGCTCAATTTTAGCCCGCGTACCAGCGCTGTTTTTATGGATGGCTATAACAAGGCAAAGTCGGCCAGCAATGGAATTACTTACACCAACAATAACTTTACAACGACATTGAATCATCAATTGGATCCGAAATTACGCGTATCGTTGGAATTCCAGCATCTCAACAATTCCGCCAATTTCAACACCGGTAATTTCAGAGATAACCTGGTGTCGTTCACCTTATTATTTAGCCTATAACAGGATTGCGATGTACGAAAAATTTTACGGTTTATCATCCAAACCTTTCCAACTAAAACCCGATGCGCGGTTTTTTTATGGAAGCAAGGGTCATAAACGTGCCATGTCTTATCTGGAATACGGGATTTCGCAGGGCGAGGGATTTATCGTTATCACTGGTGAAATTGGGGCCGGTAAAACTACCCTGATGCGCAATCTGTTCCTCGAACTCGTCACCGACAACATCGTCGCCGCACAAATCGTCAACACCCACGTTGGGTCGGAAGATATTTTGCGCTTAGTCGCAGCGGCGTTTGGTTTGGAATACGAAAACCTCAGCAAAGCAAGCTTGCTGCGCAAGATCGAAGAATTTTTGATTAACGTTGATCGGCAAGGCAAACGTGCTTTGCTGGTGGTGGATGAAGCGCAGAATTTAACGCCTCGTGCGCTGGAAGAATTGCGGATGCTGTCCAATTTCCAGACCGCTGACAAATGCTTGCTCCAAACCTTTTTGCTCGGTCAACCTGAATTTCGGCAAGTCATTCACACGCCAGAAATGCAGCAACTGTATCAGCGCATCATTGCCAGCTACCATTTGGGGCCGCTCGATGTAATCGAAACTCGATCCTACATTGAGCATCGTCTAACCACTGTTGGTTGGAAGAATAGTCCAGAGATCAATCGTGAAGCCTTCATCGCGATTCATGACTATACCGGCGGGATTCCACGCAAGATCAACTCGTTCTGTGACCGCATGTTACTGATGGGCTTTTTGGACGAGATCTTGGTATTCACGGACGCAGAAATCAAAAAAGTCATCAACGATATTCAGCAAGAAAGCGCCGTACCAGTTCAAACGCCGGTAGTCAGCTTGCCCGATCAAATCGACGACCTAGTCGACAATTATTCCGATGCTGCGATGGTCGATGAGCGTTTAACGCGGGTAGAGAAAGCCTTGATCTCAGTCATCGGCGCGGTAAAAAAAATAGTCCCAACATTAAAGACGTCCAATCTTCCGGATTGACCTTGGTTAATCGAAGGTGCGAGTGAATGGTGCAACTAATTCGTGCAGGTAAACAGGTGCAGTAATTTTTCAGACTTTTAGCAGGCAAATTTATGCTCGGATCTAATAAACATCGGCTTAGCAATGCGATGACGATAGACGTGGAAGATTATTTTCAAGTGTCCGCCTTAGCGCCCTACATCAGCCGCGCAAGCTGGCCAGATCAGGATTGTCGGGTTGAGAATAATATTGAGCGCATACTCGCCCTGTTAGAAACCAAGCAAGTTAAAGCGACTTTTTTTACCCTCGGTTGGATTGCTGAACGCTATCCGGCAATGGTCAAAAAAATTCATGCCAATGGACACGAAATCGCCTCGCATGGCTACGGCCATTTGCGCGTGACAGATCAAACACCAGCGGAATTCGCCGACGATGTTTCCCGCAGCAAGCACATTTTGGAAGACTTAATCGGTAACCCAGTGCTGGGCTACCGTGCACCGAGTTTTTCGATTGGTCGCGATTCGATGTGGGCGCTCGATACATTATTCGAAGCAGGCTACAAATACAGCTCCAGCATTTACCCGATTGAACACGATCATTACGGCATCAGCGATGCGCCGCGGTTTCCCTACTACCCCAAAGGCCCTGAAGGCATCTTAGAAATTCCGATTTCCACCGTGCGCGTGTTTGGTAAAAATTATCCAGCGGGTGGTGGCGGCTATTTTCGCTTACTGCCCTACTCGCTTTCGCACCGCTTAATTAATCGCGTCAATCAAGTTGACCAGCGCCCTGGGATTTTTTATTTCCATCCTTGGGAAATCGATCCAGGTCAGCCGGTTCAGCCAGCGCTCAATTTTAAAACGCGCTTCCGGCATTACGTGAACCTAGCCAAAAACGAAGCAAAATTAAAGCAGCTCATCGCCGATTTTGAATGGGATCGCATGGATAACATTTTTCTCAATAACGGCAACGAACAGAAACGGTATGCATAGCGTGAATGTGGAACTGAATGCGGATAAGAGTCAGCAAATGAGTGAGCCGGTGATAACAATTGGACTAATGCAGCAGCAAGACCAATCGCGCTGGGATAATTTCGTCAACACCTGTTCCGACGCGACCTTCTTTCATAAGGCTGGCTGGAAAACAGTTATTGAGCGTGCATTCGGTCATAAGACTTGGTTTTTCTATGCCGAATCCGAAGGCGAAATCATTGGCGTTTTGCCACTCGCGCAAGTCAAAAGTGCCATATTTGGTCACTCGCTAAGTGCCCTCCCTTTCTGCGTGTACGGTGGTGTGGCAAGTCATTCGGCAGCGGCCAAAATAGCGCTGACCAATAAGGCGCAGGAACTCGCTGCTGAGTTAAAAGCCGGTCATCTAGAACTACGTAACCGCGAGCCACAAAATCCAGACTGGATTAGCAAAGATTTGTACGTCACGTTTAGAAAAGAGATTGATCCAGACGAAGAAAAAAACATGCTGGCGATTCCGCGCAAACAGCGCGCCATGGTACGCAAGGGAATTAAAGAAAACCTGGTCAGCGAGATCGACCAGAATGTTGATCGCTTTTTTTTCGCCTATTCCAGCAGCGTGCACAATTTAGGTACACCGGTTTTCTCTAAAAAATACTTTCAAATTTTAAAAGACGTATTTAAAGACGATTGTGAAATTTTAACCATCGTGCAAGGTAAGGAAGTCATCGCCAGCGTATTGAGTTTTTATTTCAAAGACGAGGTTTTGCCGTATTACGGCGGTGGCACCAGTCGTGCACGCGCTGTTGCTGGTAACGACATGATGTACTGGGAGTTAATGCGGCGCGCTTGTGCCAGAGGCTATAAGATATTTGATTTCGGGCGCAGCAAACGCGGAACCGGTGCCTTTGATTTCAAAAAGAATTGGGGCTTTGAACCGCAGCAATTGCACTACGAATATCAGCTGCACGCCAGCACCGAGCTACCGGAGAACAATCCGCTCAACCCGCGCTATCAACGTTTTATCCAAATGTGGCGCCGCATGCCTTTGCCGTTGGCTAATTTCATCGGACCATTCATCGTGAAGAATCTAGGATGATGACGCCAGCAAAACCCCATTTATTATTCTTAGTGCACCGCATCCCTTTTCCGCCGAATAAGGGCGACAAAATCCGCTCGTTCCATTTATTAAAGCATTTGGCAAGCCGCTACACGGTTCATTTAGCTTGCTTTATCGACGACCAAAACGATGTGCAATATATCGATACGGTCAAATCGTATTGTGGCGATACGCATTTCTCAATCCTAAATCCTTTGCTCGCCAAATTACGTAGCTTAAAGGCGCTGGTTCTCAGACGCCCGCTTTCGCTCGATTACTACTTTAATTCAGCCATGCAGAACTGGGTGAATGAGACCGTGGCGCGCCATCAGATTGAGCGTGTAATGATTTTTTCTTCGCCCATGGGGCAATACACCGAGCATTTGCTGGACGCTCAGCGGATTATCGATTTTGTCGATATTGATTCGGATAAGTGGTTGCAATATTCGAACAATAAAGCTTGGCCGATGAGCTGGCTGTATCACTTAGAAGGTACACGTTTATTAGGCTATGAACGCAAATTGGCCGCTGAATCCGATTATTCCTTTTTTGTCTCGCAAGCTGAATCGGATTTATTCAAAACTTTAGCGCCAGAGAGCATCGACAAAATCAGCTTCTTTAATAACGGCGTGGATACCGATTATTTTGCACCCGACGCTGCGATGCCAAATCCATTTCCCGCGCAATCGGCAACCATCGTATTTACCGGTGCGATGGATTATTGGCCAAACTGCGAAGCGGTGAGCTGGTTTGCACGCGATATTTTCCCGTTAATCAAAGCGCGTCATGCGAACGCGGTATTTTTTATTGTCGGCTCGCGCCCAAGCGATTTGGTGCTTGAATTGGGCAAGCTCGACGGTGTGCATGTAACGGGTAGCGTGCCCGATATTCGACCTTATTTACAGCACGCTGACGCGGTGGTCGCGCCGCTGCGTACTGCTCGCGGCGTGCAAAACAAAGTACTGGAAGCGATGGCGATGGCGAAGACGGTGTTGGTATCGGCCCAAGCATTGGAAGGCATTAGCGCCACTCCGGGTACGGAGCTGCTATTAGCCCAGAGCGAGCAAGAATTCGCCGATCAAACATGCGCGATTTTTAACGGCCAACAAATCAATCTTGGTTCGGCCGCACGCGACAAGGTGTTGGCGCGCTATAACTGGGAAGCCAATCTATCGGTGCTTGATCCAATGCTGGCAACACCTACCTCGGACGCTCAATAACATGGACACGGCTAACATCAGCAGCAAACATTGGAGCGCGATTCAGGTTTATAAAACCTTGGCGGTGGTCGCTGTATTGTTATTCCCTTTTATCCTTTATTTCAGCACGGCTTATTCGCTGGTTGAGATTTGGAATAGCTCTGAAACCTTCGCCCATGGCTATATCATTCTTCCAATTAGCCTGTGGCTAATCTGGCGCAAAAGAGCGGCGCTAAGCGTAGCAACCGTAACACCGTTTTGGCCGGGATTGGTGCTTATGGTTATGGCTGGCGGCGCGTGGATACTGGCCGATTTGGGTGATGTGCAGGTGATTCGACAATATAGTTTTGTGGCGTTTATCCCCCTGCTTGTGCTGACCGTATTTGGTTTGGAAGTCTTCCAATTAATTATTTTTCCGCTGTTCTTCCTGTTGTTTGCGGTGCCGTTTGGTGATGTGTTGTTGCAACCATTGATTAATTTTACGGCTGACTTTACCGTTTCTGCGTTGCAGATCACCGGTATTCCGGTCTTGCGTAACGGTAGCACTTTCGTAATTCCATCGGGCACATGGTCAGTGGTGGATGCCTGCAGCGGATTACGCTATTTAATTTCTTCGGTAACGCTCGGCTGCTTGTACGCTTATCTGTCCTACAACCATTGGAAAAAGCGTGTGCTATTTGTTATCGCCGCGACCATCATGCCGATTTTAGCCAATGGCATGCGAGCTTATATGATCGTAATGATCGGGCATTTGAGCAGCATGCGATTAGCTGTTGGCGTTGATCATTTGATTTACGGTTGGTTGTTCTTTGGCTTGGTGATTTACGTCTTGTTTTGGGTGGGTAATTTTTGGCGCGACCCAGTTGTGCAAGATGATCCTTCAACGTCCACCCCAGTGGCGACAGTTTTGCCGTTCTCTGCACAAGCCAAGTGGATACATGCGGCAATAGCTACGCTAATTTGCCTTAGCATTTTTCCCGCATTAGTGCACAAAATTGATCAAGCCAACTTTAACCCACAAGTTCCTAACTTGGCGAGTTTTGAGTCCACCTGGGCCAGCACACCAGCGTTTTTGGACTGGCATCCGCTTTATCAGCCTGCCGCATCGGAATTGAATACATCCTTGACCAAAGAGGGTATGCGGATTCAACTAGCGATCAAGTATTACCGCAATCAAGTGCATGGCTCATCGTTAATCAGCAGTGCCAACACCATGACTGAAGATAACGAAACGCATTGGAATAAAACGGTACAGTCAGACCATGTGGAACTCCTTGCCGGCACAGGCAATGATGCGGCGATCAATTTGCCGATACATGAAACCCAGCTAACAGACCATCAAAGTCAAATCATGATTTGGTCGTTTAATTGGATTAATGGGCAGTTCCCGTCCAGTCAGATCAATGGGAAAATTATCCAAACATTAGGCAAATTAACCCTGCAAGGCGACGACGGCGCTGCGGTCATTCTGGCCGTGCCATTTACCGACAATCCTGAGCAAGCGCGCCACACATTGCGCCAATTTTTGAGCACAGATTTTGAGCGGATTCAATCCACCTTAAACGTCAATCGGACACAAAAATAATATGCCGCAAGACACGTTCCCCGATTCTCCGCTCATCGTGCATTTGATTTACCGCTTGGATTTCGGCGGACTCGAATCATTGGTGGTGGATTGCGTGAATCGGATTCCGCCCGATAAGTACCACCATGCGATTGTATGTTTAACGGACTACACCGATTTCGCCAAAAAAATCACGCAGCCGAATGTGCAAATCATTGCCTTACATAAGCCACCCGGCTTGGGACTTTCTATTCATTTCAAACTGTGGAAATTATTTAGAACGCTGCGCCCTGCCATTCTGCACACTTACAATATCGCCGCGCTGGAATATGCTTTTTCCGCTAAGTTGGCTGGCGTTCCTATTTGCGTGCATGCGGAACATGGGCGCGATATGTCGGACATGAAAGGCACTAACTCGCGCCACAATTTTTTACGCCGACATTTAGTGCGCTTTGTGGATCGCTACGTGTCAGTGTCCGCCGACTTGCATGACTGGCTGCATGATATTGTTGGCATTCCATCCTCCAAACAGAGCTTAATCATCAATGGCGTCGATACCGACAAATTTAGTCCACAGCGGGTAGCGCAAAAATCACTGTTGCCTTGGTCGGGCGAGCACTTCGTCATTGGCACCGTCGGGCAAATTCGTGACATCAAAAATCACACTGGACTGATTAAAGCGTTTGCGCTGCTGGTAGAGCAACATCCGCAGTATCTAGACAAATTCCGTTTATGCATTATTGGCGACGGCGGCCTGCTTGCCTCATTAAAGCAGCAAGTCGCTGACGCCGGTTTGACGGACTTGGTTTGGCTGTCAGGAGTACGCAGCGACATCGCCGAATTGATGAGTACTTTTTCAGTATTCACCCTGCCCTCCTTAGCCGAAGGCACGCCAGTCGCGCTGCTAGAAGCGATGGCAACCGGTTTGCCGATAGTTGCTTCCAACGTGGGCGGGATTCCCGAAGTCATCACCGATGGCGTGCAGGGCAGCCTAGTGCCAGTGAACGATTTACAAGCGCTAGCCGATGCCTACTTGCGTTATTTTGAACAGCCTACGTTAGCGGCACAACACGGCGCAGCGGCGCGCCAGCAGGTCGAGAATAAATATAGCTTGAATACGATGATCAGCAGCTACCAACAGTTATACGGCCAACTCTGCCATGACCAACAACACTAATCATTCGGGAAACCAGTCAACATGTGCGGAATAACAGGTCTATTTGATACGTCGGGAAAACGCGCAATCGACCGCGACGTGCTGCACCGCATGAACGAAAGCCTGCATCATCGCGGCCCAGATCAAGGCGATCTGTATTTAGAAACCGGCATTGGGCTTGGACACCGTCGTTTGTCCATTATTGATCTGGCCGCGGGACGTCAGCCGCTTTTTAACGAAGATGGCAGCGTGGCGATTGTGTTTAACGGTGAAATCTATAACTACCGCGAATTGATGGCCGAGTTAATCGGCTTGGGACACGTTTTCCGAACCCGCTCAGATACCGAAGTTATCGTGCATGCTTGGGAACAATGGGGCGTCGATTGCTTAAAGCGGCTGCGTGGCATGTTTGCCTTCGGCTTGTGGGATAGAAATCAGCAATCGTTATTTTTAGCACGCGATCATATCGGTGTTAAGCCGCTGTTTTACTCCTTGCAGCCGGATGGTTATTTTCTGTTTGGCTCCGAACTCAAATCCATCATGACCGTGCCGACGGTCGAGCGCAAATTTGACCCGACTGCCATTGAAGACTATTTCGCTTTTGGTTATATTCCCGACCCAAAAACAATATACAGCCAGGTCAAAAAACTTTGCCCTGGACATTATCTGCTCATCAAAGTTGGTGACACTAAGCTTACGCAAATTCAATATTGGGACATTCCATTCGCGCCCACTGTGCTTAAAAGTGAAGCTGATATTGAGCGGGAATTGATTGAGCGCTTGACTGAATCGGTCAAAAGCCAAATGGTCTCCGAAGTGCCACTTGGAGCATTTTTATCGGGCGGTGTCGATTCCAGCGCGGTGGTAGCTTTAATGGCGCAAAACAATCCCGACCCGATCACGACTTGTTCAATTGCCTTCGACGATCCAGCCTACGACGAATCGGCCTTCGCGCAACAAGTTGCGCAACGTTATAACACCCAGCACCACACCCAAACCGTACGCGATGATAGCCATGCGTTGACGGATTTGCTGGCAAATTTGTACGACGAACCGTTTGCCGATAGCTCGGCCATTCCGACTTACCGCGTGTGTCAGTTAGCGCGTGAAAAAGTCACGGTTGCACTTTCGGGCGATGGCGGCGATGAAAACTTCGCCGGCTATCGCCGCTACCGATATGCCATGGCGGAACAACAGTTACGTTCAAAAATCCCCTCGGCAATCCGCGCTCCAGTATTTGGCGCGCTCGGCAAACTTTATCCCAAACTCGATTGGGCACCGCAGTTTTTGCGGGCCAAAACCACGTTCGAAGCCTTGTCCAAAGATTTAGTCGAAGGCTATTTTCACGGCGTCTCGATCATGGCCGATCGCGAACGGCAAAAACTGTTTAGCAAAGCCTTCCGCGCCGAATTACAAGGCTATGCCGCCGTCGATGTCATGCGCGCACATGCGGATAACGCACCAGTGGAAGATCCGCTCTCGTTAATCCAATATCTGGATTTTAAAACCTACCTACCGGGCGACATCTTGACCAAGGTTGACCGCGCCAGCATGGCACATTCGCTCGAAGTGCGCGTACCGCTGCTCGATCATCAATTTGTCGAGTGGGTGTGGGGCTTGCCATCGTCGCTGAAACTCAATGGCTCGGAAGGCAAATACATTCTTAAGAAGTCGCTCAAGCCGTATTTATCGGATGACATTCTGTATCGCAGCAAAAAGGGGTTTTCCGTGCCGTTGGCGGCTTGGTTTCGCGGCCCATTGAAGCAGTTAGTGCGCGATACCGTTTTGCATCCGCGCATGACGGACTCCAATATCTTCAACCTCGATTACTTGCAGCACGTCGTCGAACAACATGAATCTGGACGCAAGGATTACAGCACTACCCTGTGGGCGCTGCTGATGTTTGCTGCTTTTTTACGGACTAACGCATGAGCGACCCGCAAGCAACGCCAGCCAAAATTAGGCTGCTGACCTTAACCACTCTGTATCCAAATGCCGAGCAAATCAATCACGGCATTTTTGTGGAAACACGTTTGCGCTTTTTGCTCACTAGCGGCCAAGTCGAGGCCAAAGTGATGGCGCCGGTGCCTTGGTTCCCGCTGAAAAATAAGCGCTTTGGGCGCTATGCCAGTTTTGCCCGCGTGCCAGCCAGCGACCAACGATCAGACATTTCAATCACGCATCCGCGCTACGCCTTAATTCCTAAGATCGGCATGTATTTAACGCCGTTTTTAATGGCGCAATCCTTAAAGGGCAAGATCGCAAAACTGATCGAATCCGGTCATGATTTCGATCTGATCGATGCGCATTATTTTTATCCCGATGGCGTGGCGGCGATGTTGCTTGGTAAGCACTTCAACAAACCGGTCGTCATTACTGCGCGCGGAACCGATATCAACGTTATCGCGCAAACCGGCTTAGCCAAGAAAATGGTGTTATGGGCGGTGAAAAACGCCAGTGCCGTCATTACCGTGTGTCAAGCGCTAAAAGACGAATTGGTGAAGTTGGGCGCCTCGGCCGATAAAATTACCCCGCTACGCAACGGCGTTGATTTAAGCCGTTTTTACCCTGCTGAGCGCGACCAGATCAGAGCGGAATTAGGTTTAACCGACTTCACGTTACTCACCGTAGGTTCGCTCACCACCCACAAGGGCCATGATTTAGTCATTCAAGCGCTGGCGTTATTACCGGGCGTTCATTTGATGATCGCTGGCAGCGGGCCCGAAGACCAAAATCTGCGCCAATTGGCCGCTCAACTCGGTGTTACAGATCGTATCAAATTTCTAGGATCCGTTGCTCAAAAAGAATTATTTCGGTATTACAATGCGGCAGATGTCATGGTATTAGCATCGTCACGGGAAGGTTGGGCCAACGTCTTATTAGAATCAATGGCCTGCGGAACTCCAGTTATATCAAGCAATGTCGGCGGCTCCTCCGAGGTCATTACGGCACCGGACGCGGGTGTGTTATTAGCCGAGCGATCAGCGCAGCATATCGCAGCAGCAGTCCAGCATTTACAAAGCAGAAGCCCGACCCGCGCAGCGACGCGCGCGTATGCGGAAAAGTTTAGTTGGGATGATACGACCGAAGGACAGTTACGCTTATTTAAGGCCATATTACATGGTGATTCCACATGCTAAAAATACTGTATCACCATCGCACTAGCTCGAAAGATGGACAGGCCGTGCATATCGAAGAAATGATCGCCGCCTTTAAGGCGCAAGGTCATGAAGTCATCATCGTTGCGCCGGCTGGTCGGGAGAACACAGAATTTGGTGTGGACGATAAACGAGTGGCTTTTCTAAAACGCTACATGCCGCGCTTTTGCTATGAGTTGATGGAATTAGCCTACAACTGGGTGGCTTATCGGGAACTAGTCAAAGCGATTAAATTGCATCAACCTGATTGCATTTATGAGCGCTACAACTTATTTTTATTGTCCGGCATTTGGGTAAAAAATCGCTTTAACCTGCCGCTGATATTAGAAGTCAATTCACCGATTTTTGAAGAGCGCCTGCGCTACGACGGATTCTCGCTACACCGCATCGCCAAATGGTGCCAAAGCTACATCTGGAAGTCAGCCGATTTCTTGCTTCCGGTCACGCAAGTCATGGCTGACATCGTGCATCAGTACGGCATCGATTCGCGCAAAACCTTGGTGATTCATAACGGTATTAATCTACATCAGTTTGAGCAAGCCGCCCCTTCCGAAGCGGCCAAAGCGGCCTTGGGCTTGAACAATAAATTGGTGCTGGGCTTTACCGGTTTTATCCGCAAATGGCACGGCTTGGATAAGGTGATCGACATGCTGGCCAACGATGCGCCGAATTCAGCACGTCATTTGTTAGTCGTGGGCGACGGACCAGAACGCAGCAACCTAGAACAGCAAGCCAAGTCGCTCAATATCGAAGATCGGGTGAGTTTTACCGGCGTGGTGGAACGCAACCAGATTCCCGCTTATGTAGCCTTGTTTGATATCGCATTGCAACCGGCTGTAGTGCCCTATGCCTCACCGTTGAAATTGATTGAATACTTGGCCGCTGGCAAAGCGATTGTCGCGCCGGATCAGCCCAATATCGGTGAGCTATTGACCGATCAAGAAAATGCGTTGCTGTTTAATCCTGACCAAGCCAACAGCATGCCAGAGACGATTAATCGCCTATGCAAAGATCAAGCTCTGATTGAACGTTTGCAAAAAAATGCCCGTGACACGATTGTGCGTAAGCAGTTAACCTGGGATGAGAATGCCCAAAAGATTACTCGCTTGATAGAAGGATTTAAACATCATGCGTGACATTGTCCTGTTCTGTTTCATTCTTGGGCTGTTGCCTCTGGTGCTTAAGCGACCGTTTATTGGCGTGCTGATGTTCACCTGGGTCAGCTTGATGAATCCGCATCGTCTGACCTACGGCGCGGCCTACGCTTTTCCGTTTGAAGCCATTATTGTTGGCGTGACGTTAATCGGGATTGTGATTTCCAAAGAGAAGATGCGCTTTCCCCCCACCACCTGCGTTTTGGTTTTGGGTGCGCTGTGTTTGTGGATGACGCTGACGACTTTTTTTGGCCTAGAGCCCGATCGGGCGTGGGCGGAATGGAATCGGGTCATGAAAACCATGACCTTGTTCGTCATCATTATCTGCTGCGTCAATACCAAAAAAGAGATTCAGCAATTTGCCGCTATTGTTGCGCTGTCGATTGGTTTTTTTGGAATTAAGGGCGGTATTTTTACTGTGCTCACTGCCGGTAACAGCCATGTGTACGGCCCAGAGGGAAGCTACATCAGCGACAATAATGCGCTTGCTTTGGCGTTACTAATGGCACTGCCTATCATTTGGTATTTATGGCTAGAGAGTCGGCAAAAATTTATTAAAATGGCCTTGCTGGCGCTGGTGATTCTGGCCTCCATTTCAGTGGTCGGATCGTATTCACGCGGCGCGATCTTGGGTGGTGCGGCGATTGGTCTGTTCCTGGTGATTAAAAGCAAACATCGCTTCAGCACCGGCTTAATCTTGTTGCTCATCATTCCAATCTGCGCGGCCATCATGCCGGCCCAATGGTTCGATCGCATGCACAGCATCGATAACTACTCCGCCGATACATCCGCCTTGGGCCGCATCAACGCTTGGGGCTTTGCGGTCAACGTCGCCAACTCGCATATTTTAGGCGGCGGATTCGATTGCTTTACCAATCGACAGTTTTTTGTTTTCGCACCCGACCCGCACAATCAACATGCAGCGCACAGTATTTATTTCCAAGTTTTGGGTGAACATGGTTATGTGGGATTGAGTTTATTCCTACTCTTTATGTTTCTAGCATGGCGCACTGGCACTCGCGTCATCAAGCATTGCAAAGGTCGACCTGAGGATGAATGGGCTTCCAATTTGGCCGCTATGTGTCAGGTCAGTATGATCGGTTTTGCGGTGGGCGGGGCATTTTTGACGATGGCGTATTACGACCTTTTTTACGATGTCGTGGCACTGTTGGTGCTATTAGAAAAATTGCTGTTAAGTCCAAAAAGTATCGCGCGTACTTCCAACTTAACGACTCAATCTGAGTTACAAGAGGGATAAAACAGACTATGGGTGTATCACTAAAATATCGGTTGGAGTCGTCGTTGCTTCGACTGTTTGGCGATCAGTTGGGATTGCGTAAAGTCGGTAACGAACGACTGTTTATCTTGATTTATCACCGCATTCTCGATAAGCCAGACCAAATGCTGACTTCCGAACCCAATGTCGATACATTCCGTTGGCAAATGGAAGCATTGGTGCGCAACTTCAATGTAATTCCGCTAAGCAGCGCCTTGGAGCAACTGCAAAATGGCACGCTCCCGCCGCGCGCGGTCAGCATCACGTTTGACGATGGTTACCGCTCAACCCACGATTTGGCGCTGCCAATAGTCAAGGAACTCAATTTAAGCGCTACCGTTTTTATTGCGACTAGCCACCTCGATGGCAGCAATATGTGGAATGACCGCATTATCGAAGCCATCCGTCACATCCAACCTAGCACCATCGATCTGAGCGTAATTGGCCTTGGCGTGCACACGATTAATAATCAGTCTGATCGAGTTACTGTGGCAGACCAATTAGTGCAGGCGGTTAAGTACCAAACTTCCGAACAACGTCTGGCGCTGACTCATCGCTTAGAACAACTCGCGGGCGCGGCGCCTCACGAAGAATTAATGCTCTCGGAAGCGATGATTAAAAATCTTGCTAATAACGGCTTTGAGATCGGCGGCCACACCGTCACCCATCCGATTCTGCTCAATATCTCCGAAGAAGAAGGCAAAAAAGAAATGATCCAGTGTAAGCAAACACTGGAGGCCATCACTGGCAAGCCAGTTAATCTGTTCGCCTACCCGAACGGCAAGGTTGGTTTGGATTACGACCAACGGCATGCACAGATGGCTAAAGAAGTTGGATACAGCGCAGCATTTAATACCTCGATTGATGCGGTATCGAAAAATACCGATCCTTACCAGATTCCGCGCGGCTGTCCTTGGGATAAATCCCCTTTGATGTTCCAGTTGCGGCTGTTGCGCTGGTTGGGACAATAATTGAAAAAGATCAGGGTTTATGACTAGTACAAAAAAATCGATCGGCATTAATTTTGTGACCCAATATCTTGAATTGACCATTCAATTTATTGGCGTCCTGATTCTTGCCCGACTCTTGACACCAGCCGATACCGGGGTGTTTTCGGTCGCTGCATTTTTAATGGTGTTGTTGCACATGTTCCGCGATTTTGGCGTGGTCAACTACATCATTTCCGAAGTCGATTTAACCTCAGAAAAAATTCAATCGGCGTTCGGCGTGGCGATTATTTTGGCTTTACTAGTCGCGGCGATCATGTTGATTTCCAGCGATGCGGTAGCGCATTTCTATGATAATCCAGCGCTCAAAAGTATTTTGCATGTGATGGCATTGAGCTTCGCCGTCTCGCCCTTTGGCTCGCTCTTGTTCGGGCTGTACCGACGCGAGATGAAGTTCAAGACCATCTTCTTTATTAAGATTGCCAGCGCACTGTGCCATGTAGCAGTTGCAACGACCTTGGCTTACCAAGGTTTTGGCGCACTCAGTTTGGCGTGGGCTAATTTTGCTGGCATCTTGTCGTTTGGCGTGGTCGCAAATTTATTCCGCCCCAAGAATCTACCGTTTTTGCCACGCTTCTCTAACATCGGAACGATTCTTTCTTTCGGCGGAATATCGAGCGTCGGTAACGCCGCCAACGCGATCGGCACGAACAGTCCCGACTTGGTCATCGCGAAAACGATCGACATGGCAGCAGTCGGTTATTTCAGTCGCGGTAATGGCTTGGTTCAACTATTTGCCAAATTAATTGCCTCGGCTTTAACGCCTATCGTTCTGCCCTATTTTTCGCAACTCAAGCGCGAAGGCGCGGAACTGAAGCAACCGTATTTATTGGCTGTCAATTATTTGACTTTGCTGGCGTGGCCGTTTTTTGCGGTCATGGCGATCATGGCGTTTCAGATTATTAATGTGCTGTATGGCTCGCAATGGAATGCGTCGGTACCCGTGGTGCAAATGCTGTGCTTGGCGGGCGCAATTACGGCATTATCGATTTTTGCGGGGCATGTGATGATAGCCAATGGTCAGGTGCGCCAAGCAACTTACGCGCAATTGTTATCGCAACCGATTAAAGTAGTTGCGATTGTGGCGGCCTCGCAATTTGGGCTGACCGGCATTTCTATTTCCATTATTGTTGGTGAGTGCATTACTTTTTTTATTATTAATCGATATTTGCAGCTCACCATTGGCGTGACCTTGGGTGAGTTAATCGTGACCTGCTGGCATAGCGCTATTGTCACGCTGTTTAGCATCGTCGGGCCGCTCGCTATCGCATTATTTTGGAGCACCACAAGCGGTAATCAAACGGTGCAATTATTGGTCGCTGTCGCCACTGCTTTCAGCGGTTGGTTGATCGGCATAGTGGTGACCAAACACCCGCTGTACGATCAACTGGCGCAGTTTTTAACGGCGGGCTACTTCCCTCCTCCAGCAACTTTCCACGGCAAATGGAGTTCGGCTGATCTGGCAAAATCGTGCGTCAAATTTTTGCTCTACCAAGTCGGCATCCTGAGCCTGTACCACCGGATTCGCAATAAAGATGCACTCACGGTTGCGATGTTTCATCGCGTGCTGCCGGCTAATCAAATCGCTGACTTAGGCGCTGATCCGGTTTGGACCATGAGCACCGAGACGTTCCGCCAATGTCTGAGATTTTTCCAAAAGAACTATCACGTCATCACGCTCGATCAACTTGCTCAGGCTCATAAAAATGGTCAACAACTTCCGCCACGCAGCTTGTTAATCACCTTCGATGATGGATGGGCCGACACTGCACAATTTGCCCAACCAATACTCGACAACTTTAAAATGCATAGCGTGGTTTTTGTGGCTGGTTCGGTCATCGATCAAGCAGCACCGTTTTGGCAGGAAGCCATTTATAGTTTGTTGATTACAGATTTGGGCAATATCAACACATTAAATTCTGCCTTGAGCACGTTGGGAATCGACATTGCATTTTCGGCCGATCTGCTCAAACAGCCGGATGGTATTCGTGCTGTTATCAAACAATTAGAACCGCTGGCGCTCGATCAACTGAATCGTCTGGCCTCGCTCCTGCATACTCAATCGAACATGTCGCCCGCCATGTTGA
The DNA here is from genome assembly GCF_004358105.1 of Sapientia aquatica. Classification (GTDB taxonomy): domain Bacteria; phylum Pseudomonadota; class Gammaproteobacteria; order Burkholderiales; family Burkholderiaceae_D; genus Solimicrobium; species Solimicrobium aquaticum. The sequence goes on along the minus strand of NZ_SMYL01000005.1, from coordinate 256,628 downwards.
GCCAAGCAGAATTCATCCAACTCGCTGGCACGCAAACCATCGGCAGCCACGGGCACACGCACCAACCACTGACCAAGGTAGTTGATCCAGCAACGGAAGTTAGCACTGCCCTCAACAGCTTATTAGCGCATCTGAAGGGAAATGTAGCGACAAATGGCAGCAATGCGTCGATCAACTCGATGTCGTTCCCGCATGGCAGTTATAACCCAACTGTGATTGAAGCCTGTCGCGCTGCTGGTTATGAATTTTTGTTCAGCAGTGATGCCGTGCTCAATCGCACGAATGAACAAAATCCGGATGAATTAATCTTTGGCCGGATCGCCATTAGCGAACTAGAAATCACCGATGAACAGCGCCGTTTTCATCCCTTCATGTTAGCGTTCAGCTTATTTTTGCGCCCCATCAATGCGATCCGCTATGCGAGGGCCGTCTTATGAGCCAAAAGCAATTGACCGCTCGCATTGCCCGACCTAGCGAATTAACCGCGGCTGAAATTGCCGTTTGGGATAATTTATCCAGCAGTCAGTCTAAAGTCGCCTCGCCTTTTTTAAGCTATCAATACGCCTATGCAGTTGAGAAGACAGGCACCAACGTCAAAGTGTGCGTCCTAATGCAAGATGGGCGCAGTTGCGGTTTTTTCCCCTTTCAGTTTGCCAATCCAGTATTACAACTGTTCAAATCGGCTGCACCGGTCGGTGGTCAAATGACCGATTATTTCGGCCTGATTGCCGACCAATCATTGCACATTACGCCGGAACAATTATTAACTCTGGCCGGATTAAATCATGTGAGCTTTTCGCATTTGGACGAATCGCAATTGGCTTTTGGTTTGACGGGTGAACGACCACGTTCCGGGTTGAAAATCGCCTGCCGACAAATCGAGCCGGGTAACGTCCAAACCGATATTTTCAGCAAAAAGCAGGTTAAGGAAAACCAACGCCGCGAACATCATCTGATTGAGGACATTGGGCCAATCCGATTCATTTTCGACCAACAACAACATCGCACCGTGCACCTGCACCATTTAGTCGAGCAAAAGCGCCGTCAATATTCGCGCACCGAAGTGCCGGATGCGCTGGCCGACAAATGGAAGCTGAAGCTATTAGAGCAACTGCTGTACACCGAATCGGCAACGTGCACGGGAATCCTCTCCCAGCTCTACGCCGGTGATCAATGGGTCGCCAGTCACTTTGGGATTTTGGGCAATGGAGTGCTGCAATACTGGCTGCCGGTCTATAACCCCGCAATGGCTAAATATGCGCCCGGTAAACTACTGCTAAAACATATTTATGCCGCTGCACCGCTCAACAATATTCACACCATAGATCGTGGCGAAGGCATTACCAACGGGAAGTCAGAAATTCGTAGCGAAGAACATCGGTTTTACCGCGGCGTTTGGCACAACCATGCGCCATCGGCTTTTATTGTGCGTAGTTTTCAAAGTCTGGCTTGGCGCCTAAACAAATAACATGATGAACCAAGTAAATACTAATCCTGATGAGCAAGACAGCGAATCCGATTTCGGCCTCGATGTGAGCGTTGACGTCAGCGTCATCATCCCCGCTTTTAACGCCGCTAGCACGATCGCGCGCGCGATCGATTCGGTCACGCAGCAAAAAATCGACTCGCTAGAAATCATCATCATTGATGACGGCAGCTCAGATGGCACCGTTGATTTATGCATCGCATTGGCCAATAACAACCCTGCTATTCGGCTGCTTAGAATGCCCCGCAATGGCGGCGTGTCCGCTGCACGGAATATGGGCATACGCGCTGCCAAGGGAAAATATCTCGCGTTTCTGGATGCTGACGATATTTGGTTAGAAGGAAAACTGAGCAAGCAACTGGCCGCAATCACAAGCGACGATTCTATCGCGCTGGTTTCTTGCAATAGTAAGTTTGTCTCGGAATCGGGAGATTTTCTCAAAGAAGGCCATATCAACCGCCCTCCCGTTGAAGGCACTGATGCGTGGAAGACGCTGCTGATTTATAACTTTTTACCGACGCCGACCGTGCTCACACGACGTAATTTGGTGGTTGATTTAGGTGGATTTGATGAAAGCTTGCAGGTTGGCGAAGACTTAGATTTGTGGATTAAATTAGCCTTAATCGGCAAGGTGCGCGTGTTAAAAGACATTCTGATTCACTACTACGACAGCGCCGGCAGCTTAATGAAACGCCACCACGCGCAATCGCAATCCATTGTTTTTCCTATGCTAGAAAAACATCTAATCGCGCAGCAAGATAAATTATCGACCAAAGAAATCCGCAATATTCGCGGCCAACATTCATTCCAAACTGGCTGTAATTTATTTTTCTCGGACGAATACTTAGCCAGTATTCCAGTGTTTTTTAACGCGCTAACCCAAGGCACGCGTCCGATAAAAAGCTTTCTCTATATTCCTAGAGCGTTGTTAATGCTGGTCTATAGCAAACTTAGATCATGAGTTCGCTGGTTTTTAAGCGCTTTTCGATGAATGAGTTGTCGCCAGAATTATTGGCGGCCTGGCAATCCATTAGCAGCACACTTCCGGCGTTGCACAGCCCATTCTTTTCGCCTTATTTTGCCAAGGCCGTCGCTCAGGCTTTGCCGCAGCAGTGCTTTGTGACAGTCACTTTTAAAGACCAGCAGCCAAGCGGTTTTTTCCCGTTTCAATTCACTAATCGGCTATTAGGCCGAGCTGAGCGCGTCGGTCATTATTTTTCCGATTACAACGGCTACATAGCGCATCACGCATTAGATCAAGCTCAGATTCAGAAATTATTGCGCGTCTCGGGCATACACCAATATGCCTTTGATCATCTGCACCAATTGCAACCCCAGCTAGGTTTTAATGCAGAATTCGTGCGCGATGGAACCGCCACCAAGTTAGACGCAGGTTTTGACAATTATTGGAAAGAGCGCGAGCAAGTTGTGCCTAAAGTCGCTAAAGACACGCTGCGTTGCCTCAATAAAATCAGCAAAGAAGTTGGCCCGTTAAGGCTGCAATTTCATTCCAGCGACAGCAACGATTTGAACCAACTCATCGCCAATAAGCGCCGCCAATATCAACAAACCGGGGTAAATGATGGGATGGCAGGCCAGTGGCAACAGCAATTGCTGCACCATTTACACGCCACCCAGCACAATGATTTCAAAGGTGTGCTGTCGCAGCTGTACGCCGGTGAGCATCTCATTAGCGCGCATTTCGGCATCGCCGCAAATGGGATTTTGCATTATTGGTTTCCAGTCTATGAACCGAGTTATTCTTCTTATTCCCCAGGGCGCTTACTGTTTTATTTTTTAGCCCAACAGGCCGCCGACAATGGAATCCACACCATCGACAACGGTATGGGCGCACAGCGTCACAAGGCGGACTTTTCCAACCATCTGTACAAATTAGGCGTAGGCGCAATACGGCGACCTAGTTTGCGATCTTTGATATTGCGGCTTGAGGATTATGCGCAGTTTCGGCTGAATGCAAATAATGATGTTGGAACGAGCTAAATTCTTGCGTTAAAACCGAACTCCTCATTCGCCGTTTTCTTCATTGCAGACAATCGCGCGTGTCTGATTTGGATGAGGTGTAAATGTAGGCGCCTCGAATGCCCATCGCTATGGACCGCTAATTTAGCTGGCACTGTGCTGCGCTTAAATCAGCATTGAACGACGTAAATTTTAAGCGGAAATTTGTCGGTTATTTTTACACTCACAGAATAACAAATCCCTAACCGACTGATTTTAAATAGCATTTATTGCGGGCGCGCAAATTGCTTGATACGACGTCGGATTTACAGACACTCCCCGATATTCCAATCTCAGCTCAACAATAGGCAGACCCAAAATGATAAAAACAATTTTACGTACGATGTTTATAGCAGCTTCATTGCTAGCACTAGCATCAACGGCAAACGCCGCGCCAATCGATCAATCTCAATTATCCTTTAACACTGGCGTACCCTTTGAATTCAGCTTCGCCACTGTAACCAACTATCCATTGGGGCAATCGTTTACAGCCGGTAAAACGGGTTTGCTGACCGATATTTATTTGGGTTCAAACGGCGGCATACAGAACGGCGGAGATACATTGACTATGGATATCCATAGCGGCAATGGTATTGGCGGCGCTTTGCTGGGTCATTCCACCGTTAATGTTTCCTCGATCTGGACGCCAAGCGTTAATCAATGGTTAATCACCATCGACACGACCGCTCTCGGTATCAACGTGGTCGCCGGTAATCAATATACGTTTGACTTTACTGCTGTCACTGGCCCCGGTGATTTGGCTTATCGCGGCATATTAGGTAATACGAATAATCCTTATGCTGGTGGTCGTATCTACACTGGCGCAGGCTACGGCAATCAGCCTAATTGGGACTTGGTATTTGAAACTGCTGTCGATACAAACAATGTTCCAGAACCAGCACCATATGCACTGTTATTGGTCGGCGCGTTGGCCTTAATTGGATTCGCAGCACGTAAACGTCAAGCAAATTAATTGCCATGATCACCTTCGCCTTGGGGCGATTAATCGACTAGCCAGTCAATTTAATCGAACCCAAAGGCGATGGAAATTCAGCGACCGAGCGCATTGATCCAATAGTGGATACCAATCTGCAATCCCGCCGCTGTAAGCCAACTATCTTCAATCACGCCTTTGTTCCAACGTACACCACAATCGGAACCGAATACACGATTTTGTTCTCGACCCGACGCACGTTAATTCCCAGATTATTCAACTCTACGTCTTCCGTAATCCTATTTCTGACGATCTCTTCGTCTCCCGGATTGGGAAAAGATGCATTCATGATTGCGTCTAAGCTAATATCGACCGGATAGCTAGTGCATGCGCAGTTGCGCAAGCCGGATTGCCTGATGAGTTGGTCGAATTCGGTTTCAGTCAATGCGTGCACGTGGGATGGATCGCGTAGCGTTTCGAGCTCATCGAAGTAAGCTGACTTTTGATCTGCTATCGCAATATCAGCCACCAACACGACCCCATGGGGCTTACATACTCTCATCATTTCACCCAACGCAGCGGCAGGATTGAGCAGATGATGAAAGCTATACCGGGTGACTACAACGTCAAACGATTCATCGTCAAATGGCAGTTGATTAGCATCCCCAAGGTGCCACTCTAAATTGCTAAGATGTTGTTCAACTTGCCGTTGCTGGGCAACCTCAAGCATAGCAGGCGTGACGTCTATCCCGACCGCCCTAGAGGCTTGCTGGGCAAAGGCGCACGTTACTATTCCAGGTCCGCACGCAACATCGAGTACCACATCAGTTTTCTTCACCTTACTCAACGCTACCAAGGTCTCGACCGCATCAAAATGGCCACCCACTTTGGTAAACGGAATCGATTGCTTGGTAAATTGATCGACAATGCGTTCGTTATGGCTATCACTGTTACTGCTCATCTCATTCTCCGTGTTAATTCCCCATGCGCGACATGGGCCAATAATACTCGGATAAAATGTGGCAAAATATCTGCATTACGCCAATTTATAACGAAAAAACGACAATCTTAAAGCCGGTTACCGTCGGTTTCCGTAATGAACCCGACTTGCCGGTCATCCCCCTAAAAATGCAGGTCGAGCGTGCAGCTTCGCCGGCAGCGCACGCGCATCCGCGAGGTCAACTTGTTTATGCCAGCGTGGGAATAGTTAGAGTCGTCACCTCAGAAGGTACGTGGTTATCGCCTTCGACACAGGCGGTGTGGATTCCACCGGATGTGCAGCATGAAACCTATTTTCAATCCAAAGTTACTTTGTACAGCTTGTTTGTCTCTGCGGCTGAAAGTGCGCGCTTCCCGCAAAAATGTCGGGTGTTGCAAGTGTCAAATCTTTTGCGCGAAATGATTTTCCGTTCGCTGGCATGGGGCGATCAATATCAACCCGGTGATGATGGATTTCGGTTTATGCAGGTATTGCTGGACGAAATTTTGCGCGCTGAACCGACGGACATTCACTTACCATCGGCCAAGGATCCACGGCTCATTAAGGTAACCAACCGGTTAATTGAACAAATCAATCCGATGCCCAACACCGCCGACTTAGCCGCGCTAGCCTGTGTCAGCGCAAGAACTTTGGCTCGACTGTTTGCCAAGGAAACCGGATTGACCCTAGGCGATTGGAATCGACGCCTACTCGTTCAAATTGCATTGGATGAGCTCAACAAAGGCGCATCGGTGCAAATGGTTACTGCCAACTTAGGCTACAAAAACCCGAGCGCATTTATCGACATGTTTAAATCTGTCGTCGGCGCATCACCAATGAAATACATTAGAGGCGAAACCAACTAGCAGCTTCAAACAAACAGGGGCCTGCTTGGGAACCGCAGCGTTTGAAAGCGAGTTGAGATCCTCAGTTACTGCAAGTTGGGTTAAGTCGGCTAGCAACACCCGCCTCTGCCACCTCTATACCCGACGCCACAACCGAGAACTTAGTCGAAAAAAAGCCCGCACAAGGCGGGCTCGGATAACGATAGAGGAGACCTACGCGTTATTTACTTGCTTTACGGCGGATTGCTGTCAAACCTAACAAACCGAGTGCTAACAATGCGATCGATGTTGGCTCTGGAACTACGGTACCTTCAAAGTTTGCGGCTTCGAACGATGGTGAAGAAGACTGAAATGCCAGCTTAACGATTGGTGAGCCGGTTTCAGAAAGATTGACGTAGCCTTGACCATTCAACGAAAACATTGATGAGAACAAATTGGTGATAGCGCCGTTTGCTTGAGTAACGATCAATGTGTTGTAGCCGTCAGGAGTACCCCACAAGAAACTGACGTCCGAATAGCCGTAAATTCCCTTGTCCAAATTTACCAGATCCAAAACGGCTGTACCGCCGATATTGTTTGGTTGACCTGCTAACCAATTACCAACGACACCATTTGGTCGAGTTGCACCGTTGAACTTAGCAACATTACTTGCCACCAAGTTGCCACCGGTGACGTCTTGATTAGTGAGATTAATCACAACACCGTCAGTATTTTTGCCGTTATCGCTTGAGAGCGAAGACGCATTAGCTGAAACACACGACATTGCCACTACGGTAGCAGCAACGAGAGACAAAGATTTAAGAGTGTTCATTTTTTCCATCCCGAGAATTAAGTTAATCTGTCCAATAAAAATTTCACTTCGCATCAATATAAGCAAATGCTGTGCCAGAAATTAAATACATATTAAATCAATGACTTACACTTATTTAATTAACGCCCAACAATAATGTGTAAAAAAAACTGACAGGAAAATTTCTTTTTTTATAAGGATTAACTAGCTTTTTGATATGGCGTTAGCTGCGTCAGCGGCTGAGAATGATCGGCCAAGCCCCGAGCGCGCTGATGTGCCAGTTCACCTAAATCCCGCAAAATAGCTTGCATCGCTAAGTCAAGTTCCGCCTTGCGCGCCGCTAATTGCGCCTTGAGCGCGACGCGCTGTTGAATGAGCTTGGTCATCTTTTCGATTAGATTTTCTTGCGTCACAGCGTAAGCGCTAATGCAAAATTCCTGCATACCGATCAAATCATTAAAACCAATATTCTTTGAATCATAGGCAATGTTGAGAGCGGGTACGCCCGCGCAAAAACTGAGAATATTGGAATGCATCATTTGGCACAGCAGTACATCCACTTGGCAATAAGCACCGGCCAAATCATTGGCAGGCACATCGACAACCGTAAGTTTTATTCCAGCCGCCTTCAGTATTTGTGCCACCAAAAATTCTTCGTCAGAATGAATGAAATAATAAAATTCCGATTTAAATTGCTGCGCTATCGTTTTTAGAAAAGCGATATACAGCGCAATATTTTGCTCAAACAAGCGCTCCACAAATTTGCCATGAAAGGCCAGATTAATGCCGATGGCCAGCACATCGTGTTGGGTTGGCACTAGGTCGGGAGTGATCGCTTTGAACACCGCAGGATCGCAAACCAAACGCGCTTTTTGCATGCCAATCGCGTTAAAAAATTCAAACGTTGAGCGACAGCGCACCGCCAATAAATCTACGCGCCGATCAAACCGCAACAGTGCCGAACGTAATTCCGGTTCAATATCCACATCGATCACCGAGTCGGATTTAGGCATATTGAAATTCACACCAGAACCCAGCACCGTCACAGGACAAGTTATTTGCTCAAAATAAGGCAGGTCAGCTAAGAAAGACGGACTCATGCGCTTGGCGCGGTCAAACACCCAATAACCGCCGCCAGCGACCACAAACAACGCGGCCTGCGCGTTAATCTCACGCACTGTAAGGTCGCTTAAGTTGCCCCACTCGCTTTCGGTAAACGTCACATCAGCTTCAGCGAACTGGGCGCGCAACAATTCTTTAATCGCTAATTTAATCGCGATATCGCCGCGGTTACTGTATTCACGACGCGCGTAGTTGTAGCCTTTAAATTGAAACTTCCCAAGCACTAACCACGCCGACCAATCTAGCAGTCGGTGCAGCGCGATTTTTGCTCTTGCCAACGCCGATATTGCGACTAGGCGATTTTCCTTAATGCTTGGAATGGCCACGTGCAGGTGGATAAGCAAACTTGGCTTACCTACCTTGTTAGCGTGTTCGGGATGCTTCATTAATGAGGCTAACTCCATATCAATTTCTAGGAATAATGGCAAACTGCGGCGCAACCGAGTAATCCGGCTTCACCGAGCGCGAATCAAAACGCTGCCACGCCTGCTGCGCGCCCGGAACGCCAGAATGTACGCTCAAGGCCAGCGCTGGTTGCATGTTGGACGGAAAACCTTCTGGCTCATCCGAATGACCAATCATTTCGTTGGTTTTTAATTTAAGTGCAGACGCCATCGCTGAACTGGCACAAGGGAGCGCGGTGATGTCGCTTGGATTGCTGGCCAGGTACGCGCTCGACATATCGGTGTAAAACGGAGCGCCGTTGTGGTCAGTTACTTTAAAGGTGTATACCGCTGCTGCAATCCAGCAATAGCCCGGATCGGTCATGCGCTTGATCGGGAATTGCGCCTTCCATGCCAGCAATGGTTTAGCCTTATCAAATCCAAGTTCCATAGCACGTCCAACAGCCGAGGTAAAAAAGTCGTCTTGCCACGGTGAGATCGCGGTTTGATCGAGGTATTCGCGCGCATTCGCATCGATCAACGCACCGAACACATTGGCCTGACTTCCTTTAGGTTGATAAGTCGCGTTATACCAATCTAGGTTGTCCGATAAAAATTGCTCGAATTGTTTTTTAAATGGGTCGGCATCCGGCGTGATGTAAGCGGCATAAGTCAAATCACGCAAACTCCACGCTTGCGCCCGCACTTGGGTTTGATGGAACAAGCCCTTTATATTGGCGCGATAACCGGGGTTGCTCTGGAACAGATCGTACATCGTCCAAAACTGCAGCTCTTCCAAATAATAGTAGTCGCCCGTGACTAGATAAGGCAGATAAGTCAGCGCCGGTTCATGCGCAGTGTCAGCGCTATAAGGCGTAGCGCAATCGCCGCCGCAGGGCGGGAAAGCCTCACTTTTCTTGGTCTTAGGATTGTAAGTATCCGAAGCACTTCCGACCAAAGTCATATAGGGGAAATCTATCAAGCTCACTGGCCGATCAGTGATTTGATTCCGGTAATGCATTGACCACGTGCCCGACATATCCGCTGTGCCCAAGGTCACTTTGCGGGTAATTTCATTCATGCTCAGCAAGTAACTCACCGCCCATCCCGGCAGCAAACCGATATCGCTGCGCCCGCCGGTCGTCGGCATGTACGGAACAGCTAAGCCGTTGCCCATCGGCTCGGTCGCTGCACCAACAAAACGCGCATCCATTTTTTGAATGGCAAGCGGCGCAATCCGAATCGATTGATCGTAGTTCGGCACCGCCTTTGTCGCGATCAAATAAGCGGTGTCGTGTTGAATCGCAACGGTATTATCACTACCCCACCAGAACACTTTACGCCAGCGTGCATGGTGAAAATGGGTTAAGGCTGATTTCGAATACACCGCTTTGCCCGCCACCGAGACGACCACGTCATAGATCAAGTTTTGCGGCGCTGGGGCATAGGCCCAATTGTTTTCAATCACCACATCCACCGTCGCGCTGTGCATGCCGGTGTAGGAGCGAATCGCGAAACGCGCAGTCAAGTGCGGATGTGCTTGGCCTTTGTCGCTTTTTAGCGGCGCCGAAACGTGCCATTCGTTGACCAACGGACCGGATAACCAAACGCTTGGTTTGCTCGTACTGCGCAACAATTCATCGGCGGACGCCGTGTAGGTTTCGCCGTTCAGCTTAATTTGCACATCGGCTTTGAAACCATTCGACAGCAACTCAGCGGGGCCAGCTCCTTGGGAGATGGCTGGTGCGCTTGCATTACGGTTTAATAACAGCGTCGTTTTGCCGTAACGATCAAACGGAACTAGCGCGGTGATGACCGCGTGGCGGATAGAACCATCCGGATTGCTCGCTTTAGGATCGACCTGTAAGCGGACTGCGGTGCCATCGTCCAAACTGGCACTCAGCGAGCCAGATTTAGGTAAATCGCCTTGGGCAAAAACCTGTCCAAAGGTTACCGGGGCAGTCGCTGAAGTAGGTGAACTGCCGCTCGGCCCACTGGCGCGTTGGATTTTAACCCGCGTAATCGTGGCCGATTGACTAGGGGAAGTTCCGGAACTGGTCTGCGCTTGCGCTACATTACCTAGGCCGACATCAAGCAACAACAGCGTTAAAACGACAATACGTTTGGCTAGCATGTGACACCCCTGATTGAAGAAACATTGCAACAAAAGACCAGTACGACTCTGCCTACACCAACACTTCAACTGCCGCGGGACGCGATAAAAAATTGGCCGGGCTCGCACTCGCTCCGTACGCCCCGGATTGAAACACAACAATGAAATCCCCTACTTCGGCATGCGACAACGGCATTTGATCGGCCAGCAAATCTAATGGCGTGCACAACGGGCCGACCACTGAGGCTGGCTGTTCGGACTCTACCTTAACTTTATTACCAACGATTACCGGATAGTTTTTACGAATGACTTGCCCCAGATTTCCCGATGCCGCCAAATGATGATTCATGCCGCCATCGGTGACCAAGAAACATTGTCCACGCGAGAATTTTTTATCTATTACACGCGTGACGTAAATCCCCGCTTCGCCGACTAAATAGCGCCCTAATTCGATTTCAGTCTCAACATGGGGAATAGTCTTCTGTAACTTCGCCACGCAATCCTGTAAATGCTGTCCAATCGCAGCGATGTCGAGCGGCGTATCGCCGGGAAAATACGGAATCCCAAAGCCGCCACCAAGATTGATACGCCGCACCCAGTGGCGCTGTGCGCCAATGGCGATTTGGGCTAACGAGATCGCCAGCTCGCAGCTTTTGGTCAAGGTCTCGTTGATCGCAGCAGCGTTTAAATTTTGCGAACCTGCATAGATATGAAACCCAACGCATTGGATAGTCATGTCTGCCAGCGCTTTTAACACAGCGGGAATTTGCTCCACGTCGATACCGAATTGCTTAGCCCCACCTGCCATTTTGAGCCCCGACGATTTCAATTCAAAGTCGGGATTGATGCGCAGCATGACTTGTGCAAGGTAGCCTAGCTCGCGCGAAAGTTGATCGATTCGGCGCAATTCATTGGTCGATTCCACATGAATCATCACGCCTGCGGCGATGGCTTGGCGCAGCTCAGCATCGGTTTTGCCCGGACCGGTGAAACTGATGTGACCAGCATCGATTCCAGTGGAAAGTGCGGTTTGCATTTCAGCGGATGAGGCCACATCAAAGCCATCTACCAAGCTCGCCATGTGCTGAACTAGCGCTGGATACGGATTGGCCTTGAGCGAATAATTAATGCGTAACTCAGTCGGACAGACTTGTTTCAAGACCTGTACTCGGGCACTGAGTAAAGCGCGGTCATAGGCATATAACGGCGTTGCGCCAGCGCGATGCACCACCCTTGGCAAAGGTATGCCGCCGACTAACAAACAATTATCGGCCACAGCAAACTGAGTTTGCGGCGCGTGTTCAGGTTTCTTGGTTTGCATTAATGGGCTGCTGGAAAAAAGTGGCGAACTGTTGTCCGATGGCTAGGCGGTTAATCTTACCGTTAGCGTTGCGTGGCAAAGCGGAATGTTCTAATACGAAATGCTTGGGCTGCATGTAGGCGGGCAAATGCCGTTGACAATGCTTTCGCAGTACATCCACGGTCAATGTCTGTTGCGGGTTTTGTAACACAACGGCGATCAAGGCTTGCTCGAATTCTGGATGCGGCACGCCGACCACGGCCAGCTCGGTCACACCCGGCACGTTGAACAAAACTTCTTCGATCTCAACAGTACTGATGCGGTAGCCCGAAATTTTGATCAGGTCGTTATTGCGCCCCACGTAATACAAATAACCTTCGCTATCTTTACGCACCAAATCGCCCGACCACACCGCCATTTCAGGCAAACGCCATGCGCCTACTGGTGGAGTCAGTGGTTTGAATCGTTGCGCCGTAGCCGCAACATCGTTCCAATAACCGAGCGAAACCACCGCGCCGCGATGTACTAGTTCACCGACTTCATCCACATCGCATTCGGTGCCATCGGCGCGCAATACCAACACTTCGTTGTTTGGAATTGCTTTACCAATCGAATCGGGGCGCACATCCACTTGTGCAGGGTCCAAATAGGTAGAGCGGAATGCTTCGGTTAATCCATACATGAGATAAATCGACGTGCTGGGCAAATTACGCCGCAAGGCGCTTAATACCGGACGCGGCATCACGCCACCCGAATTGGTGATGTAGCGCATACTGCCAATGCCCGACCAATCCAGTTGCGCCAATTGCCCCCATAACGGCGGGATAGCCGCCAAGCCAGTAATTTTCTCAGCGCGCACGGTTTGCAGCACATCATTGGGCAGCAAATAATTGAGCAATACCGCCGTGCCGCCGGTTAAAAATACTGTTGTTAGCTGACTCAAACCATAATCAAAGCTAAACGGTAAAACGCATAGCACACGGTCCTCAGCGCTGTTGCCAAGGTAGGTCGCCACGCTGCGCGCCCCCGCAACTAAATTGCGATGCGAACACACCACGCCTTTGGGTTTGCCTGTGCTGCCAGACGTGTACAAAATCGCCGCCATATCCATATCAATGGCGCGAGGCGTGGCTAATACTGGCCGCGCACTGAGCGCCTCATCCCAACGAATTACGGTGAAAGGAAACTCCACCTCATGTTCAACCGAACTTCCTAGCACAAGCACATACCGCAACGATGCACAGTGACGCAACGCCGCAGCATTCGCCGCAAAACGCTCGGAAGAAGTAATCAGCAGCGCAGCCTGACTATCGTTGAGTTGGTAGCTCAGTTGCTCTTGCTTTAGCAGCGGATTAATCGGAACCATCACCGCGCCCGCTTGCCAAGTGCCGAACATGGCCACCACGTTTTCAAAACGCTTTTCCAAATAAACGGCCACACGCTCAGCGCGTTGCACACCACATGCCAATAATGACTGGGCCAACAAATTAACTTGTGCATCCAACGCTGCATAGCTCAGCGATTGCTCTTGAAAGCGCAACGCCACCGCATCGGGCTGTCGTTTTGCCGTCTCTGAAAGTAGCTGATGAACAAGTTCAGTCATTGTGTTTTAAGTAGAAATTCACGCCAAAACTATTTAATCGAATGACGATTCATCACGTCGTACATGGTCGGGCGGCTGATACCTAATAACTCCGCCGCTTTGGCGATATTTCCATCGACATAGGACAACGCTTTCAAGACCGCTTTGTATTCAGCTTCTTCGCGTACTTGACGTAAATTGATGCGCTCGACCACACCATCGCCCTGTATTAAACCCAAATCTTCCGGCAAAATTTGCGGGCCTTCGGCCATGATGACGGCGCGTTTAATGCAGTTTTCCATCTCGCGCACATTGCCTAGCCACGGGTGATTTTCAATTAAGGTTAAGGCTTCGGGACTAAATTTCAGTCCTGGGCGGCCTTCTTGCGAATTGAATTTATTTTTGAAATGGTGCGCTAACAAAGCAGGATCGCCTACCCGCTCCGCTAACGGCGGAATGGTGATAACGATTTCGCTCAAACGGTAATACAAATCTTCACGGAAACGCCCCGATTCAGCCAGCGCTTTTAAGTTTTGATGGGTCGCGCAAATGATGCGCACATCCACGGGAATTTCTTTATGACCGCCAATCCGCTCAATCACGCGTTCCTGCAAAAAGCGTAATAACTTGGCTTGCAAAGCCATCGGCAAATCACCGATTTCATCGAGGAAAAAACTACCTTCGTGCGATAACTCGATCTTGCCAATATTCTGTTTTACCGCACCGGTGAACGCACCTTTTTCGTAGCCGAACAATTCGCTCTCTAGCAAATTCTCGGGAATCGCCGCGCAATTAATCGCGGTGAAGCGTTTATCTTTACGCGGACTGAGTTGGTGCAACGCTTTGGCTAACACTTCTTTACCGGTTCCACTACCGCCCAATAACATCACTGACGCAGACGATGGGCCAACTTTTTCTATACTGCGGCACACCTTTAACATGGCCGGATCGCGCGTGATGACACCCGCTAGTGGCGTGGCATTGCGTTCTTGCACCATGCGCCGATTTTCAGTTTGCAGCTCGTGCAGATAAAAAGCCCGTTGAATCACCAAGCCCAATACTTCTGGATCGCACGGTTTTTGATGAAAATCGTAAGCGCCCATGGCAATTGCTTGGACGGCGTTTTTGCGGTCTTGATTACCAGAGATGACGATGACTTTGGTGTCCGGTAATAAAGTCAAAATTTGTTTCAGCAGCGACAATCCTTCGGACGCGCCATCGGGGTCCGGCGGCAAGCCCAAATCCATTGTGACCACGGCGGGTTCATGTCGGCGCAATAGCGCAATCGCGCTTTGGGCATCGGCGGCCAACAGCACTTCGTAGGCGTCTAAACTCCATTTGAGCTGCTTTTGCAGGCCAATGTCGTCTTCCACCACCAATAGCTTTTTCTTATCCTGATCCAACTTAGCTCCCCTTCTATTACGCAAGCTTGGCGATTGCGAAGTCCTGATTATTGTTATCTGGCAAGATGATTGTAAAGCAGGTTCCGACCTGTGGTTCACTAGTTACTTCAAGTCGGCCACCTAATTGTTGTATATATTCCCGAGTCTCAAACACACCAATCCCCATGCCAGCGACCTTGGTCGAGACAAAGGGCGAGAATAATTTTTCTTTAATGAAGTCTTCGCTCATGCCAGCGCCGTTATCTTTAATTTGAATCACCACAGTCTGGTTGCTGTGGGTCAGTTTGACGTTGACCGAACCTTCGCGCGGCGTAGCGTCGATCGCGTTCTGTATTAAATGCCCAATCACGCGCTCTAGTCGATCGCGATTGGCGTACACCACGATGCCCGACTGAGCAACTTCCAACACTGGCTTAGGCTCATAAGGCGATTTGGTTTCCAGCACACGGCGCAGTAATTCATCCAACTCTAACGGTGTGACGTAATCCGCTTCCACACCGCGCGCGAGCTTTTGCAACAAGGTTTTCATTTTTTGGATGGAATGATCGATGGTTTGCAGCATGTCTTCTTGGAACTCTGGATTGTGTTTATGCTTTTCGGCATTCACCATCATCAAGGACAACTGCGCCACCATGTTCTTTAAATCGTGCACGATAAAAGTGGACATGCGATTGAACGATTCAAACTGGCGCGCGATCATCAACGCATCCGCAGATTCTTGCTGAGCTAAATAACTCGCGGCTTGGCTGGCGGCGATTTTAAGCACGTCGAGAATTTCCCAATTCAATTCGATTTTGCTACGCGCTTGTTCGAGCAAAATAAAACCGAGCAAGCGTCCCTGAAAAAATAAAGGAATCAGTAACCAAGCACCAGGCAAATTCACCAGCCACGATTCGATTTCAACATCGTCGTACTTGGCTGGGTCGCTGCGGTAATCGTGCAAGTCGATAATCCACTGTTTTTCTTGCATGAACTGGCTTAAGTCGCTATCGACGGCGACGGCTTGGCACACGATATTAGTATTCCATTGCGCGGTCACTTGGAACTCGTTGTTTTGCCGATTCAGAAATAAAGTACCCGCGCCGCTTTCCACCAACTGGGCCACGGCCGCAATGGCACGTTCCCCCAAACCGGGGCCTTCGGCGGATAAAACACGGGTAAAGCAAATCCACTCTTCGCGGTAATCGTAGCTATATTGGTAGAAGTGTTTGCTGATAAACACGCGCAATTTGGAGCGCATCGAACCGGAAAACAGCACCACAAACAGCAAAATAAACGCGCCGCACAGAAACGCCATTTGCAAAACGCCGCCCCACTGGCCGCCAAAAAAACGTAAATAGTAGCCAGCGGCA
Source organism: Sapientia aquatica (assembly GCF_004358105.1). Taxonomy (GTDB): domain Bacteria; phylum Pseudomonadota; class Gammaproteobacteria; order Burkholderiales; family Burkholderiaceae_D; genus Solimicrobium; species Solimicrobium aquaticum. The sequence goes on along the minus strand of NZ_SMYL01000005.1, from coordinate 240,320 downwards.
GCCATGATGAGCAGATACACCGCCGAGCCGATTAAGGTCGCGGATTGGAACAGAATACGCCGCGATACCGCGATGCCAGTCGTCCATTCCAAATTGCGATTAAGCGAAATAATAAATAGCGGAATCAATAGCGCATTCACAAATCCACGAGCCGCTAAGATTTCTCCGTTAAGCACATGGAATAACATCGCGTCGGAATACAAATAAAAGTCGAACACGAATAAGCCAGCCAAGGCCAAGCAGGCAAACTTCATGCTCCAGCGATCATGTTCCGTAGAACTGCGGAATAACTGCTCCACCAGCAGCATGCCGATCACCGCCATGATTGCCCGACCCGAGATGGCGACTAAGCCAACCAAGCTCGGTATCAATTTGAGGTTGACTAGAATGGTGCCGACAAACAAGACCAATAAATAGGTCAAGATGGTAATAATAAAGGGGCGTGTATTGACCAGTTTTCTGCCAGCGTTAGTACTCGCTGGGCGCATTAGCATGAGGAGGAAAACAATCCACCCAACGCTGCGCAATACTTCCACTATTTGCGCCGCCGAACCGACATTAAGTCCGTAACCAAACAAGGCCACGAATAGCGCAGCCCAGATCGCCGAGACGACTGATGACGCAAAAAACATGCCCCACTGCCACTGCTTTTTCCACTTTAAGGCTAAGGTTCCCGCCAAAAGCACATAGCCTAGCGCGGCGCTGCCGTAGCTATAGATGGCAATGTTATTTGGCATAGTGTTTCACTTCCACTCAACGCGCCCCTTTACCGAACAACACCACTTGTATGGTTTCCAGCATGATGAGTAAATCGAGGAACAAACTGTTGTTCTTCACGTAGTAAAGGTCGTATTGCAGCTTTTGAATGGTGTCTTCTTTGGTCGCGGTGTAACCGTAACGCACTTGCGCCATGCCGGTAATGCCCGGTTTGATGCTATGACGCATGTTGTAAAAGGGGATTTCTTCGATCAACTTATCGACAAAAAACGGACGTTCAGGACGCGGACCAACAAAGCTCATATCGCCGCGAATCACGTTAAGAATTTGTGGCAACTCGTCGATACGCAGCAAGCGAATCACCTTGCCCACGCGCGTCACACGCTGATCATTGCTACTAGCCCATTGCGGCTTGCCGCTGGCTTCTGCATCAGTACGCATACTGCGAAATTTAAGTACGTTATACGTTTTACCGTTTAGCCCTACGCGCTCCTGCTTATAAAACACCGGCCCGAAGTCTTCCAACACGATCAACAGCGCAGTGACCACCATAATCCCTGCGGTGAGCACTAATAGAATCAAGCTAGCGATCAGATCGAAGCAGCGCTTAACCGCAGCACGCAAAAACGATTGGTTAAACCCTTCGCCAAACACCAGCCAACCTGGTTGCATGGTGTTGACGCGAATTTGGCAGGTTTCACGCTCGAAAAAAGCGGTCGCATCAATGACTTTAATTCCCGCCAATTTGCAGGCCAATAATTCTTGCAACGGGAACTGCTGCCCGCGCCGATTGCTGACTGCCACGATGACTTCGACCACTTTATTTTTTTGAAAAAAACTAGCGAGTCCGCCTTCACTAACTAAGATTTTGTCTTGCGGCACAGTCGATTCTTCGCCCTCCATTGGCACAAAGCCAACCACCGAATAACGGTTGTAGGAGGTACTGTTTAAGGCCAGTCGGTAGCATTCTTTGGCTAACTCGCCAGAACCCAGAAAAGCCACACGCGATTTGATCAAGGCTGAATCCGATGATTTGTAAATCAAGATGCGCGCAATAAAAATAAATACGGTCGCATTAATCATCATCAAAAACAAAATACCGCGGCCCATATACAGATCAGGAAACAAATAAAAACCTAAAATCAAGAGGATGAACGTTAGCAACAAGGCAGGCAGCAAGCGTAAAAACGTGCCGCGTAAATCCTTGTGAAAATTGATGTGGTACATCCCCAGCGCGCTCATGCTAAAAATTAAAATCACCGCGAAAATGACGGCGGTGAGAAAGAAATTATCGTGAGTTTGGATGTAGTGAATAAACTCCGGTGGAAAGCGCAAATACGCCGCGAGATAAACAGCCAGAATTGCGAACGAAGTCTCTAACAACAGAAAAAGCACCGTGAACTGTGGAACGTGATGATTGGCAATTCGCATAATCTAAAAATTTCCGCATTAAAAATGACCGCAGGTACATCTCAAGCCATCGAGAGCCTTCGGGTCCCGACGCATTTCATAGAAAATTTATTAAGTTTGTAAATTAATTGAACTAAAACCAGATTATTTCGTCACGGCGCGCATAGTGTAGTCGATAATTTGCATTTCAGAAACAAATTGCTAACAATTTGCGCCCGAAATTCCTCAACCGATTCGCTTTGTGTTGTATTGCCGCATTGATTTTTATTGCTGGTTTTTACGTTCAAAATTTGCTGCTGTAATGCACAACGACCAAGCCACTTTGCAACGATATTTTTTCCCTGAGCTGGTTTTGTCGCTATTCTCACGATTCAAATCGGCACACAATCCGCCGCACATTGACGATTTAAAAGTTGAGAATTTAACAAAAGCAAATTTTGTGCCAAATTGTTAAATTCAATAAAATCAATGAGTTAAAAATGACTTTTTAAATTAAATAAAAAAGTGTAAGAAAGTCCGACAGATTTGTCGGATTAGGCTACTCGACTGAGGTGGGTACAAAATTGAAGCGGCGGCTGATGTGGCAAACGACGCGTGATCTAGCAAACCTAGATCGAGGCGAACAAACCGAAGTTGAAATAAGGCCAGAAAATCTAGCGAGTGCAACATCACTGCGGCTTTGCAGCGACTGCTTCCCGTTTCGAGATAAAGGCTTTGTGGAATAAGTGGCGAACTAACAGTAAGGGCGGCATGCGCAACCAATTACCGCGTATGTAGAGTAAAAAATTAGCCAATTCTGAAAACTGATCTTGGCAACTAACATGATGCGGCAGCAATGCACGCTCGAATAATGGGTCCATCAACGCCAACAGCAGCGCATTCGGTCGCCCGACGTCGGCCTGCTGCATCACCTCGACCGGAATCGGCGTTTGGAAGAACAAACTAACGTACCGCAGGACATAAAACAAAGGCCGGGTCAATTCAAGCTCCACGGCACGCGGCACTAGTTGCATCCAGAATTGTGGCTGCTCGGAAAACTGGCGTAGCAAATTATGAATATCCGCCAAATCGCGGAAGCCATGCTCAAATTCGCCGTTGTAAAACAAATGCACTACGCTGTGCAGCACCATGTCGGTATTTGCCAAGGTGAACAAATGCGCGTGACCAGCGAGCGGCACAGCACTCCGTAACAGCTTATCGGAATCGGGTTGCAGACGGGCTGTGATCGGCAAAATCGCGTGGTGCACATCAATCATCGTGCCACGTTTGACGTGCGTCATCGGCGGCAACTCATGCATCCACACGCGGTAATAACGCTGATCGTACTCATCGTGATGGGATGAATGCCATCCGGCCATCATCAACGCTGATTCAACTTCGTCGATGTGTTCTTTGGCGACCAAAATATCGATGTCCGAAAAAATTCGTCCGGCAAAATTGGGCAACTGGGCCATGACATAAGCGGCACCTTTGAGTAGCACAATTTGAACGCCTGTGGACTCTAGCGCACGCCAAATCGCAGCCACTTCGTATTGCACCGAATTCCTGTGTCGCTCAGACAATTGCGCCGCCCAATTAAGATGACGCAAGGGTTGCGCGGGAATGGAATGCAATAGCCCGCGCGCGTCCATCAATTCATACAAACTGCTGGTCATATTAGCTTGGCGTAATTGACGCAATAACAAATCCCAGCGCCGTACATCCCAATCACACAGCACCGCTGGTTCGCGAAAAGCGCTGACAATGAGTGGAATGCCCATCATGCCGCCACCGCCAACGACAACTGATCGAACAGCACAATCGCCTGGTCCAATTCGCTATATTGAAAATCGTAGCTTTGGCACGATTGAATTAACTTGGCCAAGGCATGAAAGCCGTTTTGCCCTAACAATCCGTAATTAAACGCGTTCTCAGCCACCTGCATCATGGCGCGTGACGGTGCGACCGAAGTCAACGAGGTTGCTGAGCCAGCGACATATTTCGGGAAAATAATCCACGCAGGCGTAGCCACGTCATGCGCACGGGTGACACTTGAACTGGATGGTTTTAGATGGGCCACCGTGCCCTTGACCGTGTCATGCACCACTGGACTAAATACGGAATCGGGGGCGAACTGCTTGATAACGTCGATCGAATTATTCTTCAAGCTCACCGGGCGCGGGAGCGGCTCAATTAATCCATCGCTCAAGCGCACCAAGGTAATTTCGTCCGACAACAAGCGCCAACCGCGCATCATCAAACCAGCGCACAACGTGCTTTTACCTGATCCGGGTGGCGCAGCTAGGATCACCGCGCGCCCGTTTTTCTCTAACACCGCGGCGTGGATACTTAAATAGGTATGCGCGTGATTGGTCACACACCAATTCATGCCCCATTCCAACATCGGAAAAGCTTGATCGTAAGGGAGTGGGCTAAACGGCGAAACACCTTCAAAACCAAACAGCACTTGCGGCTTGAAGTAGCGCCGCCACGTCGATGGCTGGGAAATGGTCACATGAAAATCGGCAAAGCTGTCTTCAATAATCGGATACTCGGCATATAGCAATGCAAGCCCACGAGCAACAGCAGGAATAGACGACTTGATCTTGACCACAAAGCTGCCGGTTTGCAGCGACAGGCCGCGCTGCAGTTGGTGATTCAAATTCGATTGGGAAAGTTCGGCAAGCTTCAATCAGGCACACTCAACGAGTTCCATCGCCCGCAACTCGTCGAGCACATCGGCAACTGCTTGCAAGATGTCAGGCGAAGAGGTTTCCTGCCATTGGGCAGCGAGCGTAGCGGTGAGTTTGGCCAAGTTGGATGGGGCTTGATATAGCTGCTGCAAAATCTCGCCCGCAACGTAACCGAGCAGATGGGTATTGCCCGAAACGGGTTCATAGACGACGAATTCTTCACTCATTGGGAGCAAATGCACGCCGCTCACAATGTGAGTTGACCAAGTCTTATCAGAGTCCATTTCTCAACCCGATTTCTCAGAGGTAAATCAAAATTAGACTTGCGTATTCTGAAAATAATTAATGATTTGAGCGCTGCTCCAGGTGACATTGGCGGTCGGTCGGAAGATGCCGGTGGTCAGCCATTCGTTGCCCATAATGACGCACTGCGAAGTGGTCAAATAATCTTCAGTCCATCCCATTGCGGCATTTAAATAGGCTGCCACCAAATACGGACCTACACCATTTGCTGTCGAGCCTTGATGACCACGCTTGCCTTCGATCACTTCAGCGCACGACATGTTGTGATAGGCCGAGCTATGGGAGCATTGATGAAAGATCTGATTGAATTTGGTGTCTTTGTCGATCGGCCAGTGGCTTGCAGTGGCCCAATATTGTGGGCGACGGGCACGGCTTTCTTGATGCGCGCCATGACGACTTTGATTGACTGAGACAAAACCTGATGGAGAAATTGCTTCCGCTGCTAACGCAGAACGGCTTGCCAAAGTGACGATCACGCCCGAAGCTGCGATACCCGCTTTGGTAAAGCGACGCCGCCCGCTGTTGACACCAGATTGAACGCTCGCTTGCTGCACAGCGTTGGGCAACGCTGAAGTTTCGTCTTTGTTGGTAGGTTGTTCGGCCGACATTGGTTTATCCCTGAGACTTTAATCAAAGTGCGAATAGGTCATTACTGAAAAAGTTGGCTTGAATTAACGTAATAGCAATTCAAACATTTAACGCAATACCTAAGCAACAAATATTCCAGCTTAGCGAATTATTAAAATAATCAATATTTTCAATGCGTTAGCAAGTCTCGAAAATACCCTAGCACAAATCAATTAATTTACTATAATTAATATGTAAAAATTCTCGACACTCATCGCCCTACAATTCTAGCCGGCTAATTTAACACGTTTTACTTCTGGTTCAACCGACCAACTTAAGATTTTTTAATAATTCCAAGAAACATTGTCTGGCGCAATTGTTGTCTGGAATTAACAACAAACTCACAGCAACTAGTGATAAAAATCTAAATCCGCTTCAGACTAGCGCTCTGCAAAAGTCAACGCCAAAACGGATAACCAGATGAATTCACTAAACGACGTCAAAGATATATTAATTTCCACTTTGCAACTCGAAGAACGCGCCGCCACGCTCAATGAACACACTTTTTTACTGGGCAGCTTGGCTGAACTGGACTCGGTCACTGTGATTAACGTCATCGTGCAAATCGAAGAACATTACGGACTCAAGTTTGACGACTCAGAAATCAATGGCAACGTCTTTGCCACGCTGGGCAGCCTTGCAGCCACGGTTGACCAAAAACTAGCGCACACCAATAAATGAAGGTAGCAAGCTTGGGCGCCGACACCGTTAGGCCTTTTCCCATCCCGTTTTTTCTTGCGCTTGAATCCGGTCAACGTTTCTGCTTGTATCACCCTGCAGCCTCAACCCGTTCGTCCTCGGATTGCGTTTTGCACATTCATGCGTTTGCAGAAGAAATGAATAAATGCCGCCGTAGCGCTGCACTCTTGGCTAGAAAGTTGGCTAACGAAGGAATTGCCGTATTGCAAATTGATTTATTGGGTTGCGGCGATAGCAGCGGCGAATTTGCCGACGCGGATTGGACAATCTGGCAGCAAGATTTGCTGGCCGCAATGCAGTACCTGCGCCAACGCCACGAAGGCAAACTCCACTTGTGGGCTGATCGCCTCGGCACATTGCTCGCAGCAGAACTAATTACCACGCACAACGCGCAAATCGATCAAATTTTGCTCTCCCAACCGGTTTTTGACGGCGACCAGTATATTCATCAGTTGCAGCGCAGCTTAGTTGCCCGCGCCATGCTTAACCCGCAAGGCAGCGATGCGGCGCTAGTCACAAAATTGCATACAGAAATCGCGGGCTACGAGCTGTCGGACGCCTTAATTCACGCCATTCGCAATCTATCAATTAGCAACAACGCACTAGCAGCTAGGCAAATTCATTGGATCGAGATCGTCAAACAATTACCAGCAACTCTGCCACCGGCCCGACAAAAGGTATTCGATCAATGGCGTGAAATCGGCAATCCGATACAACTACATTGCGTCCAAGGAGAACCGTTTTGGCAAACTCCGGAGGTGTGCACATCCGAGACGTGGCTTGCCGCATGCGCTGCTGTTTTTACGGATCAAGCTTGAGCGCGCCGACCGAAACAGCCGTGAGCTTTGTTTGCCAGGACGAACGTCTGACTGGCATCCTTCACCGCCCCGCCCAACCTGCCGCCGTCGGCGTTGTCATTGTGGTCGGCGGCCCGCAATATCGGATTGGCAGCCATCGCCAGTTTGTTTTGCTGGCGCGCCACTTAGCCCAACACGGCGTGGCCGTATTGCGCTTTGATTACCGCGGAATGGGTGACGCAAGCGGCGAACAACGTGATTTTGAACAGGTGAGCGACGATATTCGTTGCGCGGTTGATCTATTGATGACCGAACAACCGACGGTTAAGGAATGTATTCTGTGGGGCTTGTGCGACGGAGCCAGCGCGGCGACGTTTTACGCGCAACATGATAGTCGTGTCACGGGACTGGTTTTATTAAATCCATGGGTGCGAACGACCCAGACGCAAGCACAAACACATTTAAAACATTATTACCGCCAGCGATTGATGGACGCCGAATTTTGGCGCAAGCTATTTAATAATCGCTTGCAACTAGCGGCGGTTACACGCTCGCTGATCGAGCAATGCAAGCAAGCATTCAAAAAACCAACCGCAGGCCCACAATTGCCCGAGCGTGTATTAGATTCGCTGCAACTGTTTTCCGGAAATGTATTAATCATTTTGAGCGGCAACGATTTGACGGCAAAAGAGTTCATCGTTGTAGCCGATAGCTCCGATCAATGGCGTGCGCTCCTGAAGCAAGCGCGCGTTTGCCAAAAGGTACTGCCGCTGGCCGATCACACGTTTTCCAGCAAAGTATGGCGCGATCAAGTTGCAGGCTGGACTTCGGAATGGATATGTCTAAAAAAGATTAAGTAAATCCGCGTGCCAGACTAACAGTGAGCTCCGTATTGAATTGGATGCAATAGCGTCTGAATGCATCGCTACTGAACTAGTCGGCGCGCACCAGTGCATCGCTAAAGTCGATTTGCACAATTAAAACTGTCACTGCGTGGGCTTCACTGGTTGCTTGCTATTGAGTGACCACCCCACTCGGTATTGAGGATGCCTTTTACGTTCCTGTTCAATGTACCGTTGAAGGCCAAACTAGCACTGTCTAGACTGAATGTGCTGGTATACATTGCGCAGCGCCAACTACCCATATTCAGCGATTAATTCTACCTAGAATTGATTGTTGCTTCTGTTTAAGCAGATTTGATGAATACACCACTAGCAATGATCAGCCAGCCCGAAGGCGCGTGTATTTGGTAGGCATTCATAGGCACTTCCCTATCAATTTTGGCTCGAACCACATAAAACCATTATTCGCGCGCAATCCTATTCGCAATACTCCACCGATGTGTCTCAGACGGCCCGTCATAGATTTGAAATGCGCGCATATCGCGAAAAATTCGCGCTACGATGGTTTCGTCGGATACGCCGCTAGCTCCTAAAATTTGCACTGAACGATCTACCGTGCGCCATTGGGCTTCGGAGCAAAGCACCTTAGCGAGACTGGATTCGTGACGGCCTTGTTCGCCTTGATCTAACAGCCAGGCGCAATGCCAGATGACTAGGCGGGCGCTATGCAGATCGATTTGGTTATCGGCCAATTTAAAGCCAACGCCTTCGTGTTCAATCAGTGGCTTACCGAAACCGTATCGGGTGCGAGCGTAGTCTGCGGCAGTATCATGCGCGCGTCTTGCCGCGCCTTGCCAGCGCATGCAGTGGGTTAAGCGGGCTGGTGCTAAACGCACTTGGGCGTAGCGAAATCCCTCACCAACTTGGCCCAAAACATCAGTTGCGGGAACACGCAGATTATCCAGTTTGACCACGCAATGACCACCTACAAAACAGGTGTCGAGCGTATCGATTTGGCGTTCAATATTAAATCCCGCCTGATCGGTGTCGACTAAAAACATAGTGGCGGTGCCATCTTCCATACGCGCCATAATAATGGCACAGGAAGCACCGCTGGCACCGGTGATAAACCATTTGGTGCCATTGATCAGGTAGTCATCGCCAGCGCGCACCGCAGTGGTTCGCAACATTCCAGGATCAGATCCTGATCCCGGTGCAGGTTCGGTCATGCAAAAGCAAGAGCGGATAAATCCCAAAACTAGTGGGCGAAGCCAACGCTCTTTTTGCGCCTCGGTTGCCACGACTTCTAACAAATGAATATTGCCTTCATCCGGAGCATGGATGTTTAACGCGACCGGCCCGAGTGGGGAATATCCGGCTTCCTCAAATACGATGGCTTTAGCTAAGTGCGATAAGCCAAGTCCGCCGAATTCCTTATTAGCGTGCGGCGTGAGCAATTGGTGCTTGCGGGCTTTATCCACAAGCATTTCACGCAATCCTTCACTGGGCCCATGTGAACTCAAACGCGAGTCATGTTCGAATGGGATAACTTCTTCGCTAATAAAGCGACGAGTGCGTTCCTGTAAATCGCGTAATTCGGGAGAAAGGCTAAAATTCATATTGACCAAGTGAGAGTTGAACAAAGTTGCTATGGCTTTGCGTTGCCCTGAACGGCAGATTGGGTAATCCAATCTCAATCCAAAGTCGGCGATGCATACACGCAGCTGCGGCGCCGCACTTAAATTGATGAGCATCTATGATAAGCACCGACTTGACACATCGCATCGTCGATTAGGACGAATTAGGCTTGCTAGTGCGCCAATTTAGTCGCTCCAGATCACTAAAAGTGTAGGTAATTGTCTAGAAAATCCCAACGTCATTTCTGTCTAAAACGACGATCTAATAAAAATCCAATTAGCATGTAATAAGGGCCAATCAATCGGAGGCCTTTTATGACAGATCTAAACGCACTATTTCAACTTGAAGGTAAAAAAGCACTCATCACTGGTGCATCAAGCGGCTTGGGTGAGCACTTTGCACAAGTAATGGCGCAGCATGGCGTCCATGTAGTGCTAGCGGCACGTAACGTTTTCAAGTTGCACCAACTGGTTGAACACATCCGCAGCAACGGTGGACGTGCTCATGCAATTTCACTCGACATTACCAGCAGCGCCAGCGTACTCGAGTGCTTTGATCAGATTGATCAACTCGTTGGCACTGTAGATGTGTTGGTCAATAATGCTGGCCTTTCCAACACCAAGCCTGCGGTGCAACAAACGGAAGACGAATGGGATGCGATATTGCAAACCAACTTAAAGGGCACCTGGCTAATGGCGACCGAAGCAGCAAGACGTATGATCGCTGCAAATCGTCCAGGCAGCATCGTCAATATTGCTTCAATTTTGGGCCAAAGGGTGAGTGGCCATGTCGCGCCCTACTCCATCTCCAAAGCGGGCGTATTACAAGCCACAAAAGCACTAGCGCTCGAATTGGCGCGCTATGGGATTCGAGTCAACGCGCTCATGCCGGGTTACGTCGCTACCAATCTCAATCAAGACTTCCTCAACAGCGACGCAGGAGAAAAGCTGCGCGCTCGCATTCCAAGCAAGCGGTTTGGCGCAGCTGGCGATCTCGATGGCCCACTATTACTGCTTGCCTCCGAAGCAGGACGTCATATAACCGGCGCTTGTCTAGCCGTCGATGGCGGGCATCTAGTTAGCGCCCTTTAAGCAAGCCAATTGCGATTAAAATTTTGGGCAAAAAAAAGCGACAGCAAAAATCCGGCTTCTTGCCATCGCCAAACTAGGAAATTTATCTGAACGACATTTTTTAAATTAAGCTCACCGATGATTCCGGCAAGTGAGATGTATTGTTAAAACTAAGTAAGCTGCGACGCGTCGGCGAGAACACGATTTCGGTCCTTGAGCAATTTCGAATTACCGCCATAACGTCGGCCAATTGATCGTCACGCAAATTCAAAATCTGGCATACGCACGCGGCAATTACGCCTGCGGAGGTGACTGCAAGAATACGCGTGTGCGAAGGTTGATTAACAATTACTGACAACATCCAACCAGAGACTACAGTCACAAACTCAGTATTAGAGGGCGTTCCTAGCAAAACCACTCTACCGCGCGCCCATAAGTTGATCACTGATTCATACTGACGCATGCGTTGTTTAGCGACCGTTTTAGCCGATGACTGAGACGCGATACGTCCCCCTGCCAATTGTGCTTGGCGAGAAAAAATTTCTGCAGCACCAAAAATCTGATACGGCTCTGCAAATTCATCCAGGGCAGACTCTATCTCTAGCCCACTACTTAGGCTCAAACGTGACGAGACAACAGCAGCCGTTTGTTGATGCCGACGACGTGGACCATGAAGAATTTGATCAAATACAAGCTCACGATCCGCAAAAAATTGCGCGCTCGCTTGGGCTTGCTTGATTCCTAGTGGCGATAATTGATCGTAGTCATCCGCATCAAACGAGGCTTGGCCGTGACGCAATAAAGTCAGGACACTCATTTTGATTACGCCAATTTACGCTCGCCTAAGCCAAGGCTGCGACCAATGATTTCTTTCATGATTTCGCTGGTTCCACCAAAAATTCGCGACACTCGCCCATCGGTGTACATGCGACTGATCTGGTATTCTTCCATAAAGCCGGCACCCCCATGCAATTGCACACATTTGTCGAGCACCACACCTTGTAATTCAGTCGCCACCAATTTAGCTTCAGCTGCCACATCGGCAGTGAGCTTAGCGTCATTACCCAACATCACGCATTGATCAATAAAACATTGAACGGCATCAATTTGGGAACGCATCTCGGCCAACTGAAAGCGCGTATTTTGTAGCGTTCCAATCGGCCTACCAAAGGCTGTACGTTGCTGAACGAATTCCAACGTTAGGTCGAATGCAATTTGAGCCTCTGCAATTGCAGCAATCGCAATCTGCAAACGTTCCAAACCAAGAAAATCCGTCAAATAAGAAAAGCCTTTGGTTGGATCACCTAGCACATTTTCCTTGGGAACTTTCAACTGATCAAAAAATAGTTCCGAGGTGTCTTGCGCGTGCAATCCCATTTTTTTGAGCTTGCGCCCTCGTTCAAAGCCCTGCATGCCAGCTTCGATGATGAATAAACCGATACCATAAGGTTGATCTGGAACGGTGCGCGCTGCGACGACCACCACATCGGATTGGATTCCGTTAGAAATATATGTCTTCGAACCATTCAATAACCAATGATCGCCGTTGTCTTCGGCACGCGTACGCATACCAGCCAGATCGCTGCCAGCACCGGGCTCGGTCATGGCGATTGCTAAAATAGATTCACCCGTTGCAGCCGGAATTAAGTATTTTTTACGCTGCTCGGCGCTGCCTAATTGATTAATGTAGGGCGCCACTACCATCGAGTGCAAATTGAGATACAAAGAACTATCGCCAAAACGCGCATTTTCTTCGATCAAAATCTGCTCATAACGCAGATCATGCAATTCCAATCCACCCAACTCTTCATCGGCCCACATGAGCAAATAGCCTTGCTTACCAGCTTTGCGATACGCGTCGCGGTCACAGTATCCTTGCTCGCGCCAACGTCGCGCATTTGGCCCGATTTCATGTTGAAAAAATTTACGTGCCGAATCGCGAAATAATTCGTGATCCGAATCAAATATTGTCCGTGGTAATGCCATCGTATTTCCCCTATTTATGGTCGACTAGAGCAAGCGTCTTTGAAATTTTCACCCAATCCGGTTACAGGACATTATGCTAATCAAACCGAACTATGCTTAATGCCGCTATGGCTGACTGTGTCATTTGGATTGGCGTTGAATCAGTTCAACTGCGCGCCGCGCAAAGGCTATACTCTGCGCGCCCACTTCAGCGGCATTGTCGGATGATGCGATGCCAGCGCGGGCTCGGGCGGCTATACCTTCCAATATGACCGCAAAACGGAACATGGAAAACACCAAGTGAAAAATAGCGATACCTTGCCGGCGTCCGCTATGCGCCAAGTAGTGATCTAAGTAGTCATCTAGCGTTGGGATTCCTAACTCGACTAAATTTAAACCACGAATTCCATCAAATTCATTTGGCCGCATATGCCATGCCAAGCAGCTATAGGCAACATCGGCCAAGGGATGCCCTAAGGTAGAAAGTTCCCAATCTAGCACCGCAATCACGCGCGGCTCGGTCGGGTGAAACATTAAATTCCCCAGCCGAAAATCACCGTGATTAATACTTGTCTCGTCGCCTTCCGGAATATGTTTTGGCAGCCAATCAATTAAGCGATTGATGTCTTCATTGTCGCTGGTGCGGGACATTTGCCACTGACGTGTCCAACGCGAAATTTGTCGTGAAAAATATTCTCCCGGACGGCCAAAGCCCGCCAAACCAACGCTTGCCCAATCAACCTGATGCAATTGCGCCATCGTTTCTGCCATCGCCAAATAGATGGCGCGACGTTCTTCTTTGGGCAGTTCCGATAAGGCATATTTAGGAAAAACGCGTCCATTGAGCCGTTCCATGAGATAAAACGGCGTACCGATAATGCTTGTATCCTCGCAGTACAACAGCGTCTTAGGGACCGGAACCGCGCTCTTAGCTAAGGCATTTATGATCCGATATTCACGATCAATGGCATGTGCTGATGGCAGCAAATTAGCGCCCCTCGGTTGCTTACGAAGAACCACCGAACGGTTGTCGTAACTGACAAAAAAAGTCGGATTAGATTGACCGCCACCAATGCGTTCTAGTTGCATATTGCCCTGCAAATCAAGCAGCGCCTGTTTTAAGAAGCGATCTAAATGCCCGACCTCAAAGCCAGGATCAACATCCTGCACCACCGGCTTAGCGGGCGTTGTAGGGACAGGCGCATTCGTCATAGGGTATTTTTTAAAAGTTGATGAATAATGAATTTGATCGGTGAACCTAAACTCCAAAACTTCAAGCGCCAACGGGGCGAAACCTTATACTAAGAAAACACCGGTACACGTTTTTCTATAAAGGCTTGCACCCCCTGCGCGAACGATGGTAAATCGATTAATTCGCGTTGCCGCCCGCGCTCGTAATCGAGTTGCTTTGCTAGATTATTTTTGTCCGCCGCATCAAAAGCTCGGCGCGCCTCGATAACCCCGTGAACTGGCAAGGCGCCCAACTGATGCGCAATCGAGCGCGCTTTAGTCATCAGATCAGCATCGTCCACACACAGCCAAACCATACCCCACTGCGCGGCCTGCTCTGCCGGCAGGCGATGGCCTAACAAGGTGATCGCGGTAGCTCGAGCACGCCCAATTAAACGCGACAAGAACCAAGTAGATCCAAGGTCGGGGACTATCCCTAACCGTGGAATCGACGATAAGTAAAAATACGATGATCGCGCGGCCACAACGATATCAGCAGCTAACGCCAAACCAACACCGCCGCCGACAGCCGCGCCATTTAGTGCGCATACCACTGGAATGGGAAACTCGTGCAGTTCAAGAATCAGTGGATCGGACGTCATCAACATTGAATCGGCAATTTGATTGCCTAGACTACGCCCTTGGGGATCATCAGCGGCTGACTTTGCACTCAGATTAAAACCCGAACAAAATGCTTTACCACTGCCAGTAAGTATGACCGCGCGCACGGATTTTTTATTACGAATATCGGCTAACGCAGCGCGTAACTGGCACAGCGTGTCGGACGACAACGGATTGAGCTTAGTCGGGTTGTTCAAGATAACGATGGCAATATCGTCTTCATACTCACATAATACATTCATGGTAGTCATTTCATTCTCCTCATTCGATATTGCGCAAGTGGGTTAATTGCAAAGACCGTACTTCAAAGCCGCTCAATAATCGTCACGTTGGCTAGACCACCGCCTTCACACATGGTCTGCAAGCCGTATCGCTTGTTACGTTGTTTGAGAGCATAAATTAATGTCGTCATTAATTTAGTACCCGATGCGCCCAATGGGTGGCCTAATGAAATTGCTCCACCATGCACATTTAAGCGTTCTGGATCAGCGCCGGTGGCTTGCAACCATGCAAGCGGAACCGAGGCGAAGGCTTCGTTGACTTCAAACAAATCGATATCATTAATCGTTAATCCAGTCTTTCTTAGGGCTTGCTTGGTCGCTGGAATTGGAGCTTCCAACATAATGACTGGATCGTGACCAATCACCGACATATGGTGAATACGCGCTAACGGTTCTATGCCGAGCGCCTTTAGGCCTCGTTCGTTGACCACCATCACACCGGACGCGCCATCGCACATTTGGCTCGCGTTAGCAGCGCTGATACAACCACCTTGTTGGATTAACTTAACGCCACGGATACCTTCTAAAGTTCCATCAAAGCGAATTCCTTCATCAACTAAATGCAGTTGACCAGTTGGCCCGTCAACGGTGCGCACTTCGACCGCAATCGTCTCTTGGTTGAAAAAGCCACTTTGGGCTGCGGCGCCGGCGCGTTGGTGACTCAGGAACGCAAACTCATCGAGCTGGTCTTTAGAGAGTCCATAATTTTTAGCAATCATTTCCGCGCCAGTGAATTGACTAAATTCCACACCCGGATAACGTTGTTGCAGACTTGGACTGACGTAATAGCCAAAGCCATTTTTGTACGGCAGTTGATTTGGCAAGCCCATGGGCACGCGAGTCATGCTTTCAACACCGGCGGCAATAACGACATCCATCGTGCCCGACATCACGGCCTGCGCCGCGAAATGCAGAGCTTGTTGGGACGAACCGCATTGACGATCGACTGAAGTTCCTGGAACGGACTCCGGTAATTTAGATGCAAGAATAGCATTGCGTGCGATGTTACTCGCTTGCTCACCAACCTGACTAACGCATCCCATGATCACATCGTCAATTGTGGCCGGATCAATCTTGGTACGATCAACCAAGGCGTTTAAAATCTGCGCTCCCAAATCAGCTGGATGCCAACCTGATAAACGTCCACCTTTGCGTCCACCGGCAGTGCGCGCTGCGGCGACAATGTATGCTCCAGCCATTTTATTTTCCTTTCAATTCTTTGGATTTATTCTATTTTTATCGAACTCGTATCCTATCGTGCTCGGAATTCAATACACCAGTTTTGGCCTAAAACACGCCACCAAATTCTAGTTTCATGTGGTCATTCAAAAAATAGCGACTTAACTTTGGTAATAGCTCTGCGATTTGATTACCATTTTGCGCATACCCGAGGGGGCCTGATACGACGGACCCAAATACGCATACTTATCGCACATAGCAACAACCCTAGCCAAGCCAAGCCAGCTTGCATATTTCAGCGGACCACCTAAATATTGCGGAAAGCCCACGCCCAATTGCATCGCCATATCTAACTCGGCTGGGGTAGCTACGACGCCATCCTCCAAAGCTTGTGCAGCTTCGATAATCATCGGTAGCATCATACGCTCAACGATTTCATTTTCGCTAAACTCGCGCAATCCATTCGGCTGAATTGTCGCTAGCAACACTGCGGTTTCGGGAGAGACCGATTTTTTTGGCTTACCATTAGGATCGAGTTCGTACTGATAGAAACCTTTGCCGGCCTTTTGTCCTAAGCGACCATGCTGCACCATCAACTTCACTGCATTATTGACCAATGGCGTCATACGTTGAGGATAACCAGCAGAGATCATGTCACTTACATGACTGCCCGTATCCATGCCCACCACGTCTTGCAAATAAGCAGGTCCCATCGGCCAACCAAACTGCTCCATCACGCGGTCAACTTGTAGAAAATCTGCGCCATCGGCCACCAGCTTTAAAAAGCCGTTCACATAGGGTGTTAGGATTCGGTTCACCAAAAAGCCTGGACAATCCTTCACCACAATCGGCGTCTTGCCCATTGCCAGTACATAGCCGACCGCAGTTGAAACCGTGCTATTGCTGGTTCGAGATCCTTTGATCACTTCAACCAAAGCCATAACCGGAACCGGATTAAAGAAATGCATCCCGACAAAATTTTCTGGGCGCTCCATTACGGCGGCCAGATCGTCGATACGCAGACTAGACGTATTGGACGCAATCACTACATCGTCACGCACTGCTTTCTCTACTTCGAGTAACACACTCCGTTTGACATGGATATTTTCAACGACCGCTTCTATCACCACATCGACAGTTCTGAAATTGGCATAGTCAAGTTGCGGCGTAATTGTTGATAGGATATGGTCCGATTTTTCTTGCGCAAGGCGACCAGCTTTAACCTGCTTTGTAAGTTGCTTGCGCGCTTCAGAAGCACCCAAATCCAGTTGAGATTGCACTACATCTTTCAGTAATACCGGCGTGCCGCGCAAGGCACTGGCGTAGGCAATTCCACCGCCCATAATTCCCGCGCCCAGCACCGCTCCATGCTGTAGAGCGCGCGCATCTCTCTGGTGCCGTTGAAACATTTTTTTTAACGCTTGCTCGTTATGGTAGGTCTGAATCATCGAGCCAGCAGCTTGGGTTTTGGCGATCCTAGCAAACGCATCGCATTCCAGCAATTGTGCACCCGCACGATCTCTAACCGAGGCCAGCTCCATCGTCTCGATGGCAGCTAGGGCCGCCGGTTGATGCTTGGCCGTATTGCCCGCAAGCTTGAGCTTGGCGGGCGCAAAAATCGTACTGATTTCATTTATCGGTAACGCCAGTGGCTTCAATTTACGCTGTTGACGTTCGCGCCAGTTAATCTGACCGCTTGCTGCTTGCTCAAGTAATGCCAAGGCCTTCTCGCGCAGCGCTTCAGGCGTGCAAATTTCATCGACTACACCAGCCGCCTTGGCCGCCTCTGCCTTATTTAGCTTACCACTCGCGATCCAATCAATCGCTACCGCTGGTCCAGCGACTCGTGGCATACGCACCGTTCCACCAAAGCCTGGGAAGAGTCCCAATTTAACTTCCGGCAACCCAATTTGTGCTGTGCTGGACATCACGCGCAACGATGCTGACAAAGCCATCTCTAGTCCACCACCTAATGCCAATCCATTAATCGCCACCACGGTCGGTACATGCAGATCTTCAAAAGCTATAAATACGTCATTGGAACGCTTAATCTTGGCAGATAAATTATGCACATTGAGCCTGAACATTTCGGCAAATTCATTAATATCCGCGCCCACGATAAATGTTTCTTTAGCACTCGTAACGATCACGCCGCGCGCATCTTGTGCTGTTGAAATGAAAGTGATTGCCTCACGAAGCTCGTCCACTGTGCGCCGATCTAACTTGTTGATGGCAACACCAATCCGATCAAAGCAAAGCTCAATAAAACCATTATCCAGCGCAAAGACCTGTATCGTTGTACCCTTGAACACCTATGTGCCTCCTTGGATTTTTAAATAATTTTTGGCAGCAAATTTCCCCGACGATCAATGCTGTGATAAGCAACGATCATTGTTTAAAGTTTAGCCCGAGTTACCGTAATACACATCGTCGCAATGGACGACTTGAGGGCAAAGATAGACCACTAGTTTGGATGCAGTGAGGATGGGATGGCGACGCTAACGAGCGAGTTATGCTTATGTAATTGATCACCATAATTAAGCAAACATACACGAACATTGCAGAGTGCTTACTATGATTATTTATATTAAATATTTTTCGATAATTCAAACTAAACAATGCAGCATCAAGCGGCAAAACTCATCGCCACTTGTCCGAATATTTATTGATAATAAAATTAACGCATAGTAATATCCAGCAACTATTTTTCGCTAATTTAGCCTGTAACCACGCCGCATCAGTCCAACGCATGAACGCATCCAATACACTTTCTCCGGCGCTACTTGCGGCTAAATTAAATCCGATTTCAAGCGGTTCGTCGGAAGTAATTCGTGCAAGCATTGACGCCCTAATTTCCAGCTCTCAAGCTTCCAAGCTCATCGTCTTTCGCGCACCGACTGGATTCGGAAAAACCACGACCATGGCACAAATCCGCGCCAAATTTCAAACAAATGGAATTGATACCGCGTGGCTAAACTTGGATTCCGGCGACAACGACCCGTATCGATTCTTAAGCTGTTTAGCAACAGCCATTAATGGTATGGACGATGAAGTATCTGAAGATAAAAAGAGCAGTGCTGTAACGATGGGTTTTGCGCTCGGTGACACGACACTCAACATCATTAGTCAATTGGCTGCGCATGACGCGCCATTCGCTATTTTTTTAGATGACTTTGAACAAATTCGAGAATGGGCCGTCTTGGGCTTAGTGCGGGAAATCATCGAACGACTCCCACGTCGCGGACAAGTAGTCATTGGCACACGCGGATTGCCAGAAATAGGATTAGGAAAATTGCGCGCACGCGGACAACTAGTAGAAATTGATTCCACCCGCTTACGCTTCAATCTGACTGAAGCGACTGAGTTTTTTACGGAAAATCGCCAGATTGCCATTTCTTCTGAACACATCCACCAGCTACACCACAAAACCGAAGGCTGGATTGCGGCCTTATGGTTAGCGTCTGGCGGGTTGGAGCCGATAGAAACGCGAACAAATTTTATCCAACGATTTTCTGGCTCTAACCAAGCGGTGGCCCAATATTTAGCAGAAGATGTGCTGTCCAAACAGACTCAAGCGATTCGACACTTTTTAATTCGCACCAGCATCCTAGGTGAATTAAACCCATCTCTGTGCGCTGCGCTAGTCCCCGGAATAAACGCGGCAACTACCTTAAGCCAACTTGATGCCGCTAACCTTTTTGTTATCCCGATTGAAGGCGAACAAAAATCGTACCGCTATCACCGCCTGTTCGCAGACTTTTTGCGCGAGCAACTAGTACGAACAGCGCCACACGAATTGCCACGACTACATAGCGCAGCGTCAAAGTGGTACCAAACGCAGCAGCAACCAACGCCCGCAATTGAACACGCGCTGGACGGCGGAGATTTTGAGCAAGCGTTAGATTTACTGTCTCAACATAAGGAAGCCTATTTGGCGCATGGCCGCATGCGCTTGCTAGCACGTTGGTTAAAGGCGATCCCAGAAAAACTATTGAGCAACTATCCCATGTTATCCATGATTCATGTTTGGTCGCGCTGCTTTACGACCGGCCCCTGGGAGGCGATGGAGTTACTGGAGCGATCTGGCTGCCTCAATAATAATGACCCCGATATACAAGCCCATGTTTTAGCGCTACGGCCCCTGCTACTGGCGATGATGGATCGTTACGATGAGGCCTACACTGAGGGTGTAAAGAATCTAGCGTCCTTACCAACCACACAACCATTTGCTGACAGCGTTTTGTCCAATGCCATGGCCTATGTCTTTGCCGTTGTAGGACACCATCGCGATTCGCAAAATATTCTAGAAACGGCACGTCGCAACCAACAGTTCGACGATGGATCGTTTAATAAGATGTACACCGAATCGGTAGAGGGCGTAATTGATTTAATCGAAGGCCGATTCCGGCAAGCGAGTGCACGGTTTCGTATGGCAGTAAGTTCCGCAACTCCTGCCCCTAAAAATTACACCAATGGCAATGCCTGGGCTGGTGTGCTCTATGCCAGCAGTGTCTATGAGGTCAATAATTTGGAACAGGCTGAGCATCTGCTCAATATTTATGTGCCGTTAGCCAAAGATGTGGTCATGCCGGACCACATCATCATCGGCTACATCATGTTATCGCGCAGCGCCTTTGTGCGCGGTGACATTGATCACGGGTTTCAACTGTTAAGTGAATTAGAACAACTTGGACACCGTCGCCAAATTCCTCGGATTACGACCAGCGCCAAGTTAGAACGTGCTCGCGTACTCCTGTTACAAAATCACGCCCAAGCAGCCAAGCAAGAATTAGAACGCGCTAATGGCAATCTATTGTGCGAGCGATTGCAACAGATGCGTCTTTATTCCCATGACATTGAGTATCCCGCATTGGCCGATCTACGCTGGGAAATCCACTTCGGCGATAGTAAAAAAGCTTTATCGCAATTGGGTGTTGAAATCAGCGCTGCGAATCAGGCAGGACGCCAGCGGCGTGTACTCAAACTGCGCATCTTAGAAACTCTGGCACTACAAAAGAATGGCGATCGGCGCGCTGCATTAAGTGCGCTCACTGAGGTCTTAAACATCACCTGTGCAGAGGGCTATATCCGATTAATCTTAGATGAAGGTGCGCTCATGGGTATTCTAGTGCGACAATTCCAAGCATCCAACGTCATCACCGTGCCGGAATTAAAAAATCCAATTTTTGCAGAATACCTGCAGCGCCTCGTTGATGCCTTCGGTCCACCACCTATTAACGAAAGCGTAGCCGCCCCCTCCAAAACAAGGCATCAATTAATTGAAGCGCTCACCCAAAAGGAAGTACGTGTCTTGCTATTGCTGGCAGAAGGCTATTCTAATAACGCGATGGCTGAAAAATTATTTATCTCGGACAGCACCGTGCGAACCCATCTGCGCAATATCAATGCCAAACTAAACGCCCAAAGCCGCACCCAAGCGGTAGCAATTGCACGTCATCTTGGATTGATTCAATAAACCGCTGCTCAACAGCGCGCCCTATTACTATCCTATCAATGCGCCCTTAATTGTTGACTCTGACTTAAGGATGCATGAAGTTCGTCGTAAGTCCACCTCAGCCAAAATCGTCTTAATAGACGATTGTCCAGCATCCCTGCTCGCCTTACTCTAACGCCAACAATGCTGACAAAACGCTTCTTTCAGAGGCCGATTGAAATCCACATTGCACGCCACGAGTGTGCTTCACATAACGAATAACAATGGACAAAAACAATAAAACTATGCTCGAAGGCATTCGTATTGCCGACATGAGCAACGTCATCTTTGGCCCTTACTGCACCCAAATATTGAGCGACCTCGGAGCAGAGGTTATTAAAGTAGAAGCATCCGAGGGTGACTCTGTTCGCCTCATCGGCACACCAGCAAAGACTCCATTTATGGGACCGGTGCACATGCGTGTTAATCGCGGCAAGCGATCGGTTGCGTGGAATTTAAAATCCGAGTTTGGGCAAACGGCGATCCGACGTTTGCTCGCCACTAGCGATGTCTTCATTCATAACACACGCAGTGAAGCAGCAAATCGACTCGGTTTAGACTACGAAACCGTGCGCGCGATTCGACCCGACATTATTTATGTGCACTGCACCGGATTTGACACCCGCGGCCCCTACGCTGGACTACAAGCCTATGACGACATTATTCAGTCAGCCTCTGGCATGGCGTCATTACTGCCACGTGTTGATGGCAACCCACAGCCACGCTTTTTCCCGATGGCTGTAGCGGACAAAGTTTCTGGATTACATGGCGTGTATGCCGTCCTAGCAGCCATCATCCACCGCTTACGCACTGGCGAAGGTCAACGAGTTGAAGTCCCGATGTTTGAAGTAATGGCCAGCTTTAATTTAACTGAGCATTTATGTGACTTAAGCTTTGTGCCTCCAACTGGTCCCTCCGGATACACCCGCCAATTAGATCCAGTGCGCCAACCGCTCAAAACAAAGGATGGTTATATCAGCATTGCACCCTACCTCGACGATCGTTGGGTCCGCTTTTTTGTGGTCGCAGGTCATCAAGAGGTTTTGCAGGACGAGCGTCTAATTGATGCGGCCGCAAGGCGAAAAAATACCGATTTAATGTACCAATTATTGGCGCAAATTGCACAAGAAAAAACGACTAAACAATGGCTGCAACTACTCAAAGTCGCCAACATTCCTGCGATGCACATCAACAGTTTAGAAGACTTATTAAAAGACCCGCAGCTCAAGGCGACGGGTTTATTTCAAGAGCGCGTTCATCCGACAGAAGGTAACTACATCGAAGTTAATTCACCGGTACGATTTTCCCGTCAAACAAAAACGGAATCACGTCACGCACCTACGATCGGTGAACACTCCGAAGAAGTCGAACTTGAATTAGGCTTAGCAAATCTAGCAACCGATAGCTAAATCGCCCAGCACGCGCAAATTAGGCGACCTCAATGTGACCAAACTAACCGGAGCGGCAAATGAAACTGCAACAGTTTGACTATGTAATCGTTGGTGGTGGCTCGACCGGATGTTTATTAGCCAGTCGCCTCAGTGAACCGCCCAGCGTCCGTGTTGGCCTGCTTGAAGCAAGCGAGCCAGACGATTCAAACTTTATTAAGTTGACTCAAAAAAAAGGCCAACACTGCCATGCTGAGCTTGCCTCGATCCGCGCCAATTTGCACCGTACCACTTTAACTGCGATTAGTCATACGCTAATTACTGCGATTGAATTTGCCAGTTTGGACATCGCCAGTATCACCGTCAAGCAGGACGGCCAATTACCTCAATTACGAGCAAAAAAGGAAGTCATCGTGTCCTCCGGCACGTATTTTTCGTTACAACTGAGTGCAATGTCCATCGGCAAAACGCTAAGTCAGCCAAACAATAATTCAAACGCTAACGCAGCACTAATATTGTCGCCGAGCCTAACAAGCTCCAAACCGGAGCATACCTCGACTGGACTCAACCAAGTTGATGCACTCAACTGTTAGCGGACTGAATCAAGTCCTTGAGGAGAAGCGAACAGTAAGATTAATTCGAATTGGATTTTGCGGCGCGGTTGAACTCGAGATGAATCCAATGACACGATTCCACTCAGCGCGTTGCTATTGAATTGCGGTGCGATCGTACTGCTAACCAGCAATCAAGTGACAAGGAAATACCAGTATCCATTTTTTTCGCAAGATCAATCTGCTTACACTCACGGCAGATTATTCAGTTGTACCTAGTGAGGAAATAAGTCCATCCACTGGACAAAATTAATAATCGAAAAATCGGAGAAACAAAACATGAAAAAAGTTGCACTAGTATTGGTTTTAGCCCTCAGTGGTAGTTTCACCCATGCACAAAGTAGCGCCGAACTAAAAGGTTGGTATTTATCCAGCGTCATTCCAGTGGGCTCATTGATCTATAGCATGGCCTACGGTCAACAAACCGTTAGCAATATTGTGGCCAGCGCCAAGACCGCAGTTGGTGTTTCATACTGGCTTTCAAAACTCACTAGCGTATATGCAAATTATGCCTATGACAGCAAAATAGCCAATATGAAAGATGCGTTTGAGATAGGCATCAGCCGCGCATTTTAATACTGACCAACTTTTTCAGCGAGATACAGAATGAAAGAAAACCTTCCTTTAAGCGCCACTGAAATGGTAGCCGCTCTCAATTCAGGCAAAGTCAGCGCGTTAGAACTGTGTGACGATGCTATTGCTCGAATCGACGATGACGTCGAATTGAATGCCGTAGTCGTCAAAGATTTTGATCGAGCGCGTGAGCAGGCAAAGTTAGCCGATCAGGCAATCCGGCGCAAGGAGCGCAAGCCATTATTAGGCGTTCCGATGACGGTTAAGGAGTCCTTTAACGTTGCTGGACTTCCGACCTCTTGGGGACTGACAACCTACGCCAACAATATTGCGCAAGAGGATGCCGTGGCGGTGACTCGGCTAAAAAGTGCTGGGGCAATTATTTTGGGTAAAACCAACGTCGCACAGGCGTTGGGCGACTTTGAGAGCAATAACCCAGTGTACGGACGCACTGTTAATCCAATCGATCGCAGCCGCACGCCGGGCGGTTCATCGGGCGGCTCGGCGGCAGCATTAGCCGCCGGTTTGGTCCCATTGGAACTCGGTTCCGACATAGGTGGTTCCATCCGCGCTCCAGCCCATTTTTGCGGCGTCATGGGACACAAATCAACTTATGGCTTAATCCCTATACGTGGACATGAACTATCCAATTTCGCCGTCGCGCCAGATCCGCTTGCCGTGATTGGGCCAATGGCGCGTAGCGCCGAAGATTTACAGCTCGCTTTGAACGTTTTGGCGGGTCCGGACGACTGGCAGCAATCAGCCTATCGCTTGGAATTACGCCCAGCGAAACTGTCAAACCCGCAGGGTTTGCGTGTGCTAGTGGTAAAAGATCATCCCATTATTCCAACCAGTGCTGAAGTAGCACATGCTGTCGATGTAGCGGCCGAACGCTTACGTCTGCAAGGTGCTTTAATCAGCGAAAATACCACCCTAGTGCCCGACCTCAAAGCCATCCATGGTAACTATGTCGCCATCCTGCGAACCATAATTAGCCGTGGTATGCCTGTAGCCGAAGCGCCGCTCACAGCACATCAGTGGATGACACTAATGGATCGGCGATTATATTGGCAGCAACAATGGAAAGTCCTGTTTGACAGCGTTGACGTGATCATCGCCCCAGCGTTTAGCCGCAGCGCATTTGCGCATCTATCGGCGCCCAATATGGCCTCAACCCAAATTGAGATAGATGGACAATTGAGTATGTATCGTGACCAATTAGCATGGTCAGGCTTAGCAACCTTGGTAGGGCTACCCGCTACGGTTGCGCCAGTCTGTAAAAATGAACAAGGTCTACCGCTTGGCGTGCAAGTAATCGGACCGCTGTTCGATGATGCCAGCACAATTAAAGTAGCTGGTTGGATTGCTAACTCGTAGACTTAATTTCCCTTAGCAGCACTTGATCGCGCTGCTAAGGGTTAATTTAATTCAGCCATTCTTAGGAAACTTAGAAGCAATAAGCAAGATTCAAATATGTACTGATTGGCCTGATCTTATCGTCCCCCGTCGTTACGATAACGACTTTGTTTGCAGTGGTAACGGTCGTCGTGGCCGTCTCTTTTAATGGGATATAGCTCAACGATAAGCCCAAAGACCAGTGAGAATCTAAGGCGTAGTTGAGTCCTGCAAGAAAGGCTGGATTCCAAGAACTAGAAACCGAGAGGGTTCCACTACTACCTGGTCCCCCCACACTTTCCACAAAGGCGTTATTAGTCAGCTTACTATGCACAAAGCGGGTGTAGTTGATCCCCATGCCAAGATAGGGGCGCAGTGACACCTTTGAATCCCAAAAATGATAACGCGCAAACAGGGTTGGTGCCATGGGAGTTGCTTGCCCAATAACGCCAAATGGCGCTAGTTTGCCCTCGCCTTTGGTTTTGAGCGGACTGGGAATACCTCCGACCGACTCAATCGAAAAGTTATCAGTAAAAAAATGGGCTAAATTGATTCCGCCCGTATCACCATTTTGCACAGCCGAGCCAGTTCCGGCTAGAACCATATTTTGCGGCTTGCCAGCGACGCTTTCTAATATCGACGGGGAAGATCGATTTTGCGGCATGATGTGTATCCAGCCCAAGCTGAGCACATTGTCGCCGGCGCTTTGAGCTTGCGCAACCCAACTTGCGCTGGACAAAACCAGTGCTGCTCCGACCCGGTTTGCTCGTTGTTTCATTGTTTGCATTTTCATGCTGTCTCCTTTTGGTACTACTTTGAAAAGCCACTCGTTGGTGGAAATTCTTCTTTGGTCTATGCCAATTCTATAAATAATGCGTTTGATAACATCGTGCAAACCAACTGCCAGTGGCAATTCTGGCGAGGCTTGCTAGGCTTTAAATTTAGATAAAAAAGTGATTAACTAAAGTATGTTGTTGCCTTCGCTAAATATTGTTTTGCGTCTGCGACAATCCGCTCAATCAGATCAGCACAGCTTGGAATATCGTCGATCAAACCAATCACTTGGCCCGCCGTGATCACACCATCCTGCACTGAGCCGCTGGCCAACGCAGCACGGCCGCGAACTCCAGCGACCAGAGAGCGAATCTCCTCAAACTGGCAACCACCGGGGCGACTTTCCATTTTCACGACCTCATCGGAGATGGCGTTTTTAAAGACCCGAGCGGTGTTGTGCATGGTCCTAAAAATCAATCGCGTATCGCGCTCGGTAGCCGCCACCAAAGCTTGCTTGATGTTTTGATGAATCGGTGCTTCTTGGGTGACGCAAAAGCGCGTTCCCATATTGATCCCTTCTGCCCCCAAGGCCAGCGCCGCCGCAAAGCCTCGACCATCGCCGATTCCGCCTGACGCAATCACTGGAATTTGCAATGCACGCACGGCCGCCGGAATTAGAATGAGACCCGGCACATCGTCTTCGCCGGGATGCCCGGCGCACTCAAATCCATCGATCGAAACCGCATCAACCCCATTGCGTTCGGCTGATAATGCATGACGCACGGTTGTGCATTTATGGATTATTTTGATGTCGTTTTGATGGAATAAGGTGATGAATTCCTTGGGGCTATTACCCGCGGTTTCGACCACGTTGACGTGGCCTTCAATGATCGCTGCCACGTATTCAGCGTATGGCGGTGGGTTGATAGTGGGCAGGATAGTCAAATTGACGCCGAATGGTTTATCGGTCATCGCGTGCATGCGAGCAATTTCTTGGCGCAAATCTTCCGGAGTTGGTTGAGTGAGCGCCGTCAACACGCCCAAGCCTCCGGCATTCGATACCGCCGATGCAAGTTCAGCTAGCCCTACCCACTGCATTCCACCTTGAATGATGGGATAGCGAATTCTTAATAATTCGGTGACACGGTTTTTCATTTCGTACTTTCTACTTTCATGGATGGACACTGGCTTTGGAATAAAACTGCTCGCCGTGTTCGGCTCGCGCTCTAAGCCACGCAGACGGGCGATAGCGCTCGCCATATTGATTAGCAAAGTGTTCGCAGCGCGCTACAAAAAGGCGAATTCCTACGCTGTCGATTAAGGACAACGTGCCGCCAGTCCACGCTGGATAGCCCAATCCAAGCACTGCGCCCAAATCGGCATCCGCGGCATCATTGATTACGCCCTCTTCCATGCAGCGCGCGGCTTCTAAGGCTTGCAGGTACAGCAAACGATGTTGTACTTCGCTGAGCTCGGGTTGTAATTGTTTGAGGGGATACAGCTCGGATAAGCCACTCCATAAGCGTTTTTTGCCGTCGACTGGAAAGTCATAAAAGCCGCCGCCTGTTTTACGACCTAAGCGTCCTAATTGGTAGAACCGATTAATCACCTCGTGCGCGTGACGACGTTGGAATTTCTCCGGTAGCTGGTCCGCTTGGGATTGATCCAAGATCCGCTTTTGCAAATCGATCGAAACTTCGTCCGTCACGGCTAACGGTCCAACCGCGAAACCAGCGCTTCGGGCGGCATTTTCGATTAAGGCAGGCTGAATGCCTTCGGCCAGCATTGCCATACCTTCGTCGATATAGCTACAAAAAATTCGGCTAGTGTAAAAGCTTGGGCTATCGTGGACGATAATTGGGGTCTTTTTGAGCTGAGCTACAAAATCCAAGGCGGCCGCAATCGTGGCTTGCGAAGTTTGCTGCCCAATGATCACTTCAACCAAAGGCATGCGCTCCACCGGCGAGAAGAAATGCAAGCCAATAAATTGTTGCGGTTGACTCCACTGCTGCGCTAAACCGGTGATAGGTAAGGTTGAGGTATTGCTGGCAAAAACCCCCTCTGAACTAAGGATGCCTGCCACTTTCTCCATAACGCTGGACTTAATTGCACGGTCCTCAAATACCGCCTCGACGATTAATTGGCTTTCGGCCAGTTGGGAAAAATCTGTTGTTGCAAGAATGCGAGCCAAAATCACTTCGGCCTGCTGCGCCGATATACGTCCTGCTAGGACCGATTTATCCAAGATTTTTTTCGAATACGACCAGCCTTTGTTAGCCTGCTCAATAGTGCTATCCAATAGCACTACATTGATCCCCGCAAGCGCGGCGACGTGCGCGATGCCGGCACCCATTAGGCCCGCACCTAGAACTCCGAGGCGCGTCACTTGGCGCTTTTCAACGTCTTGTGGACGGCGCACCAATTTATCTGCTGCGCCTTTATTGATAAACATCGTGCGCATCAAATTACGCGCCACCACGCCACAGGCCAAACTGCCGAAATATTTGGCTTCAATCTTGAGTGCCAAGTCAAAAGGTAGTTGCGTACCTTCATACACACAGGAAAGAATTGCTAAGGGCGCTGGATAATTATCTTGGCTAGCCTGACGCACGCTGGCTAATCCGGTGCCAAAACTAGTCACCGAATGATTGGCCATCGCTCCTGCACCGCCTGGGATACGGAAACCTGTTGAATCCCAAGGTTGGTGTGCGTCGGGGTGTGTCAAGACCCACTGGCGGGCGGTCTCGACGAGCTTGTCGGCTGGAGCTAAGGTATCGACTAGTTGGTAAGCCAAGGCTTCCCGCGCGCTAAGGTGCTGCCCCGACAAAAGTAAGGGCAAAGCGCGTTCAATTCCAATTAAGCGCGGCAAACGTTGCGTGCCGCCAGCGCTGGGCAACAAACCAAGCTGCACATCCGGCAAACCAATACGCACCGCATCGTCATCGACCAATACCCGATAATGGCAAGCCAAACAAAATTCATAACCACCGCCTAGCGCCAAACCATTAATTGCCGCGGCAACTGGTTTGCCACACAATTCGAGCTGACGAAACACCTGCGCCCCGGAGGCAGCTCGCTGGGCTGCTGCTTGCGCTGTCATCCCTTTATCGTGCCACTGAACGATGTCCGTTAAATCGGCACCGACAATAAAGCTGCCCACTTTACCGGACGTGATAACGGCTCCTTTGATGATTGAATCAGTGCTAATGCGATGCACCACAACCCGCAGTTGCTCCAACAATTCAGGCACAAATGCATTGAATTCACGTCCAAGTACATCAATGGTAATTAGAGCGACGCCATCGGCATCGACCTCAAGTATGATCGTCTCTGTCATAGTAAAACTTAGGAATTAGGATTTAAAACAAAGTAGGCGCTAGAACGCTATATCCGCTCGATAATGACCGCCGTAGCCTGACCAGTCGCTGCACATAAGGTAATTAAGGCGGTGCGTAGATCACGTCGCTCCAACTCGTCCAACACCGTGCCAAGCAGAATCACGCCAGTTGCACCCAGCGGATGGCCGAGCGCAATTGCACCGCCATTGACGTTAATTTTGTCGCGCGGAATATTAAAGTGGCGCATGTAGCGCATCGGGACGACAGCGAAAGCTTCGTTGACTTCAAATAAATCAATATCGCGAATGCTCATTTTCGCGTGGGCCAGCACTTTGTATGTAACTGGAATTGGCCCACCTAAACTTAGCAGCGGCTCTGTCGCACACGAAGCTACTGCAACGATACGAGCGCGAGGCAGTAAGTCATTGCTCTTGCCAAAACTCTCACTACCCAACAACACCGCACTTGCTCCGTCTACGATACCGCTTGAAGTTCCGTTGGTATGCACATGTTGCACACTTTCTAAATGCGGATAGCGCTGTAGTAGGATCGAATCAAAACCGGCTTCACCCAGCGCCGCAAAAGCAGGCTTTAGTTTGCTCAGATCGGCCATCGAAATACTTGGCCGCAGTGCTTCGTCTTGGTACAGCAATATGTCTCCCAAGACATCGCGCACCGGGACGAGCGACTGGTCGAAATAGCCCCTGATTTGGGCCACCGCAGCGCGCTGCTGACTTTCAAGCGCATAGGCATCGATTTGTTGACGAGTAAAACCATCCAAGGTCGCCATTAAATCAGCAGCCACGCCATTGGGAATATAGGGAAAGTGCCGGCCAACCTGTGGATCACTGTAACTGGCGCCACCGTCCGATCCTATCGTCACACGCGACATCGATTCCACCCCGCCACCTATCGCGGCCTGCACTTGACCAGACACAATCATGGCGTGGCACAGCTTTACAGTATCGAGTGCGGAAGTACAAAAGCGGTTGAGCTGAAAGCCCGTGACGCTATCGCCATAACCAGCACAAAGCAGAGCAGAACGGGTAATATCGGCGCCTTGCTCTGACACCGGCATCACCACTCCCAAGCCAACGTCTTCAATGGCGGTTGGGTCAAAATGATTGCGATCTTTTAATGCGGCTAGCACTTGGCTGACTAAGTGCACCGGAGTGATTTCGTGTATCGCCCCGTCGGAGCGACCTTTGCCGCGCGGTGTGCGGACGTGATCGTAAATATATGCTGCTTTCATTGATTCCCTTTTTGAGGCGTAGCCCTCCATTTACGCGGAGTCGCTTGCGAAAGAATTAGATCGACATTGCTTGATCGCGTTAGTAAGAAAAGCCTTGGTTGGGGACCACTGTAGCGGGCGACTCACCACACGACATCGTCGAAAACGACGTTTGCCCAGCGCACTGTTGTAATTTTGCGCTACAGAAACCAGCTCGTTTCTTCCAACTGATCTAGCACAGCGGTGCCAGCTTGCACGGACTGAAAGCGGTAAGCCACTTCGGGTAATAGCTTGGCAAAGTAAAAGCGCGTTGTAGCCAATTTGGCGCCATAAAACGGATCGTGAAATGCAATTTTAGCGCCCGCCACAGCAGCAGCTCGTGCGAACAAATAGGCGAAGACCACGTGACCAAGAATGCGCAAATAATCGTTGGCCGCGGCACCAATTTCATCAGGATTATTGTCCGCCGCCTGCGTCAACTGCTCCGTCAATTGCAGTAATTGTTGCGGCAAATTGATTAGCGGACTCAAAAACTCACGCATCGCTAAATTAGTCCAGTGATCAGCCACAAAATCACTAATAAGTTGCAGCAATGCGCCAAGTTTCTCTCCGCCATCGGCCAATACCTTACGTCCCAATAAGTCCTGTGCTTGGATACCATTGGTACCTTCATAAATTTGCTGAACCCGCGCATCCCGCACAAATTGCTCAACACCGCAGTCAACCATATAGCCGTGCCCACCATAAACTTGTACGGTCAAGTCGGCAACACTGGAGGCATTCTCGGAGCTAAAAGCTTTGGCAACTGGTGTCAGCAATGTCACCAAATCAGCTGCTTGACGGCGTGCAATTGGATCAGGGTGCGCCGCTTCAATATCTAACTGTAACGAAAGCCAATAGACCAACATCCGCGCACCCTCGGTCCACGCCTTTTGCGTCAATAACATGCGCCGCACGTCCGCATGGACCATGATCGGGTCAGCCGCTTGATCAGGAAATTTCGCCCCCCGCACTGAACGCATTTGCAAGCGTTCGCGCGCGTAGTCCACCGCGTTTTGATGGGCCTGCTGTGACACGCCAACCGCCTGAATTCCGACACCAAGACGTGCTTCGTTCATCATCAAGAACAGATTCATTACGCCGCGACCTTCTTCGCCCACGAGCCAGCCGGACGCCCCGTCAAAATTCATTGCGCAAGTAGCGCTGCCGCGCAAACCGGTTTTATGTTCGAGCGAAGTTGCAGTCACGTTATTAAGAGGTTTCAACGATCCGTCGGCATTGGGGACAAATTTAGGGACCAGAAATAATGAAATTCCTTTGCTACCAACGGGTGCACCGGGCAAGCGCGCCAACACCAAATGCACGATGTTTTGCGCTAAATCATGATCGCCACCCGAGATAAATATTTTGGAACCTGTGATTCGAAACGAGCCATCATTTTGTGGCACAGCTTGCGAACGAATTAATCCCAAATCAGAACCGCAGTGCGACTCCGTCAAACACATAGTGGCAGTCCACTGTCCATTGACGAGGTACGGTAAATAAATTGCCTTGAGTTCGGACGAGCCGTACCGATGTATACATTTGTACGCGCCATGAGCAATTCCCACAAACATGCACCAACTTAAATTAGCCGCCTGAAATAGTTCAAACAAGGCATTGGTCACAACGCTGGGAAAGTGCTGTCCACCGTATTGTTCCGAGGCGGATAAGGTCGGCCAACCGGCTTCGACAAAGCGTTGGTAAGCGGCTGGAAATCCATCCGGTGTTTTTACCTTGCCATCAATAATGCTGCAACCCTGCGCGTCGCCGATACCATTTAACGGCGCCAAAACTTCTTTAGCAAAACGGCCAGCGGCATCAATGGTTTGATTAATCGTCTCAACATCCACGTCAGTAAAGGCCGGCAGCTGTGCCAGAGTTTGTTTAATGTTGAGCAATTCGTATAGGACAAATTCCATGTCGCGTTGAGGAATAACGTAAGTAGGCATCGCAGCAGAATCCTTAATTAAGCGCCAGTCCAACTCGGAGCACGTTTTTCAAGGAAGGCGCGCGGGCCTTCGATAAAATCGTCGCTCGCAATTACTTTGTTCCAACTATTTGAGCTGAGCTGCTTAAGTTCAGACTCCGATAAATCATAGGTTTGACGCGCAATGCTTAAGCTCTCGCAGACTGCAATCGGTGCGTTATTCACAATCGCTTGTGCTAACGCCAGCGTTTCATATAACAAGAATTCTGCTCCCACCACGCGATTAACCAGCCCGAAGTGCTCCGCACGTTGGGCAGTTAATGGTGCACCTGTCGCGATCAATTCCAGCGCGATAGCCCGCGGCAATTGGCGCGGCAAACGCATCACGCCACCGGCAATCGCCACTAAACCGCGCGACACTTCAGGCAAACAAAAACTCGCTGAGTCCGACGCCACGACCAAATCGCAGGCCAAGGCAAGCTCAAATCCACCACCGATTGCCTTACCATTCACGGCGGCAATCCACGGTTTGGAACGCTTTGCGAACACAAAACCAGCAAAGCCGCCGTTCTCTGTACTTAAACTTGATCCCTTGCCCGATGCGAGCTCTTTCAAGTCAGCTCCTGCACAAAACACACCAGCGCCAGCGCCGGTGAGTATCACCGCTCTGATCTGTGGATCATTTTCTGTTGCCCGCACAATACTGTCCAAGGCCTGTGCGACCGCTCCATTAATGGCATTGCGTGCTTGGGCGCGGTTGAGTGTAACCAGTGCAATGTGGTTATCAATACGTTCAAATAAAACAGCAGCATCGAAGCTTGCGGCTGGGGTTGATTCTGCAATCATTGAATATCCTATCGGTGTCATTTATGTTCTCGCTAGTGCCGCTTCATGAACGTCTAATTAACAGCACAAATTGGTCGGATCGAATTGAATCGATATCTTTTCGAATCTAGCGCGTGCTGCCATAGGATTGGAGGGTGCGAAAGCGACAGAATAGATCCAGGTCAAGGCGCATACTGCGACGCATGGCTGCGCTGTTAGCAGCGCAGCCATGCGCCCATTAAGCCCCTTTCCCTGCGGATTCACACCAAAACACTTGCTGGGCAGCGTTGAACCACTTGTTGTGGCACCAACCCCAACAGCGCTCCGATGTAGCAGAAGTTTCTTGGTGCCTGCAGCACGCCTGCGCAACGAACTTAGCTTGCAAGGGAAGCTTTCTTAGCGACCAAAGTTTCTTTCGCCCTGCCAGCCCACGATTTGGATTGACCACACCTCCCAAATCCTATGTCAACACGCCCTAGTTCCTCACCCTCCAATGCAATAGTCCGTCGCCACCATCAACTACGTCGCCAGCGCTACCCACTGGCGCATTATTTAAATTAGTCAAATAGGCGATACTGGCTTCGTCACTAGCTGGAATCCGCGCCATCAACCGTTCTCCATTGGGTGTCAATCCAATTGCGGTGCCAAATTCTGGCTTACCGTCACGGCCATAAACGATGGTGAAAGTTTCTAAGGTTGCCACACCATGATATGAGTAAACTAACGGCGGCACCGGTCCGCAGAGCTCGTCGGCGATGTTTTGCACACTATATTGATTAGTCAGTAAATCAGTATCCGGCAAGCTTGAGGACAGCACTAAGGCGTGGTGTTTGGTCACGAATTCGCCCTGCCCGTACAACAACGCCAGATTATTGGCTTGATTATTGGCTTGATTATTGGCTTGAGCGCGCAGTGAACGCACCAAGCCAGCGGCCGCGTGCGTCATGTAGTTATTGAGTGGTGCACCAAAAAAGCTCAAACCACCGGTAGAAGTCATTTGCGCACTAACGGGCAAGCCTAAAGTGCGACGCGCCATTTTCGGCACGACTGGGAAGCAGCTATACAACTCCAACATGGAAAAATCCTGAACGTGTCCGCCAACCAATTCCAATGCTGCTCTCAATACTGCATCTTGAGCATGCGAATGACGGAATTGATCGCGCTTGAGATAATCACGTGGTTCTTTGGCAGCAGCGCCACCGACGATGTAGATCAATTTACTAGGAGCAATTCCTTGGGCAATTGCGTATCCCAAACTAGTCACCAACACGGCCGCTCCCATATTGACCATGGGATTTGCGACCATGTATTTGGTATAGGGCCAAGCAATTAAACGATTATTGGGCGCGACAGTGGCGATCTCACTGGGCGAGTACTCTTTGTTAATCCACGAATACGGATTGTTGGCCGCTACGCTGGAATAGCGCGACCATAATTCGGCTGATTCGCGTAATGCTTGTCCTTGCGTTTGTCCCCAGTCAGCTTGACTGGCGTTTTCATAAAACGGGTACACATTGACCGGGCTCACCATGCCATGTTTGACGGCTAATTCATCCACAATATCGGCGCCGCGCATCAATTTGGCTTGCGGATCACGCACGGACCAAGGCAAATCAATGCCCGCTTTAGCTGCTGTATTGACCGTGTAATTGGATTCAGCACCAACGATGGCGGCCACTTTGCTCTCGCCACGCGCAATGCGCAAGGCCGCCTCGTGAATAAAGCGCAGCGGACTCTCGCCGCCGGCGTCGCCATATAAGCGCCGCTGCGGATCAATACCAAGGCGCTCGCTAAGTAAAGATGGCACATCGTGATAAGGCCATGAATATTCGGACACCACATCCAACGAATCAACGCCAGCGAGTAGCTCTGCACCGGCGTCCGATTGAGCACGACGTAGGGCTTCGGCCATTAATTCGACCGGCTCCATCCCTTGACTAATTTCATGCAACCGATCGGTGATTTCACCAACACCAACGATGACCGGAATATTGAAAGGCTTAAGCACCGAATTCATCTCCTGACTCCTTTTTTATAAATGCATATTTAGCCGCGCTCGCGTTCAAGCACTCAGACAAGGAAGTGTAAATTTGGAAGCCTAGCAGTCGCATCGTCGGAACCGACGTTTCCGCTGCTTGAATAATGCTTTAGATAACGTGGTTGACACCGATGTATCTAGAGACTGGGGCGCCAATCCAGCGCAGCGCCCCAGATGAAGTGAATTCGTAGACTACCCAACCTTGCGGGATCGGCCTTGCCAGTGTGGATCGCGCAATTCGTATTTCAATATTTTTCCTGCTGCGGAGATTGGCAAGGCTGAACGGTATTCGATACTGCTCGGGCACTTGTAGCCGGCAATGATTTTTCTACAATGGGTAATAATCGCTTGATCGTTGATCGTTTGACCGTCGCGCAATACCACTACCGCGTGCACCCGCTCGCCCCATTTGTCGTCCGGCACACCGACGACTGCACACTGCGAAATTTGCGGTAATGTTAAAATCGCGTTTTCTACTTCAGCCGAATACACGTTCTCGCCACCGGTGACGATCATGTCTTTGAGCCGATCAACTACGTATAAAAAACCATCAGCGTCGATGTATCCTGCGTCGCCGGTGTGCATCCAGCCGTTACGCAACGCTTTGGCCGTTTGCTTTGGCTTGTTCCAATATCCCATCATCCGCATCGGGCCGCGGGCAATAATTTCGCCGAAGCTACCGCTTGCGACCTCCTCACCAACCTCATTCACGACTTTGATCTCTGCGTTGGGTATAGGACGTCCGGCTGCACCCAACTTGCCCTGCTTTTGTCCATCCACCGTGTGGTACCAAGAAGGCAACACCGCAACCACTGGCGAGAGCTCGGTCATACCGTACACCTGAGCAAAATCGGTACGAGGAAATTGTGTAATTGCACGATTTAATAAATTGCTGTCGATCGGTGCGGCACCATAAAAGATCTGAATCAAACTCGACGTGTCGTACTTAGCAAAATCAGAATCTTCTATTAGCATCTTGATCATCGTCGGAACTAGAAAGCACTCCGTCACCTCCTCTTTCTCAATCATGGCTAGTACCGCTTTGGATGAAAAAGATGGCAGAACAATCGCCGTCGACAATCGGGTTATTAGTTGAATCAATACCGCAATTCCACCAACATGAAATAGCGGAACCGTCAGTAAGCCAGTGACCATTTTGCCACTTTGGAATACCTCAATCGCACTCAACGCATCTGAGCATAAATTAGCGTG
Organism: Sapientia aquatica; assembly: GCF_004358105.1. Taxonomy (GTDB): domain Bacteria; phylum Pseudomonadota; class Gammaproteobacteria; order Burkholderiales; family Burkholderiaceae_D; genus Solimicrobium; species Solimicrobium aquaticum. Next base: position 203,421 of record NZ_SMYL01000005.1, on the reverse strand, counting down.
ACTGAGCATCACACCCTTAGGCTGACCTGTTGTCCCGCCGGTATATAAAATAGCGGCTAAGTCTTGTTCATTTACATTAGCATCCGGCACAGCTGGCGCGTCCTGCATCAACGTAGTGAAACTGAGCATCCCTTCTGGGCAAGCGGCCTCACCGATATAAATCACGGTTTGTAACGAACTCGATAAAGTACGCAAGGGCTCAATCAAATGTTTAAAGGTGTCGTCAACGAGTAATACCGCCGTGGTGCAATCGTCGAGTGAATAAGCAATTTCGTTGACGGTCCAGCGAATATTGACCGGATTAATCACCGCCCCCGCCCAAAAGCAGCCATATAAATACTCAAGGTAATAATCCGAATTCAAACTCAAGATAGCGACCCGCGCCCCACGCTTAACAGCCACTCCTTGCAACAGCCCGGCAAAGCGTGCGACGCGCTCCACAAATTGAGTATAGGTTTGCCGACGTTTACGAAATACGGTCGCCGTTTGATGAGGTCGCTCCCGCAATCCATGATGCAGTGCTTGAGTAAGATTCATGCTATCTCCGCTTTTCATTGTTCTTATAGTCGTTGCTCTGGCTTGATTTCACAGGCACCAACCATGGACATCCATCGTACGAACAATTGCGCGGCCAGACCTCGTCCGAAAAGACGATTTAGCCAATGTTGGCCTCGACAAAATCAACCTAAATCCAAACCAATCGATTTACGAGCACCCAGAGCCTAAATACATTCACGACCAGCGATGAAAACGATGACAATTTAATGACTTGTTGCAAATTATCGCCAAACGGTAAAACAATTGGTTACAACTGTGTCGAAATGACATAATATACTTGCTCCCAATCAACTTTACCTTTTGGAATCTTTTAACAATGTCTAAATTACTCGACTACTTGAATCACCTTGATCAAAACGCCGATGGTATCGCTGCACATACTCAAGACCCGCATCAAGCGATGGACAATTTTGGTTTATCAGATGACGAGAAGCAAGCCATGCTCTCTGGTGATCACAAGCAAGTGGCCCAGGCCATTGGCATTAGCGCAGCAGAAATGCCAATGATCACAGTGCCGCAGTTCATCAATCACTAAGTCTGTGGCAACTAAGTCCTCACGAGATAGAGCACTTCTACAATTTTTTGTAGTCGTGGTGTTTCTATTTTTCGCTGGGGGCTTTCTGTCAATTGTGCGCGCATCGGAAAGTGACGAAGTCGAAAAATCACTCAAACACGTTCAGCAAATTTCGACCAGCAATCAGCAACTAGCAAGCAAGGAACTAGAGGAATTGCAGGCGCAGCAAGACAAGTTTACCCCCGCACAACTTCTGCACTTTCGCTTAATAAAAGCTTCACTGTTAGCTTTATTTGGTAAGCACCAAGAAAATATTTCATTTATTAATGGCTTTTTAAACTCCGAAGATGAAGCCAATACCAAGTCTAAATTTCTTTACCAACTGACTATTTCCTACCTCGCTCTGGGCGAATATGAGTCAGCACTGAATACCATGAATCAAGGCATAGCAATTTTGCCTAAGGTCACCGATGCTATTGCACAAATCGACACATTACAGAGCGCAATAGATCTGCACAACTCAATCCACGCCTACCAAGAATCCCTGGAATACGCTCAGCGAATGTTTGATATACAAGGATCAAAACTCGATATATCTGCTGCAAAATGTATCGCTAGTGCAGATCGGGCTGACATATATGTGATGCTTAAGCAGAGCTCCGTTGCTAACGATCATATTAAAACTGCGATAGAGGCTTGCGACGCCATTAACTGGCATTATATTTCTCTGATAGTTGAATCGATCGGCGCTATCGATTTAATCGAAAATCATCACTACCAAAATGGAATTGATGCCGGATTAACCGCGTTGAAAGCGTTTCCTGAGTCAATTCTAAATACCAAGGATGCCACAAGGTTGGAGGAGAGCCTCGCTACTGCATACCTCCATAGAGGAAAATTAGAGGAAGCTGAACACTTTGCGTTGATGGCATATAAAACTGCCGATTCTCAGAAACTAGCTCAGCAAACTGAAAAATCCTTAGAAACCCTTGCACTGATTAAACGCGCCCAGGGTCAGTATGCCAGCGCGCTTGACTATGCCGAAAAAGCGATCGAGAAAAAGAATGCGTTACTGGACGAGGAACTACAAAAAAATATTGCCTACCAACGGGTAAAATTTAACGTTCAAGATCAGTCGAATCAAGTCACCATGCTTGAACGTCAAAATAAAATCCTAGCAATTGAAAAGCAATTAGAGAAAAAGAATAGCGAAAATCTGACACTGATTATTGCATTGGCCTTCATCGTTTCCGCAGCACTTGGATTGTATGTGTGGAAAGTCACTCTGCAAAAAAATGTCTTCCGAATCAAGACGCAAATCGATGCCTTAACGCGCATCAGCACACGCGATCACTTCCTGTCGTGTACCGAGGAAATCGTTGAAGCGCACAACCAATTTGTCAGCTTAATCTTGTTCGACATGGATTTCTTTAAACGCATTAACGATAACCATGGTCACGCCGTTGGCGACTGGGTTTTGCTGGCGGTCTGCCAAACGGTCAGCACGCAATTGCGTAGCGGTGATTTATTTGGTCGTCTGGGTGGGGAAGAATTTGCGATTTGCTTGCCCGATACGGATGTCACTACCGCATGGCAAATCGCCCAGCGCTGCCGTGCCGCGATTGAAAAAATTAATACCGAGCCCTCGGGCGTGCAATTCCCACTTAGCGCAAGCTTTGGCATTGCCTACTTAGGTCTCAACGATGATCGTAACTTCCCCGCTTTATTAGAAGCAGCCGATAAAGCGCTCTACCAAGCAAAAGCCGAAGGCCGTAATTGTGTTGTCGTCTCTAAATCAATGGGCTTACCAGAGACCCCAACGCCTACAACCAAGGCAAACGAATCCAGTTCTATCGCAGCATAAATTTTAAAAGAAACCAAAATGACCGAGAAAAAAATAGGCAAATTAGTGTGCGTCGGCACGGGCTTGCGCATGGCAGGACAATTAACACCGTTATCTAAGAGCTATATTGAATCGTTTGATGTCGTATTTGCGGCGGTTCCGAATATGTTCACCCGTGAATGGCTTAAAGGCGTCGCCAAGAACTACGTGTGCATTCTCGATCATTACGACGACGCCCAACTCGACGGTAAAAATCGACGCGATACCTATCGCCGCATGGCTGACACGATTTTGGCAGAAGTCCGCGCTGGAAAAAAAGTCTGCGCTGCGTTTTATGGACACCCCGGCATCTTCGCCTGCATCTCGCACATGGCCATTAAAGATGCACGCGCTGAAGGATTTGAAGCGCACATGGAACCAGGCATCTCGGCATTGGATTGTTTGGTTGCTGATCTGGGCATTGATCCGGGCAACAACGGCATGATTTCGATGGAAGCCACACAGTTTATGATTTTTGAGCGCGTCATCGACCCGTCCGCCCTGTTTGTGGTGTGGCAAATCGGGATTGCTGGTGACTTGACCTTAAAACGTTACGACACCGAGCCAGCGCATTTACAGATCATCGTTAATAAATTAGCGCGCACCTATTCGCTCGACCATGAGGTGATTTTGTACGAAGCAGCGACCCACGCGCTAGAGCAAACACGAGCTGAAAAAATTCGTTTGGGTGATTTGCCCAGTGCCAGTTTGAAGCAGCACACCACGTTAGTTATTCCAGCGGCGCAAAGTATGCAATACGACGAAGACATCATGCACCAACTAAAAGAATTGGAACGCTTACGCGCTGCGGCGTGAAGTCCCTGCCCTGTTTTATGCGGAATAATTAACGCTGACTAAGGCGTGATTCGGAAATAGAAAACGGCGTACATTGAGTTGTACGCCGTTTTTTTTCGTGCCATGTTAAGGATAAATTCACCCGCGAGTAATTTAAGGCTTGTAGGGAATCGCACCAAGGCCAGTCTTCCAGATTTCGGCAGCTTTGCCGGATTTAATCAAGCCTTCTAGCGCGTGATTAATTTGTTCTAGCAGCTTGGCATTTTTGCCCTTGGCGGTAATCACATAGCGCGATGGAGCCACCGCCCACGGTGCGTTCGAGTGAGCAATTTCGGGTTCGCTCAAAATATCTTTACCAAACATTTTAAAACTGGCGATGATTTCCAGCTCCTCAACAAAATAATCACAACGCTTAGCGCGCAGTTTTCGAATCATGGAATCGTAACCCGCCCCTAAATCAAGTTGGGCTGCACTCAAACCATAGTGTTCATAACTAGAACCGTAATTACCGCAACCTTTATAGCGTTTGAGTTCATTCAAACTGGCTGCCGTTACTAGGTTGGAGCTCAAATAAAAAATTTGTGGTGTGAGCGTGTTGTAGTGGATTGAATAATCAAACGTCTTGGCGCGCTCTTGATCGTAATAAGCGCCCATCGCAAAATCGATATTGCCGTTTTGGACTTCGTTTAAGCAGCGCTTCCACGGCAAATCGGCAGTAACAATCACTTCTTTGCCCAGCACATTAAACACCGCTCGCATCATATCGACCGAGATACCGGTGACCGCAGACAACTCTGGATGTTGCGCTAGGGTGGCGGGCGTGATCCATTCACTTGGATTGGGATCGCCGCAAATTTTGGTAGGCGTGGCGGTTTGCGCGTGCAGGGCTTGCACCAGAAAGAACAACAAGCAGGGTAAAAATCGTTTGAGCATTTCAATAATTTCTTTGCATTTTGTTTCCAGCAAAACATATTAACGTTAATTTACAAAATTTGCTGGCGAACAATACTTTATGTTTCAAATTATTTGCCAAACTACATCGCGGTAATGATTTATGGCGGGAGTTCGACCTTATTTTTCTCGGGCTTTGTGTGCAGTTGATAGTTCGCAGAGATACTCGCCATTGGGCTCGGATTAAGAAGACTTTCCAATTTAAACGCGCGCTCACTGCACTAAACACGACGCACTTTGAACGGCACATCGCTACATTTGTCGCGCTTGCAATTCTCGTTGAGGCCGTTTGGTGGCGGTTTATCAATTTATTATTGGTTTAGCGCTGGCCGTAATTCAAGATTTATCTGAAATTAATTCACAATTAGATGACTTCGATGTCACTTCACATCCCTCGAAAAGTAACCAAACTCGCTTTTATTACGGCTTTATTCGCCTATCTTCCGACTATTACCGTAACTTCAAGCACGATACGCTGGGCTCAATAGTCGATTTAGTTGTCAAGACCAAACTATTATTCGGCACAAAAATTAAATAAATTCTCTAAAATTAAATAGGAATGATTCGCATTTAGATTATAATTCAGTTCGTTTTAGTAAGATTCAATCAATCATATTCACTCAGGAGAAATTAGTAATGATTCGCCGCACCCCGATCGCCGCCGCGCTGTTTGCGCTAACAACTAGCCCTGCAATAGTCCACGCTGACCCAGTACCTGCGCCCGCACCTGCTCCATTAGCGTCGCCCGCACCAGTTCATCAAGTCGATATTGACGGCACCAAGAATAACTTCGCACCCGGTAACATCAACGTAGGCAAATTACACGCTGAGTTGCGCGATATTCCCCAGTCAGTCACGGTGGTCAATAAAGAGCTGATGGAATCGCAAGGTGCTAATTCTCTGGCTGAGGCCTTGCGTAATGTGTCCGGCATCACCTTGGGCGCTGCCGAGGGTGGGCAGATCGGGAACAACATCAACTTAAACGGCTTTTCGGCGCGCACCGACATTTATTTAGATGGCTTTAGAGATCGCGGTCAGTATTACCGCGATACGTTTTCACTCGACGCGGTGGAAGTGCTAATGGGGCCTTCTTCGATGTTATTCGGACGCGGCTCAACCGGCGGCGTGATTAATCAAGTCAGCAAAAAGCCAGTCACTAAAGATTTCACCGAACTCCAAGGTTCGGTCAGCACCAACGGCCAAGTGCGCGGCACCTTCGATAAAAATACACCGCTGTCCGAAACGTCGGCTGTGCGCATTATGGGGATGGCGCAAGGCGGCGATGCCACCACACGTGATTTGAGCAATCAACGCGACGCAGGGATTGCCCCGTCAATCAAATGGGGCATGAACACACCAACCGAAATTACCCTATCCGCCCTGCTGCAAAAAAATCACGACGAACCCGATTGGGGCGTGCTACCGCTCAATGGCAAACCAGTGCAAGTTGATCGCAATGCGGCTTACGGCTTGGATAGCGACCGCACTATTTCCACCATCGCCAACCTCAATAACACCATCGAACACAAGTTGACACCAACGGTTACCCTGCGTAATCAGGTGCAATTCAATTCGGTAAAAACTGATGCAGTCGAAACCGCCCCATTATCAATTGGCACCGTCAGCGCAGCGGGCTTTACAGCGTTGCCTGCAAGCGGGGCTGGTAATCTACCGTTATCGAGTTTGAGTGTGCGACGTCAAAGTCGTGATCGTGAGATTAGCGATTATTCGATCTTCAATCAAAGCGAAATCATCGCCAAAGTAACTGCCGGACAATTCACTCATGACTTAATCGGCGGCATTGAAGTCGGTCACGATGGTTACGACAATCAAGGCCACTACCGCCAAGGCAATTGCAACGGCGTGCCACTCAATAAACCAGGATCAACGACCGGCGTAGTCGATTGCCTCTCGCTCACCGATCCAACTCACACCAGCACGGCGACAAGCGTTAAACGCTTTACCGGTAATCGCGCGGGCGGTTCCGCTAATACGGTAGCGGCTTATCTCAACGATACGTGGACCATTTCGCCTAACTTTAAATTAACCGGCGGCTTGCGCTATGACCGCTTTGTGGCCAGCATTAGTAACTCGATCAATAAAGTGAATACGCCGGGCAGCACTGCCTTAGCTGGTGCGGACCAAACCGTTGGCTTTACCAGTGTGCGTTTGGGCGGAATCTGGCAGCCTGATCGGGCGCAATCGTATTATGTGTCGTATGGCACTTCATTCAATCCGTCGCTGGAGCAATTAACCGGTACAGCCGGCCAACAAAATCTCGATCCGGAGAAAAATCACTCGTATGAACTCGGTGGTAAATGGGAATTAGCCGACAACAAACTCGATGCTTCCGCTGCGGTGTTTCAAATCACCAAAGAAAACGCCCGTAACCAAATTAGCCCCGGCGTGTATGATTTGGTCGGCAAAGTCCGCGTTGATGGTTTTAGAACGGGTCTGAGTGGGCGGGTGAACAAGCAATTGCAATTATCGGCCAACTACACCTACCTTGATGCTAGGGTGATTTCTGCAGTAGATGGAACCAACGGCTTACGCACCACAAACACTCCGCAAAACAGTTTCACCGGCTGGCTGACTTATGAGTTGACTCCACGGTGGGAAGTCGGCGGCGGACCGGTCTATATGTCGGAACGCTTTGCTAATTCTGCCAATACAGTGCGGGTCGGCGGATTTACTCGCTGGGATGCAACGGTGGCGTATAACAAGCAAAACTACACCGTGCGGTTAAATTTATTTAATTTAACCGACAAGATGTACTACGATAATTTAATCCCATCCGATGGCGGTCGCGCGGTTCCGGGCACCGGACGCTCCGCTATGTTGTCATTGACTTATCGCATGTAGGAAAACTATGCTCATTCACATCCCCAACGCGCTCAATTTGGAGCAACTAAACGCGGTACAAACGCTGTTAGCGCAACATCCTGAGGCGTGGGTGGATGGGCGTGCGACCGCGGGCTATCAAGGCGCGCCGGTGAAGTTTAATCAGCAATGCGATGAAAAGTCCGAGATCACGCATCAGTGTCAGCGCATCGTGTTATCGGCCTTGGAGCGCAATCCCTTATTCATCAGCGCAGCGCTGCCCAATGTCGTTTATCCGCCAATGTTTAATCGTTATAGCGAAGGTATGACTTTTGGCGCGCATGTGGATGGCAGCGTAAGAATTCATCCGCATACCGGACAAAAATTACGTACCGATATTTCCGCCACCTTATTCTTAGCCGAGCCAAGCGACTACGATGGCGGCGAATTACAAATCAACGACACCTATGGGATGCACAGCGCTAAGTTCAACGCGGGTGATATGGTGCTCTACCCATCCACGAGCTTGCATCAAGTCACGCCGGTAACCAGAGGCACGCGTGTGGCTTGTTTTTTTTGGATTCAAAGTTTGGTCAGAGACGATGCGCAACGCGCCATCTTGTTTGACATGGATAACGCGATTCAGCAGCTCAACCAAACTAATGCGGACGAAAACGCACGCCGCACTTTAGTCGGTTGTTATCACAACGTACTGCGCCAATGGGCTCAAACCTAAGGCGCGCTTAGCTCAAACTCCCTCGCAAGATCCCTTCCCAATCAGCGCAACCTGCTTGCGCTGGCGCAAGCTCGCCTGTAGGAAATCTCCTACACGGCTGTCCAATTTCCGACATTGTGAATCAGCCAACGCTGATTTCTTATCTGACGCAAATGCCAGATACTGCTCGCATGAAAACAGAACCGCAAGCAAGACTATGAATGTATGCATCGTTGAAGACTCCGTCCATATTCAAGAACGTTTAAAAAATATGATCGAGCAATTTCCTGAAATCCACGTCAGCAGTATTGCAGGCGACTTGGCAACGGCAACGCGGTTAATTTTAAAAAACAATGAATACGTGGAAGACACGGAAGAAGTACAAGCGGTGATTTTAGATACACAGCTACCAGACGGAAACAGCTTGGGATTATTAAAAACAATTAAAGCATCCATCCCAACAATCAAGGTAGTCGTATTTAGCAATCACGCCGATGAAGAATGCAGAAAATTAGCAATGCGCGCCGGAGCAGATAGTTTTTTAGACAAATCGACCGACAGCGATCAACTTATCCCTTTATTACAACTTTGGCTACATAACTAGTATGGCTCACAACCAAGAAAGAGAGATCCTCATGTTACAAGAATCTACCTTAGAACGCCCAGTCGCTCACATGATGCAAAAAGAGTCCGCTCCAATTTGCACCAACTGGACATCGCAAAATAAATTGTGGTCTAACCTAGCCGAAGTCGCCGAATTCTTACACGTGCCGATGCCACAAGCATTGCAGCGCGAAAACGTATTGTTCCAACATATGCACTTTAAAGCGGGCCAACGGATTCATACATTGGGTCAAAATTTTGATTCGCTGTACTTGGTTAATTCCGGCTTTATCAAAACGATTTTGTTTGATGAGTTCGGTACCGAACAAGTGCTCAGTTTCCCAATGAAGGGCGACGTTTTGGGCATGGATAGTATTCACTGCGCCCATCACAGTTCCGAGGCGATTGCTTTATCGGACTGCGACATTATTTTGCTCCCATACAAAACCATCGCGACCTTAAGCCACAGCTACGATCAACTCGGCCAAGCCATCTTTGGTTTGATGAGCAAGGAATTAGCCCGTCAACAAACACGTTTAAGCATTCATGGCTCGGCCAGCGCCGAAGCCCGCGTTGCGAAATTCTTGCTGTCTTTGTCGGAACGTTTCTTCTTATTAGGCTATTCCAAATCGACCTTCAATTTACGCATGACACGCAATGATATCGGGAGCTACCTCGGTTTAACCTTGGAAACCGTGAGCCGCACTCTGTCCGCGCTCAATGAATTAGGTTTAATATCGGTCAGCCAACGTCATATTTGCATCAATGACGCGGAAGCGTTAAGAAATTTGCGCAAGTTGCCATCCAACAAACTGAAAGCCAAAATCTCAGAATGCTTTCAAAGCTCGACCATCTCCGCATGGGGCATGGCACCGGCACTGAATTAAGTCGATTTGTCACAGGGAGTTACCATGTCCTATAAAACAATTTTGGTGCACATTGATGACACCTCGCGTTCGCCTTATCGCATCCAACTCGCCGCCGAACTGGCGATTAAGTTGGATGCCCATTTAGTCGGGATTGCCGATACTGGCGTGTCGCGCTTTATCTACCAAGACGGCAATATCAATGGCGTTGATCCCAGCCTATTAAGCCACCTCGAATATCTGCGCGAGCGAGCCAATCAAAATGTGACGGACTTTAAGAAACAGGTCGAGCAAATCGGTGTCGATTCCTTCGATGGCGCGGTGACCCAAGACGACGCCGTTGGCGGGATAGGTTTAAGAGCACGTTATTGTGATTTAGTGGTCGTTGGACAGACCAATCCAGAAGAATCATCTCCTGCGGTGATGGATGATTTTCCGGAATACATGATCTTAAATTCTGGCCGTCCAGTTTTGATTATTCCGTACGCAGGCGAATTTCATCATATCGGCAAACGCCCACTAATCGCTTGGGACGGCAGCCGCGCTGCCACCCGCGCTATAACGGACGCCATTCCTTTACTGAAAAAATCTGACTTGGTGCATGTCGCCATTATTAATCCCAAAAACGATGTGCACGGCGAACAACCCGGTGCTGACATTGCGGCCTACTTAGCGCGCCACGGCATCCGCTTAGAAGTCTCCGTACATCGCACCAAGCTCGACATTGGCAACGCCTTATTGTCGCTGTCGGCCGATTTGAATTCCGATTTAATTGTGATGGGTGGTTACGGACATTCCCGCTTTAAAGAAATGATTATGGGCGGCGCAACACGTACTATTTTAGAGAGCATGACTATTCCTGTGTTCATGTCGCACTAGCCTAACGGCTTTTCCCCCATCCAATCAACGAAGTGCGTGGTGCTTTAAACAGGGTGTTTTGACGAAAACATCCTGTTTTTTCTTGGAATCAACTAAAATTGATTCTTTTCCCACCAATTCAGCCAGATGAAGCTCCCACGAGAATTAGTCATCGCGCGCCGCAGCGTGTTTGCTCTATTTGCCTTCCTACTACTATCCCTAGTTTTTAATACGCATCTGCCCGCTTTGGGCGAACTCAAACCAGTGCCATTTCGGTTTTTAATCGAACTCGTTTGCGTGGTGTTATTTTTTTCCATTTTTATCGTGAGCTGGAACGCCTACAGTATTCACCGGCAATCGCGCTCGGTGGTGTTGGCGATTGGTTTTTTATGCGTGGCGATTTTCAGTTTCTTCAACATTACCAGCGCCATCCCCAGTTTTACGTCAAGCAGTTACCAACAAGCCACGCTGCTATTTAGCTTTTTATGGCGCATTACTGCTGCGATCATTTTGTTACTGGTCGCCATTGAGCGGCTCTCAAGCGATTTGTCTAAACGGCATTCACGCTGGGTGCTGGAAGCCTCGCTGTGCGGCGTTGCTCTAGTCAGTTTTTTAGTATTTGTCTATTTCGACAAAATCCCGCCGCTAGACCAAGTCAATACCTGGTCTTACGCCGTGAGGCAAGGATTGGAAGGTTTGCTGATCGCATTGTTCTTGGTCTCTGGGGCGATTTTCTATTACCAAACCAAGATCGCCCAAGCCCATGCAGATCGGGTCGAGAAATCGTTCTTGTTTGCAGCCTGCACAGTTTTGGCGATGTCGGAATTTTGCCTATCCAATTTTCACCAAACCAATGAGTTGCTCATCACGATCGGCCAACTGTATAAATTTATTGCAGCCTTAAGCCTGTATTTCAGCATCGTCACAGTAAGTATCCGCGTGCCGTTCAACCAACTTACGGTAGCACGCTTAGAAGTTCAAAAAAACCGCAGTCGCTTAACTGGCATCATCCAAACCGCCACCGATGGCATCATCACCATCGATTCACAACATCGAATCGTGCTGGTTAATGCCGCAGCCGAAGGTTTTTTTGGCTACGAGCCTGAGCAAATGATAGGGATGAATTTGAATCAATGTATTCCCATGCATCATCGCAAAGGCCATGCGCAACATGTCGATCAATTTGGTAAAACCGGCGTATCGATTCGCCAAATGGGGATAAAAAGTGCGGATTTTTCGGTTACTGGCTTGAAGAAAAATGGCCAAGAATTTCCGATTGAGGCATCGATTTCCAGCTTGGTCGAAGACGGGGAACGCTTTTACACGGTCATATTTAGAGACATTACTGATCGCAAGCTCGCCAAAGAAAAAATGGATCAGTATCACCAAGAGTTAAGCAATTTATCCCAATCGCTACAAACTGTGCGCGAAGAGGAACGCAAGCATATCGCGCGCGAATTGCACGATGATTTAGGCCAATTACTGGCGGCCCTGCGCATGGATTTAACCGTTTTAGAAAAGCGCATCCCCGACAATCCAGCCGCCCAGCCTATTTTCCAGAGCATGGATAAGTTGTTGTTGAATTCAATTTCTACGCTACGTCGAATAGCTACCGATTTACGACCACGCGCTTTGGACGAAGGTGGATTATTTTTTGCACTGCTTTCATTGCAAAAAGAGTTTAATCAACGCCACCAGATCGAATGCGAACTTAGCGCAGTTGAAGGTGAATTGATTCTGAATGATCAAATCAGCACCACGATTTATCGCGTCATTCAAGAGTCGCTCACCAACGTCGTGCGCCACGCACAAGCGACCAAGGTGCAAATCTGTTTGAGTCAAGCAGAAGGTCAAGTGCATTTTAAAATTCAAGATAACGGACGTGGAATTGCACAGGAAGATTTCCGCAAGCGCCAATCGTTTGGCTTGGTCGGCATGCGCGAGCGAGTGCGGGCTTTACAGGGCGAACTAACGATTACGGGCGATGAACATGGGACGAGTATTGAAGTATCGATACCGACTGAACCGACTAAATAAAGGTCCGATTTTTTAGCGCTTTTCGCATCAGGCAATCGTACTCAATTTGCAAGCAAATACCACGTAACCACAACCCATTTGGAGAACTTATCATGCGCCAAGTTTTACTGACTTCCACTTTATTACTCTTAGCATTCGGCTTAAGCGCCTGCGGCAAAACCGACAAAAAACAAGAGGAAGAAAAACCCGCGTTTGTTATCGCTGGGCCAGCACGTGATACGCTGCAAAAATCCAAAGAATTAGAAAAGCAAATGCAAATCGACGCGGAAAATCAGCGCAAAGTCATCGAAGCACAAACCAATCAAAAATAACATCAACCCTATGCAATTAAGTCCCAAATTAACCGCCCTATTCCACCAGTTTTTGCGTTTTGCCGCTGTCGGCTTATCCGGCACCTTGGTGCAATATGCCTGCCTATGGATAGGCGTGAACTACTTCCTAATGAACGCAGCAATCGCCTCGGCCATTGGGTATATTTTGGGTTCGGTAGTCAATTACGTGTTGAATTACTTCTTCACTTTTGGCAGCCAAAAATCGCACAAAGAAGCCGCCACCAAGTACTTTTCTCTGCTGGGTGTTGGTTGGTGTATTAACTTTGGCTTGATGATTTTATTCCACGATTATTGGAACTGGTATTTGTGGCTAGCTCAAATCGTCACCACCGGAATTGGCTTAATCTGGAATTTTTCAGGCAGTAAATGGTGGGCGTTTAAACATAAGGCGCACTAAATTTATCCCAATAAAAAACGCACTTGCCGCCATCAAGCGCCAAGTGCGTTTTTTACGAGCTGCTGATTTAAATCTACTTAAACTGCGCCAGAACCGACTCAGGAAGCGGGACGGATTTTTCTAAAATTGAATCCACCCAAACGACTTTTCCTTTGCCTTGGGCGCACAAGATTTTTTGCTCACCTAAGCGAAAAATCTCATAGTGCGTCTCGAAACTAGAACGGCCCGGCGTGGCAATATACATCGCGACTTCGATTTGATCGGGATATTTCAGCGAGCGCAAAAAGTCGCATTGCGCGTTCACCAAAACAGGAGCAACCGTGGCTGGCTGACTTAAGTCCATAAACGACGCCATCCACTCAATCCGCGCTTGCTCCATATAGCGAAAATAAACTGTGTTGTTGACATGACCAAACGCATCCATATCGCCCCAACGTACCGGCATTACGCTGGTGTGAACCAACTTCATTTCAGGCTGAGCAACTTCTTTATTGATTGAACTCGTTACACTCATTGCACGCTCAACCCGTCGTCGGCACTGACAATAGCACCATTCAAGAAGCGCGATTCTTCTGACGCCAGCAACAGTAACAAACCGTCTAAATCTTCCGGCGTTCCGACACGGTTGCGCGGCAATAAGCTCATTAGTTTTTTACCGGCTTCGCTATCGAAATAACTTTGATTAATTTCGGTAGAAATATAGCCCGGGCAAATCGCATTGGTATTGATTCCATATTTACCCCATTCAACGGCCATCGCTTTGGTCATTTGAATCACAGCGGCTTTACTGACGCAGTAAATTCCGATTTGCGGCAAAACGCGCATGCCTGCAACAGAGGCGATATTGACGATGCGATGTTGCTTCTTAGGATCGCCCTTAGCGCGCGCCACCATGCGTTTCGCTGTTTCTTGTGCGACGAAAAATGCACCGCGTTGATTAGTGTCCATTACGTAGGCGTAATCATCGGGCGTAACATCGAGCAAGCGCTGCGTGGTCGAAACGCCGGCATTATTAATCAAAATGTCGATCGGGCCGGCTTCGGTTTCCGCGTGGGCGATGGCCGATTTGATGCTGGCATAATCGGTCACATCCAGTTCCACCATGTGCGCTGCGCCGCCTTCGGCTTCGATCTCGGCGCGCAATTCTTTTAAACGGTCAATCCGGCGAGCAGCCAACACAACTTGTGCACCAGCTTGCGCTAATACTTTCGCAAAGCGCGCACCCAAACCGCTCGATGCGCCTGTAACCAATGCAATTTTTCCCTCAAAATTGACTTCTATTCCCATTACCGTCTCCAAAAATAATAAATATCAACCGACCGATGCGATTGCACGCTGCAAAAAATGAATATCAAAAAAAGATTATGCCGCATGATGCCATAACTGTTGCAATTTCAACCGAAGAACTTATGATGAAAACTGAACTAAACCAGTCATTTAATGCATATTGCGGGGCACTCTGAGATAATTTAACGCTTTCGAATAAGCCCTACCTTGCCCATTTTACCGCTTCCCTATATGATTCCGAAAAGAAATTAGCACGACCGTACTAAATTTATCCTAAATCACACCAGAGAACTCCTTTATGACTACCAACCTGCTTGAAGAATTTGGCCCGCGCGACACCATGGAATACGACGTTGTCGTCGTTGGCGGCGGCCCAGCTGGCTTATCCGCGGCAATTAAACTCAAACAATTAGCGCAAGCTCAAGGCAAAGAAGTTTCCGTGTGCGTTTTAGAAAAAGGCGGCGAATTAGGCGCGCACATTTTGTCCGGCGCAGTCATGGATCCAATTGCGATCACTGAACTCTTCCCCAACTGGAAAGAACTCGGCGCGCCGCTCAACACACCAGTAACGGAAGACCGTTTCTTAATGCTTACCGAGAGCAGCTCGTACCAAACGCCAAACTGGATGTTGGCCGATTGCTTCCAAAACCACGGCAATTACGTCATTTCGCTGGCTAATGTGGTGCGTTGGCTGGGGCAGCAAGCGGAAGTCTTGGGTGTGGAAATTTTCCCTGGTTTCCCAGCGGCAGAAATTCTGTATAACGACGATGGTTCCGTCAAAGGTGTTGCAACCGGCAATATGGGCGTCAGCCACGATGGCACGCCAAGCGCCGCGTTCCAGCTAGGGATGGAACTGCATGCCAAATACACGCTGTTTGCCGAAGGCGCACGCGGACATTTGGGTAAACAGTTGATGCAAAAATTCAATTTGAACGCCGAATGCGATCCGCAAACTTACGGTATCGGTATCAAAGAATTATGGGAAATCGATCCCGCTAAACATCAACCCGGTTTGGTTGTGCACACGGCGGGTTGGCCATTGGATTCCGACACCTACGGCGGCTCATTCTTATATCACTTAGAGAACAATCAAGTTGCGGTCGGCTTGGTAGTTGGTTTGAGCTACGCCAATCCGTATTTGTCTCCGTACGAAGAATTCCAGCGCTACAAAACCCATCCATCGATCAAGACCTTTTTTGAGGGCGGCAAACGTATCTCCTACGGCGCGCGCGCTATTACTGCGGGTGGATTGCAATCGTTGCCTAAGCTGACTTTCCCGGGCGGCGCATTAATTGGCTGTGATGCAGGTTTCTTAAACATGAGCCGCATCAAAGGCAGCCACGCCGCCATGAAGAGCGGCATGTTAGTCGCCGAGTCCATCTTCGCTGCGCTAGCTGAAAACCGCTCCGGCGACGAATTAACTAGCTACACCGCCGCATTCAAAGATTCTTGGCTGCATAAAGAATTGCATAAAGCACGCAACGTAAAACCGTGGTTAGCCAAAGGCTTATATTTGGGTGCGTTGATGGTTGGAGTGGACCAGATTGTTTTCAAAGGTAAAGCGCCGTGGACGTTGCGTCACCAGCATGCCGATCATGAATGCCTTCGCCCTGCTTCCGAATTTGAACCGATCGTTTATCCGAAGCCAGATGGCAAGCTGACCTTTGATCGCCTGTCGTCGGTATTTATTTCCAACACCAATCACGCTGAAGACCAGCCAATTCATCTGACCTTAAAAAATCCAGATGTGCCCGTTGGAATTAACCTGGCGCAATATGCCGGACCAGAAGCACGTTACTGCCCTGCTGGCGTGTATGAGTTTGTTAAAACGGATGAAGGTAAGGACAGATTGCAAATCAACGCGCAGAACTGCGTGCATTGCAAAACATGTGATATTAAAGACCCGACACAAAATATCGTATGGGTCACGCCTGAAGGCGGTGGTGGGCCGAATTACCCGAACATGTAACTCGGATTCATCTGAAATAGAAAAAAGCCGCTAATTTTTGATTAGCGGCTTTTTTTTCTTTTCGACGCCAAGCTAAATCAGCTTGGCGTTAAAACCTTCAGCTTAGAAGCGGTAGCCGACTGACAAGTAAGTCACGATAGGATTCAATGTCAATGTGGTTGTGCTTGTTACGTTGCCGATGTTTGAAGAAGTCGTCAAATCAGCAGTTGTTTTTAAACGAACGTAAGAAACGGAAAGACCAGCGTACCAATCTTTATTGATTGCATACGATGCGCCCACGTTAAATACTGAACCCCATGAGCTTTCCAAGTTTGCCGAAGTGCCACCAGCAACTACTTTACCACCACTGAGCAAGCCCAAAGTACCGGCAACAGTATTTTGGAAATTTGATGTCAACGACACGCCAGTGTAGCTAACACGAGTTACGCCCAAGCCAACATATGGACGGAAAGCAGTGTGAGCATCACCAAAGTAGTAC
Source organism: Sapientia aquatica (assembly GCF_004358105.1). Taxonomy (GTDB): domain Bacteria; phylum Pseudomonadota; class Gammaproteobacteria; order Burkholderiales; family Burkholderiaceae_D; genus Solimicrobium; species Solimicrobium aquaticum. The sequence goes on along the minus strand of NZ_SMYL01000005.1, from coordinate 186,359 downwards.
TTACCCAACAAAGCTGGCGCTAATTGTTTAGCTTCGCCGATTTGACCAACTGACGACAACGATCCGGTGCCATACAATTTGTATGTTGGCGGAACACCCAAATCCAAGGATGCTACCCAGTTGTCGGTGATAAAACGTGACACAGCAAAACCTAATGTATTGGTTTTGTCGACACTAGCGCCAGTGCCAGTCAAAGTACGTGCCAATGGAGCAGGACCAGTAATCTGTAATGGTGTGCTTGAATCTTGTGGTGCAATGTTTGCCCAGCCTGCGCTAACGATAGTGTCGCCAGCAGATTGAGCAAATGCAGCTGAAGTTGAAGCAGCTAATACAGTCAAAGCAGCCAGTTTAGTGACGGATGAAATTGTGAATTGCATGGGGTTCTCCAAAAAATTGTTTTTATAGCGCTGTAACAGCAAAAGATTTTGCTCGGACTACTTACCGAATTAAAATCAACAAGAGTGTTAAATTTTTAGAACGGTAATTGAGCAAACGGGTTGCATTCTAACTGTTCTCAAAGTAACAAAGTTAGAATGTTTGTTCGATTCAGACAAAGTGTGGAAGTTGCACGAATAAAACTTGATTAGTTTGGATTAGTTTGATGGCGTTGCAGGACTCCAGAGTCCCGATTGGATTTTTTCTAACCAGAAAGCACCGATCACTGTTTTGACATCGGTGATTTTTCCAGTTCTAACCAACTCGCAGACATCGGTTAATGGCGCACGAAACACTTCTAAAAATTCGCCCTCGTCCAATTTCTGTTGCCCAGCGTGCAGACCGCGCGCCAAGTAGATTTCAAGGTGTTCGTCAGCATACGCAATCGCGTTATGAATGGTACAAACGAACTCCCACGAATCTGCAGAATAGCCAGTTTCTTCAAGTAACTCACGCTTTGCGCAAGCTAGTGGATCTTCATTGGGATCAATTTTACCGGCGGGGAATTCGATGAAAACTTGGTTTAATGGATACCGATACTGGCGTTCCAATAAAACCGTTCCATCGTCAAAGACAGGAAGAATAACAACCGCACCAGGGTGACGAATATACTCGCGCTGAGTCAAACTGCCATCAGGAAGAGTGACTTGATCGCGCTGCACTTTGAGGAAGTGGCCGTCAAAGACCAAGTCGCCGGAAACGAAAGTTTCGGTTAAATGTTTGTCGATATCATTCATTGGCGACGCAGATATTGATACACAAAACCGGGGAAAGCGAAAACAATAAACAAGCAAACTGTGATCGCGAAAAACTCCCAAGTCTGGGTAAATACGTTCCCGATATTTGCTTCCAGTAGATATGCCACGCCACCGAGCACACAATAAAACACCGCCAACTCAACTAGGCGGAGCCAAAAGGATTTTTTAGAACTGGAATTTTTCAAGCGGATCAGCGCAAACAAGCGCTGATTCAAAAACGGAATATTGGCACCGATCAGTGCCAATATAATCAAACTCCAAACTGCGTACGGCAGTTGCATTAAGACGCCAAAGTTTTGGTAATCGCCACCAAGCAAGCATTCATCAGCGATTCTGGTACGACACCAAGTGCAATCACGGCTAAGCCATTTAAGCTCAGCACCAAACGTATGTCGGCTCCAGCAACAATCTTGTTGTCATCTGCAGGCTCATCAAACCACATTACTTTAACCACGCGTAAGTAATAGAACGCACCGATTAGCGAGAACAATACGGCCACCACTGCCAACCAAACCTGCCCTGTGCCCAACACTGCTTGTAATACAGAAAACTTAGCGTAGAAACCCATCAATGGAGGAATACCAGCCAATGAGAACATCAACATCAACATGACCAGCGCGAACCACGGGCTGCGTTTACTCAAACCTTTTAAGTCGTCGATTTGCTCAGCTTCGAAACCGTTACGGGATAACAGCAAAATCATACCGAACGTGCCCAGCGTTGTAATGACGTAAGTAATAACGTAGAACATGGACGATGCATAAGCACTCGCGGCCAGATTTAAATCGACGTGCCCATTAGATACGCCAGAAACAAAGCCCAACAACATGAAACCCATGTGCGAGATGGTCGAGTAGGCCAACATCCGTTTCAAGTTGGTTTGTGCCAACGCCACGATGTTACCACCTGCCATCGACAAGACCGATAACACGATCAACATCTGTTGCCAATCTACCGCGTGTGTGAACAGACCTTCCACCAACAATCTAAAGCAGATCGCGAATGCCGCCAACTTTGGCGCCGCGCCCAACAACAACGTTACGGCTGTTGGTGAACCTTGATATACGTCCGGTACCCACATATGGAACGGTGCTGCGCCTAATTTAAATGCAAGGCCTGAAACAATGAACACGATAGCGAAAACCAAAATCGTTTTATTGGCAGTAACCGAGGAACTGATGCGAGCAATCTCCGACAAATCCAGCGTTCCAGTTGCGCCATACAGCATTGAAATTCCGTACAGCAGGAAACCCGATGCCAAAGCGCCTAGCACAAAATATTTCATCGCCGCTTCTGTTGAACCAACATTATTTCTGCGTAAGGCGACCAAGCCATACAGTGCCAACGACATCAATTCCAAGCCGAGATAGATAATCAGGACGTTATTACCTGAGATCATCACCATCTGCCCAAGCAAAGAAAACAGCGCTAACACATAAAATTCGCCACCTAATTCACCGCCCAAAATTCCACGATCGGTGCTGTACTGACGGCTATATACCAGAGTCATGCCCACCGCCAAATACGAAAACAGCTTCAGCATGTTAGACATTGGATCTGACAAGAACATATTGTTGAAGGTGTATTCGGAAGTACCAGAACCCAAATCAGACATTGTGAGCAAAGCAGTAACGACTAATGCAAACAAAGACAAATAATGGGTTACCACACGTTTTGAATCAGACAAAAACATGTCAATTAGCAGGATCGCAGCGATCGCTAACAATAAGAAAATTTCAGGATATGCCGGTGTAAAATTCATCATTTTTTTGCCTGTATGGCCTTAAATATCAAGGCGAATTAATTTGCCTTGTAAATTAAAAAGCGTTTATTTTAGTTTTTGCTACATGCGCTAACAAGTCGGTCACACTAGTCTGCATGGCTGCGGTAAATGGTTCTGGATATAAACCCATCGCCAACACGGCAATTGCCAACACCGCCAACATCAAGAATTCACGCGAACTCAGATCAACCAATTCCTTAACATGTTGGTGAACCACAGCACCAAACACGACACGCTTGACCATCCACAACGAATACGCCGCGCCGAAGATCAATGCTGTTGCAGCTAACAAGCCGATCCAGAAATTAAATTTAACCGCACCAATAATCACCATGAACTCACCGACGAATCCGGAGGTTGCCGGCAATCCGCAATTGGCCATCGAGAATAATACAAAGAAAGCTGCAAACTTAGGCATCGTGTTGACTACTCCTCCGTAGTCCACGATTTGACGGGAGTGGACGCGGTCATACAATACACCGATGCAAAGGAACATCGCGCCAGAGACAAATCCGTGCGAAATCATTTGCACTAAGCCACCTTGAACCGACATGTCGTTAAACATAAAGAATCCAAGTGTCACAAAACCCATGTGAGCAATTGAGGAATATGCCACCAACTTTTTCATATCGGTCTGTACCAACGCTACCAAACCAATATAAATAACGGCGATCAGCGAAAGCGTGATGATGAAGCCGGACAGATAGTGACTTGCGTCGGGCGCGATCGGCAACGAAAAACGTAGGAAACCGTAAGCACCTAATTTCAGCATAATCGCGGCCAATACGACTGAACCACCAGTAGGCGCTTCGACGTGCGCGTCTGGCAACCATGTATGCACCGGCCACATTGGCACCTTGACCGCGAAAGCGGCTAAGAACGCCAAGAAGATCAAGATTTGTTGATGCAACGTCAGAGGCAACTGATGCCAATCCAAAATACTAAAACTGCCCGACAACGAGTACAAATAAATGATGGCAACCAATGTCAACAACGAACCCATCAATGTGTACAAGAAGAACTTGAACGAAGCATAAACGCGGTTAGCGCCGCCCCAAATACCGATAATGATGTACATCGGAATTAAGGTCGCTTCAAAAAACACATAAAACAGCAATCCGTCTAAGGCGCAGAATACGCCGATCATCAAGCCAGACAAAATCAGGAATGAGCCCATGTATTGAGCAACGCGCTTTTCAATGACCACCCAGCCAGCGACCACAACAATGATCGAGATGAATGCAGTCAAGATGACTAACCACAAAGAAATACCGTCGATACCGAGGAAATAATTAACATTGAAACGCGCGATCCAACTAGCGTGCTCGACAAACTGCATTCCATGGGCAGCGTTATCAAATCCACTGATCAAAGGAAGCGTGACAAGGAAACTGGCGACAGCGCCAATTAACGAAATGATTCGAACTAAACCTGGATTTTCATCATTACCGACAGCGATAACAAATATCCCGAAAGCGATCGGAAGCCAGATCGCGAGACTTAATAAAATGGAAGTTGACTGCATCATGGTTATATTCTTATCGTCTGCTTATTTAGTAAATGGGCTTGGCATGAAATAAATCAGGAATCCCAACACGCCAAGGATCATGACAAAGGCATAGTTATAGATATAACCGGTCTGGATCGTACGTAAGATTTTTGATGACCAACCAACTAACTTGGCGCTGCCATTGACGATTAAGCCGTCAATCAACCCTTTGTCACCAACATTCCATAATCCACCGCCCAACAGTCTTGCGCCACCAGCAAAGACTACTTCGTTGAATTTATCTAAGTAGTATTTATTGTCTAGCAAAGTGTAAATCGCGCTGAAATTCTTCTTGATCGCGGTTGGGATTTCCGGTTTCACCATATAAAACACGTAGGATGTTGCAACCCCAGCTAACGCCAACCAGAACGGCAACGACGTAAATGCATGCAACGCCATTCCAACTGCCCCGCCAACGTGGTGGAACTCTTCACTCAACTCTTGCATCGCTTCGTGATGCGAGCTCACAAAAATAACGTCTTTAAAGAATGTTCCGTGCAACATTGGTTCAATAGTGAAGTAACCAATCAAAACTGAAGGTATCGCCAACAATACTAGCGGCAGCCAGATCACTAATGGTGATTCATGCGGCTTTTGGCCTGGAGCCAAACCGTGATGTTCGTCATGATCCGCGTGGGCATCGTGGTGATCATCGTGGTGGTCATGTGCATGACCAAAATTCTCTTTGCCGTGGAACACCAGGAAATACATACGGAATGAGTAAAAGGCCGTCACGAAAACACCCGCCAGCACCGCAAATTGAGCGAAACCTGAACCAACCAAATGGCTAGTCATGACCGCATCAATAATGCTGTCCTTAGAATAAAAGCCTGAGAAGAATGGTGTACCAATCAATGCCAGCGAACCAGCTAAGGAAGTGAGCCAAGTAATCGGCATGTATTTGCGCAAGCCGCCCATGTTACGAATATCTTGGTCATGGTGCATCCCGATGATTACCGATCCCGCGCCTAAGAATAACAACGCTTTGAAGAACGCATGCGTCATCAGGTGGAATACCGCAACCGAGTATGCAGAAGCACCTAAAGCAACGGTCATGTAACCTAATTGCGACAAGGTCGAATACGCAACGACGCGTTTAATATCGTTTTGAATAATTCCCAAGAATCCCATGAACAACGCTGTAATCGCCCCGATGATCATGATGAATGACAGAGCTGTATCCGATAATTCAAATAGCGGGGACATGCGCGCCACCATGAAAATACCAGCGGTCACCATCGTCGCAGCGTGAATCAAGGCCGAAATCGGAGTTGGGCCTTCCATCGAATCTGGCAACCAAACGTGTAAAGGGAATTGGGCTGATTTACCCATAGCGCCGATAAATAAACAGATACAAGCCACGGTGACTAACATCCAGCTGGTGCCAGGCAACACGCCGTTGAGCAATACGTCTTTGCTTGCAAATACCTCTTGGTAATTCATCGTGTTGGTGTACGCAACGATCAAACCGATACCAAGAATAAAACCAAAGTCACCAACTCGATTGACCAAAAATGCCTTCATGTTGGCAAAAATAGCAGTTGGCTTGGTGTACCAGAATCCAATCAACAAATAAGAAACCAAGCCAACGGCTTCCCATCCGAAGAACAGTTGCAAAAAGTTGTTGCTCATCACGAGCATTAACATCGAAAACGTGAACAAGGAAATATAAGCAAAGAAACGGTTATAGCCTTCGTCCTCTTCCATGTAGCCGATTGTGTAAATATGCACCATCAGCGACACAAAAGTGACGACGCACATCATCATGGCCGACAAGCTATCGATTTGGAAACCAACTTCCAGTTTCAAACCAGCGACATTCATCCAATGGTAAATGGTGCCGTTGAAGCTCGCTCCATCGAGTACCGCAAGCAATGTGTACACAGAAATGATTAACGCAACTAGCACGCCAAGAATGGTCGCGCCTGTTGAAATTTTCCGACCAACTATGTTCCCTAAGAATTTAGTCCCTAACAGACCTGCAATCGCAGCACCTGCCAGTGGCGCCAACGGCACCGCTAAAAGTAATTGTGGGTTAATCTGCCCTACCGTCATAATTTTCTATCCTTTGAGCGTATCTAGGTCTTCAACATTGATCGTGTCCATATTGCGGAACATCACCACCAAGATTGCCAAACCGATTGCCGATTCAGCTGCTGCGACTGTCAAAATGAAGAACACAAAAACTTGCCCGCCTGCGTCGCCCAAGTAATGAGAGAAAGCGATGAAATTCATATTCACCGCCAACAACATGAGTTCAATTGCCATTAATAAAACGATGATATTTTTGCGATTGAGGAAAATACCAATCACGGAAATAGCAAACAAGATTGCGCCAAGTACGAGGAAATGAGTCAGCGTGAGTATCATTTACCCTCCTGGCTAGTAGTGTTAGTTGGAGCTGCAGTGCGATTCGATTCGGCTTGCATTTTGACGATACGAACACGGTCTTTGCTGTTCACTTTTACCGCCAAAGCTGGATCAAAATGTTTCGTATCTTTGCGTTTGCGTAATGTCAACGCAACGGCTGCGATAATGCCGAGCAAAAGGATTGCAGCAGCAACTTCAAACGCATAGGTGTAATGAGTAAAAATTAACAGCCCGAGTGACTTGGTATTGCCGATGCTATCGGGTTTGACTGGTGACGTGACTATCGGAGTCCAGAAGCCGCGCAAGATCACCATGGACATTTCTAGAACAATGACCACACCAACCGTTGCCGCCAACGGAAAGTTACTCCAGAAACCCTCGCGGATTTTATCGATATTAATATCCAACATCATCACAACGAAAAGGAACAACACCATCACAGCCCCGACATAAACCAAGACCAAAACAATGGCTAAAAACTCTGCTTGGAGCAACATCCAAAGAGCGGCCGCATTAAAGAAAGACAACACCAAATAAAGTGCTGCATGCACAGGATTACGTGCAGTAACGACGCGGAACGCAGCACATATTAATATGGCTGAGAATACGTAAAATAGGACTGAAGTAAATTCCATTATTCGGACACTTATAGGTTAGCGGTAAGCTGCGTCTTTAGCGCGAGCAGCAGCGATTTCAGGTTCGTATTTATTTCCCACTGCTAGCAACATCTCTTTGGTGAAATACAAGTCGCCGCGCTTTTCACCGTGATACTCAAACACATGAGTTTCAACGATTGAATCTACTGGGCACGACTCTTCGCAGAATCCACAGAAAATGCACTTGGTCAGATCAATATCGTAACGAGTGGTGCGGCGACTTCCGTCTGCACGCTGTTCGGACTCGATCGTGATTGCCATCGCTGGGCAGACTGCTTCACATAATTTACATGCGATGCAGCGCTCTTCCCCATTCGGATAACTGCGCAAGGCATGCAAGCCGCGAAAACGTGGCGACATTGGTGTTTTTTCTTCTGGGAATTGCACGGTAATTTTGCGTGCAAACATATATCTGCCTGTTAAGGCCATTCCCTTGATTAACTCTCTTAGCATTAAGCTAGAGAAAAAGTCTTTAATCGCGTGCATCTTAGCTTCCAATCACTTTAGGGTAGTAGTAGCGACCACTCATTTCCATATATTCCAAGGCGTTTGCATCCAAGCCGCGACGATCACTAAATAAACGAGTGTCAGTGGAATAAATACCTTCCAACCTAAACGCATAATTTGATCGAAACGATAGCGTGGGAAGGATGCACGCGCCCAAATAAACATGGAAACAACCACAAATGTCTTAATACCGAGCCAGATCCAACCTGGAATCCATGACAGAATGCTCAACGGTGCGGCCCAACCGCCCAAGAACATCAAGGAAGCCATCGCGGAAATCAAAATCATATTGGCGTACTCTGCCAAGAAGAACATCGCGAACGACATACCTGAATATTCAACCATGTGACCCGCAACGATTTCAGACTCCCCCTCAACCACGTCGAATGGGTGGCGGTTTGTCTCAGCAATACCAGAAATCACATAGACCACGAACATCGGCAGCAATGGCAACCAATTCCACGACAGGAAATTCAATCCCAAATCAAAGAAACGTCCTTTGCTTTGGGTCATCACGATGTCAGTGAGATTTAAACTACCCGATACCATCAACACAATTACCAGTACAAAACCCATGGCAATCTCGTAGGAAACCATTTGAGCTGAAGCACGCATCGCGCCCAAGAATGCATATTTGGAGTTGGAGGCCCAACCAGCAATGATGACTCCATACACTTCCATCGATGTGATCGCCATCAACAGCAACAAACCCGCATTAACGTTGGCCAACACGACTTCTGGTCCAAACGGAATCACCGCCCAAGCGGCTAAAGCTGGCATGATAGTCATGATCGGAGCGATGACGAATAAGGCTTTATTCGCCCGAGCCGGAACAACGATTTCTTTTAAGAGCAACTTTAAGGCATCGGCAATCGGCTGCAACAAGCCTGCAGGACCAACACGGTTTGGTCCTAAACGAACGTGCATCCACCCGATCATTTTGCGTTCCCACAAAGTGAGATAAGCCACTAAACCCATCACAGGCAAAGTGATGCACACGATTTTGATCAAGGTCCAAACTGTCAACCAGATATTTGGCCACCACGCGCCCAACAATCCGGTTCCAAAAGCGTTAATACTGTCCATCATTACGCACGCTCCACAGTCAGAGTTCCAAACATGCCACTTAGTGCTGAAGTTGCAGGATGTCCGGCAGCTACTTTGATTACGCCAGCGGCCAAGCCTTTATCACTCGATACGGGCAACAACACACTATTACCTGCCTGAGTAACTTTAACGATATCGCCATTGACCAAGCCTAACTCAGCCATCACATCAGGTGTCACCCAAGCGCGCGGTGGTTTTGCATCGGCAGTTTCCTGCAAAGCGGCTGAATTACGTGCCAATACGTCAGCGCTGTAAATTCCAACGTTAGCGATTCGCTGTAAACCGGTGGCCGCAGCAGGAGCGATTGATTCTGGATTCAATGCAGCGGAAATTTTGTTATTCAAACTTGCCGACAGGTCAGTTTTGCCTTGCAACAGTTCATCGCGAACTGCCTCGGAGGTGTCATAGTCAAAACCGCTCAGACCCAGTAAATTACCCAGCACTCGCAGCACCTTCCACGCAGGACGTGTATCACCAAGTGGCTTTACCGCGCCGTTAAAACTCTGTGCACGCCCTTCGCAGTTTACGAATGTGCCGGATGTTTCAGTAAATGGCGCGATAGGCAATAACACATCAGCGTAGTCGTGGGTTGGTTTAAATGCCGACAAGGCGATTACCATTTCCGCTTGCTCCAAAGCTGGGCGAGCGTCAGCGGCGCAATCGAGAACCGGATCGGCGTTCAACAACACATAAGCCTTACGTGCTTGGCTCAACATTTGTGTTGCGCTCAAGCCGTCTTTGGTTGGCAGTGCATTAGCCAAGTAGCCGCCTACAGTATTAGCTGCTTCGGTTAAATAACCCAACTTAGCACCAGTTTGCTCGGCAATCCACTGCGCTGCGGAATGCAGTTGAGACGCTTGCGCATGGTAGGTAACAGCATTGCCGAGGACAATCGCATTTTTTTCGCCCGACAACAAATCATTGGCAACGGCACGAGCAGCATCTGAGATTGACGCCGCTTTAATTGGAGCCGATAAACCTTTCGCTTCTGCAACCACCGCCATAATTTCAACCAACGCCGATAGCCATGCCGCAGGTGCGTAAATCATCTTATTAGCGATTGGCATGAGCAAATCGTCGTCGCTGGCATGCAGAATCGATACCTTGCTACCGACTTTTACGGACTGACGTAGACGCGCTGCCAACAACGGGTGGTCTTTGCGCAAGAACGAGCCGACTACCAGCACATTATGTAGCTCACCAAATTCAGTGATCGACATGCCAAGCCAAGGCTTGAAACCGGCATTTACTGTTGCATCTGTTGCACGCAAGCGGAAGTCAATATTCTCGCTGCCGAGCCCACGAACAACTTTTTGTAGCAACGTTAATTCTTCAAGCGTGGAATGCGCTGTGGCTAACGCACCAATTGCAGAAGCCCCATGCTCGTGTTTGATATTTTTCAAACCATGAGCAACATATTCCAGCGCCGTTTGCCAATCAGTTTCCTGCCATTGGCCGCCCTGCTTGATCATAGGCTTGGTTAAGCGTTGATCGCTGTTTAACGCCTCGTAGGAAAAACGATCTTTGTCGCTAATCCAGCACTCGTTGACCGCTTCGTTTTCCAGCGGCAAAACGCGCATGACTTTATTATTCTTAACCTGTACGACTAAATTACTACCCAAACCATCGTGCGGACTGACCGATTTGCGACGTGACAATTCCCAAGTGCGTGCAGAATAGCGGAATGGTTTGGACGTCAGCGCTCCGACCGGGCAGATGTCAATCATGTTGCCAGACAATTCGGAGTCAATTGTTTTACCAACGAAGGTAGTGATCTCAGCGTGCTCGCCGCGACCTAACATACCCAATTCCATGACGCCGGCGATCTCTTGGCCGAAACGCACGCAACGTGTGCAGTGGATGCAACGGCTCATCTCTTCCATCGAAATCAATGGGCCAGCGTTTTTATGGAAAACAACGCGTTTTTCTTCTTCGTAGCGTGAAGATGATTTACCGTAGCCAACAGCCAAATCCTGCAATTGGCATTCACCGCCTTGATCGCAGATTGGGCAATCCAGTGGATGATTGATAAGTAAAAACTCCATGACTTCTTTTTGAGCTTTTACTGCTTTATCGCTCTTGGAGCGAACAATCATTCCAGCAGTAACTGGTGTGGCGCAGGCAGGCAAAGGTTTTGGTGCTTTCTCAACCTCAACCAAACACATACGGCAGCTGGCCGCGATCGATAATTTTTTGTGATAGCAAAAGTGCGGAATGTAGGTTCCGAGCTTATTGGCAGCATCCATTACCATGCTGCCCGGTGGCACTTCTACTTTCTTGCCGTCGATTTCTATTTCAACCATGGTGTTCTCTGGCCTATTTTTAGCCTAAAGGTAAGCGGGTACCAAGCAATGTTTATGCTCGATGTGATATTCAAACTCTGAACGGAAATTCTTAATCATTGCGCGTACCGGCATCGCCGCGGCGTCGCCCAACGCGCAAATTGTGCGGCCTTGAATACCGTCGGAAATGCTATTTAACATATCCAAATCATCGGCACGCCCTTGACCGTGTTCGATACGATGCACCATGCGATACAGCCAGCCTGTGCCCTCACGGCAGGGTGTACATTGACCGCAGGATTCTTCGTAATAGAAATAGGATAAGCGCAGTAATGACTTGACCATGCAGCGCGTTTCGTCCATGACGATAACAGCGCCAGAACCCAACATCGAACCGGCCTTGGCGATCGAATCGTAATCCATGTCGGTTGCCATCATTACATCGCCAGTCAATACCGGCATCGACGAACCACCAGGGATAACCGCTTTGATTTTTTTACCGTCGCGCATTCCACCCGCCAACTCCAGCAGCGTTGCAAATGGCGTTCCGAGCGGGACTTCATAGTTACCTGGCTTCGCTACGTCACCTGACATCGAGAAAATCTTAGTGCCGCCGTTGTTTGGCTTACCTAGTGCTGCGTAGGCTTCGCCGCCCAAATTCATCACGAATGGAACTGCCGCAAAAGTCTCGGTGTTATTGATCGTCGTTGGCTTACCGTACAAACCAAAGCTGGCTGGGAAAGGTGGTTTGAAGCGTGGCTGACCCTTTTTGCCTTCCAACGATTCAAGCAACGCCGTTTCTTCACCGCAGATGTAAGCACCGTAGCCGTGAAACGCGTGCAATTGGAAACTAAAACTCGTTCCCAAAATGTTATCGCCCAACATACCGCCAGCGCGCGCTTGCTCTAATGCCTCTTCAAAACGGTCGTAATCAGCAAAGATCTCGCCGTGAATGTAGTTGTAGCCAACGGTAATTCCCATCGCGTATGCACCGATGGCCATACCTTCGATCAAAGCATGCGGGTTATAACGAATGATGTCGCGGTCTTTGAATGTACCCGGCTCGCCCTCATCAGTGTTGCAGACTAAATATTTTTGACCTGGAAATTGGCGTGGCATGAAGCTCCACTTCAACCCAGTCGGGAAACCCGCACCGCCACGACCACGTAACGAGGAAGCTTTTAACTCTGCGATAACTTGTTCTGGAGTAATGCCTTCGGTCAGGATACGCTTCAACGCGCTGTAACCGCCGCGCTTAACGTAATCATCAAAGCCCCAATTCTGTCCATCCAAGCCAGCCAAAATTAATGGCTTGATATGTCTTGTATGCAAACTAGTCATTAGCGACTGCCTCCATTCGCTGTTGCATCAGAAGGCGCAACATTTTTTAACTCATCGACCAACGCGTCAATCTTTTGATTAGACATAAAGCTGCACATGCGCTTGTTATTGACCAACATGACTGGCGCATCGCCGCAAGCACCCATGCATTCCCCCTCGATCAAGGTGAATTTATGATCTGCCGTCGTTTCTTTGTAATCAATGCCCAACTTTTGTTTTAAATGATGAGCGGCACGCTCGCCACCAGACAAGGCACAAGGCAAGTTGGTACAAACGGAAATCTTAAATTGACCGACTGGGCTGGTGTTGTACATGTTGTAGAACGTGGCTACTTCTTGCACAGCCACGGCCGGCATGCGCAAATAATCGGCTACCTCTTGCATGACTTCTGGCGATAACCAACTAGTTTGGTCTTGAGCGATAGCCAGCGCCGCCATGACAGCAGACTGCCTTTGCTCATCCGGAAACTTCGCAATTTCCCGATCGATTTTTTTGTATGTTTGCTCAGATAACAGCATAAATTTAACCTTAAATATCAACCACTATATGCAACCAATTACCTACGTTTCGCAAGCTAATGCCGCATTAACGATCAATTTCACCAAACACAATGTCTTGAGTACCGATAATGGTCACCGCGTCGGCGATCATGTGGCCTTTAGCCATTTCATTTAACGACTGCAAATGCGCAAATCCTGGCGCACGGATTTTGATACGATATGGCTTATTCGCTCCATCCGAAACCATGTAAATGCCGAATTCACCTTTTGGATGCTCTACTGCAGCGTAAGCTTCGCTTGCAGGGACATGGAAGCCTTCTGTGAACAGTTTAAAGTGATGAATCAACTCTTCCATATTTGATTTCATGCCAACACGCGATGGCGGCGAGATCTTATGGTTCGCTGACATGACCGGGCCTGGATTATTACGCAGCCATTCAACGCACTGCTTGATGATTCGATTCGATTGACGCATCTCTTCAACACGCACCAAATAACGATCATAGCTGTCGCCGTTTACACCAACGGGAATATCAAAGTCGAGCAAGTCATAAACTTCGTAAGGTTGTTTCTTACGCAGATCCCATTCGATACCGGAACCACGCAACATTGCACCAGTAAAGCCCATCGATTTTGCGCGTTCTGGAGACACCACACCGATGCCAACGAGACGCTGCTTCCAAATACGATTGTCCGTTAATAGAGTTTCGTATTCATCAATATAGCCAGGGAAACGTACGGTGAAATCTTCGATAAAGTCGAGCAACGAACCACTGCGATTATCGTTCAGAGCTTGCATTGTTTTTGCGTTGCGCAAATGCGAAGCTTGGTACTGAGGCATGCTATCTGGCAAGTCACGGTAGACACCACCAGGGCGATAGTACGCAGCATGCATACGCGCGCCAGATACCGCTTCGTAGCAATCCATTAAATCTTCGCGCTCGCGGAACGCATACAAAAACACCGCCATCGCTCCAACGTCCAAAGCATGGGCGCCCAACCACATCAAGTGGTTCAGAACACGAGTAATCTCGTCAAACATGACGCGAATGTATTGCGCGCGCAAAGGCACTTCAACACCCAACATCTTTTCGATCGCCATCACGTAAGCATGCTCGTTGCTCATCATGGACACGTAATCGAGACGATCCATGTAAGGCACAGACTGCAGGAATGTTTTTTGCTCAGCTAATTTCTCTGTTGCGCGATGCAACAAACCAATATGCGGATCAGCGCGCTGAATAACTTCGCCATCCAATTCCAGAACCAAACGCAATACACCATGTGCAGCCGGATGTTGAGGACCAAAATTCAGGGTGTAATTTTTAATTTCAGCCATTAAATACCTCTATCAACGCAGCATTGCAGCGCAGCGCTTTTAGTAGAAAGCGAAGCGGATTGATCATAATTAAAAGTAGTAGCCATTATTTTGCGTAGTTTTCTTCACGAATAATGCGCGGAGTATTTTCGCGAGGCTCAATCGTTACAGGCTGGTAAACCACGCGCTTTTGCTCTGCATCGTAGCGCATTTCAACATAGCCAGAGACAGGGAAATCTTTGCGGAAAGGATGACCGATAAAGCCGTAGTCAGTCAGGATGCGGCGCAAGTCATTGTGACCATCAAACAAGATACCAAACAAGTCAAACGCTTCACGCTCGTACCAGTTTGCAGACGACCAAATATCAGACAAGGACGGCAATAACGGCATTTCATCGTCGGGAGCAAACACACGAACACGCAAACGCCAGTTATTGGCGATTGACAGCAAGTGGGAAACCGCGGCAAAGCGCTTACCCTGCCACGAACTATCGGCATAGGCCGAATAATCGATCCCACAGAGGTCGATCAACTCATCAAAACGGGTAGAAATATTGTCGCGCAACTCTGTCATCACAGACAGATAATCGGCATGATCAACGACCAAGGTAAGCTCACCCAGCGCAGAGGTTAACTCAAACGAGCGATCCGCCATTATTGCGCGCACGGCCAACTCAAGATTTTCTAATTTTGTCGTCATTTTGATATTGTCACTTTATGCAACCTGCTTACGATCGCGATCTTAGGATAAAACCAATTCAGAAAATGATTTAAGACGGACAACATCCCACCTCCGACTTAAACTCATACGAAAACCGATTTACCGAGCAATAGTATTGGTACGTTTGATCTTATTTTGCAACTGCATCACGCCATACAGCAGCGCTTCAGCAGTCGGCGGGCAACCCGGCACATAAATATCCACTGGCACTATTCGATCACAGCCACGCACCACCGAGTAAGAGTAATGATAATAACCACCACCATTGGCACACGAACCCATGGAAATCACCCAACGCGGCTCAGCCATTTGGTCATACACCTTACGCAAAGCTGGCGCCATCTTATTGCACAGCGTGCCAGCTACGATCATCACATCAGATTGCCTTGGTGAAGGACGGAACACTACACCAAAACGATCCAAATCGTAACGCGACGCACCAGCGTGCATCATCTCAACAGCGCAGCAAGCCAAACCAAACGTCATCGGCCACATCGAGCCAGTGCGCGTCCAGTTGATCAACTTATCAGCTGTTGTGGTTACAAAACCTTCGTTTAATATGCCTTCGATTGACATGGAACTTACCTTTTGGCTTATCTTTAACTTACCAGTTATTCTTTTTTCGAACTTTTATTCCCAGTCCAACGCGCCTTTTTTCCAGATATACCAAAAGCCCACCGCAAACTCTAGGATGAAGCCCAGCATAATCAGAAAACCAGCCCAACCCAATTCTTTTTGAGCAACCGCCCAAGGAAAGAAAAAAGCTGTTTCAAGATCAAACAAAATAAATAAAATGGCGACGACGTAGTAGCGCACATCAAACTTCATGCGAGCGTCTTCAAACGCTTCAAAACCACATTCGTACGGGGATAATTTTTGAGCATCCGGTTTATACGGAGCCATGAGACGACCTAGGATTTGAGGAATCACACCAACGGCAATTCCGACTAGGATAAACAGCAAGACGGGGAAGTAATTTTCGAGGTTCACAATTGGGCAATTAGAGCTAAAAAGTGGTTTAATTTCTGGTATTGCATTCAAGCCAAAAAAGCTTAGTTTTGCAACCGCCCCGAAACCAATTTGCTTAAGATTTAAAGCGCATTGGCTCTTTGTATTTTTGGTGCCGACGACGAGACTCGAACTCGTACAGCTTTCGCCACTACCCCCTCAAGATAGCGTGTCTACCAATTTCACCACGTCGGCATTAACTAAGTCCGGTATTCTACTTGAAGGGGACTATTTGTTCAACGCACAATTACCGAAAAACAATGAATTCCAGCCTAAATTCTGAAATTATTTCGGTATTTGATCAGCATGGCCATTGGCACTCGCGCCACTAGCAGATTTAGCCGCTGCAGATGCCGGCGCAGCCGCATTAACTGTAGCAGGCTGCGATGCAGCATTTACTGGAGCGCCCGGAACCACTTCGGTTGCTTTAGTTTGATCCACCGCATCCATCACACTTCCAGAAGGTGCTGTATGTCTATTACCAAGATAGGCTAAAGCCAGCGTAGTGCAAAAGAAAATTGTTGCCGCAATGCCGGTAGCCTTGGACAAGAAGCTTGATGACCCGGTTGCGCCGAACAAACTACCCGATGCACCAGAACCGAAAGCGGCGCCCATGTCAGCGCCCTTACCGTGCTGAACCAATACCAAACCGATGATCGCTAACGACGAAAGTACTTGAATAATAATTACCAAATTAAAAATAGTGTTCATTTAAAAGCCTAAAAAAATTAATATCTGATCACGCCGTTAAACATGTCAGCACTTCACAAAATTACAACCAATTAGCCAGATGACTTAAGTTACCCATGCAAACTGACTAAACCAATTCCTTCGCCGCCGCGACAATACCTAAAAAATCGCCGGCTTTCAGCGCCGCACCACCAATTAAGCCGCCATCAATATCTTTCATTGCCAACAACGATGCAGCGTTGTCCGGCTTCATACTACCACCGTACAAAATTTGAACTTTTTCAGCGAGTACCGAATTCGCTTGTGCTAGTTGCGCACGCAAAAAGGCGTGAACTTGCTGCGCCATTTCAGGGGTTGCGGTAATACCTGTTCCAATGGCCCAAACTGGCTCATAGGCTACGACAATCTTATCCAACGAGGCCCCATCAATTTGAGCCAACACCGCGTTTAATTGGCGCGCTACGGTTTGTTCAGTCAACCCACCTTTGCGCTCTTGCAAGGTCTCACCAACACATACAATCGGAGTAATTCCAGCAGCGATTAACCGCAATGTTTTTTGCGCGACGCTGATATCGGATTCAGAGTGATAGGTCCGGCGCTCGGAGTGTCCGACAATTCCGTAACGGCAGGCAAAATCCAGCAACATCGAACTAGAGACTTCACTGGTGTATGCGCCGCCTTCGTGCACCGAAACGTCTTGCGCGCCCCAAGCAATCGACGTGGACTGCAACGCACTTTGCGCTTGGGCCAAGTAAGGAAACGGCACGCAAACAGCGATATCACATGGGGCCGCGCTTAGCTCACTGAGACCACTTTGAATTTCCGACAACAGCACGTGGTTACTGGCAAGGCTGCCATTCATCTTCCAATTGCCCGCGATTAAGGGACGACGTTGTTCCATCCAGATCTTCCAGTTCTTAAATAACTCGACATTCTAGCTTGTCGGCCCAAATCCGGTCAAATACTGCACTGATTTAATTGAGAATTTTCGTAATTTGGCCATCCAAAGAAATCGCGCCATCAAACGCCAAATCGCTTAAGCACTTGTTTCCATAGGAAAATAATATTAACTAACTCCAATCTCCATCAATTACCGAAATCACCACATCTTTGCCATTCTGCGCAGTCCAAGCTAGCCGAGAGCGACTTTCAAGGCGACGAGTTGGGCTATTGCGCTTAGTGATAATGATTTATCGAACCCGCAATACGATTTTTCCGATGTGCTCGCTGCTCTCCATCAATGCATGTGCTTCGGAAGCTTGTTCCAGCGCGAAGGTTTGATAGATGAGCGGCTTAATTTTTCCCGATTCCAGCATAGGCCACACATTGAGTAGCAACTTTTGCGCAATAGCGTGCTTAAACTCAACCGAACGAGCGCGCAAAGTTGAACCCGTTACGGTCAGGCGACGACGCAATATTGCGCCCACATCAAGTGTCGATTTAGCACCACCCAACAACGCGATGATGACGATGCGGCCATCATCAGCCAAGCAACTCAGTTCGCGATTGACGTAATCCCCAGCAACCATATCCAGAACAACATCCACCCCTCGTTCAGCCGTTATTTCTTGAATAACCTGGACGAAATCTTCCGTCTTGTAATTGATAGCCCGCGCTGCGCCAATTTGCTCGCAAGCCCGGCACTTTTCGTCGCTACCAGCAGTTGCATAGACTTTGTGACCCAAGGCTGCGGCAAGTTGAATCGCGGTAACACCAATGCCTGATGTGCCACCCTGCACCAATAATGTCTCTTGTCCCGATAAACCCGCGCGATCAAAGACATTGCTCCAGACCGTAAAGAAAGTCTCGGGCAGCGCCGCCGCCTCGGTTGCAGTGAGATTTTTTGGAATCGGCAAGCACTGCAATAACGGCGCAGCACAATACTCTGCATAACCACCACCGGCGACTAAGGCGCACACCATGTCGCCGATTGCAAAACTACTACCTGCGAGATCACCGGAGACGATTTCGCCCGCCACTTCCAAACCAGGCAGGTCGGAAGCCCCAGCTGGAGCTGGATACGCGCCTTTGCGCTGAAACACGTCTGGTCGATTGATTCCCGCCGCATGCACTTTAATCAATACTTCCCCCGCACCCAAAGTCGGGATTGGACGCTCACATAATTGCAATACTTCGGGGCCGCCGGGTTGTGAAATTTCAATAGCACGCATCATGATTTATTCCTTGCTCCATTAAATTAGCCGCCATTCTGGCACAAATAAAAAACGCCCATGTGTTGAGCATGGGCGCTATTTAAAGTTTGCATGGCCGTGCCACGCAAATTTTAGTCTGCTGCAGGAGTGTCAGTTGTCGCTTCGGCCGCTGGCGCTTCATCTGCTGCCGCTGCTTTCATGGACAATTTCAAACGACCGCGGTCATCGGTTTCGAGCACTTTAACGCGTACTACTTGGCCTTCTTTTAAGTAGTCAGCAACGGCATTAACACGTTCGTTAGCGATTTGGCTGATATGCAGCAAGCCATCTTTACCTGGCAATACCTGGACAATCGCACCGAAATCCAACAACTTCAACACAGTGCCTTCGTAGATCTTACCGACTTCAACTTCCGCGGTAATTTCTTGGATGCGACGACGTGCTTCTTGACCAGCGGCTGCATCGACGGAAGCGATTGTAACAACGCCTTCATCACTGATGTCGATTTGCGTACCAGTTTCTTCAGTCAACGCACGGATGACCGCGCCGCCTTTACCGATTACGTCACGGATTTTTTCTGGGTTAATTTTGATTGTGATTAAGCGTGGCGCGAAATCGGACAATTCAACTTTTCCACTTGGAACCGCAGCTTGCATTTTTTCCAAAATATGCAGACGGCCTTCTTTAGCTTGTGCCAAAGCGACTTGCATAATTTCTTTAGTAATACCTTGGATTTTGATATCCATTTGCAAGGCTGTAATACCGTTAGCAGTACCAGCGACTTTGAAGTCCATGTCACCTAAGTGATCTTCATCGCCCAAGATGTCGGTCAGCACAGCAAATTTATTACCGTCTTTAATCAAGCCCATCGCGATACCAGCAACTTGCGCTTTAACTGGAACACCGGCATCCATCAAAGCCAAGCAACCGCCGCAAACAGACGCCATAGAGGATGAACCGTTGGATTCAGTGATTTCAGACACCAAACGCACTGAATAGCTGAAATCAGCTACATCGGGCAAAACTGCTTCTAACGCGCGCTTAGCTAAACGACCGTGACCAATTTCACGGCGTTTTGGCGTACCAACGCGACCTGTTTCACCAGTTGCAAACGGAGGCATGTTGTAATGCAGCATGAAGCGATCCGAGTATTCGCCCATCAATGCATCGATTTTTTGCTCGTCGCGAGAAGTACCTAGCGTAGCGATAACCAACGCTTGTGTTTCGCCGCGCGTGAACAATGCCGTACCGTGCGTACGTGGCAAAACGCTAGTGCGAATGCTGATTGGACGCACAGTGCGGGTATCACGACCGTCGATGCGTGGCTCACCTTCTAAAATCTGGGAACGTACGATTTTTGATTCCAGATCAAACAGGATATTACCCAACTCAACTGAATCGACATCTTGATCAGCCAAAGCAGCGTGCACAGCGCTTGTTGCCGCTTTGAGTTTTTCGGTACGCGCTTGTTTTTCTTTGATTTGGTAAGCTGCGCGCAATAAAGGCTCGGCAACTGCGGTAACGTTAGCGATTAACGCTTCGTTTTTAGGTGCTGGCGCCCATTCAACCAATGGCTTGCCGCCCTGCTCTACCAAATCATGGATCGCATCGATAACAACGCGCATTTGGGTGTGACCAAACACTACGCCGCCCAACATGATTTCTTCGGACAATTGCTTAGCATCGGATTCAACCATCAACACGGCTGATTCCGTACCAGCAACAACCAAATCCATCTGCGAATCTTTTAATTGCGTTGCACTTGGGTTCAATACATATTCGCCGTTAATGTAACCAACGCGCGCTGCGCCCAATGGGCCGTCAAATGGGATGCCAGATACGCACAATGCAGCGGACGCGCCGATCATGGAAGCGATATCAGGATCGATCTCAGGATTAACGGACAAAACGTGAATGACGACTTGAACTTCGTTCAAATAGCCTTCTGGGAATAAAGGACGAATTGGACGATCGATCAAACGGGAAGTTAATGTTTCTTTTTCTGATGGACGACCTTCGCGTTTGAAGAAACCACCAGGAATACGGCCAGCCGCATACGATTTTTCTAAGTAATCAACAGTCAGCGGGAAAAAATCTTGTCCCGGTTTTGCATCTTTTTTTGCTACTACAGTAGCCAATACAACGGTGTCTTCAATCGATACGAGCACAGCACCGGAAGCTTGACGGGCGATTTCACCCGTTTCTAACGTAACTTGATGTTGTCCGTATTGAAACGTTTTAGTAATTTTATTAAACACAATATTTCCTTTCGTGTGGTCATGTGACCTTGCCGACAGAATTCCAGGTGCTGTCGTTCACCTCACAACAGATTGCTAATTAACAACCATATAATGCAATTCGCAACCTTACTACAAAATTCGCTTTAAAACTGCTTGCTGAAATACAAAAAGCCCGCATCAGAAAACTGATACAGGCAATTTTTAACGCTTACAAAAGAGCGGCAAGCTAATCTGATATTACTTACGCAGACCGAGTTTAACGATCAAATCGCGATAGCGCACTGCGTCTTTATTTTTCAAATAAGACAACAAGCTCTTACGACGATTAACCATCATGATCAAACCGCGACGTGAATGGTGATCTTTCGAGTGCGCTTTGAAGTGAGCATTCAAATCGTTGATACGTGCAGTCAACAAAGCAACTTGAACTTCAGGAGAACCTGTGTCGTTAGCCGCGCGTGCATTGTCAGCAACAATCGCTGCTTTAACTTGTTTTTCGATAGTCATGATAAATCCTTTACATGCGATCAATGGAGTAAGCGATGAATTCCAACCCCAAAAATCGTGATTAATTAATAAATTTTCTACAATTAGCCAGTAAAAACACCAACTAAGCCCGAGATTATATAGGAGAAACTATTTATTCACAAATATTTAGTCCCCGAACCGAACGACGTTCCTAAAACCCTTGTTTCCGCTAAGTGAATTGACGCCCGCCAAATTGAATCGAAAGAGCGTCAATCCACTCACTAGAACTAATTAAAGCTGAGGATTTACTTTCTCAACCTTGGAATGCAGTTTATTCAAAGCAGAAATATAGGCTTTAGCGGAGGCCACAATGATGTCTGGATCAGCGCCAACACCGTTGACGATGCGACCGGACTTAGACAAGCGCACCGTTACTTCGCCCTGGGACTGCGTTCCGGTGGTGATTGCATTTACCGAGAACAGCAACAACTCTGCGCCACTTTGAGTCACGGCTTCAATCGCCGCAAAGGTCGCATCAACGGGGCCATTGCCGCGTGATTCTGAAGTAGCTTCTTTGCCTTCAATGGAAAACACCACTTTAGCGTGCGGCTGTTCGCCCGTTTCAGAACGCTGGGATAACGACACATATTGGTAGTGTTCTTGATGATGCGACTGCTGCTCATCGGACACTAAGGCCATGATGTCTTCGTCGAAAATTTCGGATTTTCGGTCGGCCAATTCTTTGAAACGCGCAAAGGCGGCGTTGACCTCCGTTTCCGATTCCAAGGCAATACCCAACTCTTCTAAGCGCTGTTTAAAAGCGTTGCGGCCGGATAATTTGCCGAGCACGATTTTATTGGCGGTCCAACCGACGTCTTCGGCGCGCATGATTTCGTAGGTGTCACGCGCTTTCAAAATACCGTCTTGATGAATGCCTGAGGCATGCGCGAAAGCGTTGGCGCCCACGACCGCTTTATTCGGCTGCACATTAAAACCGGTAATTTGCGAGACCAATTTAGACGCTGGCACGATCTGGGTGGCGTCGATCCCAAGTTCAAAGTTGAAGTAATCTTTGCGCGTGCGCACAGCCATCACGATTTCTTCCAGCGCCGTGTTACCAGCACGCTCGCCCAATCCGTTAATCGTGCATTCAATTTGACGCGCACCACCTATAGTCACACCCGCCAAGGAATTTGCTACCGCCATGCCCAAATCGTTGTGGCAATGCACTGACCAGATTGCTTTATCCGAATTGGGAATGCGTTCGCGCAAAGTTCTGAGCATATTGCCGTACAACTCTGGCACACCATAACCGACTGTGTCGGCGAAGTTGATCGTCGTGGCACCCTCGCTGATTACCGCCTCGATTACACGGCACAAAAAGTCCATCTCCGAACGGCTGCCATCTTCGGGGCTGAATTCGACGTCATCGGTGAATTTGCGCGCATAACGCACGGCCAACTTAGCTTGCTCTAAGACTTGCTCTGGACTCATGCGCAACTTCTTTTCCATGTGCAATGGCGAGGTGGCGATGAAGGTGTGAATACGTTTGCGTTTGGCTGACTCTAAGGCTTCGGCGGCGCGGGCGATGTCGCGGTCATTGGCGCGAGACAAGGAGCAGATGATGGAATCTTTGATGACGCTGGAAATAGCTTTAATCGATTCAAAATCACCTTGCGAGGCCGCGGCGAAGCCAGCTTCGATGACATCGACGCGCATTCTTTCGAGCTGCTTGGCAATGCGGATTTTTTCGTCGCGTGTCATTGAAGCGCCGGGCGATTGTTCGCCGTCACGCAAGGTCGTGTCAAATATGATGAGTTTTTCTGCCATGATGAGCTCCGTTTTTTCGTAAGAATAGTTACTGGTTGACTAAAGGAATACTGAAAACTTTGGGGTAAAACTGGCAATTTGAACGTCTTTTCTCGCCCCTTGCTGGATGTGCATGAGGTGGAACCAACTCAAATTGTGGGGGTATGAGATTTAGCGCGTGAACCGCACTAGGATTAGTGCTAGAACGTTCAGCAATAGACCGGCAGCTAGCAAGGAACTTGCCAGTTGGAGGGATGTATTGTTGCTGAAGTTTGAAGAAGTCATGGGAAAAGACTATAAGGGTAAAAATGATGTGGCGCAACACCCTAAACCAACTTTTTGCGACTATTTTTGTGTTTTTTCTGTATTTTCAGCGATAAAAAAAGCCATTTCGCAGGAAATGGCTTAATTTTATTAGGAATAATGACAGATTTTATAAAATTCCTATTAATGATCTTCCGGATCGTGCACTTCGACCTTGGTCTGCAAAATACTCACTGGGCGGCCTTTGCGCCAACGCCACAGAAAAATTGCATAACCGGATAAACAATACGCCACGAAAACGGCAAACAAGACGATAGGCGGATAACTTACGATCAACACATAACCCAAAACCAGCACCAAAGGCACGGCAAACGGAACAGATTTTTTTAAATTCACATCTTTAAAACTGTAAAACGGCACATTACTAACCATCGTCAAACCAGCCAAGATCGTGATGCCCCAAATAACCCAGCGCACGTCCACGCCATCAATTTGCAAATCGGTCATGGCCCAGATAAAACCAGCAACCAACGCCGCTGCCGCTGGACTAGGAATTCCTTGGAAATAACGCTTATCGACAACCGCAATATTGGTATTAAAGCGAGCAAGTCGCAATGCAGCGCACGCGCAATAAACAAAAGCCGCTAACCAGCCCCACTGCCCTAACCCGCGCAAGCCCCATTCGTACGCCACCAACGCTGGCGCAACGCCAAACGACACCATGTCGGACAAACTATCGTACTGAGCACCGAATTCACTTTGGGTATTGGTTAAACGGGCCACTCGACCGTCTAAGCTATCAAGCACCATGGCGATGAAAATAGCGACGGTAGCTTTTTCAAAAAAACCGTCCATGCCCATCACAATCGCGTAAAAACCGCAGAATAAAGCCGCGGTCGTAAAAGCATTGGGTAATAAATAAATACCGCGCCGAGGTTTCTTTTTGGGCTGCGCAGCAGCATTACTGGCCGCATTGACCGACGGCTTTTTCACTACTTTGAAGAAATTCTTGATATTCGTTTTGGATTGGCGACGTTTGAATGCCATGCATGGGCCTTGTAGGTTTGTTGAAGTTTTAATGGTAAATGAGATGGACTATTCTCAATTATTGCCAATAAATAGCGCCGGGAATGCGGTCACTGCAATCTAAAATATGTTGCGCGGCAAGTATAACGGTATTTGTACTAGCCGCAAAACAGCGATTGCTCAGAACTACGCAAATTCCGGAGGTAACAATTTGACTGGCCCCCAATAAATACCAAGCGGATTTTATGTTCCGTCAACATAAAACCCGCTTAAGGCCATCTCCATGCTATGCCGAGCTTATGACTGGCGAATTACAGGCTCCATATTTACAGTTGCCGCCACCCGCATCAATTGAACTTAATTTTAGCCACAACGGTGGAGCTTAAGGTTGAGTCGCCAGGCTCAAAACTGGTTTCAGCTACCGAGTTACTTTTATCCTGCATTGGAGCCGCGACCATCATCGCGCGATACACGGGCTGCGGATGCGGCGCTGAACCGTCAAAGTCTAAGCTCTCGATCACCGAATCGGCCGGATCGCGTCCCATTGCTTTGGCAATCATCGCGACGCGATCTTGTAGATTTTTATAGGCCGATTCCAGGCGTTTGGCTTCCAATTGTTTGGCCGCTTCGTCCGACAAACCGAAATTAAGTCCATTCAAGGCTAACACTTGTTGAACTCCTGCAACAGTAGCAGGAAGTTGTTGAATATTTTTAGTCGTCAAATCTAAATATTGTCCGACGCGCCAGCCGGTAATGGTGCGGGTTTTGGCATTCGGTGTGGAATCTGCATAGACTGGATAGGTGTAATACCCGCGGGTGGCGTATTTGCCATCTGAATCCGCTTTTTTTAATAATTCCGTCCCGTCTTTCATTTTTTGATTCACGCGACTGGCCGCAACCGCTTTATTTTTATCTTGTTCTTCAACAAAAAAAGTAGCGCGGGCTTGGTCATTATCGGCATGCACTTCTCCACTGCCTGAAACCATTAGTACCGTGCCTTTGGTCTGCTGGGCTAATGCTGGCAAACTAAGCGCGCCACACAATACAACAGAGGTAATTGCCACTAATTTTTTCATACGATTCTCCAAATAAAAAAGGGAATTGCGTCTCCGCAACTCACAAGAGAATACCTGAATTCAACCAACATTTACCCTACGGACACTACTTAAATTAACATTTAACGATAAGTTTCTTTGTGCCACATCAATAAGTGGCATTAAATTACAGCGCTATTTACCTGGCAAAAAGACAAATTTAGTCGCTACATTTGGCAATCATGGAGAACCTACGCACCGCAAGCCTATGAAAGCGCTTGCCATCTCAACGAACCAACGCCGCCCTACTTTACCAACTTCAAATCCAAATCCTGAAAGTCATAGCTAAAGTCGGTCATCTCAGAAATAACGGCCATTTTAATTCCCGTCGGCTTGCCATCCACGCCGAATAAAAACGTGGCAAACGCGTCCGCTAACATACTGCGTTCAAACCATTTAACGGCGTAAGTCGTGCCTTGGTAGTAAAACATTTCGCCTTTTAATTTCGGCGAATGGGCAGAGGTAAACAATAACTTACCGTCTTGGTAGCTCAGCACCACGTCGCCAAACCAATTGTCTCGATAGGTGCCGACTAGGCTGACTGGCGCAATCGAATTGACCGCATTTTTTTGCGCATCGACTTTAGCCCACACCGCAGCTACCGCCTTGGCATCTTCGTCGTTCTTCTCTTCTAAACGCGCATGATATTGCGCAATCCGATCGACTTTCGGTAGGCCGAAATACGCATCTTTAATCGTGTCAGTAATCGAGCTAAACGCTGCGCCGACTTGTTGATTGGTGAGCACAATAATGCCGAGTTTTAATTCTGGAATTAAGGTTACTTGCGTGACGACGCCGGTTAATCCGCCGGTGTGACCAACTTGTTTATAGCCATTCACATCACGCAATCCCCAGCCTAATCCGTAGGCGGCAAAGTGTGTGTTGTAGGGATTGAATTTGTGGTCAAACGGCGTGATCGTTTGCGGCGACCACATTTCTTGCTGCACTTCGGCGCTAAATAAATGCTGCGATAAATCCTTGCCATAGGCGCCGCTATTTAATTGCAGGCGCACCCATTTACTCAGGTCAACTAGATTACTATTTATGCCCCCTGCCGCGTCCGAGACTTCGGTGAGTTGCGCATCCACGGCTTGCAATTTGCCGTCAAATTCGACATGCGGCGCAACGATGTTCGATTTGTCTTTTAAGCGGAAAAACGAAGGAGCGCTTTCGGTCATACCGATCGGTTGAAAAATATGTTGCGCAATAAAGTCTTCCCACGATAAGCCAGAAACGCGTGCGACGATTTCGCCGGCGATGATGTATAAATTATTGTCGTAATCGTATTTGGAACGGAAGCTCGACGTTGGCTTTAAAAAGCGCAAATTATGAATCACATCGGCGCGGGTAAAATCACTGCCTTCTGGCCACAACATTAAATCCCCTGCCCCCAAACCTAATCCACTGCGGTGCGTGAGCAAATCGCGGATCGTAAATTCATCCGTCACATAGGGGTTGTACATCTTAAACTCAGGAATATAGTCGGTGACTTTGTCGTCCCATTTGATTTTCTTTTGATCGACCAATATGCCCAGCGCTGCGCTAGTAAAGGCTTTGGAATTGGACGCAATGCCGAACAAGGTATGCTCATCAACTTTTTGCTTAGCATTTAAGGAGCGCACGCCAAAGCCGTTGGAATACACGACCTTGTCGTCTTTAATCACAGCTACCGCAATACCGGGAACATGGAAGGTTGCCATCGAACGCTGGACTAAGGTGTCGATTTCCGATTTGGACAGCGGCTTAACTAGCGATTTGGTTTCGTCGGCTTGCGCGGCTGACAGCGCCAGCACGCACAGCAATGAGCAAAGAACAGATTTCATGTTTTCCCCTGAGTATTGTCGTAATTAAAAACTACTTCTCATTCAAATAAAAACGGCACAACTCAACGTTGCACCGCTTTTTTTAATTATATTTTGCGTATCCGACTAAGCAAACCAGTTACGCAAAAATCACTTGATTTCGGCCCGCATGCTTGGCTGAATAGAGCGCTTTATCTGCTCTAGTCAAGATATTGGAAATAGTATCGTGCGCCACACCATGGTCAAACAGGGTCACACCGATGCTGACCGTTAAGGCAAACGGATAGCCATTATCCGAGAAGAATGGGATGGCAGCGATGACTTCCCGCAACCGCTCGCTCACCAGCAATGCTTCGGTTTCGTCGGTTTCGGGCATCAACAACAAAAATTCTTCCCCACCAAAGCGAGCGGCGATATCGGTGCGGCGCATGACTTCTTTGAATACACTAGCAATCGCGGCAATCACGCGGTCACCAGTTGGGTGGCCGTAATTATCATTAATAAACTTGAAGTTATCGACGTCTATCATGCACAGCGCCAAGGGCTTCTTAGTGCGGCGGCAGCGATCCATTTCATGGTTAATCCATTCAATCATCCGACGACGATTAACCAAACCGGTGAGCGCATCTGTAGCAGCTAATAATTCCAATTCCTTGTTAGCCAGATGTAAATCTTGAGTACGCTCCACAACCCGTTCTTCTAATAACTTGCGTTCTTCGATCAAGGCGCGGTGCAATAACAAAGTGCGGCGCGCCAAACAAAAACAAAATACCAAAGGCAACGCCAACCAAGTCAGCGAGCCATTAATGTGAATTAACTGATTGAATTGCGTCGGAAAAGTGATGCCCACCGAAGAGTGCAAGAACGGCGCAACAGCTGGATCCCAAACGCGGTTAACTAGATCACTAAACATGGACGGTGACAGGCTCAAAAACATTAACAAGCCGT
The DNA here is from genome assembly GCF_004358105.1 of Sapientia aquatica. Lineage (GTDB taxonomy): Bacteria > Pseudomonadota > Gammaproteobacteria > Burkholderiales > Burkholderiaceae_D > Solimicrobium > Solimicrobium aquaticum. The sequence goes on along the minus strand of NZ_SMYL01000005.1, from coordinate 157,530 downwards.
CTTTTGCGCCGCGCCGCCAAGCTTGCAAGCCACCTATCATAATCAAGCCGCCAACCAGAACGTCTTGCCAGTTTTCGTAATTGATCCGATTAAATGGCATGGAACCAACCGGCACACCAATCAGAGCAACAAGCGCCCAGATCAGCATGATTCCGTTGAAAGCGATAAATAATTTTAGTCCAATCGCCGCCACGACACTGTATTGATTGAATTGTCCAAACCGGATCGACAGCCAACACAGCATCATCGTTGCAAGGGGCGCAGAAAGCTGCCAGAGCCAGCCGTAATGATTTCCCAAACCAAATGCATCGACTTGATCCCAAGCTAGCAAGGTCAAACCGATAAAGAAGGAATACAAAGAATAAATACCAAAATCGATATCCCGTAACGCAATCCCAAACGAGGCCGTAAACAACGCGGAAGTCAACAAGCCCGTAGCTGCAAGGACAGTCAATACAATCGTGGTACTTTGTGCTTTCCCCAACGCTTCTAGGGTGCCGGGCGTCTTTACCATCACCCGCTCATCGAATGTGGGATTGGCGGAATCAAGCTTGATATACAGTGGGCCGGGAGCCAGACTAAACAGAGGGAACAGGCTAAGCCGGCCACTAATCAACGGCGCATGTTTGCTGCCCTCAAATTTGGTCAGGTCGATTAATTGACCTTGTGCGTCGTAAAAGGCGCTCGACAACATAGGCGAGCGAGAAAACAGTAGATAGTTAGGCGAACCAGTCTCAACTTGGACGCGCTGCAAATTGACCCGAATCCAGCAATGCGATTTTGGCTCAACGAATGCTACACCGTTGTCGGTAGCACGCCATTCAACATCGCGGGCTTGCCCATTTTGGAATAGCCCCTCCGACGGGCAACTGTAAGCCAACTCGGACGCCGCTAAATTGGCATTGGCTTGTGCATGACAAACTGGGCTCAGTAAAAAACCAAACCAGAGAATCATCAACAAGACTAATCGTGAAAATTTAAATGCCATTTACTTGGGTTGTGAATACTTTGAGCTTGAGTCGAACATTCAACATCGCTGCTTACTTTTTAATCTTAAGTCCGGTTTTATTCGTTCATTTCCGCACGCTCATGAACGCCGCAATCCCGATGAAATTACCAACATCGGCGCCTCCAGCGTTACGGCTTCGTTTGCTATGGAACGGAGTAAATTGTGAATCAAAGCCGTATTTCCAATTGAAAATATTGCATTACGTTAAAATTGTAACTTATTTTAGAACGATAATTCACACGCCAGTTGCACAAATTCAACAAAATGCAAATTTAATTTACTTTATTAAAATCAAAGAGTTAATTGTCGTTATCACTTTTTTCAATTTGGATTGATTGCACTGCGCAATCATAATAGTTATACAACTTTGAACCGTCGATACGTTTAATTCGCCCATAAAAAAACGCTACCGAGGTAGCGTTTTTTGCTTAAAGCTGTTTGGGCTTGCACGCCCAAACAAGGACGATGCCGATGACAGAATCAATTAGTTTTTCGACTGATCAACCATTTTGTTCTTGGCAATCCAAGGCACTTTATGCGTAAAAAAAAACGCTACCTGCGTAGCGTTTTTAGCTTAAAGCTGTTTGGGCTTACACGCCCAAACAAGAATGATGCCGATGACAGAATAAATTAGTTTTTCGATTGATCAACCATTTTGTTCTTGGCAATCCAAGGCACTTTATGCGTAAAAAAACGCTACCTGCGTAGCGTTTTTAGCTTAAAGCTGTTTGGGCTTACACGCCCAAACAAGAATGATGCCGATGACAGAATAAATTAGTTTTTCGATTGATCAACCATTTTGTTCTTGGCAATCCAAGGCATCATCCCACGCAACTTAGCCCCCACCTGTTCAATTTGATGCTCTGCATTCAAACGGCGACGGGAAATCAATGTTGGTGCACCAGCTTTGTTTTCCAAAATGAAGCTCTTCGCGTATTCGCCGGTTTGAATGTCTTTCAAACATTGGCGCATGGCGTTTTTGGTGTCTTCGGTCACGATTCTTGGGCCGGTGACGTATTCGCCGTATTCAGCATTGTTTGAAATCGAGTAGTTCATGTTGGCGATACCGCCTTCGTAGATCAAATCAACGATCAATTTTAATTCATGCAAACACTCAAAGTACGCCATTTCTGGTGCGTAACCGGCTTCAGTCAGGGTTTCAAAACCAGCTTTGATCAATTCAACCGCGCCGCCGCACAACACCGCTTGCTCACCGAACAAGTCAGTTTCAGTTTCTTCGCGGAAGTTAGTTTCGATGATACCAGCGCGACCGCCGCCATTTGCCATTGCATACGACAAAGCGATATCGCGGGCTGAGCCTGATTTATCTTGATACACAGCGATCAGATGTGGAACGCCGCCGCCTTGCGTGTAGGTTGCGCGTACAGTGTGGCCTGGTGCTTTTGGCGCGATCATGATGACGTCTAAATCAGCACGTGGTACCACTTGACCGTAGTGCACGTTAAAGCCGTGAGCAAAAGCCAATACGGCGCCTTGTTTAGCATGCGGGGCTACGTTTTCGTTATAGACTTGCGCGATATTTTCGTCAGGCAGCAAAATCATGATGACGTCAGCGGCTTTAACGGCTTCGTTGACTTCAGCTACATTCAGGCCAGCATTTTTAGCTTTGTTCCACGATGCGCCATCTTTACGCAAAGCGACAGTCACTGTGCAGCCAGAATCGTTCAAGTTTTGCGCATGCGCGTGGCCTTGGGAACCGTAGCCGATGATGGCTACATTTTTGCCTTTGATTAAGGAGAGGTCACAATCTTTGTCGTAAAAAACGTTCATTTTATTTTCCTAAATTTTTAAATTGGTTATCTGATCTGAATTAGAGATGCAGAAGAATAAGCTTGCTAAATTAAATGTTAAATTTAAACCTTGAGTATGCGTTCACCGCGCCCAATACCTGAACCGCCGGTACGCACTGTTTCTAAGATAGAGGTGCGTTCGATCGAATCAATGAAGGCATCTAGCTTGGCTTTGTTGCCGGTCAATTCGATGGTGTAGGTTTTTTCAGTGACATCAATAATGCGGCCACGGAAAATATCGGCGGTGCGTTTCATTTCTTCGCGTTCTTTACCTACTGCGCGCACTTTGATCAACATCAGTTCGCGCTCGATGTGCGCGCCTTCGGTTAAATCAACGACCTTAATCACTTCGATCAAGCGGTTTAAATGCTTGGTGATTTGCTCGATCACGTCGTCCGAACCCGTGGTAACAATGGTTAAGCGCGACAGTGTTGCGTCTTCGGTTGGCGCGACAGTTAGCGTTTCGATGTTGTAGCCGCGGGCTGAGAACAAACCTACTACGCGTGACAATGCACCGGCTTCGTTTTCTAATAAGACTGAAATAATATGGCGCATGTTATAAGTCCTCCGAACCAAGTAACATTTCAGAGAGACCTTTACCGGTTTTGACCATCGGCCAAACGTTTTCGGTTTGATCAGTAATGAAGTTCATAAACACTAAACGATCTTTCATCGCAAACGCGTCACGCAAGGCACCATCAACATCCGATGGATGCTCAATCTTCATCCCAACATGTCCATACGATTCCGCCAATTTAGAGAAATCAGGTAAGGAATCCATGTACGACTCGGAATAACGTGACGAGTAATCAATTTGCTGCCACTGACGCACCATTCCTAAGAAACGGTTGTTGAGCAAAATGATTTTTGGTGTGAGGTGGTATTGCTTGCAAGTGGCCAATTCTTGGATACACATTTGAATTGAGCCTTCGCCCGTAATACATGCCACGGTCGCATCGGGATTCGCCATTTGCACGCCCATCGCGTAAGGCAAGCCTACGCCCATCGTGCCTAAGCCGCCGGAATTAATCCAACGACGTGGTTTGTCGAAACCGTAGTACTGCGCTGCCCACATTTGATGCTGACCAACGTCAGAGGTAATGAAGGCGTCACCTTTAGTGATTTGCCAAACTTTCTCTACGACTGATTGCGGCTTGATGACTTCGGTGGACGGCGTGTATTTTAAGCATTCACGTGTACGCCATTCGTTAATTTGTTTCCACCACGGAGCTATAGCCGCAGCCTTTGGTTTGTTTTCGGCAGCGGCTAATTGCGAGAGCAATTCTTGCAGCACGTCTTTAACATTACCAACAATTGGAATATCGACTTTAACGCGCTTGGAGATTGATGACGGATCAATATCGATATGAATAATCTTGCGCTGTTGCGAGGCGAAATGTTTTGGATTACCGATCACGCGATCATCGAAACGTGCGCCAATTGCAATCAACACATCGCAATTTTGCATCGCCATATTGGCTTCATACGTTCCGTGCATGCCCAGCATACCAACGTATTTTTCATCCGATGCGCGATAGGCGCCCAAGCCCATTAAGGTATTGGTGCAAGGGAAGCCGAGTTGGTCCACCAGCTTATTCAATTCTGGCGAAGCATTGGCTAAAATCACGCCACCGCCGGCATAAATCATGGGTCGTTCGGCTTGCAAAAGCAGTTGCAGCGCCTTACGAATTTGCCCAGCATGACCTTTATCGACCGGCTTGTAGGAGCGCATTTCAATTTCTTTAGGATAGGAATAAGCACACTTGTGCATACTGATATCTTTAGGAATATCGATCAACACCGGACCAGGACGGCCAGTTGTCGCGATATAGAAAGCCTTTTTGACTGTCTCTGCCAGATCACGCACATCTTTCACTAAGAAATTGTGCTTGACGCAGGGACGCGTAATTCCAACGGTGTCGCATTCTTGGAAAGCATCCTGACCAATTGCGCTGCTCGGCACTTGGCCGGAGATCACAATCATGGGAATGGAATCCATGTACGCGGTTGCTAAACCCGTTACCGCATTGGTAACGCCGGGACCGGAGGTCACCAGAGCAACGCCAACTTTGTTGGATGAACGCGAATACGCATCTGCCGCATGCAATGCAGCTTGTTCATGACGAACGAGTACGTGTTGGAATTTGTCTTGTTTGTAGATGGCATCGTAAATATACAATACCGCGCCGCCAGGGTAGCCGAACACATGTTCAACGCCTTCTTCGGCCAAGCAGCGTACTAAGATTTCCGCGCCTGTTAAATCGGGATTATTGCTCACTTGCAGTTCCTTTCAAGGTCCATAGGAGATTGATCGGATGTCCTCACCTTGCGAAGTGCCATACCAGACAACAAGTGCTCCACCAGACGCATAAACAATTCTTACCTGCTTACACACTTTTATCGTCACCGCCTTCGCGCTTCACACAACCGTAGGTGTGTTACGCACAAAAACTAATGACAACTGGATTTGCTAAGTCACCCAATACAGAAAAAACTTCTCACGCTTGTGGCATGGGTTAGAACAAACTAGCTTCAAAACTTGATAAAGCGAGTCGCACATGATTAACGGGATGAGTCATGATGTGGACTTGGTTGCTCCTAGATGTAGGAGCGGAGTAGTACGGTAATGCGTTGCACCAATTTATGTCAAGCAATTTCACCATTTTAGGGAGAAAAATCCGGAAATTGACGATTCAACGCGCTGTTCTCCGAATATTTACCACTAAAATTTATATTTTGCTATGCAGCGAAATAGCGGCAATAAGTGGTTTTAATAATTCATTTAAGCAAGTAATTTGAGCGGAAAATTACCGTTCTCATTTATACTTCGGGCATATTCGGAGACTCATTATGCTTAAACATCCCTTTTTCCACGCCTTTAAATTAGGCACGCTGATCGTCTGCGTAACGACTTTATTAAGCGGCTGCGCGGTAATTGCAGTCGCTGACGCGGTGGTCAGCACAACGGTCACCGTTGGTTCGGCCGTGGTGGGAACGACGGTCAATGTTGGCTCTGCGGTGGTGGGCTCGGCGGTGGATGTGACGCGCGCTGGTGTTAGAGCAGCAACTAGCGAACCAACTCCCGCTCCAACCCCAGCAAAATAAACGATCTTCTAACTGTTGTGCGCCCTGCTGACGTTTTCACCATCGTTCACGCGCAACGTGGTGAAAGTCAGCGCAGAGATAATAGTAATCGCACCCATGCAGATAAATGCACGATGCAACGCGCTTAGCACCGCCACATGATTGGTTTGTGGCAGCCCAGCTAAAAACCAGCCAGTAATCAATAAGCCAAAAGCCAAGCCAAAACTCATCGAAAGTTGCTGCAGCGAACTAGCAATCGTGCTCGCCATGCTGGCGTCGGGCGTTTTGATGTCCGCATACGCCATGGAATTCATGCAGGTAAATTGCAGTGAATTAAAAAATCCCATCGTAAAGCCTAACAAGACAATCAATGCAATCGGCGTAGTCGTATCAACGAGTGAAAAACACGCAATCGTGCAGCCTATCATCACCGTATTAATCGTTAGGATTCGACGATAACCAAAACGCGCTAATACTTTGGTCGCAATCATCTTCATGCCCATCGCAGCCAAGGCCGACGGCATCATTAGCAGACCGGATTGCCAAGCAGGTAAGCCTAAACCGAGTTGATACAACAGCGGCAGTAAAAATGGCAGCGCGCCTATACCCAGCCGAGTGATAAATCCACCGCCGACACCAACCCGAAAAGTACGCACTTTGAACAACGCCAAATTGAGCAAAGGGTAGACGTGTTCGCGCGCATGCCAAACATAGGCCGCCAACAGCATTACCGACAAACCAAACAAAATCAAGGCCGACATATTGCTCAAATCATGCTGGCCAAATATCTCTAGCAACCACGACATCAATGCCGTTCCAGAACCGAATAGCACTAAGCCGATAACGTCTAAGGGACGCTGGCTATCCCCATAATAATTAGGCATATAATGGTGACTCAAATATAGCGCCACCAAACCAACCGGAACATTGACAAAAAAGATCACCCGCCACGACAACCAATGCACAATTAATCCACCTACCAACGGCCCCAACAACGGGCCAATTAACGCCGGAATAATCACAAAGTTCATGGCCGCGAGCAGTTCAGATTTAGGGAATGTACGCACGATCGTCAAGCGCCCGACCGGCATCATTAACGCTGCGCCTAAACCTTGCAGTACGCGGGAAGCGACCAGCATAGGCACATTGACCGATAAGCCGCACAAAATTGACGCAATCGTAAATAAAGTGACCGCAAAGCTAAACACACGGCGCGTGCCGAAGCGATCAGCAATCCAACCGCTAACAGGAATACCCACCGCTAAACTCAAAATATAGCTGGTCACCACCGCTTTCAAACTTAGTGGAGTGACGCCCAAACTAGCTGACATGGCCGGAACGGCCGTATTAACGATAGTGGAATCGAGTTGCTCCATAAACAGAGCGGAGGCCACTACCCAAGGAAGAAAACGCTTAACAACGGATTCAGACTGAGTCATTGCGACTGACTTAACGTTGAGAACTAGCGGCGCGCATTAGCAACACTTGCCAGCGCCTTTGCCGTTATAACGGGCTTCTTGCCGTTCGCGGAAAAACTCTTCATACGTCATGCAATGCTGCTCAGGATGATTTAGACGCATGTGCGCAGCATACACTTCATAATCTGGAACACCGACCATCAGACGCGCCGCTTGCCCTAGATAGCGCCCTACTTTGCCTAGTTCTTCTAACATAATCATTTCCTTGAAACGTAATGCAAAAATGAAATTTGCCGATGAACTATTCATCGGCAAATTCCAGCTCATAGCGCAAATTTGTGCTGCTAAGACTAATTACGCCATCGCTTCGTAAGGCGATTCTTTCGCCGTTGATTGATTGCTTTTAAGTGAGTGGAAAGCAGTTTTCAATCCAAAACCAACCACGCTAATCACCACAAACATAAACAGCAAAGTTAAACCAGCATCGAGTCGGTTGTTAAACACCAAACGCCCCATTTCTTCCATCGATTTAGCGGGAGCAATTAATACGCCCTTGTCGATTCCGGTTTGGAATTTATTAGCGATGGCCAAGAAACCCAATTTAGGACTTGGATCGAACACTTTAATCCAGCCGGCTGTAAGAGTGCAGGTCAACAACACAATCGTCGGGAAAATCGCAACCCAAGCATAACGTTGACGCTTCATTTTAAACAGTACTACCGCGCACATCGTCAAGGCAATTGCCGCCAACATTTGGTTGGCAATACCGAATAACGGCCACAAGGTATTAATACCACCAAGCGGATCGACCACGCCTTGGTACAAGAAATATCCCCATAAGGCCACACAAGCGCCGGTCGCGATTAAGTTCGCTATTAACGAATCGGTCTTCTTGAGCGAAGGAACAAAGGTGCCCAATAAATCTTGCAGCATGAAACGACCCGCGCGTGTTCCCGCATCAACAGCGGTCAAAATAAACAACGCTTCAAACAAAATCGCAAAGTGGTACCAGAACGCCATCATCGCTTGGCCGCCGATGAATTGGTGCAGGATATGCGCCATACCAACGGCTAAAGTCGGAGCACCGCCAGCGCGCGACAGAATTGTGGTTTCACCGATGTCTTTTGTCGTTTGCAGCAACATATCTGGCGTAATGGCAAAACCCCAACCATTAATCACTGCCGAGACCGCTTCTGGCGTTGTGCCAATTACCGCTGCGGGACTATTCATCGCAAAGTACACACCCGGATCGATGACCGATGCGGCTACCAACGCCATAATTGCCACGAACGATTCCATCAACATACCGCCGTAGCCAATCAAGCGCGCTTGGCTTTCGTTTTCCAACATTTTCGGTGTGGTACCGGACGAAATCAGAGCATGGAATCCAGATACCGCGCCGCAGGCAATGGTAATGAACAGGAAAGGAAATAGGTTACCTGCCCAGACCGGACCGGTGCCATCGATGAAACGGGTAATCGTAGGCATTTTTAAATCTGGCGCAACAAACAACACGCCCAAGGCCAAACCAACGATAGTGCCGATTTTTAAGAAAGTAGATAAATAATCGCGCGGTGCTAACAACAACCACACTGGAATGACGGCAGCGATAAAGCCGTAAATCATCAAAGCCCAAGTCAATTGTTTGCCATTAAAGTCAAACATGGCGGCCAATTCTGGGTTGCCTGCAACATAACCACCGAAATAAATCGCCAACATCAGCAACACAAAACCAACGACAGAAATCTCACCGATCCGACCTGGGCGAATGTAGCGCATGTAAATACCCATGAACAAAGCGATTGGAATCGTTGCGCCAACGGTGAATGTTCCCCAAGGGCTGTGAGTCAGGGCTTTGACCACAATCAGCGCCAAGACCGCCAAAATAATGATCATGATCATAAAGCAGCCAAACAGCGCAATGACACCCGGCACAGTGCCGAGTTCGGATTTAATCAAATCACCTAAAGAGCGGCCATCGCGGCGTACCGACACGAACAGCACCATAAAATCTTGCACTGCGCCGGCAAACACCACGCCGGCCAAAATCCACAACATACCGGGTAGATAACCCATTTGCGCGGCTAGCACTGGGCCAACCAAAGGACCCGCACCAGCAATGGCGGCAAAATGGTGACCAAACAAAACGTATTTATTGGTAGGAACATAGTCCAAACCATCGTTGAATTTGTAGGCAGGAGTTTTACGGGTCGCGTCCACGCCCAACACTTTATCGGCAATGAAACGGCTGTAATAGCGATAGGCAATCAAATAAACCGATACTGCGGCGACGATAATCCATAACGCGTTAATGCTTTCACCTCGGTTTAATGCGACGTAACCAAGTGCGAAGGCGCCGACTAGCGCCAATACCAGCCAGCCTATCTGCGAAGAAATCTGCTTCATTTTTATCTCCTGTTGTAATTTTTGTCGTAATAGCAAGCTAAAACGTCGTGCTTAAGTTGTACCAATTGCCGCCTAGCGACATTGCCGTTCTCGAAATGGTTCATGGATTATATCGACATTAATGACTGAGTTGCGAAGCCGATTATAGTCTCAGAGAAATATTACAGTTACCTTGCATGGATTTGGCATTTTGTGAAAATAAGGGCGAATAATCGGCAAAATATCTGAATATCCTTTCAACATGGTCAAAATCCATGGGTGCTTGGTTGGTCTTCGCCAATTTTGGTGCTAAGCAGGATTTTTTCTGTCTTTCCCGTAAAATTTACTTTGAGCAAGCTATTCAGTCGGATAGCATAGAGCCTTCGTTCGCGGCGAACGGATTTTGCACCTCATCGTGAGCCACTTGCCTATCCTTCGCCAACCTTAATTAGCGCACCATTACATCCCAAGCACGCATGTCTCCAGACGAATATTGCCAACAAAAAGCCGCTCAAAGCGGCTCCAGTTTTTATTACAGCTTTTTATTTTTGCCCAAGCCGCGCCGTTTGGCGATTACTGCTTTGTACGCATTTTGTCGCGAAGTCGACGATGCCGTGGATGAAACCAGCGATGCGACCGTTGCGCAGAATAAGTTAATTTGGTGGCGTTCCGAAGTCAACGCCATGTTGGCAGGCAAGCCCACCCATCCGGTAATGCGCGCTTTGGAGCCGCATATGGCGACCTACCAATTACAGGGCAAACATTTGCTGGCCATTATTGATGGCATGGAGATGGATTTAACCCAAACTCGCTACTTGGATTTTATTGGCTTGCAAAAATACTGCTGGCATGTCGCCAGCGTGGTGGGAATTTTATCCGCCAGTATTTTCGGCGTAACTAATCCCAAAACCTTGGAGTTTGCCGAAAAACTTGGTCTCGCTTTCCAACTCACCAACATCATCCGCGACGTGGGCGACGATGCGCGTAAAGGTCGGATTTACTTACCGATCAACGAATTGCAGCAATTTGGCGTAACCGCTGCCGACATTTTAAACGCGCGCCATACAGAGCAATTTACCGCGCTAATGCAGTTCCAATACGAGCGCGCACAGCAATGTTATGCACAGGCGTTCGCCCTGCTTCCAGCCGAAGATAGACGCGCCCAGCGCACTAGCTTAATCATGGCGGCCATCTATCGTACGGTGTTAGAAGAAGTCAAAGAAGACGGCTTTAAAGTCTTACATCACCGAATTTCACTCACGCCCATCCGCAAACTATGGCTGGCGTGGATTACCTATGTGCGTGGTTAATTGATATGGACGTCGCATGAAATACGCCGTCATTGGAGCAGGATGGGCCGGTTGCAGCGCAGCGGTTGAGCTGGCTAAACGCGGGCATCAAGTGCATTTGTTTGAAGCAGCGCGTACCTTGGGTGGTCGAGCGCGGCAGGTCCATCTGCACGGCATCGATTGTGACAATGGCCAGCACATTTTGCTGGGCGCGTATGAAGCGACCTTGAATTTGCTCAACACGCTCGGCGTCGATCCCGATGCTGCGCTACTGCGCCTTCCTCTGCAAATGTATTATCCCGACCAGTCTGGCGGGATGCAATTTATCGCACCTAAATTACCGGCTCCGTTTCATCTGATTGCTGCATTGCTGCGTGCCAAAGGTTTGCAGCGCGAAGATAAGATGTCGTTGGCACGCTTTTCCAGTGCAGCCCGCTGGATGGATTGGCAGTTATACACCGATTGCAGCGTGGCCGAATTATTAGAACGTTTTGATCAAACTGAGCGCTTAATCCAACTGATGTGGCAGCCGCTGTGCATCGCAGCACTGAACACGCCGATTGAGCGCGCCTCGGCACAGGTATTTTTAGCGGTCTTAAAAGACAGTTTAGGCGCGCGCCGCAAAGCGTCGGATATGTTAATTGCCCGCACTGATCTGAGTCATTTGTTGCCGCAACCGGCGGCTGATTATATTCAAGTGCGCGGCGGGCAAGTTCATGTGGGTTGCGCGGTGCAATCAGTTACACCAATTGACCAACAATGGCAGTTGGATTTCAATCCAAACATCCAACAAGAAGCAATGCGCTTCGATGGCGTGGTTATCGCCACTAACGCCGAGGCGGCTAGCACCTTATTAATGCAACTCAATTTAGCCGATCATATCCCCGCTTTTGACTACGAACCGATCACGACTTGCTATTTAAAATATCAGGCTGGAACGCGCTTGCCGCGTCCTTTTCTAGCTTTATTGGAAAATCAGGCTGAGCATCGCTGGGGGCAATTTGTCTTTGATCGAGGCCAATTTGATGGCTCAAACGGTGGGCTTCAAGATGGTTTATTTGCGGTGGTCATCAGTACATCTGGCCTAGCGACCGAATCCGGTCATGCAGAACTGGCGCTGCAATGCGCTAAGCAATTAGCGCACGACTTCAACAACCCGCAATTAGCCACACCAGAATGGTCACAAGTCATTACAGAAAAACGTGCTACCTTTGCCTGCACTCCCGCCTTAGCACGGCCTAGCAACCAACTACCGTTGGCAGGATTGGCGCTGGCTGGCGACTACACCGAAAGTCCTTATCCCGCCACGCTCGAAACCGCAGTAAAAAGCGGGCAAGCCGCTGCCCGATTGTTCGGTTGAATCCAATTACCGGGCTATTTAATCGGGCAATTTCGCCGGCGCTTTATACCAATCTTCTTTGGCAACGATCTTATCTTTAGCTGGATCGCCACGATAATTAGGCGACATAATTTGCACGCCAAATTCATTGAATACGTCTTGAATATTGGCATGCAAGCGACTCATCACTTGGGCGCGTAATTGCGCGTCACTAGGAATGGCCTGACAGATCAATAAATACTCTGGATAAAAATCCGACAACGCCGTTTGAAACACTTTGGGCGCAGGATCATTAATTACACCTTCAGTACGCAGCGCCGCCATGATCAGCATTTGCTCCACTTGCCGCCACGGCGTGTCATAACCAATCGTGACTTTGGTATCGATGATGAAGCCAATGCCCTGCACCGCTTTGGAATAATTTTGCGTCACATTACTGAGCACCAACGAATTGGGCAGCGTCAATTCCACACCCATTCCATTGCGGATGCGGGTCGAGAACATCCCCATTTCGACTATCGATCCTTGGTAATCCAGCACATGAATAAACTCGCCTTTGCGGTAGATGCCGGTATAGGTCAAAATCAAGCCGCTGACCAATTGGCCGACCAAGCCGGACGCGCCCATCGAAACCATTAAACCGACCAACACCGTGACGCCTTTAAACGCTTCCGTATTTGCGCCCGGCAAATACGGATAAGCCATCGCCAAGGCAAACAACCAAATCGCCAGATTAACAATGCGCCTTGTCGGCACTGCCACCTCGGCATCGAGCCAACTCAATTTAATACTGCCGTCTTTGACTCGATTAAAAAATCGGCTTAATCCTTGGGTGGCGGCGCGCGCCAATAAGAAAATGACGAAGGCGGTAAATAAATCGGGAATCGCTTTCAATATCGCGCTGCCCAGCATCACAATCAAGCCGATGAAATAGCCATGCAAATGCTCGCCCCAAGGCCGCGTTAAGGGGAATTGCTCCAACACGACGCTAAGCCATTCGTAGGAGATCAATAAAACAAGCAGCCAAGAAAAAGTTTGCACCAAGCGGCTGAGCACCCATTGGACACGCTCACGGCTGACGATTTGAGCGCTGTTGAGATCGAGCTGATCAATCTTGGAATTGGAAAATGCCAAGATGCGCGCTTCGACCACGCGCCGAATTCGGCGGATTGCCCACAACAAAACCAAATAAATGACCGTCGCCAAGCTCGCCAAAGCAAAGGCTTTGAGCATGTAATTCAGGCTACGGCTTTCGCGCGTTTCGGCAATGACTAGATTTAAGTTATCGACCGTTTTTTGACCGACACCCTGCAAGCTTTCTTGCTGAAACTGATCGATGTCGGTTGGTGCAATATAAAAGCTGCCGGTTTGGTCGATTTGAATCAAGATCCCCGGCGGCAAGTCGATCATGCTGGCTTTATGTTGTCCGCCTGTGCTCAGTTGCGCTGCAACCCGGCTCTCCGCTCGTTTTGCCCGCTCGAGCGGCTCAATTCCTAAGACCGACGAGCGAAACGTGACAATTTCACGGTTTTCGACAGTGACCACTGCATCCGTATTTTTTGAGACTGGCGCAGCAGCAGGAGTGCTTGTTCCGGGCAAATCAAGCGCATGCGCCAAGATGGAAGAACAGCAGAAAGAAGCGCATAACAATAATCGTGTCAGTTTCATGGCGACTTGTTTAATAAGTGAGAGGGAAATCGTCTAAACAGCGCTAAAAATAGGCGAACAAGGGTTAACTTACTTTTTATTTAGCAAGATATTACCATTGTGAAACTAGTACTGTGGAACTAGATTTACGCCTGTTTTAGCGACTTTTTCGGTCAAAAACAGCATTAACAAACTCAACTATCCCTCCATTGCATCAAGTCATGACAATTGTCACCTCGATTTCCTGACACTTGCCCCTGTTGCGCCAGTTCGCTTGGGTTCAAACTGCATTCCATCGACGAAGCACCTTTAACCCAACGTATTACCTTCAAACAACGGAGATTAGATCATGACAAACGCAACGAACGGCTTTCCAACCTGGGTATTATTTTTATTTTTCGGCTTAGTTTATTTGGGCTACCTGCAAAGCAAAACCAGAAAAGTATCGCGTACCCGCATCGTAGTTTTACCCGCCATCATGGTGTCATTAGCACTTTACGGCGTGCTAACAGTGCCGGCCCATGGCGTGATTGCTTTTGTCGCTTGGGCGATTGGGGCTGCCGCCGCGGTCGCGATGAACTCAAAAGTACCGCACGGAAACGGAGTCACTTTGCACGAAGGCCAGCAACATTTTGTGGTTCCTGGCAGTTGGATTCCATTGATTTTGATGATGAGTATTTTCGTCGTGAAATCCATCATTGGCTACTTGATCGGCAGCCATAGCGTCAATCCAGAAGATGTCTACTTCATTGCGGTAAGCAATTGGATTTCGGGACTCATCAGCGGCACCTTCTTGGCACGTGCGTTATTTATTTTCAAAGCTGGTAGCGCACATGGCACTACCCTGCTGAAACAATCCGGCAGCACAATTTAATTATTGTTAACCCAAAGAAAGCTGGCTTAAAATAGCCGGCATTTCGCCTTTCTCTGTTTGGCTCTCGCTCCCTCGACCTAAGGAACGCTGTTTCATGTCTATCGCTAATCGAATTATCAGCGGGCGCTGGATTCCCGAAAACCAAAGCAAATCGAGTTTTGCTTGGCTATTGATGATTGCATTTTTTGGATGGAAATATTTTCTCGTCCAGCCGAGCATCATGGAAGCCGTGCTGGGCGTTATTTCTGTACTATTTTTTATCGCACTTTTTGTGCTGGTCAATTGGGTTGGAATTAACTACCGAATAGGTATTATTTTCACGATGTTTTTGTTGGGCGCAGTGTGGGCGCCCTTTAACCCTGGAGCCGCGGTGTTCGTAATTTTTGCCGCTGCCAACTGCACTTCCATCGAACCCATTAAGCGGGCATATCAAGTTTTAATCGTATTGATGCTGCTATTGCTGCTTGAGGTTAGCTTAGTCAAACTGGGACCGGATTTTTGGGTGCCCTCATTTTTAGTTTCCACCGCAATGGGAATCGCAGGGATTATGCAAGGCGCTCTGCGGCGTTCACGCGAAAAATTGATTCGCTCGCAAGAAGAAGTCGCCTATCTAGCCACGATTGCCGAGCGTGAGCGGATTTCGCGCGACTTGCATGACTTACTCGGTCACACCTTGTCACTAATTACGATCAAAGCAGAATTAGCCAATAAATTACTGGCGCGCGATCCAGCAGCAGCGCAAAAAGAAATCCAAGATATCGAGGTCTGCGCGCGCAACGCACTGAGTGAAGTACGCGCTGCCGTGACAGGATATCGACAAGTCGGCTTTACCCAAGAATTAGCTAACGCCGCTAACTGCCTAAGTGCGGCAGATATCGGCTTAACCACGCATATTGATCAACTTACCATGCACGCCAATACAGAAAGTATTTTGACCTTAGCCCTGCGCGAGTCGGTGACTAATATCACACGCCACTCGCTGGCAACGCATTGTGACATTGAACTAAAAAAAGTCGCGGACCACATCGTGCTGACCATTTCCGATAATGGCAGTAAATTGAGTGAGGCCAATCAAGTCGTGCCCGGCAATGGCTTAACCGGAATGCGCGAACGTATCAATAATATAGGCGGCCAATTGCAGATCATGATCAAACAGGGTTTATCAATACGTATCAGCTTGCCAGCGTCTGGCCCGACCAACAGCGCAGGAGCCAAAGTATGATCCGCGTGTTGATCGCCGAAGACCAAGGCCTCGTGCTCGGAGCGTTAGCTGCACTCTTAAAGTTAGAACCTGATTTGGATATAGTCGGCACAGCGCCCAACGGCTTAGAAGCGCTCACCATGGCCAAAACCATGCAACCCGACATCATCATGACCGACATCGAAATGCCACTAATGACTGGACTAGAATTGGCGGTGGCGATCCAGGAACAACAATTACGCAGCAAAATGTTGATCGTCACCACTTTTGCGCGCAGCGGATTTTTGCGCCGCGCCTTGAATGCCGGGGTACGTGGTTATTTGCTCAAAGATGCGCCGTCGGAAACCTTGGCTGCAGCAATTCGCACCATCCACAAGGGCGGTAAAGTGATTGCGCCTGAATTAGCGCAAGAAAGTTGGGGCGGTGCCGAAGACCCGCTCAACGAACGCGAACGCCAAGTCTTACGTTTAGCAGGAGAAGGAAAACGCAGCGCCGATATCGCGCAACTGATTCATTTGTCCGAAGGCACGGTACGCAATTATCTGTCCGAAGCGATCAGCAAATTAAACGCAAAAAATCGAGTTGAAGCCTACCGCCTAGCACGCGAAGCTGGTTGGCTTTAAGAATATCTTTCTGAAATTTTAACCATGTCCATTTCAAGCACCGCCTTACTCATCGTCGATATGCAAAAAGGGATGCAAAATCCTGCTGTCGGCAAACGCAACAATCCCACAGCCGAAGCCAATGTTGGGCGATTGCTGGGCCGATGGCGTGATGCCGGTGCGCCGGTTGTCCATATTCGTCATATCTCTCGATCAGCTCGCTCAGCCTTTGCACCCGGTCAAGTTGGCGTTGAATTTCAAGAGGCGCTAATGCCTTTGGCGCACGAGCATGTGGTTGAAAAAAATGTGCCCGACGCCTTCATTCATTCCAGCTTAGAAAAATGGCTCAGAATACGCTCCATTACCGAAGTCGTGATTGTGGGCGTGAGCACCAATATTTCAGTGGAATCGAGCGCACGCAGCGCGGGCAATCTTGGCTTTGGTACGAGCGTGGTGTCAGACGCTACCTACACCTTCGACAAAATTGACTATGACGGGCAACTCCACGCCGCCAGCGTAGTACATGCGATGGCTTTGGCTAACTTGGATGGCGAGTTTGCGCGGATTATCTCGACCGAACAATTGCTCGATGAAATGCAGCGCTTCACTTAAAACTAAGTAACTAACACGATAACAGGAGCAAACATGTTGAAAGTCTATGGTCATCTGAGTTCAGGCAATTGCTACAAGGTTTTTCTCACGCTGAAGCAATTACACATTCCTTTCGAGTGGATTAGCACCGATGCGGTCAAACAGGAAACCCGCACGCCGGAATTTTTGGCGATGAATCCCAACGGTAAAGTTCCCTTATTAGAAATCGCGCCCGGCCAATATTTGCCAGAATCGAACGCGATTTTGCATTATTTAGCCGATGGCACAAAGCTCTGTCCGAGCGATCGCTTTGCGCATGCGCAAGTGCTGCAATGGCTATTTTTTGAGCAATATAGCCATGAACCGTACATTGCTACTTCCCGCTACGTGATGAAGTTTTTAGGTAACCCGCCGGAGCGGCAAGCCGATATGGAACGTTGGAAAAAACCTGGAATCACGGCACTCAATGTGTTGAATACGCATTTAACGTCGCACCAATTCCTCGTTGCCAACACCTACAGCATTGCCGACATCGCGCTATTTGCATACACCCATGTGGCTGGTGAAGGTGGTTTTGATTTGTCGCCTTATCCAGCAATTTTGAACTGGCTGGAGCGCATCAAGCAGCAGCCGGATTTTGTTGCCATGTGAGCCAGATCGGGACTAAGACGCATTGAAATACCGAAAACCATGCCCTACTATGCCCCAAAGCAAGTTTATTCACGGCAAGCAACTAAAAGGTTAGGCAATGAAGACATTCGGTAAGAAGTCAACGGGCGCACGTTTGGAACGCATCAAGGCCTCGCCGCTATGGGATGGTGACCGTTTTCGCAATCAATATCCGATCGCGCCAGGGCTGCGTAATCCCGATACTTCGATGCCTTCCATCCTAGACTTTATCTGTGGCGGAGAGCGGCGCGTGCCAGTTGCCCCGCTGCCTTCGATGAATCCGTTAGAAAGCTGGCGACACAAACCCGATTCCGGTTTGCGTGCCACGTGGTTGGGTCATTCCACAGTGTTGATTGAAATCGACGGCTTACGGGTGCTGACCGACCCAGTGTGGGGCCAACGCGCCTCCCCTTCGCGCATCGCTGGTCCAAAACGCTTTCAGCCAGTGCCGGTGGCACTCAAAGCCATGCCACCGGTCGATCTCATCGTGATCTCGCACGACCATTACGACCATCTGGATTACTTCACGATTAAAGCGTTAGCCAAGTCTGACGTCCCGTTTGTCACCTCCCTAGGCGTGGGCGCACATTTGGAAGCGTTCGGCATTGCACCAGAACGGATTACCGAATTGGATTGGTGGGAAACTTATACGCTGCCCAATACCGGCTTAACGGTCACCGCCGCGCCATCGCAGCATTTTTCTGGACGCGGGATTAAAGATCGCAACACCACGTTATGGTCGTCGCTGGTCATCAAGTCAGAAAAACATTCGGTATTTTTTAGCGGCGATACTGGATTGACCGGCCAGTATGAAGAAATCAAAAACCGACTTGGCCCGTTTGATTTGATTATGTTGGAAGTTGGTGCATTCCACCCTGCGTGGGGCGATATTCATCTTGGCCCTGAAAACGCGATGAAAGCGCACGCACTGCTCGGCGGCGGGGCATTTTTGCCGGTGCATTGGGGAACCTTCAATCTCGCCATGCACGCTTGGGATGCGCCGGCTGAAGCGCTATTTTTGCACGCCGAGAAAAGCAATATCCCGTTAATCATGCCGCAGCTAGGTCAAGCCGTTGAACCTATACAGACTGAGCTTGTGAAACCGTGGTGGCGCGCGGTTGATACCGCCGAGTTGCCCAAATCCGAAACCGAAAAAGGTGATCAGAATGCTGAATCACCTTTGCCAAAATCCATGCCGTGGCCGCTTGATTAAGCAAACACGACTGGCTCAAAATGTTCAACAGTTGGAAATGGATCATAGAAGTGGTGCAGCAAACGCTTCCATTCTTGATATTGCGGCGACTGTCTAAAGCCTATCGTGTGATCTTCTAACGTGGCCCAATTCACCAGCAACACATAGCGCTGTTTATTTTCTAAGCAGCGTTGAAGTTGATGCGATAGATAGCCTTTCATACTAGCGATGATGGGGCTTGCTTGTTGGAAGGCGAGTTCAAACTGCTGTTCTTGCCCGGCTTTAACGTCTAACGTGGCGACTTCTAAAATCATGGCGATGCTCTTTTAGTTTTTGGAAAGTCGCTATTCTAACAAATGCAGCTCACGCACTATCCGAGCTGTTTTTCATTTCATGGCGCACGCCATTCAAATAATGCGGCGATAAGATTTCGACTTCATGTTCGTTGAATACGTCTTGAATATTGGCGTACAACATGTCGATGGTTTCCGCTCTTGGTCGGGGGACTGGCGGGATTACATGGCAGATTAATTTATATTCGGCATAAAAATCCGCCAACCCTGTTTGAATGACTTTAGGTGCAGGTTCATTGAGTACCCCGGGCGTACGCAGCGCCGCTTCGCGCAACATCGCTTGGATATCGCGCCACGGTGTATCGTAGCCGCTGCTTAAATTCACATCGACGATATAGCCAGTTTTGCCCGATTCGTGGCTTTTTACGCCCTTCGAATAATTGCGCGTGACATTGCTCAACACCAGCGAATTGGGCAAGGTCAATTCAATTCCGATGCTATTGCGGATGCGCGTGGTGAACATACCCATTTCAACTATCGTGCCTTCGTTGTCTTGCACGCGGATGAATTCGCCGCGCCGATAAATGCCCGCGTAAGTCAGAATCAAACCGCTGGCGACTTGCCCAACCAAACCCGATGCGCCCATCGAAATCATTAAACCTACCAAGACCGAAACGCCTTTAAACGCTTCGGTCTGCGCACCGGGCAAGTACGGGTACGCCATCGCCAAAGCAAACAACCAAATCGCCATATTGGCGATGCGTTTGGTCGTTCCCGCTAGCTCGGCATCGAGCCAATCGAGCTTAATGACTTTATTTTGTACGCGCTCAAAAAAACGGCCCATCGCTTGAGTGGCGATTCGGGCTAATAAGAAAATCACGCCAACGGTAAATAAATCGGGAATCGCTTTTAACATTGCCGTTCCCAACATCAGCGCAAAGCTAACAAAAAAACCATTCAGGTTTTCTCCCCAAGGGCGCGTAATCGGGAACTGCGCCATCAACGTGCTTAACCATTCGTAGCTTAAAATCAAAATTAGTAACCACGCCATTGCTTCGACCACATGGCTAAACAGCCACAGAACACGCTCGCGGCTAATGAGTTGCGCGCTGGTTTGATTGATTTGACTTAATTGATCGATTTTGGAATTAGCAAACGCCACAATCCGCAACTCAATCACCCGCTCCACGCGCCGCACTAGCCAGACCAGACCGACATAAATAAGCGTCACCAGTAGCGCGATGCCAAAGGCGCGCAACATAAAATCGACGCTGCGGCTTTCGTGCGTTTCTTCAATGATTAAGTTAAGTACATCGACCGCGTTTTGACTGGTGGTTTGCAGGGTTTCTTGCTGAAACTGATCGATGTCTTCGGGTGCGATGTAAAACGCTCCTGCGCCATCGATTTGAATCAACATGCCCGGCGGCATCGGCGTCATGCTGGCTTGATGTTTGCCGCCAGAACTGAGTTGTTTATCGATACGGTTTTTTGCCCGCTTTACCCGATCGATCGGCTCAATACCCAGCACCGTTGCACGCAAGGTCACAATGTCGCGATTAAAAATTGTCAGTACCGCTTCGCCATCTTTATCAAGGGAAGCTGCGCTGCCATCGACTTTTTTTTCGGCGCTTACCGTTGCGAGCAAACCGGACGAAACATCGTCGGAACGATGCGATGTTGGCTGCGACCATGAGGACAACGGAATCAATAAAAATAGTGCAAAGCAAAGTGAGGTGATGAATTTCATAGCGGAGTACAAAAATGCGATAAAAGCAGCCTTCGAGTCAGCCTGAAGTTGAACGAGTGCAGACTGCGAGCAAAAACGACTTGATCAGATTGACGAGCGAGAGCAAAACTAAGGCCCGCGGACAGACCCGTATTTTAATAAGTTTACATGCAATAAAAACACGTTATTGTTAATTAATTCAGAAATCGAGGTCAATTTATTTACTTCTGGCAATTCAAAACGTGATGTCCAGTAAAATGCAATGCATTAACCACGACCATCGTGAGCAAACCCGCTTTTTTTCCAATCGCCTCAATTAGGTTTTATGACTTCAAGCCCGCAACTGCCCCAATCACATCAACGTCCATGGGAATCTTTAAATGGCGTCGATGATGCAGAAATTTGGATTGCCAATAGCAATCTGGAGCTGAATTTTTTCTTGGAACAGGATAAAAACGCCGGCCAACCATTAGGCCAAGGAATTTGTTTTGAATTGGATTTGGGCGGTGAAATTTATGTGCATACCACCAGCGAAGGCATGCTGTTATTGGATGTAACGCCCGAAGCCGAATGGGCTGCGCCGATCATCGCCGCTTGCAGCAACGCCCAAGCACCGCGCGGGCAAATTTGGATTTTGCCGGAAGATAGTTTGGTACAGCTTTTATTGGGATTGAATAGTTTGATTGCCAGCAGCCGCATTGTGCTACAGCATGAGTTTGGATTGCAGTATCGCTTAGGAGTTTAAAGCAAAAAGAGGATTTACCTAGTCGCGATAAATCCTCTTGAAGTCACCGCTAAATGCGCCAGCGAATCCACGTTCTTGGATCGACATAGCCCATCAACAAAATGCCTTTATAGCGTCGGCGGTAAATCACTCCCGCACCCGCCACCGCAATCACCATCAAAATTTGACCGATAAATTTACTGTAGCCTTGATCGACAAACGGCGGCATATTCGACGGCATTGTCGCGGCGTTCAAGCCGTGATCGTAAGTCGCCCCAATGACTTGCTCGGAATCGTTAATTGCATTGGTAATGAACAAACCCTTGCCGCTGTGATGTAGCGTCATTTTATTGTTACGCCACACGAACGACATTTGGTCGTCGCCGACGCGCAACGTGCCAACGACATGCCCTGCATTATTGATGCCAGTTGCAAAACTCTCGCCACGGCCAATTTTTGCGCCTAAATCGATCATTTTTTGACCGTCATACAAAAAGGCATGCCAGCGGTGATCGGCGGTCTCGGACGCGCCAACAATCATGCCTTTATCATTAATTGCCGTGGCCGAACTGGATCGTCCGCCAAGGGTACCTAGATCAACCATGCCATGTTCTGCATCGTAGATAAAAGCATGTCGATGCTCGATCACATCGGTTGCCGCGCCTACAATTTGCCCTGAATTATTGATGCCATTGGCATAGCTAATCTTGCCGCCCAAGGTGCCTAAGTCTTTCATCGCTTGACCGGGTTGCTGCACAAACGCATGCCATTCGCCATTGGCGGTATCCGAGAAACCGACCGCCACACCGTCGTTATTGAGCGCGGTGCCGTGACTGTTGGTGCCGCCTAACGTGTCGAGCACTTGCATGCCGGTGGCGCGGTTATACAAAAATGCGCGCCATGTGCCGTCTTTCTGGCTGGCAGAACCGATGATTTCACCTTTGTTATTGATGCGCTTGGCTTCGCTGCCTTTGCCGTCGGCCAGCGTTAATTCAATCAATTTACCGTTTTCGAAAAACACCCCGCGTTGATTGCCGTATTCGTCTTCAATCACCGCTGCGACTTGACCTGCGGAATTCATATCGTAGGCGACCGATCCGCCTTTGGCTGGCGGCAGAACGCCCAAGGACTGGGGAGCAGCTTGGCAGACAGCAGCGCTGAGCAGGGATAGCGCCACAACACAGTTTTGTAAGGTACGAGACATTGAACGCCCTTTCGCATTGGGATGAAAAGAAAAACCAAGTGAAACCGAGTGGAAACCCGTCCAATATACATTGTTATTTCTCGGCGTCAATATTAACGTGAAACAATCATAGCAACATAAAAAAGGAGAGCGATCTGCTCTCCTTTTTTTGCCTTACCAATCGTTATCGCAACCGATTACTCTTTTATCGAAATGTCTTGGTGCGCTAAGTCATACACTGTTATGCCATCGTTATCACTGGCCATGCGCAGCCAATTAGGATTATCCAAGGTGCGCTGCATATCGCGTCGCCCAGCTTCCCAATGCGCGTTCATGGTGGCGCGAGAAAACTCGTAGTCTTTGGATTCGAGCTCATACCGATTTTGGCGATAAATTAAATGCACGATATCCAAATGCGCGGTCTTAGTTGCCTCCATTAAATGCTGAACTTCTGGGTCGTTGCGCATGCTCGCTGGCAGTTTTGCGATTAACCGTTGCACGGATTGTTTGGCCCGATGCAATTCAGCTGCTTTGTCTGTTCCTAAACGGGTACGACTCGAGTACTGAATGTCTTTTTGGCGCGATAACACACCGCCCATATTGACCGGCAACGCTCCACGCGCGCTGAACAAATCGACTTGCACCGCCATCGTTTTTTTCATATCGCGGTTATCCAACACATATTGCAACGGCGTATTTGACACGATGCCGCCGTCCCAATAGGGTTCGCCATCGATCATTACTGGCGCAAACGCTGGCGGCAAGGCGCCACTGGCCATAATGTGTTCAGGCCCGATGATTTGCTTGGTGTTGTCGAAATATTCCGAGTTACCAGTTCGGACATTTACCGCGCCAACGGATAAACGCACACGCCCGCTGTTGAGCAAATCAAAATCAATCAGGCGTTGCAACGTCGCTAACAGCGGCGCGGTATCGTAATAGCTGATCGCTCCGTCAGTGCCCTGCGGCTGAAACATCGGTGGCGGCACCCGCGGTTTATAAAATCCTGGCACCCCCCAAGAAGCTGCCATCGATGCGCCCATGTGATGGATAGTGGACCATTGTTGATCAAAAATAGGGGCAAACATGCTGCTCGTCGAGGTGACCAAGTTCCAAAATTCTTGCAAGCGCTCTACCCGACGATGCGGCTCGTTACCTGCAATCAAAGCAGAATTGATCGCGCCAATTGATACGCCCGCCAACCAATGCGGCTCGGTTGGAATTTTCGCCAACGCTTCAAACACACCCGCCTGATACGCACCCAACGCGCCACCACCTTGCAATACCAAAGCAATGTGTTCATGGTCGAGTGCCGGTGGGCGATTGTGCCTTAGGGGAGTTGCGCTCGGCTTGCTTGCCACCTTAGCGGGGGACTTATTTGCGGACTTAATTGTGGTCTTAATTGTTGGCTTAGCTGCTGGCTTAGTTGCTGACTTAGTTGCTGACTTTGCTGCCAACCTGGCCGATGGTTTTGCTTTGGGAAGCGCTGTATTCGCTGTTACTCGTTTGCGGGTAGTAGCCATGAATGAATTACTTTCAATTGGAATTAGAACGATTGAAAAACTATTCGAGTGCAAATTTGTGAGTTAAGTGCTGGTCGCACTGAGTTGATTAAAAATCTAGCACAGCAACAGTAACACAAAGGGAGAAAGAGAATCTGCCCAGCCATTGGCAAGGGGCAGAAATTACACACAATTAAACAATTGTCATACCGCGGGCATTCAAGAAAGATGGCTCATCACCACCAAACCCGGCCCATCACTTTGGCACGCGCCCAACCGACCAACATGACGAAAACGATGAGCAAACCGGTGCCAATAATTTCAATCTGATGATCTTCTTGCGTCGCCATAAAAATCAACACGGAGACAATAAATACAATCACCAAATAGCTTAACCAAGGGAACAGCCACATTTTAAAATTAGGCGCCTCACCGTTTTTTTCTAAACGTTGTCGTAATTTAATTTGTGACCAAGCAATCACCACGTACACACACAAGGCAATCGCGCCAGAGGTCGCCAGCAACACATCAAACACCGCTTTCGGCACCGCGTAATTGGCAATCACGGTTAAGAAACCCACCACCATCGAACCCAAGACCGCATTGATCGGGGTACCGCTTTGATTGGTTTGCTTGAATAAGGGAAAAGCGTCGCCGCGCGCCGCTAAGGAATACAACATGCGCGAGGCAGTATATAAGGCCGAATTCAAACAACTCGCCACCGCCAACAACACGACCACATCAATAATCGCTTTCGCATGTGGCACGCCGATTAAATCCAACACGCGCTGGTAGGAACCAACTTCAGGCAAGGCCGGATCATTCCAAGGAACCAAGGCAACGACGATGAAAATCGAACAGAAATAAAACAAGCTAATCCGCCAGATTACCGAGTTAGTCGCTTTTACGATTTGCTGTTGCGGGTTGGCCGATTCGGCTGCTGCAATCGTCACAATCTCAGTACCCATGAAGGTAAACATCGTTGTGAGCAACGCGCCCAATACCGCGCCAATTCCAGCCGGCATAAAGCCGCCGTTACTCAATAAATTAGAAACACCGCTGACTTGGCTGCCCGGAATCAGACCAAAAATCGCCGCTGCGCCAACCACGATAAAACCAATAATTGCCACCACTTTGGCTAGCGCAAACCAGAATTCAAATTCACCGTAGTTTTTAACGCTAAATAAATTAGTAATCGTCAATAAGATCGTGATACCCAAAGCGAAGGCCCACAGCGGCACACCCACAAACCACGCATTCAAAATCGTTGCCGCGGCAGTTGCTTCCAGTGGAATTACCAGCACCCAAAACCACCAATACAACCAACCAATAATATAACCAGCCCAAGGACCAATTGCGCGATCCGCATAGGTAGAGAACGAGCCTGAATCGGGCTGCGCCACCGCCATCTCACCCAACATCCGCATGACCAACACCACCAACAAACCCGCCAACATGTAGGCAATGATTACCGCTGGTCCAGCTTTGGCGATGGCGTGGCCTGAACCGACAAATAATCCAGCGCCAATCACGCCGGCAATCGAGAGCATGGTTACGTGACGATCTTTCAGTCCACGACTTAATGCTTGTTGTTCACTCATTCGGAATCCTTTAATTTTGTATAGGTTTTTTTACAGGCAATTGTCACGTCTCAATGACAATTGAAAGGCGGGATTTGGCAAAACGCTTATAGTAATTGAACTTAGTTATTTAGTGAATGAAGTTCTTCGCTCAAAACGATGTTTTTTTACTATCGATGCAGTAAAAAAAACGAAATAAAAAAACGGCTGAGCGCAATGCAATTCAGCCGTTTTAATGTTTAAGAGACTTCAATAAAACTAATTAACGTTATTAAAAACATCGCTTAAAACTTGTGTCCTAATTTAGATGCTTTAGTTAACAAATAACGTTCGTTATGCGGGTTCTTTTTAATGATTAACGGAATATGTTCAGTGACCTTAATACCAAGATCGGTCAACGCCGCCGCTTTGCGCGGATTGTTGCTCATTAATTTTACCGAGCTAATTTTTAAATGCTGCAGCATCGGCAAACAGATACGGTAGTTACGCTGATCAGGAGCAAAGCCGAGCGCTTGATTGGCTTCGACCGTATCAGCGCCAGCATCTTGTAAGCGGTAGGCGTGAATTTTATTGAGCAAACCAATGCCGCGGCCTTCTTGACGCAGGTATAGCAGCACACCGCGACCTTCTTTGGCAATTTTTTGCATCGCGGTTTCAAGCTGTGCGCCGCAATCGCAGCGCTGGCTGAATAAAGCGTCACCGGTCAAGCATTCGGAGTGCAAGCGCGCCAAAACCGGCTGACCGTCGGCCACATCGCCCAAGGTCAAGGCCAAATGTTCTTTACCGGTTGCCGCCTCAAAAAAAGCATGCAGTTGAAACGTGGCAAACGTGGTTGGCAGTTCGCACGATGAGATGTACTCCACCTTGGCAGGTCCAGTCGGCGCGGTTACGGTAAAGGCTGAATGGGCAGTTGGTACAAGCTCGGTGTTATTTTTATTGCTAGGCATGCTAAGTCACTTACTCTGATTAATTTAACTGGTGGGGCATGAGATTACCCTAATTTCGTGTCCAAAAAAAGCATCAGAGAAGCGCTTAGGCCAACCATCATGCAAAAACAATTAAGCAATGATCAATTAATGCGGCGCTGGCTCGGTTAAGGTGCCATTTTGGTAATCAAATACCGCTTGCTCAATCTCAGCGCGGGTATTCATCACGAAAGGGCCGTATTGTACTACTGGTTCGCCGATTGGTTTTCCAGCTAAAACAAGAAATCGCGTCTCTTGACCCAAACTTTGCACCTCAAGGCGACCACCTTCGGACAGCACACCTGCGCTGTGGTTGTTGACTATCCGCTCGCCAATCTGCACTTGGCCTTCATAGGTATAAATAAAAGCATGGTGCAGCTCTGGCACATCGATACTGAATGTAGTGTGTGCGGGTAACATTACATCGAGATACAGCGGCTCGGTGGTGACGCCCTGAATCGGGCCTTCTACCGGCTTATCTTCCACGACGATGCTGCCGGCGATCACTTTGACAAACCCACCGTGACTCAACGTCTGTTTAGGGATTTGATCTGGTTGAATGTCGCGGTAAAGCGCTGGCTTCATTTTCTCGCTAGCTGGCAAGTTAATCCACAATTGGAAGCCACGCATACGGCCATCGACTTGCTCTGGCATTTCGGAATGAATCACACCGCGACCTGCTGTCATCCACTGCACGCCGCCGTTGCTGATGTGACCGACGTTACCCATATGATCTTCGTGACGCATGTGCCCGTCGAGCAGATAAGTCACCGTGTCAAAGCCACGATGCGGATGGGCGGGGAAACCGGCTATGTAGTCGCCCGGATTGACCGACGAAAATTCATCTAACATTAAAAATGGATCTAAACGCGCATAAGGACCGCTACCCAGACTGCGCATCAATTTCACCCCAGCCCCATCGGATGTTGCCATGCCGGGAATTTCGCGCTGCAAAGTGCGGATTTGCTGTGTTAAGTTAGTTGATTGTGCGGTGCTGTTCATAGCGATCCTTTTCGATTTTTACCATCTAGTTTTAACAATTTTCAAACCATCCCATCAATCCACCGCCACAAAAACGGGCGGGATTGATGAGTCCAACGAGACAACCGTAAATTACGCTGCCAATGCCAAATTCAATTGTGCGATTTTATCGTGCGCTTGTGTCAAAGCGGCTTGCTTGCCCTCTTCGCCCATATTCAAACCTTCGGCATACACAAACTCAACATCGGTAATACCCAAGAAACCAAAGAAACCACGCACGTAGTCCGTTTGTGTGTCCGCTGGTGTGCCAGCATATTTACCGCCGCGGGTAGCAAAAATCACGGCTTTTTTACCGGTTAATAAACCCACAGGGCCTTGTTCGGTGTATTTAAATGTACTTCCAGCGCGGGCAATGTGATCGAAGTAGGCTTTTAACACAGACGGCAGACCGAAGTTATAAAACGGCAAACCGAGTACGACGATGTCGGCGCTTTTCAATTCGTTGATTAAACCATCAGAAAAATCCACCACCGCTTGTTGCTCCGCGGTGCGGGTTTCTGGCTTGCTCAAGAAAGCGCCAAAACGCTCGCCGTCCAAATGGGGGATCGGGGACGTTGCCAAGTCGCGCACAATCACTTTGCCGTCAGCATGATCGGCTTGCCATGCGGCGACGAATTTATTGGCTAACAAGCTTGATTGGCCTTGGTTTGAGAATAAGCTGCTGTTGAGTTGCAATAAGGTTTTCATGATGTTTGTCCTCAGAAATTGAGTAATGGGGCGATTGGGCAACTGGTTTTGAGTAAATTGATCCAATGGCGTCATTTAATCATTAAATATTTAGATTAAAAAGATCAATAATTTGACTGATATAATCAGTTTTTTAGATATATTTACTCACTATGTCCGCTTACATCACGCTTGAACAATGGCGCGCTTTAGTCGCCGTGGTTGATACCGGCAGCTATGCCAACGCCGCGCTGGCGCTGCACAAAAGCCAATCTTCGGTCACCTACGCGGTGCAAAAATTGGAATCTTTGCTAGGCGTGAGCGCCTTTGAAGTGCAAGGCAGAAAATCCGAACTAACCTCGACCGGCCAATTACTCTATCGGCGCGCCGTGCATTTACTCAATGAAGCCGAAGCACTGGAGCGGGCTGCCAAGCGGATTTCCGCCGGTTGGGAGCCCGAAATCCGCATCGCCGCCGACATTATTTTCCCGAGTTGCTTGCTGCTGGATTGCTTTGCAGAGCTTGCCAAAAAGAGTCCGCATACTCGAATCGAATTCATTGAATCGGTCATGGGCGGCACGCTGGAAGCACTGCTCACCGGACAAGTCGATCTCGCCATTGCCGCATCAATTCCCCAAGGATTTATCGGACGGCATTTAATGCAATTACGTTTTATTCCGGTCACCCATCCCGAACACGCGCTGCATAAACTGAATCGACCATTAACGGTGCGTGATTTAGAAGCCGAACGCCATCTGGTGATTCGCGAATCCGGTTCCAAACGTAACACCAATAATCTGCTTACCAATACCTCTCAACGCTGGACGGTGGGACACAGTTCCACCTCGATTGAAGCGGTGGCGCGCGGTTACGGCTTTGCCTGGTTCCCTGTCATCAACATTGAACAACAGTTAAACGACGGCAAATTAAAACAATTACCCTTCAAAGATGGCGGTGAGCGCTTTGCCTCAATGTATTTAATCTTTGCCGATCCCGATGCGACCGGTCCCGGAACGCGCTATTTGGCAGAGCAAATCGAGAAAATGGTCAGTCAGATGTGCGCCAGCCATAAAGCATAAAGTGCTATTTCGGCAGGCGCTTTCTGGTATTCTGCCGAGTTGATAAATTCAGGCTTTGTCACGCTATTTGAGCCATCCCTTCCTGTTTTCGCCTAACCCATCAAGGACCACAATGATTCGTCACCTAACCCGCGCCGCATTTTTTAGCCTAGCTCTGTGCTCAGTTGCACACGCCGAAGACACTTTTCTGGGCATGGACGTGATCGACGCCAAACCCGCCAATGAGGTCTGGATTGATTCCGGCTTCTATTCCTATCACTTTGACCGCAACGCCAATTTAAATGGCGACAATTACGGACTGGGCGCGGAGTACCGTTTTTCTGATGTCAGTGCTGTGACCGTTGGCCGTTTTTACAACTCCGACCGTCAGTATTCCAATTACGCGGGCGTGTATTACCAGCCACTGGCAATCGGCCCGGTAAAACTCGGCGCGGTAGTGGGTGGATTTAACGGCTATCCAAAGATGAAAGACGGCGGCTGGTTTTTAGCGGCGATTCCGGTCGCGACGGTGGAATGGAAACGTGTGGGGCTGAATGTGGCGTTTGTGCCGACGTTAAAAGATCGCTTGTATGGCGCGATCTCGTTTCAGCTCAAGGTCAAAGTGTGGGATTGATCCCGGTAGAAATGGTCAGATCAGCAAATAACTTTGCGCTGGTCTGACCTGGCAGCATCAATGCCTTATCTGCTGTTTTTCAATTACTCCATGCAATTATCCCCGACGCTGTCCCTCAAGCTCGACATGCGGATGCGTATTCGGGTAAATCTGCTCCACCTTGGGTTCGTTAGGCCCCGGATTTTTCATTCCATACGCGTTGACTGGCTGGGAACGATTCACCCATAAGGCGTAATACAAATGATCGGCGCGCGGATCCTCGGTATTGGGGTGTATCAAAATCGTTAATCCAAGGCTATTCAACTGCAACCACGGCACGATAATCGGCAGCAAATCGTTGGTAAAGCCAAAGTAAAACGATGGCGTGACGTGCGGGCCGCGCGGTTCTAGATTCCAATCGCCCAATTCCACCTTAAACCGCTCTGCCACCCATTTACGAATTAGCGCGGCTTTATGGTAATTGTCTTCATCAAAATAAATATGCGCGTGGTAGCTCTCGATGTCGGTGTAGGCGCGCGGCAATGCCGGTAATTGCTGCTCACCCGGACGCACGTTAGGTGGGCGCGGTGTTGGTGCTAAGTCAGTGTGCTCGCCCCAAGGGCTTTTACCCGCTGTAGTTTTTGGGGCAGAGACCTCTTGTGCCGCCGCGCTGCCAGCCAATCCACTGGCCGCTAACGCCGCCGCCAAACTACCGCCGCGTAACAAAGCGCGTCTGGTCGGAGAGAGCAAATCTGCCCAACGTTGATCATCTGCTTCCCTAGGAAGTGAATTGATGTCGCTCATAGTTTTTTGTCCTTTCATCGCTCAGCGTTGCAGTCGCCTTGTCGGTCTGCAATCGAGGACTGAGGTTATCGAATTCAGGTAAAAATTTGAACGAAGATTTTCGGGTTTGGTTATAACTTATTTGGGCAATGCGTCAGACTTTGTGAAAAATACAAATACAAGCGCGATACTCGCCTTGTCATTACCAAAGAACGAAATGGGATTGTGAAGTTAACGAGGAGCAGTTAGGCAAGAAATGCCTAGATTTCGCGGAATTCCCATTGCAACATTGATGTCCCCAACCGTGCGTTGCAACGAACCATCACGGATTGCGGCGTCAAATGCGGTTTGTAATTTTTTCGCCCAATCTGGATGACGAGCATTGACCAATAAGTACGCGGGTTCAGCAGAGAGCACATCGCCCACTTCAACGATTTGGCCGTCTAAATGCTGCTGCTTGAGCATAATATTTCCGTTTAGCGTTGAATCAATGACGATATCAAATCGCTTAGCCATCAGCATTTTGTACATTGACTCGTGGGTGCTGACGGTTTGAAACTTTAATTTATTCTCTTTGGCGTACTTGACCCCTGCTTTCGATACATAAGGTACGGCAATAGCTAGATCATGATTGCTAATAACGTCAGAAACGCTGAGGTGACTATCGGCTCGGGCAAATGCCACCAATTCAGAGCAGGCGATCGGGCCGACCAAGATTATCTTGTCCTTAACCGGATCAATCGCTGATTTTACACGGGCAAACTCTGCATCGACCTCGCCGTTGGTAACCATTTGAAACGAACGTTCGCCAGGAAAATACTCAATCGTCGTGGAAAATCCAGCCGATTTAAAAACTTTTTCTATGACTTGGCTGTAGGGGCTTAATTCGATTGCGGCGGATATTTTGGCATTTTGCGCGAACGAATTACTCGTGTTTGCAATGCTTGCAATCAGCAACGCTGCAGCGATACAACTCACTTTATTAGCCATAGGAGACTCTTCAGTTTATTGCCAAATTGAAAGTTTGATTTGATTGATCAAATCCGCCGACGATCATTGTCTTGCATTAGTTCAAACGAGCAATATTCGCCAGCGCCCAAAATGTGCCGTTTCAGATAGCCCTTCACATCAAAACCGAACAGCTATTTCAGTGCCACATCAAGAATTTGAGTAAACAGGCTGATCGCCCCACCAGACGATCAGCTCACTATTTAACTACGATTTGCCATTGACTTAATGTGCGGCAGTAATATCGCTCAGCCGATCAGGTTGCCATTCTACTCGCGTTAATTGCGGATATTTCTGCCCGTCGAACCACGCCAGACGCACCGTCGAATAGCTATTACTATTTTTAACTAGCAGTTCGATAGGCTTTTTCGATTTAGCCGCCGTAGCGATCGCGTTATCGAGTTCGTCGCTGCTGTATTCTTCGCCTGCCACGGCAACGATAGACATACCAGGAGTTAAGCCAGCGTCAAATGCCGGACTGCCCCAAATCACATCGTTGACCGCACCTTTGTCGTTCCCAGCAGAGACGATAAGACCCAAAGAGTAGCTACGGTCGGTCACTTTATTGGCCTTTTCCGATGCCTTGAAAAACGCGCTTGGCGTGTCGCTGTAAGTTAGCTTCCATCCACCGCGGACAATGCCATCCAACGGCGCTCGCACTTCGTGGCTGTTTAGTCGTTGGGTCAAGAAAGCACGCCAATCATAGGCTTGCACGCCATTCAGTGTCGCGACCACATCGTCAAAACGATACGGCGTGACCTTCATGCTGCCGTTATCGATACCGTGGAAAGCGTGGGTGAAATCGTCTAAGGAATGTTTATTGGCCGACAGTTCACGAATCTTCGTATCGACATCAAGCCAGACCAATTCACCTTCTGGATAGTAATCCACGGACCGGCGGGAGCTAACCCACGCGCGTGGTTCGTAATACAGACGTTGCGCAGCGTCAGCGGTATCTTGCAACGAACGCCATGCGCGACCCGGAACATGATCCATCTGCGCCGCCGTCATCGCCAATGCGTCGCGGTATTGTTGCGCGTTCCAAAGACCGGAACGTGCAGTCAGGACATTACCTAAATATTCGGTCAAGCCTTCATACACCCATAGCAAATCGCCTTCCATCGGTGCGCTGTAATCCGGCGTGGCCAAACCTGCGGGACGGCGGAATTTGCCATTCCAAGAATGCACATATTCGTGCGGCAGCAAACCTGCGCCGCGAGCGAATAGTTCTGGGTCAGTGAAAAAATCGGCATAGATACGGTCGTCGCTCGATTGATGATGTTCTAGACCAAATGAGCCGGTTTTATCAGAAACCGCAAACAGGAAATCGTAATGACCGTAATGTTGAGCACCGAACAATGCCACGGCCTGTTTCACCATCGCTTGATGACGTGCAATTTGTTCAGGCGTGACTTGGATGTTGGCGTCGCGGTCGCCGAACACATTCAGACGCACCGGTACAGAAGCGCCCGGTGCTAAGTCGATCTGTTTGTAATTCACGCCGGTGAATAAGGGCGAATCAACTAACTGTTCAACGCTGACTTGGGCGAAGCGGATTGTGCCATCTTGCTCCACCTTGCTATCGAGCGCGGTAGCGAAATGCCATCCGCTAGGAACGCGAATACTGGAGACAACAGGAATTTGGCGCACGGCATAACCAGCCGGATAAAACGTCACTTGGTTCCATTCCAGCTCAGCCAGATTCGGCGTAGCGGACGTGCTTTGACCAAATTCGCCGCCGCCCGCTGGCGATAAATAATCAAACGCCAACTCAAGTTGGGCGACGCCGTCCGGTACTTTTAAATTGAGCGAAAACATATCCACCAAATCACGCCGCCAACTAAGCACTTGGCCCTTGGCAGAAATTTTTAGATTAGTCACATTGTCCAGCGTGCCACTTGGGGAATGCTCGCCCGGAATCCATTTCGGATAGCGCAAGGTGAGCGCGCCGGATTTAACTGGAATAGATTCATGCACATGAAACAGCTTGCGCGGTGCGTCACGCAAGTCAACATCGAGGGCCAATGTTCCAAAATATGGCGTGTCTTTGACGCTGTCGGCCGACGCAGCCAACAGCGGTGTTACAGTCGCGCTGGCCGCCAGTAAAACGTGCAAGAGTGGCTGCCATGGCAGCTTAGAATTTTTAATCATGCGGTGCTCCCTTTATTGTTATCAATTGTGATCCAACGATGGTTAGTTCTTGCCTTTCTGCTTGAAAAGGCGTTCCCAGTACAAGGCATCTCCAAATTTTTAAAATGTGTAGCCACAAAAAATTGGATTTCACAATTCTCCTACATTTTAGTAAAAGATGCTTTGGTGCAAGTCAGAAGCACGATTGTGCATAGAACATGTGGCCACAATAAATGATTCAAAAAAAAATACCCCCATTTACTCGAACGATAGATTTCGTTCGAATTAATGGGGGCAATCTGCTTTATGTACGCTAACTTATTGGGATGAAGTCACAGCACGAACCTCTCAAATAAGTCACACCAAGCGACTTCCTACGCGGTGCAAAACTATTACGCTAACAACGCCAACAATGCTTTGGCTGCTGGTTCCGATGAAGCGGGATTTTGGCCGGTAATGAGCAAACCATCGGTCACCGCATACGGATGCCAATCTGCCACTTTGGAATACACGCCGCCGTTGTTGACCAGCATATCTTCGACCAAGAACGGCACGACCTTGGTCAGGCCAACCGCCTCTTCCTCGGTATTAGTAAAGCCGGTTACTTTCTTACCATCGACAACCGATTTGCCGTCAGCCGTTTTAGGATGACGCAACACCGCTGGCGCGTGGCACACCGCTGCTACTGGCTTGCCGGCATTTAACGTTGCTTCGATCAAAGCGATTGAATTCGCATCTTCGGCCAAATCCCATAATGGGCCGTGACCACCGGGATAAAACACCGCATCATAATCGCCTGCTTTAACGTCGCTGAGCTTCTGGGTTGCTGCTAACACAGCAATCGCGGCTTTATCTTCTTTGAAGCGCAGGGTTGCTTCGGTTTGGGAAGCCGGATCATCGCTTTTTGGATCCAGTGGTGGCTGACCGCCGAGTGGCGACGCTAAGGTAATATCCGCGCCCGCGTCTTTAAACACGTAGTAAGGCGCGGCGAATTCTTCTAGCCAAAAGCCAGTTTTTTCGCCCGTGTTGCCGAGTTTGTCGTGCGATGTGAGAACCATTAATATTTTCATGTTGTTTCCTGTTGCTTTCTGTTGTGGTGTTTTTTACTGCTGGTGAAAATTAAATGCGAACGATGAGCTTGCCGAAATTTTTGCCTTCAAGCAGGCCGATAAATGCTTGTGGCGCGTTTTCTAAACCGTCCACGATGTCTTCTCTGAACTTGATTTTGCCTTCTTTAATCCAGGTACTCATTTGACTAAAGAATTCAGGGTAGCGATGACCGTAATCATCAAAAATAATGAAGCCTTGAACCTTGAGTCGCTTAGTCAAAATCGTGCGGGTCAACAAACCTAAACGGTCTGGACCGGGTGGCAATGCGGTGTCGTTGTAATGGGCGATCAAGCCGCACAGTGGGATACGTGCGCCGGTATTTAACAACGGTAAAACCGCATCAAACACCGCGCCGCCAACGTTTTCAAAATACACGTCTATCCCGTTGGGACACGCTTGATCTAACAACTTTTTCAAATCCGGACTGCGGTGATCGATACATGCATCGAAACCCAGTTCTTCCACCACTGAGCGGCATTTATCCGCACCGCCTGCAATTCCCACGACACGGCAACCTTTTAATTTAGCGATTTGCCCAACCATGGAACCCACCGCACCGGAAGCCGCGGCGACCACCACGGTTTCACCGGCCTTGGGTTGACCAATATCGAGCAAGCCCATGTATGCCGTAAAGCCAGGCATACCGAGAGCGCCAAGCGCTAATGATGGATGATCCATGCCCGCTAACTTGATCAATCCAACGCCATCGGAAACAGCAAAATCCTGCCAACCGGCGTAGGCCAAAACCAGTTCACCAGCCTTGAAATCAGGGTGATGGGAGACTTCAACTTGCGAAACGGTCGCACCCAACATGACCGCGCCGATTTCCACTGGCGCAGCATAAGACTTAGCATCGCTCATCCGACCGCGCATATAAGGATCTAAGGACAGAAAAAGGTTACGCAGCAGAACTTGCCCCTTGGTTGGGACAGGAATGGCCGATTCTACTAAGCGGAAATTGTCTGGAACTGGCGCTCCCACCGGACGAGAATGTAAAGTGATTTTGCGGTTAATTGTTGAATTTTGAGTCATATATTCACCTCGTTAAAAGAAGATCGTCGATATTTGCGATGTTAAGCAAATGGTTAGGCTAGGCCAGAATCCCGTGCTTGAATGGTGATCAATTCGATGTGCGGTCGCATTGATGATAAATAAGTTATCGCCACTAAATTTATCCACCCACTAGACCGGTCGTCTAGAAATCAAGTAAAAAAATTGAGCAAACTAAAATGAAACACTTCAATTTGCTCAACCAATACCTTGTTACTAGTACCAACAGCAATCTAGTCGCCTACGCAATTAAATTGACTGAAGCCGAATTATAACTGAAATTAGACCAGTCGTCTAAGGCACACTTTTATCTCGGTTAAATCGCCAGGTCGTGTGCCCTCAAAAGGTCATTAACCCAGCGAAGTCCAGAGGTTATCCCAATCTTCAGGCTCAAAACTGCCCTCGCGCTTGAAGATAAATTCGTTCTTGGCACTGACGACAAAATGGGTGG
Organism: Sapientia aquatica; assembly: GCF_004358105.1. Classification (GTDB taxonomy): domain Bacteria; phylum Pseudomonadota; class Gammaproteobacteria; order Burkholderiales; family Burkholderiaceae_D; genus Solimicrobium; species Solimicrobium aquaticum. The sequence goes on along the minus strand of NZ_SMYL01000005.1, from coordinate 120,536 downwards.
GCTGACGAGTAATAATGCCAAAACTATCTTTATGATTTGGAGCATTACGCCACACCATCGGAAAGCGCTGTTCTTTGGGAATGGATAAGGAAATGAGCTGACTATATTGGTCAAAATCAGCCTTGGTTGGGTCAATGTTGACGGCTAACAAAACGAAATTGCGCTTAGCATTGGAAACGTAAAATTCACGCATCAACTTCAAATCGCGCGAGCACAGATTGCAACCAGCGGTAAAAAAACTCACCAAAACGGTCTTCCCCAAAAAATCCGTCAACTCTATCTTTTTGCCATTGGCATCGACACCAGACAAAGTCAGTTTAGGAATGTCTTTGGTATCTTGCGCAAATAATGTCGGACTCATCGCCGCGCTCGAACTTAACGCGCTAGTCAGTGCAAATTGCATCCATTGTCGTCGATCCATGCCGGTTATTCCCTAAGTTGTCGTTATGAGTAAAGTAGTCGAAATTTCTCGCTATATCTTACAAAATTAAGCGGGAAAATGCTCTTTTTCAACATTTTTTGCGGAAATATTTTGCAATTGTTCATAGAAACGCGCGTTTTTCGGATAACAAGGCGTCCATGAGCGGTTGCGCTGCGTCGGCAATACGATCCAAGCTAGTTTCACGCAAGGCGGATAAATCGACTTTGGTTGCACCGGCCGTTGCGCCGAGACCTGCCCAAGTTAGCAATGCTTGGCAGGCGTCTGGGTGGTCGAACAGACCGTGCAGATAAGTGCCCAGTAATTGACCATCCGCCGAAATTGCACCTTCTGGACGTCCGTCGATATAAAAGGCAGGCGTAGCTAAGGCGGTGCCGGTGGATATTCCCATGTGGATTTCATAACCAGTCACAGCAACTGCGGCGGCGCTAAAAGCACACTGCCCGCTTACGTTCGCAAGTCGCTTTTCAGCACCGATTGCCGTGTGCAGATCAAACCAGCCCAGTCCGTCGGATTGTCCTGATGTTCCTTCCACGCCATCGGGATCGGCAATTGTCTTGCCCAGCATTTGAAAACCGCCACAGATTCCAATCACTTTTCCGCCATAACGCAAGTGGCGTCCAAGGGCGGCGTCCCATCCGTGCTGGCGTAAAAATTCCAAATCCGCACGGGTGTTTTTGCTACCCGGCAGAATGATTAAATCGGCCGCAGGGATAACTTGCCCAGGGCCGATAAATTGCAAATCCACCTCAGGATGTGCGCGTAACACATCGAAATCAGTGTGATTACTAATACGCGGAATAACTGGAACGACGATGCGAAACTTTTGAGCAGAGTTCAAATTAGCACTAGCAACTTGCGCCGTTTGAATCGCATCTTCCGCATCCAAATGCAATCCGTGTAGGTAAGGTAAAACAGCTAAAACCGGCTTCCCAGTTTGTTGCGCTAGCCAGGTTAGGCCCGATTCCAGCAAACTGATATCGCCGCGAAATCGGTTAATCACGAAGCCAATAATCCGTGCGCGCTCGGATTCGGACAGGCAAGCGAGCGTGCCAATAATGTGGGCAAACACACCGCCTCGATCAATATCGGCCACCAAAATAACCGGACAATCAACCGCCTCGGCAAATCCCATATTGGCAATATCGCGGTCGCGCAAATTGATCTCCGCCGGACTTCCCGCCCCTTCAACAATGATGCTGCCGTATTGTGTGCTAAGCCGCTGGTACGATTCCAGCACCGCGTCCATCGCGACCGTTTTGTATTCATGGTAATCACGTGCATTTAAATCAAGCACTGCTTTGCCATGAATAATAATTTGCGCGCCGGTGTCGCTCGATGGCTTTAGCAACACTGGATTCATATCGGTGTGCGGCGCAATTCCAGCCGCTTGGGCTTGCAGGGCTTGCGCTCGCCCTATTTCTCCACTATCCGCTGTGACTGCACTATTCAAGGCCATATTCTGCGGTTTGAATGGAACGACTTTAACGCCTTGGCGGGCCAGCAGTCGGCACAGCGCCGCGACAACGGTCGTTTTACCCGCGTCCGATGTCGTGCCTTGCACCATTAGAGTTTTGTAGGGAAATTGCATGGATATCGGCTGAAATGAATTCGTCATGGAGCAAGCTAAAACGATGCTTGCCTTATTTGCGATGGATGCGCGCTATGTCTAATTTTTCGCACAACTCGGCGGTACCAGCAATCATTCTCGGCCCCGAGCGATTAATCAGATTGCCATCGACTAAAAACAAATTATTACGCTTGACTGCCAACATCGCTGGATAACGCTTCCATATCGCCACGCCGCCGTCGGAAGGATTTTTTTCTGATGTGCCAATAATCGCCTCTGGATTGCGGGCAATCACTGCTTCAATGCTGACAGTGGGCGCTGTGACTTTCATGTCAGCGAAAATATTGACGCCACCACAAACACGAATCGCTTCGCTCACAATATGCTCACCGCTGAGCGTATACAAAGGCTTATCCCAAACTTGATAAAACACCGTCACCGGCGCGCGTCCAGCGTATTTATCGGTTAACGCTTTGAGTGTTTTTTGCAAATCGGCTGCCACTGGATTGGCTTCGCGCTCAGTGCCCATCAACTTACCGAGCTTGACGACGCTAGCGGGAATATCTTGTAACTGGGCCGGTTCGCTGTAAAACAGCGGGATGCCTAATTTGCGCAATTGCGCTACTTGTTTATCGGAACTGCCGTGTCGCCATACGACGATTAAATCCGGCTTCAACGCAATAATTCGCTCCACATCCACGTCACGGTTGTCACCAATATTAGGAATTTTTTTGGCCGCTTCTGGGTAGTCGCTGTAGCTCACTGCCCCCACAATACGACTCCCGCCGCCTGCGGCAAATAGCAATTCGGTCGCGTGTGGCGCCATCGAAATAATCCGCTGCGCCGGCTGCTTTAGCGTCACTTCTGCGCCTTCGTCGTCTTTGACACTGATTGCAGCCAAGGTCGCTTGTGCAACTAGGCTAAGCATCACCATCACAAACACATTAATTTTATTCATTTTCAATTACATCCTTGGGTAACATTTATTCCGAAAAAAGTGATCGAAGCTAGGCAATTGCAATTAAGCTGCGCTACCTTTTAGCACCAATGGCAATCCGGCGGTGACCAATACAACGTTCTCACAACGCTTAGCGACTTCTTGATTTAAACGCCCCGCTTCGTCCACATAACAACGCGACACCGCACCGAACGGAACAACACCTAATCCCACTTCATTCGAGACGATGATGAGGTCGCCATTCAGACTTGCAAGAGAATCCAAAAACAATCCGCGCTGCTCGATAAATAATGGCGGCATTTCAATCAATCCAACTTCTGGATAATCAACGCGCTCGGCAAACAGTAGATTGGATAACCATAAGGTCAAGCAATCGACCAAAACGATGCGCTCTGGCGCACACCATTGCTGTATGGCTTGCGCTAAGGCTATCGGCTGTTCGACCAATTGCCATTGTTGCGGGCGGCGCTGCTGGTGATGTTCAATGCGCTGCTGCATCTCGGCGTCGTATGCTTGCCCTGTGGCGATATACACCACTTCTTTGCCCGACTGGGCAGCGAGTTGTTCGGCATAGCTGCTTTTGCCGGAACGTGCACCACCTAAAATAAAGCTACGGGTCATCTGATTACTCCCCCATTTAGTGATGTGCGGCCCGCGCTACCATTCGATCCCCGCTTGCGCGACGATGCCATTTTGAAACGCATGTTTAACTTCTTGCATCTCTGTGACGGTATCGGCAATTGCGATTAACTCAGGCAATGCGCCACGACCGGTTATGATGACGTGCTGCATTGCAGGTCTGGCTTGCAGATCGGCGATCACGTTGTTTACGTCTAAATAATGGTATTTCAAAGCGATGTTAAGTTCGTCCAACAAGATTAAATCCACCGTTGGATCGGACAAATACTGCTGGCATATTTTCCAAGCGGCTTCGGCTTTTTCAATATCGCGTTCACGATTTTGGGTTTCCCAGGTATAGCCTTCGCCCATCACATGAAAGCTCACTTCATTCGGAAAACGCTGCAAAAATTTTTCCTCGCCGGTGGACATCGCACCTTTAATAAACTGCACCACCACCGCCTTCATACCATTACCCATGGCGCGAATCACCATGCCAAAACCGGACGAGCTTTTGCCCTTGCCGTTACCTGTGGTGATGACAATCAATCCTGCTTTGCGCTGAGCTTGTTCGATTTTGGCGTCGATGATTTGTTTTGCTTTCACCATACGATTGCGGTGGCGTTCATTGATGCCAGCTTGATCGTGGTTTGAGTTGTCAACGTTGTCGCTTTCTTGGCGCATAAAATTCTTTCGAAGATAAATCAATCTATTTTCATGTTGTTGGAAATATTCACGATCACGTGATTTCCATAGTCCACCGACTCGGTTGTAGTGGCAGCACTGAGCGCAACTTGTTCGGCATTGTTTGCTAACGCACAGGCTTGCAACATACGAATTGTGCCGGCGTGGCAAATGACGATTACCTCGTTCAGCTCATGTTGATGCCAGCGCAGCAAGTCGGTATAAAAGTCCGAAACTCGTTGCGCCATTTGCAATACCGTCTCACCACCGCCAACCGAATAATGAATTGGGTTAGCGGCCCACGCATCGATTTCAGCGCGTTCAATCGCGTCCCACGCCTGCATTTCCCAAAGACCAAAATCCATTTCAACTAAACGCGCATCGAACTTAGGCGTTGGAAATTGATAGGCCAAATATTGTGCTAATTTGGCGCAACGTTGCAGCGGGCTGGAATAAAGGGCTGCCTTGCGCGGTAAATCACTGATGAGCCGCTCAGCGACCTGTTTAACCTCAGCGTCAGTCACATCCAAATCAGTGCGCCCATAGCAAAGTCCTTTTGCAATGATAGGTTGCGGATGGCGAATCAAAAAAAGTCGCATGGCGATCTCCACTCAAAACCCAATGCGTAGCGAGGAAAGGATACCTAGATAGAAAAACACTTCAGTCAACTGCTGCACCGCGCCTAGACAATCACCGGTATAACCGCCAATCCGCCGAACAAATACGCGCGCCATCCATATCGCACTAACGATCACGCCAAGCAATCCGCAAGCTAAGCTGAGCCAACTAATCCAACCCCAATACAGAACGACAACAACCGGCAGCATTGCGCATACAACTGCCGTTGCAAATTCTCCCGTGCTCATGTGCTGCGCCAAAGGCTTGGCTTTGCCTTCTGCACGCACATAATTCAACGACCAAATTAACGCCGTTGATGCAAGGCGCGACAATGGGTGCCCTAACACTAAAGCTACCATCACTGCCGAACTCGGTAGATAAAACAATGCGCTGCATTTGAGCGCCAACATCAACGTAATCCCAATTGCACCATACGCACCAATGCGCGAATCTTTCATGATTTCTAGCGTGCGTTCAGCAGTTACCGTGCCGCCAAAACCATCACACACATCGGCAAAGCCATCTTCATGAAAAGCGCCAGTCAGATAAATCGTAAAAATCGTGGACAGCAAAACCGCAACCATTTGCGGCAACAAGAGGGAGCAAACAAAATACATCGCTGCGCCTAATGCACCAATCAATGTGCCAACCAATACAAAATAGCGGGATGCCTGATGCAGCCATTGCTCTTCAAATCCGACCCAACCGGGGATTTGAATGCGGGTGAAAAATTGCAAGGCTATAAAAAAAAGCCGCACTTGGTGTAACAACCAAGCGCGTGCTTTACTTATTGGATTGGATGGGGTGAGATTATTTTCCATGGCCTTAAAGTTGAACAGGAAACCAACTTACCAATCCTGAGCCACTGGGATTATTCCGATTTTTCACTTACTTGCGCCGACTCAAAGGTCGCCATTTCACACAAAAACTTAACGGCAGAGTGCACTAAGGGGAACGCCAAGGCTGAACCAGTGCCCTCGCCTAATCGCAAGCCCAAGTTTAGCAAAGGCTGCGCGCCTAAATATTCCAGCATCGCCTTATGTCCGCTCTCGTCAGAGCAATGCGAAAAAACGCAATAATCCAAACTACTCGGCTGCAACTTGGCAGCGACCAATAAAGCGCTGGTGCAAATAAATCCATCGACCAAAATCACCTTACGGAGTTTAGCCGCTTGGAGCATCGCACCAGTCATCATCGCGATTTCAAAACCACCAAAGGTTGCCAACACTTGCAAGGGAGTTTTTGCGGCGTGGTGAAATTCAACTGCTGCTTCCAATACGCGCTGTTTATGCCGAATTCCATCAGCGTTCAAACCAGTTCCGGCGCCCACGCAAGCGCTCAATGAAATACCAGAAAGCTTATGCATCAACGCTGCAGCAGAAGTCGTATTGCCGATACCCATTTCACCAAAGCCGACAATATTTGCAGCACTCGCGCTAACTAAATCAGCGCCATGCTGCATCGCCAGTTGGCATTGCTCGGCAGTCATCGCTGCTTGCTGGGCAAAGTTTTGGGTGCTGGGTGCGACCTTTTTATCGATCAAACCGTCGCGCGCGCCAAAGTCATGATTGACGCCTGCGTCCACCACTTTTAAATCAAAATCATGTTGACCCGCAAACACATTAATCGCCGCACCTTTTGCTAAAAAGTTCTCGACCATTTGCCAAGTAACGCTTTGCGGATAGGCCGAAATATTTTCCGCAACGACACCGTGATCACCAGCGAAGACAAACATGGCTGGCTTGGTCAACGTTGGCTGTGCGGTTTGCTGAATCAATCCAATATGTTTGGCGACTTTTTCCAACGTTCCCAAGCTACCTAGCGGTTTGGTTTTATTGTTGATCGCCGCGTCTAATAAAGCCGACAACTCAGCCGATTGGGTCGTTTCAATGTGGGGGATTTGCATAGAATTTTAGAAGAAAGAAATTAGAAGTTCGAAAGAGCAATTTACGAAATCGACTGCAAGGGCAAAAACAATGTTCGGTCACCATGTTGAATCTGCTCTATCGGATAACCCAAACATCGGCTCAAATTAGCTGCGTTCATTACCTCAGCGACTTGACCGGTTATCCATTGTCCATCGTCCATCATCAACAACGCATGAGTGGCCATGCCATAGGCCAAATTCAGATCGTGGCTGACGACCAAGACAGATTTTTTTTGCTTCGTACAGCGTTCTGAAAATAATTGCATCACACTGACTTGATGCGCTAAATCTAAGGAATTGGTCGGCTCATCCAACAACATCAACTCCGCGTCTTGCGCTAACAAGGCCGCAATTGCCACCCGCTGGCGCTCTCCGCCTGACAAACTGCGTACATCGCGATGCGCTAAGTCGGCCACATCTAATTCGGCCAGCGCAGCTTGGGCCATAGCGACATCTTCGCTCGACTCCCAGTAATTGCCATCGTTATACGGATGGCGCGCGGCCATCACGGTTTCGATCGCTGGGTAGGCAAAGACATCGTTACGACCTTGGGCAAGATAGGAACGGACTTTGGCTAACTCCAACAACGACCAGTTACGCAAACGCTGGCAATTAATCGCAATGTCGCCGGCATCACGCGGCAATTCGTTTAAGCCCGCCAAGCTGCGCAGCAAAGTCGTTTTACCCGCGCCATTGCGGCCAATAATGCACCAACATTCGCCCGGATTTACTCGCCAATCCAGATGACGGATTAGCGGCTTGGAGCCGATGGCGAGCGATAAATTGGTGACTTGTAATTGCATAGAGAGTCAGATCAATCCAGTGATTAAGGCAAATAATGCCGACGTTGTTGGTGCAACTGAACGAGAAATAACGGCACACCGATCAAGGCCGTAATGACACCCACGGGCAATTGCTGGGGCGCGGCAATCGTGCGCGCTAAGGCATCGGCCAGCACGACAAAACTGCCACCTGCAATACAGGATGCGGGAATCAATAAACGGTGATCAGGCCCCCAAGCAAAGCGACAAGCATGTGGCATCACCAAGCCGACAAAACCGATGCTACCGGCATTACTGACCGCACTGGCTGTCAACAGCGCCGCACAAAAGAACAAAATCTTTCTCAGCCGTCCGACCGAAATCCCCAAAGTACTAGCACCATCCGAATACAACGCCGCCACATTAATCACCCGTGCCAACTTGATGCAATAAGCTAAAACAGCCAACATAATCACCCAAGGCACGTAACGCAATTCAGCACCCGATAAATCACCAATCAGCCAAAACACCATGCTACGCAATTGACCATCGGGTGAGATCGAAAGAATCAAGGAAATAATCGCCATGCAACCAGAACCAACAATGACGCCAGTTAATAGCAACGTCGTGACCGTGCCTTGCGAACTTCCGCTTCCTTTGAAATCGTTGTAAGCCAGCATAAATAACAGGCTCGCTACCAAAGCAGCACCAGCAAAGGCCGCCACATCGATAATCCAAGCAACGCTACAAAGCAACATTGCCAACAAAGCGCCCACTGCCGCGCCGCCTGACACGCCCAACACATACGGCTCAGCCAAAGGATTGCGCAACAATGCTTGCATTAATACGCCGGCCAAAGCCAAGGTGCCACCAGTAACAAATCCCGCGAGCGCACGATGTAAACGCAGCTCAAGCAACGTAGCGCTCATGCTACTCGGCTCACCACGAATCAATTCTGCTGACGCGGTCAACAACTCAGCCAATGACAACGACACCGAACCCAAACAACACGCTAACGCGATGCATAGCAAGGCGAGCAATCCTAGGATCGCTAAAATTGCGTAGGTGCGGCGCGCAGAATATTGGTGGGTGAAGATCACGGATGCCTGACGAAAAAATCAATAAAAAATATATCGTTAAAATTCATACGGCCTGACAAATATTCACAACCAAGTCAGGCCGATGATTAAACAAACTAATTAAAAGCTATACCGCAGTGAAGCTTTTAACTGGCGCCCGTTATCTGGATATACCGCACCAAGACAAGCATACGCGTTAGTGAAATACTGTTTATTGGCTAAATTTGTTCCACCTACTGAGGCTTCCCACGCGCCGAAAGTTTTGGAATAGCGCGCATCCAAAGTCGCGTGCGAAGGAATCAACGCAGAGCAGGTATTTAAAAAATCGCCTCCATAACGTTGGCTATCGATCCACTGAGTACCGAGGTAGGCCGTTTGCCCATCGCCGGGTACCCAATTTAAATAGGCCGAAACTGTATTTTTAGGAACCAATATCATTTCATTGCCCTGATATACGCCGCTAGTGAACACGGCATTAACATGCTGGGCTTGAGCCGTTACACGCAACTGCTGGGATAACTGCATTTTTCCCTCAACCGCAAAGCCACGGCGACGAGTCGGATCAAGATTGACATTAGCGCCGGGAAATTGAGAGCCAGCTACGATAAGCACTGGATTGTAATAAATTTCATTCGTCAAATCGTGTTGAAAAAAACGTGCTGTCACTTTGCGCGATGCATCGCCAACGGTTGTGCCAATCTCCAAATCATGCGACAACTGTGGCAGCAAAGCTGTGTCGGCTATCGGAGTCAAACTATTGTCATCCACGTTAGCAACGCGGTAGCTCTGGCCAGCCTTGGCAAACACATTAACGACCGGAGTAAAAGCGTAACTAGTCTGTAACTCCCAAGCGTTCACTGCTTGAGCGATGGAATAGTTATCGCTGTTTAATGGATCGGATGAACTCTTATCGAATATCTCGCGGCGCAAACCAGCGGCTACCCGCAATTGATCAACCCTGATTTCATCGCGCACATACACAGCGCGCGATCTTTGAGTGGCGTAACCTAAGGAATAAATACTATTGGTTTGACGATTCCAGTTAATAAGATCCAAACCTGCAACGAATTCGTTAGAAATATTGTCGCTTTCCGCCAAGTTGCGCAAACGCGGTGTGAATTGAGTTTGTCGGCCAGAATAACGGGAATTACCGTAATAAGCCGAATTGGTATCCTTCTCGCGGGTAGAAAGTTCTCCAGCAACCTGCCACGTACCAAAGGTTTGCTCGATGAAAGCTGTGTAACGGTCATTGGAGCGGGAGGAGCTGTTGGTCGGTGTTGAGGCCTGATGCGGATCTTGCTCAAACTGCGCCAAACTCAGAGAGCCAGCTAAACCAGAGTCAGTGCGCGCGAAATCGGCGCGCAGTCCAGCTCTTCCAGTGGTCGAATACCAAGTCAAAGCAAGGCTGGCATTTTTCTGTGTTACGCCATTATTAACGCGGTAGTTATCCGTTTTGGACTCGCTCACATTAAGGATGGCATTAAACCCATCTCCGCCTTTAGCCAACATTGCGCGTCCGACGCGACTATTGAACTGACCAGCCTCAGTGAAAACCGAGCCATTAAATGGACTTGCACCCAACTGTTTAGTAATAACTTGAATGACACCACCGGTCGCACCGTCGCCATATAAAACGCTGCTTCCGCTGCGAATAATTTCAACCCGCGCTACCGACTCAATTGGGATAGTGGACAGCAGCGCGACAGACTGTTCATTTTCCGAGATACGCACGCCATCGACAAAGACAACTAAATTATTGGCGCTAGCTGATCCAAAACCATTCATATCGAGATCGAAATCATCGGTTCCGTACAAACTCTGGCGACCATAAACGCCAGCAAGTTTGCGGACTGCTTCGTTCACGTTGTCAATTCCGGCATTCCGAATTTCGGATGCACTAATAACAGTTGCACCAATCGGCGCTAACTCAGCAGCACTGGCAAAACGCGATCCAGTAATAACAACCGGATCAAAATCGTCCGGACTTAACGCCGAACCCACATCCGAATCAGCGCGCGCGCCGCCTGAAAAACCAGAAAATACACAAACCAGAGCCAATACCAACGAACGTGGCTTAGCGAGCGGAAAGGCGAAGCCATTCGCTGCACTGCGGGATAAAAAAGAGAAAGTCATAGAGAACCAAGTAAAGGGCAACCAGCCAACGTCCCGTAAGCTGGGTTGAACGATGCGCTGCGATTGGTTCTCGAACCAATCGCAGCGCATCACCTATTTTGGCCGGTATCCGGGCTCACAAATGTCACTTTCTTACCTTCCCATGTCATGCTTCGACACAGTGGTTTAGAGAGAAAGCTGGTCGCCGAAAACTGTGGCGACATTTGTTACCGTTGCGGGGGCAGCACACGTGCGTATGTCGATTTTTGAGCTGAAATTGACGTGATCAATCTCACTACGACTACGGATGTTTCCCGTTTAACTACCGACATGATCATGCCGGTGAGCACCAAAACTGCGCCATTCTAATGCGTGTCATGCCTAACAGCAAGCTAAGTCGGGATATTTCACGGGCCTGCGTCAAGCGCTACTTGGACAATAGCAGCGGTTGAAAAACTTACAAGGAGATTAACAAAGATAGCATTGATGATTAACCAATCGCCCTTACAGCGGTTTGATCAACTTGAGAATATCGCGGAAATTAGGATGATCGGCGTCGCGCAGCCATTCGAAAATCATCATTTCGGAGCTGACGATTTCCGCTCCATTGGCCGCTGCGCGTTGCAGTGCCAAATTTTTATTGGAATCGAGGCGAGAACCAACCGCGTCGGCAACTAGCTTCACTTTCCAGCCGCGCTCCAATAGCCCTAACACTGTCTGCAAGACGCACACATGAGCTTCGCAGCCGACAATACACAAGTCTTGGCGCCAAGATTTTTCGCGCAGTAGATCTAGAGTGGATAAAAAATCCGCCTCGTCGCAAGCGTTAAAACTACTTTTCGCAATCGTGGTGGAAAACAAGGCTGCCAAGTTGGGCAAACTGCTGCCAAGCCGCTGCGGTTGCTGCTCGGTAGCCACGATGGGGATTTCTAACATTTGGGCGACTTGCGCCAAAATCGACGCCCGCTGTGCCACTCGTTCGCCCTGATCGATCGCAGGCATGAGCTTTTCTTGGAAATCGATTACGACCAAGATCGAATTTTCGGCGTCGGCGAGTTTGCTCATGTTAGATTTCCTTGATTAATATTACCTTGGAACAACTATCCTAGCCGATTACTGCGCGTGCTGGCTATGTCTAAATTGAGAGTATCGATCGATTTTTACCAAAGCGTGAATTGCTGCAATTAATTAGCTTTCTGAACTTGCAACACTTCGTCCAATTTGGACAATAGCGGCAAATACTGCGCGCGCGAATTTTTATTCCAATGTTTTTTCAGTTCATCCAATTCGGCGCGCAACTTCTGAGCTGTCGTCAAATCGCCTTGCTGCGCCGCCCAAATGGCATATTCGGCTTTGGCTGAGACACTACCAAAGCGCACTACCGCGTCTTCAAATTCCACTTTGGCTTCACCATTTTTACCTTGCGCTGCAAAGCTGCGAGCTAACAATAACGTCACAGCCTCAGCGCGGAATGTTGTACTTTGTGAGCGTATGGCCAGCAATAAATTCAATGCTTTATCAAACTGCTGGAAGCGAAACTGTGCATTAGCAGCGGCAAATTGAATTTCTAAATCGTTGGCAAACGGGCCTTGCAAGCATTGCTCAAACTGCTGCACCGCTTCGGCAACTTGATCGGCTGCCAATAAAGCGTCGGCATAACGCCATTGGTTTTGCGCGGTCGGGGTAAAGTCAAATGCTGCTTTCGCTTCGCGCAACTCACGACCTGGATCGATGCTATTGACGGCGGCATTGGTGACTTTGCGCAAGCCTTGTTGTACGTGGCCGTTGCTGCGGATTTCTGGCAAAAAAATCGCAAAGAAATACACCACGCTACCGAGCAAGGGGAACATAAATAAAATCAATAACCAATACAATTCGCGCCCCGAACGGATCGCGTGAATCGCAAAAAATATCGCCACAAAAATATGCAGACCTAAACCTAAAAATGGCATTTCTAATCCTTAATATTTTATTCGTCTAACTCACGTAATTTACTCAGCGCTTGATCAATCCGATCAACCGCAACAATTTGCAAACCTTCAATCGGCTGTTTCGGTGCATTCGCCTTGGGGATTAAGGCAATCGAAAAACCCAACTTAGCCGCTTCTTTTAATCGTTCTTGTCCACGCGGTGCTGGACGAATTTCACCCGCCAAACCGACTTCACCAAACACCACCAAACCACGCGGCAAGGGACGATTACGCATCGACGAATGAATTGCCATGAGCACCGCCAAATCGGCTGCAGGTTCAACAATCTTGACGCCACCAACGGCATTGATAAAAACGTCTTGATCGAATGCGGCAATCCCTGCGTGGCGATGCAAAACGGCCAATAACATCGCCAATCGATTTTGCTCTAAACCGACTGATAAGCGACGCGCATTAGGTGCGTGCGAAGCATCCACCAGCGCTTGAATTTCAACCAGCAACGGACGAGTACCCTCCTGGGTCACCATCACGCAAGCGCCGGGAACTGGCGTGTCATGCTGTGATAAGAATAGAGCGGAAGGATTAGATACACCTTTTAAACCGCGCTCAGTCATGGCAAACACGCCCAGTTCATTCACTGCACCAAAACGGTTTTTAATCGCGCGTACCAAGCGGAAGCTGGAATGGGTATCGCCTTCAAAATACAGCACGGTATCAACGATGTGCTCCAACACGCGCGGCCCCGCTAAGGCGCCCTCTTTGGTTACATGTCCCACCATGATGATGGTGATGTCGGATAACTTAGCCGCACGAGTTAATTGCGCCGCGCATTCACGCACTTGCGCCACCGAACCGGGCGCGGAACTGAGCGCGTCAGAATACATGGTTTGGATGGAATCAATCACCACGACTTGCGGCTTGTGTTGTACTAACGTTGAGAGGATTTTCTCAAGCTGGATTTCGGCTTGGAGTTTTAATTCCGACGTCTCAACCCCTAAACGCTTGGAACGCAATGCAATCTGCGCGCCGGACTCTTCACCGCTAACGTACAAAACACGTTTGTCTTTTGCCGTAGCGGCCAAGGCTTGCAGCAGCAAAGTCGATTTACCTATCCCCGGATCGCCGCCGATTAACACCACACCGCCAGCGACCAAACCGCCGCCCAAGACGCGATCAAACTCTTCAATTCCAGTGGTAAACCGCGGCACTTCTAAGGCGTCAATTTCGGACAACTGTAAAACCGGAGCGGTTTGCGCCAAGCTTTGCGGTGTTTGCGAATAACGATTGCCGCCACCCACATCGACCACGCTTTCCACCAAGGTATTCCATTGTCCACAGGAAGAACACTGTCCGGCCCATTTATTGGCGATGTAACCGCATTCGGTGCAACTGTAATTGGTTTTAACTTTTGCCATAACTTGCGTCATTCAATCCTAGTGAAGTCGTGCTGATAAAACGGGAGTAAATTTATTAATTAAACTTCGGTAATCAGTTTTACTCGACCTGTAATCGCGCACATTAATTCGTAGCCTATGGTTCCAGAAGATTGTGCCACTTCATCAATCGGCAAGCCCTGCCCCCACATGATGACTTCGGAGCCGACTTTCGCGTCGGAAATAGCAGTCACATCCACGGTAATCATATCCATCGACACGCGACCGACCAAAGCGGTACGAACGCCATTAACCAAAATCGGCGTGCCATCCACCGCATGGCGCGGGTAGCCGTCAGCATAACCGCAGGCGATCACGCCAATGCGCATCGGCTTTGGCGCAACGAAACGACTGCCGTAACCGACCGCCTCGCCCGCTGCAATTTCTTGGATCGCGATCAATTCGCTGCGCAACGTCATCGCTGGCAATAAATCTAATTCCGCCGCGCTCGCAGGCAGAGGCGATGCGCCATAAATCATGATGCCAGCGCGTACCCAGCTATTGGGTAAATCGTGTTTGAGCAAATTCGCCGCAGAATTGGACACGCTAGCTTCCAACTTAATCTCACCTAACGACGCTTTCGCTAATTCAAAACGACGCATTTGTTCGGCCATGGGCAAGCGCGCATTGTGCTCGTCATCAGCATTGGCGAAATGCATAGTTAAATCAACCACTTTTACCGCAGCAATTGCGCTGAGTCGCTGGTAAGCCGCAGCTACCGCTTCGGGTTTAAATCCCAAGCGATTCATACCGCCGTTGATTTTTAGATGCACTTTAATAATGCTAGATTCGCCATCCACCGACAACTTAGCTTGTTCTAGGTGTTCAATTTGCTCGTTGCAATGCACAGCAATGTCGAACTGATGCTGCTGCACGGTGTGCAAATCGTCGCCGTGAAAAAAACCCTCCAATAATAGTATCGGTTTAGTCCAACCCAGTTCGCGTAATTTGATCGCGTTATCGACTTCCACTAAAGCTAGTCCGTCTGCATGGGCAAATGCTTGCACGGCGTTGTGTAAGCCATGTCCATACGCGTTAGCTTTGACGACTGCCCAGACTTTGGCGGAGCCAGCATGTTGACGTGCGACGTTGTAGTTGTGAGTTAAGGCGGATAAATGAATGTGGGCGGCTATTGGTCTTGGCATAGGTAAGTCAAATCAGTCAGATCAGCGTTAGCAAAATAATGAAAAGTAGCCATCTATTTTAACCGAGCTATACATTCGCCTGCGCATACCGTTTCAGCTCAATCTAGAAAAAGCGCTTCTCGCGCTTATTTAGATAATAAATTGACATTTACTTTGCTAGGAATTTGAAATCAGTGACCGGACATTTGGGCGCTTTCTGTATTTTTAAGCTGGTTTTCATGGTATAAAAGCAGCCGACGAATATTCGCAGAATCGAGATTATTAAAATATGAAGCGTGGTTTCTATACCATCATGAGCGCGCAGTTTTTCTCTTCGCTCGCTGATAGCACCCTACTCATCGCCGCCATCTTTGCATTAAAGACAATTGACGCTCCGGGCTGGATGACCCCGATGCTCAAATTCTTTTTTGTCGCGTCCTACGTTCTGCTGGCCGCATTCGTCGGCGCATTTTCTGACTCGATGCCGAAGGGCCGAGTGATGTTCATCACCAATCTAATCAAAATATCCGGCTGCAGCTTGATGTTTTTTGATGTGCATCCATTAATCGCGTATGGCGTTGCAGGTATCGGCGCAGCGGCTTATTCACCCGCCAAATACGGCATCTTGACCGAATTACTCCCACCTGAAAAATTAGTCGCAGCCAATGGTTGGGTCGAAGGCTTAACTGTCGCATCCATTATTTTAGGAACCGGTTTGGGTGGCGTATTAATCAACCCGCTGGTTGCGACCCGCTTACTCAATCTGCCCATCATCAACTACTTTGATCGCAGCCCGCTAGAAGCCGCGCTGACCATCATTATGATGATTTACATCGTCGCTTTATTGTTTAACTTATTCATCCCCGACACTGGCGCGCGCTACAAAAAACAAGCGACCAATCCAATCAAATTAATCAGCGATTTCACCCACTGCTGCACTGCGCTCTGGAGCGACAAACTAGGCCAAATCACGCTAGGCATCACAACATTGTTTTGGGGCGCCGGCGCGGTATTGCAATTTTTGGTAATCCACTGGGCCACTGTTTCGCTGCATTTGCCGTTGGATAAAGCGGCTTCTATTCCCGCTATTTCGGCACTTGGCATTGCGCTCGGCGCTTATGCTGCGGGTCGTTATATTCCGCTCAAAAAATCACTGAGCGTTATGCCTTATGGCGTTGCCATGGGCGTGGTGGTGATGTCAATGACGATGGTAAATTCGGTCTGGATTGCTTATCCACTGCTGGTGTTGATCGGCGCCTTGGCTGGAATTTTTGTCGTGCCGATGAATGCCTTGTTGCAGCATCGCGGTCATGTGTTAATGAGTGCTGGTCATTCGATTTCGGTACAAAACTTTAATGAGAATGTCTCGATTTTAATCATGATGGGGATTTATACCTTGATGGTAAAACTCGATTTACACATCAACATCATCATCGTTCTATTTGGCTTGTTCGTTTCGACGACGACCTTGTTTGTCATGACTCGGCATTGGGCCAATCAGCGCGAACATGATTCGCTCTCCTTGATCGGCGAGCACAAACACGGCTGTGATTAAGCTGCTCAAGACCAATTACCTACAAGCCTAAATCATGCGCCACACCTTTTTGCGTTTTGCATTCTTGTTCCTGTCTGCGTCGTTAATTTTGTCACTTAATTTCAATCAGATCGCTAGCGCGGCTGAATACGACGAACAATTCCCGCCTGAATGCAAGGTTGCGTTACGCATCATCACCAGCCCAGAATATCTGCAAAAAAATAAAGCCGCCTCGCCCGAATTAAACAACTTGGATAACGATAGCGCGCTCAATTCTGTCACCACCACGTTTAAACAAGCGGTCAGTGACGCGGACGACAAGGAACAGTTTTGCGCCACTAAAGTACGAAAAAATCTGTCCTACACCAGCGCCTACAATTTCCCCCAACAATGTGTGGAATTCATTCCGTTATTGAGGAAAAGTTTTGAAGATCGAGTTGCCATTAAAACCGATAAAAACAATGGCGTCCAGCGCAAAATGGATGAAGCCATTTTAGAGATGTTGGTGTTAGATGAGATTGATCCACCCAAACTGATACAGCGCTGTGAGGTGGGAACTAAGGTCATGCACGTCAATTTAAAAGACACGCACTTGCGCGAAAAATATCCATTGCCAGCGAGTTGCGAAGTATTCTTTGCCGAGATGGAAAAACTAATGACCTTGCCAGCGGAGTTTGAAACGATCCAACGTCAGCGGGTTATTTTCGCCATTGAAAATAAAGATACACCAGAAAAATTAGTCCAAATTTGCGACGAAATTTCTAAGTAATCCAGATCAATCTTCATTCCAATTGTCCGGCACCACAAAGACACGTTGCACTTCGATAAAGGCATCGGATTCTGTATCTACTCGCTCCACCTGCGCCACCAATACCGGCCTAAAATCGAGCGCAAACTGCTGCTGCAATTTAGTTTGTAATTCTGCCCCAGTAATAAGCTGAGTCGACTTAACTCGGGCCGGTGCCAACCATTCCAAGCGCGCCAATTCAGAAAAATTAAGCGAACCAAAGCGCGTCAATTCAGAAACACGGCACCACAAACCACGGCAATGCTGTGGCGTGATTTCGGGTAAGGCCGGAGTTGAATTTGCAGGATAAAACAACCAACCTTTAATTAGCGCTTTAGCTGCCGTGAGCGGCTCGGTCAAGTACGATTGCGCCGCTGCATGCTGTCCCAACGCCAATTGCGCTTGCATAATTTTGCGCGATTTTTCGTCAAAATTATCCATTAGATTCGGCCCCACATAGTTGGATAAGGCGCCTTCTGGCTTTACCAATAAATAAAACTTACAAGCAAATTCCCAATGTTCCAAGCCGTTTGGCATCGTTAGCAAAAAATCGAACTCACCAATGGTGGTCGTTGAGCGAACTTGCAAGCTGTGGGCATGTAATTGATTACGCCATTTGAAGTAAAACGCCAGCAAGTTTTCGGCGTAATGTCCTAAGCGGGTATGCGGATGTAAGGCCAAGAATTCGATCAACGGCTCGGGTGCGTTATCCAAGGTCTGCAACCAATCCTCGACTTGCGGAGTTAGCGATGGTAACTGTGCAACTTGCTCATTCCACCGGGCGTGATCGACATTGAGCAAACCCGGTGCATCCAACAGCCAGGCCAAACTGCGCACATGAGCTTGAGTTAATCGCGGCCAGCGCTGTTGGAATTGCGCCTGATAGTTCAGGCTCTCGGTATTCGCTGTCGCGCTGGCCGGGTCAGAGATCATTAATGAGAAGTCGCCAATGCTTGTTTGAGCAAACAAAGATCAGCCCAAACGCGCGCTTTCAGCTTGGGCGTTCCTAGCATCTCCGCCGGATCGTGGGTGACGATTATTGTGCAATTGCCATAAGGATGCAGTTGACTAGGCAGTTGGGCGAATTCAGGCTGAATTAATTTTGCGGCAGCGCTACCAAAAACGAGTACAACCGCAGGATTTTGATTAGCGATTTGCGCGGATAAGGCATCCAAGCCGAGCTGGCTATTTTCATGACAAAATCCGTGCAACGAGAGCAGCGAATAATGTTGGTCTAAACCGGCAGCATGCAGACAATTTTCTAGTAGACGCCGTTGTGTTTGGTCTGTCATTGGCGCAGCTACGACCGCCAATACCGTCGCATTCGGATTGTCGAGTTGCAGCCACGCTTGATTGCAAATCGCACACGCGCCTGAATTCGGCGTGGGCTGTGTAATCTGAGCGGAATCCGCCGCAATATCATTCACGTCGGCCACCGGCTGACGCAACTTCCACAGCGGGCCAATCGACATCTCATTTAATTTGGTTAAAAACATAATGCCTTTAGTATGAATTTATTATTTTTGACTAGTCTAAAATTGGTCAAAAATCACGCAGCCGAACGATCCAAAATATACCGCAACATCAACGCATCTTCACGCTCAGTGGG
The DNA here is from genome assembly GCF_004358105.1 of Sapientia aquatica. Lineage (GTDB taxonomy): Bacteria > Pseudomonadota > Gammaproteobacteria > Burkholderiales > Burkholderiaceae_D > Solimicrobium > Solimicrobium aquaticum. The sequence goes on along the minus strand of NZ_SMYL01000005.1, from coordinate 101,352 downwards.
CGAAACTTGATAATAAGCTTTGCGCCGCCCAACCAAGGCGAAACCAAACGCCTCGTACACTGAAATCGCACGCTGATTCGATACGCGCACTTCCAGCAAGATCGAATCCATTCCCATTGCACGCGCGCGCTCAAGCAAATGATTCAGCAGCAATCGCGCAATCCCTTGTTTTTGCGCTTGCGCCAACACGGCAATCGTTAGCAAGTGCGTTTCATCAACCACCGGCATTTGCACAAAATAACCGAGCAAAACACCCTCGGGGTTGCGCACTTGCCAAGCATCGTAGCCAAGCTTTAAGGAATCGACAAAATTACCGCGACTCCAAGGATGCGAATAGACCGCTTGTTCGATTGCCACAACCTCATCCACGTCCGCAGGCTGCATCGGCAATAGTGACAGGCTGGCTAAGTCGATTTTCATACTGTTTATTTAGAGGCGGCTGGCTGAGCGCTTTGCTCGGCGCGTTCAGCAATTGTTAAGGCAATCTTATTCCGCAAGTACAAAGGCTGCGCCTGATCTGGGTTAAACGTGCGACCAGCCAGCAATTCGACCAACGCTAATCTGGCAATCGCTTGCGCTTGCGGAACGGTATTTACCGCCGCATTGATTAACTCGTTGGGCAACGTGAATTGGTCCGCATAGGCCGCGAAACCATTACCGATCAATTGCAAGCCGGCCGTCATTTCTGGCACCACCAACGCGGGAGCGGACAGGGTTGGCTCAATCACCGTGCGCCATGTTTGCAGCACGCTGTCAAACCGATATTGCGCCCAATAGACTTCACCCATGCGCGCATCCAGCGCACAAAGTACATTGTTTGCCTCTGAACATTCACGGCAGCTTTGAGCTAAGGCCAGCAAAGTCACCATCGGGATCACCGGCAAATTTGCGCCGAACGCCAAACCTTGCACCACGCCGCACGCGGTGCGCACGCCGGTAAATGAGCCTGGACCTGAGCCAAAAGCAATGGCAGAACAATCCGACAAAGCAATCCCTGCTTCCTGCAACATTTCTTGCAACATCGGCAAAATTGATTGGGAATGGGTAGTGACACCGGATGCGACACGCTGAATCAGTTGTTGATTTATTAAAAGCGCGACCGAAGCTTGCTCAGAAGATGTTTCAATGGCAAGAATAATGTGCGTAGAGGGGGAGTTTTTTAACATGTAGGTATTTTACCTTAGCAACAAGCGGAGTAAAATTCGCGAATGCCAAATTTTGACCTGAACCAGACTGCCGTCGCAGAAATTCACCACCAAACTACACAATACCGCACGATTGTTGCGTGTCTTTGTGCCGAGTGGTGCGACGTGTGCAAAATCTACCGACCCAAGTTTGAGGAATTAGCACATCTGCATCCCGAAGCGCTGTTTTTGTGGATTGATGTGGAAGACCAAGCGGCTTTGGTGGGTGATTTTGAGATCGACAACTTCCCGACCGTGTTAATTCAGCAAGAAGACGTCGTCACTTTTTTCGGTACGATGCAACCAGAAACCGCCCAATTGCACCGCATCTTGCAATCCCAGCAAACTCAGCAGCTAGACGAATTGCGCCAATACGCCAACTCGGGTGAACAACAGCGCGCTTGGCAAGTAGAAGCCAATTTGCGTGCCCGCATGGCGCAGCACACGCTGTTTTAAATTGGCTTTAAATCCGTCTTAAAGCCAATTTAACTCAACATCATTCCATTCCACTCAACTCGATTCAGCCTAACTCAAGCGCAACGGCAAACTGCGCAAGCGTTGACCGGTCAATGCAAACAATGCATTGGAAACGGCCGGTGCAATCGGCGGCGTGCCGGGTTCGCCCATGCCTTCTGGATGTTCAGCGCTCGCAATAATGTCAACCTGCACCTGCGGCGCTTGGTTCATGCGCACGACTTGGTAATCGTGGAAATTACTTTGCTCGACCTTGCCGTCTTTAAAACTAATCTCGCCAAACAGCGCAGCCGATAAACCAAACAGCACCGCCGATTCAATCTGCTGACGCACCACATTTGGATTGACCACAATGCCGCAATCCAACGCGCAATAGACGTTGTGCACGGTAATTTCTTTGTCCTGCACCGATACTTCGGCCACTTGCGCCACGATTGTTCCAAAAGATTGATGCAAGGCGACGCCATGCGCGTGGCCTTGTGGCAGTGGGCCGGCCTTCTCCGCCAAAGCCACTGCTGCATTCAAGACCGTTAAATGACGCGGATGCTGCTTTAGTAAATCGCGTCGGAATTGAATCGGCGATTGTTTGGCCGCATGCGCCAATTCGTCAATAAAACTCTCTTTAAAAAACGCATTGTGCGAGTGACCAACTGAGCGCCAATAACCGATAGGAACCGCCGAGGGCACAATCACCGAAGCGATTTTTTGGTTCGTGAATTCGTAGGGCATGTCAAACTCGCCCTCGGCAGTGGTCTTATCCGGCCCCGCTGGGATTAATCCGAAATAGCGTTGCAGCACTTGTTGCGTGACCGATCCGCTGGCAGAGCGGTTCTCGTAACTCGTGACTTGACCGGCTGAATTCAGATTAGCGGAAAAGCGCGCGACTGCCGCAGGACGATAGAAATCATGCGACATATCTTGTTCGCGGCTCCAGATTAATTGCACTGCTTGCCCGTTGGTTTGCATCGCCACCGCCACCGCTTGCGCGATCATATCGACTTCTAAACGACGACCAAATCCACCACCTAAAAACGCGTGGTGCAACTCGATTTGATCTTCATTGACACCGGCGACTTTGGAAGCCACTTTCAAAGCAAAACTCGGGTTTTGGGTGCCAACCCACAAGCTAACTTTGCCGTTTTTGACTTGCGCGGTGCAGTTCATCGGCTCCATAGTGGCGTGGGCTAAATAAGGCGCGGTGTATTCGGCATGGATTGCCGTTTCGTTGGCACGAGCGGCTTGTACCGAGCCGGTTTTGTAGTAGGTAAAACCAGATTCGGTATCGAGCTTTTGACGTAATTCTTTCATCACACTCGCGCTCGACAATTGCTGCTGGGTTACTTCACCGCCGCTCCAATTGATGTTCAAAGCAGCCGATGCCGAGCGCGCTTGCCAGTAGGTTTTAGCAATCACGACAACGCCAGCGACGCTAGTGACCTTGGAATTGAGATCATTCAAGGTATGTACTTTGACCACGCCTGGCAATTGCGCGACCTGTGCATCATTCATGCTAGCGACTTTGCCGCCCAAGCTTGGCGCCATGATTACCGTGGCATACAACATCTCTGGCACGCGCACATCAATGCCGAATTGCGCATGCCCATTGACTTTGTCCGCGCTATCGCGACGCGGCTGATCTTTGCCGATTAGGGTAAATTGCTTCGGGTCTTTTAACTTGATTTGACCTGGATTGCTGTGCACTGCCAACGCAGCCAATTCGCCATAGCTGGCTTGTTTGCCGTCAGGGTGAGAGACGATTCCACCTTTGGTGGTGCATTCGCCTGCTGGCACTTTCCACTGCTGGGCCGCGGCAGCGATCAACATTGCGCGAGCGGACGCGCCCGCTTGGCGCAGAACGAGCCACGAATCTTTAATGCTGGAAGAACCGCCCGTGACTTGAATCCCTAATTCACGCGCAAATTTACCGGTCGTCCATTGAACACCATGTTTCAACGCGCCTTGATCATCGGGATGAAAAGGTAATCCATCGACTAACATCGCAACGTTGCCATAGATTTTGTCGATGCCAGCGGGAACAATATCGACTGAGGATAGCGGTACATCTAATTCTTCGGCGATTAGCATTGGCAAGGCAGTCGAAATACCCTGCCCCATTTCGCTTTTATGCAAAAACAAGGTGACGCGGCTATCGGGCGCAATCGCAAGCCAGCCATTGAGCGCGACTGTGCCTTGCGGGGTGACTAAGGGAGCTGTCGGTTCCAAGCGTTGGCGCATGGGTGAAACACCCCAGCCAAGCACCAATGCGCCGGTGACTCCTAGTCCGCCCAATAAAAAACGTCGTCTTGTTATTGCCATGATGGTTGTCCCTTAGTTGATTTTAATCGTTTTGATTTTTACTAACGCTTCACTACTACCTCATCCATTGCGGCGCGGATAACCTTGCGCCAAAATGCGCTGCCAGACTAATTCTTTTTCTTGCTCGTCCATGACGACCCAAGTTGCTACCTCAACGACGGTGCGACCACACCCGCGACAAATCTCGTCAAAGGTTGTCGAGCAAACCGCGACGCACGGCGTGTCAGCCCTGACCGGAGTTGGATTTGGTTCTGCTGCATCGACTGCGATTTCCTTACTGCTCATATTCACCACGATTCTTCTATCCACAAATTCAGATGGCATCATACCAAATTTGCGCGTAATTCTATTGCTAAGCAAAAACTATCTTGGTACGGCGAATTAGGACAATTTGGGCGGTAACGCTTTGTCCCGCCTTGGCATGTCGAGAGCATTCGTCGAGCATTCCTGAAAACGAGAAACCTGCGCTTGGCGACAAAGGCCTAATTCACCTAGAACTATCCAAAAAATCAACTAAACTTGAATCGAACACCCAATTCAAGCTAGCATTCGGCTTCGCAGAACTTTGCATCACTCAAATCGGTTGTAACCCACACCATGGCTCAAAATTTTTTCCAGACGTTTATCTTGCTCATCCTAGTCACCGATCCGTTTGGTGGCGTTCCTCTGTTTGTTAGCGCCCTGTCTTCCGTTCCACCTGCCCGCCGCTGGCGCGTCGTGGTGCGTGAATGCGCGATCGCGTTTTTGATTTTGCTGTTGTTTATGTTCTTTGGCCGGCATTTTATGAATGCGCTGCAATTGTCCGATCTGTCATTGCGGATTGGCGGCGGCGTGATTTTGTTTTTAATCGCATTGCGTATGGTGTTTCCACAGCCGGGCGGCATTTTTGGCGATATTGATCATTCGCACGAGCCGTTTATCGTGCCGCTGGCCATTCCTGCGTTGGCTGGCCCGTCCGCTTTGGCGACGGTGTTATTATTTTCGTCCGACAGTCGGGCCGATGTCGCCGCGCATTTGGCCGCATTAGTTGCTGTCGCCATCGTGTGGTTAATCGTATTAATCAGTGCCGAGCGGATGCAACGTCTGCTGGGTGAACGCACCATGATCGCTTTTGAGCGTTTAATGGGCTTAATTTTGACTGCCATGTCGGTTGAAATGTTACTAACTGGCCTCCACGACTTCATCAAAACATTGTAATTTTCATTACATAGTCAATAATTTCCAAGCAGTACAAGCCAACGCAAATCAAAAGAATCGAGTAAAAAGTTGCTTTACTCGTTCATTTGATTTGTTTCCTCACGGGCAATAATAGCCCTTAACTCTCGCTTAGAAGGTGCATTGTGCATTCTGGAGAAACACTAGACCCCACCGATTGGACTGCTTTTCGTGCGCAGGCGCATGCCATGCTGGAAGACATACTCGATTACACCCAACATCTGCGCCAACGTCCGGTTTGGCAGCCGATTCCGAACGAAGTCAAAGAGCGCTTCGTTGAGAAATTACCTGCACAAGGCAGCGAGCTGAGCGGATTGCATCAGCGTTTTTTGACCGAAATCATGCCCTACTCCATTGGGAATTCGCATCCCGGCTTTATGGGCTGGGTACAGGGGGGCGGCACGCCGGTGGGTATGGTGGCCGATATGTTGGCCGCGGGTTTAAACGCCAATGTCGGTGGACGCGAACAAATCCCGATTGCGGTCGAAAAGCAAATTGAAACCTGGATGCGCGAGCTATTTCACTTTCCAGAAACCGCGCACGGCCTATTCGTCACAGGCACATCGCTCGCCAATTTAATCGCCGTACTGATCGCCCGCACCAAGCATCTTGGCGGACAAGTACGCAGAAACGGAATTGATCAGGCCTCGCAAAAATTAACGGCTTATACGTCAACTGGCGCGCATGGCTGCGTCAGTCAAGCAATGGATTTAGCGGGATTTGGCACCACCGCTTTACGCCAAATTCCAGTCAATGAGCGATTTGAATTGGATATCGCCCAATTGAAAGCGGCGATTAAAGCAGACCAAGCAGCTGGCTACACGCCATTTTTAATCGTCGGCTCGGCTGGCACGGTTGATGTGGGCGCGATTGACGATTTAGCGGCGTTAGCCGAACTGGCTAAGCGCGAAAATTGCTGGTTTCATATCGATGGCGCGTATGGCGCTTTGGGCATGTTTTCCGCTCAAATTGCACCGAAATTAGCCGGCATTGAACTTGCCGATTCAATCGCGTTTGATTTCCACAAATGGGGCCAAGTACCGTATGACGCGGGCTACATTTTAGTGCGCGACGCGGCCGATCAATTAGCGACTTTTGCCGCGCCGGCGAATTATCTCAAACGCGAAACGCGCGGCATGGCGGCGGGTTCGCCTTGGCCGTGTGATTTTGGGCCGGATTTGTCGCGCGGTTTTCGAGCCTTAAAGACATGGTTTACGATTGCTAACTTTGGCGCTGACAAACTTGGTCAAATTATCACTAACACGTGTGAGTTAGCCCACTATTTAGCGCGTCAGATTGCCCAGCACCCTCAACTTACGTTAATGGCGCCCGTTAACTTAAATATTGTGTGCTTTCGTCATAACGGCAACGCCAATTTCAGCCTTGAACAACGCAATGCCTTCAATGCGGAACTAGTGATTGCTTTGCAGGAATCCGGACTCGTCGCACCTTCGTCAACCACGGTTAATCAACACATCGTTATTCGGGCTGCTTTTGTTAATCATCGCACTCGCCAATTCGATGTGGATCGCTTGATCGAAGCGACATTGAAACTGGGTGACGAATTGCTGTTAACGCCTCAATTCAGCTAACCAACACCAACGGAATCGCTATGCTCACTTCACCCTTGCCAGAGACAGTTTTAGAGGATCAAGCGGCTGCAATGCCCGACGTGAGCAGCGATTCCGCAGCAGACTTTATTGGCTTGCCGACCCTAATGACTTTGGCGTTTAATAATAGCCCCGAGTTGGTGGCGCTCGGCGCTAGCCTTTATGAGCGCGTAAAAACAAATCCCATGGATGCCAATGCCCTGCTCGATATCGCGATCTACTTGATCCTGCGTGGCGAGACCAAAGTTGCCTTGTCGATGCAAGCGATTGCCCTAAAAACTCAGCAAATTTATCACTACAAGCGCCCCGCTATTCCAGCCAAATTGCGCGTCCTGGCTTTATTAGGGCCGGGCGATTTAATGGCTAACTCGCCGTTTGAATTTTTGATCGAAAACCAAGCTATCGCGCTCGATCTGATGTACATCACGCCAACGATGGGCTTACCCGAATCCATTCCTGAGCACGATGTGCTGTTGGTAGCGATTAGCGAATCGGATGAAAACCAACTGCTGCTGGCGCAAGCGACTTCGTATTTAAATCATTGGCCGCGTCCAGTCATCAATCATCCGAGCAGGATCAGCCAATTATCGCGCGACAGTTCTTGTGCCAAACTCAGTCACCTACCGGGCGTCATCATGCCGTCCGCAAAGCGCGTCAGCCGCAGCATGCTCGAGGAGTGCTGCCGCGCTGAGGATAACGCTGCGCCATTGGTCGAACAATTACACGGCATCAATTACCCGATCATCATTCGCCCGATTGATTCGCACGCGGGCAACGGATTGAGTAAGATCGAATCCGTCAGCGACTTAACTGCCTATCTGATCCAATCACCTGAAGATCATTTTTTCGTCGCGCCATTTATTGATTACAGCAATGACGATGGACTGTTCCGCAAATACCGCATCATTTTGATTGGCGGCAAGCCTTATGTTTGTCACATGGCGATTTCTGCTCGTTGGATGGTGCATTATTTGAACGCAGACATGCTCGAAAACGCCGATCACCGCGCTGAGGAAGCGCAATGTATGGCGAACTTTGATCAAACATTTGCGCTGCAGCACGCCACCGCCTTCAACGCGATTTATCAGCAACTAGGGCTTGATTACGTTGGCATCGACTGCGCCCAAACACCGGATGGCAAGCTACTGATTTTTGAAGTCGATAGCAACATGATCGTGCACAACATGGATTCGGCTGAAATTTTTCCCTACAAAAAAATTCAGATGCCCAAGCTCTTTAACGCCTTTGGACAAATGCTAGCGCAACGCTGCGGGGCGTCATTATGAGGACCAACATATTATTGCAAGCAGCAGCGCGTCCGCTGATAACTCCAAAGCGCTCAAAAGCTAGTCGCGTCCTGCCAACGCGAGTCACGCCAACACTGAACCAATTATCAGCCTTGAGTACTGACCAGTTGCTATTAACCGGCGGCGATGCGCGACTAGCGATTGATTTAGAAACCCATGTCAACAAATACGGCTGCGGCAGCCATCCTGATCCCAGCTTAGTCGCCTTTGGTTCGTCGACCGGTTCCACCATTTCGTTGCGCGGCTATAACGCTAGCCATTTTTTACACCAATACCTGATACGCCAACAGGGACGTATTTCAGAAGGCGATCTATATCGGCAAGAGTTGGATCGCGTGCGCGCTGAATTTCAGCAATTGTGTGGCTTTACACCCAAAGACAACATCGCCACAATCTTTGCCGCATCGGGCACGGATTTGCATTTAATTTGCAGTCAACTTTTGGCCGAAAGCCACGATAAACCTCTGCGCATCATCATGATGGATGCCTGCGAAACTGGCAGCGGCGTTGCGCCAGCGGTGCGTGGTCAACACTTTAGCGACCACGCCGCGTTGGGCGGCACGGTCACCGCATTTAATCGCATCGAAGATGCCTACCCAATCGAAGTTAGTAGCATCGCTTTGCGCCATGTTGATGGCAGCAAAAGGCCGCTAGCCGCCATTGATGCCGAAGTCGAAGTCCATATTACCAACGCCATCGCCAATCAACAGCGGGTGCTGTTAATCATGATCGATGTATCCAAAACTGGCTTGATCGCGCCTAGCCCAAGCTATGTCGCGCAACTGCGCCAGCGCTATGCCGAGCAAGTCGATGTCTTGGTGGATGCCTGTCAATTCCGTGTTTCAACCAAGACCTTAGCCGCCTATCTTGATCTGGGCTGCATGCTAACGCTGACCGGTTCTAAATTCTTAACTGGCCCGGCGTTTTCTGGAATGTTGTTCATCCCGCCCAACTTATCCGCACGTTTATCGCAACATCCGCTTCCGGCGGCATTGGCTGATTACTCCGCGCAAGCAGAATGGCCCGAGCATTGGGATGGAAGCCAACAATTAAATGACTGTGCCAATTGGGGCTTGTTGTTGCGCTTAGAAGCAGCGTTGACCGAATTCAAAGCGTTTCGTGCAATTCCTGAACTGCATGTCAGCGGTTTTTTGCAACAATTTTCGTCAGCGGTTCAAGACGCGATTCAAGCCTCGCCGCATTTTTCATTGATGGCGGAGCGACGCATTGATCGCAGCCCAATTGTGCCAAGAGCACGCGCTAGCTGGGATCAAATTACGACGATTTTCCCGTTTATTTTGATGCATAAAAAAGCTCGCCCACTGAGTCGCGAGCAGACCCAACTGATTTACCAAAAATTACAAACCACCATCACCGACCCAACTATTTTGCCCAGCTATTTGGCTGAATTGCGCGGGCAACTTGGGCAGCCTGTTTTGTGCGGCACACAACACGGCGTCGAAGTCAGCGCATTGCGCATGTGCGCTAGTAGCCGCGTAATTATTGAAGCCTGCGAACATGGCACGGAGTCGGCTAGAGAAGTGATCGAAAAGGCGTTAAATGTGCTCAACAAAACCGCCTATTTGATAAAAGCCTTGAATTAACGCCGCGCACGATTCTCTTGAAATTACCAATTTAACGGCCTTCAACGCGAAATTTAAGATTGGTTTATGATGGCGCACATTGGCGAGGGGCAACAGTTAGCCAATCCATGCACAACATCACAAATTCCGTTTTAATTAACTTTCGTCTCAGGAGAACTATTTTGACTTCAAGCAAATTATTACGCGCTTGCGTACTAGCCACGCTCACTTCCGTTGCGGCATTCTCCGCATTCAACACCCCATCCGCTATCGCCGCCGCGCCACAGATCAAAGCCCAAGCGCCGGGTTACTACCGCGTCATGCTAGGCGATTTTGAGGTAACTGCTTTGTCCGACGGTACCGTTAAATTGGGTATGGATAAATTGTTGAAGGGCATTTCATCCGCTGATTTTGACAAAGCGATGAGTAAGTATCATTTGTCCAATCCAGTCGAAACCTCAGTCAACGGCTATTTAATCAATACCGGGACAAAATTGGTATTAATCGACACTGGCGCAGGTGGCTTGTTTGGCCCTACTTTGGGTAAATTAGTAGCGAGCTTAAAAGCGGCTGGATACACACCGGATCAAGTCGATGAAATCTACATTACCCATATGCACGGCGACCATATCGGTGGTTTAGCTACAGCTGAAGGTGCCACGGTGTTCCCCAATGCTATTGTGCGCGCCGACAAGCGTGATGCAGACGAATGGCTAAGCCAAGCGAAGATGGACAGTGCCAAGGAAGAAAATAAAGGCGGCTACAAAGGCGCAATGATGGAATTCCAACCGTACATTGCTGCTGGCAGATTCAAAACCTTTGATGGCACAACTGAATTGGTTCCTGGCGTAAAAGCAGTTGCAGCGCACGGCCACACTCCAGGCCACACGATTTACGCAGTAGAAAGCAAAGGTCAAAAATTAATGTTGTGGGGCGATTTGATGCATGTGGCTTCCGTTCAGTTTGCCAATCCAACGATCACTATCAGCTTTGATTCGGACAACAAAGCCGCATTAGCAGAGCGTCAAAAAGAATATGCTGCCGCTGCCAAAGAAGGCTATTTGATTGGTTCGGCTCACTTATCTTTCCCTGGATTAGGTTATATCCATAAAGAAGGTAAAGGCTATGCTTGGATTCCAGTGAACTACTCGTCATTTCCTTAATCTGCCTTGATTAATATTACATAAGTTAGACATAAAAAAAGAAGCCGCAAGGCTTCTTTTTTTATTGGCGACGACTATAACTCTAACCGGGTCGGCGATGATCCAGCTCGTAAGCGCGAGCCAGTTTGTGCTGGGTACTGGATTTTTGCATCAACTGAGTAAGCTGCGCCATTCTTGGTTCGGTAATATCGCGGATTTTTCTATCATCGGCCAAAATTTTATTGATAACTTTGATTTTACGCTCGCGAATTTCTTTATCTAATTTGGTCGGAATCTCCGCGCTTTTTAAGGCAGCTACTTCGCGACTGCAACTCGCTTCCAATTGCGCCAACAACTCCCAATCAGCATGCTCGGCCGCGACCACCATTTGGTCAGTAATGGTAGCAACTTGCTCGTAGATAGAAATCACTTCAACACTATTCATTTAATCGCTCACATTACTAAAGTCGGTGGAAAACACTATCGGCTCTTTGACACAGCACGGCTAGACAGAAATAAAGCTGGATTTGCGCGGCGCTAATGCATCTTGCTGCATCGGCGCAATCCGCTCTGCCGCCGCATTTTGGGCATTTTTATTAGGCGCGATTTGCTCCCAAGCCGAACGTAATTCATGCAACAGCTTTTTTGATTCGACCAATTTCTCGACATCGTTTTGAATATTAGCTGTCATCAATTGCTTAATAATATAGCCGTACAAAGCATCCAAATTTTGCGCCAATTCGCCACCAACTTCTTTGTTCAAACTAGCGCGCAAACCGCGTTCTACAATAGCAACGGCGTGTGAAATCGAACGTCCTTTTTCGGCGATTTTCCCTGCTTCCATTTGGTTAATGGCGTTATTGATTGCCATTAGCGCGCCGTCGAACAACATCAAAATCAGCTTGTGCGGATCGGCTGCAAACACACCTGTTTCCATACCAACTTTTGAATACGCATTGGCGCCATTTCTGGGGGAAGAACCGAACATAAATGCTCCTGAATATTTTTATCGTAAAGCCAATTTTTTAAACCGGTAATTCTTTGCCGCTGCGCTGCAACAGCGACTTAATACGTTTATTTACTTGGCAAGTGCGGCTAGTTGCTGGGTCAAATAAGTGCTAGTGCTGGTCAACTTTGCCATCGTCACATCGAGCGCCGAAAACTCGGCCTGATAATTAGCCAACACCTGTTGATTAAGTAGTTGGTCGTTGGCAATCGTGGCTTGCATGGACTTGATCGTGGCGTTGTAACCAGCCGTGGCCGCCGCAATTTGACCGCCCTTGCCTAAAACCGAAGTCATCAATGTATTGAGTCCGTTGGTATAGCCTTGGGTGTAATTGATTGAGCCGCGTGCGCCCACGCTGCCGCCGATCACCTTTATGGTCAACCCAGCCGAATTGTCGCCGGTTGCACCAACCAACGTCTGACCAGTTCCAGTCGCTAACGCGCCATTGATCGTGCCTGCCACATCGACCCCAGCAACCACTGTTGCCGCTGCACTGCCAAGCAGGTCAGATTGACCGTTGCCACCGGTCACATTAGCAATCGATTTTGAACCGTATGAATTTGAAGTAATGGATAACACTCCTGCATTTTGGCTGACGCTAGCCGAAGCACCAGAAGCCGTAAATGCATTATTGGTATTGATCGCTGTTTGCAAGGCAGTGGCAAGCGATGCGGGCGTATACGTTCCCGCTGCTAGCGTTACGTTGGCAGTAGTGCCATCTAGATTAAGCGTGAGCGTATCGTTCACACCAGCCGTAATAGTTGTCGCTGCGGCCGCGCTGCCGGTAATACTTCCTTGACCTGCCAGCCGAGTAATGTTGACGGCATAGCTTCCCGGCTTAGTTAAGGTATTACTGCTGGTGTAGCTAATGAGCGAATCGTTAGAAATACCATTTGAAGCGAACATGCCGGAAACCGCCGCCGGATTAGCCGTCAACGCGGCCTGTAATTTGGTGTTATCGACCGACAAGGTGCCATCTTTTTGGAACGACACACCAATTTGCGCCAAATTGGAATACGCACTTGGTGCGCCAGGAATCGGCTGATTCAGGACTTGCTGCATTTGGCTCATAATCGACAACACGCTAGTTTGCCCTTGCAAAGGACCGGCCTGTTTAGCGGATGAATCGTAAGCGGTTGCTTGCTGAATGGTGGAGGCAATCGTGTTGTAGGCTGACACAAAAGAATTAACTGCATTGGTTGCACCGGCATTATTTTTATTCACGCTTAAGGTGGTTGCCGTGGTGTTGGTCGATAGCAGATTCAGTGACACGCCAGAAATAACATTTGAGGCTGTGTTAGTGCTACTGGTAATGGCGATACCGTTTAAATTAAATTGCGCGTTTTGAGCAGCCGATGTCTCGGTTAAATTTTGCGTTCCCGATGGATCTTGATTCAACATACTCGACAAAGCAGCGTCGCCAGAAACCGAAATCTGCATGCTGTTCGCCGCGCCCGTATTATTGGACGTCAGCGATAAGCGATACGGCGTATTACTGCCATCATTAACAATACTGGCCGTCACGCCAATGTTGGCGGCATTAATCGCTGCGGCAATACCGGTGATCGAATTATTGGAACTATCAATCGTCACCGTCTTTGCTGCGGAGCCGGAATTAGTAAATATCGTGCCAGTGCCGTATTTGCCACTCGTAGCAGTTCCACCTGAAATCGTGCCAAAGTTAAACGAAATCGTACCGACGCCAATCGCACCGGTGCTGGTCGCTTGACCCGCAGTGACTAAGGTTTGGGCCTGCGCTAGTTGATTGACTTGTAAGGAGTAGGTACCCGCCGAAGCACTGGAACTGGCCGTCACCGTCGCCACGGAACTATTGGCAACCGAGGCCGTTACGCTTTGGTAGTTGCTGGCTGACGTTAAGCCTTGCATTGCGGTTTGAAAGGTCGAGAGCGCATTCTGGAGTTGCCCAAAATTGCTCACCAAGGTCTGAGTGGATGCTTCCTGATTCTGGAGCAGATTTACTGGCTGATTTTGTACCGCCATCAATTGGCTGATAATGCCTGTTACGTTCAAACCAGAACCGACACCTAACGACGAAATGATGGCTGCACCGGCCGATGAACCAACATTAGTTACGTTACTCATTTTGCTTCTCCTAGACCATCACCGTTCGTCACTATAACCAGTTATCGGTGAATCCTAAGCGAACTTTAGCGTGGGTATTCAGGCTTTATTGTTTGATTTGCCTATGACACCCGAAAACCGATTAATCGGTTTTACAAGCGCAAAAAAGCTCCTTCATCCAATGATGAATTAGCAAAATATACTTATCGAGGCACCCTCGACATTGTTACAGTAGCGCCCTAGATCAGGCCTGCTGATTAATTACCTGCCCTAACTTTTGTCCCAGCGTCATCGACATTTGGATGATTTCCTCAGAAGGAATTTGGCGTATCACCTTATCGGTTTGCTGATCGATAACTTGCACCACTACACGCTTACTATTTGGGTCCACTGCAAACTGCACGTTTTGTGAATTACCGTTAGCGTTGAGCGATGCATTAATATTGTCCACCGCTTGCTTGACCTGGGCCAATGATGGCGGTGCGCTGCCAGAGCTGCTCGAGCTACTTGCAGCCGAACTAGCTGGCGGATCCGCTGCAGGGGCAGGAGTCGCAATGGCTGGGCTAGGTGTTGTTACACCCGTACTGTTCTGCCCAAGAGCGGCGGCAGAAGTACCGATTGTATTAACGTCCATGATGTCGTCTTCCAAGTGAATTCCCCGACCGAAGTCGGGGAGGTACTAATTACTACTTTAGCCAAAAAATTTTAAGCTAAATGACTGCTTAAGATTAACGAAGTAAAGCCAACACACCGTTAGGTAACGAGTTCGCTTGCGCCAACATCGCTGTACCAGCTTGTTGCAGAATTTGACCGCGAGACAAGTTCGCTGTTTCTGCCGCAAAGTTAGTATCCAACACAGTACTACGTGCTGAAGTGATGTTTAATGTTGACGTTTGCAAGTTGCTGATACTAGCTGTGAATCGGTTTTGTAACGCACCCAACGAAGCGCGGGCGGTATCCACGTTTGCTAACGCCGCATCAATAACTGCTAAGGCATCGTTTGCACCGCTTGGTAAGCCGTTGGTCAACTTGGTAACGTCAATCCCTGCAACCGAAGATAAGGTACTACCGGAGCTGGTTGTGGCGTCAAAAATACCGGAGGTCGCAGTATCTGTGCTAACTGAGAACGAGCTCGCTGCACTGAACGACACCAAAGCACCCACAGTAGCTGTGTCACCGACAGAACCAGCAGCAGCCAAAGTCACTGCAGTACCCGCAGCACCAGCAGAAGTGGTACCAGTAACTTCCAACGCCGCTTGGGTCGAATTGGTTGCATTCGTTACACCAATATCGTAACCAGCCGCTTGAGTCAGCGAGATAGTACCTTTGACCAAATCGGCCACCGCAGTAATTCCGGTTGAGCCACTCTGTGCATTGATTTTAGTCGTTAAATCTGTCAAGTCTTTTGAGGTAGCCAAGGTTGACGACACGGTAATTGGACTGGCCGCGCCAGTAGATGTTGGTGCGCCTTGCAAAGTCAATACAGTCAAACCGGTTCCGAAATTGCTCAATGTCGCATTGCTGGTTGCTGTGGCTTTTACGCCCGTTGTACCCGCTGCCGCGTTGACTGCTGCCGCCGTTGCATAACCCGATTCGCCTGCTGTTAAACCAATACTGGCTGATGTGCCGTTACCAGAGATGGTAATTGTTTGCGCTGCTAATACGTTAGCATCAACAGAAGCGGCAGTACCAGACAAATGCGCTTGGGACAAAGTTGTCGCTGCGGTTGCTGCGGTTGGGGCTAAGGTATTGTTACCGATGGCGTTTGCAGCGGAACTACCGATATTGAAGCTAATGGTTTGACCAGCGTTAGCACCAACTTGGAACTGAACGTTGCTCAACGAGCCGTCCAACAAGTTAATACCGTTGTACTGAGTCGTTTGTGATACTTGACCAATTTGTTGTTGCAACTGAGCGATCTCAGTTTGCAGGGATTGGCGATCTGATGTGGAGTTGGTGCCGTTGGCGGCTTCCACTGCCAAGGTACGCATAGTTTGCAGCAGTGATGTTGTACTAGCCAAACCACCGTCTGCAGTTTGCGTCAATGCAATCGCATTACTCGCATTTTGTGTTGCTTGATTCAAACCGTTGACTTGCGAAGTCATCCGATCGGAAATCGCTAAACCCGCAGGATCATCCGCAGCGCTGTTAATTTTCAGACCAGACGATAAACGTTGGATTGAAGTTGCTAACGACGATTGCGAATTAGCCAAATTGTTTTGGGTTGATAACGAGATAATATTCGTGTTGATTGCGTCTAACATGACTTTCCCCTTGCCTAAGTTATTAAAAATGGCGATTAGCCTCAAACTTTGGTCTAGTTTTTTGGACTACTCGACCGCCGTTGGTAGGGGTATCGGTCAAGTCTGAAAAAAATTGAGCACTAAATTATTTCAAAAAGGGCTAAAGTTTTTTGATCTACTACGTTCATCGGCAAGTTTCAAAATTACTTTAGGGCTAAATTCGACGAATTTTGAGCAATTTTTTTTAAAACTTTTTTCAAAACAAGGGGGAAAACATTCACAAAAGGCAATAATTGGGAACGTCGTGGGGAATAGTTAGCGACTACTAGAGACTTTTTCTGACTGAATTCAATTGCGCTGCGATCATTTCTATCATCCCTGCCCAATTTTCATCCCACGATTTATTAAAGGTCTGCATCGAACGATAGAAAATATTTCCATTAGCGTTCCTTCTTTGCCAATCGAAGCCAGTGAGCATCATCCAAGTTGGCACATCCAGCGCGCCAGCCAAAATCGCCGCTGCCGTGGGCGCAGAAATTACCAAGTCCAGCGCGCTGGTCAGCGCAGCCGCCTCTAGTAAGTCATCGTATAAATCAACCTCGGGAAAGGCATGTATCCGCACGCCAAATTGTTGGTACGCCGCATCTAGCTCAGCATGGCAATCATCGTATTGCAAATTAATAAAGGTCACGCCCGGTACCGACAATATCGCGCCCCACTCTGCGAGCTCTGTGCAATAGAGTGCGCGATCTCCGGTGATATTGCCACTGCGCCAGCAGATACCGACTTTGATCGAATCACCCATCGTTGCCAAGCGCTGCTTCCAATAGCTAACGCGTTGCCAATCCGCGCTCAGTATCGGTTTGGTGCGATCAAAACTGGCGTAATCGGGCCGTAACCAACGCCCCAACGAACCCGCTGCCATTTGCACATCAGCAGTTTGCGGCTCCAACAAAGTAGGATCATCAAATTCCATCACCCGCGCGGTGGGGAAGCTTTGCTTAAAGAGTGGGACCAACTTTTTGGTGCAGGCCAAGACGCAATTCTTGGAGCGGGTCAACATATCGTCCACCATACTGGCATAGGCAATCTGGTCACCAATTCCCTGCTCAAACCACACCAAAATCGTTTTTTCAGCCAAGGACTCTCCCTGCCATTCAGGGAAGGGGTAATAGCGTTTCAGCACAGGATCGACTTTATGCACGAAGCGGTAATCGTGCTCTAACCAACCGGCGACAAACTGCCCCGTTCCCAACAGTAAAATCGCTAACGTGAAATGCGTGTTGGGATTGTTATCTAACGCCAGGGAATGCTGCAAAAATTGTTGGCTCGCTTGAACTTGCCCCTGTTCCATACAAGCGGCACCCAAGTAGTAATAGGCGCTAGCATTATTGGGATTGAGCTTTAAGGCCAATAAACAGTTTTGCGATACGTCATCGAAGCGCTTTAAATAGAGCTGCGCTGCCGCTAAATTGACATACGAGCCTACATAATTGGGATTAATTGCGATGGCCTTTTGATGCACTAGCGCTGCCTCGGCAAATTTCAATTGCAAGCGCAAAGCAGTGCCTAAATTATCTAGCGCTTCAACATACTGTGGTCGCAATTCAAGCGCTTTTAAACAACTAGCTATGCCCTGCTCTACTTGGCGCTGATCAATCTGCGCTGCGGCCAGATTAAGATAGGCTTCGGCATAATCTGGCTTCAGCGCCAGCGCTCGTTGCTGACACTCGATTGCCTTCGACAGCTTTTTTTGGTCACGATATAAGCTACCCAGATTACTGTAGTAAAACGGATTGCCATCGTCTTGATTGATGGAGGCACGCATCAATTCTTCTGCCACCGGATAGTTTTTAGCTTGGTAGGCCAAAACACCTAAGTAATGCAAGGCATCGGGATGCGTTGGGTGCTGCTGTAAAACCGCTTCGTAATTGGCCTGTGCTTGGGCTAATTGGCCTTGCTGGTGCAGCGCTTTTCCCTCAACCATTAAGGCATCTATGTTGCGTTGTTGCGCTTGAATTGCTGTTGAACTGGCCAAATCCGCGTCCATGCAACATTGCTTGTATTTTTTTCCACTGCCACAAGCGCACGGATCATTGCGGCCTATTTTTTTCATCGTCAATGTCGTCATTGTCGTTTCACTTCCACTAAATTAGTCAGTTCGGTAGCGATGTCGGCAATCATGGATTCCCAGTCTTGATCCCAATTCTTGTGGAAGCCGCGCAATTGGGGATACCAACGATTTGAGTCCTGACCTAAGTTGTGCCAATAAAATCCACTCTGCATCATCCACGTCGGCACACCCAGTGCACCGGCTAAAATCCCGCTCGTGGTAGGCGCTGAAATGACTAAATCGAGCGCTTTGGTAAGTGCCGCGGTCTCCAACAAATCATTGTATAAATCGACCTCCATAAAGCGAACGATTTCAACCCCAAACTGCTGCCGCGCCTGATTTATTTCCACTTCGCAGTCATCGTATTGAAGGTTGATAAAACGCACTCCTTGCACGCCAAAAATTGCCTGCCATTGGGTGATTTGAGTGCAATACAATGCGCGGTTACCCGCCATATTGCCGCTACGCCAGCCGATTCCTACGTTTAGTTTTTTAGCCTGACCCACATCCAGTTCAGCCAGCTTATTTTGCCAATGCCGAACTCGTGAGGTATTTGCGACTAAAAAATGGCTACGCTCAGGAAAGCTGGCAATGCTAGAACGCAACCAGCGCGCCGCCGAACCAGCCGCGGATTGCACATCAATGACGATTTCGTCCCATTGCACCGGGGCGTCAATATCGGCAATTAGTGCAGTCGGAAACGACGTTTGGAATAACGGGATCAGCTTTTTGGTACAAGCAAAAACACAGCATTTGGCGCTCTCAAGCAAATCTTGGTAAAGACTAGAAAACAAAATTTGATCGCCTATTCCTTGTTCGCCCCAGACCAAAATCGTTTTATCGTGCAGCGACTCGCCCTGCCACCATGGATAGGGAAATTGACGCATTGGCTCGGGCGCGACTTCTTTGCTCCAGCGATATTCAAAACCGGCCCAGCCTTGCGGCAATTTACCCAATGCCAGATAGAGCAAACCGAGCGAACATAAAACTGTGGCGTTGGGCTGCCCGCGTTCCTGATTAATCACAGCGGCGCGCTCGTGGAAGACTTCGCTGCCGATCAAATTACCTTGCTCTTGGCAAGCAATCGCCAAATGAAAATAGCTATTGGCATGGTTAGGGTCGAGCGCAATTACTTTTAATGCTGCTTTGGCTACCGCATCAAAATTTTTCACCGCTATCTGGCAAACGGCTAAATTGTTGTAGGCGTCAATATAGCTATCATCCAAGTCAATCGCCTGCTGGTAATACGGAATCGCTGCAGCGTGATCTTCACGTAATCGAAATACCGTGCCTAAGTTATAAAACGCTTCTTTTAGCTTTGGATTAGCAGCAATCGCATTGCAATAACTCTGCACACCCTGATCAATTAGATTCAGGCTAATTTGGGCGACACCAAGATTAAAATGGGCAATCGCGTTGTTTGGTTCTAGCTCCAAAGCGCGGCGCTGGCAGACAATCGATTCAGCGTAACGACCTTGCGCGCTCAATGACTGACCTAAGTTAATGAAATAATTGGCAGAGTTTGGATTAATTTCGGTCGCTAAACGGATTAATCGTTCGGCGTCGAGATAGTTGTGTTCTTGATAGGCGATTAAACCTAAATAGTGCAGCGCATCGGGCTGGTGCGGATCACGGCTTACTATGCTCTGATAAATGTGCTTGGCCTGTGCAAGCTGTCCGGCTTGGCGCTGATGATGAGCAGTTTGCAATAAGTCGCTGAGCGCATGCTGATCTGAACTGGTCGCGCTCAAACTGGGCTGAGTAAGTGGAATCGACATCTTGTCTGCTTTCTTGCTCATCCAGTTTAGTCGTAAAAGTAAAATCGTCCCGTGTCAGCTGCAACGGATCAAACTTGCCAATAAGTTAAATTTCTAGCCACACCTCTGGCATCCTTATCATTCAAACACGACCACGCCAAGAACATAGCGCTAAATAGAACTGTTTTTTACGCACTTCTCACCGCTTGAAAGAATTCGTTTCCGTTCACAATCTGTCAATCTCCCTGAGTGCGGGTTACTGCTTGGCTCGCACCAAAACCCAAAATGATTGAGGAACTGGTCGTTGAAAACACTTGCGCTGATTCCCGCCCGAGGCGGCTCCAAAGGTATTCCACGTAAAAACTGTCGGCTGTTAGCCGGCAAGCCGTTGATCGCCTGGAGTATTGAAGCAGCGCTAGCGTCGCCCTATATCGATAGCGTGGTGGTCAGCACCGACGATCAAGAGATTGCCGACATTAGCCGACAATACGGCGCACAAGTGCCTTTTATGCGTCCTAGCGAGCTGGCGCAAGACGACAGTCCGGGCATGGCGCCGGTATTGCATGCGCTGGAACATCTGCCGCAGTTTGACCACATCTTGCTGCTGCAACCCACGTCACCGCTGCGCACCTTGGGTGAGGTTAACCGCTGCATCGAATTTGCCGTCGCGCGACAAGCCAAGGCTGTCGTGTCGGTGAATGAATCGGCCCAATCGCCTTACTGGATGTATCGCCTCGATGTCGATAGCTATTTAAGTCAGTTAATTCCTAGCACCGAATTCACTAGCCGCCAACAATTGCCGCCGGTATTTAGTTTGAACGGCGCGCTGTATTTTGCCAATTGCGAATGGCTCAAGAAAACGCAAACCTTCTTAACTCACGAAACCCTGGGCTTTGTCATGCCGATTGAGCAATCGCTCGACATCGACACGCCTTTCGATTGGAAAATTGCCGAGCTACTTTTGGCCGATACGCTATGAGTAAACTATTAGTTACTGGTGCCGATGGTTTTATCGGGTCTCATTTAACCGAGGCACTAGTGCGCGCTGGACATGAGGTACGCGCCTTTGTGCTATACAACTCGTTTAATTCATGGGGCTGGCTAGATCGCTGCGCACCGGACGTTAAAGGCCGTTTTGAAGTCTTTGCGGGCGACATTCGTGATCCGCACGGTGTGCGCACGGCGATGACCGGATGCGATGCGGTATTGCATCTGGCCGCACTAATCGCGATTCCCTATTCCTACCATTCGCCCGACACCTATATTGATACCAATATCAAAGGCACATTAAATGTCGTGCAAGCGGCGCGCGACTTAAATATAGCCAAAGTGATTCATACCTCCACCAGCGAAGTGTATGGCACGGCACAGTTTGTACCGATTACTGAGTTGCATCCACTCGAAGGTCAATCGCCCTATTCCGCCAGCAAAATCGGCGCGGATCAGTTGGCCATGTCGTTTTACCGCTCGTTTGGCACACCGATTGGCATTGTGCGTCCCTTTAACACTTACGGCCCGCGCCAATCCACCCGCGCAGTCATTCCAACCATCATTACCCAGCTCGCGCACGGCAAGCAGCAAATTAAACTAGGCGCAATTCATCCTACGCGTGACTTTAATTTTGTCAGCGATACCGTCAACGGTTTTATCGCCGCGCTGAATTCGCCCAGCAGTATTGGAGAAGTCATCAACTTAGGCAGCAACTATGAAATTTCCATCGGTGAAACCGCCAATGTGATTGCTGACATCATGGGAATTAGGCTTGAGATCATTTGCGACAATCAACGCTTACGACCCGAGAAAAGCGAAGTCGAACGACTGTGGGCATCGAATGAAAAAGCACAAAAGCTATTAAGTTGGTCACCCATTTATGCAGGCAAAGAGGGATTTAAACGCGGTATCGCAGAGACCATCGCGTGGTTCACTAATCCCGATAACTTGTCGGCCTACAAAGACGACGGTTACACGATTTAAATGGTGGCCAACATGCATCCTAGCCATCAAGACATTATTGATTTTATTCGTGCGCTATATCCGTCCAAGGACAGCAAAACTGATGCCCTGATTGCCTTGCATGCGCCGCTATTTGCTGGGAACGAAAAAAAATATTTACTCGACTGTATCGATTCAACCTTTGTATCCAGCGTTGGCGCCTACGTTACCCAGTTTGAGCAATCTGTGACCACCACCACGGGAGCCAAGCATGCTATCGCCACCGTTAACGGCACCGCCGCTTTGCACATTGCGCTATTACTAGCGGGCGTTAAAGCCGGAGAAGAGGTAATCACCCAACCGTTAAGCTTTGTCGCCACCTGCAACGCCATTGCGTATTGCAATGCCAAGCCAGTTTTTGTGGATGTGAATCGCCATACCTTGGGTATGAATCCAGCTAGCTTGCTCGATTTCTTAAGCAATCACTGCCTAATAAATAGCCAAGGCTGCTTCAATAAAGCCACCGGCAGACGTATCGCCGCTGTGCTACCTATGCACACCTTTGGACTACCTTGTGACTTGGAACAGCTCATAGCAATTTGTGCTGAATTCAACTTACCGCTCATCGAAGACGCTGCCGAAAGCCTAGGCAGCTATTATCACCAACAACACACAGGCACCTTTGGTTTGCTAGGCACATTGAGCTTCAATGGCAACAAAACCATTACTACTGGCGGCGGTGGCATGATTTTAACCAACGACGACGAGCTAGCGCGCCGCGCCAAGCACCTAACCACCACAGCCAAACTAGCCCATCCTTATGAATTTGTGCACGACGACATTGGCTATAACTATCGGCTGCCCAACATCAATGCCGCACTAGGTTGCGCCCAGATCGAAATGCTGCCGCAACTGCTCGCCAGCAAAAGAAAAATTGCGCAAGCCTATGCTAGCTTCTTCGCTGACACGCGTTACACCTTGGTTAAAGAACCTGACAACACGCACGCAAACTATTGGCTTAACGCCGTTATTTGCCCGACTCCATCAGCGCGCGATCAATTTCTGACTGAACTGATTGCGGCCAATATTATGGTCAGGCCAATTTGGACATTAGTTAATACCCTGCCGATGTACGCAGATTGTCAAGCAATGGATTTAGCGAATGCACAGTGGCTAGTTGAGCGCGTCGTGAACTTACCCAGCAGCGCCAGATTCGATTTGCCACGCTAATAAAATACAGAGGGGATTTACCATGCAATTTAATTGGGTCACCACGCTAGCATCATTAGCATGCCCAATATATTTTGAGCAGTCGTATCTGTCGTTATTTGCCAATCACAGCGGCGCTAAGCTCGTTATTTTGCAACTAACGAAAAACTCCTCCTTAGCCTTTTTGCCGCTCGAGTTACAACCCGTGGGCGACGATTATTGGGAAGCTTCTAGCGCATACGGTTATGGTGGACTGTGGTCTGACGAAGCGTTTTTTGTGACGCCAGAAGAACATGCCGCATTGCTTGATTTTCTCCAATCACAAAGAATCATCGCCGTCTTTTTAAGACACGCGCCGTTCGCTCAGAATCAATACTGTTGGCCCGAGAACAAACATACGTTAAATCGAATTACCTACACCCGCGGGCTTGAGGCCAACATCACGTTGACTGAATTTTGTGCATCGTCACATCAAAAAATCCGTTGGTCGATCAACGCCGCATTACGTCAACATTTGGTGGTGGAATTTCAATCGGCGGATTCATGGAAAGCGAGCGATGTAAAGGATTTTTACCGCATCTATCACGCTGCCATGTCTGAGAAAAAAACCAATCCATTTTATTTATTTGATGAAGATTTTTTCCTGCTCCACGCCAGCGCTTTTGGGCGTCAATGCGAACTCGCAATTGTCCGCGACACCAAAAATAATCAAATTATCGCTGGCGCATTATTTTTAATGGATACAGCTGGCTGGGTTCATTATCACCTTAGCGCACTGATGCGCGACTATCCCGCTTCTCAGTTTCACGAACTACTGCTAGCAGAATCGATCGTCCATTACGGAAACCGAGGCTATACGTTTTTTCATATCGGTGGAGGGCATACATTGGATGAGAGCGACGGCTTAAGTCTGTTTAAGAAAAAATTTGCCACTAAAAAATTAAATTTTGATGTGTCAACATGGATTTGTAACGAGAAAATTTATTACCAAGAACGCCAACTTCTGCCCTTGCAGCATCCAACTTACTTTCTCATTAACGAAGCGCGGGGAGAACAAGGTGTTCTATTCAATTCGCTTTAACCAGCGCTTTCCGGTGAGCGCCCATCGCGTTTGCGCGGGGTTTAATTTTACACTCGCAAAAGCATAATCATGTCGCCCAAAAAAGTCGCTATTTTCACTTCATCCCGCTCCGATTTCGGTCCGCTGCGCCGACTGATTGGCTTGTGTTCGACTGCGTTTGATCTAGACCTGTTAGTCGCGAGTTTGCACCAACAGCAGCTATACCAAAGTGCAACTGAAATAGAACAATATGTTAAGGATTTACCGCTTCGTATCGTCCCCATCGCATTTGGATTGCGCGGTACCACTGAGCAATCGCGCATGCAGGCAATTTCTGCGGCACAAGCTCAATTGGCTGACTGGTTCGCACAGCAGCATTACGACGCAATCGTTGTTTTAGGCGACCGTTGGGAATTATTTGCCATTAGCATTGCGGCCTTCCTGTTTAACATTCCCATCGCGCATATCAGCGGTGGCGAAATAACGGCAGGCGCGATCGACGACAGCATCCGTCACGCGCACACTAAATTAGCGCATTTACACTTTGTGGGAAATGCCACCTATGCGCGCAACGTCAGCGCGATGGGCGAAGAAGATTGGCGTATTACTATTTGCGGTGAATGTGGCTTGGATTCGATACATAGCAACGACTATGCAAGCGCTGATGAAATACAAAAACAATTCGATATTGCTGTCACCGCCAGACCGATTTTAGTGACCTACCATCCGTCCACATTAGACCTCAACACATCAGTGCAAGAACAAATTAATGGACTCTTAGCCGCCTTAGATTTATTCCCCGATGAGTTAATAATTTTTACCGCACCGGCATCTGAGAAAGACGCCGAAATCATCACTCAACGTATTCAAGCGTTTATTGAAGCAAGGAAGAACTGCCGCTTCGTAGCGCATTTTGGCAGTAAAAATTATTTGGCGGTCATGCGTCGCGCCAAACTGGTTATCGGCAATTCATCCAGCGGACTTACCGAAGCGGCCTCGTTTAATATCCCCGCTATTAATATCGGCAACCGTCAAAAAGGCAGAATGTCAGCCGCCAGTGTGATTCATACCAACTATGACGCCACTGACATTAAGGACGCGATCGCTCACGTGCTGGCGCACCCCGCGCCAGACCGGCCAGAAAATCCCTATGATCCTTATCGCGACGGACGTAATTCGGAGCGCATTGTTAGCGCTCTGAACACAGCACTTACTACCCTGCCGCAGGACAAGCTGTTGTCTAAAAACTTTGTGATTGAAGTGAATTCGCTTGACTGGAATTCGTTGTTAAAGGAGTTCAAATGACAGCGCCTGTATTTATTATCGCTGAGGCCGGCGTCAACCATAACGGCGATATCAATACCGCATTTGCGCTCATTGACGCGGCTCAACGTGCTGGCGCGGATGCGGTTAAATTTCAGACATTTAAGACCGAAAAAATCATCACCAAATCTGCTGCAACTGCCGACTACCAAAAAAATAACGTCGCTGGCGAAGCATCGCAGTTTGAGTTAGTGAAGCGCTTAGAACTATCGTACGAGCAATTTAGCGAATTACAACGGCATTGTAAGAAGCGCGGAATTTTATTTCTATCCACTCCAGACGAATCAGAAAGCTTGGATTTTTTAATCGATGTGCTTCAAATGCCCATCATCAAAATTGGTTCAGGCGAGGTCAATAATTTACCTTACCTCCGTCAGATTGCGAGCAAGAATAAGCCGATGATTTTATCGACCGGCATGTCTTATTTAGGTGAAATCGAAACTGCAGTCGCAACGATTCAAGCCATTAGTAGCGCGCCGATCACGCTATTGCATTGCACCACCAACTACCCTTGTCCGATGGAGCAAGTCAACTTGAGCGCCATGCTCACGTTAAAGAATGCGTTTAAAACCGAGATCGGCTATTCCGATCACACGCTGGGAATTGAAGTGCCAATCGCCGCCGTGGCTTTGGGGGCCACAGTCATCGAGAAGCACTTTACGCTCGACAAAAATATGCCCGGCCCAGACCATCTTGCCTCATTAAATCCACAAGAATTAACCGAAATGGTCACCGCCATCCGACGCATTGAATTAGCGATGGGCGACGGAATTAAGCGTCCCAACAGTTCAGAGCAAGTAACCAAAACAGTGGTACGCAAACGACTAACCGCAATAAAAAATCTGCCAATCGGACATGTATTAAACCCGTCCGA
This sequence comes from Sapientia aquatica, assembly GCF_004358105.1. Taxonomy (GTDB): domain Bacteria; phylum Pseudomonadota; class Gammaproteobacteria; order Burkholderiales; family Burkholderiaceae_D; genus Solimicrobium; species Solimicrobium aquaticum. The sequence goes on along the minus strand of NZ_SMYL01000005.1, from coordinate 74,922 downwards.
TATTGAATTTAAGCGAGCTAACGTTGGTATTTATGTCGAGCATTTAGATCTCGTCATTGGAAAAAAATTGATTCAGCCCGTGTTAATAGATACCGCATTTCAGTGGAGCGATTTCATGCAAGTTGAAACCGCTGGGGCCAACGATTCAGCACTCGCACTGGCAGAAGCAAACGTCTTTCCAAGGCAAAACCAATAATTAATTGTGAGAAAGCGGACATAAATCATGCTTACCCAAGATCTCGAACGGCTCGTTATCCCTGACACAGCCAATATCGGCGACGCCATGACCGCCATCGAAAAAAACTGGCGTGAAGTTGTGATGGTAGCCAGCCCTGAGCACGCCATCATCGGCGTCATCACAGATGGGGATATCCGACGCGGCTTATTGGGTGGCTTAACAATGCAATCACCGGCTGCGAAAGTAATGAGCCGCAACTTCATTTCCGTTCCGCTCAAAACCGACCGCGCCGCCGTGTTGGATTTGATGAAGGCATTGCGGATTCGGCATGTTCCAGTAGTCGATAAAAATAAACATTTATTGGGCATGCATTTTTTGGAAGAGATTATCGGCACGCCCACTCGGCCCAATGCGGCGGTCATCATGGCGGGCGGGAAAGGGACGCGGCTGCGGCCTTATACTGAAAACTGCCCGAAGCCCATGGTCAAAGTCGCCGGTCGCCCCATCTTGGAGCGCATCATTTTAAATTTAGTCGGCAATGGCATACGCACTATTTTTATTTCGATCAATTATTTGGGGCATATGATCGAAGAACATTTTGGCGACGGCAGTGATTTTGGCTGCGAAATTGAATACCTGCGCGAAACGACTGAGTTGAGCACGGGCGGCGCGTTAAGCCTGCTACCCAAAGATTTAGAGCATCCAATTATTGTGTTAAACGGCGATCAAGTGACGCGCTTGGATGTACAAGGAATCTTGGCCTGCCATAGCGAATACAATGCTGACGCGACCATTTCGGTCGGACATTATCGACACGAAGTTCCGTATGGCGTGGTGCATCAACAATCGGGGAAATTGCTGCGCCTTGAAGAAAAACCTGCCTTGGATATTTTGATCAATCTTGGAATTTACGTCTTAAGTCCGGGTGTTTTAAATCTCGTGCCACCGAATCAGTTTTTTATGATGACCGATTTATTTGCCAGTCTTTTACAAGAAAATAAAATCGTGGCGACCCATTTTTCGGAAGAGGATTGGATAGACGTTGGGCGCCCAGCCGATTTAAAACGAGCTAACGGTGTGGCAGAAAACTAAGTAATGCAGCGCCGTTAAATAAAACCGAACCAGCCCAACAATGCGCCAGCAAAGATGAGCCACAACATATGAATGCGTGTGCGCCAAATCAAGATTGACGCCACCATCGTCACCAACCAAAGATGCCATTCGCCTGCTGGATGCGCGCTCGCCATAATCCAACCGGTTGCAATTAACAGGGCAATTACTATCGGTGCCAAACCTTGTTTAAACGCGCGCACTGCAGGCATACCAGCATTGCGCCCTAACCAACCCGCCGCTAGATAAGTTAACGAAGTACTCGGTAACAAAATACCGAACATACAAATCAACACACCCAACATTCCAGTCAAATAGCCACCCGCATTAACGCCAATATTCCAACCCAATAGCGCAATAAACAGCACGTTTGGACCCGGCGCTGCTTGGGCAATCGCCACCGACGCGGTAAATTGCGCTTCGCTTAACCAATGATGTTGTTCGACCAAAAACCGGTGCATTTCGGGCAAAGTAGAAATCGCGCCCCCAACCGAGAGCATGGATAAGCCAATAAAATGCTGGAACAGTTGCCACCAATCTGACCACTGCAATGTAATGAGTGTCGTTGCTTCCATTGATTTACCGGCTCAATCTCAGTTTGCGATACACCAAAATACATGCAGGCAAACCTAAACCGAGCAGCACAATCGGCAGCGAAACATGGAATAGCGCGATGCCCGCAAAACAAGCCACACCAAAAAATCCAGACAGCGCTTTGCCCAACGGATTGTGCGCCAATCCGGCAAACATCTTTAGGCCCGTTGCAATGATTAAGCCTGCCGCCACCGCCCCCATGCCGCGCATCGCACCTACAACGCCGGGATGATGGGCAAATTCGGTGTAGAGAATTCCCAGGAGTAAAACGATCAAGAGTGGCAGCACCAACATGCCCGCCAAGGCCGCCAAAGCGCCGCGCAAACCAAAATGACGCGCGCCTATCATTAATGACAGGTTGACGACATTTGGGCCGGGCATAATTTGCGCCACCGCCCATTCTTCAACAAATTCTTCGGGAGTCAGCCAACATTTTTTCTCAACAATCTCACGCTGCACAATCGCCAACACGCCACCAAATCCTTGCAAAGCAATTAGGGTAAAGGAAACAAATAAATCGAGCGGCGAGCGCGGTGAAGAATGTTGTGCGGACATATCGAGGGTGGGGAATAACCGCTAACTATCGCCATCGGATGAGCTAGCGTCGGATGGCGATCAATTTATTTTATGGCGTTAGTTGAATCTGCTGGCGTCACTTGGTCTGCGCTCGGACTAGTGGTTGTGTTTGGCGTTTGATCGGGCAATGGGTGCGCTAAATTCTTTTCTACTAGCGCTCTGTCCATCTCTTCCACATTGTTTTTCCGCTTGAAATAATTCGCGGCGACTTCACTTTTTTTCACAACAGCTAAATCATCGTGGCGTTCTTTTTTGGCGTCTATTAAGCAAGAATTGACGAAAAATCTGTCGTAGCAAATCTGCTCTTTTTGTTTAAAACGCCAATCAATCTGCGAGCGCGCCAAGGTAACGTCATCCGATACCGAGTCGGCTTGCGTGACGCTGGTGATCGGATCAGAAGACGGAAAATGAATCGTCACATTGGTATCAACTAGCGGCTTGGTCGATGCGCACGCCGAACACAGCGCAACTAAGCTACTGGCGAGAACCAATTTAAACCAGTTCATCCGCAGCATCTCTGGATTGGGTGTCCAAGTAGTCTTGCGATTGCATTTCAATAATGCGCGAAACGGTGCGGTGAAATTCATTGGATAAAGTGCCTTCGGTGTACAGCTCTTCAGCCGGCACTTGGGCCGACATAAAAAGCTTAATTTTATGATCATAAAACACGTCAATTAACCAGGTAAAGCGGCGCGCTTCGGACGACATGGAGGCCGACATACGAGGGATGTCAGACAATATCACGGTATGGAATTGGCTGGCAATTTCTAGGTAATCGTTTTGTGAACGGGGTCCTCCACAGAGCGTGGCGAAATCAAACCAAATAATGCTGCCAGCACGACGCAGTGCGCGGATTTCGCGCGACTCAATGCGTAGCACCGGTTCTTGGTCGGCTGTTTCTGCAATGCTGGTGTAGGTTTTGCGCAGCGCCGCCGCTGTGTTCGCATTTAACGGCGTCAAATAGACTTGCGCTTGCTCCAAACTGCGTTTGCGGTAATCGTTGCCCGAATCGACATTCATCACGTCCAAGCGCTCTTTGAGCAATTTAATCGTTGGCAGCAAACGGTCACGATGCAGTCCATCGGGGTACAAAGTGTCGGGCTGATAATTGGATGTCATGATGAACGACACGCCGTTGGCAAATAAGGCCGACAGCAAGTTGTACATGATCATGGCGTCGGCCACGTCAGAGATATGAAACTCATCGAAACAAATCAGACGGTATTTTTTGGCGACTTTTTGCGCCACGATGTCGAGTGGATTGGCAACGCCCTTGAGTTCATCGAGCTGCTGGTGTATCCCGCGCATAAATTCGTGAAAATGAATCCGAGTTTTGCGTTGAATCGGCACGACGCTGTAAAAGCTATCCATCAAAAAAGATTTACCGCGTCCAACCCCGCCCCACATATACACGCCGCGTGGCACTTCAGGTGGATTAATCAGACGCATTAGTTTGTTGGTGCGACGACTTTTATAAGCGACCCATTCATCAAAGGCCGCTTGCAGCCGCTCTACCGCGCGAAACTGTGCGTCATCGGCGGTAAAACCACGCTCGTCGAGCGCGTGCTGGTAGAACTCCACTACATTCATAGGCAATCCACAATGTCGCTAAGTAGCTTGAGCTGATGGATTATCGGCTCAATCATTAGCTAATAACTAGGGCTAAATCAGCCGCAATTTAGCCCTGTAATGCGTTGAGCAAGGTGGGCTAATTGATCCTTAGCCCAACCAGTCAAATTAGAAATTCAGAGCGCGTTTATCGACTGCTAATGCAGCTTCTTTGGTGGCTTCTGACAAGGACGGATGCGCGTGACAAATACGAGCGATATCTTCGGCCGATGCTTTGAATTCCATCGCAACAACGGCTTCCGCAATCAACTCGGATGCTACTGGGCCGATGATGTGTACGCCTAAGATTTCATCGGTCACCGCATCAGCTAAAAACTTCACCATACCGTTGGTGTCGCCCAGAGCACGAGCACGACCGTTAGCCAAGAATGGGAAAGTACCGGCTTTGTACGCCACGCCATCGGCTTTTAATTGCTGTTCGGTGCGGCCAACCCAAGCGATTTCTGGGGAAGTGTAAATTACCCAAGGAATCGTGTTGAAGTTCACGTGACCGTGTTGACCTGCGATACGCTCAGCAACTGCAACGCCCTCTTCTTCGGCTTTATGCGCCAACATTGGACCGCGAACCACGTCACCAACCGCCCAAACGTTAGGTAAATTGGTTTTGCAATCGCCATCCACCGCGACGAAACCGCGCTCATCCAATTGCAAGCCAACTGCTTCGGTATTTAATCCGATGGTGTTTGGTGTGCGGCCAATCGAGATGATTAACTTATCGAATTCGGCTTTATGTTCTGCGCCGGCTGCGTCGGCGTATTCAACGGTAACGCCTTTTTTAGCGGTAGTGATCTTGCCGATCTTCACGCCTAAGTTAATCGCCAAACCTTGTTTCGACATGAGTTTGTGCGCTTCTTTAGCGATCTGTTCATCGACTGCGCCCAAGAAGGTTGGCAATGCTTCCAACACGGTGACTTCAGAACCCAAACGACGCCACACGCTACCCATTTCCAAGCCAATCACGCCAGCGCCGATCACGCCCAATTTCTTTGGTACGGCATTGATGTCTAACGCGCCGGTATTGGACAAAATCAGTTCTTCATCAAACGGTGTGCCAGGCAATGCGCGCGCATTGGAGCCGGTGGCGATGACGACGTGCTTTGCCGTGACGTTGTCGGCATCTGTTACGCTGATTTCATACACGCCGTCTTTCGCGCTAACAAACGCGCCGCGACCGTGGAAGAAAGTCACTTTATTCTTTTTGAACAAATACAAAATGCCGTCGTTATTTTGTTTAACAATCGTATCTTTGCGCTTTTTCATTTGCGCCAAGTCGAGTTTTAAACCAGATACTTGAATACCGTGTTCAGCAAAAGCGTGACCTGCGTGCTCATAGTGCTCGGACGATTGCAGCAATGCTTTTGATGGAATGCAACCCACGTTGGTGCAAGTGCCACCGGGGGCTGGACCGCCTTTTTCATTTTTCCATTCATCGATACAGGCAACCGAAAAACCCAGTTGCGCTGCGCGAATTGCGGCGATATAACCGCCAGGACCGCCACCAATGACGACCACATCAAATTGTTTACTCATAGCGAATTCTCTTAGTTGATTTTAAGTGTGCGTTCGTTGTGCAAACGCTCTTAAATGCTTAAAAATTTCAATGCCTAAAACTAAAAAGGCAGCGCCGTTTGATGGGTGACATCAAAACATGCGCTGCGCTCATGGAGTTTAGATTACAGATCCAATAACAAACGTGCTGGATCTTCTAACGCTTCTTTCATTGCCACTAAACCCAATACGGCTTCGCGGCCGTCGATGATACGGTGATCGTAGGACATCGCTAAGTAGTTCATTGGGCGAATCACGATTTGACCATTTTCAACCACAGCGCGGTCTTTGGTGGCGTGCACACCCAAGATTGCCGATTGTGGTGGATTGATAATTGGCGTTGATAACATCGAACCAAAAGTACCACCGTTTGAGATCGAGAAAGTACCGCCAGTTAAATCATCTAACGTTAATTTACCTTCTTTAGCTTTCACACCGAATTCACCAATTTTCTTTTCAATATCAGCGATCGACATTTGATCGGCGTTGCGCAAAATTGGTACCACTAAACCACGTGGCGAACCAACCGCGATACCGATATCAAAATAGCCATGATAAACGATGTCGTTGCCATCAACTGAGGCATTGATGATTGGGTATTTTTTCAACGCGGCGACAGCGGCTTTGACGAAGAAGGACATGAAGCCCAATTTAACGCCGTGTTCTTTTTCAAACTTGTCTTTGTACTTGTTACGCAAATCCAGCACTGGCTGCATATTGACTTCATTGAACGTCGTCAAGATGGCGTTAGTGGATTGCGATTGCACTAAACGTTCCGCAATACGAGCGCGCAAACGGCTCATTGGTACGCGTTCTTCAGGGCGATCACCCAAATCGGCGCCGGCTGGCGCAGCCACTTGTGCCAACGCCGCTTTTGCAGGCGCTGCGGCTAACGGTGCAACTGCTGGCGCTTTAGGCGCAGCAACAGCGGCTAATGCGTCGCCTTTAGTAACGCGACCGTCTTTACCTGTGCCAGCAACCTGACCAGCGGACAAATTGTTTTCAGCTAAAATTTTAGCTGCTGCTGGCATCGCCACATCCGCTTTGGATGCACTTGCCGGCGCGCTCACTGCTGCTGGAGCTGACGCTGCTGGCGCTGATGCTGCAGCCGCTGGCGCTGGCGCTGCGCCTGCTGATGCAGTTGCTTCGGTATCGATCAAAGCGATCACTTCACCAGCCACAACGGTACTGCCGTTTGGTCGGATGATTTGGGTAATCACACCTGCTTGCGGTGCTGGTAATTCCAACACGACTTTATCGGTCTCAACGTCGATCAAATTTTCGTCACGCGCAACGGATGCGCCGACATCTTTATGCCACTGCAACAAGGTTGCTTCGGCCACTGATTCTGATAGTTGAGGAACTGTAACTTCAACGATTGCCATAAAATTCTCCGTAATCTAGTTTGTCGCACTAACCAATTTTGTAGCGTGCGTACGATGTAAATTGTGCAAATTGGGCTGCAGGCGCAATGCCGACAGCCCAACTTTCGCCATTATCTGGTTAGGACAAAACCTTTAACCTTGCTAAATGCTGTATCAATGAGCGCTTTCAACTGCGCGTAGTGCTTATCGTAGTAACCAACAGCCGGTGATGCGCTAGCTGGGCGACCTGCATACGCCAACTTCTGACCTTCTTCCAACGATTCAAAAATGTTGTGCTGGATTTGGAACCAAGCACCTTGGTTTTGAGGCTCGTCTTGCGTCCACATTAATTCTGTGAAGTTAGGGAATTTTTTCAATTCAGCCGAGAAGCTCTTATGTGGGAACGGATACAACTGTTCGATACGAATAATGGCCACATCAGTTTGTGCGCGTTCTTTACGAGCATTGACTAAGTCGTAGTAGATTTTTCCTGAGCAAGCGATGATACGTTTGACTTTCTTCGGATCAATCTTGTCATCCACTTCGCCAATCACGGTATGGAAGCCGCCTTTAGCTAAATCAGTCAGCGGTGAACCGGCATCTTTATTACGCAGCAAAGATTTTGGCGTCAGGATAACCAATGGCTTTCTAAACGGACGAATCATTTGACGACGCAACAAATGGAAAATTTGTGCTGCCGTTGTTGGCTGAACCACTTGCATATTGTTGTCAGCACACAGTTGCAAGAAGCGTTCTGGACGAGCCGATGAATGCTCTGGGCCTTGGCCTTCGTAACCGTGCGGCAGCATCATGGTCAGACCAGATGCGCGACCCCATTTCACTTCGCCTGAGCTAATGAATTGGTCGATAACAACTTGCGCGCCATTGACGAAGTCACCAAACTGGGCTTCCCAAATCGTCAACGCGTTTGGTTCTGCGGAGGAGTAACCGTATTCAAAACCGAGTACCGCTTCTTCCGACAACACGGAATCGATGACGCGGAACGGTGCTTGACCTTCGGAGACGTTTTGCAGCGGAACATACGTGCCTGAATCCCAACGCTCACGGTTTTGATCGTGCAATACCGCGTGGCGATGAACAAAGGTACCGCGACCAGCATCTTGACCAGTAATACGCACGGCGTAGCCTGAAGCGACCAACGAAGCAAATGATAAATGTTCGCCCATACCCCAGTCGAGGTTGATTTCTCCGCGACCCATTGCAGCGCGATCGGCCAATACTTTTTCAACCAAGCTATGTGGTTTGAAGGTTTCTGGAATTGTCGTGATGCGTTGTGCTAAACGTTTTAATTCCGTCATTGGCACAGCCGTATCGGCTGCATCGGTCCATTTACGATTTAAGAATGGAATCCAATCAACGGCAAACTTGTTTTTGAAGTTAGTGATAACTGGATCGTGCGCCAATTTACCCGCATCCATCGCAGCGCGGTATTCCTTGACCATGTCATCACCGCCGGTGGCAGGAATCGTGCCTTGGGTAACCAACTTATCGGCATACAACTTACGTGTGCCTGGATGTTGGCCGATCTTCTTGTACATCAATGGCTGAGTTAATGCCGGTGTATCTTGCTCATTGTGACCGAGTTTGCGGTAGCAAATGATGTCGAGCACGATGTCTTTTTTGAATTCACGACGATAATCAATCGCGATTTGCGTTGCCAAAACAACGGCTTCAGGATCATCGGCATTAATGTGCAGAACTGGCGCTTCGATCATCTTAACAACGTCTGAGCAATACAACGTCGAACGTGAATCGCGCGGATCGGAAGTCGTGAAACCGATTTGATTGTTAATCACGATATGCAATGTACCGCCAGTACCGTAGCCGCGAGTTTGCGCCAAGTTCAAGGTTTCCATCACAACGCCCTGCCCTGCAAACGCCGCGTCACCATGTACCAAGATTGGTAACACTTGCGCGCTTCCGCCATCGCCACGACGCTCAATACGCGCGCGAACCGAACCTTCAACCACTGGGTTAACGATTTCGAGATGCGATGGGTTGAATGCTAAGGACAGGTGGATTGGGCCGCCTGGGGTCGAAATATCGGACGAGAAACCTTGATGGTATTTAACGTCGCCAGCTGGCAAATCATCACCGTGCTTACCTTCAAACTCAGCGAATAACTCTTGTGGCATTTTGCCCAAAGTATTCACCAATACGTTCAAACGGCCACGATGCGCCATACCGATAACGATTTCTTGCACGCCGAATTCGCCAGCGCGTTGGATTGCTTCATCCATCGAAGCGATAAAGCTTTCACCGCCTTCGAGCGAGAAACGCTTTTGACCAACATAACGTGTATGTAAATAGCGCTCTAAACCTTCTGCCGCTGTTAAGCGTTCGAGAATGTGTTTTTTCTTCTCAGCAGTAAAGTTAGGTGTTGAGCGGATTGATTCGAGTTTTTGTTGCAACCAACGCTTTTCGATCGGATTGCTGATGTACATGAACTCTGCACCGATAGAACGGCAATAGGTATCACGTAGGGAATTCATCAAGTCGCGCAGCGACGATGTTTCTGGTCCGAAGTAAGTGTTGCTGATATTGAATTTAATATCCATATCAGCATCAGTGAGACCGTAAGATGCAGGATCCAACTCAGGAATCAAAGGACGTTCTTGGCGTTGCAGCGGATCTAAGTTCGCCCAATGGGTACCCAAGAAACGGTAGGCAGCAATAATTTGCTGAACAGCGGTACGTTTGCGACCCATTTCCGCATCAGCAGAAGCCGACACAACACGAATAGGACCACTTTTCGCACGTTCTGCAAAGGAAGCAATAACTGGAGCATGCGCAACGTCAGGCTTGGATGAACCATCCACGGCCGGTACATTTTGCACAGCATCAAAATAGGAGCGCCAGTTTTCCGGAACGGAACCCGGATTATTGAGGTACGCCTCGTAGAGTTCTTCTACGTAGGGGGCATTGCCGCCAAACAAATATGAGTTGGCATTAAATTCTTGCATCATCTTGCTCACCTTTCTTCGCGTTTCGCGAGATTAGCGGGTTAATCTAACCTTCCGCGACACGGCCTGACCGGTTAGCGGATTGCACATCAAGTTGTGGGGAAGGGCTTGAGGAATACTAGTCTTTAAATCGTTAAAGTACTACCTAAATCAACTTAGACTACGCAGCACTCTAATACAAATAAATTCTATTTAGTTCCAAAATTCTAAGGGTCAAAGCATAGCACAGTTTCAAATCAAAAAAGCGAGTCCGAAGAACTCGCTTTTTATAAAACTACGAAAACAATGCCAATTTACTATTAACGCTGTTCAATCGGTTTAACGGTACGTGTTTTCTCACCGATAAACAATTGACGTGGGCGGCCAATTTTTTGCTCAGGGTCTGAAATCATCTCTTTCCACTGTGCGACCCATCCAATGGTACGCGCCATTGCAAAGATACCAGTGAACAAGGCGGTTGGAATACCTAAAGCGCGTTGAACGATACCGGAGTAGAAATCGACGTTTGGATACAGCTTACGGGTTACGAAGTATTCGTCTTCCAACGCGATTTTTTCTAATGCCATTGCCAATTTAAACAATGGATCGTTTTCCAAACCGAGTTCAGCCAACACTTCGTAGCAAGTTTCACGCATTAATTTAGCGCGTGGATCGTAGTTTTTGTACACACGATGACCAAAGCCCATCAATTTCACGCCGGAGTTTTTATCTTTAACTTGACGAATGAACTCAGGAATATTATCGACGCTACCGATTTCTTCCAACATCGATAATGCCGCTTCATTAGCGCCGCCGTGTGCTGGACCCCACAAACACGCAATACCAGCAGCGATACATGCGAACGGATTCGCACCTGACGAACCCGCCAAACGGACAGTTGACGTCGATGCATTTTGCTCGTGATCTGCGTGCAAAATCAAAATACGGTCTAAGGCGCGCACTAACACGTCGTTGACTTTGTATTCTTCGCACGGAGTCGAGAACATCATGTGCATGAAGTTAGCGCTGAAGGACAATTCATTTTTTGGATAAACAAATGGTTGTCCGATCGAGTATTTATATGCCATTGCCACCAATGTTGGCATTTTCGCGATCAAGCGAATTGCGGACACTTCGCGGTGACGTGGGTCGTTGATATCCAATGAATCGTGGTAGAACGATGCTAAGGCACCGACTGTTCCCACCAATACCGACATCGGATGCGCATCACGGCGGAAGCCGCGGAAGAAGAATTGCATTTGCTCATGAACCATTGTGTGACGCGAAACTGTGTACACAAATTCATCTTTTTGCGCTTGATTTGGCAATTCGCCATTCAATAACAAGTAGCAGGATTCGAGGAAGTCGCCTTTGGCCGCCAATTGTTCAATCGGGTAACCGCGATACAACAACTCACCTTTGTCGCCATCAATATAAGTGATCGCTGAATTGCATGAGGCAGTGGACATAAAACCTGGGTCATACGTAAACATGCCGGTCGCGCCGTACAGCTTACGAATGTCAATTACGTCAGGTCCAACTGTACCTTTATAAATAGGCAATTCCAATGGTGTAGAACCGTCGGAAAATGATAGGGTAGCTTTAACTTCTGAGTTAGTCATGGCTCTTCCTTCTTTGAGGGGTGAGTCGTTAATCGAATGGTTCAAAAAAATAAGATTTGTTCAGGCGACCCGCAAGCGCTGCATCAGGGCGTGAACAGAGGGCATATCTAATTCACCGGTAGGCTCGGTGCGTTCCAGCATTAGGCTCATTAAATCGTTATCGGACAATTCCATGAGTTTGGTAAATGCATCGACTTCATCGTCGGTTAATGTTTCCTCATGGGCGTCAAGAAATCGGGTCAAAATCAAATCGTTTTCCAACAATCCTCGACGCGCACGCCAGCGCAAACGAGCGCGCTTGACTGGATCGAGCTGATGGTTGATTACATTAGCGGTAGACATACAATTCCTTATTTGATGCAGGTCAAAAAGTCTCTACATTGACCTCAACGAGCGCATCGAATAAATGAGCGGCATCACCTAACGCGCCACCGCTCATTCATTACTATTACTGCACATACTACAAATCGGTACTAACGCTATTACACGGCGCGACGTACCATTAACTCTTTAATCTTACCAATTGCCTTCGTTGGATTGAGACCTTTAGGGCAAACATCAACGCAATTCATAATCGTATGGCAGCGGAATAAACGATATGGATCTTCTAAATTATCCAAACGCTCGCCCGTTGCTTCGTCGCGAGAATCGGCGATGAAACGATAGGCTTGCAACAAACCAGCTGGGCCAACGAATTTATCCGGATTCCACCAGAAAGATGGGCAGGATGTTGAGCAGCAGGCGCATAAAATACATTCGTACAAACCGTCCAACTCTTCGCGCTCTTCAGGAGACTGCAAACGCTCTTTCTCCGGTGGGATCGAATCGTTAATCAAGAATGGCTTGATTGAGTTGTATTGCTTGAAGAATTGCGTCATGTCCACGATCAAATCGCGAATCACAGGCAAGCCAGGCAATGGACGCAACACGATAGGTTGGGTCAACTCATTGAGGTTAGTGGTGCAAGCCAAACCGTTTTTGCCGTTAATATTCATCGCATCCGAACCGCACACACCTTCACGGCATGAACGACGCAATGACAAGGAATCATCAACATCCGCTTTGATACGTTGCAATGCATCGAGCAACATCTTATCGGTGTCTTGTAACTCAACAGTTAAGTCTTGCATGTACGGCTTCGCATCCTTATCAGGATCGTAGCGGTAAATTTGAAATTTTAAAGTACGTGCCATGTTCTACCTTTTGGTGTTCTTTTTAAAATGTACGTGGTTTTGGTTTGAATGTATCCACAGTCAACGGCTTAGTTTGAACTGGTTTGTATTCCAAGCGATTCCCTTCGGAATACCACAAAGTGTGCTTCATCCAGTTTTCATCGTCGCGGTGTTCAAAATCACGGTGGGCATGGGCGCCACGGGATTCTTTACGCGCTGCCGCTGAGGTGATGGTTGCTTTTGCTGTTTCGATCAAATTATCCAATTCCAGCGCTTCTACACGTGCAGTGTTGAATACTTTGGATTTGTCTTTGAAGGAAACATGTTTGCAACGCTCAGCCAAAGTCATGATTTCTTTGTAGCCTTGTTGCAGCAATTCATCCGTGCGGAACACGCCGCAATAGCGCTGCATAGTGCTACGAATTGCGTTCGCCACGTCTTGCACTTTTTCCGTGCCTGAGCTGTTTTCCAAGGCATTCAAACGAGCCAAGGTTTTATCCGCTGCGTTAGCTGGCAATGGCTTGTGTTCTTGCGATTTCAAGTCAGCTGCGATGATGTGATTACCTGCGGCACGACCGAATACCAGCAAGTCCAACAAGGAGTTCGTACCTAAACGATTTGCACCGTGAACCGAAACGCAAGCGCATTCACCAATCGCGTACATACCATTAACTACCGCGCTGGAATTGCCGTCTTTAGGAACAACAACTTGACCATGAATATTGGTGGGAATACCGCCCATTTGATAATGGATAGTCGGCACAACTGGGATTGGTTCTTTGGTCGCATCAACGTTGGCAAACTTATGTGCAATTTCCAAAATCGATGGCAAACGCTTTTCGATGGTTTCAGCACCGATGTGACGCAGATCCAGCATGACGTGATCTTTGTTTGGACCACAACCGCGACCTTCTTTGATCTCTTGATCCATGGAACGAGATACGAAATCGCGCGGAGCCAAGTCTTTCAGTGTTGGAGCATAACGCTCCATGAAGCGCTCACCTTCGGAATTGACCAAAATCCCGCCTTCACCACGTACGCCTTCGGTAATCAACACACCTGCGCCAGCAACCCCGGTTGGGTGGAATTGCCAGAATTCCATATCTTCCAACGGCAAGCCAGCGCGAGCGGCCATACCCATACCGTCACCGGTATTGATAAACGCGTTAGTTGAAGCGGCCCAAATACGCCCTGCTCCACCGGTTGCGAAAATCGTCGTCTTACCTTCTAAAATCATCAATTCGCCGGTTTCCATTTCCAGTGCAATCACACCCAAAACGTCGCCTTCTTCGTTGCGAATAATATCTAACGCCATCCACTCAACGAAAAACTGAGTGCGTGCGCTAACGTTACGTTGATACAGCGTGTGCAACAATGCGTGACCAGTACGATCGGCTGCGGCGCAAGCGCGCTGAACTGGTTTTTCACCGAAATTGGCAGTGTGACCGCCGAATGGACGCTGGTAAATAGTCCCATCTGCATTACGGTCGAATGGCATACCAAAATGCTCTAACTCGTACACCACTTTTGGTGCTTCGCGGCACATAAACTCAATGGCGTCTTGGTCACCCAAATAGTCTGATCCTTTTACGGTATCAAACATATGCCAGTACCAATTGTCTTCGGACATATTACCCAGCGATGCACCGATACCACCTTGCGCAGCTACAGTATGCGAACGTGTTGGAAATACTTTCGAGAGAACCGCCACATTCAGACCAGCCTCAGCCAATTGCAATGAAGCACGCATTCCAGAACCGCCCGCACCAACAATCACGGCGTCAAAACGACGAGTTGGAATGCTCGATTTCAAAGTCGAACTTGAAGTAGATTTAGCCTCAGCCACGATTACACTCTCCACAAAATTTGTGCTGCCCAAGCCGCACAGCCTACCAGCCACAGGATAGTGGCAACTTGCAATGTCAAGCGCAATGCAACCGACTTAACATAATCCATCCAGATATCACGCACACCAACCCAAGCGTGGAAGAACAGGGACATCAGGACAACAAAGGTAACTAACTTAAACCACTGTTCGGCAAACATGCTTGCCCAACCAACGTAACTAAAATCGCTGGCGGTTAAAAACTTGACGAACAGAATAACTGTGTAAATTGCCATCACGATGGCGGTAACGCGCTGCGCCAACCAATCGCGCATTCCATAATGCGCGCCAACGACTAAGCGCTTTGGTCCAATATTGTCATTTGCCATTTAAAATACTCCGAATAATTTCAGGGCAACCAGTGCAGCCAAAGGAATGCTGATCAGGAAAACGCCTAATGCCGATTTACGCGCTGAGTCTTTATCGAGCCCATGATGCGTATCCATCGCTAAGTGACGAATACCTGCGCAGAAGTGGTGCAGATAAGCCCAAACGATGGCCAAAATAATGAGTTTAACGAGTGGATAGTGAACAAATCCTTTGAAGTAATCAAAGGTATTTTCAGAGGTGAGACTGTTATCGAGTAGATAAAGAATGAATGGTAACAGTGCGAACATCAATAAACCGCTGATGCGGTGCAAGATGGAAACAAAACCGGCTAATGGCAGGCGATAATTCGCTAATTGCGTAACATGAATGTTACGAAACTGCGGCCGATTTTTTGCGGCTTCAGGCATAAAAACTTCTCCTTTTTTTCAAATATTGCATAGGTGCATAATTTTCACCTATTTTGTGCGACGCACCAAGACTTATTCCACAAACCCGCAAAATAAATCTTAAAGAAACATTTTAACTCGAACTGAATTTTGAAGTCAGGCAACACCCCGGTTCAACTCAGCTTAGTTCATTTTGGTAATGATGATTGAGCGTCAAATACAGCCCGCGGCGAAACTCCACCGGCTTATCCCCATAAGTGTAGGAAACCCGCTCCACATTTAACAGGGGTGAACCAATATCTATTTTTAACAACTCAGCAGCCACCGCATCTGCCGCCACAGCGCGCAACTGTTCAGACGCGCGAATCATATGGGTTCCGAATTCCGTTTCGAATAAAGCGTACATCGGCCCCTTGTACTCATTCAGCAAATCGGCGGTGAGGCCTTTGAAGATGGCACCGGGCAGCCACAAATCCTCTAAAATCGTCGGAACACCATCAAAAGACTGGACGCGTCGAATGTAGACAACCGAGTCACCAACCTTAATGTCCAGCAATTTTGCGATCTCAGCCGGAGCGCGGATGCGTTTTACTTCGACAAACCGGTTATTTGGATATTGCTGAATACCAACATCTGGCTTCAAGCGTAAAAAACGGAATTGCGCCCGCGCTTCATGATGCGTCGCAACAAAGGTTCCTTTACCTTGACGTCGCACCACTAGATTTTCCGCCGAAAGCTCATCAATCGCTTTACGCACCGTACCTTGACTAACTTTAAAGCGCACCGCCAGCTCAACCTCGCTCGGAATCAACTCGCCAGGTTTCCATTCGCCCGACTGCAGACTTTGCGTAATTAATGCTTTGATTTGCTGATACAGCGGACTAAAGGTAGGAGCTAGTTGCGTAGCCGATTGCGCCAAATTGGATTGGGTGTACGAAGCAGACGACGTTAGTCCTGTTTGACTAACGGGCTCTGGTACAGGTGAATTTGGCAGGTCAGGATTCATAAGCCGAGATTTCACCACAAAACGAAATAATCGTCCAGACAAATAACGCGAAAAAGATGTCTTATATAAGACATAAGATATATATATTGACACAAAGAATATGTGCGCCTAAACTCGCGCCTTAGCAAATATCAGGCCGCACAATTTTTAGCATTAATCGTCATATTTCGGTCAATTTTATATGGCATTGTTTGAGACGCTGTCATAAAGTGTATCTTCATCCCGCACACTAAAATCGTCATTTATGAACATCAGAATAATGTGCCGAATCGTTAAGGTGTAAACTACGCACCGTTTTTTGGCATCTTTATAATTTGGTTTTTTATCACTTTGGAGAACGAACATGACTAAAGCACCTATGCGCGTTGCAGTAAGCGGCGCCGCCGGACAAATCGGCTACGCCTTATTATTCCGCATCGCAAACGGCGACATGCTGGGCAAAGATCAACCAGTTATTTTGCAATTATTAGAAATCGCTGACGAGAAAGCACAAAAAGCGCTCAAAGGCGTGATGATGGAAATCGACGATTGCGCATTCCCACTGTTGACAGAAATGACAGCACACAGCGATCCGATGACAGCGTTCAAAGATATCGACGTCGCTTTGTTAGTTGGTGCACGTCCACGTGGCCCAGGCATGGAACGTAAAGATTTGCTCGAAGCCAATGCTCAGATTTTCACTGTTCAAGGTAAAGCCTTGGATGCAGTTGCTTCACGCAACGTTAAGGTTTTGGTTGTTGGCAATCCAGCAAACACCAACGCTTACATCGCCATGAAATCAGCACCAAACCTGCCAGCGAAAAACTTCACCGCTATGTTGCGCTTGGATCATAACCGCGCCTTGTCACAAGTCGCTGCCAAAATCGGCAAGCCAGTTGCTGCGATCGAAAAATTATGCGTTTGGGGTAACCACTCTCCAACAATGTACGCTGACTACCGTTTCGCAACTGTTGACGGCCAATCGGTCAAAGATTTGATCAACGATCACGTATGGAACAAAGACGTATTCCTGCCAACAGTTGGTAAGCGCGGTGCGGCAATTATCGAAGCGCGCGGCTTGTCTTCAGCAGCATCTGCTGCGAATGCGGCAATCGATCACGTACGTGACTGGGTTTTGGGCACAAACGGTAAATGGACCACGATGGGTATTCCATCTGACGGTTCGTATGGCATTCCAGAGGGCACAATCTTTGGTTTCCCAGTAACGACTGCAAACGGTGAATACCAAATCGTTCAAGGTTTGGCAATCGATGAATTCTCTCAAGAGCGCATCAATGTCACATTGAAAGAATTGTCCGAAGAACGTGAAGGCGTTAAGCATTTAGTTGGCTAATTTATTTTGCGAATTTTTGTTTGCGGATTTTGTTTGCAAATAACAGGTTTGATCCAGATCAAGCCAGCCAACAGTTCGCAAGGACTAGAGTAGTTAATTTTAAATGTAATTAAACATGTAAAACCACTACGTAAGCGCGGCGATTTTCAGTCATCTAAAGTCGCCAAGTTTGCGTAGTCTATACATACAAACAATGCACCCATCCAACGTATTATTCCAAGACGAACTTCAACCTCTATCGCTACCGGTTTGCGACCACTATGCGGGCTCCGAAAAGCTCATGCGCAAGTCGATGGCACTGCAACAAGAATCCACTACCCTATTTGATATTACGTTTGACTGCGAAGATGGCGCAGCCTTAGGTAATGAAGAACAGCACGCACGGCAAATTCTGGAATTAATCGACAGCGACGACAATCAATTGAATCGAATCGGTGTGCGCGTGCACGCGCCGTCCAGTTCTTTCTTTGCGCAAGACGTCAACATCATTTGTGCCAGCCGTAAATTGGCCTATGTGGTGATTCCTAAGATTCATTCACTCGCCGAGCTGCAAAGCGCGATCAAAGCAATTAGTTTGCAACGCGACTTTTCTGGGCTGCCGGCCATTCCAGTCCACGTCCTAATTGAAACCCACGGCGCATTAGCGCAAGTTGAACAGATCGCTGCGCTAAAACAAGTGGAATGCCTGTCATTTGGCATCATGGATTTTGTTTCGGCGCATTATGGAGCGATTCCCGGCAATGCCATGCGCACGCCAGGCCAATTTACACATCCTTTGGTAATTCGCGCTAAATTAGAGATCGCCGCCGCTTGTCATTTACACGGCAAAGTAGCTGCGCACAATGTGACGACCGAATTCAAAGACACTTCGATTGTGGCGAACGACGCACAACGCGCTTTCAATGAATTTGGCTACACTCGCATGTGGAGTATTCACCCAGACCAAATCAAGCCGATCATCAAGGCCTTATCGCCGCGCAGTTCGGAATTACAAGAAGCAATCAGTATTTTAACGGCAGCAAAAGAAGCCGCTTGGGGACCAATCCAATTGAACGGACGTCTGCATGACCGAGCGAGTTATCGCTATTATTGGATGGTATTAAAACGTGCCAAAACCAATGGTTTAGCGCTTTCTGATGCCGCGTTAGAACTACTCTAAACAGGAGATATTTGTGAAATTAAGCGCTCTTTGCACCACCTTATGTTTGTCGTTTTGCGCCACCCTGCTGCTAACTAATCAATTAGCCTTCGCGCAATCAACCACCACACCAACGACTAAAACTGTCGTAAAAAAGAAAGTCGCACCGGTAACCGAAGATGGCATACCTAACGACGACGAAGCTTCCCAAGACGTCAGCGGCAGCTCGACCTTCGAATACCGCTGCGAATTAAATGATTTTTTAACCATTTACACCAATACCGACGACAACGACCATTTGGCGCTGCGCTGGCGCAACCGCTTATTCCGCCTGACCCGCGTGGAAACCACAACAGGTGCTAACCGTTTTGAGAATAAAAAAGTCGGGCTAGTTTGGATCGGCATTCCAACAAAAGGTATGCTGCTAGATTCACGTCATGGAAAACAATTAGCAAACGAATGTAAAACTGCTGGCCAATAGCAACAAATGTAACGAAAGCGCTGTAATTTTTTAGTTAAGTAATGCATTGATTAATACATCTAAAGGAAGAGTCATGAGCCAAGACGCATTTAAAACCCTGAAAGAATTCAAAATTTCAGATTCCAAAAAAGGTAAGTTCTATTCATTACCTGCGTTAGAAAAAAAACTGGGCGCGAAAATCTCTCGCTTACCGGTTTCGATTCGTATTGTTTTAGAGTCCGTTTTACGTAACTGCGATGGCAAGAAAGTGACCGAAGAACACGTTAAGCAATTGGCCAATTGGGGCGCAACAGCAGAGCGCAACGACGAAATTCCATTCGTTGTATCGCGCGTTGTATTGCAAGACTTTACTGGCGTTCCATTGTTGGCTGACTTGGCTGCCATGCGTAACGTTGCATCAAAAATGGGCATCAAAGCGAAAAACATCGAACCCTTGGTTCCGGTGGATTTGGTTGTCGATCACTCAGTGACGATCGACCACTATCGCGAAAAGAAAGCGCTCGACTTAAACATGAAACTGGAATTCTCACGCAACAATGAGCGTTATCAGTTCATGAAATGGGGTATGCAAGCCTTTGATACCTTCGGCGTTGTTCCTCCAGGCTTTGGTATCGTTCACCAAGTCAATTTGGAATACTTAGCACGCGGCGTGCACAAAGTCGCTAAACAAGACATCTACTATCCAGACACCTTAGTGGGAACAGACTCCCACACGACGATGATTAACGGTATCGGTGTGGTTGGTTGGGGCGTGGGCGGTATCGAAGCCGAAGCAGGTATGCTCGGCCAACCAGTGTATTTCTTGACACCTGACGTAGTCGGCGTGAACTTGACTGGCAAATTGATCGAAGGCGTAACTGCTACCGACTTAGTTTTGACCATCACCGAATTGCTGCGTAAAGAAAAAGTCGTTGGTAAGTTTGTTGAATTCTTCGGCTCAGGCACAGAGACCTTAACCCTGACAGACCGCGCAACGATCGCCAACATGGCACCAGAATACGGCGCAACAATGGGCTTCTTCCCCGTTGACGACGCGACGTTGGATTACTTCAAAGGCACTGGCCGCAGCAAAGCAGAAATCGACGCATTCGAAGCCTATTTCAAAGCACAAAAATTGTTCGGCGTACCGAAAAAAGGCGACATCGATTACACCAAGGAAGTCACTTTAGATTTGTCGACCGTTACTCCTTCGTTGGCCGGTCCAAAACGTCCACAAGATCGTATCGAAATCGGTCACGTTAAATCAACCTTCACTGATTTGTTCTCCAAACCGGTATCGGAAAACGGCTTCAACAAAAAGCCAGAAGATTTGAATGCCGTCTATGAAAACGCCGATGGCGTAAAAGTCAAAAACGGTGACATCTTGATCGCCGCGATCACTTCTTGCACCAACACTTCTAACCCTAGCGTCTTGTTGGCCGCTGGTTTGTTGGCCAAAAAAGCGGTTGAAGCTGGCTTGAAAGTATCGCCACATATCAAAACATCGTTAGCCCCTGGATCGCGCGTGGTAACCAAGTATTTGGAAGCGGCTGGCTTGTTGCCATACTTGGAAAAACTCGGCTTTGGCGTTGCAGCTTATGGCTGTACTACTTGTATCGGTAATGCCGGTGATTTGACTCCAGCAATGAACGAAGCCATCGTTAAAAACGATATCGTGGCGTCTGCTGTGTTGTCTGGTAACCGTAACTTTGAAGCCCGTATTCACGGCAACATTCGTTCTAACTTCTTAGCATCGCCTCCATTGGTGGTGGCTTACGCGATTGCTGGTAACGTCACTCGCGATTTGATGACGGAGCCAGTTGGCCGCGTCAAAGGCAAAGATATTTTCTTGGGCGACATCTGGCCTACCAGCGCAGAAATCCAAAAACTGATGAAGTTCGCGATGAACTCCAAAACGTTTAAAGATAACTACGCTGACGTAAAAGGCGCGCCCGGTAAATTGTGGGAAGGTATCCAAGGCGTGGCAGAAGGTGACGTCTACAACTGGCCAAATTCAACCTACATTGCAGAACCTCCATTCTTCAATGACTTTGAAATGACGCCAAAAGCGGCAGCAACGAGCATCACTGGCGCACGCGCTTTGGGCGTATTTGGTGACTCCATCACGACTGACCATATTTCCCCAGCCGGTTCGATCACTGAATCGAGCCCAGCCGGTAAATGGTTGTTAGCCAATAACGTGCTCAAAGCGGATTTCAACTCCTACGGTTCACGCCGTGGTAACCACGAAATCATGATGCGCGGCACATTTGCTAACGTGCGGATCAAAAACAAAATGATCCCATTGAAAGCAGATGGCGGCCAAGTTGAAGGCGGCATCACAATTCACCAACCAACTGGTGAACAAATGGCGATCTACGACGCAGCAATGAAATATGTTGCTGACGGCGTGCCGACTATGATTTTCGGTGGCGAAGAATACGGTACAGGCTCATCCCGTGACTGGGCAGCGAAAGGCACACAACTGTTGGGCGTTAAAGCGGTCATCGTGCGTTCATTCGAGCGTATTCACCGTTCTAACTTAGTTGGTATGGGTGTATTGCCGTTGCAATTTATCGGCGACGACAGCGTGCAAACCTTGGGCATCACTGGTAAAGAAACCTTTGACCTCAAAGGCTTGGATGGTGAAATCAAACCACAACAAAACGCGACTTTAGTCATCCACCGTGAAGACGGCACATCACAAGAAGTCACCGTGTTGTTGCGCATCGATACACCAATCGAAGTTGATTACTACAAACATGGCGGTATCTTGCCGTTTGTGTTGCGTCAGTTGTTGGCAGCGTAATCGTTAGAGGAATTAGCGATGTGAAAAACAGGGACTTCGGTCCCTGTTTTTTATTGCGCTCTTGGTTCTAACGGATCGCTTTGAAGATGGCTTTATGCCTAATCGAGGTAAGAATTGCCTAGATTCAATATCTGCTTTACTATTTCCAGACAAAATTTCGCCTAGGTATCGGCTAAATGTCGTGCGTGGGATTTCGTTGAATCGATGCAATTGAAGCAAATTGGCCGTTCAATGTAAGAATCGACATTCGGTCGGAAGACATGTCACTTGTATCCACTGAGTAGAATTCCCGACTATTTCGAGTAGATATCGACCAACAAATCCTGACGCAGCCGTCTCAGAATGATTCATTGATTAGCTAAAATTTAGAACTTCTCTTGGAGCCCAGTATGTTGTTAGTTACTTCAATTATTGCCTCAGTTGCGACCATCTTCTTTATAAAACTCTCGTTCGCTGTTATTGGCCTGAGAAGGAAGAATAAAGTTGTCTTGGGCAGTGGCGGGCACGAGGACCTGGAGCGAGCAATTCGTGCTCAAGGTAATTTTGCTGAATATGTCCCAATCGGTCTGATCTTGATCGCGTGTCTTGAGTTAAACGGAGCTCCATGGTGGTTGAATAGTATTCTCGGCACGGCGTTACTTAGTGGTCGCTTGATCCACGCCGCCGGTATCAATGTACCTCCGCCTAATTTCCGCAAGCGGGTTTTGGGAATGCAACTTACTTTTGTGACACTCATAGCCTTAGTTATGTTGAACTTGGGATGGTCGCTGTACAAATTCGTTGGATAACGCGGCCACCTTGGCTGCAATCACTGCATTCCACGCGTTAATGGTGGGATTGCCCCGGCGCCCACCCGCGCTGCCATTCAGGTTTAATCCGCATCATGAGAAACCCCTCACCAAATTTAAACGAGGCTATCAATGAAATTCGGCTACACAATAATCTACGTCACATCAGTTCCCGACACACTCGCTTTCTACGATAAAGCATTCGGCTTCAAAACCCGCTTCCTGCACGAATCCAACATGTACGGCGAATTGGATACTGGCGAAACCGCGCTAGCCTTCGCTAGCCTTGAAATGGGCGACATGAATTTGGGCGATCAATTTCTGCCAGTCCAAGCCAGTGGCAAGCCGTTTGGGATTGAATTAGCCTTTGTCGCCGAGGACGTGGACGCCGCATTCAAGCAAGCGGTCGATGCGGGAGCCACTGCCATCAAACCGCCCACCGCTAAACCGTGGGGCCAAACCGTGGCTTATGTGCGCTCGCTAGAAGGCTCGTTAATTGAGCTGTGTTCGCCCATCGGCGGCTAAAGGTCCGAACTAACATCTTGTTACTGCCTAAGCTAAGTGTAACTAAGCCGAAGTTGACTTCACCCTGCCGGTATCCTATAAATAATAGGATAGTTGCGCATTAGAAATATATAAATTTCACTCATTTTAGTGCGACAGGAATTCCCCACGCTCTATGGCGACTAGAGCTGAACGCTCGAATTCTGCTCAATTTAACAACACACAATAATTGATCGCTAATGGAGAACAAGCATGGACAGACTTGAAGCCTTTCGCAGTATTGCGGCCCAGGCTAACAAAGGGGAAATCACCTTCTCGTCCAATATCAATGCCACCTTAAAGGTCAAGCAACTATTAGACGATCCAGACACGCATTTGGCCAGCGCAACCAAATTGGTGCTGGCTGACCCGCTGTTCTCGGCGCGCACTGTGGCAATTGCCAATTCCGCCGCCTACAACCGCACAGGCACAAAAATCAACAATGTGACCACTGCCGTGATGCGTCTGGGTTTTGGGACGCTGCGCTCACTGGCTATATCGCTCATCGTGCGTCAAATGAATAGCGGCATTAGCGACCCAGCGATCCGTCAAAAATCGGTTGAGCTTTGGGAGCACACCGCGTGCGTTGCTGCTTTGGCCCATGTGATCGCGCGCCGCATGACGCGCATTGATCCCGACACGGCGCTATTCGCCGGTATCGTGCACGAAGTTGGCGGATTTTACTTACTGTCCCGCTCGGATGAATTTCCTGGCTTGTTGGACGGTGAACTGGAAGGTTGGGTGGAATACGGCGAAAAAATTATTGGTCGCGGCGTGTTAAAAGCACTAGAAATCCCCGACGTTATTTGCGAAGGAATTGAAGCTGTTTGGGTAGGTCATGGAGCGCAACCGCCGGTCACCTTGGGTGACGTTTTAATTTTGGCGAATGACTTGGCAACCACCCTCTCCCCATTACAGCCAGCGTCCGAATTAGCCATTCGTGATGAGGCGACGCGTATCGACTTTGCGGTCGGGGATGAGACACTGAGTTCGATTTTGGATGACGCGACCGAACAAATCGAGTCGCTCAGAGAAGCCTTGCTGAATTGAGCGCTACCGGAACAGATCCGGTAGCAATCAAACGTTCAACACAAGTAATTACAGAGGTATTAGCGCGCCTATCTCAAATCGTTTTTGAGTAACGCAACGGTTCTTCTTTCTTACCTAAATACGCATCGAACACCATACAAATATTGCGGATTAATAAGCGCCCTTTTAAGCTGACTTTTAACGCGTCTTTTGATAAGGTCAACAAACCATTTTCTTCGAATGGCGCAAACTTGGCTAATTCGTTTTTAAAATAATCCACAAAAGCGATGCCATACGCCGCATTCAATTTGGCATAGTCCAACTCAAAATGGCACATTAATTGGCCAATCACATCGCGCCGCAAGACATCATCATTGCTTAATTTAATCCCACGGGCGATGGGCAATTCGCCTTGATCTAAGCGCGCATAGTACGCATCCAAGGTTTTTTCGTTCTGGGTATAACACGCACCAACCGCGCTGATAGCGGACACGCCGCAGGACAGCATTTCGGTCTGTGCATGAGTTGAATAGCCTTGGAAGTTACGCTGCAAGCGCCCTTCTTGTTGAGCCAGACATAAGTCATCGCTTGGCTTAGCAAAATGATCCATGCCGATGTACACATAACCGGCATTGGTTAATTTTTGAATGCATAAAAACAGCATCTGCAGTTTAGCTTCTGGATCGGGCAATTCATCGACATTGATGCGACGCTGCGGCTTAAACAAATGCGGCATATGCGCGTAGTTATAAATAGCGATACGGTCTGGATCAGCGCCAATAATTTGATCTAACGTTTGCGTCATGCTGGCAATAGTTTGCTTGGGCAAGCCATAAATCAAATCAACGCTGATCGAGCGGAAGCCTACATCACGCGCAGCCTTCATCACAGCCAGCGTATCTTCTTCTGGCTGAATCCGATTGACCGCTTTTTGCACCACATCGTTAAAATCTTGGATGCCCAAACTTAAGCGATTAAAGCCTTGTTGACGCAATACCGCGATGCGTTCTGGACTGACTGTTCTGGGATCAACTTCAATCGAATATTCACCAATTTCATCCGGTGCGAATTCAAAATGCTCACGCAAATTGGCTAACAAATCGCTCATCTGCGCATCGTCGATATACGTCGGTGAACCGCCACCAAAATGCAATTGCTCGACTTTTTTCATGCCATCGAACAGCTTGGATTGCAGCGCGATTTCGCGTTTTAAATAGTCGAGATAAGTAACCGCTTTGCTACGATCCTTGGTAATGACTTTATTGCACGCGCAGTAGTAGCAAATTGATGCGCAAAATGGGATATGGATATAGAGCGACAACGGCAAATGCTGCGTTTGCGCTTTTAATTCAGATACCGTCGATTCGTAGTCGGGAATGTGAAAACTATCGGTAAAACGATCTGCGGTTGGATACGAGGTGTAGCGCGGGCCGAGTTGGTTTAATTTGCGGATTAATTCCACATCAAACACCGGCGTGGTGTTGGCAATGTGCGTTTGGCTGTGGTTGGTTGGTGGCGCGCTGGATTGCTCTGCGTTGCTGGAATAAGCGGCCTCTGCTGCGGACTGTATCGTCGTATCTAACATGATTGTTTTCCATTTTTCGATTACCCATGACAGGTGGATAAGGTCGATTGGCTTGAGTGTACAAATGAATTACTTTTAGGAGCTTGATCTTGCACAAAAGGAATTCGCAAAGTTTCGCAACTTGGGAGAGCTTTATTATCTTTTTAGCAGCAAAACCAAATTCTCAGTGTCAACTGGTTCTATATGAGCGAAGAGCATAAGTAAATTTCAACATTGACTAGGATTGTTGACGTATAAAAAAGCCATCAGCAATAACGTTTGCTAAACTAGCGCGACATATATTTAACAGCGCAACAATCTTCGCCAACTATGAGCCAACTTCACATTCAATCCCGCTTACCCAATGTCGGAAGTACGATTTTTTCGGTGATGTCCGCCCTCGCGGTGCAGCACAAAGCCGTCAACCTTGGCCAAGGCTTCCCCGACTTTGGTTGCGATCCGCATTTATTGGAACTCGTCACCGAAGCCATGCAGCAAGGGCATAATCAATATCCGCCGATGGCTGGCGTTCCGGTACTACGTCAAACCATCGCGCAAAAAGTAGCACGCCTGTACGGACATCAATACGACCCGGAGACCGAAATTACAGTGACCGCTGGTGCCACGCAAGGCATCATGTGCGCCATTCAATGCAGCGTGCATCCGGGTGACGAAGTGATTGTGATTGAACCGGCTTACGACTGTTATTTGCCAGCGATTCAATTGGCCGGCGGCATTCCAATTACCGTATCAATGGAAATTAACGAGCAAGGTTTCAGCGTTAACTGGGCTAAGTTGGCGGCCAAAATCACGCCTAAAACACGATTAATCATTATCAATAGCCCCAACAATCCCACCGGCTCGGTATTGCAGCGATCCGACTTAAACGCCTTGGCGGACATCTTGCGCGAACCGCACAATGCGCATGTGCTGCTGCTCTCGGACGAAGTCTATGAGCACATGGTGTATGACGGTGCACAGCATGTTTCAGTAAGCGCGCATCCAGAATTGGCAAAACGGGCTTTTGTGATTTCTAGCTTTGGGAAAACCTTCCATGTCACCGGCTGGAAAGTCGGTTACGTCACCGCTCCCGCTGCCCTCATGACGGAATTCAAAAAGGTGCATCAATTCACCGTTTTTACCGTCAACACGCCGATGCAATATGGCTTGGCGGCCTATCTGCAAAATACTGCGCCGTATGAAAACTTATCCGATTTTTATCAAGCCAAACGCGACTATTTCCGCGCTGGCTTAAGTCAGTCGCGCTTTAAATTATTGCCAGCGCAAGGAACCTACTTTCAATGCGTGGATTATTCAGCGATTTCGGATTTGCCGGAGTTGGCGTTTGCGGAATGGCTAACCAAAGAAATCGGCGTGGCGGCGATTCCGGTGTCGGCGTTTTATCGGTCTGGAATGGAATCGGGATTGGTGCGTTTTTGCTTTGCTAAACAAGAGCAAACGTTGGCCTTAGCGTTGGAAAAGCTAGTGCGGATTTAAGCACCAATCTAAGCAGTCATTGAAACAAAATCATTCAAGGCGAATGCTGGCGTTGATCAAATTGATCAACACCCTGTTGAATCAACTCAATCATCCCGCGAAATTCTAACTTTTTCGCCATATCAAGCGCGGTTTGTTGCTGATTGTTCTGAATCGTCGGATCAGCGCCCTGGTCCAACAGCAATTTGACGGCGCTAGTTTTGTTTCCCTTTAATGCCAGCATCAGCGCCGTGTCTCCATTCGGCGTCTGCGCATCGATGTAGGCTGCGTGCTCCAGCAAAGCTGAAATGATTACGTCGTTACCGGACATCGCCGCGTAGTGCAGCGCAGTCCAGCCAGTTTTATTCACTTCCGCACCGCGCTCAAGCAGCGCCGTGACGGCATGACTATTTTCTAAATACGCTGCCAACATAATCGCGGTATTACCGTTTTTGGCTTGGGCGTTAATATCAACACCCTTTAGGCTCAATAACCAATCAAACACATCGTTGGCATTTTCATGCACCGCTAAGATCAAGGCCGTTTCGCCCCGAAGCGGTTCTTTGGCATTTGGGTCAACGCCGCGCGCCAACATAACGGGCAAGCTGCTGACATGATT
The DNA here is from genome assembly GCF_004358105.1 of Sapientia aquatica. Classification (GTDB taxonomy): domain Bacteria; phylum Pseudomonadota; class Gammaproteobacteria; order Burkholderiales; family Burkholderiaceae_D; genus Solimicrobium; species Solimicrobium aquaticum. The sequence continues at coordinate 46,800 of NZ_SMYL01000005.1, read as the reverse complement.
GAATTGGATCGCGCTAAAAAAATCAGCTTGATCGCTGGCATAGGCTGATAGCGCAAATAGTGCAGCCAACAAGCCAACTAGAGTATTTCTGAAGACAGACGAAACAAACGACATTACAAAGTAACGTTAAACAAGGTGCAGAAATTTTCGGTAGTTTGTTGCTCGACTTGAGCAAGTGGAATTTGTTTTAAGTCGGCTAAATATTCCGCCACATGTTTGACCCAACCTGGCTCATTCATTTTGCCACGATGCGGAACCGGCGCTAAATAAGGCGAATCGGTTTCGATCAAAATACGTTCAAGTGGCAAAGCTTTGGCCACCTCTTGAATTTGCTTAGCGCTTTTAAACGTCAAAATGCCCGAGAAGGAAATATAAAATCCCAACTCAACCGCCGCCAAAGCCACTTCCAAGGTTTCGGTAAAACAGTGCATCACACCACCAGCACCGCCCTGCTCTACGCCAGCACCGGCTGCGCGCATGATATCGATGGTGTCTGCGGACGCGGCGCGGGTATGAATAATGAGCGGCTTGCGGGTGATACGGGAAGCTTCGATATGGGTGCGAAAACGATTGCGCTGCCATTCCAAGTCGCCTGTTAAGCGAAAATAATCCAAGCCCGTTTCGCCAATTGCGATTACTTTGGGATGATTAGATAGCTCGACTAATTGCTCCACAGTCGGTTCGGGCGTCTCAACATAATCAGGGTGCACACCCACGGAAGCATACAAATGCGGATAGGTTTCCGCCAATTTCAGCACACGCGCAAAATCCGGCAAATCAACCGCGACGCATAAAGCGCGCCCTACTCTGTTCGCTTCCATGGTCGCAAGAATGTCCGGCAGACGCTCCGACAATTCAGGAAAATCAAGATGGCAATGTGAATCGATGAACATGGTTATTTGCCAGTCGCTGATTGATTAATAATTTGAAGAATCGCCTGCGCGCTTTCGCGAGCGCTATCGCGCAATAAACTGTGATGCATGTCTAAAAATCGCTGCTTCAATCGGGCTACCAATTTATCGTCGTGCAGTTGCTTCCATAACGCATCAGCCAGAGCCAAGGGATTGGCTTCATCTTGCACAAATTCTGGCACCAAGAATTCACGCGCCAAAATGTTGGGCAAACCGATCCAAGGTTGATAAGCCATACGGCGCATGATTTGCCAACTTGCCCAAGTCTGCTTGTAGGCAATTACCATCGGTTTTTTTAATAACGCCACTTCTAACGTGGCCGTGCCTGACGCGACTAACACGCTATTGGCCGCGGTGATTGCCGTGTGCGAAGCGCCGTTGATCAGCAACACAGGCACATCCGACAACTGCGCCTTGACGACCTGTTCAATATACGCGTTGCGCTGCTTGTCACCCACCATAGGCACGATAAAACGAATCGATGGATCACGCTGCGCGAGAATTTTGGCAGCACCAATAAACGCGGCGGTATTGTAGTTGATTTCTGACAGGCGGCTGCCCGGCATAATGGTGACAATCGTCGCATCCAACGGCAGGCCTAATTCTTGGCGCGCTGCCATTGTGTCCGGCTCTAGTGGTAAGACTTCGGCTAGCGGGTGGCCGACGTATGTAACAGGGACATTAGCGGCTTTATAGATTTCTTCCTCGAACGGAAAAATCACCAACATGTGCGACACGGATTTAATGATTTTATTAATCCGTCCTCGACGCCAAGCCCAAATTGAGGGGCCAATAAAATGCACCGTTGGAATGCCCGCTTCTTTTAGCCGTTGCTCTACCGTGAAATTAAAATCAGGCGCATCAACGCCGATAAACACATTCGGACGCTCAGCAAGCAATTGATCGATTAAATTGGTCTGCACCGCTTTTATCTCGCGGTAGTGCATTAGCACTTCAAACAGCCCACGCACCGATAAGGTTTCCATCGGATAGTCGGACACAAAACCATATTCGGCCATATGCTTACCACCAATACCGTGCAAATTAGCGTGCGGAAGCTGGGGTCGCAGGCCGGACAACATGCGGCTGGCCAACAAGTCGCCGGAGCTCTCGCCAGCGACAACCGCAATTGTGGGATTCGTGATCAAAGACATTCGGGGGCAGGAATTAGCGCACAATGCCGCGAGTCGAGCGTTCGAGGAAATCCAGCATCACTTGGATTTGCGACGCTGAATCAGCCTGCTCAGCTTGCAACTGCTGCAACGCTTGTTTGGCCTCATCCAAAGTCAGGCTAGATTTGTACAATAATTTATATGCTTGGCGTATCGCGTTAATGCTCTCGCGAGTGAAACCCCGCCGCTTCAAACCTTCTAAATTTAAGCCGTGCACGGCGGCTGGATTACCCGACAAAATCATGTAAGGTGGCACGTCTTGGGTCAAACTGGTATTCATCCCCAGCATCGCGTGCGCGCCGATTTTGCAAAATTGATGCACACCAGCAAAGCCGCCAAGAATTACCCAGTCATCCACGTGGACATGGCCGGCGATGGAAGCGTTGTTAGCAAAAATAGTGTGACTACCGACTTGGCAATCGTGCGCAATATGCACATAAGCCATCATCAAATTATCGCTGCCGATACGCGTAATACTGTTATCTTGCACAGTCCCTAAATGGAAGGTGCAAAACTCACGAATCACATTACGATCACCAATTTCTAACAGCGTAGGTTCGTTAGCGTATTTTTTATCTTGCGGCGTCGCCCCAATCGAAGAAAATTGGAAGAATGTGTTGTCGCGCCCAATCGTTGTGCGGCCCTCTAAGACCACGTGTGGGCCGATTTTTGTACCGGCCCCGATTTGCACATGCGGCCCGATAATGCTGTACGCACCAACCTCTACCGAACTATCTAAACTCGCTTCTTTGGCGATGATCGCGGTGGGATGGATGTTACTCATTATTGCCCCGCTGCTGCTGGTGCTGGGTCTTTGCCTTCCACTGTGCGCAAGGTACACATCAAATCAGCTTCAACTGCTAATTGACCATCGACCGAGGCCGTGGCTTTGTATTTCCAAATACCGCGCGCGACTTTGATAATTTCAACTTCCAGCTTTAACTGGTCGCCCGGTTCAACCGGACGTTTAAAACGCGCATTGTCGATACCCAAAAAATACACCAAGGTATTTTCATCCGGCTTTTGTCCCATGGTCAAAAAGGATAACAAAGCAGCAGCTTGCGCCATCGCTTCGATCATCAACACGCCTGGCATTACTGGCTTATTGGGGAAATGGCCGTTAAAAAATTCTTCGTTGGCCGTAACGTTTTTAATCGCAGTAATGTTCTTGCCGGATTCCCAATTTAAGACCCGATCAACCAATAACATTGGATAGCGATGCGGCAAATATTCTTTGATTTGATTAATGTCTAAGGTAGTCATGGGAGCTTTCATTATTCGAGTCGTAAACGGTATGAATTAGGTTAAATCTTTAGTCGGAGTGGCATTAGTCGATTCTGTCAGTGCCTGTATTGTTTTTTCCATCGCACGTACTTTGTCGCGCAAGCTATCTAGGTTACGCACGATGACGGCGGTTTTTTCCCAATCCGCATTCTTGGCCAACGGGTAAAAACCAGTGTACTGGCCGGGTTCATTGATTGAGCGCGAAACCATGCTGCCCGAGGAAATATGCACGTTATCGGCAATCGTCAAATGCCCAAGCACCATGGCTGCGCCACCAAAAGTGCAATTACGACCAATCTTTGCGCTTCCAGCGACACCCACGCAGCCAGCCATGGCGGTATTCGCTCCGATAAAACAGTTATGTCCAATTTGAATCTGATTGTCTAACTTAACGCCATCCTCAATGATGGTATCGGATAGTGCGCCGCGATCGATGCAAGTATTGGCGCCGATTTCCACATCGTCACCAATAGCAACGCCACCGGTTTGCGGGATTTTGATCCAACGACCAGCCTCGCTGGCAAAGCCAAAACCTTCGCCACCAATCACGGCGCCCGAATAAATAATCGCACGTTGCCCGATGCGGCAATCGTGGTGCCACGAAACGTTGGCATGAAAATGACTATCGGCACCAATCTTTGCGCCGCGCCCGATAAAGCAGCCTGCGTCAATTCGGACATTGTCTTCAATCACAACATCGGCTTCGATGCACACCAACGGGCCGATTGACGCGCTAGCAGCGATTTTGGCGCTGGGGTCAACGACTGCGCTGGGATGAACCCCAACTGCGATGGGTTGTTTAGTCAACGCCGCGAAAAATTGCGCTGCCTTAGCAAAATAGGCGTAAGGATTATCAACAACGATTAACGTGCCGTTGAATTGATCACGCAGAAATTCTGCATCACTTGCTTTGACAATGATGGCGGCGGCAAGTGTGTCGCCTGCCTGTTTGCGTAATTTGGGATTTGAGAGAAAGGTAATGCTGCTTGCATCGGCGTGCTCGAGCGGTGCAATGCCCGCTACTATTAAATTCGCATCACCGGATATTGAACCACCTAAGTGTTCGACCAAGTCCGCTAGCCGAACGCCAATCGAACTCGACATTATTTGGCCAGTGCTTTCATGACTTTTTCGGTGATGTCGATGCGCGGATTAATGTAGACCGCGTCTTGGATGATCACGTCAAATTTATCTGTTTCAGCGATTTGTTTGATAGTCTTAGTGGCAAGATCATTGAGCTTAGCGATTTCTTCGCGTGAACGCTGGCTCAAATCTTCACTGTAGGCGCGCTGTTTGCGCTGGAAATCTTGATCCATGTCGGACAATTCGCGCTGACGCTTGATGCGATCTGATTCTGGAATAACAGTAGAATCTTTATCGAGCTTCTCAGCCATGGCTTTGATTTTGAGAGTGAAGTCGTGCAAATCTTTACGGCGTTGAGAAAACTCAGCATCGAGTCGCGCTTCCGCCGCTTTTGCAGGAGCAGATTCACGCATTACACGTTCGGTACTGACGTATCCAATCTTTGTCTCTTGAGCGCTGGCGCTAGAGACAAACACCATGCAGCTAGTAGCTATCGTTAACTGCAACAAAGTTGAAATTGCAAAGTGTTTCAAGATAATTCTCCGCAGAAAAAATTTCTATTACCAAACCACAACATTCTAGCCATTTACGAACAACTCTTCAACGGGATTAGAAACCACCGCCAATTTGGAAATCAAAGGGTTTCTTACGATCCAATTCTTTGGCATTCAAATCATGCGCCAAGCTCAGCTTCAACGGTCCCATTGGGGACAGCCATTGGATACCAATACCATAGGAAGAACGAACTCCGCCACGGAATGCCGCACCTTCATCATAAACGTTACCCGCATCGGTAAATAAGAACCAACGCAATGAACGGTCACCAGAAGAACCCGGGAACGGGAACTGCAATTCGGCATTTAAAATTAAGCGCGACGCACCACCGGTTGAGTCGCCCGTGACTGGATCGCGGCTACCCAGAGTAGAAGTTTCATAACCGCGCACTGAACCAATACCACCGGCATACCAGTTCTTAAAGATTGGGAACGGTTTGCCGTCAAATCCACGTCCATAATCTACCTCGCCATTCAACGCTAAGGTAGCGAAATTATTAAATAATGGTAGGTAATATTGGCGGTTATACACGGCACGCATGTATTTCAAATCACCTAACAGAGCAATCTCTAAGTTGGCACGTTGATAACTACCAACACTTGGTGTTAACGCACTGTCGCGGCTGTCGCGTTGCCATGCCGCTGTTAATGGGAATGCAAACGTTTTGGCTTCACCAGGAATAGAATTAATGTAAGCTGGTGTGCCGCTGACCGGGTTTTCTGGCACGTAGAAAATTTTGCCATCACCATAATCGGTCACGTATTTTTGATACCGATATGGACTTCCTTCATGTGTTCGGACGTTGGTATGTTCCACACCGATACCAAAGAAAATGGTATCCAGTTCCGTGAATGGCACACCAAATTTCAACGCAGAACCTAAACTTTTTACATTGTACCCACCGATACTGCCCAAAGGTGCGGTATTGGTACGCAAATAGATTTCTTCACTGCGGCTAATGCCCTCATCGGTGATGTAAGGCTCAAAACGCGATAACGCGATGGTTCGGTTGATGATACTAGTGTTGACGTTAATCGCAATCGTATCGCCGCTACCAAAGGCATTGCTTTTTGACAAACCACCGGAGAAAGTAAAGTGTTCCGCCTGAGAGTAACCCGCACCCAGAGTAAAGTTACCAGTCGGGTTTTCAGTCACATTGAGGTTAACGTCGATCTGATCCGTACTACCGGCGACTTCGGGCGTTTCAATTGTTACTTCTTTAAAGTAACCTAAACGATCTACCCGATCACGCGACAATTTGATTTTTTGTCCGTCGTACCAAGAACCTTCGAACTGACGGAATTCACGACGAATAACTTCATCGCGGGTCGTTGTGTTGCCAGAGAATCCAATCTTGCGCACATAGACGCGTTTGCCAGGATCAAGGAAGATGGTGAAGGCGACTTCTTTCTTTTCACGATCTACGTCTGGATTGGCATTAACGTTGGCGAATGCGTAACCAAAGTTACCCATGCGATCAGTGATGCGCTTGGTGCTCTCAGTCAATTTGGCGGCAGAGTAAATCTCGCCCGATTTCAAGGTCAGCAACGATTTGAATTCAGCATCGCGACCAAAGGTTTCGCCTTCTAAGCGCAAATCAGTTACGGTGTATTGCTCACCTTCAGTCAAATTTATGGTGATGTAGATGTCTTTTTTGTCGGGCGTAATCGAAATCTGGGTTGAATCGACGTTCATCTCGATGTAACCGCGATTTTGGTAGAACGATTTTAACGACTCTAAATCACCCGACAATTTTTGTTTGGAATATTGATCGGCCTTGCTGTACCAAGTAAACCAACCGGGGGTGCGCAGGCTGATAATATCTTGTAGCTCTTTGTCGCTAAACGCTTTATTTCCAATGAAACTGATTTTTTTGATCCGAGCAACATCACCTTCATCCACCACAAAATTGACGTTGACGCGGTTACGCTCGATTGGGGTAACTGTCGTGGTTACTTGAACTCCGTATAAACCGCGAGATAAATATTGGCGCTTTAATTCTTGCTCGGCCCGATCAACCGAGGCTTTATCAAATACCCGACCTTCACCAACGCCGATTTCTTTTAACGCTTTAATCAAAACGTCTTTTTCAAACTCTTTCATCCCGGTGAATTCAATCAACGCAACCGAGGGACGCTCTTCTAATACGATGACGAGGACATTACCTTGCACTTCAATTTGAACGTCTTTAAAAAAGCCCGTGGCATACAGTGACTTAATCGCTGCGGTACTTTTTTCGTCGGTAAATGTATCGCCCACACGCACCGGCAAATAGCTAAAAATTGTACCTGCTTCAGTACGTTGAGCACCTTCAACACGAATATCTTTGACAACGAAAGGTTGGATTGCGAAGGCAGAACCACTACTAAGTGCAAATGCGGCAATAGCAATTAAACGACGTGGAAAATTAGGCAACGGAAAAAACGCAGAATGTAATGTCATCGGTAAGAGTTCTTTAACAGTATTCTTATTAAGTAAAGCAAAAAATTAAGGCAACGCCGCCGTCTAGGCATGAATTGTGAACTACGCTGGGAACAATCTTACGATGTCATTAAAGAAAGCAAGCACCATCAATAGCATCAAAATAGCCAATCCTGCACGCTGAGCGATTTCCCAATAGCGAACCGGCACTGGGCGCCCAGATAAAACTTCCAGCGAATAATACAACAAATGTCCTCCATCTAATATAGGTATGGGAAGTAAATTCATTACTCCTAGACTAATACTTATAAAAGCCAGAAAGCTGACATAGCTAATCCATCCGGATTGGGCCGTTTGCCCTGCGTAATCGGCTATCGTAAGTGGGCCGGTAATATTTTTTACCGATACCTCACCTATGATCATTTTGCCTATCATCTTGACGGTGAGAATTGAAGTCGCCCAAGTGCGCTGGGCTGCTTTTTGGATCGCCGCCAATGGCGCATCTTGATGATTTAACATCTCAGGTGTTGAACGTACTTCTACATTGAGCTTGCCAACCGATTTGCCGTTGTCGCTAACCGCAGCCGGAGTTACCGAAATATCAAGCAAATTCCCCAATCTTAAAACAGTAAAGTTGAGCGGCTTATTGGGCGACAGGCGCACAATTTCTATCAATGCGAGGCTATCGGGAATGGATTTTCCATCGATTTGGGTAACCACATCCCCCTCTTTCAATCCCGCCCGCATCGCAGCACCATCCGGCACAACATGACCCAATTGGGCTTTGGATAGGTATAGATTTAAGCCTAATTTAGCGAGAAAATCGGAATCCAAATCGTGCGCATTTAGTCCCGACAAGGAAAGAAAAACGGAATGTGGTTGGTGAGAACGGCTTGCTGGACTAGCCGGACCATTTTGGGTGGTCGATCCTGAAATCACGTCAATGCTCACAGACTGCTTTTCTAATGCAAGCTGCATCAACTCCCAGCGCAATTCAGACCAAAGTTCGATTGTTTTGCCCTCAACCGCAACAATTCGATCTCCGGCATGCAATCCGGCTTGGTAAGCCACGCTTGAGACTGCGGGCTCACGCACTTTCGCGGTTGGCTCAGGAATCCCCACCATAAACACAAGCGCGAACAGAATGATTGCCAAGATAAAATTGGCGATCGGGCCGGCTGCGACGATGGCAATACGTTTCCAGACCGATTGGCTGGTGAATTCGCGCTGAATATCTTCCTTGGAAAGCTGCAGGTTCTCTTGCTCGCGCAAGTCGAGCATCTTGACATAGCCACCGAGCGGCAAAGCGGAGATCACCCACTCGGTCTGATCCGGACCAAAGCGACGAGAAAAAATCACCTTCCCCATACCCAACGAGAAGCGCAGTACTTTGACATTACAGAGCCGCGCCACCCAGTAATGGCCTAATTCGTGAAACACAATCAATACGCAAATTGCGAACAAAAAGGCTATTGCAGTGTGAATCAAATTCATGGGGATATTATTTCACTCGACTGATAAATTGCTGGGCACTGATGCGCGCCAAACTATCTTGCTGCATGATCGTTTCCAAGTCAGTAGCAGCTCGATTTTCGACTGCATTGAGGACTGAGGAAATCAATTCTGGAATATGAAGAAAGCCAATTTTGCCATCCAAGAAAGCTTGTACCGCGACCTCATTGGCGGCATTCATAATTGCTGGCGACGTAGCACCCGCCCGCAACGCATCAAAGGCTATGGCTAGACAAGGGAAGCGTTCAAAATCGGGCTTATAAAATTGTAGCTGACCAATTTTCGTAATATCGAGTTGCGCCACGCCCGAATCGATACGCTCGGGATAGGCCAATCCATAAGCAATTGGAGTTCGCATATCAGGATTACCCAATTGTGCGAGCACCGAGCCATCTTGGTATGACACCATGGAATGAATCACACTTTGCGGATGAATCACGACTTCAATCTGATCGGCCGGTGTACCAAACAGCCAATGTGCCTCGATAACCTCTAAGCCTTTATTCATCATCGTCGCCGAGTCTATCGAAATCTTTTTGCCCATCACCCAATTCGGATGAGCAATCGCCTGCTCTGGCGTGACCTGACCCAAGGTAGAGAGATCGCGCTGCAAGAATGGGCCACCCGAGGCTGTCAATAAAATCTTAGCGACGCCGCGCCCACCTTGCTGACGATTGAAATCATGTGGCAAGCATTGGAAAATCGCATTATGTTCGCTGTCGATAGGCAGCAAAGTCGCGTTATTTTCGGATACGGCATCCATAAATAACTGGCCCGACATGACCAAGGCTTCTTTATTGGCCAACAACACTTTTTTACCAGCGCGAGCAGCAGCGATCGATGGCGCCAACCCCGCCGCGCCAACAATCGCAGCCATGACCACATCAGCGTCGCGCGCCACTTCACATAGCGCCGCTGCGCCGAACAGCACTTTGGTGGCGATATCATGCGAGCGCAATTTATCAGCCAATAAGGATGCGGCGTCTGACGTGCCAAGCACTGCAAATTTGGGTTTAAATTGAGCACATTGCTGAAACAATTCATCGACCCGACTATGCGCCGTCAGGGCGAATACTTGGTAGCGTTCTGGATGACGTGAAATTACATCTAGCGTTGAAACACCGATAGAGCCAGTTGAGCCCAAAATGGTAATTTGTTGCTTCATGATTTGCTGGCTATTTCAAGGAGAATGGCGAACGGCAAGACAGAGATTAAGGCATCAATCCGATCAAGAACACCGCCGTGGCCGGGCAATAGATTGCTACTGTCTTTCATTTCGGCGCGACGTTTAAGTTGCGATTCGACCAAATCCCCGACAACGCTGGCTGAGGTCAATAAACTCAACATAATGGCTAAACCCAACCATCCCCAGCGCTGTTGCAACATGACTGGAAAACTATCCTGCAATGCTGGGATTTGCGTGCTGGCTACACTCAATACCAATACCGACAACCAACCGCCAATAGCGCCTTCCCACGATTTACCGGGCGAAATCGTCGGAGCTAATTTACGCCGACCTAATGCTTTACCAGAAAAATAAGCACCAACATCGGCCACCCAAACAATAATCAATACCGATAACAAATAGCTGGTGGAATGCTGCTGAAATTTAAGCATCGCCAGAAAACAAGCCAAGATCGAAATTAAATACAAAGCGCTAAAGATGCGATTCGAGCCGCTATTTAAACGCGGCAAACCGAACTTTAACGATGGAATAAATTTACCTATCCAAGCCGCCGCACTGATCGCCCAAATCAGCAAAAGCTGCGGCCCAACGCCCATCCATGCGAGCCAAATAAAAATTCCAGTCCAAATGACGGCAGTGGGAATAATGAAATGATGACCAAACAGACGTAAGCTTTCCCAGCAAGCAGCGCCAAAAAATAGAGCGCACAGCAGCCGAATCGCGGTAGGAGAGCCAAAAAACAAAACCGGCAACAGCACGGCTAACAAGACAATTGCGGTGATGATGCGAGTCTTTAACATTATGACGCTTTCTTAGACGCGATAACTTGCGCGCTCGTGCGACCAAAACGCCGCTCGCGCTGCTGATAAGATTGAATCGCGCTAGCTAATTCGGCACGGCCAAAATCGGGCCAATAGGTATCGGTAAAGTACAGTTCGGTATAGGCCAACTGCCACAATAAAAAGTTGGAAATACGCTGCTCTCCGCCGGTACGAATAAATAAATCCGGTTCCGGCGCGTAAGCCATTGATAAATGCGGGGTGAGATGATGCTCTTCGATTTGGGTAATTCCAGGTTCGCTGACGAGCAATTTATTCATCGCTTGGATCACATCCCAGCGACCGCCGTAATTCGCGCAAATAGTCACTGTCAAACGGGTGTTGTCATTCGTTAGGGCTTCGGCCTTACGAATTTTTTCTTGTAGCTCTGGGCTAAAGCGAGTTAGGTCGCCGACGACTTTTAATCGAATATTGTTGGCGTGCATACGATTAACTTCGCGCTCTAGGGCAATCATAAATAGACGCATCAGAATCGACACTTCGTCTTCGGGTCGGCGCCAATTTTCAGAACTGAAGGCAAACAAAGTAAGGTAACTCACCCCCTGTTCAATACACGCTTCGACTATGGTGCGAACGGCTTCGACACCTTTTGAATGCCCGGCTACGCGAGGCATGAAACGTTGCGTCGCCCAGCGTCCATTGCCATCCATAATGATAGCTACGTGATTGGGAACCGCATCGACCGGTGGAATAGTTTGAGTGGTACTGAGTTCAGACATTGATAAGCAATTCAAAAATAAATTAAGCACTATCCTAGGAGCGGATAGTGCTAATTTAGTTACAACATAACATCAAGAATAATTGACCTTAAACGGTTAACAATTCTTTTTCTTTTTCAGCGATCAACTTATCGACTTCTGCGACGAATTTGTCCGTCAATTTTTGTACGTCATCTTGCGCACGACGCTCATCGTCTTCGGAGCATTCTTTGTCTTTCAACATTTTTTTGAATGCTTCGTTGGCATCGCGGCGGATATTGCGCACAGCGATCTTGGCGTCTTCGCCTTCAGTCTTGACCAACTTAACGAATTCCTTACGACGCTCTTCAGTCAGCGGTGGGGTTGGTACGCGGATCAAATCGCCTTGGGATGATGGATTCAAACCTAAATCGGAATCGCGAATCGCTTTTTCGACCACCGACAACATTTTCTTTTCCCATGGCTGCACACCGATCGTGCGCGCATCAATCAACGTCACGTTGGCGACTTGGGTGAGTTGAGTTGGACTGCCATAGTAATCCACTTGAATGTGATCCAAAATACCGACGTGAGCTCGGCCAGTGCGGACTTTTGCTAAATCGACTTTCAATGCTTCCAGCGACTTTTGCATTCTTTGCTCTGTATTTTTTCGAACCTCAGCAACACTCATGTAAATCTCCTACTTCAAAATAATTAATTAAACATGGACTAACGTACCTTCGTCGTCACCTAAGATGACGCTTTTTAACGCGCCCGGCTTAACGATGGAAAATACTTTAATCGGTAAATTACGATCACGGCACAAAGCAAAAGCAGTGGCATCCATTACCTGCAATTGACGTGAAATCGCTTCATCAAAACTAATTGTGCTGTAGCGCACCGCACTCTTATCTTTATTCGGATCGGCTGAATATACACCATCTACCTTGGTGGCCTTTAGCACAATTTCCGCACCAATTTCAGCACCGCGCAATGCTGCTGCAGTATCGGTGGTGAAGAATGGATTGCCGGTACCGGCAGCAAATACGACGACTTTGCCTTCTTCCAGATATTGCAACGCTTTAGGGCGCACATATGGCTCAACGACTTGATCAATCGCAATGGCCGACATTACGCGTGCGGTGATGCCCGCTTGACGCATGGCATCAGCTAAGGCCAAAGAATTCATCACGGTTGCCAACATACCCATGTAATCTGCGGTTGCGCGATCCATACCTTGCGCGCCAGGTGCTACGCCGCGAAAAATATTACCACCGCCAATAACAATAGCAATCTCAACGCCGAGCGCTTTAATTTCTGCCACGTCAGCAACCATGCGCTCGATGGTGGCGCGATTGATACCGTAGGCATCGTCGCCCATCAAGGCTTCACCAGAAAGTTTCAGTAGTACACGTTTGTAAGCTGCTTTTTTCAAGATTTTTTCTCCACTGTTTTATCTGGTTAATTTAACTTTCGGAATTATCCCTGCAAATTTACAAAAGAACAAAGAAAAAGCACAAAAAACCGCGTCATTTCCAAAAAAATTCATAATTTCCAAGCACCAAATTCCATACCCAAGCGCAACCTTATTCAGACCTTAAAAAAAACGGGCCTAATGGCCCGCCTCACGCACTTCATAGATAAATCATCAACACCAACCGAGGCTCAACAACACCTGTTTTGGCTTTGCCTCGATTGGTTAGGTTGAAATTCATCTTAAGTCCTGACAATGTCATGCACTTGAAAGATCAAGTTTGAATTACGCTTTTTGTGCAGCAGCTACTTGAGCCGCAACTTCAGCAGCGAAATCGTCTTGCTTCTTCTCAATGCCTTCACCAACAACATACATAGTGAACGCTTTAACAGAAGCAGATTCTGCTTTCAACATTTGCTCAACAGTTTGCTTGTCGCTCTTGACGAATGGTTGGTTCAACAAAGACACTTCTTTCAAGAATTTTTGTACTGAACCTTCGATCATCTTAGCGGCGATATCAGCAGGCTTGCCTGATTCTGCGGCTTTCAATGTTGCGACTGAACGCTCTTTTTCGATCAAATCAGCAGGTACTTGCTCGATCGACAAGGAAACTGGCTTCATCGCTGCGATGTGCATTGCAACGTCTTTACCAACTTGCTCGTTTGCTGCGTCGAAATCAACGATAACGCCAATACGTGTGCCGTGCAAATAAGTGCTCAATTTTGAAGTGGATTCAAAACGTACAAAACGACGAATCGACATGTTTTCACCGATACGGCCGATCAAAGTAGCGCGCAAGCCTTCTACTGTTGTGTCGCCCAATGGCAATGCGGACAATGCAGCTACGTCAGCTGGATTGTGTTCAGCAACCAATTTAACGCACGCATTTGCCAACGCTAAGAATTCATCGTTTTTAGTCACGAAGTCGGTTTCGCAGTTGATTTCGATCAACGCACCAACGTTACCGGAAACGTAAGCAGCGATAACGCCTTCTGCTGTAACGCGGGAAGCTGCTTTAGATGCTTTACCACCCAATTTAACACGCAGAATTTCTTCTGCACGTTCCATATTGCCTTCGGCTTCAGTCAAGGCTTTTTTACATTCCATCATCGGCGCGTCTGTCTTTGCGCGCAATTCACCCACCATTGCTGCTGTAATTGCCATGCTTCTCTCCTAGTTCAGTTTGCTCAATGTTGAGCGCATCAAATTAAATATCTAAAAGGCTTATGTAGAATCTAAATAAACCCAAAAATCTGTTTTAAAAAAAAGGGGCTAAGCTGCCCCTTTTTTGAATAAAGTCGTTACGAAAACAACTTCATTTGGCTAATTACGCCTCTTCGCTAACTTCAACGAAATCGTCGCTACCAGCTTTAACTGCTTCAACTACTTCGTTCAATGCATTAGCACGACCTTCGAGGATAGCATCTGCCACACCGCGAGCGTACAAAGCGATTGCTTTGGATGAGTCATCGTTACCAGGAATAATGAACTGAACGCCTTCTGGTGAATGGTTTGTATCAACCACGCCAATAACTGGGATACCCAATTTAGCTGCTTCAGTGATCGCGCCTTTGTGGTAGCCAACGTCCACCACGAAAATTGCATCTGGAACGCCGCCCATATCTTTGATACCGCCGATTGCTTTTTGCAATTTGACCATTTCGCGGTCAAACATCAGCGCTTCTTTTTTAGTCAACTTCTCAACGCCGCCTTCTTGAACCAACGCTTCCATGTCTTTCAAACGTTTGATCGAAGTTTTGACTGTTTTGAAGTTAGTCAACATACCGCCCAACCAACGTTGATCAACATATGGCATACCTGCGCGTTGCGCTTCTGCTGCGATCAATTCGCGCGCTTGACGTTTGGTACCAACCATCAACACTGTGCCGCGTGATGCAGCGGTTTGACGGATAAATTTCATTGCTTCTTGGTACAAACCTAAGGTTTTTTCCAAGTTGATGATGTGGATTTTATTGCGATGACCGAAGATGAACGGAGCCATCTTTGGATTCCAAAAACGAGTTTGGTGACCGAAATGAACACCAGCTTCCAACATTTCACGCATTGTTACTGACATAATTTTCTCCAGGGTTTGGTCTTGAATCCAATCAGTGACTCAATAAAGTCCGTATTGAGCACCCTTTTATCGATGGGATTCGCGATTTCAATAAAACTAATAATTTCTATCTACACCGACAAAGTCATTCACAACTTTGCCGACCACCCACGACCGAGTCATGAGTTAGCGCAAGATTGTACATCAACTTAGCCTCCCTACTCAAGTTAAACAATCGGAATTCAGCCCAAAACGAGCGCTTAACGTTCTCGATTGTTGTATAGATACCCAGAAAACAGTGCAATTAGAGCAATAATTAACTGGCTTAACATGGTCACTCCGTTCGCCACACCATTAAATGCCAAAATATCCAGCTCAGGGGCGCGCGGCACTTGCGTTGCGATATACAACCAGAATAAAAACAGCGCCAAGAACAGCCGCGATGTGCGTGAGGTGCGTCCTAACAAGGCAGCGACTGCGCTCAAACTCAGTAGTCCGATGAGCAACTCAAGTAATAAAAATGGATGCGAAAATGCCATTTTCACGACAATCACACCAACAAATAACAGCCCCAGTAATACCGAAGTCAGCACGTAGCGCAAATAACGTCGAGAAACTCCACCCAACGCCACGCCGGTCATATCCTCGCAACCGACAACAAAATCTCTCGTGCTGAGGTCTGAAATCAAAATCCCCCAAATTGCAGTGGCTGGCAACAACAAGGCATTAACATGCGCAATCGGGGTAAATAAGGCGAACACAGAAATCAGCACCAAGGCCAACATTGCGCTCGGCGCAGACATCAGAATCACCGCAATGTCAGCCAGCGCCTGCCCTAAAACTCCAGGTGCTTTGAGTGCAAGCGTAAAGATCGGACGGGCCAATCCCGACAGAGGACGCAACCACGCATTCAACACACCCAATGGAGAACGTCGGACACTAGCCTGGCTCAATTTCACTTTATCACTGGAATAACGATGAAATAGCCACACCGCCGGTAACGCCAAGCAAGCAGCAAGCAACGTCGATAAAGCGCGCACTGCGATTAAAGGGGCAGACCATAACTCAGCGCGCAATGTTATGGGCGCTAAATGCGGATCAAATTCGGCCATTCCTAAAGCAATATTTGCCGTATGCAGTTGTGTATTGAGCGCTTGCATGCAGGATGCCAATCCGTAAAAGTCCAAAATCATTAGTGCAGAGACCACGCTCGCCCCCTGCGACATGTGCTCACCCATCAGACCAAGCTGAGCCACGACCGACACCCAAATAAAGAAGTAAATCACATCCCCAAGCTTGCCCATCAAGGGCGCGATACTATCGAAGAGAATCGCGCAACTGACCGTAAAGCAAATGAGTGGCAACAAGATCAAAGCATAGGTTTGAAGATAAATCAGTGGCTCAATCGGACCAACTCCACGAAATACCTGACAAACCATAATCGACAACATAAACGCCATACTTAAGACGAATAAATAACTCACACCGCCGAGCCAACGCCCAAACAAAAACAGAGAATTAGTTATTTTGCTTGCACCAATCACACCGCCCAAACCGCAGCGCACATCCTCACTAATTCTGCCCCGCACTAAATAAAATCCAGCCATGCTAAATAACATGCCAAACAGGGTGACGCTGGCAAGCGCTAACGCCGAACTGGTATAAAGAACGCGCGCCCCTTCAACGACCAATAACGAGCTACCCGTTGCAGGATCTTCAAAGACCATCCACGCCAATACGATCATTGCCAGCAGAGTGACCAAGGTGCTGAGCCGGCGCAAGCGAATTCGAACCTCGGTTAACAACACTATTTTTAATGTTGAGAAGCTCATGAAATCACCTGCAGGCCTTCATTCTGCACATATTGTTGTGCCATCAAAGCCTCTTCTAGGCTCGGCTCAACCACAATCGCATCAATGCATGGTTGATGCGGATGCAAGATACGCAGAAGCATCCGATTGCCCTGCCGCTGTGCCTGCAAAATATGCACCTTGGTGCGTAAGGATTCGTAGTAGTGCATTTCCACTTCCGCCATCCAAATCTGCCCTTCTGCTTGATCCAAAACCTCATCTGGCGTAGCGCAAGCGATTAATCGCCCTTGACGCATGATGGCAAGCTGGGTCGCAATCGTCTCCACGTCGGACACGATATGGGTCGACATGATGACCAGTTTCTTGAAGCCCAATTCGGCTAACAGATTTCTAAAGCGCATGCGTTCTTCTGGATCCAAGCCTGCCGTTGGCTCATCCACAATCAAAATATCAGGATCATTGATTAATGCTTGCGCGATTCCAAGACGACGCCGCATGCCACCCGAAAATGTCGAGGCAGGACGATGGGCTTGTTCATGCAAGTTGACCAATTCCAGCAAATAGCGCAAGCGCGCGGGATTGTTACAGCCTTTGAGCGCTGCAAAATATTGCATAAACTCCAGCGCGCTTAAATTTGAGTAGATACCAAAGTCTTGCGGAAGGTAGCCAAGTCGCGCTCGAATTGCATCAGGCCGCTTCACGATATCTTGACCATCAAATAAAATTTGCCCGCTGCTAGGTTTGCTTAATGTCGCAATCATCTGCATTAAACTAGTCTTACCTGCGCCATTATGACCAATCAATCCGATGACACCTTGACTCAACTTGAGTGACACATCGTCAACCGCCACAATTTGTCGACCAAATCGTTTTACTACATGGCTTAGCTCCAACATGACGTTTCCTTTGCAAACTTTATTGTGATGGGTTGACTGTATAGGATGTCACTGGCGACCATAATCAGAATCCGACGAAATGTAAAACAGTGGGTATGGAACGTCTAAACCGACTACCTTTTTCCAACGATAGCTACGCCCAAGGTGCGAGACAGGAATAGTCAACCACGCGAACTTCGCGCCAGCGCAAGTTCGGTTCTCTCTAGGCGAAAGTCCAAGTTAGCCCTAGATAGTCTATAATTTCGAGCTATATTAAATTGATGGCTGACCTGTTTTTCACCTCAAACAGCCCAATTTCTCAATCAACAAAATCTATTTTTTTACCATTCAGGCAACATAATGAGCGCTATCACGATTAAAACAGAAGAAGATATTCAAGGCATGCGCGTAGCTGGCCGTCTCGGGTCAGAGGTACTGGATTACATCACTCCTTACGTCAAAGCAGGCGTTACCACGGGCGAGCTTGATCGCTTATGCCATGAATACATGGTCAACGTGCAAGGCACGATTCCTGCGCCGCTCAACTACTGCCCACCGGGTTACACGCCTTATCCAAAGGCGATTTGCACCTCAGTCAACGATGTAATTTGCCACGGCATTCCGGGTGATAAAGTGTTAAAAAATGGCGATGTGGTCAATCTGGACATCACCATTATTAAAGATGGCTACCACGGCGATACAAGTCGCATGTTCTTTATTGGTGAGCCATCGATATTAGCCAAGCGCTTATCCACCATTACGTTTGAATGCATGTGGCTAGGCATTTCCAAAGTCAAACCGGGCAACCATTTAGGCGACATCGGCCACATCATTCAGCAACACGCGGAAAAAGCAGGCTACAGCGTGGTGCGCGAATTCTGCGGTCATGGCATCGGTAAAATTTTCCACGAAGACCCGCAAATTCTGCATTACGGCAAACCAGGCACATTGGCTGAAATGAAGCCAGGAATGATTTTTACGATCGAACCGATGATTAACGCTGGCCGCAAAGAAATCCGCGAAATGTCGGATGGCTGGACGATTAAAACCCGCGACCGCAGTTTGTCCGCGCAATGGGAACATACCGTCTTGGTAACTGAAACTGGTTTTGAAATTTTGACGACCTCCGCAGGCGCGCCGCCTTGTCCTGAATTTATTTCCGCCACCTTTTAACTCGACCAATAGCCTATGCAACCGTTAGCACAGCGCCTAAAGGAACAATTAAAAGCGCGCCACCAGGTTTTAACCACCCAATTTTCTCAAAACCTAAAAAAGCCCGAAGCGCTGCTGCACGATCTTTGTCACAGCGTTGATCTAGCGCTGACCGAACTTTGGCAAGTGCTGGAATTACCGTCCGATGCAGCATTGATCGCGGTGGGCGGCTATGGGCGTGGCGAATTGTTCCCGTATTCAGACGTGGATGTGCTGGTGTTGCTTTCACACTCGCCGGATGATGTCTTGCGTGGCAAACTCGAAACGCTGGTGCAGCAGTTCTGGGATCTAGGTTTAGAAGTAGGACACAGCATCCGCACTATCGACGAATGTTTGCAAGAATCGGTGGCGGACATAACGGTGCAAACCAGTTTGCTCGAAGCGCGGCTCATTGTTGGTAACCGCAAGCTATTCCGCTCATTGCGCGAGCAATATAACGCGGCAATGAATCCTCAAGCGTTTTTTCAAGCCAAGACCTTGGAACTACGCCAGCGCCATGTGAAGTTTGAAGATACGCCCTACTCGCTCGAACCCAACTGCAAAGAAAGCCCAGGCGGCCTGCGCGATTTGCAAGTAATTTTGTGGATTGCTAAAGCAGCGGGGTTAGGCAATTCTTGGTCAGAACTCGCGGCCCGCGGCCTGATTACCGGCCCAGAAGCACGCCAATTAAAGCGCAACGAACGTGCATTTAAAGATATCCGGATTCGGCTCCATATCTTCACGAAACGGCGTGAAGACCGCTTGGTCTTTGACGTACAAAATCCCATCGCAGAAACCTTTGGCTTCACCTCCACCACTACTCATCGCGCGAGTGAATATTTAATGCAGCGCTATTACTGGGCGGCCAAAGCGGTTACCCAGTTGAATACGATTTTGCTACAAAACATTGAAGCAAAATTAGTCGTTGCGCCGAGCAAGCGTCAAAGCATTAATGACGAGTTCAGCGAAGTAAATGGCTTTATCGAACCCAACGACGCGCAATTATTTGAAAAACGTCCTTCCGCCATTTTTGAAGTGTTCTTGCTCTTAGCACAGCATTCAGAACTAAAAGGCATGTCGGCGCTCACGATGCGCTCACTCTGGCATGCGCGCTTTAAGATCAATAGCAAGTTCCGCCACGATCCAGTCAACCACGCCCTATTTTTACAGATTCTGCAAGCGCCGCAAGGCATTACCCACGCGTTGCGCGGCATGAATCAAATGAGTATTTTAGGTCGCTACTTACCGAACTTCCGACGCATCATTGGGCAGATGCAGCACGACCTTTTTCACGTCTACACGGTTGACCAGCATATCTTGATGGTGGTGCGAAATCTGCGTCGCTTTACTATGCCTGAGCATGCGCACGAATATCCGTTTTGCAGCCAATTGATTGCTAACTTCCCGCAACATTGGGTGTTGTATGTGGCTGCCTTATTCCATGATATTGCCAAGGGCCGTAACGGCGATCATTCCGAGTTAGGTCGCGCTGATGCAAAGCGTTTTTGCCACCAACACGGGATGAGCAAAGATCAAACTGAATTAGTAGTTTTTTTAGTGCAGCATCATTTATTGATGTCACAAGTCGCACAAAAACAAGATTTATCGGATCCCGAAGTCATTCAACAATTTGCTAGCGTAGTTAAAGATGAGCGTCACTTAACGGCGCTGTATTTATTGACCGTCTCCGACATACGCGGCACCAGCCCTAAAGTCTGGAATGCATGGAAAGGCAAGTTGCTGGAAGATTTATACCAGCTCACCTTGCGCGCTTTGGGCGGCGTCATCCCATCCCCCGATCGGGAATTAAAAAACCGCCAAGACGAAGCCTTAAAAAATTTACGTTTATATGGATTGCCCGAGAACGCGCATTTAGAACTCTGGAAGCAACTCAACGTCGTGTATTTTTTACGCAATGAAGCAACCGATATCGTTTGGCAAACGCGCGCCTTTTACGACAAAGTGCACAGCCCTACGCCAGTGGTCAAATGTCGCACCGCGCCCATCGGCGAGGGCTTGCAAGTTGCCGTCTACACACCGGATCAGCCTGATTTGTTCGCGCGCATTTGCAGTTATTTCGACAGCAAAGGTTTTAGCATTTTAGATGCCAAGATTCACACTACCCAACATAACTACGCGCTCGATACGTTTATGATTTCGGCTTCCGCATTCGCCAAAAGCTACCGCGACATTATCAGTTTGGTCGAGCATGAATTAACCGAGTTGCTCAGCTCCAGCGAAGATTTACCAACACCAAGCAAAGGTCGTTTATCGCGCTTATCACGCACATTCCCGATTGTGCCGACTATCGATTTAATTCCGGATGAGCGCGGGCAATATTACTTGCTGTCTGTATCGGCTAATGACCGAAACGGCTTGCTGTATTCGATCGCCAAAGTGCTGGCGAAATACAAAATCAATTTACACACAGCCAAAATCATGACCCTGGGCGAACGAGTTGAAGACGTATTTTTAATCGATGGCGCGGTGCTGCAAAATGCACGCATGCAAATCCAATTAGAAACCGATTTACTCGACGCACTCACTGTATAAATTAAACAGCAATAACGATGACAACTTCAAATAACGAACCGCTCCGCTTATCGAAACGCATGTCCGAACTAGGCCTATGCTCACGCCGCGAGGCGGATGAATGGATTAGCCGCGGTTGGGTTCGGGTCGATGGCAAAGTAATCTCCGAGCTTGGCACCAAAATTTTGCTCACCCAGAAGGTCACGATTGAGCGCCAAGCCGCTGCCGAGCAATCTAAACGCGTCACAGTATTAATCAACAAACCAGTCGGTTATGTCAGCGGCCAAGCCGAAGATGGCTATGAGCCAGCGATTTGTTTAATCAAACCTGAAAATCGCTGGGAAGACGATGCGGTCGCAACGCATTTTCATCCTACTCAACTGCGCAGCTTAGTTCCGGCTGGCCGTTTGGATATCGATTCAACTGGTTTGCTAGTACTGACGCAGGACGGTCGAATTGCGAAACACTTAATTGGTCAAGACACGTCGGTAGAAAAAGAGTATTTAGTGCGAGTGAGTTATTCCAAACCAGGCCGTTTGCCGGAGGCAGATTTAAAGCGCCTAAATCACGGTTTGTCGCTCGATGGCAAAGCCTTGCTGCCAGCCAAAGTGCGTTGGCAAAATGATGATCAGCTCAACTTCATTTTAAAAGAAGGTAAAAAACGCCAAATTCGCCGCATGTGTGAAGCTGTCGGTTTAACCGTAATCGGCTTGAAACGTGTACGAATTGGGAAAGTTAAATTGGGCAACCTACCCGAAGGAAAATGGCGCTACCTCAGCGAAGCAGAAATGTTTTAAGGCGTCCGACTGAGCGCAGGCCAAGAGGGCAATTAATCTTCCGTCCTCTTTGCAAAGCGCTCAGCCAGTACCGCACACACCATCAATTGAATTTGGTGAAACAACATCAGCGGTAACACAATCGACCCGACCATACTGCTGGCAAATAACACCTTTGCCATCGCCACACCGCTAGACAAACTCTTTTTCGAACCACAGAAAATAATCGTGATTTCGTCGGCTTTATTAAAGCCAAGCTTACGCGAAACAAATTTGGTCAAGAACAAAACAATCCCCAACAAGACGCAACAAATAAGCGTCAAACTGAGCATCGTAGTGAGCGACATGCGCGTCCAAAGTCCCTCGATAATCGCCTCACTAAACGCGGTATAAACCACCAACAAGATCGAACCCTGATCCACCATCGACAATACTTTGGCATGGCGCTGCACCCAAGCACCAATCCAATGACGCGCTAATTGGCCGGCGATAAACGGCAACAATAACTGACACGAAATCCGCAACACCGAATCCCACGATCCACCGCCGTCATGCGACACCACCAATAAGCCAACTAAGACTGGCGTAATAAACACGCCCAATAAATTCGAAGCTGTTGCCCCGCACACGGCAGCCGATACGTTGCCGCGTGCAATCGAGGTAAAGGCGATGGACGATTGCACGGTAGAAGGCAAGACGCATAAAAACAAAATCCCAATGTATAAGTCGGGCGTCACGAAGGGCAAAAAAATGGGTTTAAGGACCCAGCCTAAAAGCGGAAATAGCACATAGGTAAAACTGAGCACCGTTAGATGAAGTCGCCAGTGCTTCAAGCCAGCAATCAAAGTTTCCCTAGGTAACTTGGCACCATGCATGAAAAACAGCAGGCCAATGGCGAACACGGTGGCGTCATTAAACATCGCCGCGCCACGACCTGAAGTAGGTAGCAACGTGGCTAACAAGACCGTGACTAACAACGCCAAGGTAAAGTTACTCGGCAAAAATTTGGTCAAGCTGCGCAACATAGGGCAATTCTCTCGATATTGTTGAAACTAGCGATTCTTCGATCAGTAACAGATCGCTCAAAGTAGCCCCGCATTTTCACACAAATCAATTTACTTTTCCGATCGAGTTAACTTTTCAGATAGATGAATTTGAATTGATTAATGGGCGACTATGCCGATACCGAACTAAAACCACGCAGTTCAACAGTAAATTACCGTCCACAAATCGCATTTCTGCGTCACAAAAACCACGTTGCACAAAAGACTTCTTGCATTCGAATAAATACTGTATAAAATTACAGACTGCTAATAAACACAGTTGGATTACATTGCCATGCAAAAACTTACCGCCCGCCAAGAGCAAATTTTAAATCTCATTCGCGATGCTATCCAAAACACCGGATTTCCCCCGACGAGAGCCGAGATCGCTACCGAACTAGGCTTTCGCTCCGCTAACGCTGCGGAAGAGCATCTACAAGCCCTAGCGCGCAAAAAAGTAATTGAACTAACACCCGGCACATCGCGCGGTATCCGTTTATGCGAATCGGGCCAATCGAGAATTTCAGAACAATTCGCCATCTCCACCAATTTCGCGCCGCAACTAACTCTGCCACTTGTTGGTCGAGTTGCAGCAGGTTCACCCATCATGTCAGAGGAGCATATTGAAGCGAGTTACAACGTTGATCCGAGTTTGTTCTCCGCCAAGCCAGATTACCTGCTCAAAGTACGCGGCATGTCGATGCGCGACGTTGGGATTTTAGAAGGTGATTTGTTAGCCGTTAAAAAAACCAGTACCGCCAACAATGGGCAAATCGTGGTCGCCAGAATTGGCGATGAAGTCACCGTTAAGCGCTACAAGAAAACCGGTTCGTTAATCGAGCTATTTCCCGAAAATCCCGACTACAGCGTTATTAAGGTCGAAACCGATGATTTCGCCTTAGAGGGTTTAGCGGTTGGTTTATTGCGCAGCTGGAATTAGCTGTAGAAGAACGATCTAATTAATGTATTTTATGCAGAATTTTGGACTAAATTGCACATAAAAAGCGCCCGACGAATCGGGCGTTTTTTGTTTTCTGGCAGAACTAATTAGTGCTTAACAACTGGATCAACTGTCTCACCAGCCGCTGGCGCGGCGGAAGCAACAACCACTTCTTCCTCCACCAGCTCGGTCGGTAATTTTTCCAGCGCAATTTCTAGAACGCGATCAATCCAACGTACAGGAATAATTTCCAAGTGATTTTTGACGTTATCAGGGATATCGGCTAAATCTTTGGCATTTTCCTCTGGAATAATGACGGTTTTAATACCCCCGCGATGCGCTGCCAATAATTTCTCTTTCAAGCCACCAATTGGCAACACTTCACCACGCAAAGTAATTTCACCCGTCATCGCTACATCAGCACGCACCGGAATTCCGGTAAAGATCGAAACCAAGGCAGTTGTCATCGCGATACCAGCCGAAGGACCATCTTTCGGGGTAGCGCCTTCAGGTACGTGAATATGGACGTCGGTTTTTTCAAATACATCGGCTTTAATACCTAGACGTTTTGAGCGACTGCGAACAACTGTGCGCGCAGCTTCAATTGATTCCTTCATCACGTCGCCCAAAGTACCTGTGCGAATCACGTTTCCTTTACCAGGCATCGATACCGCTTCGATTGTCAACAAATCTCCACCAACTTCGGTCCACGCCAATCCAACAACTTGACCTACTTGGTTTTCTTTAACCGCCATACCAAAGTCGTAGCGACGCACACCTAAATACTTATCCAAGTTTTTGCTGGTGATCGTGACCTTTTTGTCTTGTTTTTTCAAGAGCAATAATTTCACGACTTTGCGGCAAATTTTAGAAATTTCACGATCTAAAGAACGTACACCTGCTTCGCGTGTGTAATAACGAATAATGTCACGAATAGCTGTTTCGGAAAGAGAGATTTCTTCTTCCTTTAAGCCATTATTTTTGATTTGCTTAGGCAACAAATAACGCTGCGCAATGCTGCTCTTTTCGTCTTCGGTGTAACCAGACAAGCGAATCACTTCCATCCGATCCAACAACGCCGCTGGGATATTGTACGAGTTCGATGTCGCAACAAACATCACATCCGACAAATCAAAATCAACTTCTAAATAATGATCAGAGAAAGTATGGTTTTGCTCAGGATCCAACACTTCGAGCAACGCCGAAGAAGGATCGCCGCGGAAATCCGCACCCATTTTATCGACTTCATCCAACAAGAATAATGGATTGCGAACACCGATCTTGGACAGGCTTTGCAAAATCTTACCTGGCATCGAACCGATGTAAGTGCGACGGTGGCCACGAATTTCGGCTTCGTCACGCACACCACCCAATGCCATCCGCACGAACTTGCGATTGGTTGCGCGCGCAATTGATTGACCGAGCGAAGTTTTACCAACGCCTGGAGGCCCAACAAAACAGAGAATTGGCGCTTTTAGCTTATCCACCCGCTGTTGCACCGCTAGGTATTCCAACACGCGTTCTTTTACTTTTTCCAAACCATAGTGATCGGCGTCCAATACCTTTTCAGCATTCGCCAAATCGTTCGTCACCTTGGATTTTTTCTTCCAAGGCAGATTGATTAAGGTATCGATGTAATTACGCACCACGGTCGCTTCAGCCGACATGGACGACATCATTTTGAGTTTTTTCAACTCAGCCAGCGCTTTATCTTTGGCTTCTTTCGGCATTTTTGCCGCGATAATTTTCTTATCAATTTCTTCGAGATCAGCGCCCTCTTCGCCTTCGCCTAATTCTTTTTGAATCGCTTTAACTTGCTCGTTCAAATAGTATTCGCGCTGGGACTTTTCCATCTGGCGCTTTACGCGACCACGAATGCGCTTTTCGACCTGCAAAATGTCCAACTCGCCTTCAAGCTGACCGAGCAGATGTTCAAGACGTTTCGCAACGCTGAAAATTTCGAGAATTTCTTGTTTTTGATCGAGCTTTAATGGCAAGTGCGCAGCAACTGTATCTGCCAAGCGACCCGCATCGTCGATACCCGACAAGGACGCCAGAATTTCAGGTGGAATCTTCTTGTTTAATTTAACGTACTGATCAAACTGTTGAACGATGGCGCGACGCATTGCTTCAACTTCTGAGTCGTCGCTTTCTTCAGTTTCAACCGGATTGATGGTCGCAACAAAATGCGTATCCAACTCACGAATCTGATGGATGCGTGCACGCTGCACACCTTCGACCAAAACCTTAACGGTACCGTCTGGCAGCTTGAGCATTTGCAAAATATTGGCGATACAGCCAATTTCGTAAATGTCTTCTGGTGAAGGTTCGTCTTTTGCCGCGGCTTTTTGTGCAGCCAGCAAAATACTCTTGCCCTGCTCCATTGCTGCTTCAAGTGCTTTAATTGATTTAGGACGTCCCACGAAAAGCGGGATGACCATGTGCGGGAATACGACTACATCCCGCAAGGGCAACAATGGCAACTGGGTAGGTTCTGTAATGAGAGTCGTCGTCATGGTTTACCTTATTTAGTTAATTCCCAACAACATGTTGGCATGGATCGTTAAAACACAAGCCCATTTAAAAAAAATTCAACCAAAAGTTCACTGCTATTTCACTGCTTACAACACTTATTGCTAGGTAATTATGAGCACATTAAAAAAGCCACCGACGAGGTCAACCCGAGGTGGCTTTTCGACCTAACATTGCTTCATTGTATGTTTTATCGGTCGCAATTTCAGCTTATTTCGATGTAATTTAACGCAATCAAGCCTATAAATTAATTCTCACCAGAAACTTTTGATTTCTCATGATAAATCAGTAAAGGCTTAGCGCCTTGAGTGATTGTGTTTTCATCAATAACCACTTTTGCGACATTGGATTCGCTCGGCAAATCGTACATAACATCCAATAAGGCGTGCTCCAAAATGGAACGCAAACCACGCGCACCGGCTTTACGAGCAATCGATTTTTTCGCAATCGCGTGTAAGGCAGAAGGACGGATTTCCAATTCTGCGCCTTCCATTTCGAGCAATTTTGCGTATTGTTTGATCAAGGCATTTTTTGGCTCGATCAGAATTTGAATCAAAGCGTCTTCATCCAATTCGTTCAAAGTTGCAACGACTGGCAAGCGACCAACCAATTCGGGGATCAATCCAAATTTAATCAAATCTTCTGGTTCGACTTCCTGTAAATGCTGGTTCGAGGTGGCTTCTACTTTGCTTTTTACGCTGGCTGAAAATCCAATTCCGCCTTTTTCCGAGCGACTGGAAATTAACTTAGCCAAGCCATCAAACGCGCCGCCACAGATAAACATGATGTTAGTTGTGTCGATTTGCACAAAATCTTGGTTTGGATGTTTGCGACCGCCTTGCGGTGGCACTGAGGCCATCGTGCCTTCGATCAATTTTAACAGCGCCTGCTGAACACCTTCACCGGACACATCGCGCGTGATCGATGGGTTGTCGGATTTACGCGAAATCTTATCGATTTCATCGATGTAGACAATACCTTTTTGCGCTTTTTCTACGTCGTAATTGCAATTTTGCAGTAATTTTTGGATGATGTTTTCAACGTCTTCGCCAACGTAACCGGCTTCGGTTAATGTCGTCGCATCAGCGATAACAAATGGCACATTCAGCATGCGCGCTAAGGTTTGCGCCAACAATGTTTTACCGGAACCGGTTGGGCCGACCAACAAAATATTGCTCTTGGCTAGTTCTACGTCATCTTTTTTGCCGAGGTATTTTAAGCGCTTGTAGTGGTTGTACACGGCAACCGACAAAATACGCTTGGCAGTTTCTTGACCAATCACGTACTGATTCAGCAAGTCGCAAATTTCTGACGGGGTCGGCAAATCCGCTTTATTACTGCCTATCGTTTCAACGCTAGAAATTTCATCGCGGATAATGTCGTTGCACAAATCTATGCATTCATCACAGATAAATACAGACGGCCCTGCGATGAGTTTTTTAACTTCGTGTTGGCTTTTGCCGCAAAATGAGCAATACAGCAATTTTTCACCACTTGATGATTTTTTATCTGGCATGATACAAATGTAAGGAGAGAAGTGGTTTGATATTACCTGTAAATATCGGATTCGTCATCGAGAATAGACCGATTTTTACGTTAGGTAATACGAAATTAAAGAAATGTACAAGGCAATGTGGATGGCAAAGCACAACGTATAAATAACAAAACGCCCTGCTGGGCGTTTTTTAGATGCTAGCCAGATTAGGCCCGATGTACCATCACTTTATCAATGAGACCGTATTCGACGGCTTCGGATGCAGACATGAAATTATCGCGGTCAGTATCTTTGGCGATTTGCTCGGCTGATTTGCCAGTATGCTCGGCCAACATGCCATTGAGACGTTCACGCAAATACAAGATCTCACGCGCTTGAATTTCAATATCCGAAGCTTGCCCCTGAGCGCCACCCAAAGGTTGATGAATCATGATGCGCGAATTTGGCAATGAGAAACGCTTACCTTTTGCGCCGGCTGCTAATAAAAATGCGCCCATTGACGCGGCCATTCCGGTACACAGCGTAGAAACTTCAGGCTTGATGAATTGCATCGTGTCGTAAATCGCCATACCTGCCGACACGGAACCACCTGGGGAATTGATGTAGAACGAAATATCCTTGTCTGGATTTTCACTTTCCAAGAACAATAACTGAGCAACAACTAAATTAGCTGTTTGATCATTAACTGGACCAACTAGAAAAACAACGCGCTCTTTTAATAAGCGTGAATAAATATCGTATGAGCGTTCACCGCGTCCACTCTGCTCAATGACCATCGGAACCATGCCGAGCATTTCAGTATTGAGTGCAGAATTTCGAATTAAGCCTGTCATGTGTTTTCCTTGTTGGTTAGTTTATGACCTGATTATGAGCATAATCAGGTCAATAAATCACATTAGCCTAATTATGCCTGAGCTTGGTTACCCATCAATTCATCAAAAGAGATGACTTTATCGGTTACTTTTGCTTTACCGAGTACGAAGTTGACGACGTTTTCTTCTAATACAAGGGCTTCTACTTCAGCTAAACGATTTCTGTCGTTGAAATAGTAACGCATGACTTGTTTTGGATCTTCGTAGCTCTTTGCAAAATCAGCAACTTGCGCTTCAACTTGTTCAAAAGTCGCTTTCAAGCCGTTAACTTTTACCAATTCAGCCAAGATCAAGCCCAAACGCACACGGCGTTCTGCTTGCGCGTGGAACATTTCCAATGGGAATGGAACGTCTTTCACATTCATGCCGCGTTGCGCCATGTCTTGACGAGTCATTTCTGCTAAACGCTCGGAATCTTGGTTGATCAATACTTTTGGTACGTCAAATTCAGAAATCTTTAACAATGCATCCATCACGCTGTTTTTGGTTTGCGCTTTTACGCGACCACCGACTTCACGCTCTAAATTTTCTTTAATGTCTGCGCGCATTTTAGCTAAATCGCCGTCTTCCACGCCCAACATTTTCGCAAATTCAGCATCGACTTCTGGCAAGTGCGCCCATTCTAACTGAGTCAATGTAATGGTGAATTCTGCTGTTTTGCCTGCAACGTCTTTACCGTGGTAATCCGCAGGGAAAGTCATTTGGAATACTTTGGATTCGCCAGTTTTCAAGCCGATTGTTGCGGCTTCGAATTCAGGCAACATGCGGCCTTCGCCTAACACGAAAACGAAACCGTCTGCTTTACCGCCTTGGAATTCAACGCCGTCGATAGTGCCGACGAAATTTACTGTGGCACGGTCGCCGTTTTGAGCGGAAACATCTGCACCGCCGTCGCCGTGTTCGCCGGCTTGGCCTTTAACGTGGAAATGCACGCGCTGTTTGCGCAGAATGTCGATCGTTTTATCGATTTCTACATCGCTAACAGTGGTTTTAACTTGGGTAACTTCGGCTGCAGTCAAATCACCGATGGTGACATCAGGATAGATTTCGAATGTTGCGTCAAATACGGCTTGGCCAGTCGTTACATCTGCACCTTCTTTTGGTGCAATGCTTGGGTAGCCAGCTACGCGCAGTTTGTTTTCGTTAGCGGCATCGCTGAAAGCGCGGCCAACTTTGTCGTTCAATACTTCCGATTCCACTTGATAACCGAACTGCGCGGCAACCATTTTCATCGGCACTTTACCCGGACGAAAACCCGGTGCTTTAGCTGTGCGAGCGCGGACTTTTAAGCGTTTTTCAACTTCCACACGCACTTCGGCCAAAGGCACAGTGATAGTGAGGCGGCGTTCTAATTTACCCAATGTTTCGACAGCAGTTACCATTTAATCGTCCAAATAAAAATTGTCTGTGGTGCGAGAAGGGGGACTCGAACCCCCACACCATTACTGGCGTCAGGACCTAAACCTGGTGCGTCTACCAATTTCGCCATCCTCGCGGTAGTGTGCATACTTGATGAATATGCATATTTAGTGTGCAGAAAAAACAAAAGCGACTAAGTCGCTTAAATTTCCACATGCATTTCTGCATGAGGCACTTTAACTCCAGCCGCATATTCTACAAGAAAATAAGCCGTATTGCGCTGATTTTATGAAAAAAACTGTGTTTTCTTACACTTTTCCGGTTCGACCTGTTGTGATTTTCTATAAAAGAATCTTGTTCTCGCGGTAACTTGGACGTTTGAAATAACGGCGTCAATTCCAACTGGCCGTGATTAGCGTCGCCCCACAATTTAAACTTTATTTTCAAACGAGGCGATTTTGACGCCTGGCCCGGTCGCGCCGTCAAAGCCAAGTTGCTCTAAAGTACTCATTTCTGCTTGCTCGGTCACGCCCTCGGCAAAGATTTGCATCCCTAAATTGTGCCCAATGCTGATTAAGCCTTTCAAAAACACTTGATTGCCGGAGTTATGAGCAATATCGCGGATAAAACTTGCATCCACTTTTAAATAATCCAATTTCAATTCTTGCAGCAAACCAATTTGACTAAATTGCCGTCCAAAATGCTCTAAGCCAACTTTGCAGCCGGTTTCTTTCATCTGCCGGACGAACTCGGTGAATGCCGCAATATGAGCAAAAGCGCCGTATTCTGGAAATTCAATCCAAAGCCGTTTGCTGGCTTTCGGATTGGCCAACAACATCGTGCGCACATAATTACAGAATGTCTCGTCCTCTAAGGAACGCGCCGATAAGTTAATTGCTAAACCTGCGATTTGGCGATTTGCATTCAGCTCCTCAATACCCAAAGTGAGCGCGGTGGTGTCCATGGTGGAACTCAAGCCCAAGCGCTCGGCGACCGGGAAAAACCGCCCTGCTGGCAACCATTCACCCGCCACGCGCATGCGCAGTGGACATTCGCTGTGCACCAATTGTTGATTGAAGTCGGTGACCGGAAAAGCGCCCAACTTAGTTTCTCGATTCTCAATCGCTTGATAGAGTAAGCGCAGCCATTGCTCATTGCTGCGCGGCGCATCGGCATTCACCACAACGCCCGCATCGCGGATACAATTAATTCCCTGTGCCTCAGCCGCCGCTAGCGCGGAATCAACCTGACTTAAAAGATTGGCAGAATTCAGACCGTAGCTGAACTGCCCCGCGCCGATATACGCAACCGTGCCCTGTTGAATGTAGGCGGAAGTTCCCACCACAAGTTGCTCAAGCAACTGATCAGAAATTGGATGCTGCTCGGTGAGGGGCAACAACACGCCAAAGTCTGCGCCATTCAAGCGAGCCGACAACGCGTTGGGGATTTTTTCTGTCGCGCGCAATAAAACTGCCGCGACTGCTTTGAGCATTTCGTCGGTTTGACTCCGACCCAAGCGCTTATTGATATCGGCTAAGTTGGCAATACGAATTAATAAGAGCGTTCCAGAATTAGCATCTTCCATTTCAAACAGCGCTTGCAACTGCGCCATGAAATAGCTGCGATTCGCCAAGCCAGTCAGGGAATCTGAATTCGCTTCCAAGCGCACCCGCTCTAGGCGAATTGCTTCTTCAGCGAACATCTTTTTCAACAGTAGAACGGTTGTATTCATGGCCGAAGTCAATTGACGCAATTCCGGCACATTGGATTCTGGCGTAGTAATGAAATGATGTTCCGTAATGGCCTGCGCTTGGGCGATCACTTCGTTGAGCGTTTTTTTCAGACGGCGCAAGACCAGCGTTCCTAACCAACCGCCCAAGAAGCTGCTGAAAAATAACGCCCCAACCATCGCCAGCGTTGATTCCCACAATGTTCGGTATGCAAATCGGGTATTACTAATAATAGTGACCTTGCCGACCTGATTCCAACCATTGCTGATTTGTGCTTCGCCGGGCAGCGAACGCAGCGGGACTAAATTTACAAACCACATTGGTGCATCATAGATTTCAGTATTGGCTTTACGTGCAACGACTTCCACCCCATGCGGATCCACCACACGAATTAATTCGTAATGACCGTTATCAAACATCGCGGCGACCGCCAATTTAATGTCGACCGGGTCCTGTCCATGCTGACCTAGCGACAACGCCAACGACGCCGCATTGTCGGAATTCTTAATGCGCAATTGATCTTCAAGATAGCCTCGCGCGCTATAGGTCGAGGCTAACAAACCTCCGGCCAAACTTAACGCTGCGGTTAGCAATAGCGAAAGCCATATTTGGCGATACATTGACATCGTCAACTCCTATTTATGATTCAGTTAATTCTAAATTTAGTTTAAAAACCTTCAGCATGGGCTCGCTGCAGCAAATCAGCCCAACGTGACAATCGCCCCACTCCGCCCGGCCCGACTGATGCGCTTCCCGTCACGCCGACAAAGACGCCCTCGCTATTAAAACTAAATATTGGTCGCAGGTCGGGACGTCTTGAAGCGGGTCGGATATCGGTAATTAAGTTATCGAGAATGAGCGGCTCCTCATCCGGCGTTGGGTAATACGCCAAAATCATGTGGGCCTGCTCAACTTGACTGTCAACTCGTCCGATGTGCGCTTTAACATATATTAAGCGAAGTTGCTTTTCAGGAACATTTAATTCACGCAATACAAAGTACTTCGCGATCACATAATCTTCACAATCCCCGCGCCCCTTTGAGAGCGACTCCATCGGCGTAGCCCAATAATCGTCTTGCCCCCACACATCAATGTCTTCGGCAAAAGTAATGTGGTGATTAAAGAACGTGTTCACCCGTTTTAATTTTTCATTAATCGGTAAATCCTTCGCCTCTTGCAGCAGGTTTTGCCACTCCGCCAAGGCCTGAGGCTTGCCACCCATGCGCTTAAAAGTTTGCTGAACCAGATTCATATCGAGCGCAAATGCCCATTGCGACGATTGCAAGCACCAAAGCGATAAGGCAACAATCGTCATTAATAGCAACAAAACCTTATTAATACGTTTGATCATTATTTATTGCGGGCTGAGTTGTATTTTCGCCTAGCGCCAAAGCTGATTGCAGCTAGCGTTAAACAGGAATCGGGAAGTTGCTGCCGCAACGGTGGCCTTAATTTTAGGATGTATAAAAAGTTTTGCTGAAATACTTTCCAGAACCACACAAGTTAAAATAAAGTAAAATTAATTCGCTAATTTTGTAAATTAAAGTTTCACTCAGGACACAAAAGAAAAAATAAATCTTAAATTATGAGAAAATGTTACACACATTACATTTGCATCAACAATTTGTTAACGCCTCACACGTTAGAACTATCAACTATTTCCTTTTGCTCAAAAGATTGTGTATATGCTGAAAAAAAAGAACTTGTTACTACTTAGCTTGCTCCCGGTTCTAGCTAACGCCCAAGTCACGACAGTGCAGCAAGCGGCGCAAGAGGCTGTGCTGACCAATCCAGAAGTTCAAATCAAATGGCATGCTTTTCAAGCAGCAAATGGTGAGCGCGATGTGGCATCGGGCGGCTATTTGCCCAAGGTCGATGTGCAAGCAGGTAGCAGTTATGAGATGCACAATGAACCGTTGCTACGCAACAACTATAATTCCCACTCGCAATCAATTACGTTGACGCAAATGTTGTACGACGGCTTCGCTACCAAAAATGAAGTCGCGCGGCTTGATCACAACCGCTTAGTCAAGCTGTACGACTTGTACGACGCAACTGAAACCACCACGCTTGAAGTTGTACGCGCTCATCTCGATGTGTTGCGCTACCGCAAATTAGTCGGCTTGGCCGAAGATAATTACGTACAACATCGCGCCCTATACGAACAACTACAAAGCAAAGCCAAAGCCGGTGTTGGCCGACGGGTTGACTTAGAACAATCATCAGCCCGCCTTGCGGTGGCAGAAGCCAACTTATTAACAGAAACATCCAATTTGCACGACGTTAGCGCACGTTATCAGCGTTTAGTTGGGCAACCACCAGGGCCAATGCTGGCTGAAACACGCGGACTAGACAAAGAAATTCCGCCAGAATTAAGCGCGGCAATCAGCACCTCAAATTCAAACAATCCAGCATTGTTGGCCGCAATCGAAAATATTCGCGCCGCCAATAGCGAAGCGAGTGGACGCAAAAGTGCCTTCCAACCGCGCGTTGATGTGCGCTTAAGTGGTCAGCACGGCACCAATATCAACAGCGAAATCGGTGAAACCAACGACAAATCGGCGCAAATCGTTTTGTCATGGAATATCTTTAATGGCTTTAGCGACCGCGCCAAATTGCATCAACTGGCCGATCAAATCAACGTAACCCGCGACTACCGCGATAAAGTGTGCCGAGACACGCGCCAAAACCTTGAAATTGCCTATAACGACAGACACAAAATCACTGAATTACTGACCTACCTCGATCAACATCAATTGTCGATCGAAAAAGCGCGCGATGCGTATCGCCAGCAGTTCAACATTGGTCAACGGACGTTGCTGGATTTATTGGATACCGAAAACGAGTTATTCCAAGCAAAGCGCTCCTACATTGAAGCGCAATACGATCAACAAATTGCGTTCGCACGAATGCAGGCTGGCATGGGCAATTTATTCCGAACATTAGGATTAACACGCCCCGATGCAGGCCCGCTGCCTAAGTTTGATGGCGACGACGAAACTCAAGCGGCCCATTGCCCAATCGAAGCGCCGCAAACTTATGTCACCAATAAAGAAGAGTTAAATCAACGCGCGATTGCATTGTTAAAAGATTCTGCTCCAGCGGCGGCGGCGACGGTTTCAGAGCGCGACAAAACGGCTGTTTCCCCGGCGCCAACTGCGGCCGCCGAAGTATCAACAGTCCCAGCGCAAAAAGCGATCGAAGGCATGATTTCTGTGTGGCGCAAATCGTGGGAAGGCAAAAATATTACAGCGTACTTAAATTGCTACAGCAGCACCTTTAAGGCGAGCATGGACAAAGATCACGACAAATGGAAGGAACGCCGCAATGCGCGCATATCCGAGAAAAAGTCCATTTCGGTCAAGATCAGCAATATTGAATTCACCTTCAAAGATGCCAACCATGCGGTAACGCAATTTCATCAAGAATACGTCAGTGACATTTACAGTGACCTAGTTGAAAAAACAATGGAATGGGAAAACATCAACGGTCGTTGGTTGATCGTGTCGGAAATTCCAGAAGCCCGATAAGCACTTCCCGGCCAAGCATAACCCTCCCGTTTTTGCTGCTAATCGCAGTAAAAACGGACTGCGTTACAAAACAAGTTTAAAAAATTCTTTCAGGCAATGATTTTTAGTACTTTTTGAACTACTATGTAAAAGCCATTCGGCGCGTCTTGGGCAAGATACGTCGGTAATGGCGGGTAAATTTATTAGCGTAGGTCGATTGCCATTAAAAACCTGTGATCTATTGGCGCAACGAACCGCCCAAGTTTAACCGCCGCATTCCATTGCAGGCTCATCGACTAGACCGGAAAAAGCAATGATAGTGAACGACACGCAACCACCGAACAATCCGACAGTGTCAAACCAAAGCACCCCACTCCATTCACGCATCGACATTGACTTACCCGAAGATCAACTGCACACCGATCCCCTGCTCGATTGCTTGGTGGAATTAACCCGCATTTATGGCCGACCAAATACCAAGGCTGCGCTATCGGCCGGATTGCCACTTTCTGCCCAAGGTTTAACGCCCGCGTTATTTACCCGCGCCGCGTCAAACGCAGGATTTTCCGCCAAGGTCGTGCGCCGCGAATTAACCAAAATCGATCCGGCATTATTACCAGCCATCCTGTTATTAAAAAACAATCAAGCCTGCGTTTTGCTGAGCTGGAATCCGGTGACTAGTAACGCTAAATTGCTGTTCCCCGATTCTGGGCAAGGCGAAGTTTTTTTACCTCTCGACGAATTAGAACAGCGTTACGAAGGCGTCACTCTGTTTTCACGTCCACGCTTTCGCTTCGATAACCGCACTCCGCCAATTAGCGACACACCACAAAAACATTGGTTTTGGGGCACGATACTCGATCAGGTTTCACTGTTCAAAGACATCATGGCGGCGGCTCTGTTGATCAATCTGTTCGGGATTGCGATGCCGTTGTTTTCGATGAATGTGTATGACCGCGTGGTGCCCAATTACGCGCTAGAGACGCTGTGGGTCTTTGCTGCTGGCATGACTTTGGTACTAATTTTGGATTACGTCATTCGCTTATTGCGTGGGCATTTTGTTGATTTAGCCAGCGCGCGGATTGATCTGAAATTATCGGCATTAATCATGGAGCGCGTCTTGGGAATGCGCTTATCGCAGCGCCCTGCTTCGGTTGGCGCGTTTGCGTCTAACTTGCGCTCGTTTGAAGTGGTGCGCGATTTTATCGCGTCAGCTACGGTGACGACCTTGATCGATTTACCGTTCGCGCTGGTGTTTTTAATCGTTATCGCATGGATTTCTTGGCCGCTGGTTTTCTTGCCGGTGTTAGGCATTTTGGCGGTGATTATGTATAGCTACGTGATTCAGCATCGCATGCGCGAATTGTCTGAAACCACCTTCTGCGCTTCGGCCTTACGCAATGCGACTTTGGTTGAAAGCTTGACCGCCTTGGAAACCATTAAAGCTAATGGCGCTGAGAGTCAGATGCAAGCCAAGTGGGAAAAAACTACCGCCTTCCTAGCCCGTGTCAGCGCTCAATTGCGCTTATTGTCGGCCACCAGTATGAACGGCGCATCAGCGATCCAGCAATTCGTCAACGTAGCAATTGTGGTCGCCGGCGTGTATCTGATTCACGAA
Organism: Sapientia aquatica; assembly: GCF_004358105.1. GTDB lineage: Bacteria > Pseudomonadota > Gammaproteobacteria > Burkholderiales > Burkholderiaceae_D > Solimicrobium > Solimicrobium aquaticum. Next base: position 9,347 of record NZ_SMYL01000005.1, on the reverse strand, counting down.
AAAATGTTAACCATGGGCGGCTTAATTGCAGCCACGATGTTAGCGGGTCGCGCCATGGCACCGCTTGGTCAAGTGGTGGGCTTGTTGCTCCAATTTGAAAACGCTAAAAACTCGATGAATGCGCTCGAAGGCATCATGAATACGCCAAGCGAACGCAGCGATGAAGCGACTTTCGTTCATCGACCAGAAATTCGCGGCAATATCGAATTCAAAGACGTGCATTTCGCCTATCCGGGGCGTGAAGAAACCGCATTGCGGGGAGTGAGTTTTAGCGTTAAACCGGGCGAACATGTCGCCATTATTGGTCGAGTCGGTTCAGGTAAATCGACCATGCAAAAGTTGATACTCGGCTTATACGCTCCGACCAAAGGCGCTGTGCTACTGGACGGAATCGACTTGCGCCAACTCGATCCCGCTGATTTGCGCCGCAGTCTGGGCTATGTCGCGCAGGATTCAACCTTGTTTTATGGCACCTTGCGCGAAAACATTGCCATACGCGCCCCCTACGCCGATGACCGCGCATTGGTTGCGGCCGCCGAATTGGCAGGTTTAGCCGACTTTGTGAATAGCCATCCCGAAGGTTTCGACATGGTGGTCAGTGAACGTGGCGAATCCTTGTCTGGAGGCCAACGCCAAAGCATTGCGATTGCGCGCTCGGTGCTGCTCGACCCACCGATCATGTTGCTCGATGAACCGACTAGCGCAATGGATTTTATTTCTGAATCGCAGTTAAAAGAGCGTCTGGGCCAATTCGGCAGACATAAAACCATGATTATCGTCACGCATCGCTCGAGCCTCATGGATTTGGCCGACCGAATCATTGTGATGGATGGTGGATTAATCGTCGCCGATGGTCCCAAAGCGCAAATTATCGCTGCGCTGCAAGCTGGCAAAATCACGGGGGCGAAATGAGTAATTTCATTATGCGCTCTGGTGCTAAGCTCCTTCAGTTTGTGCGCTGGGTTACATCCAAGATGGAATTCGTTCGGGTTCGGCTAGATCGCGTTTTGGCGCCGTTTTTTGATCGTTGGAAGGAAAACGAACCGTCGTCTGAACGCGATTTTTTACAAGATGCCGACCGCGTCATTATCGAGCAAGAGCCGTTGCGTGCGCGCATTTTGTTGCGCGCCTTATGTGCTTCGTTTGTGCTGTTTATCATTTGGGCTGGCTTGGTCGATATCGATGAAATTACCCGCGGCGATGGCAAGGTGATTCCATCGCAACAGCTACAAGTTTTGCAAAGTTTAGACGGCGGAATTGTGTCGCAGATTCTGGTTAAGGAAGGCGATAGCGTCAATGTCGGACAAGTCTTGCTACAAGTCGATTCCACTCGCTTTGAAGCCTCGGTAAAAGAAAATCGCTCCGAATATTTATCGCTCTCAGCCAAAGCAGCCCGTTTACAGGCGATTCGGGAAGGTAAGCCATTTTCACCACCGGCGGACGTGATGTCGGAAGATCCAACCACCGTCGAACAAGAGCGGCAGTTATACAACTCGGCCAATTCAGAAGTTCAAACGCAAATCTCCATTGCACGTCAAGAATTGGAGCAACGTCGGCATGAATTAGCGGAAGCAATTTCTAAGCAAACGCAAAGTTCGCAGTCGTATGAATCGTCGCTAAAAGAATTAAATGTCACCAAGCCGTTATTAAATTCGGGTGCAGTATCCGAGATGGATTTACTGCGCTTGCAACGCGACGTGGATCGATATCGCAGCGAGCGCGACATCGCCAGTTCGCAAATCTCCCGCATGCGCGCCGCCGTCAACGAAGGCGAACGTAAAATTACCGAGGTCGAACTCAACTACCGCAATTTAGCCAGCAAGGAATTTTCCGAAACAATGGCTAAGCTCAATGCGTTAACCCAATCGAGCGCAGGCTTGAATGACAAAGTAAAGCAGTCGTCAATTCGTTCGCCAGTCAAAGGCACGATCAAACGCTTGCTGGTCAATACCGTGGGCGGGGTGGTACAGCCAGGGCGCGATATTGTTGAAGTGGTGCCAAGCGAAGGTAAATTGATCTTGGAAGCCAAAGTGCAGCCACGCGATATCGCTTTTTTACGCCAAGGACAAAAAGCGATGGTGAAGTTTACCGCGTATGATTTTTCGATCTATGGCGGCTTGGATGCCACCGTAGAATTAATCGGCGCGGATTCGGTGACTGATGATCATGGCAATACGTTTTATGTGGTGCGCGTGAGTACCACCAAAACCTTTTTAGCCAATAACCTGCCCATCATTCCCGGGATGGTGGCCGAGGTGGATATTATTACTGGTCGCAAAAGCATTCTCTCTTACTTGTTAAAGCCGGTATTACGGGCCAAACAAGCAGCCATGACGGAACGCTAAGAACTTATTTAAAGATTCGATTGTGACTACCAAAAAACATCTTTTTATTTCCGCCAACGCTGAGCTACTCGCTCGGTGGACGCAAGCTTTTCCGACCGCAGTTGGGATAACGGCAGCGGATTTACCAAAGCATGAACAAGTCGATTTTGTGTGGCTGCGACTACAAAATCCGGCTGAGGGAATTGCGGCGCCCCAACAAATTAACGCAGTACGCGAACACATTGGCGGCGCTGCGTTGATTGTATTGAGCGATATGCCCAATGACGACGATGCGATGCAAGCTTTTTCTAGCGCAGCCCGCGCTTACTGCAATAGCCATGCAGCGGCAGAAGTCTTGCAGCAGGTCGCGGTCGTGGTCGAACAAGGTGGTTTGTGGATCGGTGAATCGTTAATGTCGCGCTTATTGGTGGGAATTAATCAGGTCACGCCGTCTGTCACGCAGACTGAGGCAAATACTAAAGCAAGCGCGCCGGACAGCACTAAATGGCAAGACAAATTAACCGAACGTGAAATCGAGGTGGCAGCAGCCATCGCCGCGGGCGCGAGTAACAAGGAAGTCGCCCGTCAGCTAGCGATCACCGAACGTACCGTCAAAGCGCACGTTAGTGGATTATTTACCAAGCTAAATGTGCAAGATAGGTTGCAATTAGCCCTAAAAATTCGCGGCATGTCATCCTAACCACGTTTTATCCGCACTTTTTAGTCGCCCTACTGTACTTCGGTACAATATCTTCCCCTGTATTGCCCTGTTAAAGTTCTCCCACTCTTATCAAATGGCGTGAGGCTTAACCATGGCAACTTCAAACATCGTTTCTGGCACCGTAATCGGCACTGTTACCGCGATTCAAGGACAAGCATTTATTTTGCATCCGGATGGCACCAAGGTAGCGTTGAAATTGGGCGACGCGGTGCATGAAGGCGATGTGGTGGTGACTGCCGCTGGTTCTAGCGTTGAACTGAGTTTGCCGAACGGTCACAGCTTTATTGCTCATCAAAATGAGACGGTGACGCTGGATTCAGCCTTCCTTGCGAGCGACGCAACGGACGCGCAATCGTTAGCTCAGAATGCGGCCATTAGTGCGCAAAACGCCCAATTTGGAAATCAATTAAACGATGTTGGCAATCTGATCGCTGCTAACGCCAGTTTAGATCAATTATTAGCCGACCCAGCCGCTGCCGGTATTACCGGTGGCACCGACGACAATAGCTCGCACTCGTTTGTGCAGTTGTTACGAATTGTCGAAAATTACACCACCGCTAATTTTGCGACCTCCGGCGTAGTAACAGCAGCGCAATTTATTCCACCAACCAATGTGCCACATATCGGCGCGGTGACGGAACCAACGATTAGCATCAATCCGATACCAACGATTAACAATGCGATTGCCAACAGTGGTAATTCGATTGCCGTTACGGGAACTGTCAGCGCTAACGTGCCGGTTGGCGACACCGTTCGTATTATCGTTGATGGTCACACCTACACCGGATTCGTGCGTGCCGGCGGAACCTATAGCGTCGAAGTGCCAGCCAGTATTTTGGCCGGGGCGCAAAGCGACACAATTACCGCGAGCGTTGGCATCACGAATACTTCCGGCGGCATTATCAGCAGTGCCGCTACCCAAGGATATTCGGTCGAATTAGTGGCTCCGCCAGTGAGCGTGAGCATTAACGCCATTCCAACCATTAACGGCGCGCAAGCGGCGAGCAGCAATCCGATCAATGTTACCGGAACCGTTTCAAGCAACGTGCATGTGGGCGACACAGTTACCATCACGGTTGGCGGACAAACATATACAGGTACCGTTCAAACTGGCGGCACGTATAGCATTGGTGTGCCGGGCAACGTGTTAGCGAATGCCTCAACCGATTCGATTCACGCTAGCGTTTCATCCACGGATGCAGCGGGCAATATCGCCACCAGCACGGCAGATTTACCTTACACCGTTGAATTAGTTGCACCACCAGTTAGCGTCACAATTAACGCAATTCCAACCGTAAACGGCGCGGCTGCCGCTAGCAGTAATCCAATCAACGTCACCGGCACAGTGTCCAGCAATGTGCATGTGGGTGACACAGTCACCATCACAGTCGGCGGTCAATCCTACACAGGCACTGTTCAACCTGGCGGCACTTACAGCATTGGCGTGCCGGGCAATGTATTAGCGAATGCCCCTGCCGATTCGATTCACGCCACTGTTTCTTCGACCGATGCAGCCGGAAATACAGCGACAGCAAGCGCAGATTTGCCGTATTCGGTCGAGTTGGCATCGCTGCCAGTTAGCGTCTCAATCAATGCAATTCCGACTGTGAATGGCGCGCAAGCCGCTAGTAGCAATCCGATTAACGTCACCGGCACGGTTTCAGCGAATGTGCATGTGGGCGATACGGTTACTATTACTGTCGGTGGTCAGACCTACACTGGCGCAGTGCAAACTGGCGGAACCTACACCATCGGCGTGCCGGGCAATGTATTAGCGAGTGCGGCGACGGATTCGATTCATGCGTCTGTCTCTTCGACTGATGCCGCGGGCAATACCGCAACCGCTACCGCGGATTTACCTTACGCAGTTGAGTTGGTTGCGCCGCCTGTCAGTATTGCGATCAACGCAATTCCTGCCATTAATGGTGTCGAGGCCGCTAGCAGCAATCCAGTCGCAATTACCGGTACGGTTTCAAATACGGTGCAAGTTGGTTCGACCGTTACTCTGAGCGTAGGTGGACAGTCCTACACAGGTACGGTGCAACCGGGCGGCACGTACAGCATAGGCGTTCCGGGCAATGTGTTGGCGAATGCGCCCGTTGATTCCGTCCATGCGACCGTGACGGGCAATGATCCTGCAGGCAATCCGTATTCTGGTAGCACCGATGCGCCCTACTCCGTCAATGTTGATCTTCCTAACGTTGTAATCAATGGTGCAAATGCTGGTGGTCTGTTAATCGACGCTCCGGGCACGAGCACGGCGACCGCTTCAGTTGGCTTGAGCGCTGGCGATACGTCAATTTTAAATAATGGTGGAACGCTCACTATTACGGTCAATGATGCGGGCGCTACCCAAACATTAGCACTGCATTTGAATGCTGCTGGTCAGTTAGTGGATGGCACAGGAACAACTCCAAGCTCGGTTTCCTACAATGCTGCCACCGGCGTAGTAACCTTGACCGAGGCTGCACCGGGTAACGGCAATTCAATCGGCGTGACCGCTTCCGTCATCACGAGCTCGGGCGTTGCATCGACCTCAACGGCCACCGCAACCGAATACGTAACGACAGCACCTACCGTTTCCATCCCCGGTGCAACCGGTTCTGCGAGTGCGGGCGTTTTGGTCGAGCCTGCCACAGCGACAACGGTGTCAGCGTTGGTGGGCATCAATCCGACTAACGCGATTATTTTAAGTAACGGTGGCACGCTGAATGTGACTGTCAACGATGCCGGCACAGCGCAATCATTGGCATTACATTTAAATGCCGCTGGTCAGTTGGTTGATAGCACTGGCGTGACTCCTAGCTCGGTTTCGTACAACAGTGCAACTGGCGTGGTAACGCTCACCGAAGCCGCGCCGGGTAATGGCAATACGCTCAGTGTTTCAGCGGCGGTGGTCGATTCATTGGGTAATTCATCTAACGTGGTCAATACCAGCGCGACCGAATATGTAGTGAGCGCACCGACTGTGACCATCAATGGCGCAACGGCTGGTTCACCGTCTTTCTACAATGCAGCCAATGGCGCAAGCACAACGACTGCAACGGTTGGCATTAGCGCGTCGGACGCGGTGATTTTGGCTAACGGCGGCAATATCGTTATCAGCAATAATGGCGTGGCTGGCCCCGCCCTGCACTTAAACGGCACACAATTAGTTGACGCGAGCAACAATCCTGTCGGCACGTACAACAGCGCCACCAATACGATTACCGTCACGGAAGCATTACCAGCAGGTGGCAGCGGCTCGATGTTGATTTCTGCAGCCATTACTGATTCACTCGGTAACAGCGCTCAGGGCAGCGCGGCGACAACCGAATACAGCGCCACCATCACCGCGCCGACTGTTACCATTACTGGCGCAACGACTGGAACGCCGTCGTATTTTAACGATGCTTCTGGCGCAACTAGCACGACGGCTGTGATCGGCATTAGTCCAGCCGATGCAACGATTTTGGCCAATGGCGGCAATATCGTCATCGCCAATAACGGCGTCGCTGGCCCGACTTTGCATTTGAGCGGCGGTCAATTAGTCGATGCAAACAATAACCCCTATGGCAGCTACAACAGCAGCAATAACACGATTACCGTTTCAGAAAATTTACCAGCTGGCGGCAGCGGCACATTAGCGATTAGTGCAACGATTACCGATGCCTACAACCACTCCGCTAATGGCAGCGCCAGCACGATTGAATACACGGGCACAGAAACGCAGCCTATCGTCACCATCAACAGCGCAGTCAACGGATTTATCAGCAACGCCAGCGGCGCGACCACGACTACGGCGACTGTTAGCATTAGCCCAGCCGATGCGACCATTTTGGCAAACGGCGGCAATATCGTTATTAGCAATAACGGCGTAGCTGGCCCAAGCTTGCATTTGAATGGCACCCAATTAGTCGATAGCAATAACAATCCTGTGGGTGGCTACAACAGTGCCAATAACACGATCACGGTTACTGAAAATCTACCTGCTAGCGGCACTGGCCCGATTGTAATTTCCGCCACCATTACTGACGTGAACAACAATTCGCTGCAAGGCACTGCAAGCGCAACAGAATATGCTCCTGTGACCGACACGCCGAATGTGTCCATCGCTAATGGCGCGATTAACAGCAATGTTTTGTTGAACGCCTCCCTTAGCGGCAGCACTGTCGCGGCGACGATTACTTTAGATACCAACGGCCTAGCGGTATTGAATTCTGGCGGAACGGTCACTGCGACCCTGAACGACAACGGCGTGACTGAATCGGTCAGTCTCAAACTCAACAGCAGCGGTGTCTTAGTCGATGCTAACGGCAACACCAATTTCAGCTATAACCCAGCTACTGGTGCAATTACGTTCACCGAGGCAGCACCAGGTAACGGCAACACGTTAACTATTAGCTCTAGCATTACCGATGCAGCCGGTGCGAGTTCACCAACCCATACTGCGACGGGCACCGAATACACGCCCGTCACCGATGTTCCAAACGTAGCAGTTGCCAACGGCGCAGCCAATAGTGCGGTTTTATTGAATGCCACAACAACCGGCAACAGCGTGGCAGCCACAATCGCGTTGGACGCTAACGGACAAGCTGTATTGAACTCCGGTGGCACGTTGAATGCCAGCTTAAACGACAATGGCGTAACCGAATCAGTTAGCCTCAAGTTCAACAGTAGCGGCGTACTAGTGGATGCCAACGGCAACACAAATTTCAGTTACAACCCAGCTACTGGGACAATCACCTTTACCGAAGCGGCTCCGGGTAATGGCAACACATTAAGCATCACTGCCAGCTTGACCGATTTAGCCGGTACGACGTCAACATTCCATTCAGCCAGCGGCACTGAATACACCCCAGCGACGGATATTCCGGACGTAGCAATCGCGAATGGCGCTGCCAACAGCAATATTTTGTTGAATGCATCCACCACCGGCAGCACTGTCGCGGCAACGGTCACGTTAGATGCTAACGGCCAAGCCGTATTGAATTCCGGCGGAACTGTCATTGCCACCTTAAACGACAATGGCGTAACCGAGTCGGTTAGTTTAAAACTCAATGCCAGCGGCGTTTTAGTGGATGCCAACGGCAACACCAATTTCAGCTACAACCCAGCAACTGGCACCATCACGTTTGCCGAAGCAGCACCGGGCAATGGAAATAGCTTGACCATTACATCCAGCGTGACCGATGCAAATGGAGTCAATGCCGGCTCAAACACGTCCACCGCAACCGAATACACAGCATTGACCGACACACCAAACGTCTCAATCGCCAACGGCTCACCCAACAGCGCAACCTTGTTAAGCACAACCACCACCGGCAGCACGGTTGCGGCTAACGTCGTGTTAGACGCCAATGGACAAGCGGTACTCAATTCCGGTGGCAGCGTGCAAGTCACGCTCAACGACAATGGCGCAGTGGAAACCGTTAATTTGAAATTAAACGGTGTCGGCCAGTTAGTCGATTCCAACGGCAACACCAATTTCACCTACAACCCAGCCACCGGAGCGATCACATTCAATGTAGCAGCCCCGGGCAATGGCAATAGTTTGACGATTACGTCTGGCGAAACCGATGTTACAGGTCATAGCGGTAGCACGAATACGGCATCCGCGACCGAATACACACCAGTTGCGACTGGCGCGAATGCAGCATTGACGGTCGCGATTCCAGGAACCGTCGTCAACGGCGTAACAGAGATCAGCAGCGCATCGAGCACAACCAACAATGCGTCGGTCACCTTGACGCCAACCGGCATTGCCACTTTAGCGAGTGGCGGTAACGTGGTCTTGACGGTCACTGAAGGCACGAACTCGCCACAAACTGTGACCTTAAAATTAGATGCCCAAGGTCATTTGACCGACGGCACCAACACCTATACTTACAACAGCACAACAGGCGTTATTTCCCTGTCCGAAGCTTTACCGGGTAATGGTCAAACATTGACGATTTCGGCAGTTGAACACGATGTCACTGGCGCCGTTTCTGCTACCAGCACCGCTTCCGCGACCGAATACACACCCGTTGCGACTGGCGCAAATGCGGCCTTGACGGTCGCCATTCCAGGAACTGTGGTCAACGGCGTGACGGAAATTAGCAGTACATCGAGCACGACCAACAATGCGTCTGTAACCTTAACGCCAACTGGCATTGCGACCTTGGCCAGTGGCGGCAACGTGGTTTTGACTGTGACCGAAGGAGCGAACGCTCCACAAACTGTTACCTTGAAATTAGATGCCCAAGGTCATTTGACCGATGGCACCAACACCTATACTTACAACAGCGGCACCGGCGTTATTTCTCTGTCCGAACCTTTAC
>NZ_SMYL01000058.1 GCF_004358105.1 Sapientia aquatica | reverse complement strand
CAGCGGGTGTGGATGCGTTGACGACGTCGCAAATCGCAGTCTTAACGACGAATCAGGTTCAAAACGGCTTAACCACCGATGAAGTCGCTAGCCTCAATAGCGCGCAGGTGAGAGCGATTACGACTGCGGATGTCCAAGCGTTGAATACCGCTCAAATTGCTGCCTTAGGTACTGCCGGTGCCGATGCCTTAACGACTTCGCAAATCGTGGCGTTGACAACGAACCAGATCAATAATGGTTTAACGACCGCTCAGGTTAATTCGCTGTCCACCGCGCAAATTGCAGCCTTGACGACTAACCAAGTGCTCAACGGCCTCAACACCGCGGATATGGCAGCGTTGACTAGCAGCGAAGTCAAAGCCTTGACCACTGCACAAGTGGCTGTATTGAGCACAGCGCAAGTTACTGCTCTGGGTACTGCTGGTGTGGATGCATTGACGACGTCGCAAATCGCAGTCTTAACGACAAATCAGGTCCAAAACGGTTTAACTACCGATGAAG
>NZ_SMYL01000057.1 GCF_004358105.1 Sapientia aquatica | reverse complement strand
AATTGATTCACTATTTGGCGGCTCTTCTGTCAATGATCGCTTAGAGGCATTTTCAAGGGTCTATGCTGGCAAGAGCGTTGATATAGAGGCGATCCGTGTCGACCTAATGAACGCGCACATTGCCGCAGTTGATGCGGATCGGCAAGGCGTAATTGGACTCCTTAGTCCCGGGCAGGTGTTTGACTATCATCGAGATGTATTTGCTCGATATGGTCTGCCTACTACTACTTTTGGGGGAACTCCGTTCACAGGTACTCGGTTTGAGTCCTACGTAACCAGAATTTTCTGGTGTTCAAGGTGTGACAAATGAATCGCCGCAACTTTTTATGGATCACCATTGCTCTTAGTATGGTGGTGACTGTATTGGCGCTTTATATGTTTTTCTATAGAGCCGCGAATACTCTTTATTCTGATGGAACTCGATTGGATATACCCCATAAGTATTTTGAAGATGACGCAGATTTTTTTGCTGCTCTTAAGAGCCTCCCAGGACTAGATCAGTCTT
>NZ_SMYL01000056.1 GCF_004358105.1 Sapientia aquatica | reverse complement strand
CTCTTCCCCCCTGATCCTCCCTCCCCCCTTCAACCTCTTTCCTTCTTTCTTCTCCCTCCCCCCCTCCTTCTTTTTTATTTCCCCCCTCTCTCACTTATTTTTCAACTTTAATTCTCTCTTCTTCTTCTTTTCCATCTCTTTCCTCACCTCTCTTCTCCCCTCCTTTCTTCCCTTTTTTCCCTTCTTCCCTCTTCCACTTCTCCACACCTCTCTTTTCCCTTCTCTTCCAAGCTTTTGGTCCCCTCTTCCCTCTTCCCTTCCTTTTTTCTCCTTCCGCCTCCTTCTCTCTTTCTTCCTCTTGCTTTTTTTTTCCCCTCTTCTCTCCTTCTTTTTTCTCCTCTCCTCCCTCCTCTTCCTTTCCTCTCTTTTTTCTTCCTCCCCCCTTTCTTTTTCTTTCCTCCCAATTCCTTCCATTCCTCTCTCCCTCTTCTCTCCCCCCCTTCTTTCCTCTCCCCCCCTTTCTCCCCCCTTCTTTTTCCCTCTTTTCCCTCCCCTTCTCTTGTCCCTTGATCCCTCCCCTCCCTTCCCTCTCCCTCTTTCCTCCCCAT
>NZ_SMYL01000055.1 GCF_004358105.1 Sapientia aquatica | reverse complement strand
CGATCTACCACTAATAATGGCGCCGTGGTCGGGGTTACCGTTATGGCTAGACATGCCGGAGCGAGCTCAAGGGGGCAGCCGTAACGCGCCACGGAAGCGGGCGTCAGGCAAGTGGCCACCGGGGGGGCCGCCGACAAGCGTGCGGCCAAGCGGGGCAGAGGACGGGGGCGGAGTGCCGCGGCCAGCGACGCGGCCAGGAAAGGGGAAAGGGGGAAAGGGGGGAGAAAAGAGAAGGGAGGGTGAAAAGGAGAAGAGGAGGGAAAAAAAGAAGAAAAGGGGGAGAAAGGGAGAGGAAAAAGGAAGAGGAGGGGGGAGGAGGAGGGAGAAGGAAGAGGAGGAGGAGGGAAGGGAAGAGAAGGGGGGAGAAAGGGAAAAAGAAAAGCAAGGGGAGAGAAGGGGGGAGGGAAGAAGGGGGAGCAGGGCGGCGAAAAGAGGCATGAGGAGGGGTGGAGGAGGGGGAGAGGAGGGGGGGGAGGGGAAAACGGAAGGGGGGGCGGGGAAGAAGGCAGGAGAAGGAGGAGGAAAGGAGGAGAGAAGGGAGTGGAAGGATGAGG
>NZ_SMYL01000054.1 GCF_004358105.1 Sapientia aquatica | reverse complement strand
TGCAATTCAGCAAGCCTGAAGGTTCTACGCTGGGTACCGGAATGGCCGCGGCAATGGGCGCAGTTTTAGGAGCAGCCGGCGCAAAAGGGAAGCGGGGCGCATGGCCAAAGGCGCGCAGCACGAGGCAGCAACCGGGGGGGGGCGCGCAGGGGCAAGCGGCGGAGAGGGAAAGGCAAGCGCGGGAGAGCGGGGAGGGGAGGGAACGGAGAAAGGGAAGGGGGGGAGAGAAGAAGGGAAAAGAAAGGAAGGAAGGAAGAGGAGAGAGAAAGGAGGGAAAGAGGTGAAATAAGCGGAAGGGAAAGGAGGGAGGAAAGAGGAAAAAGAAGAAGAAGAAGAGGAGATGGAAAGAGAAGGGGAGGAGAAGAAAGAAAGAGAAGAGAGAGGGGAAGAAGGAGAAAGAAAAAGAGAAGGGGAGGAAAAAAAAGAAGCCAAAAAAAGAGAAAAGGAGGGAAGACGGGAGGAAGAAGGGAGAGGAGGGAAAAAGAAAGGAAAGGGGAAGAGGGAGGAAGGGGGGGAAGGGGGGAGGGAAAGAAGAGAGGAAGAGGGGGGAACGGAGGGGATGGGGGGGGGAGGCGGGAGCGAGGGAAGGGGA
>NZ_SMYL01000053.1 GCF_004358105.1 Sapientia aquatica | reverse complement strand
AGCCGCGTTTGATGGCGGTAATTAATGATTTGCCCACCGAAATAGAGGTATCTTTGCCGCTGGTGATTGCAATATGTTCGCCGCTGCTAATGTGGGTCGATGCGGGGGTGGTGGCGTGGATGCCCGCCGCGCCAGCGAGCACGACATGGGGCGCGCTGAGTTCGGGGAAGCTGCCCGCTTGGCTTGCTTGCGAGCCTTGAATGGCGGCATTGTCGCGTTTGAGTGTGTCGGGGATGTCGTTGGGAGTTTGTCCGTCAATGTGCGCGTCATGATGTCGCGCCAAGTCCGTTAATTCCTCCTGCTGTTGTTGCGCGTGCTGTAACCGATCAATGGTTTCGTCCATATCGGTGATGTGATTTTGCGCATTGGGGCGGGCTTCGGTGGTGATGAGTAAGCCTTTGCCGGCGCGCACCGCACCGTGCCCGTCGGTGCGGAGTTCAAAGCCCTGTCCACGTGGATCGGTGCGTCCTGCGTTGTCGTCGATACGGGTGATGTGACCGAGTGACAGTTGGCTGTCTAAATGGTCGCTCTTGAGTTGGGTCTGAATCTGACCGGGACTGTCGTCCATGATCAGATGGTTGCTGCGCCCACTGG
>NZ_SMYL01000052.1 GCF_004358105.1 Sapientia aquatica | reverse complement strand
TTGGTCGTCAACGCATCCACGCCTGCAGTGCCCAGCGCTGTGATTTGTGCTGTACTCAACACAGCCACTTGCGCGGTGGTCAAGGCTTTGACTTCGCTGCTGTTCAATGCGGCCACTTGAGCGGTATTGAGACCGTTGAGGACTTGGTTAGTCGTCAAGGACGCAATTTGCGCGGTGGAGAGCGAATTAACCTGAGCAGTCGTTAAACCATTATTGATCTGGTTAGTCGTCAAGGCCACGACTTGTGACGTGGTCAAGGCATCCGCACCAGCAGTGCCTAGGGCAGCAACCTGAGCCGTATTCAACGCCTGCACATCAACTGTCGTAATCGCTTGGACTTGGGCTGAACTCAAGCTCGCGACTTCGGCAGTGGTTAAACCGTTTTGCACTTGGTTAGTCGTCAGAACAGCAATCTGTTTCGTGGACAATGCATCCGCACCAGCAGTGCCTAAGGCAGCGATTTGGGCGGTATTCAAGGCCTGTACATCGACGGTCGTGATCGCTTGGATTTGCGACGAATTCAGGCTAGCAACTTCATCGGTAGTTAAACCGTTTTGGACCTGATTTGTCGTTAAGACTGCGATTTGCGACGTCGTCAATGCATCCACACCAGCAGTACCCAGAGCAGTAACTTGCGCTGTGCTCAATACAGCCACTTG
>NZ_SMYL01000051.1 GCF_004358105.1 Sapientia aquatica | reverse complement strand
TGCCCTCGCCCCACTCCTCTTCCCTCCTCCCCGCGCTTTCTGGCTTTTCTTGGTTCCTCCCTCCGCCTCCCTCCCTTCCCTTTTTCTCCCTTCCCCCTTCCCCCGTCCTCCTTGCGCCCGCCCTTCCTCTGGCCCTTGCTTCTCTTTCCCCCTCCCTTCCCCCCCCCTCTCGCCTCTCTCCCTCTTCCTTTTTTCTTTCTTCTCGTCCTCCACCTCCTTTCCTTTTTCTCTCCTTTTTTTTTCCCCCTTTCCTCCCTTTTCCCTCTTTTCCCTCCCCTTCTTCTCTTTTCCCTTTCCCTTCTTTTCTTCCTTTCTTTTCTTCTTCTCCCCTCCCTTTCTCTCTTCCCTTTTCCCCTCCCTCTTTTTCCCTTTTTTCTTTCTTTTCCTCCCCCCTTTCCTCCCCTTTCTTTCCTCTTTTCCCCCTCTCTTCCTCTCCCCCTTCTTCCCTCCCTTCCCTTCCCCTTTTCTTCCTCTTCCCTCCTCTCCCCCCCTCTCTTGCTCTCTATTTCCCTCTCCTTCTTTTCTTTTTTCTCCTCCTCTTTCTCTCCTCCTCTCCCTTTTCTCCCCCCCTCCCTTTCCCTCTCCTTTTTTTCCCCTCCTTTTTCTTTCTTCCCTCTCTCCTTCCCTTTTCCCCCCCCTTCCTTCCCCTTTCCCCTCCCTCTCCTCTCCTTTCTC
>NZ_SMYL01000050.1 GCF_004358105.1 Sapientia aquatica | reverse complement strand
GGCAAAGGCTTACTCATCACCACCGAAGCCCGCCCCAATGCGCAAAATCACATCACCGATATGGACGAGACGATTGATCGGTTACAGCAAGCGCAGCAACAGCAGGAGGAATTAACGGACTTGGCGCGTCAATACAGCGCACATCTGTCTCAACAAACACCCAACGCCGTGCACCAGACGCTGAAGCAGGATAACAGCGCGATTCAAGGCACACCCAGCCATGAGCCGACCGTATTCCCAGAGCTGAACGAACCCCACTTAGTTCTCTCCGGTGCAGCCGGTATCGCCTTTAGCACGCCGCAATCAACCCACATTAGCAGCGGAGAACATATGGCGCTTACCAGCGGCAAAGATACTTCCATTGCTGTCGGCAAGTCGCTATTTGTCACCGTCAAAGAAGGCCTCTCGGTATTTGTGCATAAACTCGGTATCCGTCTGGTTGCCGCCAGCGGTCACGTCACCATCGAAGCACAAAACGATGCAATGCTGCTAGAGGCTGCCAAAGACTTCAACATCACCAGTACGGCCGACACCATCCACATCACCGCCAAAAACAAAGTTCTGGTCAACGGCGGCGGCAGCTTCACCGAATGGAGTGCCAACGGAATCAAAAGCGGAACCAAAGGAACGTGGACAGAACATGCCGCGGCACACACGTCGCTGGGGCCGTTGAGTAGGCCTGTGG
>NZ_SMYL01000004.1 GCF_004358105.1 Sapientia aquatica | reverse complement strand
ATCGCTTGGCGCGCAAGGTCGTAACTGTTCTTGTAGCTGCCACCATAGAGCATCCCCAGCTCCATATTGGCATCGGTGGGTTTGTCGCACTGCATGGAGACAAGTCGTAAGTGGCGATCAATGAGCGAATAGGCACACGGGGCAAAGTGAATACCATTGGCGTTGACTGAACTTGCGCCATCCGAGACGGTCAGCGGAGTCCGCTTTTCTACCCCAAAGTGCGCCGCGACTCGGGGTGGTGCGGCTAAGTAGATGCAGCAGTATTTCTGATCTGGGCTAAGGACTAAGGGAGTGCCTAGGCTAGGGTACAAAATAATCGCTTCCACGGGCGCAGGCGGCGATCCGTCGGTACACGGTGGCTCGTTTTGTGGTTGTTGATTGACGTGGATCGCAATATGAAATTCGGTATTCTGGGGCTGCTGGGTCATGGCGCGTCCTTAATGATGCTGTGGATTTGACGTGTGCTAATTCTTTCGGTGAGATGTCGGTAGTAATCGTTTAATCGCGCTAAGCGCTGATTGTTCCAATCATTGATCGTGTTTTGGGACATGTTTTTCAGTGCCGCTTCGACACGGTTCCCGACTGGCACAAGACGGCGTAGCTCGGATATAAATCTCGGATTTTTATAAAAGCTGGGATGAATCGCTAACGCATTTTTTATCAGGCTAAGCCGTTCTTCTTGAGAATGGAGTTGACGTTCCTTGGCAAATTCCAATGCTTCTACGGCGAGTGCGTATTGCAAACACGGCGCTATATCCTCGATGGGACTAGGTTGTTCGATCTTGCTTCTGACTTCATGATTCAATGCCAGCAGCAAGTCAGCTTGGTTACTTTGTTGCAGATGTATAACCGTGTCGTTGCTGATGGTGATTTGGTCAGCTGGCGCTAACGCTTTTTTCAGTGATTTTCCAAGGCGAATAATTGGAGTAAACGAGCGATCCCAACTACTCCAAAAATCAAATGGGGCTATAAATTGTTGTTGTAATTCTGGTGGCCAATTAGTGACCAGTTCAAAGCCAACGCGCGGATCGAAATAACGGAGCATTCCCGTGCTTCCGTCCTCGAACTCACAATGCATGAAGGAACGTAAATGAGGGTATAGCGCATATCCCTTAAATGGACTGCTAAATAGGCTAACGGCCTGGTGTTTAACACTGAATTCGACAATCCTGTGGATCAGATCCGATGTTGGAGTTTTTGGCAAACTGATTAGCCACGGACCAATCGCTGCTGATTCTGCTTCGGGCATGGTCAAAAAAAGCGGTTCTGCCTCAAGTGCATGTTCTGACACGAATTGCTCTACTGCGTTAGGAATACACTGCCCCGCGTTGATGAGAACAAAACAGTTGCTGGTAGCCGGAACCGTTGCTGTGAAAAGGTAATTCAAATCAGCTGTTATTGCTTTGTTTAGTGCGGCATTAAAGTCGATGAGCGCCGGGCTATTTTGAAGTTCAGCGGTGGAGTTATTCGAGTTTTGCATGATCGGTCTTTTCGTTAGAGTCATGGCCACGTAGCGAGCTAGTTAAGCAAAATGCCGTCGATATCATTTATTTAAAATAGCTAGTTGATTGAACGACTAGCTGTTCTGAGGGCATCAAGCTTCTAGACCGTGTAGTGCGTGGAGCGCTGGATAAAAGATACTTTTGGATCGACTAGGTTCCGCATTAGGCCACTGCTGCTTCTGCGGTCGCGACTATGGGCATCGCGCGGGCATTGGCGCGAGCCAAACATTCCATGCACACTGCGGGTTTAGTTAGCGTCGGGAGCGCTAATTTTGAGGGCGAACCACGACTGCTGGCTTGCTCTAACCAAGTTCCGGAAGTACCGTGCACTATTCCCGAGGCACTCCAGTCGCTAAAACTTGAGTCTCCGTTAATGACTACTTTCTTTTTTGCGTTCAGGTAGATGGAATCTTGGCTACTGGTAATTTGGATCTCGCGCATCGCTATTAGATTTATCTGGTCATCGTGTGCCTGAATGGTTACCGGGCCTTGTGCGGTGACCAGCTTGATGCCTAGACTGTGCACAAATACAGACCAATGATTTTTGATTGCTGAAAATAGTGAGCTGCCAATTGAAAACGATGTATTCGAGCCACTAGTAAGTGCGATGTGATCTCCGCAATCAATGTGGGTTGTTTTAGGGGTGTTGCTTAACACGCCAGCCGGACTAGCAATAAGTAGATGTGGTTGTGATAGTTCTTTAAACTGAGCTGAAACTGGAGTTGTTTCAGTCCCCTTAATATCGCGGTTTTGCTCTGCTATCGCTTTGATCGCCCCACGTCCATTGATGTTACCCTGTGACGAGCCTATTTGTTCTAATGGCTGCGTCAGGCTGGCATGATCGGATTGTGAGTCTATTAAGCTTTGAATGGTTTCTTGGATGTCCGTAATGTGAGAGTGCGCATTATCTTGTTGTTGAGAACTCACTAATAATCCGTCCTTTGCACGCAATACTCCGTGTCCGTCTGTCTGTAGTTCGAAGCCCTCGCCACGAAAATCTTTCCTGCCGTTGTTATCTTCAATACGAGTAATGTGACCCATCGAGAGTTGACTGTGATGATGGTCGCTTTTGAGCTGGCTTTGCATGTTGCCATCCGTATCGTCAAGGATGAGATGATTGCTTCGTCCTGCGGACGAGTTACCTTTGTTGTCGACTAGTTCCCTCGAACGAAAGCCAAGTAAGCTATGCTGGCTGGGTAAATTCCACGGAGGCAGGTTTATTTGGTTATATGCAAGGCCGATGCATACAGGTAGGTCAGGATCGCCTTCCATAAAACTAATGAGGACTTCTTGCCCTACTCTAGGGAGATGTATGGCGCCCAATTGGTTGCCAGCCCAGTCCGAGCTAACTCGTATCCAACAACTACTGTTCTGATCTACACGACCAACTCTATCCCAAGGGAATTGGATTTTAATGCGCCCCAACTCGTCGGTCCAAATGTCTTGACCTTCTGGGCCGACTACTCTGGCAGTGGTGATGTTGACACAAGGTCTAGGGGTGATCCGTGCAGGTCGAAAAACTTCTGAGAGAGGATGCAAGTCGCATGTAGATTTGACTTCGTAGTGCTGGCCGTTGTCCGGTGTTTGCGTGGCTTGTGCGACTTCCTTAATTGTTAGGTGCGCCGATAGAATCAGGTAATCGGTGTTAGCCGAATCGCTAGGGTGGTTATTTAAACTGAACCAACATCCTGGAACCATACCGCGTAAATTTCCTGAAGCCAGAGCGCGGTGTCCAATGGATCGTAAAGATTCCATCCGCAGACTTGCAATGAAGCTACCTTCTGCGAGCGGATCATTGTCGGTTTTGTCGACACCAGCACGTGGTTGACTGTAGTTTGAATCAACATGCCATTGGTATTGCTCTAATTCTGAATGGGCAGTTGCACGCGGATTGCTGCGAGTGGATTTCAGGTTGGCGTTAGGACGGGTGTAATCGGTATCGCTGGTGGTGTAATGACCGGTTGTGATTTGGCGTATGTCGTGAAAAGTATGGATAGATTCTTCGTCAATGTATTGGTTGTCTGAATTAAAGCGAACCTCATGATAGCTACGGTTGGTAAATTTTTTATACCCGGACATGTTATCAATGAGTACGAGCCTGTGGCTGCCATCGCTGTGCTCAAAAAACCAATTTACACCCCACTCTTCGCATAGCCTACAAAAGAATTGGAAATCAGTTTCGTTATATTGGACTTGGAAATCACGCTGCGGATATGACTCCACTAATCGCCTTTCGACTGAAAATGGATATCTACTGAGAAGCTCGTCGAGTACTTCTGTAAGCATCATATTTTGAAAAATTCTGCAGTCGCAATTACATGTCGCTAGGTACAACCATGGAGATAATGTGATTTCATAGAATACGTGGCGGTCTCGCTCTTCAAGCAATTTAGCATCGGCGATGATGCCCGAAATTTCTCGCCGACTTGCTGTGACTTCGCCAACGTTGATCTCACCATGATCGGTAGTCGACCCATTTTCATTACTGGGAAGTTGAATAAAAACGGTTAGCGCGTGGCCGATGAAGTTGTCTAGCTCAAAGTTAGCGCCGAGGCTGGTCAAATGATTTAAGGCACTTGGAGTCTTTAATACTAAGCAGTAATTAAATAGTGTGTTGAGTCCGTCGATACCTGTCAGGCTGACTGGAATTAAAGCTGGTTGATCTAGGATGTTAGGTATAACTGAGCTGGTGGCAGTCAATGTGCGGGCGTTGATTGACATTGTTGTCCTTTAATGAATGCAAGGAATCTTGAAATTTGAGCACTTGATGAACATGTTATTTTTCTCTGACGCCCCACAATTCAGCGCGCAGACCTGGGAAATCTCCCGCAATATGTATGGCAATGCCGCCATATTTGAGAATGTGTTGCCACATAGGTGTATTGCGACCGAGTTCATAGTAGACATAGCCAGAGTTAAAGGGAATTTGCCGGGGAGGCACAGGCAAGATCGAAAGATTAATTCCAGGTAAATGTGATCGAATTAATTCTGGTAGCCGGTCGGGAGGGCCTACTTTGCTTTGCGCTAAAAATTGTTGCGCCAGTTGGTCTGATGGCATATTTGCGCCAATAGCTAAAACGACTGAGCCAAAACTCTGTAATGTAGCGGGATCAATCGCGGCTAAGCGAACGCCGTGATGGCGCAGTTCCAATTCGATCTGTTGTGCACTACGAACCAGAACTTCATTAAGCATGTTGTGCACTTCATTTACTAACTCTTTAAACGTTTGGTAAGGATGGAGATGTAAATACGGTCTAAATTTTATTGGGCGTCGGGTCGCGGTGCGGACAAAGGTCGCCAGTTCGCTGGCAAGAGTTATGAGTAACGTGTATAACGCCTCTGGGTTGGTTTCTTTGATCGATAGTAGATGATTTAACTGTGGCTCATATCGATTTAGAATTTGAAGCAGTAAATAGTCAGATACTTCTGTTGCATCGGACGATTTTCCGCCTGAGCCGGAAAGGCGTGTCGCTAAGGTTTCCGCGCGTAAATGAACCAATCCATGGATGTTGATTAACCAATTCGTTAGCAGACTACTAGCGCCAATACTCGAAACGGGAGGAATTAAATTGGAATCAAGTTCGGCACTTCCATCTGAATTGAGCGCAATGACTCTTGCAATTGGCAGTCCTAACCATGCATCCGTAAGTTCCTTTTGTGGCACCAACCGTAATCTTAATTGTGCTAATTGAACTAATTTTGGACCTTGTCCGACGGAGTTTGAGTCGCGCAGTTCCTGTTCCATCGCGGTGTATCGCGCCAATGAACCCTGTTCGTTAGAAAAGGTGGTTTCTTCTGCATTTGGACTTCGAATGGGAACAGCTAAATAAATAAGTTGATCTAAATGTTCTGGCAGCAGAGTTAATGGTGGTGGGGGTGGGGCTTGTTCCGGAGTGTCAAAAAAAGTGCCATCGTTAAAGACGCCGCTGCCGCTTGCTAAAACCAACTTACCTAGTGAAAGCGATTCAGTATCAAGGACGAACCGGCTATAGCCCCAGTAAAAAGGAGAAAGCGAGGAGGCCCGTTTATGTGCATGCATCTCCAAATAGCGTTCTTGCTGTTGAAATAATTGAGGGCGCAAAAATAGCCCTTCTGACCAGACGACTTTATTGTGCCAGCTCATTGTGAACTTCCTTCTAATGGTGCGATTTTCGAGATGTATTCTGCGTTAGTTAGTCGAACTATTTTTGTTCGGTGACTTTGATAGCGTCGCTCTCTAAGCTAAGAAATAGTTTTACCGTGTTACCGATCTGGTACCAAGCAGCAGGTGGGGCGGTCGGAAGCTCATGAACGACTCGCCATTGCGAATTAGGTAAATCCCGATATCCCGCGAGTACACCAAGAGCGGTTGTCTCAGACATGGATGGACGCTTAATTTTTCTCGTCTCGCCTGGACGCAGAATGAATTCGTCTTTTTGAAGTAGATCCTCCCCCAATACAGTTTTATCCTTGGTCTGCAAGGAAAAAAAATCAGCTTCGAGAAACGCCTGCTTAGATTTCAATTCATAAATTCGCACCATCATTGGAGCGGCACGTCCTTTCTCATCTAAGTTCATCGCATTGGTTGCCTCAACAGTAATGTCCAATTTGCTGGGCTCTCTCGGAATTGGTCCGGTTCCACTGGCGCAAGCGGTCATCAGTGTAGTCGCTATCACTGCGCATAAAATGAGTAAGGCGAATCGCTTTAACGATGCGCCAAAAATGGAGGAGCGAGGGAAAGGACAATTCATAGATACGGTTTAAAAAATCCATTTTTACCCCTGCGTTGAGGGCAGGGGGGCAGCAGCGGTTATGTTTTGTCACCGCATGATTGAGAAGCGCAAAAGATTAGGACTCTTTATTTCCCTTGATGTCATAGCTGGCTGTAATAGCGCCGGCAGAACCACCTTGGGCATTTTGAACAGCGTATTCCTGTTTGACTTTAGAGAATGCAAGGCTAATTGTTTCGCGAATTCCATCACCATCGTTGGATCCGCTCGGTTGAACCTTAGTGACAATGACATCACTCATGGTTATCTTTAAATATTCCAATGGGTTACCGCCGGCTTTGCGTACGGTTAGCACGGCACTATCAATGTGCTTACCGGTTAGGCAGTACTTCATTAAATTAGGGCTAGATTTATCTACTGAGTGAACGAAGGTTAAATCACCGACGGTCGCTTTGCCTGCTCCACCACCACTGCCGGAATGCATATTAGATTGTTGGGAAATTTTCCAATCCCAGCTTTGAACTTCGATTTCATTGCTGTGTTTATCATCCTTACTTTCCCCTTCGATTCCGTTAATTTTTAAAAAAATATCCTGTGCCATACAAAACTCCTAAAATTAGATTGATGAATAAAATTTCGGCAAATATGCCCAATCAACTCTGCGGAAGATTTCATCGATTGATATATTCCCTGTTTGAATTTGATACTGCTCACCGATGAGATCAATTCAAATCGCACGCACTTTGCAGCTTCTTGAATTAAAGAGTCTGCTGATTTAATCCAGTTATTAAATTTAGCTAGTCGTAATCTCGACGGCTTTGTTTATCACTAATGTTGTACCGCGCTTTATTAATGACCTCTTCAAAATGATGTTTTGCTGAATATCGCATTGTTTACATCGCGCTGATTTATTTTGAAGAGATTGTTCATGTCGCGATATGACCTATTCGGTAATGCATAAAACATAGTTACGTTTGGCAGCTTTGGCGATTGCTGAATAAACCAAATCTTCCTTTTGGATGAAATACAAATAGCCTGTTCACTCATGGATAATGGAAGTACACCATTTCGAATAGTGTGGCAATATTTTTGAATGTCACAAAGGCTTACCATTCGATTCAATGTTTCGATCAAAGTGTTGAAATAAAGCGTCATTGTCGTGAGGACTTGGCACATGCCGCTGTTCAAATTGAATTAATAGCAGCTGGATGATTTCCTCCTGCTGGTTCCCTTTTGTTAATATTGTGGGGTCAATACATTATGAGTAATGACCCCGAAAAATATAATGTCGATTTAGGCGGCTTGCTTAATCGACGGGAGCTTGGCAACTAATCTGAGTGAAACCGTTAAACCTTCGAGTTGAAAGTGCGGACGTAAGAAAAACTTAGCAGCATAAAAACCAGGATTCCCTTCAATCTCCTCGACAACAACTTCGGCCGCGGCAAGTGGCCGTTTCGCTTTGGTTTCTTCGGATGAATTTGTTGGATCTGCATCGACGTACTCCATAATCCACTCGTTGAGCCATCGTTGCATTTCATCGCGTTCTTTGAATGCGCCAACTTTGTCTCGGACGATACATTTGAGGTAATGTGCGAAGCGTGAGCTGGCGAATAAATAGGGTAATCGTGCCGATAAATTGGCATTTGCGGTCGCGTCTGGATCGTAATATTCGGCTGGTTTTTGTAATGATTGCGCGCCAATGAATGTGGCGTGATCTGTGTTTTTTCGGTGAACTAATGGTATATATCCTGCTTTCGCTAATTCAGCTTCGCGTCGGTCAGAGATGGCAATTTCGGTGGGGCATTTGATATCAATGCCGCCGTCATCCGTTGGAAACGTATGGCACGGAAGATTTGGAACTGTTCCACCGCTTTCGACGCCGCGTATCATCGTGCACCATCCATAATGCTTGAAGCTTCGATTAATATTGACCGCCATGGCGTAAGCGGCATTGTTCCAAACGTATTTGCGATGGTCAGCGCCATCCGTCTGTTCCTCAAAATTAAATTCATCTACAGGATTGGTTTTTGCCCCATAGGGCAAGCGTGACAAGAAACGAGGCATAGCTAAGCCAATGTAACGTGCGTCTTCGGTGCTTCGAAGTGAATTCCATGCAGCGTGTTCTAAGTTGGAGGTAATTTTGGCAAGGTCGCGCGGATTAGCCAGCTCTTGCCATGAATCCATTTGGAGACCTGCTGGTGATGCGCCAGCAATAAATGGTGAATGTGCCGCTGCGGAGATCTTGGCAATTGCTCCTAATAACTCGACATCTGGTGGCGTATGGTCGAAATAATAATCAGCTACTAGACAACCGTAAGGTTCTCCGCCGAGTTGTCCATATTCTTCTTCGTATATTCGCTTGAAGATTGGACTCTGATCCCAGGCTATTCCTTTATGGCGTCGCACGGTTCTGCGCATTTCGTCTTTTGAAATATCCATGAACCGTATTTTGAGTTGTTCATCGGTTTCGGTATTAGAAACTAAATGGCTTAATCCACGCCACGCTGATTCCAGTTGTTGAAATTCTTCTTTATGTAAAATTAAATTAATTTGCTCAGAGAGTTTTCGATCAATTTCAGCGATCACCGCTTCAATTGCTGAATATGCGTCATCGCTGATAGTAAGAGAGTTAATGAGCGCTTGTTCTGCTAACGTGCGAACAGCCGATTCGACAGCTTCTCGTGCCTGCTCGGTTTTAGGTTTGAATTCACGGTCAAGCAATGCAGAGAATTCATTGGCGTTCGAAAATTGGGCTACTGCTTGACTTTTTGTTACTTGTTCATTTTTGGTCATGGTACTTCCTTCAATTCAAGTATTACTAAAGGTGTCATTCAATATCGCTTTTCGGAGCTTCTGGCTTTGGTGAAGTAGCTAAAGCTTCCATTAATGCTTGATCCTGAAGAAGTTGATGCACTAATCCTTCTGCCCCCGATTTTCCATCCATGTAAGTTTGCAGATTAGATAGTTGGGTTCGAGCTATGAGTAATTGATTGAGTGCGTCGACTTTACGCGCGACGGCAGCAGGAGAAAAATCATCCATACTCTCAAAGGTCATGTCGACCATCAAATGCCCCTCGCCAGAAAGGGTGTTTGGAACTGAAAACGCGACCCGAGGTTGTATCGCCTTCATACGTTCGTCGAAATTATCGATGTCGATTTCAAGAAATTTGCGTTCTCCAACTTGAGGTAGCTCGTTGACTGGCTTGCCAGACAAGTCACTTAAGACTCCCATTACAAACGGAAGCTCCACCTTCTTTTCGGAGCCGTAAATTTCGACGTCGTATTCGATTTGAACTCGCGGTGCTCGGTTGCGTGCAATAAACTTTTGTGAATTGTTACTAATGCTCATAAATTCTCCATTCGATTAAGGACTGGTTAAGTAAAAATAGTTGCTTCGAAAATCATCTAAAATAAAATATTTATTGGTAGGTAATTTCGTAGGTTGTTTGAGCGGTATTTGCATCGAAGCCAAGCGTAATACCGCTGATAATGCGCTTGGTTTCTGTGGCACTTAACCAGCAGTTGGCAAGTTGCGGCAGGATCTGTTGCTCGATATAGCTGATTAAATGCCTAACCCCGGTCTTGTGCATCCCGCCTTGATTCACGATGTGTCTAACGACCTCTGTTGCAATGGTTAGGGCAATTCCATGATGCGATTGCATTCGCAGTGCTATTTTCTTTAGACGAATTTGGACAATTTCCGATAATTCAGTTTCATTTAATGGGTAAAACGGGATTGTTGTCAGCCGGCCTAAAAAGGCTGCAGGAAAAACTTGCAACAATTTTTCTTGCAAAGCATCGCGGAGAATTTCTGGCGCCGGAATCGAATTCGACTCTTTGCACTTCTTGGCGATTAAATCTGCCCCAATATTACTTGTTAGTAGGATGATGGTATTTTTAAAGTCAATGTGCCGACCTTCACCGTCTTCTATCCAGCCTTTGTCGAAAGCTTGATAGAAAATTTCGTGCACATCTGGATGAGCTTTTTCGATTTCATCTAGCAGCACGACACTATATGGACGACGGCGCACCGCTTCTGTGAGAACACCGCCTTCTCCGTAACCGACATACCCCGGCGGCGATCCCTTGAGAGTTGAGATCGTGTGTGGCTCCTGGAATTCACTCATGTTAACAGTGATCAGATTTTGCTCCCCTCCATAGAGCGCGTCGGCGATTGCTAGTGCGGTTTCTGTTTTTCCTACACCCGATGGTCCTGTTAGTAAAAACACGCCAATCGGTTTATTCGGATCCGTTAGGTGCGCTCGTGCGGTTTGAATTCTCTGAGCTAGAGTTTGCAGCGCATATTCTTGGCCTATCACGCGTAGCTTAAGTAGCGAAGGAAGTTGTTTGATGGCGACAATCTCGTCCTTTACCATTTCTCCAACTGGTATCCCAGTCCATTCTGCGACAATAGCTGCAATAACAGATTCGTTAACCTCTGATTGGACTAAGGGTTCGTCGTCCTGTAACTCATGAAGTGTGTGCTCCAACGCTTTTAATGATTGAACTTCTGTTGGTCGGAAATCAGTTGCGTCCTCGTTATCGTCTAGTCTCAACAATTCGAGGCGCTGTGCGATGATCGTATGTGTGAGATGCAATTCCTGGGCCCAGCGATCCTCTAAAAGTTTGAGTTCCTGTTGTTTAGCGGCGATTTGGTCTGTTAGGAGCTCTAGTCTTGGCGTGTTGTTGCCAACACGGGCTAGGTGTCCCAGTAGATCAAGTTCAACTTGGCTCGCAGTTAGCTGTTCCCTTAGGTAGGTAATTCGAGCAGGTGGCATATGTAAAGACAACGCAATTCTGGCGCAAGCCGTGTCAAGTAAACTGATGGCCTTATCTGGCAATTGGCGAGCAGGAATGTATCGATGTGAGAGGGTTACGGCCGCTCTTACGGCTTCATCAGTGACCCAAACTTTGTGATGATTGGCAAATGTTTTGACCAATCCACGCACCATATCTGTGGTGGCCGATTCGCTTGGCTCCATGACTTGCAATACTTGAAATCGCCGAGTAAGCGCCGGGTCCGTTTCTATATGGCGTTTATACTCGTGCCAAGTGGTTGCGCCGATGGTGCGTAGAGTGCCGCGCGCAAGAGCGGGTTTCAGAAGATTTGCTGCATCACCGGTGCCAGTTTGCCCGCCAGCCCCTACTAAGGTGTGTACTTCGTCGACAAATAAAATCACTGGATTTGTGGCCTTGGCTGCTTCCTCGAGTACGCCCTTTAGTCGAGTCTCAAATTCTCCTTTTACGCTGGCTCCAGCAAGCATCGCCCCAATATCCAGACTGAGGAGGCGAGATCCTTGTAAAACGGGAGGTACCTGATTGTTTGCAATCGCGACAGCTAGCCCTTCGACTATAGCTGTTTTTCCTACACCTGCTTCACCTGTGAGAAGTGGGTTATTTTGTCGGCGACGTAAGAGGATGTCGATCATGGTGCGCAGCTCTTTGTTGCGACCAATGACAGGATCAATTTTGCCGTTACGGGCTTGCTCCGTTAGATCGGTGCAGTAGCGAGCAAGGGATGATTTACCGTTAGAGGATAGTGCATCGTCACTATCACTGGCGATTCCAATACCATTAGTAGGGCGACTGTAAGCGTCTTGATGGTCTTCGGGTGATCCGTGAATGATCTCGGCGATGGTCTCCCATTTTTCATCTGCAGGTATTCTTGTTAGTGATGGGAGAATTTGTAGTGTTACCCGACGCAATTCTGGTGTTTGGAGCAAGGCAATGATAAGGCTTGCCCCTCGAATACGTTGCTCGCTTGCCTTAAGGGTTGCAATAACCCAAGCACGCTCTATCGATGTTTCGATGTGATGTGAAAAATCCGTAATGGAACTAGCGCCGGTTGGTAGGGCTTGAATAGCATTGCTCAGATGATGTTCGACTGTTTCGGCTGAAATTTCGAAATGCCGAAGAATGCGTTGCCAGTCGCTGTCGGCCAATTGATTGAGTTGATGTAACCAGTGAACTAGTTCCACATAGGGATTTGCGCGCAACTTACAAAATGCCGCAGCCGACTCAATACTTTTGAATAGCGTCAGGTTTAGCTTACCGAAGAGAACATGCCTATTGATTGCCATCACGACGTACTTTCATTAGTCAACTATGTGAATAAATTAATAATAAATATAAATTCTATAACATAAATAAAAAAATAAGTTAATTTTTACAATATATTTTTATAACTAAATTCGTTTGAAGTCTTTGCTCAAAAATTGGTGCAAGCTCTTGGAAAAGTGGTGCGCCTTTCGCAAGATGATTCGGGTCGCAGAAATGTAATTTTCTGACCTAAATGAATGATCAAACTCGTTTGACGGACTTTCGATACTTGTTTATCCTTACGCTTTGCGCCGATTTGAGATCAGCTTGCGGGCGCGTGATAAATTTGGCTAAAGCGTCGGCATGTGTGTCTTTCTTCCTCTCTGCCAGACCCTCTTCCTGCGTCACGGTTTCCCCTGCAACTCATCGTTGCTTGCTCCACTAGCTTGTACAAATCGCATCAGGCTTGCGCGTCTTGAGCCGAAAGTTAGCTTCAACATTATTTAGATTTAGGAAAAATCATGCCTTCCGTTGGAATTGTTGCCCCCAAAACGCACCGTTTTTCGGAGCCGCTGGTCTTGCAAAGTGGTTCGATGATCGCCGATTACAGTTTGATGTACGAGACTTACGGTCAGCTCAATGCCGATCGCTCGAATGCTGTGCTGATCTGCCATGCGTTGAATGCGTCACATCATGTGGCAGGTGTTTATGCGGATGCGCCGGATGATTTGGGTTGGTGGGACAACATGATCGGGCCGGGCAAACCGTTGGATACCGATCATTTTTTTGTGATCGGGGTTAACAATCTCGGTTCTTGTTTTGGATCGACTGGACCGATGCACACCAATCCCGAAACGGGCAAGCCTTATGGCGCAGATTTTCCGGTGGTGACGGTCGAGGACTGGGTTAATGCGCAAGCGCGTTTAGCGGATGTGTTGGGGATTACTCAATTTGCGGCGGTGATGGGCGGCTCGCTTGGAGGGATGCAGGCTTTGTCGTGGAGCACGATGTTTCCCGACCGCTTGCGTCATTGTGTGGTGATTGCGTCCACGCCTAAATTGTCGGCACAAAATATCGCGTTCAACGACGTAGCGCGCCAAGCAATTGTGTCGGATCCTGACTTTCATGGCGGGGATTTTTACGCGCATGGCGTAGTACCAAAAAGTGGTTTGCGCGTGGCGCGTATGGTTGGTCATATCACCTATTTATCGAACGATGACATGGCTGAGAAATTTGGCCGCGATTTAAAAAGCGATGACTATCAATTCGGTTTTGGTGTGGATTTTGAGATCGAATCTTACCTGCGCTATCAGGGCGATAAATTCTCGTCCTATTTTGATGCCAACACCTATTTGCTCATTACCAAAGCCTTAGATTATTTCGATCCAGCGCGGCGTTATGATGGCAATTTGACGCAAGCTTTGCACATGACAAAAGCCCAGTTTTTGGTGATTTCGTTCACCACCGACTGGCGTTTTTCACCTGAGCGCAGCCGCGAAATTGTGCGCGCCCTAATTAGTAATCGCCGCCGAGTGACCTATGCGGAAATCGACGCGCCGCACGGGCACGATGCGTTTTTGTTGGACGACGAGCGTTATATGAATTTGGTGCGCAGCTATTTTGAGCGCATTCGTTTGGAACTGAAGGTGGCAGCATGAACTTTAACGAATTGAATCAATTGCGCCCGGATTTGGCGTTCATTGCGCATTGGGTCGCGCCCAATTCTGCCGTGCTCGATGTGGGTTGTGGCGATGGCGTGATGCTGGATTATCTGCAAACCGATAAAGCTTGCCAAGGTTACGGCATTGAAATCGACGACGATAAAGTGCTGTCCTGCGCCAAGCGCGGCGTGCAAGTGATACAGCAGGACATGGAAAACGGTTTAGCGTTATTTGATGACCAAGCGTTTGAAACCGTGTTGTGTTTGTCGTCCTTGCAGATGATGAAAAATGTCGAAGGCTTGCTCACCGATATCGCGCGCGTTGGTCGTGAAGCGATCGTGTCTTTCCCTAACTTTGCTTACTGGCCGCACCGCGTTGCGTTGTTGCGTGGCCGCATGCCGGTGTCCAAATCGTTGCCCTATGAATGGTACGACACGCCTAACTTGCGTTGCGCCACGATTGGGGATTTTGCCGAGTTGGCCAATTCGGTCGGCCTGGAAGTACTGGAATGCGTGGCTTTACACGATGGCGAGCCGATTAATTGGTTGCCAAATTGGCGTGGAAGCTTGGCGGTATTTCGCCTGCGCCGCAAAGCGTAAGGCGTCAGCAGTTTCATAAACAGGCGCATAATTGCAGCTAGTCCTAAATCGATCATCAAAAACTCTACATGCCAACCACGTCACCAACGAATATCAATAACAACGAACCTACCGGTTGGCAGCACTATTTAAATCGCTCGATGCTGATTTGTATTGTGTTGGGCTTTACTTCTGGTTTGCCATTGTTCATCTCGATTAATCTGCTCACCGCTTGGATGAAAACCGATGGCGTCGATTTAAAAGCGATTGGTTTGCTGTCCTTGGTGCAGTTTCCGTACACGTGGAAATTTCTCTGGTCGCCGCTCATGGATCGCTATTCGCTGCCGTTTTTAGGTCGGCGGCGCGGTTGGATGTTGCTCACGCAATTGGGTTTGCTGGCCGTGATTATGGCGATGGGGCAGTTGTCGCCCAGGGCGGATTTGGTCACCGTGATGTGGTTGTGTGGCTTGATGTCGTTTATCTCGGCCAGTCAGGATATTGTGATTGATGCCTATCGACGTGAATTTTTGTCCGATCAGCAGCAAGCGCCGGGAGTGGCTTTGTCGGTCAATGCGTATAAATTTTCTCAATTGGTGCCGGGTTCGTTGGCGTTGATTTTGTCCGACCATTTTGGCTGGGATATCGTGTTCATCGTGACCGCCTTATTTATGCTGCCGGGTTTGCTCACCACTCTTTTAATCAGCGAGCCGAAGTTGTACGGCTCACCGCCTAAGAATTTGCGCGAAGCGGTGGTGCTGCCATTTAAAGAATTCATCCAGCGCAAAGGCGTATCGAATGCCTTGCTGATTTTGAGTTTTATTTTTCTGTATAAATTAGGTGACTCAATGGCCACCGCGCTTCAAACGCCGTTTTTTATGGACCTTGGATTTACCCGCACTCAAATCGGCGTGGTCGCAAAAACATCCGGTTTATGGGCAGGATTAGCAGGCGGTATTTTAGGTGCGATGTGGTTAATGAGAACGGGCGTGCATCGGGGACTGTGGATTTTTGGCGCGATTCAAGCGATTGCCATTTTAGGATTTGCGCTCTTGTCGAAAGTTGGCTTAAGTGTTTGGATGTTGGGTTTTGTGATGGCCGCCGATACATTTGCAATTGGCTTAGGCACCGCCGCTTTCACCGCCTACATCGCCACTACAACCGACCCGCGCTATACCGCCACGCAATATGCATTGTTCACCAGCTTAGCCGTCGTGCCGCGCACATTTTTTAACGCCATTACCGGATTTATTGTGGCGCAAACTGGCTGGTTTTGGTTTTTTATCGTCTGTTTTTTATTGACGATTCCCGGCATGTTATTACTGCCCAAAGTCGCACCTTGGCATAAAAAATAGAACAAGATTTAGCTGATGGAGTCTTTGGGTTTTTTCGCAGATTTTAAATAGCGTTTAAGGAACCAGCATGACTCAATCAGTAAATAATCTCGACCAAGTGCCCGCAATTCCCCAAATAGTGATCGTTGGCGGCGGCGCGGGCGGCTTAGAATTGGCGGTCCGTTTAGGCAAAAAATTAGGCAAGTCCAAGAAAGCGCGGATAGTCCTAGTCGATGCATCTCCCACGCATTTATGGAAACCATTGCTCCACCAAGTCGCTGCCGGCACCATGGACAGCCATGCGGATAAACGCGAGTATTTCGCCTTGGCTCGCAGCCATCATTTTGAATTTCGCCTAGGGCGCATGGACGGCTTAAACCGCGCTGACAAACAATTGTACTTGGCCCCGGTTTTGGATGAGGATGGCGAAGAGTTATTGCCGCGCTCGACTTTGCGCTACGACACGTTAGTCATTGCCTTAGGCAGTCAAACCAATGATTTCGGTACAGTCGGCGCGCGTGAGAATTGCATCATGCTTGATTCGCCAGAAAAGGCCGAGCGCTTTCATCACCTGCTAATTAATCAATGCCTGCGCGCTCAAGCCAAAGCCCCCGCGCCCGGTCAAGGTCGATTTACGGTCACCATTATTGGCGGCGGCGCAACCGGAGTAGAGCTGGCGGCTGAGCTGCACATGACGACTAAAATCTTGTCGAGTTATGGTTTAGTTAATTTTCATCCCGAAAAAGACCTCAAAATCGTCATTGTTGATGCCGCCAAAAGGTTATTGTCCATGTTACCCGAACGCGTCTCCACAGCAGTTGAGAAGGAATTACGCAGCATCGACGTGCAGATTTACGCCAATGAAAAAGTCGTCGAAGTCTCTAAAGAAGGCGTCAAAATGGCTAGCGGCACCTTCATCCCCAGCGGCATCGTGGTGTGGGCGGCTGGGATTAAGGCACCCGATTTCTTGAAAGAGATCGACGGGCTAGAAACCAACCGAATAAATCAATTAGTCGTGTTACCAACCTTGCAAACCACGCTTGACCCTGCTATTTTTTCTATAGGAGATTGTGCGGCGTGCCCCCAAGGCGAAGGCAAACCGAGCGTTCCACCCCGCGCCCAAGCAGCGCATCAACAGGCGGAATTATTGGCCAAATCATTGATTCGGCAATTTAGCGGCAAATCGCTATTGCCATTTGTGTATCAAGATTACGGCTCTTTGGTTTCGCTGGGTAACTACAGCACAGTCGGCAATCTGATGGGCTCACTTGCTAGCGGGTCGGTCTTTATCGAAGGCACGATTGCCAAATTGATGTACTGGTCGCTGCATAAGCACCACCAAGTCGCTGTTAATGGCTGGTTTCACACATGGCTTACGACTTGGGCAGAAACGATTAATCGAGTGAAAAATCCGCGCATCAAACTGCATTGAGGCGCGCACAACAGAATGGAATAACAACGTTATGGCGTCTCAGCAAATCATCTTGCGCAAATTGTTCTTGTCGGTATTCATCGCTGGCACAACCTTGCTCGTCGCGTGCGGCGACAAGGTTGACCCAACTCAAACCGACGAATACAAAGAAAATGCCAAGAAAGAAGCCGACGCCAAAGCGACGGGCGGTGCGTGTCGTCACGCAGGACGCGGGATTGAGGATTGCTACACACTTAATCCGAAAGCCGAACGTTCCGCGGTTTTTGCCGGTTGGAAGGACATGAACGACTACATGCGTGAAAATAAAATGGAAAGCGTGAAGTCCGAAGCAGAAGCACCACCTGCGCCAGAACCAGAAGCGAAGGAATCGAAAGATAAAGATTCCAAAGACAGCAAAGAGCCTAAATCGAAGTCGAGCAAGAAAGAGAAATAGCGGGCATCAGTTAGCTAGTTTTTTGTGATGTCGAATCAACTTGATGGCACTTATTCCGCACCAATCCATATCGTTCGATTTTATTACGCCCAGCCAGCCAGATACGCCAAATAAAGCAGCGAGCAAACACTGTCAAAAATTGCAGTGACAACCAAGCCGCGGGTAAATGGGCGTTTTCTATTCGACGCGATCAGTAACACAATACCGAGTTTTTCGATCAAGGCGCACAACATAATCGCCTCGCGCGCCTCGGCGTGGTGCGCAGCAAAGATCAGTAGCGCCCCGAGACTAAACACCACCAAGCCCCAATGGCGCGCATAAAACAGTCCCGCTTCATCCGAAATCTCAATCTGGTTCATCCATTTCAAGAATTTTGCTGGAAACAAAAATTGCAGAAGCGGTAGCGCAGTAATGCTGCCTGTGACCAGCAAGATGGTGGAAATGTGTTCAGTGACGATCATGTGTGACCTCGTTATTTTATTTGGCTTGGCAGTTACGCCACCGTGTTGTGGGGCTTAGCCATACACAATCGTCAACGGTGCATGATCCGAGAAGCGCTGTTCTTTGTAGATTGCGACCTGTTTTGCTTTGGCCGCCAGTGCTGGCGTGGTGACGTGGTAATCAATGCGCCACCCGACGTTTTTGGCCCACGCTTGTCCGCGGTTGCTCCACCACGTGTATTGCTCGGCGCCCTGTTCTACGCAACGGAAAGCATCGACATAGCCGACTTCGCCGATGACGTTGGAAAACCATGCGCGTTCTTCGGGCAAGAAACCGGAATTCTTTAAATTGCCTTTCCAATTTTTTAAATCGATTTCTTTGTGCGCGATATTCCAATCACCGCAGATCACGATTTCTTGTCCGCTGGCTTTGAGTTCGATCAAATGTTCTAAGAACACTTCCATAAAGCGGAATTTGGCTTGTTGACGTTCTTCGCTGGAGGAACCCGAGGGGCAGTAGACCGAGATAACGGTGAGCGGGCCGAAGTCGCAGCGCACGTAGCGACCTTCGTTGTCAAATTCTTCGTTGCCGAAACCGATAAACACCGCATCGGGCTTTTGTTTGCTATACACGCCTGCGCCCGAGTAGCCTTTTTTTTGCGCGTAATGAAAATGACCGTAATAGCCTTCCGGTGCTAAAAATTCGGGCTGCATATCGTCGAATTGCGCCTTCAATTCTTGCACGCACACAAAGTCAGCGGATTGCGCTGCCATCCATTCAAAAAAACCTTTTTTGGCAGCGGAGCGGATGCCGTTGAGATTGGCCGAGATAATTTTCATGTTGGGTAGCTGGGTTAAGAATAGTAATAAATTGAAAACGAAAGCGCGAACTAAGGGCTAAGTTGCGTCCAAAACGGGGCTAAGAATACCCCAAAGCAGGTGATTATGATTAAATAGCGGGAAATTATCCACAGAATCTAAATATGAACAATCTACGTCAAGAATTTATCGCTTTCTCCGTCCAATCCGGCGTGCTGTCGTTTGGTGAATTTGTCACCAAAGCTGGTCGCACTTCACCGTATTTTTTTAACGCGGGCTTGTTCAATGAAGGCGCGAACTTGGGCAAGCTAGCGCAGTTTTATGCACAAACTTTATTGGACTCGGGCGTCGAATTCGACATGTTGTTTGGCCCCGCTTATAAAGGCATTACCTTGGCTTCATCGACCGCCGTGGCTTTGGCCGGTATGGGGCGCAATGTGCCGTTTGCTTACAACCGCAAAGAAGCCAAAGATCATGGCGAAGGCGGCACGATTGTTGGCGCAAAATTGGCCGGAAAAGTGGTCATTATTGATGACGTGATTTCAGCCGGAACCTCGGTGCGTGAATCGGTCGATATGATACGGGCAGCGGGTGCCACGCCAAGCGCGGTGTTGATCGCTTTAGATCGCATGGAGCGCTCTGGCAAAGACGATGCGCTAACAGTCAATTCGGCCGTGCAAGAAATCACCTCGACTTACAACATGCCGGTCATTTGTATTGCTAACTTAGCCGATTTGTTTGAATACTTATCGAGCGGCCAAGCCAGTCAATTTGCCCAATATACCGAAGCGGTAAAAAATTATCGTGCGAAGTACGGTGCGTAATTTAACTCCGACCCGTCATTTCTAATGGCGCATTCCCCGATTGCTATCCAAGTGCGCGCAACCATGTTCGTGCATTTGGCAGCAATGGAAAAAGCCGGACTGCCGGCCGATAAATCCTTCGCTCATTTGCAACTGCCTGCGGCGCTTCAACCCAGAGTTGTAGCGACGCGCAAGCTCATTACTCGCGGCAAAGACATTGCCACCGCCGGCTTTACATCGGGCTTGTTTTCTGAAATCGAATACCAGTTGCTGCGCGCCGCGACCGACGCTGGCAGCCCCGCACTAACTTACCAACGACTAGCGCAACGGTATGAGCAAAAAGCGCGTGCCGCGTCGCAAATCAAATCCCGATTGGCGTTGCCGACGTTGATGTTGTTGGCCGCATTATTGATTCAACCCTTACCAGCTTTGGTGGCAGGCAGCATTACTGGGTCGGCGTATTTGTGGGGCGTGATTCGCCCTTTTTTAGCGTTGGCGGGATTGTTTTTTGTTGGCCGCTTTAGTTGGAAGCGCTTACAGAACCAAACGGACAAACCGACTTCGATTCAAATCTCGCTGACGAGATTACTGGCGAGTTTGCCTGTGATAGGGACATTGTTGGTGCAGGCCAATGTGCGTGATTTTTATGAAAATTTAGCGCTGTTGTTAGAAGCGGGCGTGCCGATGTTGGATGCCTTACCCAAAGCGACTAAAACAGTGAGCTTATGCACAATACGGACTGATTTTGCTCAATTGCTGCCGCACGTGACGCGCGGCGCGCCGTTGTCACAAGCAGTAGTAAATTTGCACTACAAAACTAAAAACCCAGCACATCCTTACATTCAAACCGGCGAGGCCAGCGGCACTTTGCCAGAAATGCTATTGCGCTTTGCCGATGGCGAATCCGAATCGGTCGCGCAACGTCAAGCCATGCTAGCCGAATGGTTGCCGCGTCTGGTGTATGGCGCAGTGGCCGCATGGATGGCCTACCAAATTCTGCAGTCCCACATTCTCTAGCGCCACGTCGAATTAAATCCTCGCTTCGTCCTAGATTTCTGCCAAAGCCTCACTATACTGAACAGGCAACGCTACCCCTATCTGGCCTTGTAATAACTTTAAGAATTCACCAATAGTCGGCAGCAACAACAAACAATGGCAATTTTTATCATGTTGGATAACCCATGAGTGCGACGCCATCGATCGCATCCGGCACGACCGCAAACCTTACATAAAACATCATTGATGAAGAATTCACGCCCAACAATTGCTACCGATTTGGCTTCGGAACAGTCAATCGAAAAAATGTTGAACACGATTAGGATTCCGCCGCGCCCTAGTTTGCTCACCGATGTCCAGCAAGAATTATCGTGCAGCCAACCTTCTCCGCCAAAACTTGCTGGAATTATTGGTCAAGATGTCGCGATGTCGGCGGCGTTATTGAAGTTGGCCAATTCGGCCTACATTGGTTTAAAACTCAAAGCAAAATCGGTAGAGCAAGCAGTCATGCGCTTAGGCATGGACCAATGCAGCTTGCTGTTGACCGGAATTTTGGCGCGTGAAACGGTGCAAATTGAAGGCGTATCGCTGGCAAGCTTTTGGGATCAATCTACCAAGCGATCCAAAGCGATGAGTTTCTACGCAAAGAAATTTGGTATTTGTCGCAGCGACGTGGCGCACACGGTTGGCTTATTTTGCAATATCGGAGTTCCGTTATTGATGACTAAGTTCCCGAACTATGAAGCGCAAATGGCCGCGCACGATCCGAGCGATTTGCGAATAATTACGGCCATTGAAAATGACCTGTTCCACACCAGTCATACGGCGCTCGGTGCCTTGATGGCGCGCACCTGGGGATTGCCGGATGAAGTGGTCGATGCGATTCTTTTGCATCATCAATATGCCGTGCTGAAAGATCAAAATACCGCCGCCATAGTGCGCGGGTTGATTGCCGTGGCATTATTAGTTGACCATGGAATCCACCGCTATCACAGCCAACAAGACATGCGTGAATGGCTTATTGGTGGTGAGGATGTGCGTAATTATTTAGGTATTAGTCAACACGATGCCGACGATATCGCCGATGAAATTCACGCCATGTTTGATGGCGTGGCCAGCTCCTAGGGTTCCAATGACGAATCTGTGCATACCTTCTGTTCGGCTTAGGGCATCGATCTAGTATCATGGCGGCTTGTGCGGAATCGATTGCCCGCTGAAGACCATTTGAAAGAGCCTATCCCTATGCAAGATTCCAAATTAATTGATTGCCACGGTAAACCAGTGACCGTCGGCGATATCGTTCGTATCGTCTCACTTAATCAAGAATTCATTGATAACTTCCCCGAAGACGAACAGCCCTTAATCGAATCCATGATTGGTCAGTTTTTCAAAATTTACGGCATTGATGAATTCGGCCAACCGTGGGTCAGCAAAGAATGGCATGACGAGGCTGGCAATCTGCAAACGCACATTATTGCGCTCGATCCCGAAGAGATGGAACGAATCTAAGCTCATATGCTCCTTATGCTGAGGATGGGAATCCGCTGATGTTGATCATGCTTATTCAGTTTTATGCTTTGATTAACAGCAGCTTCTTGTCTATCCTCCTTCGTTACGCAATTCAGTTAGACTACTCGTCGCAATCTTTCCGTTGAATGCCATCTTCCTTACGTTTCTTGAAAGTGCTATCCATGAATTTGTCTCTCAAACGTCAACTCAGTGTATTTGTGTTCGGAATTTCTGCCAGCGTTTTGGCGCAAGCAGCCTCAGTCGCGCCAGTTGCCGCTGAACATGGCATGGTCGTGACCGCGCAACATTTAGCCACGCAAGTCGGTGTCGATGTGCTTAAAAAAGGCGGTAATGCAGTTGATGCAGCCGTGGCGGTTGGCTACGCCTTAGCCGTTGTCTATCCCGCAGCCGGTAATTTGGGCGGTGGCGGATTCATGACGATTACCTTGGCCGATGGGCGCAAAACGTTTGTTGATTTTCGTGAGAAAGCTCCACTCGCTGCAAGCGCCAATATGTATTTGGACGCCAACGGCAATGTGATTCCTGGCTTGAGTGAAATGGGCCATCTGGCCGTTGCGGTGCCGGGCACGGTGGCGGGGATGGAATTGGCATTGAATAAATACGGCAAACTAAAACGCGCTGAGTTGATCGCACCGGCTATTCGTTTAGCCAAAGAAGGTTACGTGCTGCGCCAAGGCGATGTGGAGATGCTTGAAGCAGGTACCGAAGGATTTAAAAAAGACGCGCCGACCGCAGCGATATTTTTAAACAAAGGTCAGCCATACAAAGCGGGTGAAAAATTAGTACAAAAAGATTTGGCGGCAACATTAACCGCGGTCAGCCAGCAAGGTAGCAAAGGCTTTTACCAAGGCGCTGTGGGCCGCGCGATTGTGGAATCGAGCCAGCGCAACAAAGGCATCATTACCCAAGCCGATTTAGATCAATACACAGCGCGTGAATTAGCGCCCTTGGAATGCAATTACCGTGGCTACCAAATCGTGTCTGCGCCGCCGCCAAGTTCTGGTGGTGTGGTGATCTGTGAAGTCCTGAACATCCTCGAAGGCTACCCGCTAAAAGAATGGGGCTTCCGTGCTGCGAAAGGTGTGCATGTTCAAATCGAAGCGATGCGCCATGCGTATATAGACCGCAACAGTTATTTAGGCGATCCTGATTTTGTGAAAAATCCGGTCGCGCATTTAATCGATAAAAACTACGCCGCTAAAATCCGCGACAGTATCAGCCAAGAAAAAGCCGGCGTTTCCAGTGAACTCAAAATCGGCACTGCGCCGCACGAAGGCAGCAACACAACGCACTATTCCATCGTTGATAAAGACGGCAATGCCGTGTCTGTCACTTATACGCTCAATAACTGGTTTGGCGCGCACGTAACAGCGGCA
Organism: Sapientia aquatica; assembly: GCF_004358105.1. GTDB lineage: Bacteria > Pseudomonadota > Gammaproteobacteria > Burkholderiales > Burkholderiaceae_D > Solimicrobium > Solimicrobium aquaticum. Next base: position 322,084 of record NZ_SMYL01000004.1, on the reverse strand, counting down.
AAAACCGGCGTGTTGTTAAACGATGAGATGGATGACTTCACGTCCAAAGTCGGTGCATCCAATATGTATGGTTTAGTGCAAGGCGAAGCGAATGCCATTGCGCCGGGCAAACGTCCTTTGAGTTCGATGAGCCCAACGATTGTTTTGCGCGACAATAAACTCGTCATGGTCACCGGCACGCCCGGCGGCAGCCGTATTCCGACCACGGTATTGCATACCTTGATCAACGTGATTGATTACGGCATGGATATTCAAGAAGCGGTCGATGCGCCGCGTTTCCATCAGCAGTGGATGCCGGATGTAACCTATGTCGAAAACTTTGGCTTAAGCCCCGATACACGGGCGATTTTGGTGGGCATGGGACATCATTTGGCCCAAGCGCAACCAGCGAATCATATCGCTGCCATTCTAGTCGGCGCGCCTTCTTTGGGCGGTCAGCCGGTAGCGAATAACAAGTTCTACGGTGCCAATGATCCACGTCGAAATACCGGTTTAGCGGCTGGATATTGAGTCGCTAAAATGGCTCTGAAAAATCACTAAAAAATTACTAAGTAGGCCAATAATTAGGCCACCAAGTAGGCCGCTAAAGCCTCAGTCAACCAAGCACGAATTATTTAGCGGTGGCAGCGTCGGTAACCTTAGCGGGTGTTTGAAATTTCGCATTTAACGCACTAACTCGTTGGCTTCCTGGTTGTAGTTCCGCCAGGATAGCCAATTCTTCTCTTGCCTTTTCAGGCTGTTGATCACGCCAATATGCTAGCGCCAGATTGGCATGGACTTCATCAAAGCCATGGGTCATTTGCTTGGCCTGTTTTAACGACGCGATAGCATCCTTGTAGCGTTGTTGCTTGAGTTGATCTATCCCCATCGCCAGCCAATAATACGGATCATTTTTCTGCGATTCTTGTAGGAGCGTTGCGTAGTATTGTTGTTCGCTTGTGCGCTTTTGTTCTGCCATCAACTCCATCAAGGAATGCAGCGTGGTCTCGGATTTGGGCGCAATCGACAGTGCGTAGAGCAACATGTTTTCGGCATCGGCAAGAAGCTGCCTTGATTTGTACAGCTGCGCCAGATTGGTGTAGCTTTTTTCAAACCTAGGGTCGGTCAAGACTGCCTGTTTAAAGTAAGCATAAGCCAGTGCGGTTTGGTTGTTGGCTAAATATTCCGCGCCGAGATTATTATAAAAACGCGCTGCAATAGCAGCTTCACTCAGCGCTGTTCCTTCAAGAAACACCTTTTGCTCAGGCTCAAAATCGATCACAAAATCGTGTGCGCTAAGCGTTTTATTGGTGATTTCAAATTCGGTGGAATTCTTTACCAATAAATTGACATGACCGTTGATGAAATCAATGTGATTGCGCCGATCGAATAAGGTCGGTGTATAGACTTCTTGCATTTGCGCGTCGATATTCATTTCCTTGGCCACCGCGTAGGCCAACATGGTGATGGAAATGCAATCGCCGCGCTTGTTATTCCAGGTTTGTGCCACGGCCGTGGAGTGTCCGGACGCGTAGGGATAAATCAGTAAATCCTTGCCAAACAAGACGACCATCATTTGCTTGAGCCGCGCGCTAGTCGGACTACCTGCTTGCACACTGCCGACAATTTTTTCTTGTAAATCGGGTGGCAACACAAACAAATCAGCTTGTTTCAACCTGACCAATTCTGGCGCGTAAGCAAAGCTGTCATCGCGCCAAGGCACAGGCAAATTTGGCTTGCTCGCTGATCCGGTGGCAACACTTGTGGCGCAGCCGCTGAGCAAACACGAGCTTAAGGCCACGATCGCCATCAATGCAGTAAATGTTCGCATCATTGTCTCCTTACCACTGTTTAGACTGAAACGGCACCAACAATAGAGGCTAAGTGTATTCCTTAACCGAACAGTTTTACATCGCTATCTGCGGTTTCGCCGTGTTGACCCGCAAGCTACTGTAACAACGTTGTTTGATCTATCACGCTGCTCTCACGCGCATACGATTTGGGTTGCGTGGATTAGCGGACACATCGGACAGATCGGACAATTTCGGATTTAACATTTCTTTTAAAATCAGTTACTTATCTTGTGGCACGGTTTGTGCATTATTGCTGGTATCTTGTTATTTACCGGAATTTGCCATGCGTCTGACTCCAACCGTATCAGCTCAATTTGCCGCACAACCTGCTCAATTCACTCAACGGGCACCTAATTTGTTGAGCAAACAATTGCTAAAGTTAGCCTTGGTGTTGGCTGCCGTTGGCTCAAGCAATGTATTTGCACACGACATTTTTATGATGAATATTGGCTCGTTGATCGAAGTCGCCTTAGTCCAAACTGAACCAGTCAATCCAGCGAATTCGGCCACTGCACCACGCACCGAATCGGCGACAGCCGCCTCAGGCACGGCCAGCAAAGATGCGCAAGACAAAAAGCGCGAGCTGTCCACCAAGGAAACATTGACGCCAGCGGCTAACTCGATGCGTAGCGTCGATAACAAAGACACCAAGTTAAAAATCGTCATTATGTAGTGGCCAGATACGTCAGACGCAGTGCGCGCCTAGGGCGCAACCTAGCAATGGAATAAAGACGCAGCCTCGGTTGCGTCTTTTGCATTCTGCTGGTTTGGAAACTCGCCGGCTTTGCGCCAGCTTAAATGGCAAAATAAGTTGTTCGGAAACGTAAAAAGCGGTTTCAATTCCTCGCCCGCCTGCACTAATATAGTAGTTGCCGCGTAATGGTCTGGTTACGGCAAAATCCACGTTCAACAAAAAGAATAAGACCGATGGTTAGAATGAAAAATATCAGCAAAGTGTATCGCGCGCACATGATAGAAACGCATGCGCTGCGCGACTTTGCTATTCACGTTAAAGAAGGCGAATTTGTCACGGTGACTGGCCCATCCGGCTCGGGCAAAACCAGCTTTCTCTCGATTGCGGGATTGTTAGAAGAATCCTCGAGCGGCGAATATTTACTCGACGGCGTCAATGTCGGGCAATTGAGTGACAAAGAACGTTCGCGTCTGCGTAATGAGAAGCTGGGTTTTATTTTTCAAGGCTTCAATCTCATTCCCGATCTAACCGTTTTTGAAAACGTTGACGTACCGCTGCGCTATCGTGGCTTTTCCCGCGCCGAGCGCAAAGAACGTATTGATCACGTTTTAGCGCAAGTAGGTTTGACCGCGCGCAAGGCGCATTTTCCCTCTGAATTATCCGGTGGTCAGCAGCAACGTGTGGCGATTGCGCGTGCCTTGGCTGGCTCGCCGCGTTTGTTATTAGCCGATGAGCCAACTGGCAATCTGGATACGCAAATGGCGCGCACCGTGATGGAATTGTTGGAGAAAATTAATCAAGCAGGCACCACGATTTTGATGGTGACCCACGATCCCGAATTAGCGCTGCGTAGCCAGCGCAATGTGCACATTGTTGATGGTCAAGTTAGCGATTTGGTGCGCCGTCATTCTTCCTTGGTTGCAGGCTAAGGCGGTCAATGTTTTTCTATTATTTTAAGATCGGCTTACATAATCTACGCCGCAATCCGGTGTTGACGGCATTGATGGTGCTGACCTTGGCGGTCGGTATTGCCGCAAGTATTTCAACGCTAACTATTCTGCGTATGATGTCGCAAGACCCGATTCCGCAAAAAAGTGAGCGCCTGCTCGTTCCCATTATCGACAATAGCGATCCAAGCAAATACATCCCAGCGGATCGCACTGGTTCTCATCTGCTCAATTACCGCGATAGCGTCAATTTTTTAGACAGTCATTGGGCCGCGAATAGAACCGCAATCTATACGATTCGGCGCGGCCTACAGTTTCATCCGATCGGCAACAACGCCGCTACGGAATTAATCACCGTTGACGGGATTGCGACCACGAATAGTTATTTTGCGATGTTTGATGTGCCATTTGCATTCGGCGCAGCGTGGAGCGCTGAGGACGAAAAAAACCGCGCTAAGGTGGTCGTTATCAATTCCCAAACGGCGAGCAAATTAGTCGGACCGCAAAGTCCAGTGGGAAAAGTAATTCAGCTTGGTTCCGACGAATACCGCATCGTGGGCGTCGTCGGAAAATGGAATCCCGTGCCGCGCTACACCAATGTGCTGCTCAATGACGATGAATTCACCGGCGAAGATCAGATATACATTCCTTTCCAAACCGCGATCGCCAATCGCATTGATCCCTTCGCTGGTTTTTTTGATTGCAGTGGCACCGTACCCGAAGCTGGTTTTGACGGTTGGTTAAGTACCAGCTGTACGTGGATTCAATTTTGGTTTGAAGTAGAATCAACTCAAAAAATAGCGCAGCTAAAAGCACAGATCAACGAATACACCGCGCAGGAACAGCAGCACGGGCGCTTTCAGCGGCGGGCCGAAAATAAACTACTCAACGTAATGCAATGGTTGGATTATTTAGATTTGGTCGATAGCAGCTACAAAATTTCTACCGGATTATCGTTTGCTTTTTTAGCCTTGTGCACGGTCAATACAATAGGTTTGCTGTTGGCTAAATTTTCTTCTCGCTCTACTGAAGTTGGCGTGCGCCGTGCTTTGGGTGCGTCGAAGTTGGATATCTTTAGCCAATTCCTCATCGAGACCTTGGTCATTGGCCTAGCCGGTGGCTTGCTCGGCGTGGTATTGAGTTATAGCGCGCTGTGGATTATTTCGCAGCAGACCAAACAATTCATGGTCGTGGCGCACATGGACGTGCAGATGCTATTGATTGCGTTTGCATTCTCGGTGTTGGCGAGCGTCTTGGCGGGGTTATTTCCCATTTGGCGTGCCTGCCAGATCACGCCGGCTATTCAACTCAAATCCCAATAAGGCGTTTAGAACACCACCATGGATATACGCCCTGTTTTCTCAGTCTTGATGCGTAACAAAGCGCCCGCTTTGCTGCTAGTTTTGCAAATCGCCATTAGCTTGGCGATTATGCTCAACACTGCTTGTGTCATTAGCTTTTATTACGATAAAACCCATCAAGTCAGCGGCATCAACGAAGAAAATGGGCTGTTCTATTTGCAGATTACTTCCGCCGAAACTAGCACAGACCAACAAGCGCTCGAGCAAGAAAATCGTTACCGCCAGATCATTGCCGCAGTGCCGGGTGTGTTGAAGCTCTCCGACAGTTCGCAAATTCCGTTTGTTAGTGAGGGCTACTATTATTATTTACAAACGTCCAAACAAGTCTCCAATGCCATCACGGTGACGCCCTATTCTTCCTCTGGTTCATTGATCGATGTGCTGGGTTTGCGTTTGGTGGAAGGGCGTGATTTTGTGCCGAGCGATGCAGAGACCCAAGCGCAAGACGACAAACTGGAATACGCCCAGCACCTTATTTTGAGCAAAGCCTTGGCGCGGGCTTTATTCCCCGATGCGACCACATATGTCGGCAAAAAGCTGTGGTGGGGCACGACTGGTCAGTTAGTTGAAACAGAGATTGTTGGCGTTATCGAGCAATTTCAAATGCCTTTTGTGCAGTTTAAAGACTCTGAAAATTATGCCGTTTTTACTGCCCGCCACAGCATTACCAATGCCCCCAAATTTATCGTTCGAACCACTGAGCAAGCGCGCCAACAAGTGATGAAAAATGTCGAGGCCGCGCTGCGGTTAGCCGTCCAAAGTCCACTCGATATCAAAATCGACACAGTCAATGAAGAACACCGAACCTACTACGGCGAAGCAGTAACACTAACTTGGTTGCTGTCCTCGGTTTGTGTGCTGTTGCTGTTTATTACTGTGATCGGTATCGTCGGTATGACCACGTTTTGGGTGAATCAACGCACCAAGCAAATTGGAATTCGCCGTGCCTTGGGAGCGAGTCAGCGCGATATTGTTAGCCAGTTTGTGATTGAAAATATTCTGCTTAACAGCATCGGCATTGGGCTAGGCAGCGTAATTGCGATTGGCTTGAACGAATGGCTACAAAACTACAGCGAGTACGCTAAATTGCCGATTAGTTACGTGTTGCTTGGTGCTGCGGTGTTTTTTGCCTTGGGAATTGGCGCTGTGTTGGTGCCCGCGTGGCGCGCCTCGATTATCTCGCCATCTGTTGCAACTAATGGCGCATAAGTTTATCCTTGCTCCATGGCAAATATACTGATCATCGACGACAACCAATCGGTCGCAATTGCGCTAGAAGTACTGTTCTCGCTGCACGAAATCTGCACCATCACCGCCTCTTCACCCGAAGAAGGTTTGGCGGTGTTGCAATCTGCTCCGATTGATCTCGTGATTCAAGACATGAACTTCAGCGCCGAGACGACTTCGGGCGAAGAAGGCATACAACTGTTCGAGCAAATTCGACAACTGTATCCCGACTTGCCAGTCATCTTATTGACCGCGTGGACTCATTTGGATGCCGCCATCGGTTTGATCAAAGCGGGCGCCGCCGACTACATCGCCAAGCCGTGGGATGACCAGCGCCTGATCACCACAGTGCAAAACTTGATGGAACTCGGTGAAAGCAGTCGCGTATTGCATCACAAAGTTATCCGCGAACGGTTACAAAAACGCACGCTAGAAAAGAAATACGATTTACGCCAATTTGTTTGGCAAGACAGCGCGTCTGAGCGCTTATTAAGCATGGCTTGCCAAGTCGCCCGCGCTAATGTGCCGATCCTAATCACCGGCCCGAATGGCTCGGGCAAAGAACGCATCGCAGAAATTATCCAAGCCAACTCCAGTGTCAAAGATGGCCCCTTTGTGGTGCTCAACTGCGGCGCGATTCCAGCAGAATTAATTGAAGCGGAATTGTTCGGTGCCGAAGCAGGGGCGTATACCGGCGCGAACAAATCACGCGAAGGCAAATTTGAAGCGGCCAACGGTGGCACCTTATTTTTGGATGAAATCGGCAACCTGCCTTTGTCGGGCCAAATGAAATTATTGCGCGTCTTGGAGACAGGCCGTTTCGCGCGGCTCGGCTCCAACAAAGAACAGCAAGTAAAAGTACGCATCATCAGCGCCACCAATGCCGATTTGCCCGAAATGATTAAGGCGGGGAGTTTTCGGGAAGACTTGCTCTACCGTTTGAATTTAATCGAGTTAGTCGTGCCATCCTTAGCCGAACGTCCGGATGATATTTTGCCGCTGGCGCAACAATTTTTAGATGGCCAAAAAACGCTGCATCCGCTAGCCCAAGCGGCTCTGCAACGCTATAACTGGCCGGGCAATGTGCGCGAGCTAAAAAATAAAATCACACGCGCCTGCTTGTTGGCGCATGGTGAAGAAATTACCGTGCAAGATTTGGGATTGCCTCAACCTTCGACGCAGATGAATGAATTCGGTGAGCCCGAACTCGATCGCACCATGATCGAAAGCGCGCTCAAAAATGCCCAAGGCATCGTCTCGCAAGCGGCGCTGCAATTAGGTTTAAGCCGTCAAGCGCTGTATCGGCGCATGGATCGACTTGGCATTAGTCGTAACGGATGAAATTTTTTTATTCCCTCCACATCACCACGCGCTACATTATTTACGCGTGCGTTTTTCAATTGAGCGCGCTAGTCACTCATTTTTTATTCCAACAATTTTTTAGCGAAAAAATGAGTTTGCTCTACACCTGTTTGGTGATGTTGCCGCTGACGGCCTTATTTATTCACTTTCAAATTGAACCGTTTTTGTCGCTGCTGCGCGCCCTGAATGGAACGGTATCGAGCTACAAAGATGGCGACTATTCGTTTGGACTGTATTGGCCACGCAACGACGAATTATCCGAATTGGTCGCCGCGCATAACGACTTAGGCGCAGTGCTGCGCGAGCAACGGTTGAATTTAGCGCAGCGTGAACTGCTGCTCGACAATATGGTGCAGCACACGCCGGTAGCGATGTTGCTAGTTTGTGATAATGGTCCGATTGTGTATGGCAACGTGGCCGCGTGCAAACTATTGAACAATGGACAAAAGCTCGAAGGCTACGATTTTTCGAGCATTTTAAAAAATGCCAACCAAGCGCTCATCGACGCCGTGAATCGCGGTGCCGATGGCTTGTTTCATGTGCAGGACGATGAGGCGCAAGAAGAAGATGTGTACTACCTGGCGCGGCGTTTGTTCACCTTAAATGGGCGCAGCCATGAATTATTTTTGCTGCGTCAATTAACCAATGAATTGCGTCGCCAAGACGTTAAAACTTGGAAAAAAGTGATTCGCGTAATTAGTCATGAACTCAACAATTCCCTAGCGCCGATTGCCTCCTTAGCCAATTCCGGCATTGAATTAGTGCGGCGCGAACAGCTAGAGCGATTGCCGGTAATTCTAGAAACCATTGCCGAGCGCAGCCATCATTTGGAAAGTTTTATCCAAGGGTACGCCAGCTTCGCCAAGTTACCATCACCGCGCTTAGCCCCTGTCTCGTGGTCGTATTTAATCAATGTATTGCAGGGACAAATTCATTTTGATTTGGTTGGCGACTTACCCGAAAAGCCGGTACGGATTGATTCAGCCCAAATGCAGCAAGCGATGTTAAATCTGGTAAAAAATGCGCACGAAGCCGGCGGTGAACAAAACGCTGTGGCAGTGTCAGTGCGACAGATTCAAGACAGCTTCCGCATCGATGTCATGGACCGCGGCACAGGTATGAGTGAAGCTGTGATGATGAATGCCTTGATTCCGTTTTATTCCACCAAGCGCAGCGGAACCGGATTGGGATTAGCCTTGGCGCGTGAAATCATTGAAGCGCACGATGGCCGAATTTTGCTGGCTAATCGCGATGGTGGCGGGCTGGTGGTGAGTTTGATTTTGCCGGTTTGAGTAAATGTGTTGATTGTCAAATTTCGATAACTGCCCAGTTCTGGGATCGGACCTATTTCAAATATTTGTAGATCCCTCGAGCGCTAGCTACCAGTAGAAAAAGGGTGATGACATCAATTAGCAATAGCAGTGGAATTGGGTTCTCCCATTTATCCATATTTGTTGTCCTTCCATAATAGGGTGGCCCATCGCCGAATGCACCAATAACTGTATCGAAGTTGATATATAAAACAGCCAAAATAATCGCTGTATAAAAAATAGAAACGAAAAAAAAGATATATCTTTTCATTTTGAATACGAAACTGTGAGCGGAATGTAGCACTCGGGCTGTTTTGCTATCGCTTTTCGTAGCGCCAAAACGAAGCGATCCATTTGATCGGTCAAATCAATGCACCCCGCACTACCTTGAGTGCTTCCGCCGTGAATGAAAAATCCCCCGCGCTTATAAGTCTGGGTATCGGGATAGGGATGAATAGTAATCCAGTAATTTCCCCAAGCCATACGTGGATTTCGCAGTCGATACCACGAATTCTCTTGTAACTCACTAGGCTGAATCCAATATTCACCTTCTGGTATCGGCCCATGATCGGGCGTGCGTTGGCGATCAATTGAATACTCAAAAACGCCGTTAATTTTTCGCCCCGAGACTCCAGAGAATTGCATGAAACCGCCGATGCCTGATCCACGAAGATACTTGCCATCAAAGTTTAATGATATTGAAGCTCTGGCGCAGCGTGGAATTGTCGGGGCGTAGCGTTCGCTTGCGTAACGATCACCCATGATTACGCTGACTGATTCGCTTTAATATCAAAGCTCGCCGTAACGGTCCCAGCATGACCACCTTGAGCATTTTGAAGCTTGTATTCTTGGGTGACTTTAGAGAAAGAAAGAGTAACTTGCTCCCTAATTCCTTCGCCGTGCTCACTGCATATTGGGTGGACGCCTGTGACGATAACATCCCTCATTGTTATCTTCATATACTCAAGTGGGTTACCACCCGATTTGCGTTTGACTAAAATTGCTTCGGGAATGTGTTTTCCGGTTAGGCAGTACTTCATTAAATTTGGACTTGATCGATCAGCTCCATGCTCAAAATATAAATCGCTAATAGTTGCTTTACCAGCCCCGCCCCCGCTACCAGAGTGCATGCTTGCGGTTTGTTTGATATCCCACTCCCAATGAGACACTTCAATTTCATCTTTGTGAACGGAATCGTTCGATTCACCATCTACACCATTAATTTTTAAAAATATATCCTGTGCCATGAAAATTCCTTTGTGAGCTTTTAAATAGAAAATATGTCTTCATAGCTAGACTTCATTCTTAAATAAAAATTCATTATTCAGATTCCCGCAATCTGGCTTGTTTTTATGCCTGATCTCGCATCGATGTCATGGACCGCGCACAGGCATGAGTGAAGCTGTGATGATGAATGCCTTGATTCCGTTTTATTCCACTAAGCGCAGTGGAACCGGATTGGGATTAGCCTTGGCGCGTGAAATCATCGAGGCGCACGATGGCCGAATTTTGCTGGCTAATCGCGATGGTGGCGGGCTGGTGGTGAGTTTGATTTTGCCGGTTTGATTGATTTAGTACCGACCACAAAAAGCCGTTCTGGCAGCCTGCGACCAAACTTGATGCAGGGCAGCTCAACCGCTCGATGTAAAACATCGGCAGCAATCAATGTGCCGATCAAGGTTCCAGTTAAAGTTGCTACTAGCATTGGAATGGGTTCTAGCCCTGCGTTTGCTAACAGCCACAACATCAAATTCAGAATAATCATGTGCACCAAATAGGCCGAATAAGAAATTCGTCCCAACCAGCGCAGAATTGGTGATAGCAGCAGGGACGATATGAGTTGCGCAGGTTGGCGTATTGTCGAAAATCGCATGCTATTGCAACTCAACAAAACGATAATCCAAATCACTGCCTGCCCTTGGTTTGGGAATAGCAGCGCGCCAGCAAGGCCGGCAGCGGCGATGAGCCATCCCGTGTGTCGCGCTACTTTGGCAAGTTTATCTTTATCGGCTTGCCAGAAAAAATAAGAGCAGCAACCGAGCGCGAAGTAAGCGATGTGTGCGCCGATAAAACCTTCGCCGAATCGCAGCCGCGCATTAAACACTGCGGCGCAAAAAATCCCCAACATCACCAAGCCTATCCATCGCTTTGCCAAGGTGCACATCCATAACACGAAAGGCGCGAGCAGATAGAATTGCCATTCCACCGAAATACTCCATGCTTGACCAAGGAAAACGTAGTCGGTCATCGGTAGCATAATTTGCGGTATGAGCCCATGCAGCATTGTTAGGTGCGCTAAAAGATGCGGCCAAAATTGGTCTGAACCGGCTTGCAGAATAGCGATTCTCGACAGTGTGCGCTGGGTGGCTGGATGCATCGCATGCAGCGCAGCATCGGTGAGCGGCAGCATGGCGATTGAAATAAGTAGGCAAATGGCGTAGGCCGGAAATAAGCGCAAGAAACGCCGCGCAATGTATCGACTGTAGTGCTCAGGGTTGTGCCCGAGCAGATAAAAAATAATAAAGCCGCTGAGGATAATGAATACGTCAACGGCTTTTCCATTTGCTTCCAAGAGTCGCCAAACCACCCCGTCCAACGATGCAGGTGCTTGGAACGACAGCAGAACATGCCCGATCACCACCCACAGCGCCATCAGGCCGCGCAGCGATTCGAATTCATCGATTCTCTCGGAGTTCATTGTTTGCTTTCGTTAAATTGGTGACGCAGATGCGGGACGTTAGCGGCGGTGCAGCCTTGCGTCGTTTAAACCTAAACAAATGACTGCGACCGCGCAGAATGGAACGACAATAAATTAAAAATTTCAAATTAGCAATTTTTAGTGACAAGGACACAGCGATTGTTTCGTCTGCGAAATGTTGTCCATTGCTTGATCAGATATGGTTAAATTTGAGCCGCTTGTGAATACCTTTTGCAATCAAGCGTTGTAAGGCAACTGCGCCCAATGACGTCCGTATTCAATTCGAGAATACTCAATTCAAAAAAACCTTCGAGCAGCCAACATGAAAATTGAAGAGCAAATCAAAGCCTATATCGGTAGCCAACCAGCGGCAAAAGCGGACGATATGGTGAGCTTACATCAGACGATTTTAGCGCTCATGCCCGCGGCAAAATTGTGGTTTCTCGATGGTAAAAACGAGGACGGCAAGATCGTTTCCAATCCCAACATTGGTTACGGACAGCAAACTTTGCACTATGCGGATGGTACGACCAAGCCGTTTTATCAGATCGGTTTGAGCGCCAATACCGCGGGCATTTCGGTCTACATTATGGGACTCAAAGACAAGGATTATTTGACACAGACTTTTGGTAAAACCATCGGTAAAGCTAGCGTGACGAGTTACTGTATTAAATTCAAAAAGCGCGCGGATATCGATATGGAGGTTCTTGCTGCGGCGATCAACTACGGGATCGCGTCGACTTCCTAAACAGCGCAGTCCTATCCACGTTTAACCGCGTTGATAGCGCGATCGGTTCTTGCAACTGGGCGTTCAATCGCTGTATTTTGTTGCGCGGATTGACGGCTAATTGGCATTATTTAACTTTCTTCTTTCCTTATCGTAAAACATTCTAATTTTTGTCCCGAAATTCCCCCTTTAGTGTTACTTCCCCACAACAACTTGCTGTTCAGCAAGTCACATTTTCGTTACAGTCGAAGGGCAATCGAAGGTGTTGCTTTCGGCCAAAAAACATGTGCCGAAAAAATAGGCAGCTGAACTCAGTCAACTACTGCAGCATTTTTATGGCATCGCAAATCGCGCGATGACCAATGGTTGCTTACCTAAAACAATTATTTAACTAACGTTATTAACCGGGGAGTCGGAATGAATCAATACCGCAGGGATAATAAAATGAAGCCGATACAATTGGCTGTAGCAATGTTGGTAGGCGGCTTTGCTGTTGGGGCCTACGCGCAGCAAGCTCAGGAATCCGATAAGCAAGTGGAGAAGGTGTTTATCACCGGATCAAATATTAAAACCATCGATTCCGAGACTGCTTCACCGCTGCAAATTCTCAAACGTGAAGACATCGTTCGCCAAGGTGTAACCAATGTTTCCGATTTGATTGCCAATATTTCGGCATCGTCATCGCAAGGGAATTTAACCGATATCGGCGGCAGCAACTCGTTTGCGCCGGGCGGCACAGAAGCGTCATTGCGCAACTTGGGCGCGCAGTCAACGTTGGTGCTGGTCAACGGGCGTCGCATCGCGACCTTTGGCTTTGCCAACTTCACCGAAGTATTTAGCAATGTCGATTCGATTCCTATCGATGCTGTTGAGCGTGTCGAAGTGTTAAAAAGCGGTGCATCGGCGATTTACGGTTCGGATGCTGTGGCCGGGGTAATTAACATCATTACCCGCCAAAACTATCAAGGCGTTGAGGTCAGCGCTGATACCCAAAAATCGATCCAAAGTCACAAGTTTGGCACTAGCAAGGCATCGATTACCGCGGGCTTTGGTGACTATGCGAATGACGGATTTAATGTTTTAGTCAATGCCGATCTATTTAAACGCCAGAGCGTTATGTGGAGTGAGGTGCAGCAATACACCAATCCCGCTTTGATCGCGACTTCGCCTAACTTTGGGGCGTTATCGACCTACTCGCACGGTAACTTGATTGATGGTGCCAATTCAACACCCTTGCCGGGTTGCGATCCAGGGCTGATTCGTGGTGGCTTATGTAAATACAATCGGTCGCAACAATATCAGGCCATTCCTGAAGCCACTCGCAGTAACTTTTACAGCACAGGTACGTTCAATTTAGGCGATGGCACACAGGCTTTTGCTGAGGTGAGCTACTCCAAAGGGAAAACAAATTATATTTCTCCCGTTCCGTTGTATGGCGCTCAGAGTCCAACAACATGGGGTAATCCATCGACTGGTCAACCACTGACCTTTAATTATCTCGGACTGGCGGCCAACGACCCGATTAATACCACGGGTGATGATGGTGCTGAGATTCGTCTGCGCTTTTTAGATGCACCTTCGTATAACAATGTTGAAGGCACTCAATACCGTGTTTTAGGTGGATTACGTGGCTCGTTCAAGGCATTCGACTGGGAAGCGGCCGCTGGTGTGATGGGTTCTAAGGTCACCTCGACATCGCAGGGAACCTTTAGTAGTTCTGGCTTTATTAAAGAAATCGGTGACTACAATAATTTTTACGGCAATACCAATCCTAATGTTGGCTTGTCGTATAACGCTACCGATCCAAACTTCTTCAACCAACCCGGTGGCTATCGCGCAGGTGGAACTAACAGCGCGTCAGTTTTGAATACTCTGTTCCCCGTGTATTTCAGCACGGGTAAGACACAGGCTGAATTCGCCGATGCAAAAATTTCGGGTCCGATTTATAACTTACCCGCTGGCCCAATCAACGTAGCGTTTGGTGCTGAGTTACGCCATGAAAGCATGGTCCTAGACGATAGTAACAATTTAAAAACCGGTGACATCGTCGGTTACGGAATCAGCGAAGCAAATTCATCCCGCAATATTGAGTCGGTCTATTCCGAGTTTAGTATTCCTGTGTTGAAAAACCTTGAGGTCACACCAGCGCTGCGTTTAGATAAATTCCCTAATTTATCGGCGCATTTTTCACCTAAATTAGCGGCTCTGTACTCGCCAACCGATTCATTGAAATTTCGCGCGACCATCGAACACGGTTTCCGCGCACCGAATCTGATTGAAAGCGCTAACTCGTTGAAATTTGCGTTTGATCCGGGTGTGCAAGATCCACTGCGTTGTGCGGCAGCGACCCAGTTACAGAATGACTTGAACAAAGCAGCGGCTAACCCCGCACTGACTGCACAACAAGCTGCATTGATTTCGGCGCGTGCTTTGGCAGTTCAGGGTAATGAATGTTCAGCGTCTATTCCTGATGAAGTCAAAAACAACCCTGGGCTCAAACCAGAAACATCGAAGAGCTATTCCTTGGGTATCGTTTTTGAACCAGTTAAAGGTTACGCGACGACGCTCGATTTCTTCAGCATTGATCGCTCCAACGTAATTGGTTTGCAAGGTGCGCAGCAATTGCTCAACCAAGCCTCGGTCGGCGCAACGCCAGCGGGTTCTATCGTTAATCGTCGGCCGTTCAACACCGCTGCCGATCAATCCTTCCTGAGCAACGATGCAGCTCTCGGAGGTCAAAACGATTTTACGACTTACGGCGTTACTGCTGGAGCAGTTCAAGATATTATTCGCGCCATGCAGAATATCTCTGAACAAAAAACCAGCGGAATCGACATCGCTTTCCTTGGAAAGCAAAGTCTGGGTCAGTTCGGTAGCTTACGTGAAACCTTGGATGGTACCTACACGCTGAAGTTTTATGACACCTCAGTGAGCACCTTGAGTGACAATTTGGTCGGCAGTTACTATATTCCACACTTCGCTGCAAACTTCACTTTGGTGTGGGACTTCAAGAGCTTCTCTAACTCTTTGCGCTATAACTACACCGGCGGATTTAGTGAGCAAGCTGGACAACAAGATACCAATTGGAACGCTGCTGGTTGCGCCGCCAATAATCTGACTCCGGCTCAATGTCATGTCGCTTCGCACAGAACTACTGATTATGCGATTTCTTATAACGGGATTAAAAACCTGACCTTAGGATTGAACGTAATTAACGTGTTCCAACAAAAAGCGCCGATTGATATTAAGGGCTTTGGTCTTGGCGCAACTTACGGTACCAACCTGCAAGATGCTCAAGGTCGTATCTTGAATTTAAGTGCTAACTATAAATTCTATTGATATGAGATGGGGGGAATTTGCTGTGAGCATTCCCTGAGTAGAAAAAAGAAAACGGACATTTTTGCGATGTCCGTTTTTTTATTTGTGGATAGTTGCTAGCTGACTTATTGGTTGGCTAACGGATGCCGAATGCAGGCATAGTCGGCAACAACGATCCAATAAGTCGCTTACAAACAATTCGACGGCAAATACTGCTGCTGTATCCCCAACCCGCTGCATGACCACATCGTCGTGCCGGTTCCTCGGAAAGGACGTAGTATGATTTTTTTATCCTTTAAGGGCACAAAATTCAAGGTCAGCGTGATGTCGCCGTTGACCGGTTCTACCGCAATATCGCTAATAAATTTCGATGTTCCGGTAAAGTCAGTTTGATTTAAATTTGTCGGCGCTAGGCCATTTTTATCGATATAGTTTGCGACGCTTGTTTCTGCTTGTTTGCCCACCGCCATTACTTCGACCATTTTCGCTTTGACAGTGTAGGTTTGGTAGGCCGGAATTGCAATCGCGGCCAGAATCCCGATGATGGGAATAAGTATTAGCACTATGCCCGCTGCCAGAGCAAGGCCCGATAGTTTGGGGCGCTCATTGCTTTCCAGATCAACCGTTGCGGTGCAGGCGAACACCAAATTCACAATCGGCACGAGCAGCCACCAACCGCTGCGTCCGATATCGTGCATGCGACGCACGCCGACGGCAATTGAGGGAATGAGCATGGCTAAGGAATACAAGTTGTAGAGCGCGTCAGAATGAAAGGCGGAACGTCCAATCACCATGAGGCCGATTGAAATCAACAAATTATATAAAGTGAACATCCAGTATTCTTTGCGAGTCGCTCGGCCGCTAAAGTTGGCGTAGTTGCTCAGTGCGCTGACGTATTCGTTTGCCATGGTTACTTTCTAAGTAGAGATCGTTGTTATCTTATCGAGATTGGTCGGATGGCTTGCCTCTAGATACGATGGAGGAATGCAACTGTGCGCTGTAGGTACTGGATGGTTAAAAGTTGCTAACATGCAACGCCGTATGACTGTAGCGCGTATTTCAGTCATCGGCAATGCCCTAAATAGGGTATTTTGGAATAACGAATAATCAAAATTCGTGCACCCCACTGGATTTACTAATTTGACTAGCCTTATGAACTTTAGCCACCGAAAAGCCGTACCTGCCGACTTACCCGTTTTGCGCGAATTAATGGCGCAAGCGATCACCAAGCTGGTTGGAAATTTCCTCGACTCAGCGGGCGTACAAGCGTCGTTCGAAATCATGGGCGTCGATACCAGCTTGGTAGAAGACGGGACCTATTTTGTGATCGAACTCGATGGGCGCATCGTTGGTTGCGGTGGTTGGAGTCGGCGTGCGACGTTGTATGGCGGCGATCATTCGCGCGGGCGCGATGCGCGTTTGCTCAATCCCTTGAGCGAAGCGGCGCGGGTGCGGGCTATGTACACCCATCCTGACTTTGCACGCCGCGGAATTGGCCGGCTGATTTTAGGATTGTGCGAAGTGGCGGCCAAGGCGGAAGGCTTTAGCAGCCTAGAGTTGATGGCAACGATTGCGGGCGAGCCGCTCTACAGCGCATATGGTTATGTGGTGACTGAGCGATTGCAGATACCGACTTCGAGCGGCGTTATCTTGCCCGGTGCGCGCATGACGAAATCAATTTCTTAGCATCGGGCTTGGTGACTACTTGTCTTTGGGCAGCTCTGGCAAGAGATGTTCCGCCTTATCGAAGGTCGCGTACAAGAATTTGCCGTGTTCATCGTGATGCGCCGTCATGTGGCGCACTCGGGACAAGGTGGCCATGGTGTCGGGTTTGATTTTGGCGAATTCGGCTAATTCGTCGGTCGTCACCGCCGTTGGTCGGGTGCGGCGATTAACGTTACGAAAGCGCAGATATTCGGTTCTGGCCCACGCCAACAAGCTTGCGCCAAGTGTGACGATAATCGATAGATACAGCACAAAAATATTACGCAAATCCATTAATTCGGTCGGCGAATTATGCAAAAAATGAGTATCGTAATAGCGAAAGCCCAGCGCCCACATTAA
Source organism: Sapientia aquatica (assembly GCF_004358105.1). GTDB lineage: Bacteria > Pseudomonadota > Gammaproteobacteria > Burkholderiales > Burkholderiaceae_D > Solimicrobium > Solimicrobium aquaticum. Next base: position 304,544 of record NZ_SMYL01000004.1, on the reverse strand, counting down.
CAGCGTGATGAGCGGCATCCACAGATAAACCCAGATAATCCAAAACGCCGCGGTAAAAAACGCCCAACCGATTCGGCTGGGAAGCGGAGCTAAGTGGGGTTTTTCGAAGATTAATTGTTTCATCTGCATTTACCGTTCACGATTCTTTTGCTCGCGGATCACAATGTCGGGATTATCCGCACTGACGAACGGCGCTGGTTTAATCTCGGCTTGGCGCGACGGCGTGCGCAAACCACGATCGGGGCTGACCCACACAGCGCGCCGACCGCGCTTGCGAATAAATACTTTCGGTAACGCATAGATGGTGGTGAACATATTGAGCAGCCAATAAGCCAGCGGATACCAAATCATCCAGAAAAAATGCCGAAAAATACGGTGGTCGTAATGTCTATCCAAAAACATGCTGATCAAAATTTGCAGCAAACACGTTGTTCCAATCAGCACGCCGTGCCAGCCGGGAACTAAGGTAATCTGCCAGCGCAACGGCATGTCGATAACAAAGCCCAGCAACCAAATTACCAAAATCGTCGCCATGGCATAGGCCCAAAACACCGAGGTTAAATATTCGGCATAAATAATCCACATGCGTCGCATACGCCACGCGCACAGCGTTGGTAGATATTTGCGAATGACCTGAATCCCACCCATGGCCCAGCGTAGGCGTTGTTTCCATAAACCGGCCAAGGTTTCGGGCATCAAAATCCAGCACAGCGCATGTGGTTCAAAGCGAATATCCCAATGATTGGTTTGTAGCTTCCAACTGATGTCGATATCCTCGGTCAGCATGTCGGGACTCCAAAATCCGATATGCAGCAAGGCGCGCCGCCTAAACATCGCCACCACGCCCGAGACGGTAAAGATGCGCCCGTAAATGCGCTGCGTGCGCTTAATCAAGCCAACAATCGAAGAAAATTCACCCACCTGCAATCGCCCTAGCAAGGTGGAGCGCGTGCGGATGCGCGGATTGCCAGTGACTGCGCCAACTCGATGGCCCGCTTCAAAATGCTGCAACATCCAAGGAATCACATCGGGATCCAGAATCGCATCCCCATCCATGCACAATAAAAATTCACCGCGTGCCACCAAGGCGGCGGTGTCTAATCCCACCGCTTTACCCTGATTTTTAGCTTGATGAATTACCCGCAGTTTGGGGTAAGTATTGGTCAACTCGTCGAGTATCGGACCGGTATTGTCTTTGCTGCCATCGTTGACGCAAATGATTTCGTAGTTGGGGTAATTCAGTTTGGATAAGGCATCAACGACTTCGTGCACATTCTCTTCTTCGTTAAAGCACGGCACGATCACCGACACCAAGGGCGTGCTGTTGAGCAGCGTCATCGGGTCTTTGATGCTATGGCTTTTATGCTCATAACGGAAATAATACGTAATGCCACCAATCATCCATAGATAGGCCATGAATAACGGGTAGTAAAACGTAAAATCGAATAAGAGAATGTCGATATTCATGACTATTTCACGGGCACCGGCACGTTAGTTTCAACAGAAATTTCGGGCTTTATAATGTCTTCGTTGGGCACGTTGGCTTGGAAATCATCCGGGTAATAACCAAAATTCCGCGCACCTTGTAAATGCAGACTACGCATTTGCGCGGCTAAGGTGTCGGCTGGAATAGCTTGATTGGTTTTCCAATCGCGGCTTTGCAATTCAAAAACGGTTTTGTCGAGCGCGCCGGGAATCGAATGTATTTTTTCAAACAAGGTTTTCAGCCAACCCTCTGGATCGGATGCGCCTTCCATATAGGGCATCGCCATAACGGCGGTGAAATCGTAGTTGGCTAAAAAGCGCGGCAAACTTTGCGCGTACCATTCTTCCGATGCTGGATTTAATACCGGCTGGGCGTACAAATTACGCGCTGTGTGCAGCGTTGGTTGGTAAGCGCGTAGCGTGGCGGCTAAGCGCATGGTGAATGCGTCGATATAGGCGATTTTATGTTCCATCCAACGTTGACGCATTTCCGGCGCATTGCGAATGTCGCTGATTGAATCGGGCAACTGCCATTCGTCGTGATAGGTTTTTAAGGCGGCGGGATTAGCGTCCTCAAAGTCAGACAGCGTCGCGTCATCATGGAACAGCACACCGTTAAAGATCGCGGCTTTGCCTAAGTCTTCGTAAATCTCTGTAATGGTTTTTTGTACCAGCGGATCGAAGATCGATAAGCGGTGATAGCGATTGACCGCAGCGGCGGCGGGTGCGTCGGGCATGAGTTGCACCAGCTTGGACGCGGCAGGATTCGTGGCAGGTAAATCGAACGCCATTACTGGCATCCATGCATACACTTTAACGCCAACCCGATTACTTAACTGCCACGCCGCTCGTGAGAATAAATCCGAGCGCATCGGTAAATGCCGATTCGGGAAATACAACGCCGTCGCAACGCCCTTTCCGTCTGGATCGGCAAAGGCTTGTAAATACACGGTGGTCGGGTGTATTCGTTTGATGCGATCGAGTAAGCGCGATAGATTGATTTCTTGCTGTGCAGGATTGGCGTCGTAGATGTAATCCAGATCGACGTGAATCACGCGCTCAAGCGGCACGGCGCGACCCGAATAATCGATCGGTTCATGCAGCATATTGATGAGATCTGGGATGCCGGTATTGAAGTTGATTAAGGTGCGCCGCACTTGCGCCAACGTATCGGTCGGTCGGTTGGGGCCGGATTCTAAGTTCATGGTAATCGGCATACCCGCACTGGCCGCCCAGTTGGTGGTTGCTAAGTTATAGCGTCCATAAGGCCACACCATGGCGCGCGGACGTTTATGCAGTTTGCGCTCAATTAAATCGGAATTGCGTTGTAAATCGGTGTTGATGCGCTTGGTATATTGCTCGTCGGTTTCATAGCTCGCATCGCTGGGCGTGTAGCGATGGGTAATCGCCGCAGGCAGCGAATTACCTTGCGGATTAGCCTGTATCCCTTTGTGTAAATCGTGCGAATGGGAAGCGACCTCGACTAAGCCTGACGCCACCATCACGCGGATGTCGTCCCAATTGGCAAACTGATCGCGCCCGAGCAAATTGTCTCCAAACATGACTTTTTTATCGGCGGGTGTCTCGATCCAATCGCCCACAATTGCAATTACCGCTGGAAAGTGAAATAACTGCAGCAGCGGATAAACTTTGGTGTACACGCTCTTATAACCATCATCAAAGGTCAGCAAAATCGCTTTGTCCGGTAATGGCGTTTTACCAGCGCGCGCGTCAATAATTTGCTGCAAGCTTACTGGCTGATAACCGTTTTCTTTGAGCCAAGTAAAGTGGCGGATTAATTCAATCGTATCCACCGCCGTTGGTTCGACATGGTCTTTAAACGTCTCGGGTAAATTGTCGCGTATGTCGTGGTAACACAGCACCCGAAAACTTTGCGCCGGATCGTTAGCTGGCGGCACGGCGCTGAGCAGTCGTTCTGCCGGCGTTGCCTGGTCTTGAGCGGTCACTGGTGCGCTCGGTAATAATGCCGCCAGTGTTAAGCACAGACCGAGCAACGCAGCGCGCAGCCTAATCGTTGTGAAGGAGGAAACAGCAGGCCAATTCATCAGATTCTTCCCGTTAAATTCAAGTAAAAATAATTGCGGTATTCGCGCGTGCCGTCGTAGGGATGGAAATTCCTCCCAACTCCGTAGCTAAATCCGAATTCGTTTTCAAAATTCCATTCGTGCTCGTAGCGCAATCCCGACGTGGCGCCCGAGCTATAACCAGTTTCCCAATAATGTCCCAAGGTCAAATCGACGCGCTGGCGGAACGAACGCTTATAGCGCTGCCAAGTGAGCCACTCCGCTTTGATGTCGAGGTCGAGTTCTTGGTCTTGGCTTGGATTGTAGTAAGCGCGATTCGCTAAGCTATTACGCGAGCTAGCAAAACCCAGTACGGTATTGATTTTATAAATCGGTTCGCTGACCCAACGCTCCATCCACCAGCTATAAACGGCTTTGCGGACATTGGTGTCGGAATACTGTGTGCTCGATAGTTCCGCACCAGCTTTGCGCGCTTCGTTTTGACTCCAATCAAGCCCGAATTTTTCTTGCTTAGCCGAGATACCTAAGTTCATCGCTACCGGAGCTAAATCGATGATGTTGGTATCGACCAAGACGCGAGTGCGCCAGTTGTCCGAGATTGCCCAATTCAGCGCGAGAGCGACACCATTATTGTGGATACTGTTTAAGGTGTGATTGAACTGCGCCTCGGCGCTCAAATTCTCGGCCCGATAATCGATGCCGACACCAGCGCGGCTGCGGTTTGCCGAGGTACCATCGATGGTGTTGCCAGAACTATGATCGACCCGCGCAAACAAGCGTAGATGATTGCTGCACCAATCGGACGTGTTATTTGGTTGATCGCTTTGTCCGTCTAACAATAATGGCGCGGTGTACACCACCGCACTCGATATCGAATCCGCCCCGCTTTTAGCCGCGCCATGACCTAGCGTGGTCTCTAAGCGATACAGCGGTTGGTCGTAATTGGCGATGCGTTGGGCCAGATTTTGTACTTGTTTGTTTTCAGGAAAATTGTCGATCAACGCGGGTAGCAGCGCTTTCGATTGATTGAATTCGTCCAAGGACAATAACAATTCCGCCCGGCCCAAAGCCGCTTCGATGGAATTGGGCTGATCAATTTGCAGTAGCGTATATTCGTCCAAGCTAGCGCGTGGATGATCGCGTGCCGAGAGCAAGGACGCCCAAGAAGAACGAAGATCATTGTTAAACGGCGCATCCCTATACAAAGCGGTGATTTGGCTTTGCGCAGCATCCAAGTGATCGTTATTTTTTTGCAGATTGGCATGAATAATCAAGGCGCGTAAATACGCCGCGCTCATGGTTCGCGGCGCGTTCTTCCCCTTAGGAACTCGCTGCGCTTGCTGCTGCACCATTTGCTGAGCTAAGGCTTCGGCTTGCGCGTATTGTCCTGCGTCACCGTAGGCATAAATCAACATAGCTTGCAGATCGATTAAGCCCGATGGATCGGATGAATCCCAATGGTCAATCAAATCCACATACATATCGCGCGCCGCTTCTGGCTGCTGTAAATACAAATACGCATCGGCTACCGATGATTTCACATAGTTCGGAATCTCCACTTTGTCGGCGATCAGTTGCTGATACAGCGCAATCACTTCCTGCATCGCAGCGCGGTCATCCAAGGCAATGATGCGGTCAAATTTGGCTTTGTTGGTGACGCCGTATTGCTGTGACAGCGCGGTATTTTCATCGAGCGCAATGTCGGTAGTAGTAAAGCGAGCGCGGGTATTATCGGTAGCCAATTGCGCTTTGCCGTAACGAATTGTGAGCGCCGAATCCGCATGGGCAAATTTGTACTGTTCTTCTGGACTAAATACATCGCGATAAAGTTGGGCGAAATAATTGGCTAAATAAATCGCCCCAGCTTGGTCGAGCATAAAAACTAAACCGCGTTTGGCATAGCGAAAATCGGGATTAATCTGCAACGCTTGGTGAAAACCACCCGCCGCTTGCAACCACTCATGGCGCTGCTCATGGACTTCGGCCAGCGCAATAATGATCGGCAAATTACTCGCCAGCGGCGGCGCGCTGGGATCGCGTTCCGCGGTCAAAATGTGGTCGAGATAATCGAGCGCTTCTTGGCTGCGCTGTTGGCCCAGCCACGCATACACCAAACCGGCTTGTAGTTCGCGCTCATTCGGTGTTTTGCTGAGCAACAATTGATAGGCTTGCTCGGCCTGAGTGAATTGGCCGGTTTTGAGCAATGCATGTGCTGCCGAGCGGATTGCGTAATCGGGCGCTTTGGTTAATTCAATTTGTTGCACCAAGGTTGCGGCAGCCGCAAAGTCGCCAGCTTTGTCATGCAGCGCGATTAAGTCAAACACAATATGCAGATTCTGCGGCTCGTCCTCATGCCACTGACGTAGTTGATCAATTGCCGGCGCCAGTTGTGCAGCGTTCAAATTACCTTTGGTGGAAGCGATGACGAGGTCGTAGTCTTTCTGCAGGACGGCTGCTTGAGAAGCGTGCAAGATAAAACAACCAGACAGAATCATTGCACGAGTTCTGAGAAATTGACGACGTTTAAGCACTCTCATTGACTCACTAATTTGGGCTACATTGGGCTGCGACTGTGCTGCGCCTTGGCAGATCGGCGGCGCGTTGTTGGCTGGTCCGCATTGTTAAATGGAGGGCGACATTGCGGCGCTGATTTGCCTTGTCTTGGTTAAAGAATTTACAGGAATCCGACTTGCCGTCGGTTCCGTGTCGAACACAATTTTCCTAGCAGCGATGGACGCAAAGACACAATTTTCGGAATTATCCTTGAAATATTTAACTATTGCTGCGATTCAATTAAATTTAACAATTCAAAATCGAAAATCGTTAAATTTGCTGCGCTGTTTTCCGTTCCTTCGGCCAATCAATGCGCCAATCAATTGCTCTCACAACACATTGCCAAATTCAATTTCAATTCCATTATTTTTCTTGGCGCGTGGGCCGGTTTATTGCCGCCGTATCCCATCCGTGGCACTATTTGGCGTGCAAAAAAATCAACCAGCCGCGGCATTAATAATCATCACTAACAACAAACCACTATGAGCGACCAATCAAGCCACCCAACTCCCCATTCCAACCCAGCGCAGCTCGCACCGACCAACTCGCCAACCCGCGTTGCGGTGGCGAGTTTTATTGGCACCGCGATTGAGTTTTTTGATTTCTATGTGTTTGCCACCGCCGCCGCGCTGGTGATTGGGCCGACGTTTTTCCCACACGATTCTTCTACCGCACAGACCTTGAATGCGTTTTTGACCTTTGGAATTGCGTTTTTAGCGCGACCAATCGGCTCGGCCTTGTTTGGTCACTTTGGCGATCGGATAGGACGCAAATCGACTTTGGTCGCGTCTTTATTGGTGATGGGGATTTCGACCACTTTGATTGGATTTCTGCCGGGTTACGACAGCATCGGTACGTTAGCGCCGATCTTGTTGTGCGTCTTACGCTTCGGGCAGGGAATTGGTTTAGGAGGCGAATGGGGCGGCGCGGCGCTATTAGCTACCGAAAATGCGCCCGCCGGAAAACGCGCGTGGTTCGGCATGTTTCCGCAATTGGGCCCATCGATTGGATTCTTGCTAGCCAACGGTTTATTTTTTGGCTTGGCGCTGAGTTTGAGCGACGAGCAATTTAAAAGCTGGGGCTGGCGTATTCCCTTTGTGTTGAGTGCGGTGCTGGTTATTGTTGGTTTGTATGTGCGTTTGAAATTGCACGAATCGCCGGTATTTATGGCCGCGGTGAAACACAAGGAACAAGTCAAATTCCCGATTGCGACGATTTTTAGTCGGCATTTCAAACCGGTATTGCAAGGCTCATTAGCGATGGTGGTGTGCTATGCCTTGTTTTATATTTCGACCGTGTTCTCCTTGTCGTATGGTGTTAAAAATCTGCATTTCACCAAGCCCGAGTTTTTGGGCTTGTTGTGTTTGGCGGTGGTGTTTATGGGATTGGCTACCCCGATTTCGGCGTGGGCGAGCGATAAATGGGGACGCAAGCCGGTGTTGATGTTGGGCGCATTGTGCGCCTTCTTGTCCGGCTTTGCGATGCAGCCTTTGCTGGGCAGTGGCAGCACGCTGTTGGTCGCGCTGTTTTTGATTATCGAATTATTTTTGATGGGCTTTACCTTCGGCCCGATGGGTGCCTTGCTGCCTGAGATTTTTCCCACCGCGGTGCGTTACACCGGCGCGTCGATTTCGTACAACATCGGCGGCATCATTGGCGCGTCAATTGCGCCATTCATCGCGCAAATGTTGGTTGAACGCGGCGGTTTAAGCTGGGTTGGCTATTATGTTTCTGCTGCGGCGCTATTGAGTTTTATCGCGGTGACATCGATGCGCGAAACGCGCGACGTGGCGTTGTAAGCTGCACTGCATTTGCGTCGCAGGGGCAACCCTGGTGGTTGCCTCAATCGTGCAATAACTCCTGTTTTGCTCCACCCACCCAGCGTGCCGACGCGCGACGTTGGGTGGTCAATCATTGCTCCAGCAGCTTTCACAAAGACAATCGCCACAATTCACATTTTGCATGTGCTCGCTATTTTCTTATGCGAAAAACTAACTATCGATATAGCAATTAATTCGTTGCTCAGATTCATGGCTTGTTTCTACCATAGCGCAAACTAATTTCGGTCACTCTGACCATTTTGTGCTCACAAAGGAAACAGACATGAAGCTTGAAACGATTGCTGTTCACGGCGGCTATTCACCTGACCCAACCACTAAGGCAGCGGCGGTACCGATTTATCAAACCACGTCTTACGCATTTGATAGCACGCAACACGGCGCGGATTTGTTTGATTTAAAAGTCGCGGGCAACATCTATACGCGCATCATGAATCCGACCCAAGATGTGCTGGAAAAACGGGTGGCCTTATTAGAAGGCGGCATCGCCGCGTTAGCGGTGGCATCCGGTCAAGCAGCGATCACGTATGCGATTCAAACGATCGCGGAAGCGGGCGACAATATCGTTTCTGCTGCGACCTTGTACGGCGGAACCTATAACTTATTTGCCCACACTTTTCCGCAATTTGGCATTACTACCCGCTTTGCAGATCAACGTGATCCGGAGTCGTTTCGAAAATTAATCGACGATAAAACCAAAGCAATTTATGTCGAATCGATTGGTAAACCCTTAGGCAATGTGACCGACATCGCTGCCATTGCCGCGATTGCGCATGACAACGGGATTCCGTTGATTGTCGATAACACCGTGCCTACGCCTTATTTGTTGCGTCCGTTTGAACACGGCGCGGATATTGTGATTCATTCGCTGACCAAATATCTGGGCGGCCACGGTAATTCGATTGGCGGTGTGATTGTCGATTCGGGCAAATTCCCGTGGGCCAAGCACAAAGAAAAATTCCGCCGCTTAAATGAACCGGATGTGTCTTATCACGGCGTGGTGTACACCGAAGCCTTAGGCGAAGCTGCCTTTATTGGTCGAGCCCGTGTTGTCCCGCTCCGTAATACCGGCGCAGCCATTTCGCCATTTAATGCTTTCTTGATCTTGCAAGGCATCGAGACCTTAGCCCTGCGCATGGATCGCATTACTGAAAACACGATCAAGATTGCCAAGTATTTGCAAGGCCACGCCAAAGTGAAGTGGGTGAATTATTCTGGACTGCCCGATCATCCCGATCACGCCTTGGCGCAAAAATATTTAGGCGGACGTCCATCCGGCATCTTAACGTTTGGTGTCCAAGGCGGCATCGTGGGCGGAACCAAATTCCAAGATGCGCTGCAATTGTTCACCCGCCTAGTCAATATCGGCGACGCCAAATCCTTGGCTTGCCATCCCGCTTCTACCACGCACCGCCAACTCAATCCCGAAGAATTGGCGAAAGCAGGCGTGACCGAAGACACCGTGCGCTTGTCGATTGGGATTGAACACAGCGACGATTTGATTGCCGATTTAGAACAAGCTTTAGCGGCTGTTTAATTTGAAGTGACAACAACAAAAGAGAAGGAAGCAACATGAGTTCAATTGCGGTAGATGCAGCAGCGCAGCCCGCGCCAGCCAAAGCATTGGGTTGGCGCGAGCTGTGGCTGAAAGAAGATTGGTGGGCGATTTGGGTCGGTGTTGGTTTGGTACTGGTGGGCTATTTGTTATTCCTCAACGGCAGCAGCCTAAAGTGGATTGCCGTCACGCCCGCCAAATGGACCAGCTTTGAAGACTTAGGTAAGCACTTTGCGGGCAATGCGGATCGCTATGTGGCGCAGTTTGCGTTGTGGCTGGTACTGTTTTCGGTAGCGCTAAAAACCTTGGGAGCCAAGCTGCGCGAATTCATTCCTTCGTTTATTTTCTTGTACGCTTTTTCGATTCTGATTTTTGCAATTGGTCAATGGACGCAAGCCAATAAATACAATCTGGAACCGCCTTTGGTGGCGTTGTTATTGGGCTTGGTTATCTCGAATAGCGCGATTTTGCCCGCGTGGTTAAAGAGTGGATTTCGGGTTGAGTTTTACGTTAAGGTCGGCATTATTTTGCTGGGCGCTACCTTGCCGTTTACCTTGTTGTTGTGGGCCGGGCCAGTGGCGATTTTCCAAGCGTCTATCGTTTCTATCGTGACGTTTTTGGTGATCTTTAATGTGGCCTTACGTTTAGGTTTAGATCGCCGCTTTGCCGCGACCTTGGCCGCCGGTGGTGCGGTCTGCGGTGTGTCGGCATCGATTGCGATTGCGGGTGCCGTGGGCGCCAAAAAAGAACACGCTTCGGTGTCGATTACGGTGGTCATTATTTGGGCGATTGTGATGATTTTTGTGTTGCCGCTAACTTCCCGTTATTTGGAATTACCAACCGGCGTAGCCGGTGCGTGGATAGGCACATCAGAGTTTGCTGACGCCGCCGGTTTCGCCGCAGCGCAAGCGTACGGTGGCTATGCAGGACAGGCGCCGGGCATTACCGGAAACGCCGATCAAGCGGTCTGGGCATTTACCTTGATGAAGGTCGTAGGGCGCGATGTGTGGATTGGGATTTGGGCTTTTGTACTAGCCGTGATCGCAACCACGCGTTGGGAGAAAAGCGAATCCGGTCGCAAGGCCGATGCCGCCGAAATCTGGTGGCGCTTTCCTAAATTTGTGATTGGTTTTGTGATCGCTTCACTGATTATTACCTGGGTAGCGCAGCACTATAGCTTGGCCGATTTTGGTAAATTGGTTGCGCCGAATTTATCCGATCCGATTAAAAATCTGCGTACCTGGTCATTCATTTTCTGCTTCTTTAGCATTGGTTTGACGACCCGCTTTAGCGAGTTGGCGCATGCGGGTAAAAAGCCGTTCTTGGCCTTTAGCGCTGGTGTGGTGATTAATGTGATTTTGGGCTTTATTTTGTCGGTCTATGTGTTTGCATCGCACTGGACTAATTTAGTGCATTGATGAGTTGCTGGCTCTTCCCTGATAGTCAAATCAGGGAAGGATAGCCAGTTAATTTGCACAGCAATCAACGGTGAGAACAGCATGAGCAGCCTAACGAATTCAACGACCAATAATAGCTGCGCGCATTGCACTCATTTTCGTAACCAACCGGAATATTTAGAGCGCGCCATTCCCGGTTTATCCAGCATGAGTTCGGCCTATGCCAGCGTGCGCGGAGAGGATGGAATTTGCGCTAAACATGAGCGCTATTTATCGGCCCGCTCCTCGTGTTCCGATTTTGCCGTTTTTGCCGTCGACGTATTACCATCTGCATTGCCAACATAACCACGCTTATGCGCGCCCCAAGCGCGATGTTAGATTTTAGTGTGCCTATTTCACGCATTTAACGTTGCAATGTCATTGTGTTTTCAAGAATATGGCTTATTCTTATTGTGCCAAAGTAACATTCCCGTTACTTGCGCCCTAGGAGAAAGTCATGTCAGCCCTGCATGATCAGCGTAATTTAACGAATACCAGTGCCGATTATGTGGCCGGTAGTGACGCGGCTGTGGTGATCAGTGAACTGCAAACTTTGGTTGAAAAGCAAAGTACCTTATTGGAGAAAGAACAATACGGGCGGCGCAAATCGGATGAGCTTAACTCTGGGCAAAGCAAGCTGTTGGAGATGATTGCCAAAGGTGTCGATTTGAAAGCGACCTTGTCGGCCTTGATGCTGCTGATCGAATCGCAATCCAATGGCGTAACCTGTTCCACCTTATTGCTTGATGAAGATGGAATCCATATTCGCGCTGGAGCTGCGCCAAATTTGCCCGACGAATACAGCCAAAAGCTCGACGGATTGTCGATTGGGCCCATGGTTGGTTCGTGCGGAACCGCGATGTACCTCAAAAAACAAGTCATCGTGACCGACATGATGAGCGATCCCTTATGGGCGCCCTATAAAGGATTGGTCGAACCATACGGTTATCGGGCTTGCTGGTCCACACCGATTTTTTTAGATCAAAGCAAGGTCTTGGGCGCGTTTGCGATGTATTACCGCGAAGTCCGCAGCCCGATTGCCGAAGACATGGAATTAATCGGATTCGCGACCCACATTGCGGGCATCGCAATTGAGCGCGAGCGACGCGAACGCGAATTAACCCGCCACCGCGAGAACTTAGAAGACTTGGTAGCGCAGCGCACTAGCGAACTACTTAGTGCGAATCGAGAACTGGCCGCTGCATTAGACAATTTGAGCGTGACCCAAGAGGAACTGCTGCGGCGCGACAAACTGGCTGCACTCGGTTCCTTGGTCGCGGGCGTGGCGCATGAATTGAATACGCCCATCGGCAATTGCTTGTTAGCGGCGAGCACCATGGCAGATAAGACGCAGAATTTTGTCGCTGCTTATAAAACCGGCATGAAGCGTTCGCAGTTGGAAAACTATATCGAGAACGTCGAAAGTTCTAGCACTGTGTTGCTACACAATATAAAACGCGCCGCCGATTTGGTCGCCAGCTTTAAACAAGTCGCGGTCGATCAAACCAGTTCGCAACGACGGGTTTTTGCGCTGGAAGATTATCTGAACGATGTTTTGCTCACGCTCCAGCCTTCGCTCAAACTCACCTCGATCAACGTAGTGCAACGGATTCAGCCTGGCTTGATGATGGACAGCTATCCGGGGCCGTTGGGACAAGTAGTGACCAACTTAATTAACAATGCCTTGATCCACGCGTTTGAGGATCGCAGCACCGGCACGATTCATATTTCCGCGCACGAAGCCGAACCCGGTTGGTTGGAATTAATCGTTAGTGACGATGGCAACGGCATCTCTGAGGAACATCAAGCGCAAGTGTATACGCCGTTCTTTACCACGAAACGCAATCTGGGCGGCACCGGCTTGGGCTTGCACATTATCTACAATATTGTCACTGGCTTATTGGGCGGACGGATACGTTTTCAAAGCGCACTGGCCGTCGGCACGACGTTCTATGTCTCGATTCCACTGGTTGCCAAGACTGCTTAAGCGCCGTTGTTCTGCGCGCTGCCACAATCAACTCCCTACGTTTAGTTGGCTATTGGTCGTAACAAAAGCGCGACAAGCGCGGACATAATGTTGCTTAATTTCAATATTTGCATTACTGTCAGTGGCCCATAAAGTGACAAAGCAAGCTGAGTCGCTTTACACCAATCGCACGGTAATAAGCCAATGCGATTACCGTTTCTTGGGCCGAAAGGTTAAATTAAAGTTGTGCTCGTTTGAAAACAATCAGCTAGCCGTGCCGCTAGCGTTAATCAAAGTAACGAAACAAAAGGAACAATCATGGGACCGATCGGCTGGCTAGTACTAGGTTTAGTAGTGCTGTTTATTATTGTGCTTTTCAACTCATTAACTGGGAAAAAGAATCAAGTTGAATTCGCTTTCGCTTCAATTGATGTGCAACTCAAAAAACGTTTTGATCTGATTCCTAATTTAGTGGCTTCATGCGAAAAATACATGGGCTATGAAGAAAAGGTCTTGAAAGAATTAACCGAGGCGCGCTCGCAAGCGATGTCCGGCGGCGATAACGCCAAAGTCGCTATGGACGGCAAAATCACCTCGCAACTGCGTTCGGTATTTGCGTTGGCGGAAAACTACCCGGACCTGAAAGCGATGGACTCTTTCACCACATTGCAAATGTCGTTGAATGAAGTCGAAGAACAATTATCCGCTTCGCGCCGCGCCTTCAACGCCGCCGTCACGGATTACAACAACGCAGTGCAAATGTTCCCATCCAATATCGCCGCCAACATCATGGGCTACAAAACTCGCACGTGGTTTGAAGCCGCGCCAGAAGAACGCGAAGCCGTCAAAATCTGGAGATAACGATGGCGATGTCCAACGAGTTGTTACGCACGCTGGTCACGTTAGAAGAAGAGCGTCATGCATCGATTTCCAAAGCCCGTTTTTGGGCCGCGCCGATTTTGCTGCTGGCGGGCTTTGCCGCCTTGGTCATCCACGGTCATCACAGCACCGGCGGCACGATCATGGCATTGGTGGTCGGGATCATCCTTGCCGCCATCGTGTACAACTATTTAATTAGCAAGGTAGTTAAACGCTTTAAACAACAAATCATGCCGATTCTGTTAGAGGACATTGATCCTTCGTTGAGTTACTACTTTGACGGCAGCATCGATTTGGACGAATTCAACCAACCGGGTATGTTTACTCAGCCAGATCGGTTCTCGGGCAAAGATGTGGTGCAAGGCACGATAGGGCAAACGGCGATTAAATTTTCGCTCGTGGATGCCGAAGAAGAACGTCAGCACACCAGCACCGATTCCGATGGCAGGACATCGACCACGACCACGTATGTGACGATTTTTAAAGGCTTGTTTTTCATCGCCGACTTCAACAAAAATTTCGCTGGTCGCACCTTAGTCAAACCGCATAGCTGGAATATTTTTGACAAATTATTCGGTTCAACCTTGACCTTAGAAGACCCTGAATTTAACAAATTATTCACCGTGCAATCGACCGACCAAGTCGAAGGGCGCTACATCATGACGCCATCCTTGATGGATAAATTTAAACTGCTGCACGACAAAGTCGGCGATTTCCAAGCGTGCTTTATTCAAGGTCGCTTGTTCATGGCGATTAATCTGCCGCAGAATTTTTTTGAGCCCGCGATGAATGAATCGTTAGCTGATTCTCAGCAAATTAAAAAAATAATGACTAATCTGAAGATGATCACAGGCCTAGTTGAAGATCTAGGCCTCAATGTGCGAATTTGGGGAACCAAGACCAATAGTTAAATTCTGTGTAAGGGCCGTTTGAAGACGTTTCGTATTGCAATACCTGTGGCAATTTGTGAATTAAAGCCCGCGTAATTCACGCCAATGTAAAATCAACGAGGTCAATACGCTGTAATACCAGTCCAGTTTTGTAACATGCAAATTAGGAATAAAACATGAACAACTTTGTACAACTTATCGGACATTCCCGTCATCGCGCAGCCAGAACAGCGACCCAAGTAGCGCTCGCTGCCGCCGTATTGGTAGCACTGCCGGCTTGGGCAACCTTGGGCGGTGATGAGGCTAGCGTCATTGCGGATCAGGCCGCCCTGAACGCAACCTTGGTCAAAACGGCCAACGCCGGCTATACCGATTACGCCTTGACTCTACCAAACGGCATCATCGTACATGAGTTCGTCAACCCAGCCGGACAAGTATTTGAAGTGACTTGGAACGGCAAGGGCAAGCGCCCAGATATGCGCCAAATTCTTGGTACCCATTTCGATAAATTCAACGCGCCAGTCAGTCAAAAAGCGCGCAACGATAAACACGCCACCGCGCGTCGTGCCGACCGAGTTGCTGCCGATTTTGAAATGCATTCAGCAGTGCACAACCGCATCTTTACCGGCACTGCCCACCTGCCTTCGCAGCTACCTGCTTCATTGACTGGCCCAATCGGAGTTCCGATGGAATCGCCCATTCCTAAAGCGGCAAATCAAGCTCAATAATGCTTGAAGTACACATTAAATTCTGACGATTTCGAGGCACGAAAATGAATAAATATGCATGGATATTGATCGCTTGCGGCTTAATCGCAGGTTGCGGCGGCGGGGGCGGCGGAAGTAGCTCATCAACACCAACGCCAACCCCTACACCTCCAGCGACAAGCTTTACGGTAGGCGGCACGGTGACCGGACTCAATGGCTCGGTGAGCTTACAAAACAATAGCGGCGATACGATTACCGTTTCTGCCAATGGATCATTCACCTTCCCGACGGCCTTAAGTTCGGGCGGTCAGTATTCGGTTACCGCGACCAACGTGCTACCGAATTACTACACCTGTTCTGTCGCCAATGGCACTGGTTCAGTGGCGAGCGCCAATGTAAGCAATGTTGCCGTTTCATGTGCGTTAGTGCCACAAGTGGCAATGGCATGTGGTGGCGCCACGTCGATTGGCACCGGTAACGTTGCGCCTTTAGTGATTGATGGGTTTCCTTGCGCTGCTGGTGGCACGGCGGGGGCGGCCAATAATGCCAACGTCCCGTACGTGACCGTAAAAATTTGCGCTCCTGGCAGCACGACCAATTGCCAAATTATCGATCACGTCAGCGTGGATACTGGCTCGAGCGGAATCCGGATGGCGGCCGCTGCGCTGCCTGCTAGTTTGCAACCGGGCAGTAACGGCCTGCCTTTAGTGGCGGGAAGTACAGCAGGACATTCACTCACTGAATGCGAGATTTATGTTTCTTCCTATGTCTATGGGCCGGTAGTTTCCGCGGATATTTATATCGCAGGCAAGCAGGTAAAAAATGCCAATATGCAGGTCTTTGGTGCGTCGGGATATACACCTCCTACTTCATGCATCGGTCAAGGCGGTGCCGAGACTGACACCATTCAAGCCTTTGGCGGTAATGGCCTAATCGGTGTGGGTTTTGATCTTCTTGATCAAGGTGATTTTTATGACTGTCAAAATTCGGCAATTAATACTTGTTCACCAACTCCCATTAGCGCCTATGCAGGAGTGCCCAACATCGTTCCCCAATTTTCCTCGGACAACAACGGCGTTGTGATCGCTTTACCTTCGGTTTCATCCGCTGGATTAAGTAGCCCTGTCGTGGGCACATTAACTTTCGGTGTTAGCACGCAAGCCAACAACACGCCTGCTGCCAGCACGGTGGCGATCGTGAACGACAACACGGGCTCGTTCCAGACTCAAATTGGTGGTACGTGGAATCCCGCCTATATCGATAGCGGTACGTTTGTGATGTTCTTCAACGACCCAGCAGCCAATCTAGCCTTGTGTACCAGTAATGCTAACTCCGGATTTTATTGTCCCGCAACGCCGGTGACTGTGCCGCTAATTGTGGCTAACGCTGGCTCAAAAGTCACTGCTGGTACATTCAACTACCAAGTCGGTAATGCCGATCAAATCAACACCGTTAGCGCGATGGCGTTCAGCAATATCGCAGGTCAAACAAGCGGTAGCTCAACCTTGAGCAACGGCTCCTACGTCGCTTACGGTTTATCGTTCTTCTATGGCCGCGAAATGTATTTCCTGTTCAACTCCAAAACAGCGCCAGGAACCGGACTAGGTGGAACCGCTGCAACCACGGTGACAGGGCCGATTAACGGGATTCACTAGTTGTTAATTTGCTAGTGGCGTCGTCCGGAATTTTCTTGGCGACGCCGTTTTCGTTTGCGTCATTTAATCGCGCATTGAGCAAGCTAACGCAGCGCTGTCACCCGACCAGAACGTGCTGATAAATTGATCCTGCGCTGACTCAGTTACCATCTGGCGATCAGATTAATTTAACCAGTTGATCGTTTTCCGCACCAAATCCTCCTTTCAATAAACCTACCTATACCGATGCCCTATTTAGGGCATTTACAAATGGGTCATAAAGCTATAGGCTGCTAAACGATGTTTATTGGCAACTTTTTGATTCAACATGTCCGCCGAGTTTGCGCTGTTTTTAAGTAAATTCGCTGCGCGCTGCTTGGGTTTTGGCACAACTATTTCTACATCGGGTTCAACCCAATTCGGGTTTGACACACTCGCTTTATCTGGCCAAGGATGGATCGTTATTTATGAGTAAATTCCTCAGTTGTTCTTTGTTGTCGCTATCTTTGCTGGCTGGATTTGGATCGAGTTATGCGGGCGATACGCCGCTGTATCAGCCCACGCCAGACTGGGTGCTTATGGCGACCCCGCCAGAGAAAATCGCCGCCAGCGACGACAAATTACAAGCGGTGGTGTTGGATAATCAAATTCGTGTTCAAAACGGTATTGTTTGGAATTACGGCGAATCCGCGCAGCGCGTTACCTCAGCCGATGCCCTTAATAAGATGGGTTCGATCGTGCTCAAATGGTGGCCCGATCATGGGGATTTGATTATTCATGGCGTCGATATTATTCGTGACGGACATCGGATCGACGTTTTAGCGCAAGGGCAAAAATTTACCGTGTTGCGGCGCGAAGCGAATTTAGAAAACCTGATGTTGGATGGCTTGCTAACCGCGACCTTGGCAGCCGAGGGTTTGCGGGTCGGTGACATACTGGATCTGCGTTATTCAACGACGTTTAGTGATGCAACGCTGCAAGGCAACGTTTCGGCCAGCGCGGGTTTGGTGGTGGAGCCTGTGCGAGTTGGTTTTGGTCGAGTGCGCGCGTTGTGGCAAGACAGCGATGCAATTAATTGGAAGCTGTATCTTACAGGCGCAACGCCAAAAGAATCGCGCATGGGTGATTGGCACGAAATCAGTGTGATGCTGCCAATTGCCAAGCAGCCCGATGCTGCCGCTGGTGCACCGGGGCGCTATTACAAGCCGCAGGCGATTGAATTATCTAGCTTTGCTGACTGGAAAACGGTGTCCAAAATCATGGCACCGCTGTATGTCACCGATGGCCTAATTCAGCCCGGCGGTTCATTAGATCAAGAAGTGCAAAAGATTGCTCAAAGTACTAACGACAAACGTCAACGCGCGGCTCTAGCGTTGCAACTGGCGCAGAACAAAGTCCGGTATTTTTTAAAAGCGATGGATGGCGGCAATTACGTACCGCAAGCACCGGAACAAACTTGGGCTACGCGTTTTGGCGATTGCAAAGCGAAATCATTGCTATTGTTAGCGGTGTTGCATCAACTTGGTGTGGAGGCCGAACCGATTATCGCGAATTTAAATAATGGCGATATGATCCCCGCTCGCATTCCTTCGGTGGCAGCGTTTAATCACGTTTTGGTGCTGGCGCATATTGATGGACAAGATTTGTATTTAGACGGCACCGGTTTGGGTTCCATGCCCGAAGATCTCAACGATGTTCCACATCTATATTGGGTGCTGCCAGTGAGCGCCAATGGCGCGGATTTATTGAAAGTACCAGATCAATATCCCGCACGACCAATGATTGAATTCATTTCCACCATCGATATGCGCGGCGGCATTAATTTGCCCGCAGCGACCAAGCTCAAGTTCACCTATCGCGGTCCAATGGCTGGCATGATGAACACCAATTTAAACCGACTGGATAAAGAAGGTCGGGAGAAATTTTTGATCGGTGCGATCCGCCAAGTGCCTAATTTTAACGGCGCAACCTCGCCCGAATTTGAATTCGACGAAGCCAAAGCCACCGCCACCATTACGGTCGATGGCGTGTTCCAACAAAACTGGAGCCGCTCCAATAACCGCTACGAGTTTGATCCAGTTGGCTTCACCGCGCCGCCACCGCCCGATCGTTCACGCGCGATCTGGAAAGACATTCCCGTTTTCATCCCGCCAACGCCTTTTATGAGTGGCCGAATGGTCATGCTTTTACCCGATAAAGGCAAGGGCATTAGTTTGGATGGCGATCAACAAAAACAAATCGAGTTACCCGGCAATCGCCGATATCAATACGACGTCAGTATCAAAGACGGCGTGCTCGATATTAATTTCAAATTGAATCACGCAGGCGGAGAAATCAGCGCGGCCGATCTGCCTGATCTACGCAAAAAAATCGCTGAGTTAGCGCGCCATCCCGTCAAAGTGCGCACCAGCACCGATTATCCGCAACCGTGGGCGCAAGTCGAAAAGGCCAAGAAAGAACATTTATACGATGAGGTATTGCGCATCTTGGGTCAGTCTATCCAAGCCAAACCGGACGAGGCCAAACGTTACCTAACGCGCGCGGCATTCCTGACCATCATTTTTGAGCGCGAACAAGCATTAGCCGACATGACCAAAGCACTCACGCTGCAAGCAGACAAACCGACTTACCTAGCCCGCGCCGAACTCTATCGCGAACTTGGTCAAGACGATAAAGCCATGGCCGATTTGCACGCCGCCTTAGAGCTTGATCCCGTGGACGATGCCGCCATCACCAGCTTATCGCGCTTGGAAGCCTTAACGTATCAATTCGACTCGGCCATCACGCGCATGGACGCCGCCATCGACAACGGCGGCGCGCAAGAAGCCGCGCTGGTGCAAAGCAAGGCAGAGATTTTGTTTTTTGCCGATAAATCGAACGAAGCCATCGAATCAGTCAATGCAGCAATTGAAAAATGGCCGCGCAACGCCTCGCTCTACAACATGCGTTGCTGGCTGCGCGGAATTGCTAACGTGGATTTAGACGAAGGCAAAAACGACTGCGCGCACGCCATCCAATTAGGCGACCAGATCGCAGCCGCCGCGTTGGATAGCCGCGCCATGATTTACTACAAGCAGCATAACTACACCGATGCCATCGCCGACATCAACGCCGCGCTAGAAGAAAACCCGAACCAATCAGGTTCCTTGTTTATGAAAGCCGTCGTCGAACGTGAATTAGGCAAGAAGGCCGAAAGCGCCAAAGCCATCGCCGGAGCGCGTCTGCTCGATCCGCGTGTGGAGCAAGAATATGCGCGTTATGGCGTGAAGTGGTAGCGCTGTTGGCTAACCTTGTTGAATCGGAACAAACCTGATTTGGTCGTTAATGGCAGTAACGCAAAATTGACGACCAAGTCCTGACCTGTCAGGAAAAACAGCATGACTATTCATCCAAACTCGTTAGCCAATGGAGTGCTTAGCGCCAGCTTGGTTAGTCTGCTGCTGTTCAACGCCCTGCCAGCCCACGCCGACTCCACCATTCAAAAATGCACCGCGCCCGACGGAAAAGTAACCTACCAACAGGACGTCTGCCCCGGCTCCACGCAAAGCCGCACCGTTGCCAAGAATCCCATCGGCCCCGGTAATGTCATCTTGGTCGCCAACAGCGCCAATCATTACACCACCACAGTCACCATTAACGGCGTGAGCGCTCCCGCCATGATCGATACCGGCGCAACCTATGTCGCGATTTCCACTGACCTCGCGCAAAAAATGCATTTATTGGAGGGCGAATTCCAGCCCAGATTAATTAACACCGCCAACGGCATGGTCCGAGCCGCCAACAAAGTAGTACCCATCTTAAAGATCGCCAATATCGAACTGTACAACGTCGAAATTTCCATCACGCCGAACGTGCCAACACTCATCGGCATGAGCGCGTTAAGCCAGCTTTCTATTTCGACGGCTAGTGGGAATATGACGTTGAGTAAGCGTTGAGGGTGACCCTGTTGAGCGGTCACAAGCTTGCAATAGTATCCTTTTAAGATCAAATCCGATCGGCCAAGCATTGAATTCATTTAGTATCGCAAGGAGATTTAATGAAGAACCCAGAACGTGAATGGTGGTACATCGTATTAGTTGGTGGGCTGACTGTTTTTTTGCATTACAAATTACTGATCGCCGCTGAATTTAACTTTGGTACTAATAATATTTATCAATTCGTGATCGGCTATCTGTGCTTGTTTGCAATCGGGC
Organism: Sapientia aquatica; assembly: GCF_004358105.1. Taxonomy (GTDB): domain Bacteria; phylum Pseudomonadota; class Gammaproteobacteria; order Burkholderiales; family Burkholderiaceae_D; genus Solimicrobium; species Solimicrobium aquaticum. The sequence continues at coordinate 283,363 of NZ_SMYL01000004.1, read as the reverse complement.
ACCTCGTCGCACTAATTATTAAGCCCTTAATTTTGTGGCGTAATTTGTGGATTAATCGTTCATTTAAATCAGCGAAGAACTAAGTTCTGAGCTCAAGCGCAAACATTCAATCCCATTATTTTTCTTTTGTAAAGTCTCTTCTGTGCGTCTTATTTCGACTTGTATTTTCGCTCCATTAATATTGATTTCATCTATGGCTAACGCCGATTTTGAAGCGGGAATGGCTGCGGCAAAAAGTAAAGATTATGCGACCGCGTTAAAAGAATGGCGGCCCTTGGCTGAGCAAGGTGATGCGCGTGCGCAGAATCAGCTTGGGCGAATGTATATCAATGGTATCGGCGTGGAACAGGACGATCAGCAGGCCCTTAAATGGCTGCAATTGGCGGCGCTGCAGGGTAATGCCGATGCCCAAACTAGCCTCGGCGCGATGTACTGGTTTGGTCGGAGCGTCCCCAAAGATGAGAGCGAAGCGGTCAAATGGTACCGCTTAGCGGCTGAGCAAGGTAATGTTCATGCACAAAGCCAATTGGCCGGCGCTTATTTAGTCGGTCGAGGTGTGACTGCTAATGATCAAGAAGCTCTGAGATGGCTGCGCCTCGCCGCTGATCAAGGGAATGCGCAATCCCAACGGCAGCTTGGTCTTATGTATGCCATCGGCAAGGTAGTCGAGCAGGACGATGCGCAAGCGGCAAAATGGCTGCAATTGGCCGCTGATCAAGGCGATACGATTGCTAAGAGTAAGCTACCATTGCAGCCGTTTGAGAAAGCTATCTCAGATTCCGTGGACAAGCAGTACGAATCCAATCCGCAGCCCGATGCAAATTCTGAGTTGGAGGCCGTGGCGATGATGATCACGACCTTGCATATTGCCGATCACCTAAAATCGACCTGTAGTGAGCTTGATCCCAAGCTACAGTCGGACGTCGAGCTAAATCTGCTGAAGTGGAAAACTGGTGAGGAAGCAGCGATCAATAAAGCGCAAAAAAAATGGGATGAATTAAGCAAGACAGCCCCCTCTTTGTCATCGTTGGCGCTCATTAACACATTGCCCCAATTGCCTTTTCACGATTCGGCTAATCCGGGGCAAAAGAAAATTGCTCAAGTCTATTGCAGAAAATATTTCGCTGATCTCGCGTCCGGTATTTGGCGCAAGCGACTTCCAAAAGTGTATGCATATTTGGATGCGGTACCTTGAACTTGGGCCGAGTTCAGTATGCCGCAGTGTCGATCATCGTTACTAGGTTGACTTTTAGATTGCAATAAAACGAATCGCTAGCACAGTGATTCGTTTCATCCATTAATCATCCCAACTTACTTCGGCCCCAAACTCACACTAATACCAACCATGAGCAAGGTATCGTTCTTCTTCACTGGCTCTACCGCTAAGCTGTCGTAACGATCTTGGAAGCTGGCGGTTAAGCTCAATGTTTTGGTCATCGCAACCGATAACGCGACATCCAATACCGAGCGGAATTTGCCGCCTGTGGTTACGTTGGGGTAGGCCACCAAGCTTTGTTTGAGGGTGGTGGATTCGTTAAATTTGTGGTTTAACTCTTCACCTAAGATGACTTCGGTCGCGTTATACGAAGTCTTTAATTCGTTGCCCACAACGACGCCCGGATCGCTGTATTTGTCGTTACGTAAGCTCAAACCGCCGTAGATATCTAGGGTGGTTTCTTTGTCTTTGATTAAGTGGTCACCGATACCCAGATTGACGGCTTTACGCAGCGATAAATCTTTAATTTTGTCGTGATCTAAGGCCAGCCCAGCGAAGGCAAATAAACTGCCGTCGAAGTTGTAATCGTAGCGACCGCCGGTGCGCCACATTGCGGCGGTGGTGGAGGTTTCTTTGACACCGTTGGTTGTGGTGCTGGATTTGGAATTCAAATCTTGCAGATAAAACGACCATTTATCCTGCACCGATTGACGATCCATGTTCAACATAAAATTTAAACTCGATGATTCGGTATTGCCCGACGCATTCACAAAGCTTAATGTGCCGATGCCGCGCCATTGGTCGTCTAAAACTGGGTCGGCGGCATGCGCGAGTTGAGCCGTAGCGAGGCTAAATAGTGTGGCGGCGAAGAGCGTAATGCGGCGCTTGGTTGACATGGTCGTTTCCCTTTTTGAAGTGATTTTTGCTGTAGTTTTGTGGCTTGCGTCAGCCAGATTAGTGCGATGAATTTGGCGACGCCCTTGCGCCCAACGCGCACGGGCAGAAGGCTGAAAAATGGCGAGTTGCGATTTTTCGCTTGGTATTTTAGATCAAGCGATTTAACCCAACAAAACGCCATTTAACAAATTGTGCAAACAATTGTTAACGATGTTGTTTTTAATGCAGTTGTGTGGTGCGGGAGATTGGCTTGTGAAGAATCAGCGTCAACGTTGCCGCCAGTTTTGGCCCAAACTGGCGACTTGGTAGCGGCTAACTATTGAATAATATCTTGAGCAATTGCCGTGCTAAGTTGGTTTAATTGATCGGACCATGCGTTGACGATGTCTATCGGTTTGGTGTTTTGATCGACCTTGCGCTCCAGCGTTAATCGGCCTTTGCGTGCTGGTTTTTTATCGCCATCGTTAATGACCCAACTGGCTTCTAGGCGCACCTTGTCTTGCAGGCGCGCGTCCATGGCGTCAATTCTGACCATGACTTTAATGGGATTACTCTTTTGATCGAGCGTACTTTTGGCGACCCAACTTGCCGGCAATGCGCTGCCGATATTGCGCGCCAATACATTGTTGATCGCGCCCTTGACCGGTTCCGCCCAGCGATCGTTGTCCAGAATGGCGAGTTGACTTTGTGATGTAAAAATAGCTAACTCAGGGCGATTAATGACTTCCGGTATTTCGCTCACCATGATTACGATGTCGCGATTAAAGGTGCTGTTTAACGGCGCTGCTTGGGTTGGCGCGGTAGCCAAGGTATAGAACTGTTCTGGCGCGACGGTGCCGCAACCGCTGCTGGCTAACAGCGCCAGCGCAGCAATCGTTATTAAATAATATCGCTTGATTGTCATGGCGCTTTTCCTTCTTCGCTGTTGAGTGGTTTAGGTGCGGGTTTGCCACGGATGAGGGTTTCAGGATGGCGATCAAGATAGTCGGCCAAACTGCCTACCGCTTGTGCTGATTTGGCGACTTGACGCAGAGCTTCGCGCAAATCGAGTTGCAGCGGTGCGTCGTTGTTTAATACCTGCTGCGCAGCGTTGAGCGTGCCGCGTGCATCGGTCAGCGTGGCTTTGATTTCTGGTGCGACGTCGCTATTTAATTTGCTGATTAATTGATCGGTATTGTCCAGTGCTTTGTTGAGCGACTTAAGCGACGTGACTAATTCGCCTGACAATTGATCGAATGGGATTTTGTCCACTTTGGACAGAATGCTGGCGAGCGAATTTTGGATTTCGCCTAAGCCGCCATTCATTGACGGTAGCACGGCCGGAACATGGTTCCAATCCACCGAAGCGGCGGGTGCTTTGGGATAAAAATCCAAAGATACATATAACTGACCCGTCAATAAATTGCCCGTTTTGAGTTGCGCGCGCATTCCTGCTGCGACCAATTGGTTAGCTAGTTCACGATTCTGAGCCGGACTTGGTTCCACAGGTCGTTTGGAGCCGGGCGTGTAATACGAGCGCATGCGATCAGGATAAATATTAATGTCCACTGGGAAGTGAAACACGCCATGTTGCGGCACATATTCAACGTTAATCGATTTGACTTCACCCACCACAATGCCGTGGAAATCCACTGGCGCGCCCGGTGTTAAACCGCGTAACGAATCGTTGAAATACACGGTGTAGGGAATGACGTTTTTGTCCGGTAAGCGCATCGCTAAATCTCGATCGCGATACAGTTTAAATGCCGCGTCTTTGGGTGCGGGTGATCCGGGAATGCTGTCGGGCGGCGTTTGAAATGCCACCCCACCTTGAATGATGGAGCCGAGCGATTGGGTTTCTAATTTAAGGCCGTTGGCATCCAACGATAAATCGATGCCAGAAGCGTGCCAAAAGCGCGTGTTGTCGGTCACGTATTGATCGTAAGGCGCGTTGATAAAAACTTTGAGCGTAATTGCTTTACCGTCTGGATCGAGGCTGTAGGCCACGACTTGACCGACGTTTAAACGCCGAAAAGTCACTACCGCGCCCACATCGAGCGAGCCGATTTCTGGGCTATGCAAAATGAATTGCCGCCCCGGCAAATCGCCGGTAACGATAGGCGGCACTTCTAACCCCACAAAGTCGCGTTCTGATTCGTCGGATTTGCCAATATCTAAGCCGATGTATGCGCCAGATAACAAGGTATTTAAGCCCGACACCGTTCCCGCCGAAATCCGCGGACGCACTACCCAAAAGCGCGTGTCTTGATGTAAATAGTCGCTCGCTTCCTTGATCAGTTTGGCGGTCAAGATAACTTGCTTGCGGTCTTTGGATAAGCCGACTGATTTCACTTCGCCGATATCGACGTCTTTGTATTTAATTTTGGTTTTACCTGGTTCAATACCTTCGGCGCTGTTGAATCGAATCGTCACCGTTGGGCCTTCGTGCATGATGTTGAGCACGACCAACCAGATGCCGATAATGGCTGCCACCATCGGCACAATCCAGACCAAAGGTAGCTTGCGTTTGCTGGGTAGTTTGATGATCGCCTTGCGGATTTGTGCTGAGGCTGCTGGTTGCGCTGCAGGCGCGTCAACACCTGATTTATCGCTCATGGATTTCCTTCATCGTGTTCTTGTATTGGGTCCCAAATTAATCGTGAATCAAAACTCATGGCAGAGAGCATGGATAGCACCACCACCGCCCCAAACGCCAGCGCGCCGCCGCCCGGCTTGATAATGGCTAGCGATTGAATCTGCACTAAACCAACCAGCAGCGTGACGACATAAATATCGAGCATCGACCAGCGACCGACGAATTCCACCAAACGATATAAACGGGTACGTTGCAGCGGCGCCCAACGCGATTTGGTTTTCACCGTCGCGATTAACAAGCTCAGCGAAATTAGCTTGAGTAAGGGCACCACAATGCTGGCAAAAAATACCAACGCGCCCAAAGGCCACGAACCAGAATCAACCAGCACGATCACGCCGCTCATGATGGTGTCGTCTTCCGATCCGAGAATGGTTTGAGTTCGGAGCACCGGTAATACATTGGCGGGTATGTACAACACCGAGGCTGCAATTAAATAGGCCAAGGAATGCGACAAACTGTTATTTTTGCGCTGGTGCATGGGCGCGCCGCAAGTTGGGCAATCGATTTCGCTGGCATCTTCTGTGGCCTCAGGTAGTCGCGCCACTTGGCGGCAGCGATGGCAAATGCCTACCCCAAGGGATTTTCCGGTGGCGGGTTTCATGGCTGATCTTTCCTTGACCAGACCCACAAATCTTCTGGTCGTATCATCGCTTTAAGAAACGACATCGTTACGATTAAACCAGCGCAGGCCCATAACGCCGGGCCGGTGATGATTTCAGCCAGCGCAGCCAGCTTCACGAGCGATACCAATACGCCCAGCATGAACACTTCCACCATGCTCCAAGGGCGAATGTTTTGCACCAAATTCACCAGTCCTGTGCTGGCGCGCTCAAACCTAGCTACTTTGACCGGCAGCAAAATCATGCCCAACAAAATAATCTCTACCAACGGGCCAATCACGGTGGTGAAGGCGACCAGCAATGCTAGCGGCGCCATGTCTTGCAGATATAACTGATAGGCCGCGCCCAAGATCGTGGTCTGGCGCGACACGCCTTGAACCCGCATCTCCAGCAAAGGGAACACATTCATCAGCAATAATAGAATGGCCGAAGTCAAAAGAATCGCCAGCGCGATATCCAATTGATCCCCAAAGCTGGCCGCTAATTCGGCCTTGCAGCGCACGCATTGCGCCTGCTGACCGGACTGCAGTTCGTCAACTTCTTGCGCTAGATCGCAATCGGGACAGATGGTTAGCATGATTGATTTGGGTTGGGAGGCGATGGCGAGCGTCAAAAATAGGTGGGCGACAGAGCGCTAATGTAGCAACACGCTTGGTTTTGTGCAAATTAGTAAAGCCTACTTTGTCGCGCCGTAACAATGGTTGACGCTTGCTGCGCCCTGCGCTGCTTAATGTAAATTGGTGTAACTCAAACCGTTTTTGAGGACCGCCGATAGGCAGTCTGTCTAAGTCTGTCCTAAGGATTGATAACTATCCTATACTGGGCAGATAACGATTTTGTCGTTCAGATGTGCTGTCAAAACGGTTTATGAGTGAGTTACGGTGACCCATGTACAGTGGGTCGCCGTTTTTTTGAGTCCGTTGTTCTGTTGCCGAGTTCCTAATTAAACGACAAATTACCCGCTTGGATCATCATGCTTGGTTTGAAAAAATATGCTGTTTTGCCGCTAAGCTGCCTGCTGGCGTCGTGCGCGTTGTACCAACCTAAAACGCTGCCAACCGAGTTTTCGCTACCCAATAATGTGTCCCATTTAGTGCTTGACCGTGCACAGGGGCAAACGCCGGAGCAAACATCGTCGGACGCTACGTGGTCGCGTATCTCAGCGCAGCCGCATCAACTTGATCTGAGCGCTGGATTGGACATGGACCAAGTTGCGATGTTGGCGGTACTGAATAATCCTGACATCAAACTCGCGCGTGACGATGCCGGAGTGGCGCATGCCCAAGCATTTGCCGCTGGCTTGCTACCCGATCCGCAATTGTCGCTCAGCCGCGATTTGTCCAACACTGGCGGTCCTGGCTCATCCAAGGCATTCAGCGCAGGACTGAGCTACGACGTAATCTCTATCGTCACTTACGGCGCGGTGGATGCCGCAGCGCAGGCTGAGATTAAAAAAACCGACATGAATTTGCTCTGGCAAGAATGGCAGTTGATTGCGCAAGCGCGCTTGACCTACGTGAAGCTGAGTTTCGCCAAAAAAGCCGCCGCACTAATCGAAACCAATCGCGCACTCTTTGCCAAACGCGTCGCCAACAGCCAACAAGCATTCGATAAAAACTACATTAGCAACGATGCCTATCTAACTGACCTGACTGCCCTGCAAGATTTGCAACGCCAAAGCAACGATAGCGAACGCCAGGTCAACCAGCTACAACATGAACTCACTGCGTTGTTGGGCCTGAGTCCCGATGCGGAGGTCAAACTGCAAGAACCCAACGTTGCGAGCTTAATTCAATTGGACGAATCCCTGATCGTGCGCGATGCCAAGCAGCTTGCGCAACGGCGTCCTGATTTGATTGCGCTGCAATCGGGATTTGAAGCAGAAGATCAGCGTTACCGCGCTGCGCTGTTATCGCAATTTCCATCGTTTAATATTGGCTTCACGCGTGCGCGCGATTCCAGTAGCGTTTATTCCAACGGCGTGGGTGTGACGCTATCGTTGCCGCTGTTGAATCGCAATCGCGGCGCTATCGCCGTTGAGTTAGCAACGCGCGAAAAACTAATCAACGATTATCAACAACGCCTTAACGCTGCCAATAGCGACATTCATAAATTACTCTTGGATCAAGCGGTGAATCTGCGCCAACTCGCTGAAATCCAAACTGCGCTAACCCAATTTAATTTGATGGTGACCAACGCCGATAGCGCCTATGTCAACAATGCGATTGATGGCCTTGTGGTGGCTAATGCACACAGTAGCTTGCTAGCCAAGCAGCTTGAACAGCTTAATCTGCAGCAATCGATATTTGAACAGCGCATTGCGCTACAACTGTTACTTGGTGGAGATGTGCTGGTACCGCCAACTCCTGCTCAACGTTCTTTAGAAAATCATTCATCATGAAACAAAAAAAACTAAGTTTGATTTTGGCGCTGATCGTCGGCTCGGCATTGATATTGGGCGCAGCATATTGGTGGAAAAAGCAGCACAGCGCTGCCTCCGATGCCAAAGATGGCGCCGAGCCCGCCGCCGAAGCAGTGAGTGCCTTGGTTAAAACACAGCCAATTGGTCAGCAAGCGATGGAAAGCAATTTGATCGCCTATGGCGACGTAGTTAGCGCCAAGATTAATTCCTTGAGCTTTCCGCAAGCCGGTCAATTGACCTTGTTATCGGTTTTGCCCGGACAGCAAGTCCATCGCGGCGAGACTTTGGCAATATTAACGAGCGATCCCAACGCGCAAACCGCTTACGTACAAGCGTTAACGGCGGCTAATTTTGCGCGTGCCGAATTAAAGCGCGAAGAAGAATTGTTCGCCTTAAAACTGCTCACCCAAACACAGCTTGATACAGCCAAAAAGCAATTGCAAGACGCGGAATCCATGCTCGCTTCGCAAAAAAAACTGGGCGGCGAAACCGAAGCGGCTAAGATATTGGCTCCGGTGGATGGCGTCGTTACCGCTTTGGTGGCGGCGCAAGGTGATCGTTTGGCCGCTGGTGCGACCGTTGTACAAGTAGGCGAAACCAACACGCTACGCATTGCGCTAGGAATTGAGCCAGCGCAGCGCCGCATGGTACATGCCGGGATGAAGGTGATTCTATCCACGGTCGAAGATGCCGGTACGACTATTAACGCCAAGATCAACGAAGTGCAAAATGTCGTGGATCCCAAAACACAATTGGTCAGCGCGATTGTGCTGCTGCCGGCTTCAGCCGCGCCGACATTGGTCGCGGGCATGCATGTGCAAGCGACGATACATCTAGGTCAGCAACAAGCGTGGTTAGTGCCGCGTCAAGCGGTGTTGTCGGATGAAAAAGGGACGTTTATTTTCCAAGTCGCTGACGGTAAAGCGCATCGCGTCGAAGTGGCCAAAGTCAACGAGAGCGCAACCCACTTTGGCATCGACGGGGAGATTGATCCAAAACTCCCCGTTGTTGTGTTAGGTAATTACGAACTGGAAGACGATATGGCTGTGCGGGAGTCAGGTAAATGACTATCGGCTCATGGATTCAAGCGCATCGCCGCTCGGTCTTATTTCTATTTTTGATGCTGGCCTTGGCCGGCGTTGTGGCGGCCTTAAAGCTGCCGGTGTCGCTGTTTCCAACGGTTGATTTTCCGCGCGCGGTGGTGTCGATTGATGTAGGCGATCAACCCGCTGAGCAAATGGAAATGCAAGTAACTCGCCCCGTTGAAGATGCGGTGCGCCGTGTTCCGGGTGTGCGCACGGTGCGCTCAACGACGTCGCGCGGTTCGGCCGAAATCTCGGTCAATTTTGATTGGGGGCGCGAGATGGCGACCTCGGCCTTACAGATTAATGCTGCCATCGCCCAGATTCAGTCGCAGCTCCCTGCGGGCATGCAAGTCACGACCCGGTTAATGGACCCGACTGTTTTCCCAATTACCGCGTACAGCATTACGTCCGATAGTTTGACGCCGATTCAACTGCGTGATTTGGCACAGTATCAACTACGACCTTTGTTATCCAGTATTGACGGCGTTAAGTACATTCAAGTCCAAGGTGGCGCAGTGGAAGAATACCGCGTCACGATCGATCCGAAAAAACTGTGGTCCTTGGATTTAACGCTCGACGACGTAGCACGCACGCTGACCAATGCCAACGTGATTGCCGCAGTCGGTAAGTTAGAAGATCATTACAAATTGTTTTTGGCGATTTCGGACAGCCGCTTAAAAAACCTGAATCAAATTCGCCAACTGGCGCTTAAAAATCAAGGTAACGGTGTGGTGCGCTTGGGTGACATCGCCACGGTGGAACAAGCTACTGCGCCCGAATGGACGCGCGTGACAGCGGACGGTAAAAACGCGGTGCTGTTTTCGGTCTATCAGCAACCCGGCAGTAACAGCGTGGAAATTGTTAGCGATATTAAGAAAAAACTGGACGCCGCCCATGCCCAATTGCCTGCTGGTGTGACGATTTCGAATTGGTATGACCAGAGCCAACTCGTGTTGCAATCGGCTTCTAGCGTGCGGGATGCGGTGTTAATCGGGATTGTATTGTCAGCCCTTGTGTTGCTGTTTTTCTTGCGCAATTTCAAAGTGACTGTGATCGCGATTGTGGTCGTGCCAGCAGTGTTATCGACCACGGTTGTGCTGATATACGTGCTGGGGATGAGTTTTAATATTATGACCTTGGGTGGCATGGCGGCGGCGGTCGGTTTAATTATCGATGACGCAATTGTGATGATTGAGCACATCATGCGGCGCTTGCAAGGTGGCGCGGGTCAGATGCATGAGCGGGTGCTAAAAGCGGCGGCAGAATTTATGCGGCCTTTGGTTGGCTCCAGCGCTTCAACCTTAATCATTTTTGCACCGCTAGCGTTTTTGACTGGCGTCACGGGTGCGTTTTTTAAAGCCTTGTCGCTCACCATGGCGGCGGCGTTGTTGATTTCGTTTTTGATTACTTGGTTGGCGGTTCCGTTGTTGGCTGATCGGTTTTTGACGTTGCAAGACGCCGAAGAAAAAACCGAGAGCAAATTGCTGCAAGCATTGCATCGCAACTATCGCTCGCTGATGCAGCGTTTATTAGCGCGTCCAGTTTTGCTATTGCTTGGCTTGGTGCCGATGTTGTTAGTGGGGTTGTTCGCTTTTCAGCAAGTGGGTTCCGGTTTTATGCCATCAATGGACGAGGGCGGTTTTGTATTGGATTACCGCAGCGAGCCGGGCACGGCATTGTCGGAAACCGACCGCTTGTTGCGCCAAGTTGAAGCCATTATTAAAGCCACGCCCGATGTAGAAACCTATTCACGTCGCACTGGCAGCGGCTTGGGTGGTGGATTGAGTGAAGCGAATGAAGGCGATTTTTTTATCCGCCTAAAAGGCTTTCCGCGCCGCCCGGTCGATGAAGTGATGGACGATATCCGCACCAAGGTTGAAGCCAATGTGCCCGGTTTAAAAATCGAAATGGCGCAATTGATGGAAGATTTAATCGGTGACTTAACCGCCGTGCCGCAGCCGATTGAAGTCAAAGTGTTTTCCGATAATCCCGAACAGTTGTCTGCCGTGGCCGATAAAGTCGCCGAGCGCATCGCTAAGATTACTGGCGTGGTCGATGTGAAGAACGGCATTAATCCGGCTGGCGACGCTTTAGAGATTCACGTCGATCCGACTAAAGCGGCGCTAGAGGGAATGGAAGTCGATGCCATTACCAAAAACATTGAGAGCATCTTAAGCGGCAATGTCGCGACCCAAGTGGTGAGCGGCATCAAAATGGTGGGCGTGCGGGTTTGGGTGCCCAAGTCGCTACGCACGTCCGATACCGATTTGGCCAATATGATGGTGCGTGCCCCAGACGGACATTTGTTCCCACTTAAACGGGTGGCTAGCATTACGCCGGTAATCGGTCAGCCGCAAATTGCGCGTGAGAATTTGAAGCGCATGGTGGCGGTAACTGGCCGCATCAGCGGGCGCGATTTGGGTTCGGTAATTGACGATGTTAAACAAGTCATGGCGCAGGATAAGTTGTTACCGGCGGGCGTGTACTACCAACTCGGTGGTTTGTATGAGCAACAGCAAATCGCGTTTAAAGGCTTGATGGCGGTATTTGCAGCGGCTAGCGCGTTGGTGTTCCTGTTACTGCTATTTATGTATGAAAGCTTCCGCTTGGCGATCTCGATTTTGGTCACGGCTTTGTTGGCAGTATCGACGGTGTTTATTGGTTTGTGGGTGACCAAAACCGAGTTAAATATTTCGGCCATGATGGGCATGACGATGATTATCGGTATGGTGACGGAAGTGGCGATTTTCTATTTTTCCGAACAACAAGAATTAGTCGAGCACGACGATTTAGCCAACGCAATCGTCAATGCTGGCATCAATCGGATGCGACCGATCACGATGACCACCACCGCAGCGATGCTGACTTTGTTGCCACTGGCGCTGGCCATTGGGCAAGGCTCGGAAATGCAGCAGCCCTTGGCTATTGCGATTATTTCTGGCTTGATTTTTCAATTACCGCTGGTCTTGTTGGTGATGCCGGTGCTGTTCTATAGCATGCGGGCTCGCCGATAATTCTCGCGGCGGTTAGTTTTCCTTAACGGCCAGCTTCCATTTGCGCTGGCCGTTTGTAACTTCTGACTAGTTCAATCGCTTTCAAAACGGCGTTTGTCCCAGCCAATCTGTTGTATATCAGCCCATATTTGGCGCGAAAGTACAAAAATGCCCTATTTAGGGCATTGTAAAAAAATGTTTCTGTCTATACACTTTCCCGCATTTATTTAATTGTGAACGATTAATAAATTATCGTATTTCGATCAGATTCGTATATCTGCCTTTTATAATAATTGCCAAGGATTACCAGAATGTTGAATAAAAAAATCGCTTCCTCGTTACTGATTATCATGCTTGTCGCGGCTGTGCAGCAAGGCGCATTGGCCGACGAAGTTAGACATTACGGTATTAAACAAACTAATCCTTCGGTCGGCACCAACATGACTAAAGAGATCGTCAAAGCTGGCACTGTACCGTTGAATAAACCCTACAATGAATTAACAGCAGACCAAAAAAACACGATTAAAGCGGAATACGACAATATGCCTGAGGGCGACGAACCACCGTTTCCAGTCAAAGGCTTAAATCCGATTTACCGCGCTATTGCTCATGCACACGAAAATCTCGAATTGGCCTATAAAGGCAGCTTGACCTTGTATGTGCTGGTCGATGGTGAAGGCAATCCAAAATCCGTTGATGTCATGAATTCACCGAACGAAGATATTTCCAAAGCAGCTACTTTTGCGCTGATGAACCAAAAATATAAGCCTGCAGTTTGCTCTGGCCAACCGTGCGCAATGAAGTTACCAATTCACGCGGAATTGGTCGGCCCAGAGGTCAGTACCTTGTCAACCTTTAATGCTCCAGGTGTGTCAGTTAGTCCGCACTAATTGACTGAATTGGACTGGCTAATTGCCAGTCCACATTGTGCTGTGCCCAAACAGAGCTACCCTATGCCAACGACCCAACAAGCTAATCCCGACGACGCAAAACGCGCATCGCGAGCAATCGGTGCAATGTTTTTCACGATTTTTGGTGGGCTTTGGATTGGGTTGTGGAGTTACCAAGCTTTTCCTCATGTTGTGCTCTATCGGGCGGTGATTGCACTTATTACGCTGGCTCTTTTTATCGTAGTCTTGCGGCGATATCTACGTTACCGACCCGCGTTGGCGGCGCAACCAGACGACCCAGACAAAAGACGCCGAGATCAGCTTTTTAATCTGGTCAATGCTGGACAGTGGATTCTCATAGTGCTGGGTGTCAATGTACTCAATAATCTCGGTTATCCGCACTGGGCAATTCCGTTAGCGATATTCATTATCGGCTTGCACTTTATTCCTTTGGCCGCCATCTTTTTTAATCCACCGCACTATATAACTGGCATTGCGCTGATGTTGGTTGCCGCCGTTTATCCGCTGGTATTGCAAAATGGGCCACAAAATCCGTTGGGCTGCTTAGCCACAGGATTGATTTTGTGGGCTAGCTCCCTTTGGGCGGTGAAGCCGGAGCCACGAAGCGGGCTTAACTAGCCTTTATTGCTGTGGGTAAAATTTTTGCGGTGCAACGAGCGAAATAGGATTATGCTTACTAGGTGTTCAACCAATTTGTAAGGATGTAACTATGAGTCGCGCTACTTTAAAACGTAAAGCTTTGCAAAAATTGATCAAGACCGAATACAAAAAATTTAAAGATCACAAGAAGACCAAACTTGGCAAAATCTTTCATTTAGCGAATCCCGATGAGACCGGCTGCAATTGGAGTATTGCGATTGAACGCAGCAAGAACTGGGAATCCGCGGCCGATCATATTCGTCCGTTCATTATTGATTTGCGTAGTAAATATTCCTTAGCCCACGATGGCGACGAAGCTTAAGCAAACTGGCTTCATTGTGTTTAGTCGCGCAGAAAATTAATTCTGCGCTGGACTTGCCTGATCCCCGTCAACACAAAACCAAGCACCACAAGTCTGCTTGGTTTTTTTACGTCCGCTTTTTTTCAACAACCAAGTTGCCGGCGCGCAAATGTGAATAAATAATTCCGGTTCATTCAATGACTCCTGACCCGATTTCGATCGGCGCTGTCGTCATCCTATCGTAACAATCCAACACTAAACTCTGCTTCGTTCAAAGTAATTAATGCAACAGATTTCCGATGCCAAATTCGGTCTCTGAAGTGCGTGGAAGTCCGAGCTAGCTTGCGCTCGGATAGCGCCAAGCAAATCGAATCGACGGCCTGGGCTTACGCCTGGATTTGCGGTCCCCACTTAATCCGCTCTACCAAAAGGTGAGTCAATGTGTCTCGCTATATTTGTTTGAGATCGGTGTTGTATTGATTCCCAAACTTCTTTCTTTGCGGGTCTAATTTCAGGAAAGCCATCGTGGTAAAAAATTTCTCTGCCGCAGCAACGCCGTTACTCCTAGCAGCGCTCATCGCGGGTTGTTCATCGAGCACATCACACATTGCTATGCCAACCCCACCAGCGTCATTAGGTACAGTAGTTACTACGCTGTTGCCAACAGGCTTAGCAATGTCGCCGACCGCCATGCCCGGTTCAACCTATATTCCATTAGTGCCTGGCTTAACAACCAATCCAACAATACCCGCTGGTTACGCCCAATCAGAGACCATTAGTCCGGATGGCAAAACCTTGTTGGTACTTACTAGCGGTTATAACTTAGTGGTGGATGCTAACGGTAAAAAAGTGCCCGCCGATTCAACCCAATTTATTTTTGTGTTTGACGTATCGTCCAACAAGCCTGTTCAAAAACAAGTTGTGTCGGTCACCAATAGTTATGTCGGCATCGCGTTTTCGCCTGATGGAACGAAGTTTTATGTACCCGGTGCTGGCGAAGATAACATCCATGTGTTCGCCTTCACCAACGGCACTTGGGCTGAATCCGGTGCGCCCATCGCCTTAGGTCACACCGCGGGATATGGACTGGCGCAAAAGCCAACGGCAACGACCATCGCTATCACCGCGGATGGCAAGCGCGCATTGGTCGCCAACCGTTACAACGATTCGGTTACCTTGGTCGATTTGATTAACGGGAAGGTCATTGCGGAACAAGATTTGCGTCCCGGTAAGAGCGGCGGCACCAGCGGTCAAGCCGGTGGCGAATATCCGAATTCCATCGCCATCGTCGGCAACAACACAGCCTATATCAGCAGCGAACGTGATCGTGAAATTGTGGTGGTCGATATTTCAGCCGCGTCCCCGTCGGTTAAAGCACGTATTCCAGTTCAAGGCAGCCCAAATAAGATGACCTTGAACAAAGCGCAATCAAGGTTATTTGTCGCCTCGGATTTTGCTGATCTTGTCTCGGTAATTGATACCACCAAAAATGCCGTAACCAGCACAGTGTCCACCGTTGCACCAAGCTCTGTATTGACCGCAGCGCAAGCCAGATACAAAGGTGCATCGCCCTCCGCAGTGGCGTTGTCGCCCGATGAAAAAACGTTATATGTCGCTAACCGCGGTACCAATTCTGTCGCGGTTGTGTCACTAGCCGGCTCGACACCAACGGTAACGGGTTTGATTCCAACCGGCTGGTATCCAACCGATGTGCGCGTTTCTCCAGATGGAACAATGATTTACGTCAGTAACGAGAAAACGCCTCCTGGCCCCAACGTTGGTAGTTGCTTGGGTTATGCAACTGTGCCTTGCCCAGTAAAAAATTCTCCAGTTACTTTCGCACCGAACGAATACATCTTGAATATCACTGGCTCAGCCTTGTTAGCCGTGCCAACGCCAAATGCTGCCTATCTGAGTTTATTGACCGACCAAGTCGCGAGCAACAATAGCTTCGGTAAGCTGCCTAGTGCAGCCGATGCGCAAACGATGGCGGTACTGAGCAGCAAAATTCAACACATCATCTACATCGTTAAAGAAAACCGCACCTACGATCAAGTCCTCGGTGATTTGGGTAAAGGCAATGGCAATCCAGCGTTGACGGAATTTCCGAAAGCAACCACGCCTAATCTGCATGCCTTAGCGAATAATTTCGTGGCGCTGGACAATTTTTACGACCCAGCGGATGTGAGCGGCAATGGTTGGCCGTGGAGTACGACAGGTCGTGAATCGGATGCTGGCGCGCGCATGCTGCCATCAAACTATGCAGAAAACGGCGGCGGTGGTTCCTACGATTGGGAAGGCACCAACCGTAATGTCAACGTGGGCTTAGCAGGAGCAGCGCGAGTGGCAGCCAATCCGTTGTCCAAGGATTTGGATGACGACGTATTGCCCGGAGTGAGCAACGTGGCTGCCCCAGACGGGCCGGATGGCGAAGTGCAACAAGGCTATTTATGGAACTCGGCATTACGTGCTGGTAAAACGGTACGTAATTATGGCTTCTTTATTGACCTCACTCGTTATGCATTAGGCGGCACTCCTTACGCTGCCTTAGGAATTCCAATCGATCGTAATCCGTTCGAACACGGCAAGGTGCAGGCCTATGCTGCCAACCCAGATTTGGCTCCCCTGACCGATCAATATTTCCGAGGCTTCGATACCAGTTTCCCTGACTTCTATCGTGAAAAGGAATGGGAGCGGGAATTTAGTGCTTACGTCACTAACGGCAATTTACCGAACCTAAGTTTGGTGCGCATGATGGGCGACCACACTGGTAGTTTCGCAACAGCCATTGATGGTATCAACACGCCAGAATTGCAAGTGGCCGATAACGACTATGCGGTTGGTCGCATTATCCAAGCTGTAGCTAATAGCCCCTACGCCAGTAACACTTTGATCTTTATCGTGGAAGACGATGCGCAAGATGGCCCTGACCATGTGGATGCGCATCGCAGCACGGCCTATGTCGTTGGTCCGTATGTGAAGAAAGCAGCACTCGTCAGTACGCACTACACCACCGTCAATATGTTGCGCACCATTACTGACATTCTTGGCGTCGATCATTTGGGTTTGTTTGATTCGACCCAAGGCCCGATGACAGACGTGTTTGATTTAACCCAAACAACCTGGTCTTTCACCGCCACGCCTTCTGCTTTATTAGTCGGCTCGGCGCTGCCGCTGGCAGCTAGCAACCCGCCTGCGCTCGCCTTGAAGCCAACCCATGACAGTAAATATTGGGCGCAAAAAACCAAGAAATTTAATTTTGCTGAAGAAGATAAGTTGGATGCCGTGGCCTACAACAAAATCCTCTGGCAAGGTTTGATGGGCAATCGTCCTTACACCACAGGACGCGAGACCACTAAGAAGTAAGGCGGTTAATTCCAGCCCAATCTGACTGCTTCATCGGTTTTGATTGGTGGAGTGGCAGAAGTAGTTTTTGTTTTAAATAGATTAGATGAGATCCAACTAGCTCGCTGTAAATGGGTCTCGATAATGTGGATTAGGGATGGTCGGAACTTGTTGCAAATCCTCGATCTGCGCCGATGTTTCGTTCGTTCATTAATGGTGTTACTTACTTTTCAGGATGACTAGCAAATGAAATCTATGATTACTCTTGTTGCCGCACTCAGCGGCAGCGTTCTACTGAGCGCCTGTGGCAGCTCCAGCAATACCGCACCGGTAGTTCCATCAACTCCAGCGGCTGCGGCAGTGCGTACCATCGTGATGGTGTGGGATGGTATGCGCCCAGACGCGATCAATCAAACCGATACACCGAATTTGTACGCCTTGCGTCAATCGGGTGCGAATTTCTCGGACAACCATTCGACTTACCCAACGTTCACCATGATGAATGGTTCGTCGTTTGCAACTGGCTCATTCCCAAAAACTAGCGGCTTCTACGGCAACACGTTCTGGACTCCACCACAAGGTTCCGGTAACACGATTCCTGCTGGTGCCGGTGCGAATGGCGCAGCTCAGGACTACGTCGATCCAGTATTTACCGAAGACTATCAAGTCCTCTCCACACTCAATACCTACTACGGCGGCCAACTGCTGTTAGTTAAATCCTTGTTCGCTACGGCGCAAAGCGCTGGCTTGGTGACCGCGACTATCGGTAAATCCGGTGCCGCCTACATCCAAGATTTGGCCCAAGGTGGATACTTCTTAGATGAAAACACCGCAGCTCCTTACAGCTTGGTAACGGATTTGCAAACCAACGGCTACGCTCTGCCAACTAACGTGGTGCATGGTTATAGCGGTGCTAACACGGTAACGCTGAGTTCTACTAACGGTAATCCAACTGGCCGCGCAGGTTACATCCAATTCAATACAGCAGCTTACGATCCAAATGGCGTGATCACGATTCCAGCGCGCGATGCAAGCGATACCACACAAGGTGCGCCAGAAGATGCGGCCAACAAATACATGATGTCGGTCTTTACTAGCTACATCCTGCCAGTCAAAAAACCAATGTTGTCCTTGATCTGGTTCCGTACGCCAGACAACGTCGAACACGGTTATGGCCCAGGTTCCGCTAACATGAAAGCCGGCTTGCATTCGCAAGATCAACGTTTGGGTGAATTGATTACCGCGTTGCGCGCCAATGGTTTGGATAGCACAACGAACATCATCGTTGTATCCGATCACGGTCACAGCAGCGTATCTGGCCCATTGAGCTTGTACCCGTTGCGTAACATCACAGCCTCGACCACAGTGCCAAACGGCCCGCTGGTCAACGGCTCGACTAGCGGTACCAACACCGCTGCGATTGGCGCGGTAGCTACCTCTGGTGGTTATTCATTCTCTGGCGACGTGCGCTCAGCAGATTTGTTGACCTTCCGTGGTTTCAAAGCATTCGACGGTAGCAAGTGCGCCACCGATTCCATGTACGGTTTAAACGCCGCGGGTGTACCAACAGTGCCAGTCAAGATTGATACCACTGGCGCGTTATGCGGCACAGCCGGTACTAAATACCAAGCGATCAGCTCAACCTTAGCAACACCCGTCGCATCTTTCCCAGTACCAGCCCCAGGTAGCTTGCCAACTAACGGCATCGTTGTTGCTGCTAACGGTGGTTCGGACTACTTCTACGTCCCAGGTCACGATGCAACGACGGTGCAGAACTTGGTTAAATTCTTGCAGCAACGTGAAGAATACGGTGCGATTTTTGTCGACAGCCGTTACGGTTCCATCCCAGGTACATTGCAAATGGCGCAAGTCAATTTAGAAAATACGACCCGCCAAAACAACGGCCAACCTGACGTAGTGGTGAGCTTCAACTGGGACAGCACAGTCTCAATCCAAGGTTACCCAGGTATCGAGTTTGAAAGCTTCGGCGCAGGTCAGCACGGTATGCACGGTAGTTTCGGTGTGACTGACGTACACAATACCTTGATCGCTAACGGCCCATCGTTTGTTGCTGGCACAATCAGCAATCCATCGGGTAACGTGGACGTTGCGCCAACAGTGGCGTATTTGTTAGGTTTGTCCATGCCACAAGCCGATGGTCGTATTTTGAACGAAGCCTTGGTGACGCCAGCGAGCAAGTCGGCAGCCACAGTAGTACCGTCGGTCGTCACGCCAACGGCTGCGGCAACTGGTCTGCGCTTTGAATTGCCAACCGACCCAACAGGTGCGACGGCCGATTCAGCGTTGACTGTCGGTTCTTACACCATTAACTTGAATGTCAAAGATTTGACCATCGATGGTAAGACCTACCGTTACTTCGATTCAGCAAAGGCGGTTCGTCAATAATGAAGTTTTCTTTCCTCAGTAATGCAAAAGCGTTCGGAGGCCAGCTCGCCGTGTTGTGTGCGGCGAGCTGTGTAGCCCACGTAGCGTTTGCCAAAGATCTCACGTTTGATAAAGTCTTTAGCGACAAAGCCGAACCAAGCTCGATTCATTATCAAGCAACTTACCAGAACCAAAGCGGTGAGCATCAATTGGAAGTCTGGCGCGACGGACAGCAACGCTTAAAACGCCGCACCGACGATAGTTTAGAAACCTACGCGACCCGCGCTGCGGGCGAGGCGGAGTTTCAAATGTCGGTCTTGGATTTAAAAAAGAAAATCCATACGCGCGTTGATCGCACCAACTTGTATCGCATCGGTAACTTCACCGATTGGTATGACTTAGCGCACGGACTGCGTCATCCCAAAGGCGATTACCAATTGGCTGCGATTGCTGCACCTGCCAACGCTCCCAAGGCGCTGGATGCGTGCAAGTGGTACGGCTTAACTCAGCAAGACCGCACTACCCAAATTTGCTGGAGCGAGCGTTCCCGCATTCCGTTGTTGATTTTGGATCAAGATGGCAAAGCAGTCTGGACAGTAACCAAAGTAGAGCGTCATCCGATCTCTCCAAAAGTCTTTGTGATTAATGACGAGGGCTTTATTAAGAACGATGCGAATCAGGATATTGAGAAAGATTAGTGTAGTTAAAAACTCTTGAGTAAAAAAGTAAAAGGGCGGCCCAGTTGAGGTCGCCCTTTTATTTGTGCAGTTAATATTTAAAGCCGCTTACAGCCAGCCTTTTTTATAAAAAATCCAGCACATCGCGCTGCTAATTAATGCCATCACGCCGAGAATAATGAAGTAACCATATTTCCAATGCAGCTCTGGCATATTGTCAAAATTCATGCCGTAAATCCCCGCAATCAAGGTCAGCGGCATCATCATGATCGTAATCACGGTCAGCAAGCGAATTTGAATATTTAAATGGTGCGATTGAAACGATAAATACAAATCGGTCATGTTCGACACCATCTCGCGCGCACTGTCCAGGGACTCGATCAAATGCACCGTGTGGTCATACGCATCGCGCGCGAACAAACGGGTTTCTGCGTTAAACATATTAAAGTCGCCGCGCACAATTTGATTAAGGCTTTCACGCAAAGGCAACAACGCATGGCGAAAACGCGTGGTTTCGTGTTTTAAACTATGAATACGCTGCAAAATTTTATCCTGCTTAGGCTCGAACAAAATCTTATCGACCTCTTCTACTTTGCCTTCAAATTGCCCCAGTACCGCAAAATAATCATCGACCAGACAATCGATCAAGGTATAAGCCAAAAAGTCTGCACCCTTGCTGCGCAGCGCTCCATGATTGGCTTGTAAATTTTCTCGCACCAAACTAAAAATCCCTAAGGGTCGAGTCTGAAAAGTCAGCACATAATTTTTGCCAACAATCATACAAATTTGATCGACCACCAAGCGCTGCTTGTGATACATCAGCGCTTGGCCGACAAAGAACAAAAAGTCGCTATAGGCTTCGATCTTGGGTAAATGCTTGTTATTAAGAATGTCCTCAATCACCAGCGGGTGAATTTGAAAAGGCTGCAATACGCGTTCTAACGTTGCCCCATCGTGTATACCCACAAAGTGCAACCACTGAGTACCTTGGTGATCAAGCGTCGGCACAAAGTCTTTGGGTTTGAAGGTTTGCACATCGACCTTATCCGCATCAAACTGAATTTGCCACACGGCTTTGGCGGGCAAATTCTTGGTGTCTTTGCGCGTGCTTTTGATGGCAGCGACAGCAAAGTCTGTGTCAGTTGGTAAGGTGTCGTGATTTAAATCGCTCATTGCAATAGTCCAAGTTAAAACAAGCCAGTAACCCGTCCCTCGTCATCAATATCAATTCGAGTCGACGCCGGTACTTTGGGCAAACCGGGCATGGTCATGATATCGCCGCAGATCATCACGACAAATTCCGCACCGGCAGCTAGGCGCACTTCGCGGATATTAATCGTGTGGCCGCTTGGTGCGCCGATCAGTTTGGGATCGGTCGAGAACGAATACTGAGTCTTGGCGACGCATACCGGATAGTGGCCGAAACCGTCGGCTTGCAGCTTGTCGATTTTGGCGCGCACGGCGGCGTCGGCGGAAATATTGGCGGCACCATAAATGCGGGTAGCGATGGTATGCATTTTGTCCCACAGTGTGTCGCTGTCTTGGTACAGAAATTTCAGGCCAGATTGTAAATCGGCGCTCTTGGATTCGATCGATTTGACCACGGTGTTGGCTAGCTCAACCGCTCCGGCAGAACCCTCGGCCCAGTGGCGCGTGACGACCACTTGCACGCCAAGTTGGCCCATGTGATTAATCAGCCAATCCAATTCTTCTTGGGTGTCGGTGGTGCGGTGATTGATGGCGACGGTGCACGGTAAGCCAAAATTTTCCCTCATATTGTTAACGTGGCGCTCTAGATTGCTCACGCCTTGCTGTAGCGCGGCGAGGTTGGGCGTGTTGAAATCGTTGGCTTGCACGCCGCCGTGGTATTTCAGCGCGCGCAAGGTGGCAACCACAACGACTGCGTCGGGACGCAAACCGGATTTGCGGCATTTGATATCGATGAATTTTTCCGCGCCTAGATCCGCACCGAAACCTGCTTCGGTGACGACATATTCACCTAATTTGAGTGCCGCGTTGGTCGCGGTAACGGAATTGCAGCCATGCGCGATATTGGCGAACGGGCCGCCGTGGATAATAGCGGGCGTGTTTTCTAAAGTTTGTACTAAGTTGGGTTTGATCGCGTCTTTGAGCAACACCGCCATCGCGCCTTCGGCTTGTAAATCGCGTGCGCGGATCGGCGTTTGTGCGCGGGTGTAGCCAACGATGATGTTGCCTAGACGTTGTTTTAAATCTTTGCGCGATGTGGCTAAACAAAAAATCGCCATCACTTCGGAGGCGACCACAATATCAAAACCATCTTCACGCGGGAAACCGTTACCCGGGCCACCGAGCGACACGACTGTTGAGCGCAGTGCGCGGTCGTTCATGTCCATCACGCGCCGCCACACAATACGGCGTGAATCAAACCCCAATTCGTTGCCGTGATGGATGTGGTTATCAATCAACGCCGCCAATAAATTGTGCGCCAATGCAATCGCGTTGAAGTCGCCAGTGAAATGCAGGTTGATGTCTTCCATCGGAACGACTTGCGAATATCCGCCACCAGCAGCGCCGCCCTTCATACCAAATACCGGCCCGAGCGACGGCTCCCGCAGCGCGACCAATGTGCGCTTACCAATGCGGTTCAACGCATCGGCTAATCCAATCGACGTGGTGGTTTTACCTTCGCCCGCCGGAGTTGGGCTGATGGCGGTGACTAAAATTAATTTGCCTTGCGGCGCGGTTTGCTTATCTAGCCAAGTTAAGTCAATTTTGGCTTTGTAATGGCCGTAGGGCTCAAGCGCTTCGGGTGGAATGCCAAGTTTGTCTTGGGCTAACTGCAAAATCGGTGTAAGGCTGGCGGCCTGGGCAATGTCTATATCCGATGGGATCATGCTATCTCCACGTTATGGGCGGGGTTGTTATTTTGTTAGCAGCCCCGATGGTGCGGGGCGCGTTCGGGCGATATTGTAGAGCTTTATTGGAATTGTTATGCCTTGAATTTAACGAGATAACATTTTCGTCCCGCGCCGTTTAAACAATAAGCGGTACATCAAGACCTGCTAGCCGCTAATGCCCTATTTAGGGCATTTACAAGCCGATATTTACTCGCTACGCTCGATGACGATGCCAAATAGCAACTTTTGTTCTAAAGCAGTACTGCCGCGCTAATAACAGCAGTGCGTCTAACCGAGCACCGAGTCGTTTCTGCCCAATAGTTCACAACCTATTCGAATAGGATAAATTCATGCCAAATGATGACTGGAAATGTGCTGCGTGCGGCCAATCCAATAATTTAGATTCCCATTACTGTTTAGTCTGTTTATGTCCCGCGGATGCATCGCCCGAGCAAGTCGCTCAATTTTTGCGGCCCGACACGCTGGAGGCCACTACGAATGATTCTTCTCAAAATTCGCCGCCTATGACACCGGTGGCTGATCCAGCGGCCGAGCAGGAAGCGACGAATCCTGCCCCATCCAATATCCATCGTTTTCACTTTACCGGTTCGGGTGCCGAATATTTTAAGATTTGGATAGTTAATCTGTGCCTGACCTTGGCAACGCTGGGAATTTATTCCGCATGGGCCAAAGTCCGAAGGCTGCAATATTTTGATCGCAACACGCAAATCGCTGGCGCGGTGATGAACTTCCACGGTAACCCGATGGCGATTTTAAAAGGCCGATTAATCGCAGTGCTGCTGTTGGTTGCCTACCACTACGCATTTGGATTTTCAAAAATTTTTGGCGTTGTCGTGATCAGCGTGTTGTTCGTTATCATGCCTTGGCTATTGCGCAATGCCTTGCGCTTCCGTTTGCGCAACACCAGTTATCGCGGAGTACGATTTGATTTCACCGGTCATTTATCGGGCGCGTATGTGAGCTATGCGCCGTTGCTAGCGATATTTTTATTGCCTGCTTTGGCTGGAGCGCTGTTTCCCGAAGAGCCAATTGTTTTGGGATCGATGCTGATCGTGTTGTATCTGTCGTGGCCTATCATTCATGCCAGCATGAAGCGGTTTCAACAGTCTTATCTGGCGTATGGCGATCAACCGGCTAGCTATAGCGGTTCTATTTTCTCCTTGATCAAACCGTATCTGGTGTCCTTTGGTTTTGGCATCGGCCTGCTCATTGGGATGTTTATTTTATTCTTCGTATCAATCGGAATTCTGAGCGCGATTTTCCATAAAGATGTCAATACGTCGACGACTTGGATGATGGTCAGCGGATTCGGATTTGGTCTACTCTGCGCCTACACAATGTATTTAATTGCAGGCCCATTTTTGCAAGTGCGGATTTGGAATTTGGTCTGGAATAACACCCAGTTTCCGGGCTTTACGATACGCTCGGAATTAAAGTTTGGTTCGTTCCTATGGTTACAAACCATCAACCTCGTCCTGACTTTATTGACCTTGGGTTTGTATCGCCCTTTCGCTGTGATTCGCACCTACCAATATCGCCTAGCGCACATGTCGTTGACGGGTAGTTCATTCGACTTGGTCACACAATCGCACCATGCGCAAAGCGTGGCCGCCAGCGGTGACAGCGCAGCGGATTTATTCGATATCGATCTCTCTTTTTAAGGCTAACTATGATTTCAGCAACTTACTTTGATGGTCGAAGTGCCGCAGCGCAATCGGTTGAACTGCACATAAAAGATGATGTTATTAATCTGTTGGGAAAGGGTATAAATCTCTTTTTCACTATCGATCAGCTCCGCTTAAACGAGCCATTTTTGGCTGCGCCTAGTTTTTTAGAATTAGGCAATGGTGCTCATATTGAAGTCGCCTCGAGCGAAGGGAAAGCTGCTTTGCAGAAGGCGCTCGATTTTCAACCATCGCAAATCGTGCGCTGGCAGCAAAAATGGGTCGGTGCGTTAATCGCCACTGGGGTGATGATCGGGTTGTTGTTGAGCGCTTATTTTTGGGGTATCCCAAAAATGACCGAAATAGTGGTGGCTCGCATTCCTGATTCGGTCGAACAACAACTTGGCGCAGAGTTGATTCCCACGCTCGAAAATGGCTTTTTTACGCCAAGCGGTTTAAGCGATCAGCGCATGGAGCAAGCACAGAAAATTTTTGATGCCATTACGCCCGCGCACCCACGCGTTCCGATGAAGCTGTTATTTCGCAGAGCACCTAGTTTGGGCGCCAATGCCGTCGCTCTGCCGGGTGGCACGATAGTAGTAACAGATCAAATGATTGCCGCTATTACCGCCAAGACCGGCAATTTGAAAGGCGATCAAGCGATTCAATTAGCCGGTGTTTTTGCCCATGAAATAGGCCATGTCGAGAACAAACATACGCTCAAAGCGTTGCTCTCCAATTCGGCCTTGGCGGTGATTTCGGCTAGTCTATTCGGTGACTTTAGCGCGGTGATAACGGCGATGCCGGTCGCGTTGATTCATAGTGAATATTCGCGCAATATGGAAGCGCAAGCGGATGAATTCGCGATCAAGCGCTTCCACGAGCTTGGCTATTCAACTATTCAGATGGCGAATTTATTTGAGCTATTGCATAAAAAATCAGCGAAAGATGATTTAGGCGACATGCCCAGTTGGATGCGAGTCGCCACCGATTTTAGTGCCAGCCATCCGTCTGACGAGGCACGCATTCAGCGCTTTAGACAAGCCGCGCAAGAGCAAGGCAATTAAGAAGCGTGACCGCGCCGGAAAAAGTTAAGCGGTGTTAGCATAACGCGCTGAACCGAACCAACCTAATTGAATCACGGTAAATCCACCATCATGAAATTAAAGCTCCACATTATCGATGCCTTTACCAAGGAATTATTTAAAGGTAATCCAGCCGCAGTGGTACCGTTGACGCATTGGTTGCCGGAGCAAACCATGCAGGCGATTGCGAGCGAAAACAATTTATCCGAGACGGCTTTCTTTGTGCAAGACAGCGACGGTGTGTATCACATTCGTTGGTTCTCTCCGCTGACCGAAATGCCATTTTGTGGTCATGCGACGCTGGCCAGTGCCTTTGTGATTTTTGAACAGAATCTCAACCTTACCGAGATTAAATTACATGCGCCAGCGGTGGGCAATTTGAGTGTTAAAAAGCAGCTCGATGGTCGCTTAGAAATGAACTTCCCGCGGCGTGATCCAGTGCCGGTCGAGACGATTCCGCTACCTTTGCTCAATGGCTTATCCATTACGCCAGCCAAGGTGTTGGTCAATCAGCAAGCCTACTTTGCGATTTACGACAGCGAGCAGCAAGTGTTGGACGTTGTACCTGATCTGGCACAGATCGCTAGTTTAGGGCCACTCGATGTGGTGGTGACGGCGCGTGGCAGCAAGTTTGATTTTGTGTCACGTTATTTTTGGCCTGCCAATGGTGGTGCAGAAGATCCTGTAACGGGTTCCATCCACGCGGGGCTGGCGCCGTATTGGTCGTCCCAAATTGGTTCGCTTAATTTAATCGCGCTGCAAGCCTCTAAGCGCGGCGGTGTGTTGCAATGCCGGGTTGAGGTTGAGCGCGTATTTGTTTCGGGTTATGCCAAAAAGTATCTTGAAGGCGAGATTTATCTCGCTTGATGTTGGGTTGTGGTTATTGAATTTTCACCCGCACAAACAGCATCATCGAGCTTGGATTAGCACCGTAAGTCGGCGTTAATTCGGTCGGTATGGAATAACGGCTGAGTAAGCCGCCAACGCCGATTTTGTAATTGAAATCGGATGGGAAATCGTAGATATAACCTGCGCTAACTTTACCCACTCTGAAATTTTCTCCCGCTAAGGGCGATGTCGGTGTGTTAGCAAACAATTCGTCTTTATCAACGAGTTCGCCGCGTCCAAAAAAAGTATGCGTGTGACCTAGGCTAAGCGCCGATTCGATTAAATATGCATTGGAACTGAGTCCCGCGCTGGGCGCATTGCGACCCCACGCCAAGGTGGTTTGCCAGTTAGTGTCGTCGCCGGGAATATTGCTCGTCACTGATGCGGTGGTGCGATTGACGTTGACGTCTGGTTCGAGCGCTTCGGGACTGGTGATGTGGCCGTAGCTGACTTGCATAGACCAATTGGGCGTCGGATTGTAGCTCAGGCGCACGGAGTTGGAATCCAGTTTGCCGGGTTCAATTTGATAGCGGTACTGATCTGGTTCGCGCCCATGAAACACCGAGCTTTCTAACTTCCAATTTTTAACCACATAGCCTACCGTTACCACGCCGTTGGTCACATGCGTGGAATCTAACCAATGATGAGTAATCGGTGCTTCCACATTATCTTGTCCCGAAAAACGATGCATAAACGCTGCTGGCCCCAATGCTGGCTCGCCCGGCAATCCCGCATAAATAAATATCGAACTACTGCTTGATATCGGGGTGGAATAGGTGGCTGCCAATTCCATAAACAGATTGTGTGGATGCTGGCGATCAATCAGATATGTTTTGCCGTCGGCAGTCTCACCGGTTTGGAATAATTCTGGATAGCCGCTTTTACCCATTAAGGGATCGAGCGACACCATGCTGCGTAGTCCAATCGTGCCGCCTTCAACATCGCGCTGCGCCATCACCATCAACATGCTGTTGCTAAACGATTTAGCCTGTCCGCGCGGCCCGCCTTGGTTGTCGTAAATTGCATTGGCGAAGCCGTGCACCATTGTCATCCAATCGCCATCCATATTGTGGATGCCTTCCTGCACCGATGAATCTGGTTGCCAACTGGTGCCCGATGCTTCACGCGACATAGGATGGTTGCCATACATGCCCGACATCATGTGGCTATTCATCGCCGTGTCGCTGTCCATTGCTGAATTCGATGGCGGAATTTCTGGCGCAGGGTCGGCAAGGACTTGGGCTGCGTATAGGAATAAAACTAGGGCGCTAATTCGCAAGGTAGTCATAGAAACGTAACGATGAGTGTGAAGCGCAATTGTACGTAAGCTTTGGCAAAAAATACTGAGATGGAACAAAGCGCGTTGGAGTAATTGCCCGTACTAAACCCAAAGCCGCGAGAAACTAGCAATCGACGCAATGCCCGCTGACACCGCGCCTAGTTCCAGCGCAAGCACCGCACCTTGCATTCCAGTCAGATGAAAACATAGCGCCACCAATGCCGCACCGCTGGTTTGTCCCAATAAACGCGCGACGCCAATCACACCGCTGGCGCCGCCCGCACGATCCGGTGGAGCGCTCGACATTAAGGCTTTTAGATTCGGTGCTTGAAACATACCAAAACCAATTCCGCATAAACCTAGATAAATAATGATCGCCAGATTACTCGGTGCGGCAGGAAAGAAGGCCAATAATCCCATGCCGATACAAAGAATCGCCAAACCAATTCCGCCCAACAAACCAGGCGGATATTTGTCCGACAAGCGGCCAGAAATCGGCGCAGACACAGCAACCAAGGCCGGCCAAGCGGTAATCATGAAGCCGGTGTTTATCGGATTCCAGTGCAAGACTTTTTCAAAGAAAAAAGGTAATGACACAAACGCCAAACCTTGCGTAGCAAACGCCGCAATCGCGGTGATGGTCGATAGCGCGAACATTGGACGGCGAAATAAATCGACCGGCAGCATCGGCGCGCTCTTGCCTGCTTCGCGCTGCAATAAGGTAATTAAGCTCACGATGGTCAGCGCTAGCGCCGGCAGCACCACCGACATCGGTTGAAATTGCGTCACGCTAGACAAGGTAAAAATCAATCCGGCGAAGGTGAGCGCGGTCAGTAATGCGGTCAAATAGCTGAATTCCCGCAAAATCGGTGCGCGGCGCGGTAGTGCCGGAAGTGCAAAAGCAATCGCGATGATCCCGAGCGGCACGTTGATCCCAAACAGCCATTGCCATGACGCCACCGATAAAACCAACGAGGCGACCGATGGCCCGATAGCAAATCCTAAGGCCACCACTAACGAGTTCATCCCAACGCCGCGCCCTAATTGTTGCGCCGGGTAAATCAAGCCGATCAGCGCAATATTGACACTCATCATCGCACCTGCGCCGATGCCTTGGATGGCGCGCGCCGCGGCCAGTAATGGCACCGTGTCGGACAAAACACAAGCCAAGGAAGAAACCACAAACAGCCCGATGCCGCCGATAAATACCTTACGCGGACCAACTAAATCGCCCAGCGCAGCAAACGGCAACATCGTCGCAACGACTGCTAATTGGTAGGCATTAATAATCCAGATTGAATGTGCCTCGCTGGAATGCAGATCGGTGGCAATGGTCGGCAAGGCCGTGTTAGCGATCGCAGTATCGAGCGTGGCAAGAATGACGCCCAATAAAACGGCAATGAGCGCACTGCGTTGCGTGCTGCTGAGTTGAGTGGTACTGAGACGGAC
This sequence comes from Sapientia aquatica, assembly GCF_004358105.1. Taxonomy (GTDB): domain Bacteria; phylum Pseudomonadota; class Gammaproteobacteria; order Burkholderiales; family Burkholderiaceae_D; genus Solimicrobium; species Solimicrobium aquaticum. The sequence continues at coordinate 253,972 of NZ_SMYL01000004.1, read as the reverse complement.
GGATTGAGACATTGGAAGGCGCGCCTTGATGGGCGGCGGAAAGTGGCTACAAATTGCGTACAAACTTGGCAATAAGCGCGTCGGTTTGAAAGTCGCCTAGGATACAACATCCTGATACTTCGGTTTGGCGCGGCGCGTTTTTGGCCAACTAACTCAGCACAAATTAATCCGCATTTGGGGCCTCGAGCCTGCGTAAATACCGCACAAAAATTAGCCAAAACTTAGCGCTCAACTATATTTTTAAAACTGTCGCTTTTTCATATCATGCGCCGATTTGACATCAATCTGTCACATACGGACGTCAAAGTACCGCCTGTTGTTGTACGACCTTGCTAAAGCATGTAGTTAATTTTTTAACTAAATTGGCGCGACCAAATGCAAGCTAATTTAGACCGAAACCCTATTAATAATTAATCCGATCAAAGGACGCTTAAATGAAATCCCCACGCTTCGCGCAGACGATGATTGCGCTCTCGATTGCCCAAGTTTTTTCTATGGCATTGCCGTTCGCCGCTTTTGCTAGCGAACCTGTTGTTGCATCCGAAAAACCAGAAGTGTTAGCCGACGCGCCTGCATCCGCAGCATCCGGCGCACCTGCTGCAACAGAAACTGAATCAGCAGTAGAACAAGTCGTCATTCAAGCCCAACGTTCTTCCAACGCGTTGGCACGTGCCGCGCAAAAAGAAGCGGCTAACTTAATTAACTTGATGACCGCCGAAGATATCAAGAAATTACCAGACGTCAGCGCCGGTGAAGCGTTACGCCGTATTCCTGGTATTTCCTTGGAAACTGATACCGGCGAAGGTCGCTACATCAATATTCGCGGTATCGATTCCGATTTGAACAGCACAACTTTTGCCGGTATGCGTTTGCCCGCTTCGAACAACGCTTCACCACAAGTTGGTGGCCGCGCTGTCGCGATGGATGCAATTCCTAACGGTTTGGTTGGTGCGTTGACAGTAACCAAATCCAACTTGCCCGAACAAGATGCAGAAGCAATTGGCGGCACGATTGAGATCACACCTAAAACAGCGCCAACCAACGGTCGCTCGTTTGTTGAAGGTCACGTAGGAACAGGTTACGAGCCATTGCGCGGTACACCAATTACGGATTTGACGATTTCGGCTGGTGGTCGCTTCGGTGGCGGTGGCCCAACTGATTCCACAATCAGCGCATACAAAGATCGCCCATTCTCGGTTGTTGCGACAGCGGCGTATTACGAAGACAAGCGCGGTATCAATGACGTGGAACCAGCGTTTTTAGATTCGGGCAATTTCGTGTCGCCTTCGCAAGCCTTGGGTGGATGGGATCAGCGTTGGTATCAATACCACCGTCAACGTCACGGTTTGGGACTCGATCTTGGTTACCAGCCCGATGCCAATAACAGCTACTACGTGCGTGGCTTTAATGCGGGTTACACCGAGACAGTGCACCGTCAACGTTTGACTGTTACGCCAGATGGCAATCCAACCCAAAACGGAAATAGCTTCACCGATGGATTGAGCGCTAACGGCTTTGATAAAACATTGCGCGACGAAAAAGAAAAAATCGGTAACGATGTCTTCATGGTTGGCGGTAAAAATAAATTTAACGGCAGCGTGCTGGACTACCGCGTAGGCTATACCCGCGGCACGTTCGATAAATTGTATGACTACAGTTCCGACTTCAATTTCACACCAGCAGCAAGTGCTAACCCAACCATCAATTACAACCTAGGTGGCGCTGGTGGAACGCCCTTGTTTAGCGTTACCAATGCAGCGTATTTGAATCCGGCTAACTACAATTTAGTGAGCTTCCGCAACTCGACCGAAACCATTCGCGATAACGAAAAATCGGCGGTCGTGAATTTCAAATTCCCAACCAAATGGTTTGGCGGCGAAGAAGAATCGATGAAAGTTGGTGCGTCGGTTCGTGACCGTAATCGCTCATTGGACAACCCACAATACTCGTTACCATCGAGCTTCTTGGGCTTGCCATTGACTTCGGCAATCTCGGGCGACAATGTGAGTTTCTATCACGGCCAATACCAAAATTTACCGCAAATTAATATCGGTCAATTACAAGGTTTGTATGGCGCAGACATGGTTCAATCTGCATCGAACTACAAAAATACCCAGCTCGCTTATTCGCGTGATAAAGAAGATGTCAGCGCGGTGTATGGCCAGTATCAATGGGAAAGCGGCGACTTAGAAATGGTCGGCGGTGTGCGCGCAGAACATACTTCAGGAACCTACGACGGTATCGCTTCAGTAACCGACGCAAGCGGCAATATCGGGTTCTCTCCAGTCGAAGGCGGCAAAACCTACACCAACTGGTTCCCATCGTTACAAGGCCGTTTGAAGCAAGACGATAATACCCAAGTGCGTGCGGCGTTCTCGTCCACGATTGCACGTCCAGGCTTCCCACAAGTTAATCCATCGTTGCAAGTCGATACTGGTGCTAATACAGTATCTACCGGTAACCCAAATCTGAAGCCGATCACCTCACAAAACTTGGATTTGTCGTACGAACATTATTTGCCAAATGCCGGAATTATTTCCTTCGGTTTGTTTGACAAAGAATTGTCGAACTACATCATCACCAACCAAACCACCACGACCTATCCAAACAATGGTTTGTTCGCAGGTTTAGTCGGCGCGGTGCACGTACAGACATTCACCAATACGGATAAATCGTATGCACGCGGTGCGGAGTTCAACTACGAACAACGCTTTAACAACTACTTGCCAGGTGCTTGGGGTGGCTTAGGTGCTGGATTCAACTACACCTACGTTAAATCAAGCTTCCAGATTCGTCCGGGCGAAACAGCCTTGTTGCCATCCACCTCGAAAAACACGGCCAACGTAACCTTGTTCTACGAGCGTGACGGCATCAATGTGCGTTTGGGTGGTTACTATGTATCGCATGATTTGTGGGCAGTGGGCGGCAGCAAAGATACTGACGTGTACAACGATGGTCGCTTCACCATGGATTTGGGTAGCTCGTATGCGATCAATCCAAACTGGTCGGTTTATGCCAACGTAAAAAATCTGACCAACACACCGTTGACTTTCTACGAAGGTTACAGCAACCGTGTTATTCAGCGTGAGTATTATGGTGCGACTGTTCAAGCTGGCGTGAACTTTAGCTTCTAATAGTACGTAAGTACCGATACCTAGATAAGTGCCGCAATTGCCTTGTCTAGGTATTTTTTCGTCCTAATTTTTACGACTAATGCCTAAGTACGGCCTAAGTTTCGCTTACTAAGATAGCGGCATAGGTTGATCTAAGGCGCATGTTGAATGCCGCAACCGCTCCTAGTGAAGTTCAATTAAAGGAATGAATCATGAATAACATGACTAAACTCAGCTTAACACTCTCCGCTGTAATGTTGGCCTTAAGCGGCTCCGTTTTTGCTGCTGCGCCAGATTACAAATTGGTCGATACCATCAAAATTGGTGGCGAAGCAAAGTGGGACTATCTGTATGTGGATAGCGAAGCACATCGTTTGTATGTCACTCACGGCAACCAGACCGAAGTAGTGGATACAACCACCAATAAAGTCGCTGCCACCATCGCTAATACCGCCGGTTCGCACGGCGTGGCGATCGCCAAAGATGTCGGGTTAGGTTTTGTCACCCAAGGCGGTACCGATAGCGTTGGCATTTTTGATTTGGTGACATTAAAAATCAAAGACTCGATCAAAGTCGGCTCCAAGCCAGACGCGGTGATCTACTCGCAAGCCACACATAAAGTCGTGGTATTTAACGGCCACTCCAACAATGCCAGCATCATTGATGTAACTACATTGAAAGTTGTTGCTACTGTTGCCCTGCCTAGTAACCCAGAGTTTTCAGTCTTGGGCGCGGATGGCAATGTGTACTTCAATTTGGAAGACTCCGGCAAACTGACTTCCATCGATTTGAGTACCAATAAGCTGCGCGCTGTGCATTCGTTAAAGCCTTGCGAAGAGCCGACTGGCTTGGCTATCGATGAGCAGCAAAACTTGTTCTCGGTGTGCAAAAACAACTTGATGATGATTACCAGCACCGCGGGTAAAAATATCGCTAAGCTCAAAATCGGTAGTGGCCCAGACGGCGTGGCGTACATGGACGGTTATGCATTCAGTGCTAACGGCGCGGATGCTAATTTGACCGTGGTTGGTTTAGTCAACGGCAAATTTGACGTGGTTGCGACGATTCCAACCCAACTTGGCGCACGCACGATTGCCGCTGATCCAGCAACGCACACACTGTATTTGCCAACGGCCGATTTTCAGCCAGCGGTCGGTAAAGAAAAGCGTCAAGGTATCGCTGATTCATTCCGCGTTTTAGTTTTACAAAAACAATAAAAGTCGTTGTTGGTGTCCTAGTTCCCGTGGATTGAACGACTTCGTTTGGGTTTGAGCGAAGTGGTTTAATCCACGTGGGACATTTTATATTTCCACGGCGAGAAAAATGATGCTGTTCATGCCTAAAACTTGTGCCGCGTTGTTGCTCGGGCTGTTGCTCGGTAGTGCCGAGGCGAGCGAAGCGCCAATGACTTCCTCATCGGAACAAGGCGGATTTGCGATCGAACGGGTAGTATTGTTCGCCCGTCATGGCGTACGCCCACCAACTAAATCAGCACAAGCCATGGGCGCGTATTCGGACAAGGCTTGGCCCGACGATCAAGCGTGGGGTGCTGCGCCAGCAGAGTTGACGCCGCACGGTGCGCTCGCTATTGCTCAACTGGGCCGCCAACTGCGTCACTATTACGCCCAAGCTGGTTTGCTGCCCGTTGCAGGTTCGATTGCTAATCAAACAGTAATCTGGGCCGATGGTGCCGATCAACGCACGCGCGAAACCGCCAAGACTTTTGCTGTGGCGCTAAATCAAACGAGTAGTGCAAAAATCGGTGCGCCGATTTCCGTTGGATGGTCAGAGCAAGAAATCGACCCAATGATCGATAGCTTGGGCGCGCAAGTGTGCAAATTAAATCCCGATGACGCGAAAAAAGCAGTGCTAGCTCAAGGTGCGGTAGATGCGCCAGAACTCAGCGCCGACTTAGCTAAATTGCAAACGATCTTGGCGCCACAAGCCTGCCAAGGCGGCGCAGGAACCTGTTTCGCTAATCCCAATAAGCTCGTCGCGACTGAGCGCGAAGTTAAAATTTCTGGCCCCTTATCCACCGCTGCTACCGTAACCGAAGCGTTTTTGCTGGAATATGAAAACGCTTTGCCGATGGAGCAAGTGGCCTTTGGTCGCGCCAATGCCGCTGATATTGGTCAGTTACTCAGCATCCACGAACACACCTCCAATTTAACCCGCCGCACGCCCTATATCGCGCAGCGTCGCGCTTTTCGTTTGGTGCAATTTATCTTAGCCGCACTCAGCGAGCAAAGTGTTAGCTCAACCACGCCCGCAATCACCGCGCAGCAAAACTTGATTCTCTTAGCGGGACACGACACTAATTTGTCGAACTTGGCGGGAGTATTCGGCTTAGCCTGGCAATTGCCCGATCAACCAGACAGCACCGCGCCCGGCACTACGTTGGCGTTTGAACGTTGGCGCAATGCGAAAACGGGTCAGGTAGTTGTAAAAATGCGGGTGTTTTATCAGGGATTGGAGCAAGTTCGACAACTCTTGGACCAGCCGTTGCATAGTGTCGAGCTAAATCCTGCGTTGTGCAAAAATTCTTCATCGTGCGAGTTAGATTCGTTCGTATCCCAGATAAAATCTAGCCTTCCTAACGACTGTGCTCAGTAAGCCATGAAGATATTATTGGTCGAAGACGATGCCATGATAGGCGAGGCGCTGCAGTATTCCCTCAATAAATTGCATTACGCCGTGGATTGGGTCAAAGACGGCAACAGCGCCCTGCTATCCGCCAAAACACAACATTACGACGCCGTGCTGCTCGATCTGGGTTTGCCAAAGGTGGACGGAATTGAAGTGCTGCGTAGCTTGCGGCTATCCGGTAACGACACGCCGGTGTTGGTGGTCTCAGCACGCGACGCGGTGGCGACCCGCATTGCCGCGCTGGATTTGGGCGCGGACGATTATGTGCTTAAACCGTTTGAGATGGATGAACTCTCGGCCCGTATCCGCGCGGTGGTGCGGCGTAAAAGTGGACACAAGAATTCGGTATTAGAAAACGGCAATCTAAGTTTAGATCTCGCTACCCGCGAAGCGACGGTGGATGGCGTTGCGGTGCGTTTGTCAGCGCGTGAATACGCCTTGCTAGAAGCGCTGCTGATTCGACCCGGCGCAATCCTGTCGCGCAGCGAATTGGAAGAACGGGTTTATCAATGGGACCAAGAAGTCGAGAGCAATGCGATTGAATTCTTAATCCACGGTTTGCGCAAAAAGCTGGGCGCGCAATCGATTAAAAATGTGCGAGGGTTGGGATGGATGGTCTCCAAGCAAAGCTGAAGTCGCTCGCGACTTTTTTGATCAATTCCTTGCAGTTCCGCTTGGCGCTGGCCTTGTCGATCACGATGGTTATCGCGGCCATCGCCATTAGCGCCATTGGCTACGATTCCACCATGCGCGACGTGCATCAAACGCAGGATGATCATTTGCGTGACATTGCTTCCATGGTCAACACCGGTCGCGTGGCAGTCAATCAAACGCATGGCTTAAAAGTCGATCCGTTAGAAGACCCCGATTCGCACGTCGTGGTACAACTCGTCGGGACCGATGAACCCGACAACCGTGCCAACGCAGAATTACGTTTTCCGAGCGATCTCAAGGATGGTTTGCAGACTTTGCAAGTCCAACAAAACGAGTGGCGCGCCTTTGTCCAAGCGTGGCCCGCCGGTGGCAAATTGGTGGTCGCGCAATTAACCGAAGCGCGCGACGAAATTGCGCGTCATGCTGGCAACAATACGCTGCACAGAATTTTGGCGGTCATTCCATTCATGATTATTTTGTTGGTGCTGATGTTGCGCTGGATGTTGTCGCCGCTCTCCAAATTGTCCGCCGAGCTCAATTCCCGCTCGCCAGAAGATATACGCGCCATTTCCGATCAAGGTTTGCCGACAGAATTGCTACCGTTTGTTTCCTCCACCAATACCGTCTTGAATCGGATTGCGGTGGTGTTAGAGCAGCAGCGCCGTTTCGTGGCCGATGCGGCGCATGAATTACGCTCACCGCTGACAGCCTTGACCTTGCAGACCAAAAATTTAACGCTGCAGGAAATGTCGGATGAAGCGCATCAGCGGGTGGAAGAATTTGATCGTGGTTTAAAACGTGCCAACGATTTAGTCGATCAATTATTAACCATGGCACGCGCCCAATTAGCCGAGCCGCAGCGTATCGCTCAGGTATCGTTAGAGCAGATCGTCAAAGTCGTGTTTGAAGAATTAATCCCATTCGCAGATACCAAAAAAATCCGTTTAAGTTTTACCCAACCAAGCACCATGTCGCCCGTGCTGAGCGGCGCAACCCAAACCGATTGGATTACCTTGGTGCGCAACTTGGTGGACAACGCCATCCGTTATAGCAGCGCGCAAGGAAGAGTCGAAGTCGCGGTCGCAGCCGATGAAAACCAAATCACGATTGACGTCATCGATAATGGTCCCGGCATTGCCGTGCAAGAGCGTGAGCGTGTGTTTGATTCGTTCTACCGTGTGTTGGGTACCGAGCAATCCGGTTCTGGTTTGGGCTTGTCAATCGTTAAAAGTATTGTCACAACCGTGCACGGTGACATCTCTTTAGCGTTCTCTGATCCGGTGGCGCAAACCGGCACGATTGTTAGCGTCAAAATACCGCAGGCAAAACAGATTGCTTAACGTGCAGCCACTTCAATTATTAGCCTTGCCAGCAGCGTTATTGCTGGTTTGTTCTGAGTACGTTTGGGCAGCGGATGAGCAAGTTCCATCCGCGTCAAGCCCAGCAGTTAAACCCATCATCGATCAACCTAGTGCCGACGATAAAGCGGTGCATACCGTTACCGTTAGTTCAAAAATCAAACCGACCCGGGTTGATTTATATCGCAAGGTATACAACGTCGCGGCCGATCTGCAAAGCAGTACGGGAACGGCTGCCGATATTCTTAATTCGATTCCATCAGTCCAAGTCGATGGCGACGGCAACGTGGCGCTGCGTGGTGATAACAAGATCACGATTCTGATTGATGGCAAACCATCGGCGCAGTTATCGGGCGCCAATGCGGGTCAAGGTTTGTTGCAATATTCCGCCAGCGATATTGAAAAGGTGGAAGTGATGACCAACGCCCCCGCCGAATACATGTCGGATGGCACAGGCGGCGTGATCAACATTATTACCAAGCGCAATCGCCAACCCGGCTCGTCCGGCGCGCTAGCTTTGAACGCGGGAAATGTCCGACGCTATGTGGCCGATCTGAGCGGCGCGCTCAATACCTCGCAGCTTAATTTGTCGGGTGGCCTAGGTTTGCGTCAAGATGATAGGCAGCGCAATATCACAACCAATTTTGCTACGCTCGTTGATGGTGTGAATATTGGCAACAGTGCCGAGACCTTAAATGAAAATGCCCGTCGCTTAATTCCATCGCTAAAAGGCGCTCTCAATTACCGCGTCGATGAAGATCAATCAGTTGGATTTGATTTCAAACTGCGCCAACGCAGCGGCTATCGTTTCTATAACTCGCAAGATATATCTAGCCTGTCCGATGGCAGCATAACGGGCGACACATTGGGGCACAGCGATGGACATGAATGGAGTTTGAGCGGCGAGCAACGCTTAAATGTGAAGAACAATCTCTCGTCGTCCGATGAAGTGTTGGAATTGACCCTGCATCGCAGCACCGACAAGGAGCGCGAGCGTTATTTATTAACGACCATGGCTACTATCCCTGCGGGCAAACTTGGCGGCAATCAGCTCTACCAAAATCATCATTTTATTACCGGGGATTTTAGTGCCGATTACCGCAACGCGATCTCGGAACGGCAAACGATTAAATTGGGTATTAGCGTTAAGCGCGATCACGATCAATTCGATAATACCGGTAGCGACATCAATCCAGCTAACGGCCAATTAGAGGCTAGTCCGTCACTCAATAGCCAGTTCCGCTACCAACGCACAATCACATCGGCGTATAGCTCTTATCAGCAAACGGTTGGCGTCGTTCAAATCTTGGCCGGTTTGCGCGCCGAATTGACACAAAGCCAAGGCGATCAAATCACATCCAATCAAATTAATCAGCATAATTATTCGGGCTTCTATCCCAACGTACATATCGAGCGTCAGTTAGACAAGCAAGCGACTTTGTCGCTGGCCTACAGCAAGCGGCTAGCGCGGCCCGATCCCGATGATTTAGATCCCTACATCGACTACCGCGATCCGCACAATCTGCAAAGCGGCAATCCTAATTTGTTGCCGCAACAAAGCCAAACGCTGGAGGCCGGTTATCGCGTCGAGCAAGAAGCGCGCAGTGTTGGTGTAAATGTCTATGTGAAGCAAATCAACAATGGCTTTAGCGTATTGACGAGTTTGGTCGCACCCAATGTGGTATTGACACAAAAGACGAATATTCCATTGCTACGCTCGGGTGGCTTGGAATTGATGAGCGACGGGGCATTGCTGTCTGCGCTGAGCTATCGATTTAGCAGCAATTTGTACTACACCCAAGTTGATACCGAGAGCGCCAGCAGTTCGCTGTCTTCAACTACGGGCATTAATCTCAAGGCCAGTTTGGATTACCGACCAAGCGCCATCGACACCGCGCAGATTTCATTCAATCGCACCGATAAACAGCTCACCCCGCAAGGCACGATTGCTGCCATTAATTTGGTCAATATGGGCTATAAGCGCCAACTCAAGTCTAATTTAGCGTTGGTGGTTACCGTCTCTGATGTGTTCAACTGTCAGCGTTCAATCCGCACAGTCAATACGCCCACCCTGCAAGAAACCTATAACCGTTTTCAATATGGACGTATCGCGTATGTTGGTTTTAATTACGCGTTTGGAGCGAGCAAAAAATCAAAATCCGATGGCTTTGAATACGATCAATAATGCATTCAAACTGACGCTTAATGGCGAACAGTTGAGATAGAAATGTGGCTGGACATGAGTTTATGAATCGGGCATTTATCCGCGATCTCAAACAACTTGTCGCGCTGCTCATCGCTTAAATCACCGATTAATTTCACCTCGCGCGTCAAATGCGATTCCGCCCCTTCTTTATCAATCTTCACCGTCACTTCGGCGCTGTCCAAATTCCATTGATGACGGTCGGCATACATTTGTAACGTGATAATGGTGCAAGCGACCAGCGACGCCTCAAAGATTTCGTGCGGACCGGGGCCTTGATCGCTGCCGCCGAGTGCCACTGGCGCATCGGCGATAATGCGGTGAATTCCAGCCGTCATGTCGGCCACTAGCTTAGTTTGTCTTTTTCCGTTGACCATGTTTAGCCCTTTGTATATTGTTGCTAACGCTGGAGTGCAATGCGTGTCGCCGTTTGCTTTTGTTGAACTAGTTTTGCAACCGCGAGTTTATGTCAAATCTCATCCCTAGTGAGGCCTTATGACTTTAAAAATTGCAGCGCGTAATGCCAATATCGCCGCCGGATTAACAGTGCACCGCATTTTGCCTGAGCGCCGTAAGCGCTTGCTTGGTCCGTTTTGCTTTTTAGATCACATGGGCCCCGCAATCGCGCAGCCTGATCAAGATGCCGATGTCAGGGCGCATCCGCATATCGGCCTATCCACGCTGACTTACTTGTTCAATGGTCGCATGGTGCATCGCGACAGCCTTGGTAATGAAGTGTTGATTGGTCCGGGCGATGTGAATTGGATGACCGCAGGGAATGGCATCGCGCATTCCGAACGCACCCACCCTGATGATAAATCGGTGGCGCGTATGCTGGAGGGACTGCAATTTTGGGTCGCTCTACCTGACGGACAGGAGGATATTACGCCAAGCTTTCAGCATTATGCCGCGGCGGATATTCCAACTAGCGACACGATCAACGCGACGATCACGGTCGTGGCTGGCTCCGCCTTTGGGCTCACGTCGCCAGTTGTCACGACATCGCCTTTGGTGTTGGCTATCATCGACGCCAAGCAAGACTTTGCATTGAATTTCTCTTACCCTGGATTTGAGTTGGCCTTGTATGTGGCGCTTGGTCAGGCAAGTCATGCTGACGAATCGCTGGTGACCAATGAATTGTTGGTATTTGACGATGGCAATATCGGCGCAGTCACGGTGCAAGCAGGTTCGCGCTTGGTGTTATTCGGTGGTCAACCGTTGGCGAGTCCAAGACTCATTTGGTGGAATTTGGTCGCGAGTTCTAACGACAGAATCGAAGCGGCGAAGTTAGCCTGGAAGTCCGGTACTTTCCCGATGGTGCCGGGTGAAAGTGACTTTATTCCTTTGCCCGAGAGATAAAAAATAGGGGAACGAAAATTAGCTTCTGATTAAGTGCGGTGCCGACTTTGCTTGCGCGTTGGTTGTGCTTAAAACTAGCTTCAGCTCGGCTTTAACTCGTGCTATAAACACGCTTTATTTGTGAGTGCTACTATGTCAGCCTTGTTTTTTGGGATGCGTAGCTCAAGCACTACTTTTATCTCACCAAAAATCACTAACACCAAAACACTTCACCAGTACTTAACTGGCAATAACTAATGAGTTGGAAAGCACCAGCATGAGCGCACAAATTGATCCGTTTTACGCCATTGGCATTAGCAAAATCGCACACCAACTAAAAGCCGAGGGGCGTTCCATCATTCACATGGAATTTGGTCAACCTTCGACCGGTGCGCCACAAGCGGCAATTGCGCGCGCGCATGACATTCTCGATACCGACGGAATGGGCTATTTTGATAGCGTGCCGTTAAAAACGCGGCTGGCGCAGCATTATTTGGATAGCTATGGAGTGCAGGTCAGTGCTGAGCAATTCGTGCTGACTTGTGGCGCATCGCCTGCGCTAGTGTTGGCGCTAAGTTCGGCTTTTTCACCTGGTGACCGAATAGCCTTAGCGCGCCCCGGTTATGTGGCTTATCGCAACGTAATCAAAGCAGTCAACCTAGTTCCGGTCGAAATCGCCTGCGATGCGACCACCCGCTTCCAACTCACTGCCATGCATTTAGCCGAACTCATTCCTGCACCGGCTGGTGTGATTATTGCCAGCCCAGCCAATCCCACCGGCACGATTATCGAGGCCGACGAATTGGCGGCGATCACCGTTGTGTGCCGCGAGCGTGGAATACAAATTATTTCGGATGAAATTTATCATGGGCTGTCTTACACAAGTCCTGCGCGGTCAATGTTGGAGTTCGAACCAAACGCAATAGTGATCAATAGTTTTTCTAAATTTTTTAGCATGGTGGCATGGCGTTTAGGTTGGTTATTAGCGCCGCCAAAATTGGCCGAACGGGCGGCGGCGTTTGCCAGCAATATGTATCTAACTCCGCCGACCTTAAGCCAGCACATGGCATTGGTCGCATTGAATAACCAAGACGAGTTGCATGAACACGTGAAGGTCTATACCGAAAATCGCCGCCTGTTGTTGAATGCCTTACCCGCCTTAGGTTTAACTGCCATCGCACCGCCTGATGGCGCATTTTATATTTACGCCAACATCGGTCACTTGACCGACAACAGCTTGCAATTTTGCGAAAAATTATTGCGCGAAACCGGAGTCGCCACCGCGCCCGGTATTGATTTTGATCCGGTCGATGGCCGGCATTTTTTCCGTATTAGTTTTGCTGTTTCGACGCCACAAGTCGTCGAAGCGATTGAACGTCTTCAACCTTGGTTCGCCGCCCAAACTCGTTAATGCCAACTTCACGCTTTAGAAATACCTTCCGCTCCCTGCGCACCTACAATTACCGCATTTGGTGCATGGGTGCGTTAGTCTCAAATGTGGGCACGTGGATGCAACGCATCGCGCAAGATTGGTTGGTCATGTCTCAGCTAACCAATCACAGCGGGGCCGCGGTTGGAGTAGTAATGGCGTTGCAGTTTGGCCCGCCGATTGTGTTGATGTCGGTAGCGGGACGTTTGGCAGATCAATACGATAGGCGCAAATTGTTAATCATCACTCAGTCGGCATTGGGCTTGACTGCCTTGGCGCTTGGGTTGTTGGTGTTATCCGGTCATGTCGCCTTGTGGCATGTGTACGCTTTTGCCGGAATCATGGGCTGCATCACCGCGTTTGATTCCCCGGCGCGCCAAACCTTTCTCGCAGAATTAGTGGGCGACGACGATTTGCCGAATGCGGTGGCGCTCAATTCCTCCTTATTTAATAGCGCTCAATTGATCGGACCGGCTATCGGCGGTGTGTTGATTTCGTTGATCGGGGTTGGTTGGGTGTTTGTGTTGAATGCCGCTTCGTTTATTGGCGTGATTGCGTCGCTAACTCAAATGCGTACCAGCGAGCTACGTCAAAAATCGAGCAAGCTCAATTCCAGCGGCGGCTTCTTCGCTGGACTGTCCTACATTCGCACCAAGCCAGAATTAATCATGGCCCTGCTAATGCTATTCATTTTGGGAACTTACGGGCTGAATTTTCCGGTATTTATTTCCACGATGTCGATCACGACCTTTCATGGTGGCGCGCACTTGTATGGAATGTTGTCGTCAATGATGGCCATTGGCTCTGTCATGGGTGCGCTGCATGTGGCGGGTAAATCTGCGCCTAGTTTATCGTTTTTAACCCTGAGTGCGTTTGGTTTTGGCGTGGTCGCGGCGCTAGCTGCCGTGATGCCGAACGCGATGTTGTTCGGTGCTTTTTTGGTCGCGCTTGGGCTGACCACGCAAATGTTTACCACCACGGCCAACAGCTTCGTGCAACTTTCAACCGACCCCGCCATGCGTGGGCGCGTGATGGCGATATATATGGGGATATTTTTAGGCTGCACTCCGTTGGGCGCACCTCTGGTGGGTTGGGTGGCTGACGCGTTCGGGCCGCGTTGGGCATTAGGCGTCGGCGCAGCGGCGGGTTTTATTACCGCGGCAATTGGTGCGTTGTATAAATATAAGGTGCGTCAGGCGAAGGAAAGGTTGGCGGATTAACCTGCTGCTTTTTCGTGGTCTGACTGTTGCTTGAATCAATAAGAATGCCCGTTGCAAAAAAACTGCAGCGGGCATTTTTTAATGCATAGTCGGTTGACGAAATTCATCAAGCCAAAATTTAAATGTTATGACGCTGGATTGAGCTTGTCTTGCGTCTTGGTGTCAAAATCGCTGGCCTCATGGCGTTCATGCAGTTGCTCGGACAACTCGCCATTGACCTTGTTGACCATGCGCCCACGTTTGACCGCGGGACGCGCAGCAATTTGATCGGCCCAGCGCTGCACATGTTTGTATTCATGGGTGCTCAAAAATTCGGCGGCATTATAAACCCAGCCTTTGACCAATCCGCCGTACCAAGGAAACACCGCGATATCCGCAATCGTGTATTCGTCCCCGGCTAGGAATTGGTTGTCCGCCAAACGGCGATCCAGTACATCGAGTTCACGTTTAACTTCCATCGCAAAACGGTCGATAGCGTATTCAATCTTAGTCGGCGCATAAGCGTAAAAGTGACCAAAGCCACCGCCTAAATACGGTGCGCTGCCCATCTGCCAAAACAACCAATTTAAGGTTTCGGTGCGAGTGGCAATGTCTTTCGGTAAAAATGCGTCAAACTTTTCAGCTAAATAGAGCAAGATCGAACCCGATTCAAATACCCGAATCGGCTTGTCGCTGCTGCGATCCATTAGTGCGGGAATCTTAGAATTAGGATTGACGTCCACAAAGCCTGATCCGAACTGATTACCGTCACCGATTTTGATTAACCACGCATCGTATTCTGCGCCGCTGTGACCGAGCGCCAGTAACTCTTCCAACATGATGGTGACTTTGACGCCGTTAGGTGTGGCCAGTGAATAGAGTTGCAGCGGATGGCGACCAATCGGCAATTCTTGGTCGTGGGTTGCGCCAGCAATCGGGCGATTAATGCTGGCGAACGTGCCGCCGTTAGGTTTTACCCAAGTCCATACTTTTGGTGGGACGTATTCTACGGAATCTGTCATGGTATTTCTCGCAATGTTCAAAAAGCCGACGGGCGGCGAAAGGGGCTCAAATGTGAAAGGCGTAGTTTAAGGGTTTTTGCAGAAATTAGTTTCGGCGCGATATTGCGCAGTTATTTTTACTTCCAATGTGACCGAACACACCGATCAGTTTCGTACCTTGTGGCTTACTTATCGCATCGTAAACGCGATAACAAAAGGAATAACCATGAAAACCGATCCGCAAATTCAGCAAGATGTCATCGCCGCATTGAAAGCCGATGCGCTGTTAGCAGGCAGCGATATTGAGGTCGCTGTGAAAGATGGAGTGGTGACCTTAACGGGAATAGTTAGCTCTGAATTGATTACAACGATGGCGCAAGCAGCCGCCATTAATATCGCTGACGTGAAACGTGTCGAGCAAAGTATTCAAATAGAGACGGCGAGCGAATTGCGCGATGAGCAGGACGTATCGGCTTTTCGTCGCAGCAGCCCGATTGATTTTTAAGCGCCGGTTAGCAGCAAAATTCCTAGCCCAAACATGGTCGCTGCAATCAGCGTATCCAACACGCGCCAAGCGGCAGCGCGGTTGAATAGTGGGCGCAGCAAACGCGCGCCAAATCCCAAGGAGAAAAACCAGGTAAAGCTAGACAGCACCGCACCCAGCCAAAAATACCATTTACCCGCGCCACGATTATTCGCCAACGAGCCTAACAAAATCACCGTATCCAAATACACGTGCGGATTAAGAAAAGTAAACGCCAAACAGGTCGCGATCGCCACGCCGAGCGACGCGCCCACTTTGTCATCAACCGTCAGCGGTTGTGGATGCAAGGCGCGCTTGGCCGCAATCCAGCCATAAGCCAGTAAAAATGCCGCACCGCCATAACGAGTAACTGTCACCACCATCAGCGCAGATTGAATTAAGGCGCCCATTCCCGCAATCCCCGCTGCGATCAACAAGGCATCCGCCAACGCGCAAATCAGCACTACGGGCAAGACATGCTCACGCCGAATTCCTTGGCGCAGTACGAAGGAATTTTGTGCGCCGATGGCGATGATGAGAACGGCGCCCGAGAGGAAGCCAGCAATAATATCGTTAGTCATGATGTGAATAAGTTAGTAGTTTTAGCAAATTGTATTTCCTGCGTTAAAATTAGTAAAACTAATCTTTCTAATGAACCATTAGAATGGCTAATCATGAAAATCGATAACGCCCAACTCGCCGCCTTTGCCGCCGTGCTCACCGAAGGGAACTTTGATCTAGCAGCGCGCAAGCTCAACGTGACGCCATCTGCCATCAGTCAACGGATTAAATTATTAGAAGATCGCATCGGCCAAATCCTGATTCAACGCACCATTCCCTGCCAAGCCACCGCCGCCGGTCGCATGCTGTGGCGCTACGCGGAAGAAGTAGCGTTACTCGAATCCGAAGTGTTTTCCGCGCTGGGAATTGAGAAAGAACTTCAATCGACCAAAGTGCGTATCCCGATTGTGGTCAACGCTGATTCGTTAGATAGCTGGTTCGCGCTGGTGCTGGAATCAGTTGCGCTAGATGGAACGATGGTCTTGGATATTCGCGCCGAAGATCAAGATCATTCGCTCGCCATGCTGCGCGAAGGTAACGTGATGGCAGGCATCAGCACCAGCCCCAACGCAATTCAAGGCTGCAAAGTTGAAGCCTTAGGCGTAATGCGCTATTTGGCAGTAGCCGCGCCCAGTTTTCGCAAACGATATTTTTCACGCGGTGTGACTGCCAAAGCGTTAAATGCCGCACCGATGCTGACCTTCAACCGCAAAGACGCGCTGCAACAAGTCTTTATTGCGCGCTTCACCGACCAAGCAATCGAGCCGCCGATCCACGCAATCCCCACAACCCGCTCATTCTACGAAGCAGCGCGACGCGGTTTAGCGTGGGGCATGATGCCAGAACAAATCGCGAACCAAGGATTGGATTCGGGCGAATTGGTACAACTAAACAAGCAGCATTTTTTGGATGTTCCGTTGTATTGGCATCGCTGGAGAATTGAATCTAAGGCGATTGATTTAATCTCGCAAATGGTCGCCGATGCGGCGGCGTTCAGTTTGCGGAAATTGGATACATAGTTGATGCGCGAACCAGAGTTGACATTGCCAAGCGGATTCAAGAAACCTTCCTGATCAACTTCAACATAAGCTAATTTACGCACCTCTGAATCGGATTGTCAGGTAAAATTTATTTCTTTAAATCAACATAAAGAAACCCCCAACATGAACCTGCATTTGAGCTTGATACCGATTTTGGCCATCATCGCTGGAATTTTGATTTTGGTTGTCCCAAAAGCCTTCCATTACATCGTTGCATTTTTTCTGATTATTTACGGCTTGTTGGCAATACTGGGTTTTAATCATTGGGCGCTGCATTAAGGCGCATGTAGTCCGGTATTCGAAGGGTCGAGTCAGGCAGTCGGAATTGGCGCGGGGCGCTGTCTGATATGTGCAATGACTATGGTACAAGGCCCAACCTGTTTTGCAGGTTGGGCCTTGCTGTTTATCGACATTCTCGGTGAGTCAAACCGCCTACTTTTACAACCAGCTTTGACGATAATCTTGCACAAAGCTTGCAAAGGTAATTGGTGCGCGGCCAAGGATGTTTTGCACAGTGTCTGTCGTACCAGCGGCATAACCGGCGGCGGTTAGTTGGTGCAAGCTCATCATTTGCTCGATAGACCAGTCGTCCATCCCCATTGATTTCATCGACTCAATCGCCGATTTATCGTCCACGGCGACATAACTAATTGCTTTGCCTGTGGCTTGCGCGATCAAGCTAATTGCTTCCGCATTCGATACTGCTGCACCGCCAGTTAAGGTGTACATCTGGCCATCGTGGGCGGCTGGATTTTTTAATACGGCTGCGGTTACAGCGGCGATGTCGCGTACATCGATAAAACTCACGCGCCCATCGGCTTGCGGTAAATACAATGCGCCTATTTTGATCATTCCAGAGAAGTAGGTCGCAAAATTTTGCATGAAGGTTGCAGGACGAATCAGGGTAAATGGAATGCCCGAATCAATGATTAATTGGTCGATTTCGCCTTGCAAACGCGGTAACGCAAAGCCCGCTTGCGGATCAGCGCCAGCGCCGGACGAACGCACGATGTGTTTAACGCCAGCGGCTTTGGCGGCTGCTACGGCATTGCGCGCTAACTGCAATTTTTCTGGAACTAACGGCAACAGCAAGAATAAGGTATCGATACCAGCAAAAGCGCTTGCTAGACTTTTTTCATCGGCAAAGTCCACATGGCGAGTTGGCACGCCGTTGATCGATTTTCCAGAGGATGAGCCGGCGATGACGTTGATGCCATCGGCGCTTAACTGTTGAACGAGTTGCGTGCCGATGTTGCCAGAAGCGCCAGTGATGAGAATTGAATTTGACATGATTTACTCCTTTAAAGTTGGTTGATGGAGTGCATTATGGGTGAATAATTTACTGCTTATAAGTGGGTAATTGCTATAATCTTTTTCAACTAATGGTTGAAAGTTAGGGGGATTATGGAAACACTGGCCAGTATCGAATCATTTGTACGCAGTGCCGAGCACGGCAGTTTCTCTGCAGCGGCGCGTCGTTTGGGGGTGACGCCAGCGGCGGTGAGTAAAAATGTCGCCAGTCTTGAGGCCAGCCTGGGTGTGCGACTTTTTCAGCGCAGCACGCGCAGTTTGGCGCTCACGGAAGCGGGTGAGCAGTTCTTGGCCGAAGCGACGTCTGGACTCAGTATCTTGCAAGGCGCGATGACCAATTTGGCGGACTCGGTGGGCAAGCCTGTTGGCATCCTCAAAGTGAGTTTGGCACCCGCGTTTGGGCGGGATT
Source organism: Sapientia aquatica (assembly GCF_004358105.1). Classification (GTDB taxonomy): domain Bacteria; phylum Pseudomonadota; class Gammaproteobacteria; order Burkholderiales; family Burkholderiaceae_D; genus Solimicrobium; species Solimicrobium aquaticum. The sequence goes on along the minus strand of NZ_SMYL01000004.1, from coordinate 235,187 downwards.
ATTTTCTGCCCTTACTTAATGAATTTTTGGCGCGCTATCCCGGCGTCACACCGGATTTGCATTTCGATAACCGGCAGGTTGATTTGATTAATGACGGTTTCGATGCGGCCATCGGCGGTGGGATTACCTTGGCACCGGGCGTGATTGCCAGAGAATTAGCCAGTTTGGATTTGGTCTTGGTCGCAACGCCCGGCTACCTCGCGGGACGCGCCAAGGTCAATAATCCCGACGAGTTGCTGGGCATGGACGGCATCGTCTGGCGCTCACCCACGACGGGTCGGATTCGTCCTTGGCGGTTACAAACCACCAAGGGGCAAGAATCAACCGTGCAACTGAAACCGCGCATGACGATGAGCGATCCAGAGGCGATATGCCGAGCGGTGACGCAAGGATTGGGTGTCGGGCTGGTGGCGATGTTGCATGCGTTGCCGTATCTGCAAACTGGCGAATTAGTGCGCATTTTGCCCCATTGGTATAGCAACGCTGGTGCAATCTCGTTGTATTACCCGGGGACGAAATTATTACCGGCAAAAACGCGAGCCTTTGTGGATTTTATGGTCAGCGCCTTTCGTGAACAAAACTTGGCAAAACGTTTGCGCGCAAATGCGTAAGCTGCGCTGGACAAGGCGCAATTTAGGTTACCATCTGTGCCGCAACAGCTCTATTTTTAATGGCTAAAAGTAGTTCTGCGCAATGAACACTCCATCCTTTACCTAGTTGACTAAAACCAAAGAATAGCGAGAGATACCATGACCAAACCAAAACTGATTTACTTTGATTTTCCCGGCAGCCGCGGCGAAGAATGTCGCATTGCTTTGCATTTAGCTGGTATTGACTTTGACGATGTGCGTGTTGCCGGAGCCGATTGGCCCGCACTCAAACCGCAAATTCCCTCCGGCGCGTTGCCGGTGTTTGAATTGCCGGGCAAAGCGCCGATTGCTGATTCTAATGCCATTCTGACTTATGTCGGTCGCCAAGCTGGCATGCTGCCGAAAGAGGATTACGAAGCTGCCTTGCATCTGGCGCTGATGAACTATGTTGAAGATTTGCGTCATCACGTTAGCGCGATTTTGCGTATCACCGATGAGGCTAAAAAAATCACCGAACGCAGAGCGCTTGGCAGCGACTATTTGCCTAAATGGGGCAGTAATGTCGAAAAAATGTTGGGCGATCAGCCTTTCTTTGGCGGTGCAACGATTAGCGTTGTTGATATCAAGCTCTACATGATAGTGCGCTGGTTTAAATCGGGCGTATTGGATCATGTGGTGACGACGGTTTTTGATGACTGCCCAAAACTGAACCGCGTTTATCAATCGGTGGCCGATCATGCCGGCGTCAAGGCGTGGTTAGCGCGCACCGCTAAGTAAGATAGATTGGTTTTAGTGAGGTTCGGACAGCGGGAGCACATTAATGGCTCCCGTTTTTTATGAGATCGGCAAACGCACAAAGAATGTGGTGCCGACGTTGACTTCACTCTCTAAGGATATCGTGCCGTTGTGCTTTTCGACGATTTTTTTGACGATATCCAAGCCCAATCCGCTGCCTTCACCGATAGGTTTAGTGGTGAAAAACGCTTCAAATATTCTTGAGCGAATATCCTCCGGAATCCCACTTCCGGTATCACGCACCGACACTTCAACGTTATCCGCAACCCGTCGAATACCGATGGTTAGCGTGCCGCTATTGTTCATCGCTTGCAGCGCGTTATAGATTAAGTTAGTCCACACTTGATTGAGCGCATCGGGATAGCATTGGATGGTTGGCACGTCCTCATAATTGCGCACGATCTCCACGCCGTGACGGAATTGATTGCTATAAATCGTCAAGACGGTTTCGATACTATCGCGCACGCTTGATTCGATGCGCTGTTCTTCTTCGGGCGAGCGTGAATACGATTTGAGCGCGAAGATGATTTTGGAAACGCGTTCAACCGCCGTATTGATGTTATTAGTGCTGTGCATAATCGAAACGATGCCGGTGGCAGTTTCAAAAATTACTTCTGCTTCGGGATGGGCTAATAAGGGGAGATAAATATCGATCTCGCGATGCAGCCCCATTTGCACTATCAGACCAGCGAAATATCTGGCCTTAGCAATGCCCGCTTGCTCCAACACCGTTTTAGCGACGCGCACTAATTCGCGTTCTTCGCGGCTGTCTAATGCGGCTGCGGCGTTACTGGCTTGCGCGATTAATTGGGTAAAAATGGTGCGTTGTTGAGCGTTGAGTAGTTCAAGTACATCGGGCAAGCTGGTGAGCACTTGCCCCATGGCGTCGGCAATACTTGCTCCGCTCGATTTGACTGCGCCGATAGGCGTGTTAATTTCATGCGCCACGTTAGCGACCAATTGGCCGAGCGAGGCCATTTTTTCAGATTGAATGATGTAGGCTTGCGAGGTCTGCAAATCGCGCAGCAGTTGCTCCAATTTGAGATTCGCTTCTTTAATCGTTTGCTCGTTTTGAATTCGGTCAGAAACATCCTCCATCGCTACCACTAAACCTTTATTCGGTTCACCGACGGCGATGGTATCGACCAAACAATGTACCCAGCGCAATTGGCCATCGCTCCGCTTGATTTGCACTTCTTCGTCGAACAGGCTTCCTTGCGCAATCGTGGCAACCACACGCTGCAAGAAAGCCCGATAATCCGCACTGTTGGCAAAAAATCGCTCATGGGTTGTACCCAAAAGTGATTCAGCGCTATAGCCGACAAGCTGCTGATATTTTTTATTGACTTGCGTGTGCCTACCATTGGTATCCAACAAAATTAACCCAACCGGCGCGGTGTCCAAAATGGCTTGTATCGTGGCTAAGGAATTAAGCGCTTCGGCGCGCGCTGCTTCCAAAGCCACGGTGCGACGCTCGACCCGTTGCTCCAATACTTTTTCGGACGATTGCAGCGATTCGACTAATTGCTTTTGCGCTGCCAATAAAGCGTCTTGATCGCGCGCACTGGCTTTGCGAATTTCGTTAAAACGATCCGCCAGTGCCAAGGCCAGCAAAATCATTTCAATCGCTGAACCAATTTGCATCCCATGCAGTGTGACAAAGTTGGTCGGCACTGCTCCTAACACCAGCAGGGCATAGGTAATGCCACCAGCGATCAATGTGCCAAAAGCCAGTAGAAAAATATAGGCAAATCGTTGACGTTTATAGGCAGCATAAATCCCTAACATGAGCGCATACAAACACGACACAATAAACAGCAGAGTAGCCGGCGTGAGTGCATCACCAAAGTCGATAACAAAGGCAATTGGACACAGGAAAAGCGCCGCGCAAATGAATACCAAAATGCGATCCAGCGTCTTAGAAAACTTGCGTATGCCAAGCAATTCGCGGATGAATAAATACGAGGTGCCCAGTAATAAAGCGAATAACACCATGGTCGAAATCTCTGACCACGCCGTTGCCTCCTGCCACAAAAATTCCGCCCCTAAGCCACCTTCAGAAAACATCGCCAAGATCGTGCTGCCCGCATACAGCACATAGAGCAAGTAGCTGCGTTCGCGCAGAATTAGATACACCAGCAAATTAAACAGCAACAAGGCCGAGCCGATGCCGAAGTACCACGCTTGATTAAAGTAATCGTTGCGCTCGTAATAATGATAAGCATTCGGTTCCCATAATCGCGCGGGAATGACGATAGAACCAGCAGAGCGATATTGCGTTTTGAGGAAATAAATCTGCGTTGAATGTGGCGCGACAGTAATCGGAAAAACCACATAACGATTCGGATAGGCGCGTGAGGAAAAGGGAAATTCCAGCCCGGCTGCTTGGCTGTAATAATGACCATCCGAATTCGTTTGATAAAAATCCACTTCACCGATGCGTGCATAGTGAATTTCTAACATGCGAGTCACTGGCGCTTCCGACTGATTACTCAATTCAAAGCGCAACCAATAAGCGGAGCGAGTCACGCCATAATTTAATGCGCCGCCCACCGCAACAGCGGGCTTGAGTTGCTGCGCGCCTTCAGGCGTTAATAGTTGTTCTAATTGGATCGTGCGCTGTTTGTCTTCCAGCACCATAAAATGATCGGTCAGATCAGCCGGTTCTTGGGCGATGGTCGAGACTTCCAGCGGCGCTCGCGCAGATTTAGCGCACGCAAATTGCCACGGGGCGAAGGAAAACAGAACGATGAACAGCGCAGCTCGAGCCAACATATTAATCTGGTGCGTGCTGTTACTGATCACCGACGCCAACACCCAGCTTGGCCTCTAATTCGGCAATACGGCGTTGCAGCGTGTCGATTTTCTCAATTTGTTCTCTGTGTTGGTTGTACGACTTCAACGCCGAGCGCACCGTCAGCACCAGATCAGCGTTGTTAAACGGCTTCTCCAAAAAGCGATACAGATTGGCTTGGTTAATCGCACGCTTGACGCCCTCCAAGTCGCTTTGACCCGTGAGCATGATGTTGACCGTGTTGGGATACTGTTGATGTATTCGCACCAGCAATTCGTCACCGCGCATTTGTGGCATCAAAAAATCCGACACCACCACGCTTACTTCGCGCCCTTCGGCCTCCAATTCCGCGCACAAAAGCAGCGCTTCTTTCCCGCTACTGGCGATCTCAACAATGACTTCGCTACCCAATATTTTTCCCAATACGATACGCAGTGCTGCAAGGACTGTGCTGTCATCATCAACACATAACACGATGTTCGAATGCATCTGACTACTCCGGTTAGCTGAGGGTGACGCCAAACTGATTCGCTAGGCGCGCAGGGCGTTTCATGCACATCAATTGTTTGAACAACGTTCGCTTGAACTGTTACATGCTTTCTTTATAGGTAATAGATTGAAAAAATCCAAAGGTTATATTTAAAAATTAACAGAGCCCACAATCGGTGTAGGGGCTTCGCGGGCGCCACTCGCTGATGTGCAACCGTCTAACGCGCTGCGGATCAATTCCAAGTGGTAACCGCGTTCTAATTTGGCTAGTAAATTTGATTGCTGTTGGTTGGTGGAAATATGCGACGACTACATCGGTTGGCGAATAGCTAGAAGAGTCGATAGGCTGCAGCTAAGGCAACGAGCCGCGCGGCGAATACCCAATTTAGGGCATTTACAAGCCACAGGGTAACGCTTATTTTATGGAAAATGCTTGGCGGCAATCTTTGCAATCTAGCGACGCTGTAGTCGCTTTAGCTGAATTAAACGGAACATCGGTCGACTTAATTTTGTTGTTCGTAAATGCAAGCAAAGTGTGTCTAGTTTTATTGTGGCGTTCGTTTTGGCACTTTGTACCATTCTGATTTTCTGGAATAGATTTGTATTGACTACTGCATTCTGCTTCATAGGAAATTGGTGTGCCTACGTTTATCTGTGTTGGAACGATGATTATGTCGTGAATCACCTAGCCCAAGTTTTTTTATAGCCATGGTATCTGCCCGGATTGCTTGCAGACCTATGCGGAATTATTTTGGCCGGGATTGGGTTTTATAAATTTTAATGTGGCAAGCAAGCGTCGCTTCACCTAGCATGGCTATGCGCGCGCATGTCACGTCGCAAAACGGCTAACGCCCCGACCCGCGTTCAGCTACGATGCGCGCCTACTAAACAAAGTTGTTAAGCGAGGCGAGCATGAGCTACATTATTCGCGGAATCGATTCCGCACCGTTTGAACATCTCTTTGGATTGTCGGACCAAGAACTTCAGCAGCATGGCGCGAAGCGTTATATCGTGGACGCTGACAATGCGTATCCTGATCGTGTCAGCGTGACTGATTTGGCCATCGGTGATACTGCGCTGTTAGTCAATTATGAACATCTGCCCAGCTCAGGTCCGTATCGCAGCCAACATGCGATTTTTGTGGCAGAACGTTCTGCGCAGGCATCCATTTTTAGCAACACGATTCCCGATGCGCTCAAAAACCGTCTGCTCTCGGTGCGCTCATTTGACCACGATTGTTTGATGCTCGACGCCGAGGTATTGGAAGGTATCGAATTAGCGCGTTGGATTGAAGCCGCCCTGGCGCACAGTGCGGTTGCCTTTATCCAAGTTCACACAGCGCGCCGCGGTTGTTTTATGGCGCAGGTGACTCGTGACTAACGAAGTCTTTTTGGTTGCAATAACGACCGATTAGCTCAGTCGTTGATCTGTACATTGATTATTAATTGCGTGGCCTAATTATGCTTGCGATAGAAGGCCAGAAAATCGTCGGCGGCTAAAGGGCGACTAAAGAAAAATCCTTGAATTTGATCGCAATCGATGGTGTTCAATAGCGCTAATTGTTCGGCAGTTTCGACACCTTCCGCAACGGTGGACATATCCAAAGCCTTCGCCATCGCGACGATAGTTTTCACAATGGCGACGTCGTCAAGATTGTCGGGCAAGTCTTTGATGAAGGCCCGATCAATTTTGATGCAATCAATTGGAAAGCGCTTTAGATACGATAACGAGGAATGACCGGTGCCGAAATCATCCAAGGCCAGATAAATACCGCGTTGCCGGATCGCGTTAAGTAGTTCAATCAAAGTATCCGGATCGTCCATCACCATACTTTCGGTAATTTCTAATTCCAACGCATTGACCGGCAATCCTGTTTGGGCAATCGCAGCGTCGATTTCACTTAATAGATTGGTTGATCGGAATTGGCGTGCTGATAAATTAACGGCAACCCGCAATGCGCGCAATCCATCGCGCTGCCACGCGGCATTTTGACGGCAGGCTTCATGCAAAACCCATCGCCCAATTTCTACAATTAAGCCAGTGTCTTCGGCAATAGGAATGAACTCCGCAGGAGAAATCATGCCGCGCTTAGGATGCATCCAACGCACTAGCGCTTCCATGCCAACTAAGCGGCCTGTGGCTGCTTCTACCTTGGGCTGATAATGTAATCGCAGCTCGTTATTTTGCACCGCGTATTTTAAGTCAGTGGATAGGCTCAAATAATGTGCCGCCGCCTTGCCCATCGCTTCGTCGTACAGCCCGATGCCATTGCCACCGCTGCTTCGGATACGGTTACACGCGTTTGCTGCTTGCTTGACGGTGTCCTCCGCCACCACATCAGGAGCATGGGCGTCGTCGTAATGTAAGACAGCCGCGCCAATTGATAGGGTTGAAAGTAGTTCGTAACCATCCACTTGCAGCGGTTGTTCAGATGCCGACAGAAATTGCTGCGCGCGCTCTTGGGCAACATGGAGTACGTCGCTCTCGATCACAGCGATAAAAGCATTGTTACTAAAGCGGTACAGAGTAAGCTCCGACTGCTGCGATACCGTGCTAAGTCGTTGCGCGATTTTGGCTAACCAATTGGCGGTAATGGCGGCGCCGTAGGTTTCAAATATTTCTTGCTCATGATCGGCCACGATCATCAATAGTGTTCCAGAGTGCTTATTGCTCAGCGCGATGGTTAATTCTTGCTGCAGTTTGTATTGATTCGGCAAGCCAGTTTCTTCATCAAAGAAAGCTTGATAGACCAGTTTTGCTTCAGCCCTTTTCCGCGCCGTCACATCTTTCACGTAGACGTGAAACTCCGAAAAATCGTTGAGATAGGACACCGTATATTCAAACGTATGTTGACCGCGCGCTTGCTCAAACTGCGAGTTAGAAATCGGTGACGATGCGGTTTCATCTAATTTTTTGCAAAAATCAGCGGGGAGCAAATTCCGTGCATCTTTAGTGTCGAGTTGCAGTTCAGCGAGCAGATGAAAGGTCGATGGGTTGGCATATAAAATATCGCCGCTTTGACTGAGTCGCAGCACGACATTGGGATCACGCTCTGGGAACATCGACAATCGGCGGCGCTCAAGTCCTTCGCGCAAAATTGCCACAACATAGTACCCAACAAAAAACGACACGCAAAATACGAATACTGAAAATCCTACCGTCCAATTGACCATCATACCGACGATATTTTGGGAATCCTCCGACAATTTATCGACCGCTGTTTGGTTGGCAGTGGCAATGTTACCGAGGGTGCCTTCGATCTCGCGCACTTTGAGTTTGACTAAGGCCAGAATGACCCGCGCGCCGTCCCAATCAATGTCGGCTGCGCCAAGAATGGTTGCCAGTTTTTCGGACAAATCATCGAGTGCGCCTAATTGAACACGCAATTGTTGTACCTGTTGAGCCGCGCTCTTGTCTTTATCGAGTTCAGCCAGGATCTTGGCTAAATGTTGATTGTTGCTTGCTAGTTGAGATTGGAACGATGCTTTGGTCGCAGTGAATGAATAGTATTCGTATAAAACTCGCTCTTGGTCCCCAATCGCGCCGCGCAATTCGCCCAGGCTGCGGGACTGCGGCAGCTTTTCTGCAATAAAGATGCGATTGATCGCCTGCACCTTGTCACCCAGTATCACGATGCTCACCGAGATGCCGATACCGACGGCGAGTACCAAAACAAAGGCCCACCAGATTCTACGTTGCAGCATTACATGCCCTTTTTTTTAATCTATGGCGGCACACAATAACCAAGCCTGCCAACGCTACCGTCAATTTAATTCGCTTTAGTGGTGGTCGCTTTGGCATCAAGTGATTCTAATTTGCCACCTAGCTGTGTGCAGGTCCCTTTAGGCGTCAAGACAAAATCACTCGGGTCGTTGTTGGCTTTGGAGCGTGTCGCGCAGCTATGTTGGTTGGGATTGCTATTGCAGGCGTTCTGACCGGCCTTAGCAATACCAAAACATTTTTCATCGTCGGCTAAAGCGCGGGGCGAAGCGCTGACCGCAGTCAGTGTTGCAATCGCTGCGATGGCGTTAATAAGTAATGTACGTGAGCGAGTCATTAATAGTGCTTTCCATAAAATTAATAGTGCTGAGCGTATTGCGGAATCGGTGAGCAAAAAACCATGACAAAACGATTAGTTATCCAACGCATGGACTGTTGACACCACTGATTTACTTTAGTCGATGAAGCGAGCAGTTTCAAACTTGTCGTGTTTAATAAACCGGATGTCTCGCAAATAAATATTGAGCGCTATGACCGTTATAATTGCGGTGCTTGGCCTCAAACCAGTCAATGCAGCCCCTTGAGGGCGTCACAATCTTCATCACAGAAAGACCATAATTTCAGCATGGCAGCGCAGGGCTTTTTACTCACACGCCAATGGCGCGATACCCACAACGGAACGGAACTGGATTTTTGGTTAGCTACCGAAGATGGGCCGCGCCATGTGCATTTGCATGAGCAACCGTCGATTGCCTTCATCCCCGCGAATCAACGGGCGCAGGCTGAGTTGGTTTTATCCACCCACAAACAAGGCGAGCTGCGTGAACTAGCGCTACAAGATTTTCAAGGTCGCGCAGTACTTGGTCTGTATTGCAAACAATATCGGCATTTAATCGGGCTGGAGCGACGTTTGCGCGAGGCGGGCGTTGACGTGTATGAAGCCGATATTCTGCCGCCGGATCGCTATTTGATGGAGCGTTTTATCACCGCTCCGGTTTTGTTGAACGATGCTGAAAATAGCGATTTAAAGCCCGCCACCGACTATCGCCCTCAGTTGCGTCTAGTCTCGCTCGATATTGAAACCAGTATTCGCGGCGAATTGTATTCCATTGCCTTAGAAGGTTGCGGCCAGCGCCAAGTCTATATGCTCGGCCCCAAAAACGGCGACGCGAGTGGCCTTAATTTCGATCTGGAATATTGTGAATCAAGGCAGCAATTATTAGAGCGCCTTAATACCTGGATGCAGCAGCACGATCCGGATGCCATCATTGGCTGGAATGTGGTGCAATTCGATTTACGTATTTTGGCGCAGCATTCCGATCTGTATAAAATCCCGCTGACGTGGGGGCGCGATGGCAGCGCGATGGAATGGCGCAAGCACAATCGGCAAGAACATTTTTTCGCCAGCATCGCGGGGCGATTAATTATCGATGGAATTGAAGCCTTGAAATCGGCGACATGGAATTTCCCATCGTTTAGCTTGGAATACGTCTCGCAAACCTTGCTGGGTGAAGGCAAAGACAGCGCCACGCCTTATCAGCGCATGGATGAAATCCAACGTCGGTTTGAGGAAGATAAACCAGCACTGGCCAAATACAATCTCAAAGATTGCGAGCTGGTGACGCGCATTTTTGCTAAAACGGAACTCATCGCGTTTTTGCTGGAGCGTGCCACAGTTACCGGCCTACAAGCCGATCGCAGCGGCGGCTCGGTGGCTGCATTTACCCACCGCTATTTGCCTTTGATGCACCGCGTCGGCTATGTCGCGCCCAATATTGGTGATGTGGTGGCGGAATCGAGTCCGGGCGGATTTGTGATGAACTCGCAACCGGGTTTGTACGAATCGGTGTTGGTGCTGGATTACAAAAGCCTATATCCATCGATTATTCGCAGCTTTTTAATTGATCCAGTTGGTTTGATTGAAGGCATGCAGCATCCTGATGTTGACGAGTCGGTGCCGGGCTTTTTGGGCGCCCATTTTTCGCGCACCAAGCACTGTTTGCCCGCCATCGTCAATCAAATCTGGCAAGCTCGCGAAGCCGCAAAGCGCGATAACAATGCGCCGTTATCCCAAGCGCTAAAAATTATCATGAACTCGTTTTATGGCGTGCTTGGCTCCACCGGTTGTCGCTTCTTCGACCCAAGGCTTGCATCCTCAATCACAATGCGCGGCCACCAGATCATGCACAAGACGCGCGAACTTATTGAGCAACAAGGTTACGTCGTGATTTATGGCGACACCGATTCCACCTTTGTCTGGTTAAAGCACGCTCACAGCGAAGAGCAAGCCGCGCACATTGGGCGTAGCTTAGTTACCCACATCAATGCATGGTGGGCGCAACATCTGCAATCAGAATTTAATTTAACCAGCGCGCTAGAACTGCAATTTGAAAAACACTTTTGCCAGTTCTTTATGCCGACCATTCGTGGCACCGAAGAGGGCAGCAAAAAGCGCTACGCAGGCCAAGTTATGCGCGCTGATGGTAGCGATGAAATTATCTACAAAGGTTTAGAAACAGTGCGCTCTGATTGGACGCCGTTGGCTCAGCGCTTTCAACAGTCGCTGTTTGAGCGCATCTTCAGAAAACAGCCTTACAAAGAATTCGTTAAAGACTATATTGACCGCACACTAAATGGTCAATTTGACGACTTACTGGTTTACCGAAAACGCCTACGCCGACCACTAACCGACTACCAACGCAACGTGCCACCGCATGTCCGCGCAGCGCGTGCGGCAGATGAATTTAACCGCCAACATCAGCGACCGCTGCAATACCAAAAAGGCGGCTGGATTAGCTACGTCATCACCTTAACTGGCCCCGAACCACTAGAAACGCGACGCGCCAACATCGATTACGCGCACTATATTTCCACCCAACTTAAACCGATTGCCGATGCCATTTTGCCGCTGTTGCAGGATGATTTTGATGCGTTGATTAGTCGGCAGCAGCAGTTGTTTTGATCAAGATAAGTTACGGCAGACATGCGCGGGATTCAGTAACGAAACCGATTGAATGAATCAACTCGCGCCTATGCCCTATTTAGGGCATTTACAAACTGTTGCTTAATCTATAGTGTGGCAAAAGATTCTGATACGCAACTTTGTAAAGCGATGAGAAGCGCGTTGGATTTGGTTAGAACAATTTTTAGAATTCCGGTATTGGTCAAGCAGATCTGACGATTAAGCCCAGCAAGTTCGGTACAGCGATATAAATCGGGCACAGCAATTGTTAGCAATGCGACTCCATTCATTCACGCACGTCAAAACACAGCAGCTTCGTACCTTAAGGCTCAAAGGAAAAGATGAATAATTATTTGACTAATGGTTACCTCCAAATCAGACGTAATCGAAGCGTCCAAGCACCTGCTGCAACCTCCATGCGCCGACAATGGGCGGTCGCAATCGCAGTCGTTTTATCACTAATTTTCTCGACCGTCTTCAGCGCCGAAGAGATTCCAAAATCAATCGTAGCCGTCGTGGGTGATGCGGATACGTTTAATATTGGACAGGAAGACTACTGCGGCACCCGCACCGAGATTGCTTCGCCGAGTGGGAAGCAGGTCAAAGTTCAATCGGGTAAGACAACCTTTTTCCATATACAAGCAAAATTTAGAACGCCTAGCGCCACCTATACTTGTGAAGGCGAATTTTCGTTTATGCCAGCGCCTGCCCTGCTGCATGTCGTGCGCTATACGCTCAACGGATCGCAATGCAAGTTGGAGATGTTCCAAAGTGAGCCGGGTGGCACACCAACGCGAATGGAATTCAAGCAAGAGCAAAGTAGGAGCTGTTTGTTTAAATAAATCATCTTCAGTCCAGTGACGCCGATGTTGACTTCTAGGTTGACCTTAAACGTAGAAATCAACATCGGCGTAGAGCGTGGGAATGGTCTGCCTAAACGCGAGTTTTTATAAAACAATCGAGATATTTTGTTTTTAGACAGTCACCGTACTCTCAGAAAAATTGACGGCGTGGTGCGAGACGAGAAAGTGTACGGTTGAATTGGAATCCATGCGAGTCACCTAACTGCACTAAGCTGCCATATAGTTGCAGCCAATTTAAATTTGAGGAACTTTAATTTAATGAAGAAATTAATCCAGTATTTGTTCGTACTTCTTATTTTTGTCAGTTTTTGGGGTGTTGCACCGTGCCAAGCGCAAGAAAATCTCAGCGTTAGTGATTTCCTGTTGAATACAGGCGTAGATCAAAGCGTGACCACTAAAATTTCCAAAGAGTCACCAGAAATCGAGCGGCGCAATCAGCTACCAAGAAAAATCGTAACTGAAGCTACTGCTTACACGAATTCGCCACAACTAGGCAACGTGAACGTTCGCAAAGAGGAACAGACAATTTCGCAGCTTCAAGGCGGATTAATATACTCAGCCGTAATGGTCCATATTCCATCACCAAACATACCGTCCGGCATATCAATTTACATGCAAAACATTTCTTACCTTGGTTTGGTTGTAGTTGGAACTTCGGTAACTTCAGGAATTAAGGTCGATAATGGACTCCAAGCGTTCGGGTTGATTGGGGCATTGCTTGGGATTCCGAAGATCCCTATGCCATTCTCAACTTCCAACACAAAGACTTTTGCCCACACCGAGGGATTAAAAACGTTGGACCTTAATTTAGCGCAGGCAGCCAGCCCTGCAGTCGGCCAACAATGGCGATTTTCCACGTCCAAAGACATTCGGATCGAACCGGGCCATAAATCAATTTCACAACATTTATCTATGGAATGCGAAACAACTGAAAAGGTGGAAGCTAGCACTATTCATCCAAGTTTTTCAGGTAGTGCCCAGTTGATCACATGCGTCGGTAAAGCGGACAATGGCAATGATTTGGTCCGTAACTATGCATTTCTTGAAGACTACAAATGGTATTTTACGACTAGTTCCAGCATTGGTCAGAATAAAACAGATTACGTAATTAAAGAACTCGAAATGTAACTACAGTCTTTAGCCTGGCAGATTGAGAGGAACTGAGATAAACAGATATTAATTGCCGATATAAATACCGAAATTAAACGGTAAATATCGGCACGTATCGAAATGAATTGTAAAAAGATTACATTATTGATAGCGCCGAACCAGCTTAATTTTTAGCCGCAAGTAAATTCGTCGTATCCTCGATATGTCGCTGTTAAACCCGATGACGCAGGTTTCACTTCCGGCTGTTACGGCGTAGGCCGCTATTTGGCGATTCTTTAGCTTTACTTCCGAGACCGAAAATATATCGCCGCGCTGCCCGAATTCTGCTTTCCCGATGATGCTCCACATATCACCTTCATCAGGGTAAATTTCATTATAACCATCCAGAAGCGAGATTCGTCGACCCAATTTGTCGACAAACCCGTAGTCGCTCAGCGTCACCTTATGGTCGCAACAGCTAGTGACATAAGCCTTCGCCAGGTCCTGTCTGTGGCCGCAGATAACCAAAATTAACTTTAATCTTATCGGCCTTAGCCCTATAGGTCCAAACTAGGTTTACCAGCGAACAGAGGGCAGCAATGATCGCCCCAACAAAAGTCCCCCAAGGACCAATTTCCTTAATATCAAAAATCACCAAATCCTCGCCGATAGTATTGTCATATTAAAATAATATCTCAATTGAAATACCAAAGCGCGCAAAACTTAGAGCCCGTCCATCAAAACAACTTCCCTTGTCGCTTACTAATCTCCCGCTTCGTAACCCGCTCAATCAACTTCCGCATCCCACGCTCGGTCATATCAAATTTAATTGCCAGCGCATCATACGGCACCCCGCGCGCGAACTCCTGATAAATCACCATATCGCGATTACTCAACTTAAAGTGGTAATCCTTAGGAATAGTAATATTCTGACCGCCCCAATGCTGCGCCAAAAAATCAGCAATCGCCGTAGCGACCTGATCGGCCACGGCATCGTCAATACCGTGCTCGATCAAAATAGCCGTCCCGTGCGACGCCAAGTCAGATAACAACTCATGGCGCTTTTGCTCCATTCTGCTCAGAGTTACGCTCATTTCAACCCCTTCAAACGTTCCAAAAGCTGCTTAACAACCGCCTTAGTCAGCACCGCCGCCCCAAACCAATGCTCAGCCAGCACCGCAATATCAGGCGACGCCAAACGGCCGCCCGCATGCAACGCCGCCGCCAACCGCTTAGCCCGGCGCTCATCACGCCAACGCCATTGCTTAAGCTTCTCAATCGTCAATTGCCCCTGCTCAGCATCAAGCCACTGCAACGCATCCACACCCGTCTCCCGCTTCACCCAAGCGGCCAGCGCGGCCTCTCTGGCGTCATCCACATAGCCCAACTTATGCATCTCAATCCACATCCCGCGCAACATTTTGGACTGCAAATCATCCGCCTGCGCCCGATCTTTCGCCTTGGAACGCACCCTAAAGCCCGACCGCTTCATGTGTTCCAAAACCCGCTCCAATTGTGGCAACGTCATGTGCTTACTAGAACTAGGCAGTTCCAAGCCCGCCAACGCCGCCCGATACGTCGCGTCATCCAAGCCGAGCTGCGACTTAGCAATATGGATCAACTGAATCAACTGTGCACGGCTTCGCATCACAACGCCGCAATATCCAAACTAACAGGCGAGTACTGATCGGCTCCCTCAACCCGCTCATAAAAACGGATATACTCTTTCGACCCAATCACCTGCACCGACTCACCGATTGCCCGCATCGCCTGCAACCACTTCTCATCGACGATCTCCAAGCGGCGCAAGCCAAGCACCCGACCAGTAGAAATCCGACCCTCCTTATCCGTTTGAAAAGCATCCTGTACCAGCACCTTAATCTCATCGCTACTATTACGCGCCCACTCATTGATACACTCATCAATCAACGCCTTAGCCGCCTGCAAGCGCTCATCAAACTGAATATTTTCAGCCACCGTTAATTGAATCTTGTATTTCGAATCAAAGCTATACAGCGTCACATTGCCTTTTTTCCCACCCAAGCTCACCCCATATTGCTCGGCCGACAACTGAACAAACGCCCGCGAATCCTGCAGCACCGACACCTTAAATTTCGCCAACCTGATGCTCAACTCCTTCGCCCGTTCAACAATATCCACCACCAATTCATCCCGAATTTTATCTACAGGCTTAATCAGCGACTCCGGCACCAGCCGGCCCTGCGCATCGGTTCGATACCCACTTTGTGTTTCCAACGCAGCATCCATAAATACCTCCTAAAAAAATAGCACTAGCTACTACAAACCAATCGAATCAGCATCGCTGGCCGCAATGCTCTCGCCGTCCACCTTCGTCCACGTATCCGCCTCAATCATTGCCGGCGTCCAAGGCATGCCACCGAATGGCTTTAACGCCTCCTCAGCGCTCTCAAACGCAAGCTGCTCCGACAAATCAAACATCCCCTGCGAATAGACCACCGACGCACAAGCGATTGCCGCACTAACCAACTTCTCTAACGCCGCCTTATCCACTTCCATATTCACCTCTCAACCATTCATGCCAACCGAATCAACGCCGTGCGCAGCTCAGTACGGCGCTGCCCCAACACCTGAGAAGAATCCCGATGCAAGCGGCGTAGCTTCATCGTCTCCAACTCCGCCGCCAGCAGCAAAGCATCCATATTTTCCTGACGTCGCACCAAACTATTCAACCGCCACGTCAACCACCAACGCTTCATCATTCTCTTCATTCTCAAGCCCTCACAGCAGCGGCGATCAACTCGCCCGTAATTTTCGACGCCCCAATCTTCACCGCCTCATTCATCGCGCCCGCCACCAAATTATTAACGGCTAACGGATAACAAAGCGACTTCGACTTAGCCAACCGACCATTGCGCGTATCGTCCTTATCTGCGCGACGTAACCGATTCCGAATCTCCTCGACAGCGCTCGCCTCAAACAGCGCATCAAAATTCACATCCACGCGCGCAAACTTATGACGCAAATACGCCTCCACATGATTATCCAAAGGCGGCAGTTCAATCGTCTCGCAGCGCTGCACCACTTCGCGAACCTCAGGATTGCTCTCGCTCAACTTCCAGCGCAATTCCGTCTGACCAATCAACACAATCGCCAACAACTTTTTAAAACCTTCCTGCAACTCAAAGAAGCGCTTCAAATGCTTCAACGTAGGAATAGGTAAGCCGTGAGCCTCCTCAATCATCAACACATGAGTGCGACCGGTTTGCGCCGACGCCTTCAACAACTCATGCATCTGCTTAGCCCGCGCTTCGCCGCCGCGACGCGGCTTCGCATTCGGATCGATTGTCGTAATGATCGCCGCCGCAATATCAATCGACTTAATCACCTTACCCTTAGCGTCGTTATCCTCCAGCCCCAATACATAAGGCTCAATGACCGTAATGGGCTCATGGTTAGCATTAATCCACTCGATCAAATCGTGGCGTAACGTCGACTTACCCGCGCCCGATTCACCAATCACCGCCAACATGCCGCCATGTTTGGCCGTCTGGCGAATCGTCGCCCGCACATACCGAATGTCCTCGGACAAAAAAACATCGGCATCGCACGTCATCTCATCCGTAAACGGGTCGCGCGGAATCTTAAAACGTCGACGCGCCTCAGCGTTCAACGTGTGTTTTCGTAGTAACATATCGGAAGGCTCCTTTTCAATAGTGGAATCGTGCTCATCCAGCGTGCCACGTTCCGCCAAGTCTGTCGGCGCGCCGGATTCTTTAAATACATCAACGACGTCGTCATCGGTCGCGCCATGCGCAAACAAAAAACCAATAATCTGCGACGTCATAATTTCCTTGTCAGTCAAACGCGGCCACTCATCGTGATTCAAAATCAACGACAGCGTCCCCTGACTCATCGGCCGCCCATTCGCCAAGATCACCTTGGACGCCAAGGCCGCCTGCGGCAACCTAAGCCGACTCAATACCCGTTTCAATTTCAACGCCATAACAACCCCCAATCCACCCCAACTAATTCAACTAAACAGCCCGCAGCCCACCGCCGACCGCCATCGGCACAGCCACCGGCTTCAACAACATCTCAATCAACGCGTCCAATTGATCCTCCGGCACACCATCTGCATAACGCCCAGAAATAAAAGCATATTCCTCCTCCGACAAATGCCGCCCGATTGACTGCACAATCCGCAACATCGCCGCCGTCGCCGACAACACAGGCACATCAAATTGAACAGGATTAGTCACCTTTAGAGCCTCACCCAACCGCGGCAAATACGCCGGCATCGGCGTGTCGTTAATACGTTTAAACGGATCAATCCTCCCGCCAAACGGCAACGCCTTCGACTTCGCCATCTCCTTACGCGCCGCCTCGGCCGCCCGCACACTCTCGGTACCAGTCGCCAACATCTCCATTTCCTTGCGCGCCGACTGCGCTGGCGTATCCGCGTGGCGCTTATACTCATCACCAATGAGCGCCGCATTCACATCAAAGCCATACTCGTTTTTCTCCACCCGATCCAACACAAAATACACCTCATGCCCATCGTCCCCGATACCGATTGCTTGAGCCCCATCGGCGCGCCACGGATTACGACAGATCAATAATTTTTGCCCCACCAGCACATTCGGCATCTTAGCCACGTCCCACTCCGCGCCACGGAATTGCACCGTTAAATAGGTCGAAACAATCCGCTCCTGGGGAGCCGACACCGCCAACTCGCGCAACACTTCGAGCGGCGGCGCAATGCGTAATTGCTCGGGTCGAATCTGCATCCACCCCGCATAGCGAGTCTTACCCGTTCGCGAATGAATCGCCGTCGCATTAAAATGACGCATCCAACGCCACGCCAACTCATTTAACTGCTCGTAAGACTCCACGTTAAACAGGCGCAAGCCCGACTCAAACGACCGCTCAACCATGTCCTGCGCCTTCTCAACTTGCCCCTTGGCGCGCGGATTGTGCGGCTTATTAATTTGCACCCGAATTTGTAGCGCATGGCATAGATTTTTAAACACCGCCCCGGTATTGGCCGACCCAGGATCAAGCATGACCATGAACGGCACTCCATGAAAAGGGTCGCTATCCTTCGCCACCATCGCCGTATTCAACACCTCTGCCAAATTCGCCCCGGTCTCGCCGCCCGTCACATACATCACAAAAATAACCCCGCTAGTATGGTCAGTAACCACATAACGCCAACACGCATCGTCCATGGCCTTCTTCAAATTCGCCGGCTTGTTGGCATAAAATTCATGGTGCGTCATCACCTGCAATCCCGCCTTTTTATCGCCCTGCGCTACCCTCAAGTAATACAGAACGCAGCGGCTCGCATCGATCTGCCACACATGGTTAGGATGCTTAGACGCCAACCGGATAGCAGGCTCCGGTCGCAACACCTGATCCGGATGCAGGTTATACGTGCGCAACGCCCGACTAATCGCCGCCGTCGATAACGGCACCACTTCGCCGGTCGACATATCCGTGCGCGCCCCCACGATCAACTCATTCGCCCTCAACATATCAATCGTCTCCTCAACCGACTTCAAACGCTTACCGTTCTTACGCATGTGCTCAATCAATACCGCCGAAATCAACACCGCCTCATCGCGCGTTAATGCCGTCTTGCCCGAGTCCGAGCGCTGCTTACGGCGTCCAGTCACCGCCACATCCTTCAACTTACGGTGCAAGGTATTGCGTGAAATACCCAACTCCGCACACGCTGCGGCATAGATCTCCCCCTTAGCCCCTTTAGGCGCCGCGCGCGCAGACTGCGCCGTGGCGACCAAGCGCTCAATCATCGCCGCGCTCATGTCATTGCTCCGCTAAGGGCACCGACGCATCGCGCGCCCATTCCGGCAACGGATTACCGTCGGCGATCGCCTTAATACCGAGCTCACTACGCACCTCAACAATAGCCCGCTCCAACTGAGCAAAGATGCCGGCCATCACCTCATCGTGATTGGTCTCGTTTTCCAGCGCGTGCTCCTGCAGCGCCACGCAGCCAGCGCGAACCGAACCACGTATGTACGACTCCGCCGTCAACGCATGCGCCCCCGTTTCGCTGCGCAACTGCGCCGCAATATCGTCCTCATTAGGCGGCGCAATCCGCGCCTGTTTTGTTTTGAGCTTGTTGTATTTCGAGGTCGTCTCATTTAGCACCTCGGCCGTCGCACGATGCTCAGCGCGCTCCTCACGCAACGCCTCTTTCAACTCGCGACTAGTCATTCGATCAATCTCGTCCAAGGTCAGACCGGCAATCGTGCCGCCTTGCGTCAACGCAATCAGCTCGTCGTCGTCCTCCAGCATCAACTCATACAACTTGGTTTTACCCAAATGCGAAATCGCTTTCGCATTTGATTTCAATTTAGGCGACCAAAATTTAGCCGTCGCCTGCATAATTTTTTGCGCCGTCCGCTCGTGTAGACCCAAACGGTCCAGCATCTCCAAGAAAGTTCCATGCGGCTCGTTTTCCTTCATCAGAATCACGCGCTGGCCAGCTTCTAGCATCGCCTCCGCACTCTGCGTCATAAAGAACTGCGCCTCCTGAAAAACGCGCTCACGCTCATACGGCAACTCATAGCCCAATTGATCGCTAACTTGCTGCGACTGCCGCCCCAATACCGACATCGCACTAGCTCCCGCGGCCAATTGCTCGTCATCAATGTGCGCATCCAATTGTTCGATTTCTGTCGGCTTACTTGTCTTACGTCCCATCATCTTCTCCCGTTACCTAATTAATTACCGCCGCGCGTATAACGCTGCCGCGTCTCACTAATGCGCTGTTGCGCACGTTCCATTGCCTCCAACATCGCCAGCGCTTTTTGCGGCAGACGCGGCGTAAGCCGCCATCGATTCGTCTCCGTCTGCTCAGCCAACCCCGCCGTCTGCAAATTATCTAAATCACGCAAGGCAACGGGCGCTTTTACGCCCATCCACTTCGCCACGTCGGTCAATGTAGCCCCGTGCATCTCATGGCCAAATAGCAGCACCACCAATTTCAAAATCCGCTGCTGGCCCGCGTTGGTGTAATCCGTCTTCTGTCCCATGTCCTACTCCCCAAATTCAAATTCTGGCTGACCGTACTTAAGCACATTGGCATGATGAAAAGCCACCGTCTGCAAATGCGCGTACAACGCCTCCAGCGTCGCCACCGACTCCGCCTTGCCAGAATAAAAGTCCGTCAACAGCCCCAACGCCGTCGCAAAGCCCGCATGCAAATCCACCACATCGTCGGTCGATAAATCACGTCCAGTCGGCATCTCAATTAACAATTTATGGTCGTTAGCCGCCAACCAACCGGTAACAAAACTAATCCCACACGCGCTCTCATAAGCAGGAATCAACACCACCGGCATACGACCGTTCTCAATCCACTTATAGAGCGACCAATGATCGGCCAGACCCATCTTCGCCGCGATACCCTCGACCGAAAGGTTACGTCGCTGCTGCGCATACTCCTTACAAAGCAACATCGATTGCCGTAACGTATCGGGCTGCAGGCGTTTCCAATTGCGTCGTAGTTTTGCGCTCATAAACTATTTCTCTTAACTAATGTTTCCAAACAAATATTGCTTCTGGTACTATGCAAACAGATGTCCGACACCTAATCTGGCAGCTCCAAAACCAAGCAACCTAGGAGCGAAAGATGAGTGACCACGGACAAAATTTTGCAGAACTAGCCGGTCGACTTGAGGGCGCCGTGCGGTCTTTACTGTTACTCGCATCCACTCTAGAGATGAGCGGCGTTTTAGACGGACCACGCTACGCCGCCACAGTCGCACGGATTGCAGATCAATTGGCCTACAACGCACCCAGCCAGCCCGCCGCAAAAAGAACAATGCAAGAAATTGCGGCAGCGCTAAACGACAGTCGGCAGCGCAGAGCAAGGGTAAGCGCGCGGCAGGGAGCAGGTTGCCGATGGGCATGATCAACGCGATCACAAGGATTGGTCGGGCGACTGCTTCAAGCCCAGCTTGACCGCAATGTCGTGCGCAATACCGTAGTGCGCTTTATCGAAGCCATTGAGTACGCGTGACACAGCATTAGGTCGAAACTGGTTTTCCTTCGCCCACTGCGTCAGTGTTATCCCGCGCTCACGGAATTTCTTTTTAATCGAATCGGCTCTAGCCTGTTTTTCGGGTGTCATTGCGTCGACTCCTTTGTGCAAGTTGTTTAACAGTTGTTGCGGTGTAATTTGTGGTTAATTTGTTATTTGTTGCAGTAATTATGTGATCTATAGATCACTAAGTCAACCATTTTTTATGATTAATACATCACTTTTTGCTAACTGTTTGAAAGAGGAGCGCAAGCGCCTGGGACTAACGCAAGCCAACGCGGCCGAATTAGTGGGCGTCAATCGCGAAACATGGGGACGGTATGAGTCCGGCAAGATCATGCCAGGCACAGAAGTATTAATCGCCTTCACCTACGCCGGCGCCGACGCCAACTATCTGTTGACCGGCAACCGTAGCGGCGTCATCAGCACCAACGTTATCAATGAAATGCAAGCAGACGGCGTATTGCCGGGACAAATAATGCAAGAAGTCGCGCTAGGACAAACATCGGTCACTACCGAGCTTACCCAACGCGAGGCAGCATTAGTCGACCACTTTCGGAATTCCAGTAAGGAGGGACAAGCGGCATTAATGTCGACTGGGATTGCGCTGGCGCAATCGAAAAAATCAAAAGACGCTGCTTAGTTTGCTAATCACTTGCATTCCGCTTTTTAATTATTCTCAACACTTGGGCTTGCGTC
This sequence comes from Sapientia aquatica, assembly GCF_004358105.1. Taxonomy (GTDB): domain Bacteria; phylum Pseudomonadota; class Gammaproteobacteria; order Burkholderiales; family Burkholderiaceae_D; genus Solimicrobium; species Solimicrobium aquaticum. Next base: position 213,133 of record NZ_SMYL01000004.1, on the reverse strand, counting down.
TATAAACAATAAAGTTGCAATTTGTCATGTTCTAAATTATTGTCATCGCCTTGGATTTGAATCAGTGTCGAGCGCGAAGTAACCCAAACTTTTTGCTTGAAATCTACTTACTCATTAAGCAGTCATCACATACGCCGGAGGTACTTTGGAGCCACTAAATATTCTGGAAGAAGCCGAAAATAAAAGTTTCCAAGAGGATGACTTTCAAGATGTCCCGCCACAAGACATCGTCGCCTATAATGAACTTCGATCTTGTGCAGATCTGTTCCGCATGTACGAAGATGATTCATTAAATATTAGTCCAGCTTTTCAACGAGAGGTCGTGTGGAAAGGGCCAGCGCAGACGAGGTTTATTGATTCGTTAATTAAACAACTTCCAATCCCTAGTCTCTGTTTTTCCTACGATTACAAAAAAGAAGACTGGCAAGTTATTGATGGTCTCCAACGAATTTCTAGCGTAATTAAATTTTTATCCAAAGACTCTGAATGGGTGTTGTCAGCCTTAGAAGACGTCGATCAACGGATAGCCAATAAGAGTGTCGCAGAGTTTCACAAAAAGGGAACTGATTTAAATAAACTTAAACGGCGGATTGAGAATGCAATACTGCCCATAACAGTTTTACGTTGCGACCCTTCATTAGAGTCGCATAGCAATTATTTATTTACGATTTTCCATCGCTTAAACACTGGTGGAACAAAATTAAATAATCAGGAGATTCGGAATTGTATTTTTTCAGGGGAATTCAATAAGCTCTTAAGAGTATTAGACTCAGATCAAGATTGGTTGTCGATCAATAACTTAACGGCACCAACTGATGATCGATTTAAAAGGCAAGAGATGATTCTTAGATTTTTCTCCTTTTCCGATAACTTCGAAAATTATTCGGTCGGATTAGCTAAATTTCTAAATAACTACATGCGCTTAAACCGCAATTTGGGTCAAAACTCGATTGACGAGAAAAAACGATTATTCAAAAGAGTCGTAATAGCGATTCGAGAAAAATTAGGTAATACCATAAAAAATGAGCGCCTAAATTTATCGCTATTTGAGGCAGTTATGGTTGGATTTTCCCGCAATCTTGACAAGATTGAGACCTTAACCGAAGCTGAAGTCGTTGAAAAATTTCAAGCTCTTAGGTCACACGAAGAATTCGCCGAGGCAAAGCTTGTGGAGGGCCTTTCCAAGACAGCACGGGTTCATGGCCGCCTAAATGCAGCGATAGTTACTTTTCAATGAAATCTCATGATCCCGGTTACTTATATAAAACGAAACGCCGCTGCATTGGAGAAGCAATACAACAAATCTACCAAACAACTAATGACTATCCTGTACGCAAAGTTAGTCGTCATTGAGGTGGCTGGATGGGTTGAAATGTCTATGGACGAGCTAATTAAGCGAGCTGGAAAAACTATCAAAGAGCCTTTAAACATCAAGCATCTCGATTCCCAAATCATACAAAGGACATATGGATTCGAATATGACAAGCATTTTCGCTCAATGTTGATGAGGGTCATTGGTCTAGTAAGCGTTGAAGAATTGGAAGGCCGATTGAACGCTGGGACACACGCAAAAATGTTGGCAGCTATAAACTTACTTAAATCCGCCAGAGATTCGCTTGCTCATACTTATGTTGAGAACCCATCAAGTGGGCCTGGCTTTGCCGCTCCGTCTGTCGCCATGTCGTATCTTAATGACATTTACGCTGGTTTAAAGGATATTGAGACCAATATGAAAATCCTCAAATTAATTTAAAAAGCGCTCTGCGTCTGATGATAGGTTAAACATTTAACACGGGGCTCACAAAAGGCTATATTGAACTTTCCCACCAATCACCTATCCCAACACCAGCTAAGGCCACCCAATCGGGTGGCCTTTTCACATCACCACATCGCACTGGCGCGTACTAGGAGAAAAGATGAGCCCCACCTTAACCAAACTAATTTCGTTATCCGCATTAGCAGCACTCGCGGCCTGCAACAAACCAACCGTCCCGGTGATGGACAACGTCATCGCCAAATTAACCCAAACCGACGTCAGCGTGACCAACATACAAACGCCACCGCGTAACGGCAAAGGCCCCATGCCGTCAACCTTCAAAGAGCAAATTACCTTCAGCGTGACCGAAACCGCGCCCAAAGGCGGCCAAGTCTTCACCTGTGCCGAGCGCGCCCATTGCGACGCCTTATTTGCCTATTTCAACAGCCTCAAAGGCATTGCAGGTCCCTATCTCTACCAATCAAAAAGCGGCTTACTCGTCGCCCAATTCAATAGCGGCTTGGCGCCTGCCACCGCAGACAAATTACACAACGCCATTACCGAGTTTTAAGCACCACCAAGCGCGACGAGCGGCAGTCCTTTTGCCCTCGTTCATATGACACCCCAGCACCCAAATCGCACAATGGCTTATCACCGTAACCCATCGAGCGATTTGGAGCTGTCATGTTTTCCTACACCACACCAACCATCCCGTTATATCGGCGCGCACCGCGCGCCACAAGCTGGCTTCTCGTCGCATCAGTGCTGCTAACTGCCGTCGCATTGCTGTCACCGGTCCAAATTCCGGTCGCCCTATACAAGCTATCCTTGATCTCGTTAGCGGCGGCGGTGGGTTATTGGGTCGATCGCTCAATCTTCCCCTACAGCCGACCCGACGGCTACCTGCAAGAGGACTGGCGCTACGGCACCGACGAACCGGCCTACCAAGTCGATTTCGCCGTCGTCGACGGCTACCGATATGTATTTGCCGCCGCCATGCTTAGGCGCGCCATCGTCGTTGCCGCCGTCGTTATTGGCGTAGCGTTAGGGCTGTAATGAACGCCTCATCCCGCCAGTTAGGGCGCATCCTGATTGCACTGCTGATCCCCGCAACTTCTTTTGCTCAGGTCCCCCATGCCGCCAACCCATACCGCGCCGAACTAACCCGTACCGCGCGCATGGTATGGGGCATGGACGCACCGGTCGCCACCTTCGCCGCCCAAATCCACCAAGAATCGGCGTGGCGACCCGATGCAGTGTCTCGCGTTGGCGCGCAAGGCATGGCGCAGTTTATGCCAGCCACCACACAATGGATCGCCGCGCTCTATCCGCAATCCCTAGCCAACGCGCAACCGTTCAACCCAGCATGGGCAATGCGCGCCATGCTGCACTACGACCGCTGGCTCTACCAACGCGTCACTGGCACCGACGAGTGCAACCGCATGGCCTTTACCTTATCGTCCTATAACGGCGGCCTAGGCTGGGCGCAGCGCGACGCCAAGTTAGCCGCAGCCCAAGGGCGTAATGCATCGCAATGGTTCAATGCCGTCGAGCTCGTCAACGCAGGCAGATCGCCCGCCAACTGGCAAGAAAATCGCCACTACCCGCGGCGTATCTTGCTCAAGCACGAGCCCATCTATTACGCCGCGGGCTGGGGCCAAGGAGCGTGTCAATCGTGAGCAAAACATTTTGGATCACCATCGCCGCGGCCCTGATCGTATTTTGCCTAGGAGCCGGCGCAGGTTGGGTCGCCGGCAGTATCGATGGCCGCGCCGTCGGACGCCAACTAGAACGCGCCGACCAATCGAGCAAAACCATCACCGACATTACCGCCATCGTCGACGCGCATAAAAAATTAATCGCCGACGCCAACGCGGCCAGTCGCGCCATGCGCGCCGCGCTAGCCGCACGCAGCGCCACCGACGACGACGCAACAAAGGAGCTAACCAATGCGCTTACACAAACTGCCGCCAACCGTGTTGATTGCCGCTTTGATGACAACGTCATGCGCCAACTTAACGCCGCCCGTGACCGCGCTGCCACCAGCAGTGCCAGCGGAATACGCTACCCGCTGTCCAACGCCACCAGCGCCAGCCAGTAACCACGCCGACGACATCGCGCTAGCGCTAAAACTAACCTACGACCTGTACGGCATCTGCGCCGGCAGGATGATTGATTTCTTGAACTGGATAGACCGTGAGTGACCCACTAGACATCGCCTCTGAGCGAGAGCAATTTATCCGCCAATTGGCGCTAGACACCCAACGCCAACGCAGCCACACCGCCGGCAAAACGGCCGCCGATTCCGCCGAATTTTGCACCGTCGATGAATGCGGCGCGCCCATACCCGAGGCCCGCCGCCAAGCCGTGCCAGGCTGTCGCCATTGCGTCGATTGCCAGCAACGATTAGAACGCCAACGCACTCAAATCTGGAACCGCTAATGACGCTAGACCAACTCCAGTTCGGCCTGCAAGAAATGCAAACCGGCGTCATGCTAGTCATCGGCATCTATACGTGGGTGATCGGCCGTTATTCGGCCACCGCCAAGGAGGTTATGGAGCTGCAATTACGCATCTTGAGCCTAGAGGAAAAAATCCGCCATCTGCCCGACATTAACGTTGTCCAAGAATTAGCCGGCGATATGAAGTCCATGCAAAGCCAACTGCAAGCCTTGCGCGACAGCATCACGCCGCTCACTCGCAGCGTAGACCGCGTCAATGACTACCTACTTAACCACAAGTAACCCCCATCAATTAGAGACGCCACCATGCCTAATTTTGCCGATTATTTACGCCGCGATATTCGCCTATTGATTCTACGCGTACTCGCCGAATTACCCGCCATGAAAGCCAACTCCAGCGTACTGCGCATGGCCCTAGAGCGCTTTGGCCACGCCATCACCCGCGATCAAGTCAAAACCGAACTGCGCTGGCTAGAAGAGCAAGGCCTCGTAACAATAGAAGACCTTGACGCCGTGCTAGTAGCCACGTTGACCGAGCGCGGCACCGACGCAGCCCGCGGCCGCTCGCAAGTCCCCGGCGTGGCCAAGCCCGGAGCATAACCGTGGGCCGCAAATCCAACATCAAGAAACTAGCGCCCGACGTCCGCGCCCACCTAGAAAAGCTACTACGCCAAGACCGGCTCACGCTAGACGAACTCATCGCCAACCTGCGGCAAACCTTTCCCGAGGTCGACACTCCCAGCCGCTCCAGCATCCACCGCTACAAAGCAGGCTTTGACGAAATGGTCGGCCGCATGCGCGAAATCGACACCGCTGCCGGCGCCTTAGTCGATGAATTGGGCGACGGCATGGGCGACAAAGCCGGCGCGTTATTAGCCCAAGCGGTCACCACCTTAGCTACCAACGCCGCCCTCAATGCGCACGACCGCGACGACGTCAGCGTCAAAGAAATTAGTGAACTCGCCCGCGCCGCGCGCGCCGCCATGCAAGCCCGCACCATGAGCATCAAAGAGCGCCAAGAAATTGAGAAAGCCGCCGAACTAAAACTACTCAAAGCCCAACAAAATAAGCTAGACACACTAGCAAAAACAGGCGCATTAGCGCCAGAGACACTGCAACGCATACGTGAAGAAATTTACGGCATCACAGGATAAAACATGTCACCCAAATCCAGCGCAGCCGTCCCACTTTACGCCTACCAAAAGAAATGGCTACTCGACCCCAGCCGATTTAAGATCGGCATGTTCGCTCGTCAAACCGGCAAGACCTTTACCAGCACCTTGGAATTGGTCGACGATTGTTTTGCCGCCGAAGCCGCCGGCGGTCGCACGCGCTGGGTCATCTTGTCACGCGGCGAACGCCAAGCCAAAGAAGCGATTGAGGAAGGCGTTAAGAAGCACTGCCAAGCCTACAGTCTAGGCGTCAAAGAAATCGAAGGCGAATTCAAAGGCGCCAGCGGCGAGCGCTACACTATGCTCGATGTTGTGCTGCCCGGCGGCTCTCGCATCACTGCCTTACCAGCTAATCCCGACACGGCGCGCGGATTTTCCGCTAACGTGTTTTTAGATGAATTTGCCTTCCACGCCGACAGCCGCAAAATATGGACCGCGCTATTCCCCGTCATATCCAACGGCTGGAAGCTGCGCGTCACCGCCACGCCCAACGGCAAAGGTAACAAGTTCTATGAACTAATGACCGACAAAAAGTTAGACAGCGTCTGGTCACGTCACGTCGTCGATATTTACCAAGCCGTCAAAGACGGCCTGCCGCGTGACATCGACGCCATGAAATTAGCCTTAAATGACGAAGACGCGTGGGGCCAAGAATTTGAACTCAGATGGCTAGATGAAGCCAGCGCGTGGCTATCCTTTGACCTCATCGACGGCGTAGAGCATGACCGCGCTGGCGATCCTACCCACTACGCGGGCGGGCCTTGTTTTGTAGGCGTCGATATCGGCCTACGCAATGACTTGTTTGTGATTTGGGTAGTTGAGCAGGTAGGCGACGTCTATTGGACGCGCGAAATTATTACCGCCAAGCGCGCCAAGTTTGCGCAACAAGACGCCTTGTTAGACGACGTGTTCACCCGTTATCGCGTTCTGCGCATGTGCATGGATCAAACCGGCATGGGCGAAAAGCCCGTCGAAGACGCCAAAGCCCGCTATGGCTCACTGCGCGTAGAAGGCGTGATTTTCAGCGTCGCCAGCAAGCTAACACTAGCCACCCGCGGTAAAGAAATGTTCGAAGATAAATTAATTCGCATCCCCTTGGGCGACACCGCGCTACGTTCCGATTTACACAAACTGCAAAAGATTTCCGGCCCCACTGGGGCACCGCGCTTCATCGCTGAATCGGACGCCAACGGCCACGCCGACCGAACTTGGGCATGCTTCTTAGCGCTGTCTGCCAGCGACGGCCCCAGCGGTCCCATCACCGTCAAATCGCGCCGCCCACGTCAACAAAACACAGGAAGCAAATGGTTATGAAATCCAACGCCACCGGCATCTACCTTCCCAACGGCGGCTTTGTACGCTTTGCCGAAACCGCCCCCAAACAGGGCAAACAAATTGCCACCCGCGCCACCGCCGCAGGCATTAGCAACGTCGGCAGCGCCTTACCCAATCCCGACCCAGTTCTACGCAAGCTAGGCAAAAGCATTCAAGCCTACCGCGACCTGCGCTCAGACGGACACGTAGGCGGCTGTATTCGCCGCCGCAAAGCCGCCGTCAAAAGCCTGCAAAGCGGGCTAGATCGCAACCTAGAACCGAGCCGCCACGCTGACGACATCACCGACATCTTGGCCGACCTAGACATGGGCCGCATCGTCTCCGAAATTCTCGACGCGCCACTCTACGGTTACCAGCCACTAGAGGTCGTCTGGGGCAAAGTAGGCAACTACATCGTACCGGTCGATGTAATCGGCAAGCCGGCCGAGTGGTATTTCTTCGATCAACAAAACCGGCTTCGCTTTAAATCCAAAAGCGCCGGCCAAGACGGCGAACTGCTGCCAGAGCGCAGCCACCTGCTACCACGCCAAGACGCCAGCTACGACAATCCCTACGGCGTCCCCGACTTGGCGCGCTGCTTCTGGCCGACCAAGTTTAAACAGGGCGGCATCGATTTCTGGTTTAAATTCGTCGAAAAATACGGCACACCGTGGCTGGTCGGCAAAGCTCCCCGCAGCACGCCCGACCATGAAATCGACAGCCTACTGGATATGTTAGAAGCCATGGTGCAAGACGCCGTCGCCGTCATCCCCGACGACGCCTCGGTCGAGATCGTCGAAGCCGGCGGCAAATCATCGTCCGCCGACGTGTTTGAAAAGTTTTTAATGCACTTGCGCTCAGAGGTATCGATTGCGCTGCTAGGCCAAAACCAAACCACCGAAGCCGACACCACCAACGCCAGCGCCCAAGCAGGGCAAGACGTCTCGGCCGACATCAGAGACGCTGACGCAGGCTTAGTCGCCGCCACCATTAATCAACTCATCGGCTGGATAGCGGAACTCAACTTCAACGACGCGCCACCGGTCTTTAGTTTCTGGGAACCAGAATCGGTCGACAAGACCTTAGCCGAGCGCGACGCCATTTTAAAAAACGCCGGCGCCAATCTGACGCGGCAATATTTCAAGCGCGCCTACCAATTGCAGGACGACGACATTGGCGAAGCCCCCGCCCAAGGCGTCAACACCCCGTTTGCGTTCGCCGAAGGTCAACCCAACAGCTACCCCGACCAAGAAGCCATCGACGCGGCCGTAGGCGGACTTTCGAACGTGCTATTAAACGACCAAGCCAGCGATTTATTAACGCCCGTGATCACGGCCATGCAACGCGGCCAATCCGAGGCCGAAATGTTAGGCTTGTTAGCCGAAGCCTATCCGCACATGAACGACGACGCGCTAGTCAACACGCTCACCAACATGCTATTCATCGCCGATACGTGGGGCCGACTGTCCGCCAACGCCAATCGGATTGACTGATGACTAATACAATCAATCCAGCCGATTTAAAGGCCGTACTGACCATGGTGCCAGAGCGCGCGATTAGCTATCTGCGCGGCAAAGGCTACCACATCGGCTGGGACTGGCGCGAAACGTTAGGCGCCGCCCACGCACGCGCCTTCACCGTCGCCAAAGTTACGCGCATGGACATCCTGCGCGACATTCGTAACGGCTTAACCAACGCCATGGCCGACGGCAACCCCAAGAAGCAATTCATCCAAGATATCGCCCCCATCTTACAAGCCAAAGGCTGGTGGGGCAAACAGATCGTCGTTGACAGCGCGGGTAACGCCCAACCGGTGCAATTAGGCAGCCCACGACGCTTAGCAACGATCTACCAAACCAATCTGCAATCGGCCTACATGGCCGGTCGCTACGCCGAAATGAAAGAGGAAACCGACACGCACCCCTATTGGCGCTACATCGCTGTATTAGACGGTCGCACCCGTAGCAGTCATGCGGCGCTGCATAACAAGATTTACCGACATGACGACCCCGTCTGGGATAGCATTGCGCCCCCCAACGGGTTTAACTGCCGCTGCCGCTTCGTGGCGGTCTCGGCCGACGCAGTCAAGCGCAATGGCTGGACGGTCAATTCCAGCGCCGGTCAAATCACCGAAGACATCGTCCCGATAGGCCGCGACCCCAAAACTGGCGCGACCTACCAAGACACCATCACCCGGGTGCGCGTACCAACCGAGGGCCGTAAATTCCGCATCTTCAGCCCCGACGCCGGCTTCAACAGCGGCCCGATGGCCTCGCACGTGATGGATGAATTACTCTATAAACGCGCCCAAGAAGCACTAGCCAACGACGCCCAAGTATTCGCCGCCATTGAGCAAACGTTGTTATCGCCAGTTCGCCAAGCCGCGTGGGAAAGCCTTATCGAACGTAGTCTTAAAACGGGATTCGCCAGCGGCCAAACCATGAGCATAGGCGTCATGCATCCGGCAGAAATCGCCTACGCCAAAGCCCAGGGCGCCGACGTGGCGTCGGGTATTATTTACGTAGGGGATCGATTGTTAGCTAGCGCCAAAGCCGCCCGTCATACCGCCGCGGGCAATGCGCTGTCTGCCGCAGAATGGAAGGCACTGCCTGCAAAGTTAGCCAATCCAGCGATGGTGCTATGGGATAGGTACGGCCAGACGATGATTTATGTGATAGGTCCAGCGGGCGGCAACAGTCAAACAAAAACCACCAAAACAGTGGTCAGGTTTTCAAAAAACAAAATGGGAGGCCAACAAATTGATGATGCCGCGACTGTGTTTATTGTACAAAACGCAGATATTCAAAGCGGACTAAAAAGCGGAATGTACACGAGGATAAGGTAGAAAGTGTGCTACGCCGGATTCGAACCGGATAATAGCGACCGAGGCCCCTAACCATTCCAATTGGAAACTAAGCACGCTCTCTATGAGAACATCATAAATGATCGAGATAAAAATTGAAAGCCAAGCGCTCACCAAGGCGCTCAATACGCTACAAATTGGCACTACCGACCTCACGCCGTTAATGAAAAGTATCGGCGCAGAACTACGCAGCGCCGCCGAAGAAAATCTAGAAGCAGAAAGTTTTGCCGGCTCCGCATGGAAAGATTTAGCCGCCGCCACATTAGAGCAACGCATTCGCGTTGGGACATGGCCTGGTAAAAAACTGCAAGTCGACGGCAGCATCGGTCGCGGCATAATCGCCCAATCCACCCACAGCAGCGCCACCATCGGCGTAGGCGGCGTGATTTACGCGGCCATCCATCAACTGGGCGGCACAGCTGGACGCGGTCGGGCAGCCACCATCCCAGCCCGTCGATACCTGCCATTTGACGCCGACGGCAAGTTGCCGCCCAAAACCGAATCCGCCATGCTAGCCCTAGCGCACAACTATCTGCAACAGCTGGTTAACTAGCGCCGACCGGCAAGCGGCCGCGGGCCACACAAGTTCCCTTCAAGTTTTTACCTTAATGCAAGAATAGTTGATAGAATTAAAATTAACGTTAATCAACAGTTCGCTAAATAAGGGAATCATGGCGGTATTCAATTTATTTTCTAAGCGGCAGAAACAAGCTAGGGGTGAGGTGCCGGATGTCTATACTTACGATTCACTACCTCAACCATTCCGAGTTCAAGTAGTTCACATCATTCGCGATGCCTTCGGCATAGATCATTATTCATCAAACTATGCGAAAAAAAGCTATCAACTAGTTAAGGACATACTTTGTAGAGAATATGGGTTATTTGAACTGGTTCCCCACCCGCGATCTGATGAGGATTCAGTCTTCAAGTTTTTTTTAGCGGAACAATCCGTCGAGCGCGCACTTGATGTAATCGAACTTTCCTTTAGAGTTATGGTGGGCAATATTCAAAACAATCGAGAGTACGCACGTAATACCATTAGAACGATTTCCCCAGAAGACGCAATAGTAGAACTTAACAACCGCTTCAAAGAACACGGCATCGGCTACCAATTTGAATCCAATGAACTAATCCGAGTTGATTCAGAGTTCTTGCATGCTGAGGCGGTGAAGCCGACCTTAACGGTATTGCGCGGCGAAGGATTCGCGGGCGCCAATCAAGAATTTCTGGCCGCGCATGAGCATTACCGTCACGGCCGTCACAAAGAATCTTTGGTCGACGCATTAAAAGCGTTTGAAAGCACCATGAAAGCCATCATTCAATTGCGCCGATGGCAGACCAAGCCCAACGACACGGCCAAAGCACTCATTGCAACCTGTCTAAGCAATGGGCTCTTACCTGACTACTTTGAAACCCAAGCCTCCTCAATCAGAATACTTTTAGAAAGCGGCATCCCTACATTACGCAACAAAAACGGCGGCCACGGCCAAGGCCCCGATCCGGTTGAGGTTCCCGCCTACTACGCGCGTTACGTTCTCAACCTCACCGCAACGACCATTTTATTTTTAGTCGAAGCACACAACGCATTGCGTTAGTCCACCAATTGCCCGGATGCTAAAGTCAACCAGCATCCGGGTATTTCCCCAAACACCAAAATACGCCCACCACGCCTTTTAAATCGCGTATTGGGAACCTTGCCGCAACTAGTCACCCAACAACGTCCGTAAAGCCCCGTAAAACCTTTACAGCGCCACCATTAGCGCAAGCGCCCCGACAGATAACCGTTTGCTAGGCCGAGCACGCACAAAAAAGGAACTTTGACGCCCAAGCTAATCAAACAAGACACTTTTATTGCTGGGGAACGCCATGACCAATCACCATTTAGACCATACGCCAACACGACGCACGGATACGGATTTATCGCGCGCAATTAATCGCGGACTTGCCGTTGCCATCCTCGCCAATCTACAATCGGCCATCGATCTCATGCGCGCAGAAAACGTTCCAACGCCCATCATCGCGCGCGTACTCAACAAAGACCAACAGCGCTGGTCTACAGATTGGAAGTAAGCGCGTTTTGCTTCCAATTTGCGTAATGGGCTGACAGATCGTCGGCCCATTTTTCATTTTGCCCTTGTTCAAACGACCTCACGTCAACCGCGCGCCATCATGGCGACATGAACCCAATCCACATTTTTACCGCTGGCACTCACACCGACACATCGGGTCGCGCCGTCACCATCACCAGTGACGATCTCAACGCATCGGCCGCCGCTTACAACGCCGCGCTGCACGAAGCGCCAATTGTCATCGGTCATCCGGCCCACAACGCGCCAGCATGGGGCTGGGCCCAGAGTTTGCGAGTCCATAACGGCGACCTGTACGCCGAGCCAGCGCAAGTCGATGTTGCCTTTGCTGAGAATTTCAACGCAGGCCGCTACAAGAAAATTTCCGCCTGCTTTTACGAACCCAACTCGCCCAGCAATCCCGTCCCCGGCGTCTGGTATTTGCGCCACATCGGCGCGCTAGGCGCCATGCCGCCCGCCATCAAAGGACTACGCCAAGCCGCATTTAATGAGACCGACAGCGGCGTCGTTCTGTTTAACGAAGCACCCACATCACAAGGAGTAGCAATGCAATCATCCCTTTGGCGTCGCCTCAGAGAATGGCTCATCGGTCGCGAAGGCCAAGAAGTCGCCGATAACCTCATCCCCGAGTGGCAACTACAAAACATGCAAGAGGACGAAAAGCACAACGCCGAAGTCATCGACGAAATCGTCGCAGCGCAGGACGCCGTCAATACGGACAATACCGACAGCGCTGACGAACCGCCCAACAACGCCTTTGCCGAATCCGCGGCCAGCGCAACCAACACGGCCCAGTCCGTCAACGACGCCACCCAAACCACCGAAATCAACCGCCTAAAAAAACTCCTCAAGGATAAACAGCACGCCGACGCACAGCGCGACATTACCGCCCGTCACGCCCAACACGTCGCCTTTGCCGAATCTCAACTCGCCTTGGGCAAGCTAGCACCAAAACATAAACACACCGTCATCGATTTATTGGACAACGCCGCAGCGCTAGACGCTAAGGGCACCGCATCGTTCAGCGAAGGCAGCCAACAGCAATCATTATCCGACGCGCTCAAATCGTTCCTAACGCAATTGCCGCCCGTCGTGTCCTTTGGCGAGAACGTCACCAAGGACCGCGTATTAGAAACCTCAACCAACCCGCTGGCTGCGGACGCATTACGCCGCCACCCAACCAAGAAAGCTTAAATAATGGTTACTCAAATTCAACCCAAAACGCTTGCCGATCTATTGCTCATTGAAGTCTCGGCAGGCTGGTCTAAAAAAACCGCCCCAATCAAAGCCGGTCCGCGCTACCCGATGGGAACGGTGCTATCTGTCACCAATGGCGTCTATGCGCCGCTCGACTTAGCTGGATCAGCCACCGCCAAAAAAGCGGCCGCCGTCTTAGCAAAATCCCTCGAACCCAGCACCACCGACACGCAGGCCATCGTCATCGCTCGCGGCGCGGTGGTTGCCATCGACGAACTGATTTGGCCTAACGGCATAACGCCGGCGCAAAAAGCCAACGCCCTAGCAGAACTCGACGAACGCGGCATCGACGCGCGCGCAGCGCTGCTACTGTAATTAACGCCTAAGTAACCGCGGCCACCCACACCATTACTAGAGGACTCCCATGAACTTAGCCGATTTATTTACCGTCACCACCTTAACCGACGCCATCAACAAATTACCCAGCGTGCCAGGTCTGGCGGGCGCCACCGGATTGTTTGAAGAAAAAGGCGTCACCACCAGCTCGATTGTCGTCGAGCAACGCGCGGGGCAACTGCACTTAGTCCAATCGATAGACCGCAATGCCGACCCAACCATCGTCAAAAGCGGCAAACGCCAACGCCGCTCGTTTGAGATTCCGCATTTGCCGGTCGCCGGTCAACTGTTACCGTCTGAGCTGCAAGACATTGCCCCGTTTGGCGCAGACGGCGGCGCAATGCCGCAAGCCACCATCATCAATGACAAATTAGAAGAAATGAAGGCCAGCCTAGAAGCGACCCGCGAATGGCAGCGCATCGGCGCAATCAAAGGCCAGATTTTGGACGCCGACGGCTCCATTATTTATGACTTATACAAAGAGTTCGACATCGAACAGCACCGCGTCAATATTGCCTTAGCCAATAAAAATACTGACGTACTCAAAGAATGTAATAACCTCAAACGCCATGTAGAAAAAAACGTCCGCGGCCAGATCCTTAACGGCGTGCAAGCCTTCGTGGGCGCGGATTTTTATGACGCGCTAGTCGGTCATGACCGCGTGCGCGCGGCCTTTGCCAACTGGCAAGCCGCCCAAGACCGTTTGGGCGGCGACATGCGCAGCGGCTTTACGTTCGGCGGCATCACGTTTATTGAATACGCAGGCGAAGTCAACGGCCAACCCTTCATCAGTCCTGACGTAGCCCGCATACTCCCCAACGCCAAAAACGTCTTCCGCATGTACAACGCTCCCGCCAATTACAACGAAACGACCAACACCATTGGCCTACCGTTTTACGCCAAAGCACAAGAGCGCCGTCTAGGCAAAGGCTGGGACTTAGAAGCCCAATCGAATCCGCTAGCCTTATGCCTTTATCCAGAAGCATTAGTGGAATTAAAACTAACCTAATCAACCCATAGGAGCGCCCCTAGCGGGCGTTCATAGTCGATCAACGATCATCGCAAAAAACAGGATTAACCTTGCGCTACCTAACAATAGACGACATCCGCTTAGCCATACCAACGGCGACACTCATCGCGCTATCGTCGGATGACCCATTGGCGCAAGACATCGACATCGCGGTCATCGAACGCGCTGCCGCGTCGACCGAGGAATTAATCGACGCCCACCTGCGCGGCCGCTACGTTTTGCCATTAACAAACGTCCCCACAGTGATACGCGATTCCACTGTCGTGCTGGTGCGCCATCAGCTCTACAGTCGTCGTCCAGAAGGCGCCGATTTGCCGAAAGCGATTTCGGATAGTTACCAAGCCACCTTAAAAGTATTAGCTGACATCCGCGACGGTCGCTTAACGATAGGACTAGACAGCGGCCAAGCTCAGCCGGAACCGGGCGTGTTCAAAGTACGCGCGGCAAAAAAGAGCAACTTTGGGGACAGACCATGACAACACTACGGATCTTAGAAGCGGTCATTGAACGACTCAAACAAAAGTTGCCGGCCTTGGCCGTTGAGTATTTTCCGATAAACGCGGAAACCTATCGACTCAATCATCCGGCCGGCGCGCTATTAGTCGGCTACGCGGGCAGCACCTACGACGGAACCCAAGACACGCGGATTATTGCCCAGGCGCGCCAACTCCAGATCACGGTTACGGTCGTCCTGCGCCAGTTAAACGGCCAAGGCGGCGCGGTCGACGTGTTGGACAAGGTGCGCCACAGTTTGGTCGGCGTTAAATTGCCGTTCTGTCGCACTCCATTAGCCGCCATGTCCGATACCTTTTTAGGCGCGACCGCCGGCACGGCGCAATACGCAATTAGCTTTGGCGCGCAATCGGTGCTGGTACAAGACGACATTGTGGACGACGCGCCGCGGCTTACCCAGATCACATGGGTAGAGAGCGCAGACGAACCAAATCAGCCAACTCAGCCAACCAATCCGCAGCGTCCGCCGTGCGCGAGCTGCACCAATAATGATTCACCGATTGACATAAAGGAGTCTTAAACCATGACAACTATGCTCTACGACTACCACGGCCCCTTAACGTGCGTCCCCATCGAGGTCGATGGAAAAGTCACCGAAAAAATCCTATTTCCCGATAGTCGGGTAGAACTGCCGTCCGATCATCCCACCGTCCAAAACTTAATCGATCTCGGACTGATGCGACTCTTTTATTTACCACCCGAAGAAACTCAAAACTCGATGCCAGTGCGCGAAGCGCCAGCGCCAGCCCCAGCCACCGAGAAAAAAACGAAAGGAACCTGACATGGCCGCTAACTTTTTGCACGGCGTAGAGACAATCGAAGTATCCAGAGGCGCGCGACCCATCAACGTCGTTAAAAGCGCCGTCATCGGCATTGTAGGCTGCGCTCCGACGGGACCCGTCAACTCGCCAACATTGCTCCTGTCGGACCGCGACGCCGCCGTTTTTGGTCCCGAAGTACGCGGCTGGTATTCCCTAACCGAAGCGCTAACGACCATATATGGCTACGGCAACGTAACCGTCATCGCCGTCAATGTGCTTGACCCCGCCATTCACCGCACACAAGAACCCAGCGCGACATTGACCTTTAGCGCCGACAACGACCGCGGCATGCTTCGGGGCGGCTTATCGAACTTGGTATTGACCTACGAAGGCAAAGCACTCAAAGAAGGTAAAGACTACGAAGCCAATCTTTTAACGGGCCACTGTCAGCGCTTACCCAATGGCAGCATTCCAGTCGGCGCCACCGTCAATGCGAGTTACTACTATGCTGATTATAAAAAAGTCGATTCCAGCGACATCATCGGAAAGGTAGAGGCCAGCGGTCGTCGCACTGGCTTACAGTTATTGGCCGACACGTACAACGATTTCGGCTTTTGCGCCAAAATCTTAGTGATCCCTAGCTATACCAACTACACGCCCAATGCGCAGGCGCTGCAGGCGATGGCAAGTAAAATTGGCGCCGTCGCCTACATTGACGCGCCAACTGGAACCTTATTCTCCGACGCGCTAAAAGGGCGCGGTCCATCCGGCATCAACAACTTCAACACATCGCACCCGCGCACCATGTTGTGCTACCCCAATGTGAAGATGGCTCATCGCGTTAGCGGCGGCGTTACTTTGTCGCCGCTGTCTACTCACGCGGCCGCATTACGCGCCACCGTCGATCAAAACGAAGGCTTTTGGTACTCCACCTCCAACCATGAATTAGTCGGGGTATTGGGTCTAGAACGCCCCTTGTCGGCCCGCATTGATGACCCGCAGTCCGAAGTCAATTTGCTCAACGAAAAAGGCATCACCACGGTATTTAGCAGCTACGGCACTGGCCTGCGACTTTGGGGCAATCGTACCGCCGCCTTCCCAATAGAAGCCGATATGAAAACCTTCGAGGCGGTTCGACGTACGGCCGACATCATCAACGAGTCCATCCGTTACGCCAGTTTGCCATTCATCGATAAGCCGCTAACGCCCGCGCTGTTTACCTCCATCATCGAAAGCGTCAACGCATTCGGACGCAAGTTAGAAGGCGACGGCGCGGTGCTAGGCTTTAAAGCATGGATGAACAAAGACCGCAACCCGCCCATAGAGCTCTCCAAGGGCCACCTGTTGGTCAGCTATAAATTCACGCCACCTCCGGCGTTAGAGCGGCTCAGTTATGAGAGCGAAATCACGGACGAATACTTGGTCAAAATTACCTCATTAGGCGAATGACAAAAGGGACGCCCCCATCGGGCGTCTTGAACAATCGACGCGGCGATGACGCTACGCACCAACCATTAATCAAGGACAGACACCATGTCAAAAATTTCACTCAACAACATTAGTAATGCCAACGTCTACATCGACGGCGTCAACCTTTTAGGTCGCGCCGCCTCGATCAAACTACCCGAAGTGACCGCCATCATGGCAGAGCGCAAAAGCCTGGGTATGATCGGCAAACTCAAACTACCATCGGGAGGCTTTGAGCCTTTAGAAGGCGACATCGTCTGGAACAGTTTTTATCCTGAAGCCGCCAAGCACATGGCCAACCCAATGCAAAGCGTCCAACTTCAATGCCGCTCCAGCGTCGACAAATTCGATTCCACTGGACGCAGCGCCGAAAAAGAACTCGTCACTATCATGACTGTGTCTTTTCATAAAAATCCGCTAGGCGACTTTAAACATTTAGAGAATGCCGAGTTTTCGTCCTCCTATACTGCGACCTTCGTCAAGCAAATTTTCGACGGCGAAGAAATTTTAGAAATCGACTTTTTATCCAACATCTACAAGGTAGGCGGCGTCGATCAATTAGGCGCTTACCGCAATAATATCGGCGGGTAATAGGTAAGAACCAAATTTGCCCGCGTTCAAACGACGCGCCTCGTTCATTGCGGCATCATCAAAGCTCACTTATTGAAGGGAGCTTTTTTTATGTACGACCCAGCCAATCCACCCAAGCCAGCCGGGGCCATCACCATCCCATTGCACTATCCGTTTCTCTCTGGGTTAGGCCAGATGATCCACGAAGTCACCATGCGCCGGCCGACGCGACGCGACATCAAACTAGCCCAGCGCAGTGGCAAAGATGCCATCGATCAAGAAGACATTTTATTTATGAATTTGACCGGACTCGTCACCGAAGATTTAGACAAACTCGATGTCGCCGATAACGAAGTCTTGGCCAAAACGTTTCGACAAATGCGTGACCAAACTGAAAAGCCCAAAGACGTTTCAACTGATGGACGAATGGCTTCTGCTAGTGCTCAAACTGATGCCGTCGGAAATTGACGCGCTCGATATGCAAGATTATTGGCATTGGTTTAGCGTAGCGCAACAACAGAACGACGCACGCCAAAAAGCCATTACCAAGGCAAAACAAAAGTAACGCATTCAGTAGTGATTTGGTTGCCGCAGATAAACCGCGAGGAGGGTTTTGCTAGTTTCCCGCGAAATAAAAAACTAGCTTCACTACGCATCACGCCAAAGCGCATCGCCCCCAATTTGCCCGCGTTAACTCAACAAGTGAGAGCCCTACAAAAGCCATGACCAAAGAACTCAACGTCGGACTAACAATAGGCGCAAAAACAGCGTCATCGGTCGGCAGTGCCTTGGGCGGCGTCAAACGCCAAGTCGCCGACGTCGGGGCAACCATGCACAGCGTTAGCGCCGAATCGACGGCCTTAGGCAGTAGTCTAAAAAACGCATTCGCCGGCAATACCGTCGCGCCATTAATTGCCGGCTTAACGTCGGTCTTATCTCTAGTCAGCGCAATCCGCGCGTCTGTGGATTTTGCCGATCAATTGCGCGACATTCGCATCAACGGCCAAATCAGCGTTGAGCAAGAAGCCATGATTGGCAACGCCATCACGGCTCAATCTACCGCCACCTACCAAGACCGCGACAAGCTAGCGAGCGGCGTGAATGCGCTGACCAAGGACGGCGGCTCAGCCGAAGAAAACGCCGCCTACATCGGCCTACTGGGTAAGACCACCACCGCGCTACGCACTACCATGGATCAGGCCGCCGGCGCGGTAATTACTATGCGCACGATGGGCGTCTCGGGCCAAGTCGCCATGCAAGAAAGCATGGACAAGTTAGTCCACATCGGTCAGCAAGGCGTATTCTCGCCGTCGATGCTGGTCTCTACTTTTGCCGAATTAGAAGAAACCATTAAGAAATCTGGCATCACCGGCGAGAACGCGGTAGGCGAGTTAGCAGCAGGTCTGCAAATCGCGGAAAAAACCATGGGCGCGGAGAGCGCCAAAGCAGGCTTAAAAGGCTGGTTAGAGAGCATGGACAGCGCCCGCGTCGCCAGCTCCTACGCTAACACTGGCGTGGACTATGCCGGCTCCATGGCGACGCTGCAAGCCGACGGCATGTCGAAATACGAAGCCTCAATTGAGCTGGCCGGCTCGGTATTGCGCGATAAGCTAGACAAAACCCAGCAACAAAAATTAATGGCAGGCGACAAAGACGGCTCAGTCAAACGCCAAATCGAACAACTAGGCTTAGGTGAGATTTTTCGGGACGCCGATACCGCGCGCTTCGCGCTCTCCAACTACGGTCAAAAAGACCAGGCCAAAGCACTAGCCAATGCCTCGCCAGAGCAATCCAAAGGCGCGTTGGACGGTATCTTTGACCTACGCACGGAATCGGCCTCGGAGCAAATAGGACAACTTGGCCGCACATTAAGCAATCTCGGTAAAACCGTCGGCGACGTCTTTCTACCCGCCATAGCGCCGATAGCTGGCCTATTGTCGGCCGGCATAGAAAAACTCATTGGCTTCGTTGATCAGCATAAGGGCGGCGTCACTGCCATTGCCGCGCTAACGCTAGGCATAGTCGCGTTTAAAGCAGCCTCACTAGCCTCATCGACCGCGCTGCGCTCTGACCTTATCCCCAACTTATTTAAGGCCAAAAGCATCGCCGCCAGCGGGTTCGGTTCGCTAGGCGGCACAGCCGCGCCCGCCAAACAATGGGCTGGTATGGGCGACATAATGAGACGCGCTGGCGCGGCCGCCTCAGGCTCCTTGTCCGCGGGATTAAAGGTCGCAGGCACTACCATGGCGCAGGTCGGTAACATCTTCCGCCTAAATCCGATCGGACTCATGATCACCGGCATCGCCGCAGCCGCGCTCCTAATTTATAAATATTGGGAACCGATCAAGGCATTTTTTAGCGGCGTCATGAGCGGCATCAGCGAAGCCTTAGCGCCTGTGTCCGCCATCTTTAGTGATCTATTTGGGGACATCAGCACCGCCTTAGCGCCGATAGGCGAACTATTTTCTAGCGTAATCAATTGGGTTAAGGAGTTGTTTGGTCCGACCCAATACGCGACCGAGGAACTGGCCGCTTTTGGCCAACAAGGGAAGTCAGTAGGACAATGGATAGGCACGGCGTTTAAAGTATTACTGAGCCCCGTTATCGGCCTAGGCATAGTCATCAAAGGCGCGATCAATTTAATTAGCGACCTATGGGCCGGCCTAAAAACTGGCTTCAACGATCTAATGAGCTGGTTCAGTTCGCTTCCCGACAAGTTCCAAAGCATGGGCGGCATGCTTATCGACGGGCTCATTAGCGGGATCACGTCCGGTTTTGCGCGCGTCGGTGAGGTGTTGTCGAGCCTAGCCGACAGCGTAGTCGGTACCTTTAAATCTGCCCTAGGTATTGCGTCGCCATCGGTCGTTTTTACCGGGTTAGGCTTGTTTATCGCTCAAGGCGCGGCCGCTGGCATTCGAGACGGCATCGACCTAGCCGCCACGGCATCGGCGCAATTAGCGCAAGCCACGCTTGATGGTTACGGTCAACCGATCGCGCCAAATCTAGACGTAGATAAGCGCAACGATCTGGGCGCGCTGAACCCGCCGTCAATGCGGTATACGCAAACGGAAGTGACCAAATTCAGCAAGCCCAACTCAGACACCCCAGGCATCGATCTATCCGCCTTAACCGCCGTTCCTTACGGCGCGGCTAATGACGCACTTAATTTCCCCGACGCTACCCCAGCAGGCGGCGCGACTCAAATTACCTTTGCCCCCGTCATCAACATACCCGGCGGCGCGGACGTGGCAGATCAAGTCAAATCCGCCATGGCGATCTCGTTTGCTGAATTCGAAGCCATGATGAAGCAATACGAAACCCGCAACCGCCGGCGCGGCTATGGAGAAACCTAATGGCGCTCTACGCAACCCTGGGCGATATTGAATTTGACCTACTAACTTATTTTGACGGCTTTGAAATCAAGTTCGCCGCCAACTACGCCGAGCATGCGTTGATCGGCCGCAAGCCACGCTTGCAATTTGTCGGCGACGCCCTTGATGAAATCAAACTAGACTGCCGCTTCGACATCGGCTTCTGTAACCCGGAAGCCGAGCTACTGCGACTAAAAGCCGCGCAAGCCAGCCACGAAGCCATGGCGCTCACCTTCGGCAATGGCGACTACAAAGGCCGTTTTGTGATCACCGAACTGCCCGCCACGGCGCGTCAAACCGATATGGGCGGCACGCTCCAATCCGTCGAGGCGACGCTCACCTTGCGCGAATTTGTCGGCGACGGTCGCAGCGCCGCTCCGCCAGCCGTCGTCGTCGCCGGCACGCCATTACCGCTGCCAACCGAACTAACCAGGCGGCCAGCGCCGCCATCGTTACCGCAAATTAGTGCATCACTTGCGGGCTTACCGCCGGGCGCGCCGCTGCCACGCGTAGATGGCTTAGCACTAGGTATCGCGCAAACCAAAGCCACGCTATCGGGCGCGGGCGCGATCAGCGCCAGCCTAGATCAATTAAAACAAGCCGCCGCCAACACAAATCAACTCGCCAGCGCCAGCGGCGCATTATCTGACGTTCAAAGATGGAGCAGCAACCTTCAAACGACCTGTCGTTCGGCCACGGCGACAATCGGCGCGTTTGCGCAGCTCGGCAGCGCATCCACCATCGGCGCAGACGCCGGCACCATCAGCCAGCAATTGTCCAATATCAACAGCGGCCTAGGCGCAATTAAAAGCCTTAGTCTCAATGCGTCACTAGGCGGTCAGATCGGCGCAATCACGCGCCAACTCAATACCGCAGGGGCCTTAATCCAATCCCCGCTGGCCGCACTAGCCACCCACGTCATCCTACGCCATTAATCATGAAGCTAACCCACATCACCATCGAGGGCGAACGCTGGGACCAACTAGCGTGGCACTATTACCGACGCGTCAGCCTCACGCCATTACTGATCGAAGCTAACCCGCATATTCCCATCGGCACCACTTTAGCCGCGGGCCTGAGCCTATCCATTCCCATCGTCGAGCAACAAGAGTTAACCGCGGAAAACATCCCCGAATGGGCGCGCTAATGAGCAACAATACCAAGCCCAAAGCGCCAGATTTTTTGCTGCTCTATAACGGCAAAAACATGACCAAGGATATTTCCAGTAACTTAATTCAAATTACGTGGACGCATCAACTATCGGGCGAGTCGGACGAACTTGAAGTCGAGCTAGAAGACGTCGACGGACGCTGGCTCAATACGCCGTTTTACCCACAAAAAGGCGCAGCTCTAAAGCTATCTTTTGGCTACGCTGGCGAGGCATTAATACCAGTCCCCAGCGCCACCATTGACGAAATTAGTCTATCTGGCCCGCCATCTACGGTGTCCATTCGCGCCCGCTCAGCCTCCTCACAAACACCCGTGCGCACCCGCAGCAATCAGGGTTTTGAAAACACCACGCTAAAGAAAATTGCTGAGCAATTAGCCCAAAAACACGGCTTTAAACTCATCGGCGAAATCGACCCTTTGCCATTAGATCGGGTCACCCAATATGGTCAAACTGATTTGGCGTTCTTGCAAAAAATAGCCACCCAACACGGCTACGCGGTGCGCGTCCAAGCGGTGGAGAAAGAACTCATTTTTATCAAGCGCTCCGCGCTGCACACCAAAGACGCGCTGCGCAGTTACGCGCTTAGTGACCTCACAACGTGGAACGTGACCGACCAAGTCGGCGACGTCCCAGCCAGCGGCTCGACCAGCTATCACGACCCCAACAGCAAAAAATTAGTCACCTACGGCGTCAAAGATGGCCAGACTACAGTCCTCGGCGACAAATCCGCCGGCAAAACCAGCAGCGCCGACCACGCGCAAAAAAAACAACGTGCCACCACCAAAGAAGTCGCCGCATCGCTAGCCCAATCTCACCTGGAACTCAAACAACTAGAGCGCACCGTCGCCAACATCACCTTACCGGGCGACCCATTGCTGCGCGCCGGTATGGCGATCGGCTTACATGGACTAGGCCTCCTTTCAGGTAAATACACCTGCACCAAAGCCGCCCACACGATTAGCCGCAGTAACGGCTACACCATGGCGCTGGAATTAAAGCGCGTCGTACCCGGCGAAGCCGCCGGCAAAGCAGGCGCAAAAAACACACTCAAGGTCTACGGTAAATCCGGCGGCGAGGTCAAAGTAGTAGACCAAATCGCCAAGGTCAAAAAATAATTGTCGAGCAAGTGCGGCACCAACTAATCAGGAAACAATGAGCTCAACCCAACAAGAATTCGGCGTCACCGCCCGCAACGGCCTCGTCAGCGACATCGACCCAGCGCGGCACAAAGTCCGCGTTATATTCCCCGAGCTAGACAACCTAGAATCGTTCTGGCTTAGCGTCCTAGCGCGTAAATCACTAAAAGATAAAGACTACTGGTTACCCGACGTAGGCGAGCAAGTAGCCGTGTTAATGGACGCCTTTGGCGAAGACGGCTGGGTCCTAGGCGCGGTCTTCTCTGACATCGACAAGCCATCCGTCACCTCCAAAGACAAACGCAACGTGACCTTTGCCGACGGCGCAGTAATCGAATATGACCGCCAGACTCATCATTTCGACTTAAGACTACCGGCAGGCGCGACGATGTCAATTACCGCAGACGGCGGCATTAAAGTGACTGGCAATGTCACCATCGAAAAAGGTGACATTACCATCGCCAACGGCAGTCTAAAAGCGCCTAACGGCGATGTCGTGGCAAATGGCGTGAGCGTTTCCAAGCACTCCCATGGCGGGGTTAGGTCTGGTAGTGAAAATACCTGGGCGGCAAATAAGAGCTAACCAGTATAGTTTCCATTTTGTAATGTTGCGGGTTACAATCCAATAACAAAACGCGGCGCGGTAACATGAAAGCGCTTCATACTCCCATTTAATAAAAACCAGTAATTTATCCAGCGAGACTATCGGGCCATATGAAAGTTATCGAGGTATCGTGTTTTCTATTTTTCTGCATCTGCGCGATCATTGATTCGCTGACGATATTAACGCTGTCGCAATCCATGTTGGGCCTACAAGATAATTTGCCCAGCTCTTTTCAGTGGGACGTCATAAAAACCTTAATTGGGTCTTTTGCCGGTGCATTCCTCGCATTTATATCGAATCAGTACTTTCAAAACAAAGCAATTAGCAGAGACAACCTATCCGCCGGATACCGCGCTCTGTTCTTAATTCGGTCCCAGCTAGACGACTTTCTTAACGTTCGAAGAGCAATGTATAAATCTCTCGACGATATCAATACCAAATTGAATGGCGAACCAGAATGGGTGCTAGCCAAACCGATTAGTTATGACTTCAACTCATCCAATGTATTTGACTACAAATCATTGGCTTTTCTTTTATCGATACAAAGCGGCAGAGAGGTTTTTACCCGATTGCAGCTTGCAGAACGCGCCTATTTAGACCTAATGTCTGGCCTTTCAGAATTTAATGAAAGTGCGTTAGAAAAGCAAAAAAAAATGGCGACATCCCAATTAGGAGAGAATAATTTCGCTAGTTTAGGTGAAATCGAAAGGTATATTGGCGTGGAGTTGGTGGCGCGAACTAGGGACCAGTTGCGAGGTATCGTGGTTAAGTTAGCCCACGATGAAAGTAGATATATAAAAGCATTCGAATCGTTGAATAGGGTCCTTGTGGAAATCTTCTGCCCAGATTATGAAGTGCAGAAAATAGTCATCCAAGAAAGACATGCAATTGCCCAACTACCTAATTTGCCGGACAATTTAAAGAAACACGTAGCGGAACAGAATATTGACATCGAATGAGCGCCACGACAAAGCGCTCGCAGTGAATATACTCAATGAATCGACTAACTATCGATTTCAATTTGAACTAGGGCAAACGACCCCAAGCCAGAGTTAATCTACTCTGGCCGCATGACCCAGCTATCCGATATTACCTCCATCCACTGGCAGCCAAAACTAGGCGCCGATGAGGTTGTTACCAACTACGACGACATCAACCAGTGCATCCGCACCATCATCGGCACACCCAAAGGGGCATTGCCTTTACGCCCGCTATTCGGCTGCTATCTCTACAACTATTTAGACCGTCCCATCGACCGCGCGCGCCCCCATATCGTGCGCGAAGTTGTTGAAGCTATTAACGACCCGATACATGGCGAGCCGCGGGTAACGGTCGAGCGCGTGCTAGTTGACGCCATCGGCATCGGCCACGCCGTTTTACGCGTAATTTCGCGCTTAGCCGACGGCGTCAAATTAGAAACGCGGGTCACGCTATGACCATCTTCAACACCTTGCCAGAACCCGCTTTTATTGACCGGGACCCCGATACCATCGTCCACGACATGGTCGCGCAATACGAAGCCGCGACCGGCAAGCCGCTCTATCCCGCGCAGGTAGAGCGCCTATTAATCGACATCATCGCCTACCGCGAAACACTAGTACGGGTAGGCATCCAAGAAGCCGCGAAGCAAAACCTGTTAGCCTTCGCGCGCGCGCCTATGCTCGACTATTTAGGCGAGTTAGTCGGCGTGTATCGTCTGCCAGAGCAACCAGCCAAAACCATTCTGCGCTTTAGTTTCCCCAAGCCGGCATCCACTTCCTACGCCATCCCAGCGGGCACCTTAGCCCAAAGCGACGACGGCACCGCAACTTTTGCCACCGATATCGACGCTATCTTGGGAGCCGGTCAATCATCCATTGACCTTACCGCGACGTGCGAACAAATCGGCCTAAGCGGCAACGATTACACCAAAAATAAAATTACAAAATTAGTCTCCAAAGTCATGAGCGCAGCCGGCCTGCAAGTGACCAACATCACCACGACGAGCGGCGGCGACATGGAAGAGCAAGACGATTCATTGCGCGAACGGATTCGACTAGCACCCGAAGCCTTCAGCACGGCGGGCAGCAAATTGGCTTACGTCTTCCATGCCAAAAGCGCGCACCAAGCCGTAGCGGACGTAGGCGTTATTGGCCCGCAACTAACGCTATTGAATGGAGAATTAGCGTCGGACAACGACACGCCACCCGGCGTTGTCATGGTCTACCCGCTAACCAAATCAGGACTGCCAGACGCCAATCTTTTAGACGTCATCACGACCAAATTAAACAGCGATCGGGTGCGGCCGCTCACCGATTACGTGCGCGTAGTTGCGCCGGTAGCGGTTCCATACCAGATCGAAGCGCAGCTAGAGCTTTATAACAATACCGACGCCGACAGCGTATTGATGATGGCGCAATCGGCCGCGCAAGCCTACCGCGACGAACGCGCGGCCGGCCTAGGACGCGACCTAGTGCCAAGTCAAGTTAGCAGCGCCTTATCGGTATCGGGCGTCTATCAAGTCAAAGTCCTAGCGCCCCAACACCGCGTGTTAGTCGAAAACGAATGGCCGCAATGCACATCGATCCGGCTACACATTACTGGGATGGTACATGGATAATCGCATGACATCCGCGCCACTGGTCGACGCGCTTTTGCCGCCGCCATTAGCCAGTGACCCACGCTGTATCGCGCTAGCCCAAATCGCCGCACGTATTAGCAATGTCGATTTGTTGCCCTTACTAGTCTATATGATCGACACCGTCCCGACGTCGGCGCTAGCGCAGTTAGCTGACCAATTTCATTTACTCGGTGAAGGCTGGCAGTTCGCGCAAAATGAGGCCGAGCAGCGCGCCATCCTCAAGCGCGGCATGGAGCTGCACCGTCACAAAGGCACGCGCTGGGCCATCCTCCAAGTGCTAGAAACCCTAGCGCTAGAGGGCAACATTAGCGAATGGTTTGACTATGGCGGCAAGCCTTACCACTTCAAGATGAATATTACGGTTCCAGATCGCGGCATCGACGCGCAAACGTTCGACAATTTGGTCCTACTCATCAACGAATACAAAAACGTGCGCTCGGTCTTGCAAGAGTTGCGAATAACACTCTCAGTCAGTAGCCAAATTCCCATCGTAGGGCTGTGCACCATGGTCGGCGAAATTGCCGCCGTTTATCCACGCGACTAATCGACAAAATCAACTAGATTCACCACAAAAGGAACACAGCATGGCGGCGCAATTTTCTACCATCCTAACAGCAACAGGTCGCGCTAAACTAGCAAGCGCAATGGCCGTCAACACGCCGCTCTCCTTGACCAAAATGGCCGTAGGTAGCGGCGAACGCGAAGGTTATTACATTCCCACCGAGGACCAACAGCAATTAAAAACAGAGCGCTGGCGCGGCAACATCAATAGCCTGCAAGTCGACCGCGACGACCCCAAGCGTCTCGTCGCAGAGCTGATTATTCCCTTAGAGGTCGGCGGCTTCACCATACGCGAAGTTGGTTTATTCGATGAATTTGACGCGCTCATTGCGGTCGGCAATTTCCCCGACAGCTATAAACCAACACTGCAAGCCGGCTCCAACAAACAACTCTACGTGCGCATGGTGCTAGCCGTCTCCAACACCGCAGCCGTTAACCTGTTGATCGACTCCAGCATCGCGCTGGCATCGCGCGAGTATGTCGATCAGGTCATGTTCGACCACCTCAAAGACCCCAACCCACACCCAATGTACGTAAGGCAAGCTAAGGGCAATGACATCTGGCTGAACTGGGTCGGCCGCACCGGCCAGCCGCCTTGGCTATTTGGCGGCCTAGTCCCCGGCGACTGCGGCGTCTATGATCCGGCGAACTTTCACGTCAGCCATTCAGACACGTCCACCTCCGCCGAAAGCGCCTACCACGCCAACAGCGCCACGATCGCTGAATCGGCAAATCACGCAACGTACGCATGGAAGTCTGACGTAGCAGAGTACGCAAACACCGCTGCCTACTCCTACGCGTCGGGCACTATTCATAACGGACAAGACTACGCCAGTTTTAAATGGATTGATCGAGGCGACCAGACCATCTACCTGTGGGGAAGTGACGACAGCAGTGAAGTGCGGTTAGTCAAAACGGCAGATTTGCGAGTAAGTTACGCCAAAACCGCCGAATCAGCCGAAAGGTCCTACTACGCGCAGAACGCCAATACGGCAAATATAGCGGCACGCATCACTAACGGCACTGAGCTCATGGCGTTTTATTGGCATGACCCCGGCGGACAAACTGGATACGTTTGGGGAAGTGACGACGCTGGCTCGGCCCGTTTGAGCGCCACGAGTAATTTAAGCGTTGGCCATGCCAGAACAGCCAAAAGTGCTGAAAGTGCTTACTGGGCTTCATCCTCGGTAAGTTCGGAGAGATGGAACGGGCTGCCCTTACGTTTTGACGAAAATCCAAATGAAGTCCCCTATTACGTATTAGGTGTGAAAGCAGGCGTTTTCGAAGGCACACTATTTACCCTAGGTGACCTTCTTAGGAGCAAAGAAGACCGATTCCCACCCGGAACCCGCATACCTTTTGCGCAAAATTGGGCGCCTACAGGATGGTTCACCGTGCAAGACGATAGCACCAATAATCGTATGCTCAAGGTCGTTCACGGCGGCGGCGGTGACACTGGCGGGTACCACGATCCGGTCGTCAATAATGTTGTTCCTGCTCATACCCACTGGTTTCGAACCGGACACGTCAGTAACGACCACACCCACGGCATCGGCGATCCGGGCCACTCGCATGGCGTGTACGACCCAGGGCATGATCATCAATTTGGATTGCCAACGTCATCGGACTATTACACTGGTTATGGTGCAAATTATGTCTACACAGTTGGGCCACCAAGACAATTCGTCAATGGGATGACCGGCAGAAAAATCGGGAGCACCCAGACCGGCATCGGCATCATCGGCAACACCACTGGCATATGGACAGGCGGTATATCGAGCAACCACACGCACGACGGCGCCACCGACAACGGCTCATCCCAAACCAACTGGGAACCGCGTTATATCAACCTCATCATCTGTCAAAAACAGTAAAGGCCCAACATGACCACGATTAGTAATAACACGAATCCAGCAGCGGACAGCAAGCCAACCAATACACCTCCACAACGGAGCACAAGAGCCGTCCCCATTCTGCTAACAGGCTACCAATACAACGACGAGGGCACCTATGTCGGCCCCTATCAATTCGAGAAAAATATGGACAGCGACGAAGTCTATTTACGAAAAGGAATCACCTTAATTGCGCCACCGCTAGACGTCCCTGTTGATCAAGAAGCCTATTTTGACGGCGCAAAATGGGCAACAAGAAACCTAACGCTGTCGTATTTACCAGACCGAGTAATTCCCAGCCCCGAGGAAATTGCCGCGATGGAAGCTTATGCGTTGGAGGAAACCAGACGCAAGGAGGAAATTGAACAATCCAAATTACAAGAAATGCAGCAAGCCGAACTGCAAGTTAAACAAGGAGTAATCGATGGCAATTAAGACCGTGACCAGTTGCCCTCTCGGGTCCGAGTGCGAAC
This sequence comes from Sapientia aquatica, assembly GCF_004358105.1. GTDB lineage: Bacteria > Pseudomonadota > Gammaproteobacteria > Burkholderiales > Burkholderiaceae_D > Solimicrobium > Solimicrobium aquaticum. The sequence continues at coordinate 183,717 of NZ_SMYL01000004.1, read as the reverse complement.
AAATTAAGGACGCAGTGATGCAGCGATGCGCATGGTTTATCGAACTCGCCGGCACCAATCCCAATACAGGCGAGCAAGTCAACGAGCGCGGCTGCGCAATGAGTTGGATACCCATTTTGCTAATCGAAAACTCAAAGCAGCAACACCACACCAGCGCCGCGGTAGAATCATTCAGAAATGAGATGGTACAAGCCAACCAGACCAGCAACCAATTACTAGCCCTAGCCACTGGCCTACCAGCACTAGCCAACAAAGGCTAACGTCAGTAAAAAAGACGCGGCGACAAAACCGGTGCAGCAACACCGCTTTTGCCCCGCACCAGCAGCAACACCTGCCAGCTACAGCCAAGGCCGCGCCACCCTCCGGAGGGCGCACGAAGCGTAGCATAATTGTAAGAAAGTTACAAAAAATGCAGGAAATTCGCTGTGGCAATTGCCATCGAAAACTAGGTGAAGGAATTTATATTCAACTTTCCATAAAATGTCCACGCTGCAAAACCATGAACACCTATAACCACATCGGTGCCAAGAGCACACCCCCAGCATGCCACCGCGCATCCCGCCTAAACGCAACTTTAGAGGATGCCCATGTATGCCAACCAAACACCACTCAAAGAACCTAAAACACCCACAGTCGGAAGCCTGTTCGCCGGTATCGGCGGATTCGACCTTGGATTTGAAAGCGCAGGATTCACCACCGCATGGCAAGTCGAAATCGACCCAATATGCCGTGCCGTGCTCGCCGACCGTTTCCCACACGCCCAGCAATTCGGCGACGTGCGAACCTGCGGTCAACATAACCTCAGTTACGTTGACGTCCTCGTTGGAGGCTTCCCATGTCAAGACGTCAGCACAATGGGAAAACAGCGTGGGCTTGCCGGACACAGAACCGGATTATTCTTTGAAGTCACCCGCATCATCGACGAGCTACGGCCCCAATGGCTGGTGCTTGAGAACGTCACAGGGCTGCTACATAGCAACCATGGCACAGACTTCCAGACGGTCATCCAATCCCTTGCCGAGCGCGGGTATTTGGGATACTGGCGAGTGTTTAATGCTCAATATTTCGGCGTCCCCACAAAACGTCGTCGCGTTTTCTTGGTCGCCGGTAGAGGTCGACATCCTCCCATTGAGTTGCTGGCTGACGCCGCGACAGTGGGACAATTTTCTGGCACGACGGGCCCGTCAGAGTTCCCTTGCCAAATCGACCTATGGCCTAGTCCTACCTTACTCGCAGGATCGGCTGTCAGCCAAATTGACATCAGTGGTTCGAGCCTCGCAGCTCAAGCCTACGGACGGAATCAGATGGTTAACCGGCAGCGAGCGACTGACGATCATGGGCTTTGCCTCGGACTGGATGCGTCCAACTTTGCGGAAACTCACGCTGCTGGAAACGCCGTCTGTCCGCAAGTCGTGGCGTGGATCGCTAGGTATTTAAAGCATGAATTCTAATTTTATGTGAATATTAATATTGACTGAAAGGTACAACTAGCCAACTCAGTTGAAAGCTGTAATTCAAGGCCGCAGCAGTCGGCCTTGTTCTTTACAATTCCAACGGCGGCCAAATCCACATTAAATGAATAAACTGTATTTTTCGCTCTCAGTATTAGCCCTAACTGTTATTGTTACCGCTTGTTATCTTTATTCGGGTAACTATATTGGTGCCTACAACACATTGAGCTGGGGACTGTTTGTCAGTTTGTGCATTCAAATTGGTTTTGTAGAATCACTAACGTCCGTAGAATTAAAACTAGTCGCGACACTTTTGACTGCCGTCAGTTTTGGATCAACAATGCTCGCGAGTAGGGCAGCGGATGATGATTTACAAAAAGCACACGTAGAAGCAGTGAACCTACTTTTTAAATTAAACGAGTCCTGCAACCCGTTCCCAGAAAAAATAAAAAACATCTCAACAGCCGGCGTTTACGCCTGCTCAACCCAATCGACAAATGACTCAATAGATTTAGTGCTCGACGTCAGCAGGGGAAAAAATATGGGACCAAGAATGTCATTTCTAGACAGCGTGACATCATTATGGGACGAACCAAAGGTAGACCAATGCGCGAAACTGTACAAAGCGACCTTCGACACGTGCCCAAACGAATTCGTCCTAGTCAACAAAGACAGCCATAAAGTCTTAATGAAGGCGGCTAATTAAAGCCGACAAATCCCAAACACAATTCGACTAAGAACCTAAAAGAGCATGCAAATGCATCCTCTTTGTACGAACCATCCACGTTTTGTAATTAAATTTCGGTAGGTGTAACTTTACTAATAACCGAATATCACACAAAAAACACCACTTTTATCTCGCGCCGCTTCAGCAGATGGCAGTTTGCGGCACGTAACCGACATTCGAAGGATCGTCCAATTCGGGCTTAAAAACTGGATTTCTCATCAAAAATTTCAATTGAAAAATTTCTTTACTTAAATTGATTCACAAAATATTGGGAACTATTTTATGTTTTCACCAGCACCAAATGCGCGGGGTAGTTTAAAGCCGGGAACACTATATGCAATTGCTGGTGAGGACGATTGGATCTATTACGGTCAAGTGGATCAAGGCAAGAAAATAGGTTTCTTTCGATTCCGTTCAAAGCAACTCGTCTTGAATGAAGAAATTCTTACCAACACAGTAATGTCGAGGGTCAATGTCGTGTATTCATCGATTGGTTCCGCGCTTCGTAAAGGTTCTTGGAAGCTTCTCGGAATTGGCGCAATTCACAAAGAACTACTTCATTCACTTTCGGTCGTTCAGTGGCCTGTTGGGACATTGACGGTGACAATTTGGACGGACGGCAAGAAAAGTGGTGAAACAAGGGTCGAAGACCCGAAGATTCAGGATTTTGAAATTATCGCAGGCTGGGACGCTTTCTATCATATTCCGGGAAGACTAAGAGTTGACTTTGAGGGTGATGATTCAAACACAATGATTGGTGGTCCAATTAGACGAGAGCGCCGGTTAAAGGAGGAATCAGCGAGGCGGGCTCCAAACATGCCGTATCACCAGCTTCCGCCTGACTGGGTTCCATGTAGGTAAAGTTGAAAAATGTCGTTTGGCGGCACAATCCGGCCGGCGAGCGAGTCAGCTAATTTGCATAAATTGAAGTACTTAGGTTTTGAAGCGGACACAGCGTCCTCAATTTTTAACAAGCTAATATTCAATGCTTACAGAAAACAATAAACTAACGATTAGCCCCTACGATAAAGGCGCGATGAAACAAAGTCGATTTCAAGCAACTTTTTTGCTGGTGGTTACAGCACTGATGTTATTAGTTTGCCTTGCGACATTGGTTGCACCCTTAACGCAATTTGGACTGGCGAACAAAGAGGTGGCTGTAAGACTTTTGGGTTCGATCTTAACTATTCATATTTTTTTTGTATTTTGGGAACTCAGATTTGCCAGTACAAATTCACTAATTGAAATTGAGTGCCTCAATGAAATTTTTCTTGTTAGGCTCTCCGGTGGAACGGTCTTGAAGGTCGATGGTTCATATTTGCTTGCAACGCCGTTTAAAAAGCTTCGAGGTCGTAATTTGCCAGCATTCGGGGAAAATGCCCTCTATGTATTCTTAAAGGTTTCTGAAACTTCCATCGTTGTTCAGCAAAATTGGTTAGAGAACATCCACCAGTTTGTTCTAGATATGCAGAAATTAAATTTAAAATAGGAAAAAAATTCTAGGGACGACATCGCAAGTTTGCGTCCAAGATAGTGTTTGACAGTCTGCTTTGTAGAACATCGACCGTCGCGTATGGGCACACAACGGTCCTTCGGTATCGCATCACTTCCAAGAATTTAGCATCATGATTTTGATGATGCCTATCAGGATCTAGACAGCAAAAATGAACATCGCAGTAGCGGACTGTCCAAGACGTTGATGTGTCAGTTCACCTTCATTTGACGGCCAGCAAATGCAAATGCCCAAATAGGGATTTAAGTTGGGCATTTTTCTTTTTCATTAATTTACGACTTTAATGGTGAGGAATATTAAATTCCTCGCTTCAAATCCCTACTCCACCGTAACACTCTTAGCCAAATTTCGAGGCTTATCTACATCCGTTCCCCTTGCTAATGCTGTGTGATAAGCCAGCAATTGCAGCGCTACTGTGTGCAGGATGGGTGAGAGCTGTCCGTAGTTTTCTGGCAGGCGAATGACGTGCACGCCTTCGCTAGAAATGATGTTGGAATCAGCGTCGGCGAAGACGTATAACTCACCGCCGCGGGCGCGGACTTCTTGCATGTTGGATTTTAGTTTTTCTAGCAGCGAGTCTTTTGGTGCGACCGTGACGACCGGCATTTCTTTGGTGACTAAAGCTAACGGGCCGTGTTTGAGTTCACCGGCGGGATAGGCTTCGGCGTGGATGTACGAGATTTCTTTGAGCTTTAATGCGCCTTCTAATGCGATCGGGTAATGCATGCCGCGACCCAAGAACAGCGCGTTTTCATAGCGCGCAAAGTCTTCTGACCACGCGATGATTTGTGGCTCTAACGCTAGCACTGCGCTGATTGCAACGGGCAGGTGGCGCATGGCTTTTAAGTGATCGCTTTCTTGTTGCTCGGTGATGCGGCCTTTACTTTGCGCCAGTGCTAGCGTCAATAAAAATAAGGCGGCTAATTGGGTGGTGAAGGCTTTGGTGGATGCCACGCCGACTTCAACCCCAGCGCGGGTGATGTAGGCCAATTCGCATTCGCGCACCATTGCGCTCGTGGATACGTTGCAAATGGTGAGTGTGTGTTCCATGCCCAGCGAACGCGCATGTTTGAGCGCGGCTAAGGTATCGGCGGTTTCGCCGCTTTGTGAAATCGTGACGACCAAACTATTCGGATTTGGCACGCTGTCGCGGTAGCGGTATTCGCTGGCGACTTCGACTTGAACGGGGATTTTGGCGATTGATTCAATCCAGTATTTGGCGGTTAAGCCAGCGTAGTAACTGGTGCCGCAGGCGAGGATTAATAGCGAGTCGATTTTTTTGAAAATCCCGTAGGCTTTGTCGCCAAATAGTTCAGGCATGATGCCGGTGACGCCTTCGAGCGTGTCGCCGATGGCGCGTGGTTGTTCGAAGATTTCTTTTTGCATGTAGTGGCGATATGGGCCTAAATCGGCTGCGCCGGTGTGCGCGTGTACGGTGCGTACTTCGCGTTGTACTGCTTGACCGTTGGCGTCCACTATCCAGCAGCGTTGCAATTGCAAATCGACGACATCGCCTTCTTCTAAATAAATAATTTGATCGGTTGTGCCTGCGATAGCCATGGCGTCTGAGGCTAAGAAGTTCTCACCTTGGCCTACGCCGACGATTAAGGGCGAACCTTGGCGAGCACCGACTACGCGGTGCGGTTCGTCGCGGCAGAAGACGGCGATGGCATAGGCGCCATGCAAGCGTTTGACTGCTTGTTGCAGCGTTTCAAATAAATCGCCTTGGTACAGATGATCGACTAAATGGGCGATGACTTCGGTATCGGTTTGGCTTTCAAATACATAGCCTAAGCCTTGTAATTCGGCGCGTAGTTCGTCGTGGTTTTCGATGATGCCGTTGTGTACCAGCGCGATTCGTCCGCGTGAAAAATGCGGGTGCGCGTTGTCGGTCGATGGCACGCCGTGGGTAGCCCAACGCGTGTGCGCGATGCCGGTGTAGCCGCTTAAGCCGGATTGCTCGATTTGCTTTTCTAGTTCCGCTACCCGTGCTGTGCTACGCGAGCGTTGCAGCTCTCCATTGGTGTGCAAGGCGATGCCGCAGGAGTCATAGCCACGGTATTCGAGCCGTTTTAAGCCTTCCAGCAAAATTGGGGTGATGTTGCGTTGTGCTACTGCGCCGACGATGCCACACATAGTGAACCTCATTAAAAATAGAGAATGTGTGCATCCTAATGTATGTAAAATGAAATTTTTGGTCGAAATTCTGATACAAATGAAATACATAATCGAACGGTAAAGGTAATGGAATATAATTTCATTGGTTGATTAAATATGGAATATAAATTCATGCAAAACGATGACTGGCAATTGGACGATTTGGATAAGCGTATTTTGGTCGCGTTACAAGACGATGCGGCGCGCACTAATCATGAATTAGCTGAATTAGTGCATGCTTCAGCACCAACTTGTTTGCGTCGAGTTAAACGATTAGTCGAGCAAGGCGTGATTGCGCGCCAAGTCGCGATTTTGAATCCCGACAAAGTCGGTGCGGGCTTGAGTGCGATTGTGGAAATTACCTTGGATGTGCAAAGTACTGAGCGCCTAATCGAGTTTGAACAATTGGTCGCCAAGGAAGCGGCGGTACAGCAATGTTATCGCGTATCGCCCGGACCGGATTTTGTGTTGATTTTGCAGGTGGCCGATATGCCGGCCTACCACGCGCTGGCACATCGATTATTTGCTGCTCACGCCAATGTGCGTAATGTGCGAAGTTTTTTTTCGATCTTGCGCAGCAAGTTCGAGACGCGGATTGCGGTGTGAACGGTGCAAGCCTGACGTAATCGTCGAACGGTTGATTAACGCGAATTTTGTAGAGGCACCCCTTGTGGGTGCCTTTTTAATTGATGTCCTATGTTTGTTAATTACTGCGCCGATCAATTCGGCTTTCGAGTAATTGGGTTAACTAAATTTATCCTGCGAATAAAAAATGAATTCGAATTACTGCATCTGCTTCTACCAAATTCGTCACTGAACTGCGCATTGTGCCGCATGGCTATTCGATTTTTCCCTCGCTGATCACGATAAATTTATGCGCGTTGACATGCTGGTCAACTGTTAAATATCTTTTCTTAACGCGGAATGTTTTTCGAATAGTTCACGCTTTATGCTTTTGGCGATCACTCCTTTAATACATCGAATGCGTCGAATTGACATTTAAGCGCATACCGTCGCAAAAAGTACACAGTCGTTAATTCGCCATTCATCTTATCGTCATATTTCTTCTATATAGTCGCGGCCTTGACAGTTGCAATGTGTGAACCATTTCTTCGACAGTCAAATTATTCCTACTTTTTATTCGTCAATTTTTTAAAAAAATTACTGAGAGATTTCTACTATGGTCAATCAATACCGTTTAAAGACGCTATGTTTCTGCGTGTTGCAAGCCTTAGCTGGCTATGCGTTTTCCGCACCAGTAGCTGATGCTAATAGCGATGCCAATACTGCTGTCGATGCGCCAGCAGTTGTTACTGTTTTTGGTGAAGGACAAACTCGCCAAGTTCAAAATATTACGCAAGAAGATTTAGCTAAAGCGCTGCCAGGAACTAGCCCGTTAAAGACCTTGGAAAAATTGCCTGGTGTGAGCTTTACTTCAGCCGATCCATTCGGATCGTATGAGTGGTCTACACGCTTTAGCGTGCGTGGCTTTAACCAAAATCAAATGGGTTTTACGCTCGATGGTATTCCGTTGGGCGATATGAGCTATGGCAATAACAACGGTTTGCACATCAGCCGCGCAATCTCATCTGAAAACATTGGTCGTGTCACCTTGTCCCAAGGCGCTGGTGCTGTAGGTACAGCATCAACGAGTAACTTGGGTGGTACTGTGCAATTTTTCTCCAGCGATCCTAGCAATAAAATGGAACTCACTGGCGCGCAAACATTTGGTAGCGACAGCACGTATCGCACGTTCGCACGTTATGATACTGGCTTGTTGGATTCGGGTACCAAGGCCTACATCAGCGTGACACGTCAACGCGCCGAAAAATGGAAAGGCGATGGTCCGCAAGATCAAGACATGGTTAACGCTAAATTGGTACACAATTTTGGCGACAATAAACTGAGCGTGTTCTTTGATTACTCCAATCGCGATGAAACAGATTACCAAGATATGTCGCTCGACATGACACGTCGTCTGGGCTGGAATTGGGACAATTACGCGCCGGATTGGCAACGTGCGGTGAATGCAGCTAAAGGCATCTTCACTGGCGGTGTAAATAGTTTGGATGACGCTTATTATTTGGGACGTGGTCTGCGCAAAGACTACTTAGGTGGTGTGTCACTGGATAATAAATTAACCGAATCAACCGATTTAAAAACGACTTACTATCACCACAGCGACAAAGGTCAAGGACATTGGTACACGCCTTATACACCATCGTCTGCAACCGTTCCTATTTCAATTCGTACTACCGAATACTCAATCGGACGCGATGGTGTGACGAGTGATTTGACTTGGTATGCAGGACAAAACACCGTTAATGGTGGTATCTGGGCAGAACGCAGTCTGCACACCTTGACACGTAATTACTACGCCATCACAGGCCCTGACAATTCCGACTTTTTCTTGTCGAACCCGATGGCGACTGCTTTCCAACAAGACTTCACCACGACAACAACACAGTTTTATCTGCAAGACACGGTTTCGATGCTCAACAACAGTTTGACTGCAAACTTCGGCTTTAAGTCGCCGAGGGTTACTATCGATGCGACTGACATCGTTGGAACTCGCGCCGCAGGTACTTTGACCGCTTCGAAGAACTTTTTGCCGCAATTGGGTTTGAGCTATGCCGTGAATAAGCAAGACGAATTGTTTGCATCGGTAGCGGAAAATATGCGTGCGTTTCAACCAGGTGTAAGTGGTCCGTTTTCGCAATCACAAACTGCTTTCAACCTGAGCAAAGGTTCGATCAAACCAGAAACTTCAACCACGTTTGATTTAGGTTATCGTTTTAACCGCGGCACTTTGTCTGGCTCGTTGACCGTCTACCATGCCGACTTTAAAGATCGTCTGATCAGCGTAGCAACTTGCGCCGGTATCGTTGGCTGCCCAAGCACATTCGTCAACGTTGGTTCAGTCGGAACAAATGGTTTGGAAGCAGCTGCAGTGTGGAAAATTAGTCCACAAGTATCGTGGTTCAACTCCTTTACTTACAACGATTCCAAATACAAAGACAACTACTCCGATAGCGGCGTGATTGTTCCTGTCAGCGGAAAGCAAGTCGTGGATTCACCAAAGAAAATGTTCACGACAGAATTGTCGTACGAACAGGCTGGCTGGTTTGGTCGCGTAGAAAGCAAGTTCACTGACAAGCGTTTCTACACTTATACCAATGACGGTCAAGTGCCTTCGTTTGTGGTGACCAATTTATCGGGTGGCTACAAACAAGCATCGTTGGTTGGCTTGCACGATGTGACGATTCAACTCAATGTGGATAATGTATTGGGCAAAAAATACTATTCCACAATCGGTTCAAACGGTTTCCCTGAAACCGATCCAAATGGAACTAACCAGACCATATTGTCAGGTGCTCCACGTCAGTTGTTCTTGACGTTTAGCGGTAAGTTGTAAACTCATCGGCCGGAGCCATGATTGGTTCCGGCCATGTTTTACCCGCAGTGCTGTACGCGTAGTTAGTATGTCCTATCACTTCAATCGGCTGTTTATGTCCCCACGCCCAAGTCCTTCATTATTTTTCAAATTAATTACTCAAGTCACGTTGATTGCTGGCTCTTTAGCTGTCAGCGGATGTGGCAGTGTCAGCATTGGTTCCGCTCATCCCATTCAGACTTTACCGACCGCGTGGAACACATTAGATGGAAATCTTCCGCTAGTCATTGGACATCGTGGTTTGCCCGGTTTGTATCCAGAAGAAACGCGGATGTCGTATGCGCAGGCCGCCGATGCTGGTGCAGATTCACTCGAGTTAGATTTGCACATGACCAAGGATTGCGTTTTGGTGGCTCGCCATAATCCGTGGATGAGCGACAACACCAACGTGGCAGAGGTGGCAAAAACGAATCCCATCGTTGCTGCGCGCAAGCGCATCGGTACTGGCGTGCTGCGGGACGTGGCTTATCCGAATTTGCCCGAGAATGGACCAGCGCAATATCTGACTGATGTAACTAATCCTAACGACCCAAAGTCGCCATTACAGGCGTTAATTGTTGATGGTGAAGCGCACATTAACGATTGGTCTATTAGCGACTTCACGCTCGCTGAATTAAAGCAATGGATAGGCGGCACCACTTATGATGCGCGTGACGAACGTCCGGCAGAGTTTAACGGTAAGTTGCCGATTTTGACGTTTCAAGAAGTCATCGATATCGCCAAAGCGAAAAGTGTCGCTACCGGACGAGTAATTAGTACTTATCCCGAAAGTAAGAACCCGATTTGGAATAACGCGCAAGCCATCGCTAATGGCTGCGGCGTCCCCGGTGGACACCCGTTTGAAGACGCGATTTTGCAAGTGATCGTTCACAATCAACTTAATCATAAAAATGCGCCGGTGTTCGTTCAGAGTTTTGACCCAGCCAGTTTGAAATACCTACGTTCGGTTGGCCTGGCCACAAAAGTAGTGCAACTCGTCGATGGAAACGCGGTTAACTTTCAAACCGGGGAAACCATTTTTATCACGCCAACCCCAGATACTTTCGTCAGCGGGCGTCCCTATAGTTGGACCTTGGCAGGCGACCCGCGTACCTTTGGCGTGATGTTGACACCAGCAGGTTTGGCTGAAGTGAAAACGTATGCCGATGGGATTGGGATCTGGAAGCCAGAGGCAATGTTGCACCTTATTGTGCCAAGCAATAGCGCTGCTAACAAGACTGGGCTAGCTGAGGTAAATCTCATCAAACCAAGTACGGTAATTAATGACGCGCACAAACTTGGCCTATTCGTTCATGTGTTTACCTTCCGCAATGAGGCGAAGTATTTAGCCGGACTATACAAAGGCGACCCGATAGCCGAATACATCGCCTTTTATCGCGCTGGCGTGGACGGCGTGTTCAGCGACTTCACCCCAACGGCGTTGGCTGCGCGGAATGCGATGTTAAAATAGATGTCGCAGCGCGGAGCGTTAAGGCAGCAGCGGCAACCCACGTGGGTGCCTTTTTAATTTACGCCATGCGGTCATTCACCAAGGCGCCCACGAGGGGCGCCCCTACGGAGTTCGGAAGTTTGAAACGTTATCACCGCTTGGGGAATTATCAGAAAACGGCTTATCGTTCATATCGTATTGGCACCCCTTGTGGGTGCTTTGTTAATTTACGCCGGACGTTAATTCACCAAGGCATCAACGAGGCGCGTCCCTACGGAGTTCGCGATTCCTAAATTGGACGGAAGCGATGAAATAAAAAAAGGGCTCGGAAACCCGAGCCCTGTTCGGTAAAACGGTCGCTGCTAACTACCTCATTGCGCCATTTGCTTAATTGTTTGATCGACTGTTTTATCCGCCGCCTCCGCAGCTTTCACTTCAGGATACAGCACCGCTTGCACATAATTATCGGTATTGAAATAACGATTTGCCGCTGCTTTGATGTCGTCTAAGGTGATTGCATTAATGCGCTGATCGACCGTTAAAATATCCGCCGCATCGGTGTTGTATAACGTTGCGTCTTGCAGATAACTCAACCACAGTTCGTTGGTGCGCATACCAATGTCGTGGCTCTTGGTCCAGTTCGATTTCACTTTATCGAGTTCTTCTTTGGTCGGGCCTTGTTGCTTCATCTTGTTGATTTCAGCAAAGGTCGCGGCAATCACTTTATCCACATTTTCAGGGCCGCAAGGCAGGCCGATGTTGATACGGTAATTTTGGTAGGGCACGCGATCAATCGAGCCGCTCATACCGCCGCCATAAATCAAAGACAGCTTCTCACGCAGATTGTCGATGATGCGCAAATTCATGACTTCCATCAAGGCGCCTAAGCGCATGTTCTCTTCCTTCGAATACTGCGCCACACCGGTGAAAACGATGGATACTTGGCTCTTCGGTTCGCTGCCGCTATGCACATCTTTTTTGACCACGCCAGTGACAGGACGAATATTTAAATCCTGATAGCTCACCGGAATATCATTGGTCGGCAAGCTAGCTAAATACGTCGCGATTAAGGGCTTAACCGTGGCGCTATTGAAGCTACCCACGAGGATGAAGGTGTAACCTTTAGCGCTAGCAAAACGTTGGTTGTAAATCTCTGCTGCACGGTCCAGCGTGATATGGGTGAAATCGTCCGGTTTGGCTTCCAAGGTCAAGCGTGGGTGATTGTTGTATAGCGTGCGCGACAAGGTGGTGGAGAAAATCGATTCAGGCCGCGCGGCTGAATTTTTGGTTGCATCTTGCGCGCTGCTAATGAATGAAGTGAATAAATCGGCATCCTTGCGCGGTGCGGTTAAGCGCAATACCAAGGTTTGGAATAAGGCCTCGACATCGTTGCTGCCGGCATAACCTTTCAAGCTCTCGGTGTAGTTACCTAGTGCGGTTTGGAAGCGTACTGATTTGCCTGCCAAGATTTTTGGAATCTCGGTCGGCGTAAATTCGGCAAAACCCATGGCACTCATGACCGATGTGGAATACCGCGCGTTGAACATATCTGCGTCCGAGAACAGCGATTGTCCGCCAAAGCGCGTGGCCGATAACAAGATTTGGTCGCCTTTAAAATCGGTTGGCTTGAGAATGACTTTTAAGCCGTTCGATAAGGTTAATTCAGTCAATCCCAATACCTTGTTTTCGGATTCGGAAACGATCTGTCCCGCTTTAGGTGGTTGGGCCATCAGCGAGGTGGGAATCGCTTTAGCGGCATTGGCGCTAACCAAAGTGGCTTCGGATTTTTCTGTCCAGCTCAATAACTGCTCTTTGGTCGGAATCGCTTCGCCTTCTTTGTTCGAGCCCATGTAGGTGACCAGTTTATTGGCCTTGGTCGGAATCGAATTTTTGGCGTAATTATTGACGTCGTCTAAGCTAATCGTTGGTAGCAATTCGCGCACGTAGCGGTATTCGTTGACGATGCCAGGAATCGATTCTTGTACTAAGAAATGACGAATATATTCGGCGGCATAATCGGCGGAATTGGATTTATCGCGCTCGTTATAAAACTGCTCGAATTGGCGCAGATGATTCTTTTTGGCGCGATCTAATTCGTCGGCGGTAAAGCCAAATTGTTGGGCGCGGTGATTTTCTTGAATCAATGCAGCAATCGCAGGCTCAACTCCAGCACGACCAATCGCGGCCGAGGAAGAGAAAAATTCATAGCCCGGCGCAATCGCTTCGGTGCCGCTGCCACCGCCTAAAAACGGCGGTGAGGCTTGTTGAGTCAACTCTTGAAAACGTTGCGCCAAGATAGAACCAGCCAAAGTTTTGATCAGCGTTTCGCGGTAATCAGCGATGGTTTTTTCAGTTTGCTTAGGTTTGATCGGGTAACGAATCAACACAATATTGTTGGTGGCTTCTTTGTCCGTGACCACTAAGCCAGCATTGTCCGAATCGGCTGGGATAGGCGCATAGGTGCGTGGACGTTCATTTTTAGGATTTTTTAATTTGCCAAAATGCGCCTTGACCATTTGCTCGGCTTTGCTCGGATCAATATCACCAACGACAAAAACCGCCATCAAATTAGGACGATACCAATCCGCATAAAAGCGTTTGATTACGTCGTATTTAAAATTGCTGATGATGTCTTCTTTACCGATAGGCAAACGTTCGGCATAGCGCGAACCGTTAAATAAAGCTGGGTAGAATTGTTTATTCATGCGGTCAGAAGCGCCTTTGCCCAAGCGTGCTTCTTCCAAAACGATATTGCGTTCTGAATCGATATCCGCATCGTTCATGCTTACGCCTTGCGCCCAGTCTTCTAATACCAACATGCCTTTTTCTAGGTTTTCTTTTTTGTCGGTTGGGATAGGCAGGATATAGACTGTTTCGTCAAAGCTGGTATAGGCATTTAAGTCTGCACCGAATTTGACGCCGATCGATTGCAGATACGAAATCAGTTCATGTTTCTTAAAATGGCGCGAACCGTTAAATGCCATGTGCTCGGTAAAATGCGCCAAACCTTGTTGATCGTCGTCTTCCAAAATCGAACCAGCTTTGACTACTAAGCGCAGTTCTACACGCTTTTCTGGCTTGGGATTTTTTTGGATGAAATAGCTTAAGCCGTTAGGCAGTTTGCCGGTTTTGACGAGCGGATTGATCGGCAACGGTTCGGATAAATTGATCGCGCTGTACGCTGACCAAGAAAGAACCAGCAACACGGCGCTGGCAACAGCATTGCGTAGTGAAATTAGCGTCATTATGGGTACCGAGGAAAAAAACGAAGATTGGGAATAATACAACAAGCGCAGATCATGCGTGAGTTTTAGTTGCGCTAGGCACATGTTGATATTGAATACAATCAAACGCGCCGTGCTTAAGTTTGGTGATGCGTGGATGGCGTCCAATTTCGACAAAGCCGTTTTTGGCCAAGACGCGCGAGGACGCATGATTGGCGACGGTGACATAGGCAAAAATGTTACTCAGTCGCCAATTGTTATACGCAAGATCGAGCAAATGTTTCGTCGCCATGCTGGCTAAACCAAGACCTGAATGCGATTCAGCGATGCGATAGCCAACTTCGGCTGAGCTCAGTTTGATGCTGATCTCGCGCAGATTGGCACGCCCGACGATGATGCCTTGTTCGTCGGTGATGACGCAAGCGTGGAATTGCTTGAGTTCGCGCGCGTTTAAATAGCCGCGAATATGATCTTGCACCGCCACCAGATTAAAAAAGCTATCGGGTCGCGGCGCAATGTGCTGTTCAAACCAAGCACGGTTGGTGAATTCAAAACGTAATAAATCTTCTGCATCATCGATGGTTAAGTCGCGGATACGCATAATTTAAGCGGACAAATTATTTTTTCTTAACCGGACGTTGCCAGCCCGGAACCGAAACTTGTTTGGCGCGCGACACCGTTAATTGCCCAGCCGGGGCGTCTTTAGACAGTGTTGTTCCCGCGCCCAAGGTTGCACCTTTGCCCACAGTAACTGGCGCGATTAATTGGCTGTCGCTACCGATGAAGGCGTCGTCTTCAATCACAGTGCGGAATTTATTCACGCCGTCGTAGTTGCAGGTAATCGTTCCCGCTCCCACGTTGACGCGCTCACCGATGGTGGCGTCGCCGATGTAGGCTAAATGATTGGCTTTGCTGAAGGCGCCGATTTGGCTTTTCTTTACTTCGACAAAATTGCCGATATGGACATCGTTGGCCAATTCTGCTCCGGGGCGCAGACGCGCATACGGGCCGATTTGGGCTGCTGCGCCAACGCTGCTTTCATCAATATGGCAATACGGTTTGATGCTGGCGTTGTTGGCAATGGTTGCATCTTTGATGATGCTGTATGCGCCGATATGCACGCCGTCCCCGATGGTGACATGACCTTCAAAAATGCAGCCAACGTCGATCGTCACGTCGCGTCCGCAGACCAAGGTGCCGCGAATATCAATGCGTGCGGGATCGAGCAAAGTGACGCCATTTTCAAGTAAAACTGCCGCTTGGTTTTGTTGATATAAACGTTCTAATTGCGCCAATTGCGTTTTACTATTAACGCCCAAGGTTTCCCATTCTGCGTCTGGTTGTGCCGACACCAATTCCACACCATCGGCCACTGCCTTGGCAATCACATCGGTTAAATAATATTCACCTTGGGCGTTGTTATTCGATAAGGTGGACAGCCATTGTTTGAGCTTGGTGGTCGGCATAATCATGATGCCGGTATTGACCTCGTTAATCGCGTGCTGCGCCGGCGTCGCGTCTTTGTGTTCGACGATTTCGCTGATCTTGCCATCGACCCGCACGATGCGGCCATAGCCTGTTGGATCGGATAAATCGACCGTCAAAATACCGAGTTTGTCATTGCCCGCAGCAGTAACCAAGGATTGCAATGAGCTGAGTTTAGTTAGCGGAACATCGCCCGCCAAAATCAGGGTTGGTAAGGCATCGTTTACAAACGGCAGCGCTTGTTGCACCGCGTGTCCGGTACCGAGTTGCGGTTCTTGCTTGGCAAAACTGACGTCATCCGCCGCCAAAGCGGTTGGCACTTGTTGGCCGCCGTGGCCGTAGATCACTACCAAGGAGGCAGGAGATAAGCCACGGGCCGTGTCGAGCACATGATTAACTAACGATTTGCCAGCGATTTTGTGCAACACTTTTGGCACATCCGAACGCATACGTTTGCCCATGCCAGCAGCTAATATCACGATATTGATCATAGTTTTTGGGTGTGTTAGTTGAGGGGAGTAATGTTGATCGCGTTAAATACAGGTGGCGGCGCGCAGGGTTCGTCATCAAACGCAATGTCGCCTTCGGCCTTGGCTTGGCCGTCGATTTTTAATTCGCTAAATTTAAATAAGTCGCGATCCATCAAATGCGATGGCACGACGGTGGATAAGGCCGAGAAAATGCTTTCAACCCGCCCAGGAAATTTCTTTTCCCATTCGCGCATTAAGCCTTTGATTTGTTTGCGCTGTAAGTTCTCTTGCGAGCCACATAAATCGCACGGAATAATCGGGAAATTTTTCACCGCGGCATAACGTTCGGTGTCTTCTTCTTTGACGTAAGCCAAGGGGCGAATCACCATGTGTTTGCCATCGTCGGATTGCAATTTGGCCGGCATGCCTTTGATCTTGGCACCAAAAAACATATTCAAGAAAAAGGTTTCTAAAATATCGTCGCGATGATGTCCCAAGGCGATTTTGGTCGCGCCTAATTCGTCTGCTACGCGATACAAAATCCCGCGCCGCAAACGCGAGCACAAGGAACACGTGGTTTTGCCTTCTTCGATCACGCGCTTAACAATGCTGTAGGTATCTTGATTTTCGATATGAAACGGGATGCCTAATTTAGATAAATAAGCCGGCAAAATATCGGCTGGGAAGTTCGGTTGTTTTTGATCTAAATTGACGGCCACGATTTCAAAATTAATCGGCGCACGTTCACGCAGTGTCATCAAAATATCGAGTAAGGCATAACTGTCTTTGCCGCCCGACAAACACACCATCACCTTGTCGCCTTCTTCGATCATATTAAAGTCGCCGATTGCTTGACCGACTTGGCGGCATAGGCGTTTGTGCAGCTTGTTATTTTCGTAGGCGATTTTTTCCATCGTCTTGGCGGACTTGGTGGCTGCGTCAACTACGGGCGCATCGATGGTGGCGGTTGTTTGGTTCATGACGGATTGCTCTTTACTGGCTTGATGATGGGTACGACTTAGTTAGGGCTGATTAAGCACTTTTAATTTTGAATACTTCTACGCCCACGCCTTCGCAATCGGGATAGACATCCGGCTTCATGGTCGAAATACGCACAGCGCGCACTTTAGGATGGCTCAACATACTGAGCGCCAAATCATCGCACAGCGTTTCTTGCAAATGAATATGGCCTTGCGCGACCCGGTTGGCCACGCTAGTGCGCATAAAATCGTAATCGACTACTTCGTCGAGCGAATCGTGTTGCGGCGTGGAGGACGATAACGGCACGTATAAATCGATATTAATCAGAACCCGTTGTTCGCCTTTCTTTTCAAAATCATGCACGCCGATATTGATAAAAATTTCGTAATTACGCAAGAATAAACGGCGGCAATCGTGCAGTTGCGACAAGGTGAGATCAGAGTTCATAGAGTTGTAGTTGAGGTTGAATTAGGTGTTGGGCGTGTTGACCAGATACATCACATCACGGGCTAGTGGAACCAAATGCTGACCGCCATCGACCGCTAAAATCGTGCCGGTCACTGCGTTCGCGGAAGCCAAATACAGCACCGCATCGGCCAGATCTTGTGGCGTGCTGGAACGCCCCAGCGCCGCGAGTTGGTGCGTTTTGTTGAAGTTGTCTTCGTCTTGATGAATCGATGCCAAGGTCGTGCCGGGGGCAACGCCGACCACGCGCACTTTGGGCGCTAAGGCTTGCGCCAATGTGGTGGTCGCGGTTTGCAAGGCCGCTTTGGATAGGGTGTACGAGAAAAAATCAGGATTAAGATTAAATAATTTTTGGTCGAGCAAATTAATCACGCTGGCTTGTTCGCCATCGGGCGTGACTTCAAACAAGCCTTGCGCTAATAAGACCGGCGCAGCCAAGTTGATGTGCATGTGGTGATCCAATAATGTCAGACCAAAATCGGCCACGGTATCGACTTCAAACGACGAGGCGTTATTGACCACGCATTGCAGCGTACCGAAACGGGCAACGACTTTGCCGATTAATTGTTTTACTTGGTCTTCTTGGCTTAAATCGCACTGGAATACGTCAGCTTGCGCGCCATGACCACGTTGATTGATTTCTTCGGCCAGCTCCAACGCGGGTTGCTGCGATTGATTAAAATGAATCGCCACCCGCCAGCCGCGCTGCGCCATGGTCAAAGCGATGCAGCGGCCTATCCGAATTGCCGCTCCGGTAATCAATACCACTGGAGCAGCGCTGTTGTGTTGATTTAAGTTAGTCATGACAATAAATTCTGAGTGAATCCACTCGGGTTAGAAGATAATAGGCGCTTCAACAGCGGCGAACTCGCTCGCTTTCAGCGCAAAATCAATAAAACTAATTCAATTCATCCGTGGTTTAAAACTGCAATGCAAAAACTTCAATTACCCGAACCCAGCCCCGAAGCACAAGCCGCGTCAGCGCAATTAAGTCGCTTAATTCAGCAAAAGATTAGCGCCAATAATGGCTGGATTGCGTTTGCTGAATTTATGGAAAATGCCTTGTACGCTCCTCAATTAGGCTATTACACCGGTGGAGCGGCCAAATTGGGTGGTGCCGGCGATTTTATTACGTCGCCAGAGATTTCCCCATTATTTGGCGGTGCACTGGCCAATTTTGCCGCGCAATTATTACCGCAAATGTCTAATCAACTGATGGAATTTGGTGCTGGAACCGGCAAACTGGCCTTTGATATCTTGACGGAATTGCATCGTCAGAGCTGTCCGCCGGAGCGCTATTATATCGTTGAATTATCGGGTGAACTGCGTAGCCGCCAAGAGCAACTATTAAAAGATTTCAAAGAAGTGGTCTGGTTGCAGCAGATGCCGGAGAGTTTCTCAGGCTTAGTGCTGGGTAATGAGGTATTGGACGCGATGCCAGCGCATTTGGTGGTCAAGGCTGAAAACGGCTGGTTGGAGCGCGGCGTGAGATGGCAGGATGACCAATTTATCTGGGTTGATCAGCCCCTCAAGCAGCCGGAAATCCTGGCCCAAATCCCCGCTCAAGACGATTTGCCGATTGGTTATCTGACCGAATGCCATCCAATTGCGCTAGCGTTTATGCGTTCCGTGGCCCAGATGTTGAACAAGGGCGATGGCGGTTTGGCGTTGTGGATTGATTACGGTTTTCCAGCGGCAGAATACTATTTGCACCAACGCGATCAAGGCACATTAATGTGCCATTACCGCCATCATTCGCATACTGACCCGTTTTATTGGCCGGGCTTGCAAGATATTACGACGCACGTCGATTTCAGTGCAATTTCCTACGCCGGTGAACAAGCTGGTTTGGATTTGCTCAGTTACACCAGTCAAGCCGGATTTTTGCTGCATGCCGGCGTTGGCGAATTGCTACTGAGGACTTCACCGACCGATCCAATGCGCTACCTGCCGCAAGCCAATGCGCTGCAAAAGCTGGTGTCACCGGCTGAAATGGGTGAATTATTTAAAGTTCTGATTATGGGGGCCAAAACGTCCTTGCCAGCGCAGTTTACCCAGCAAGATCGCCGTCATCGACTATAAAGTTTGCTAAAAATCACCGTTAACATATAAAGGGATAGATATGATTCGTTGGGTATTTGCTATTTTTATTGGCTTGATTGTGTTTTCGGCGTTGTTGCCTTGGCTAGAGAAGCTCGGAGTTGGGCGGCTGCCGGGCGATTTGCGCTTTAAACTTTTCGGTCGAGTCTTTTGTTTACCGTTCGCGTCGACTATTCTGTTATCACTGGCGGTGATGTTATTGGCGAAATTCTTAAAGTAAGTTAACAATCAAGGCCAAGCCCAAAAAACTTAACGAAGATCCGCCAGCCAAGAGCCGTCGCAACGGACACCATGTTCTGCACTGGGAAGAGATGATTGAGCTAGCCGATATTCGAGTCCTATTAATTGAGCCGCACTCAGGCATGCGCGCGAGTGTGCATAACATGCTCAATTTATGCGGCATCACCAAGATTGAACACGGTGTCTCGGCGGGTACCTCAATCGGTGCCATCAAAAGCAAATACTTTGATCTGATTCTGTGCGAATACGAACTGGGCGTGGGCCAGGACGGTCAGCAATTATTAGAAGATATCCGTCATCACAAACTTGCCCCGCTCTCCACGATTTTTATCATGGTCACCGCCGAGCGCAGTTATGAACGCGTCGTTAGTGCCGCCGAGCTTGCTCCAAACGATTACCTATTAAAGCCCTTTACGCCCGACGATTTATTGGAGCGCGTGATGCGAGCGTTCAAAAAGCGCGACAAGTTTTTGCCGATTTATGAATTGATGGATAAAGGTGAATTTCAAGCCGCCATTGACGCCTGCAAAGAGCGCGAACTAGCCAAAGACCGCGACCAAATCGACTTTATGCGCCTGCGGGCGGAGCTGCATATTTCGCTGGGCGAACCCGCTTTGGCTGAACCAATTTATCAGCTATTAAACGAAATGCGCAAAGTGGCTTGGGCGCGTTTAGGTTTGGCGAAATCCATGCATTTACAAGGCCGCTATGACGAAGCGGAAACGATTTTAACGGCCTTAGTGACTGAGAATGATCGCTATATGGACGCGTTTGATTTGCTCGCTAAGAATCACGAAGAAAGCGGGCGTCTAGAATCCGCCGCAGAAGTATTGAATACCGCCGTTGAAATCTCGCCCCACGGCGTGCGTCGCTTACGTCGTTTGGGTTCGATCTCGTTGCAAATTGGCGATTTGGTCGGCGCCGAAACCCAATTAAAAAAGGTCGTGAATAAAGTTAAATACTCCGAATTCAAAGACCCCGAAGATCACGTTAATTTAGTCAACGCCTTAGTCCAGCGCGGCAATATCGATCAAGCGAAATCTGTCATCCGCGACCTAGAGCGCTCCATGCCGGACAAGCTAAAAACCGCTGCCTGCAAAGCGATTTCCAACGCCTTTATTCATGCCAAGAATAACGATCCACGCTTAATCGATGAACTCAATGCCGCGGTCGCCGCTAATCGCGAAAATATTGGTTTATCGACCAATCTCAAACTCGATTTGGTCAAAAATTGCCTCAAGAGCGATATGGACGATGCGGCCAGTGAAGTCGTTTTGGAAGTCATGCGCAATTCGACCAATAAGAAAGAAATGACCCGCGCGATTGGTGTTTTTGAGTCCGAAGGAAAAGGCTTTTTAGGTAAGCAATTAGCCGAACAAAGTCGGGCAGAAGTCATGGAGTTGGTCGCGGCTGGCGTGAAAAAAGCCAAGGAAGGTGATTTCCGTGGTTCGGTCGAATTGATGGCCTCGGCAGCCAAACAATTGCCCAACAACGCACAGGTCGTGATGAATGCGGCATTAGCGTTCTTAAAATGCTTGGAGCACGACGGCTGGGAGCAGGGCTTGGCCGAACAATGTCGGCGCTTGATCGATAATTCGCAACGCTTGGATCCCGGCAATCAACGTATTGCCGCAATGCGCAAACTGTACGACGAACTACAAAAAAAATACGGTATTGGACGTTCCATTGTTTAACCGAGAAACCATCGCGTGACTAAGCTCTCTCTCACCCTATTGAATGACCAGCTCACGCGCCAGCGACGTGACCAGTTGTTGAGTGAAATTGATCACGATAAATCTCTGCCCAGCTTGGGTGTGGCGATTTCTAAAGTGATTCAAATCACCTCGGATGGCGAAGGCTCAGTGCACAAGCTGGCCAAATTTATTTTGGCCGATGTTGGATTAACCAAGGAAATCCTCAATCTAGCAAACTCCGTGTCTTACCGCGGTGCGCAGGGCGGAACTGTCACGACAATTTCTAAGGCGATTTTTATTCTTGGGTTTGATGTGGTCAAAACCAGTGCCTTGGGCATTTTGATGTTGGAGTTTTTAAATCAGGATGACGAATATCTCTATTACGAATTAACCCGTTCGTTGTGCGCCAGCATTATGGCGCGCGAATGTGTCAGTCGTAGCATCTACCAAGATGCCGAAGAGGCGAGTATTTCGGCGCTGTTTAAGAATATCGGCCTACTTATTTTGGCCTCGCAAGCGCCCGATATTTATCACGCCATTATGGAGCCAGTGAATGCGGGCGAAGAGTCGCTGCATTATTCATCGGTGCGTCAACTTGGTTGCAATATTGAGTATTTTGGTAGCTTAATTTTGCAGCATTGGGGTTTGCCAGACAGCATTGTGCAAACAGTTGCTTCGCTGCCGCCCGGTGCGATTAAAAAAACGCGCCATCGTAGCGAATGGATTAAACAAGTTGCCGCCTTTAGTGCCGACGCTTCGGACGTGATTATGCGCAACTCCCAGTTTCAGATTGGTGGTGGCAAGCCAATAAATTTCGAGCACGAAAAATTTACCAAAGGCCTCATGCAGCGCTACGCAGCCGCGCTTGATCTTGACCAAAAAACGCTTGTTGACTGGCTGGCAAACACCATCCAAGAGACCGAACGATTAGCCTTAAAGCTGGGCATGCGTTTGGTGGAAAAGCAAGAGCAAGTGGAAGAAGAACCGTTGCCATTGTTGGACGATACCATCGATTTTGAACTGCCCGAAGAATTCAAAATGCATAGCGAAGTGGATTTAGAAAATGCGACGCCCGCGACCTTCCCCAGCGGTAAGCCGCACAATGCGCGCGATTTGCTATTAGCGGGATTAATGGAATTAACCAAGACCGTTTCGTCCGGTAAATTTCAATTAAATGATGTGGTGTCTTTAATGCTGAAAATTTTGCACGACGCGATGGGATTTCACTATGTCACTGCGAGTTTAAAAGACGCAAAAATCGAGCGTTATGTCGCCCGCATCTCCGTCGGAACCGACAGCAGCCAAAAGCAAAAAAACTTTAGTTTTTCAAGTAAAGATGTGTCCGATTTATTTGGTCTAGCATTGGCAAACAATGCTGATTTGATGATTGAAGATACCTCGGTGCCTAAGATTCATCGCTTGCTGCCCAAATGGCATTTGACGAATTTCCCGTGCGCGAAAAGCGTGATGATTTTGCCGCTGTTAATTAATGGCCGACCAATTGGATTGATTTACGCCGAGCGCGATCGGGTCGCGCCAGAAGGCGTGCCACCGGATGAAACCGCGTTGATTAAGACGATGAAGGATCAGTTGTTGGCCGCGATGAGTCGCTAGCTTAGTAGTTGATTTATTAGCTGACTTATTGGCTGACTGGGTTGCTGACTCATTCAGTCAATAAGCGATGGATCAATTCGGTTGGCCTAGCAATCACAGCCTTATCGTTAAAGCGAATAATCGGACGCTGCATCAATTCCGGTTGCTCAAGCAAAATCTGACGCTGCTGTTCTTCGGTCAGATCGCTATGTTCTCTGACCAACTCACTAGCTTGCGCTCCCAATTGTGTTTGTAATGTCTGCAATTGGGCTGAATTCAGCGGTGTTTTTAAGTACTCGACAACCTGCAACGCCAATTGATGCTGCTCGGCGTATTGTTGAGCGATCTCGAGTGCAGCGCGCGATTTGGAGCAGCGTGGATTGTGGTAAATCGTGATCATGAATGCGATGTAAAAAGGGCGGCAATGTATGATTGCCGCCTAGGTGAATTGAGTTGGAGTTAATTTGTGCTGAGTTGATTACTGTCGCTGGTTTTGATTTGATCGCGCAGCGCAAACAGGCAAACGAGTGACAACATCGCCACGGCGACGATGCCGATTTTTAACGGTTCCGATAAGGGATATTCACCAAACCACTGACCCGAAAACATCACAAAACCTGCGGTGAATAATAATCGCGCCGCTTCGATTCCTAGATAGTGCGGCTTTAGTTCAGTCAAGCCGCCCACAACGACCAGGCCGCCGATCAACCAAGCTGCATAAAGGACGGAGCTAATGGTTGAAATAGATGCATGGGCCGCTAAAAAATGGGTCGTGATTAAGAAGATAAATAAGAATTGCGCGGCGCAATACCATTTTAAGCGCGGCGACAATTGCGGCTCAAAATTAGGATGGTGCAATTCAAACGGCGCATGCGGATTTTTCTGCGCTACATCGGCAGGCTGCCAGCCGGGATGCTTGATCCAAAAACGTAATTTATCGATCCAACTGGACGCCAATACAGCGTCTTTAATCACCGCTTGATAGACCTCGATATTGGCGGTGATCGGGTTCCAACTACGCAGCGGTTTGCGTGTGCCATAAACGACTTTGTGTTCGTCCATTTCTTCGATAAAGGTGCCGAATAAGCGATCCCACAGAATTAAAATCCCGCCGTAATTTTTATCCAAATAAATATCATTGGTAGCGTGATGAACACGATGATTGGACGGCGAGACAAACACCCGATCGTACCAACCAAGCTTGCCGATCAACTCGGTATGCACCCAAAACTGATACAGCAAATCGATTAAACCAATCACGACAAATATTTCAACCGGCACGCCAATAATGGCCATCGGCAAATAAAAAATCCACGCTAACAAGGGGCCAGAACTAGTTTGGCGCAGAGCGGTTGTCAGGTTATAGCGCTCGCTTTGGTGGTGCACAACATGCGCCGCCCACAGAATGGCCATTTCATGCCCGCAACGATGCAGCCAGTAGTACAGAAAATCGTAAAGGAGTAAGCCGCCGACCCAGACCCACCAAGCGTTAGGTAATTTAAATAGCGAGAAATGCGCCGAAACCCAAGCGTAGATACCAATCAACAGCAGTTTAAAAAACGCCGAAGTCACTTGGCTAATAACGCCCAAGCCCATGCTGTTGATGGTGTCGCTAAAGAAGTAGGTAGACTGGCCGCGGCGCGCGCTGATGATCATTTCGAGCAAAATCAAAACGATAAAAACTGGCGTGGCAAAAGTGATGACTTGTTCTTGCATAGTTTTTTCCTAAGGACGTGAAACGGTGTCCGTCATGCTTTTAGAAAAAACTATGCGGACACTCTATTTGTGAAACAACAGCAGTGCGCGCTTATTATTTGTTAAACAGGCCTTAGCTGCCGTGTTTTAGTAAGCGTGCAATATCTCGCGCAAAGTAGGTTAATACGCCATCGGCACCAGCACGTTTAAATGCCATCATCGCTTCCATCATGGTTTTGTTGTGATCGAGCCAGCCGTTTTGCGCTGCCGCTTTAATCATCGCGTATTCACCACTGACTTGATAAGCAAATGTTGGAACTCTAAATTCGTCTTTCACCCGACGTACAACATCCAAATATGGCATGCCCGGTTTAACCATCACCATGTCGGCACCTTCGGCTAAATCCAACGCCACTTCCCGCAAGGCTTCGTCGCTGTTGGCGGGATCCATTTGGTAGGTCGCTTTATCGCTTTTGCCTAAATTGCCGGCAGAACCCACCGCGTCGCGGAACGGACCGTAAAACGCCGATGCGTATTTAGCCGAATAGGCCATGATACGAGTATGAATATAGTGGTGGGACTCTAAAGCCGCGCGAATTGCGCCAATACGACCATCCATCATGTCCGACGGCGCAACAACGTCAACTCCAGCTTTAGCATGTGTTAATGCTTGGCGCACCAGCATATCGATGGTTTCATCGTTGAGTACATAGCCGTTCGCATCCAAAATACCGTCTTGGCCGTGGCTCGTGTAAGGGTCGAGCGCGATGTCAGTGAGTACTCCCAATTCAGGGAAGCGGCGTTTTAGCTCGGCAACGGCGCGTGGGACGAGGCCATTAGGATTAGTCGCTTCGATCCCATCGGGCGTTTTTAAATTCGGCGCAATGACTGGGAATAGCGCGATTACCGGAATACCCAATGCGACGCAATCTTCTGCCACCGTCAATAAAATATCGACCGAAATCCGCTCGACGCCTGGCATCGAAGCGACCTTTTCGCGTTGGTTTTCGCCTTCAACGATAAACACTGGATAGATTAAATCCGACGCGGTGATGGTGTTTTCACGCATTAACGCACGCGAGAAAACGTCTTTACGCATGCGGCGCATGCGGACGGCAGGGAATTGGGATGGCTTATGAGTGAGAGTCATAGATTTTATAAATAGTAAAGGAACTTATTTAAATCACCACGCTCATATCAGGCGGGTAGTTCATTACCCCCTGCTTCACTTCCCTGAGCGGGCACCTCTAAGGTGTTACAACCCAGTGCTTCATCGCACTGGGCTTTTTTTTGCTCGTAATTTTTGCTAGGTTGGTGCGCGTTACTAACTATTCTGCAGGATCAATTTCTTCAGCGGCAAGCGGCTCAAACGGTTGATCTAAGCCTAATAACTCTTGAATCTTCGCGTCAGCTTCTTCTAGTCCAACCCGTTTTAAAGCGGAGAAAAGCTGCGCCGTGTACGGAAATGGCACGCCGTTTTCGTCCACATAGCTCGCCAAAACGGATTGGGTTAATCGCAGCGCGTTGGTTGAGTCGTTGCGATTGAGTTTGTCGGCCTTCGCCAAAATACAATGTACCGGACGACCAGTCGGCGCAAACCATTCCAACATCTGCTTATCCAGATCGGTGAACGGACGACGCGCGTCCATAATCAAGATCAGCGCGCTGAGTTGATCGCGATTTTTTACATACGCGCCGAGTAATTCATTCCAATGATTTTTAGCTGCGCCCGGTACTTCGGCGTAGCCATATCCCGGTAAATCGACCAACAGCGCGCGAATTTCATCGACTTTGGTTGGGTCTTTGCGATGCTGCGCGACGTGCGCGCCGCCGATGGAAAAATAGTTAATGTGTTGCGTGCGGCCCGGCGTTTTGGAGGCGAATGCTAACTTCTTTTGATTGCATAACGTGTTAATTGCGGTTGATTTGCCCGCGTTGGAACGGCCAGCAAAAGCCAGTTCGGGAACTTGTAAATCCGGCAAGTTGCGAAGATGGTTAACGGTGGTGAAAAAGCGTGCTTGCCAGAGAATGGACATAAATTGAACCGAAAAATGCAACAAAAGGACTAAATACCTAGGAAAGCTATTGTACAATAATGGGCTATTGAATGTTGAATCGTAGTGGCTATACTTAGTGCGTTACCGTTGATTTGGCTCACATCAAGATCAATTACGTCGAATAACGATAACACTTCGTTAAGAATAACCATAATTACTAATTTCGCTGTTAAATTTCGTCATCAAGGTGCGTAATGAATCCAAAATCTTTTCTGAAGTCACTCTTCGTCGCAACGTTAGCGTTATCAGCGGTGGCTTACGCTGCGGAAGAAAAGACAGCTGCAGCTAAGGCTGATCCAGTCAAAGGTGAAGCGTTGTACACCAATGGCGACGCAACCCGTAACATCGTTGCTTGCGTTTCTTGCCACGGTGCAGCAGGTAATTCGACCATCACACAAAACCCACGTTTAGCCGGCCAACACGCCGCTTACCTTGAAAAGCAATTGCACAACTTCACCGAGCCAACCCGCAACAACGCCGTGATGACAACAATGGCCAAAGCGTTAAGCCCTGAAGATGTTAAAAACGTTGCTGCATACTTAAGCGCACAAGCACCAAAATCCGATGCAGCAAAAAACAAAGATTCAGTCGAAGCCGGTAAAAAAATCTACCGCGCCGGTATCGGTGGCATCAATGTCCCAGCTTGCGCAGGTTGCCATAGCCCGAACGGTGCCGGTATCCCAGCACAATATCCACGTTTAGCTGGCCAACACCAAGATTACACCATCGCTCAATTAACCAGCTTCCGCTCCGGCGCGCGTAGCAATAGCGCGCAAATGACCGAAATCGCGCATCGCATGACAGACGATGAAATCAAAGCCGTTGCTGACTACGTCGCGGGTTTGAAATAATCACACTGAACGATTTTCAGCCATAAGCAGGACACTAAAAAGGGTGGCGACGAGCTGCCCTTTTTTATTTTGAACACACTATGACAACTGAATCACCAACACCCGCGTCTCCCGTTACTGCGCCAAATCAGCATTCGCAAACTGCACCCGACTCCAACAACACTGCGCGTCAGAACAGCACTCCCGTTGCGGATTTCTTTGAGCTACTCTCGTCGATGCGGTTTGCCATCAGCTTGCTAAGCTTGATTGCCATCGCCTCGATTATCGGCACCGTGTTAAAGCAGAACGAGCCGATGCCGAATTATGTAAATCAATTCGGGCCGTTTTGGTTTGAAGTCTTCAATAAGCTCAGTTTGTATGCGGTCTACACCAGTTGGTGGTTCTTACTCATCATGGCGTTCTTGGTCACGTCGACCACCTTATGCCTGATTCGCAACACGCCAAAAATGCTTAAAGACATGCGTAGTTGGCGTGAAAATGTGCGTGAACAATCCCTCAATAATTTTGCTAATAAAGCCGAGTGGAATAGCGTTCATTCCCGCGCCACTCTAACCGAGCGACTGTCCTATCAACTGCGCCAGCGCGGCTACCAAATTAAAGCGGTGGACAAAACCGACGCAACTTTGATTACGGCAAAACGCGGCGCAGCCAACAAACTCGGCTACATTTTCGCGCATGGCGCCATTGTCATTATTTTGGTGGGCGGTTTGCTCGATTCCGATTTGTCGATTCGGGCACAGCAATGGTTTATGGGTAAAGTGCCGTTTGAAGGCAATGGTTTAATCAGTCAAATCGATAACAAGCATCGGCTGAGTTTGAACAATCCTAGCTTCCGCGGCAACACTATGATCCCCGAAGGACAAACCAGCACAGCGGCGGTTATTCCTCAAGCAAGCGGTGTATTTATCCAAGATTTGCCGTTCTCAATTCACCTCAAAAAATTCATCATCGATTTTTATTCCACCGGTATGCCGAAGTTATTCGCCAGCGAAGTCGATGTGCGTGATAACGAAACCGGCAAGACTTTTTCCGCCACGATCAAGGTTAACGAGCCCTTGGTTTATAAGGGGCTGGCGGTTTATCAATCGAGTTTTGAAGACGGCGGCAGCAAATTAAAACTCGCCGCCTATCCGATGTCCGGTAATCAATTTAAAGTCTTTGATGTCAACGGTGAAGTGGGCAATTCCACGCCGCTGCACGAACCAGAATCAACCAACACCGACGCTGCCAAAACCGCGCAATACACCATCGAATGGTCAGGGTTTCGCCCATTTAACGTGGAAAACATGAGCGCCAACGGCCAAGACCTGCGCGCTGTGGACAGCAAAAAAAGCTTTAACGAAAAGATAGTCACCAGCCTAGATCAACATTCCGGCTCCGCTGCTAAAGGCATCAACACCAAAGATTTAAAAAACGTCGGCGCCTCGGTGCAATACAAACTGCGCGACAAAACTGGTCAGGCGCGCGAATTCAACAACTACATGCAATCCGTCAAAATTGATGAAGATTGGGTGTTCTTAGCCGGAATGCGTGATTCGCCGTCCGAGCCCTTCCGCTACTTGCGCATCCCAGCGGACGACAACGATTCGGTGCAAGAATGGATGCGCCTGCGCGCCGCGTTAGCCAATCCTGAATTGCGCGTAAAAGCTGCAGCGGAATACGCCAAAAATGCATTTTCGAAAGAAGAATCTAACGACAAACTCCGCTCACAATTACAAGCTTCAGCAGAAAAGAGTTTGACCATTTTTGCCGGTAATTCAAAAATCGCTGGCTTTGCCGCGGTATCGGAATTTTTATCCAAAATCCCTGCCGCGGACCAAGAACGCGCTGCCGATGTGTTTATGAAAATTCTGAACGGTTCGCTATGGGATTTATGGCAAATCGCGCGCGTGCAAGATGGCTTGCCAGCGTTGGAGATCACCGAAAAACACGCCCATTTTTTACAGTTAGCCAGCAACGCTTTATCGGATGCGTTCTTTTATAACGCACCGGTTTATCTGCAATTAAAATCCTACGAAGAAATCAAAGCCAGCGTGCTGCAAGTCACGCGTTCGCCCGGTAAAAACATTGTGTATCTCGGCTGTTTATTATTGGTGCTCGGAATATTCTCAATGTTTTATATCCGCGAGCGCCGGGTTTGGGTGTGGATTAAAGATCAACCCGATTCAAAGGGCAGTGGCGCCGCAGCGCATGCTTTATTAGCGATGAGCACCCAGCGTAAAACCATGGATTTTGAAAAAGAATTTTTGCAATTAAAAAATGAATTAACTGAGGCTGCACAACAGCCCTGAGTGGTTCTTTAACTTGAGTTAGCAAACAACGAATCAAGTAGTAAAAATAGGGAGTACATCATGGACATGACACAAAATTACCCAGCCTACCAAGGATTTTTCAAGCGCCTAAGTGCGCTCGATTGGTTGTACGCCGCGGTGTTAATCACCGCATCGGGTTTGGCCTTATTGAAGTTCAGCCACCACATGGATTATTACGAGCAGCTCGTTCTAGCCTTGGCCGCACCGACTTTTGCGCTACTCGGCTGGCATTGGAAACCAGTGCGCGTATTGTTGTTGGGGGTCGCCTTCTTAAGCTGGTGCGCGATTGCACAATACGGCGGTGCGCTCGACGCTGCTAACACTAAATTTTTCCTCAAATATTTACTGTCGTCTCAATCTGCGATTTTGTGGATGAGCTTTTTGATTTTTTTATCGACTGTTTTCTACTGGGGTGGATTGGTGAGCCGCTCTGCCTTAGGTTATTCGGTCGGCACCGGATTGTGCTGGTCGGCAGTCGTCATGGGCTTCGTGGGCATGATGGTGCGCTGGTATGAATCGTATTTAATCGGCGGCGATGTCGGTCATATTCCAGTATCGAATTTGTACGAAGTCTTCATCCTGTTTGCGATGATCACCGCGCTGTTTTATTTGTATTACGAACAGCAATACAAAACCCGCCAAATGGGCCCGTTTGTCATGCTAGTGATTTCGGCTGCCGTTGGATTTTTGTTGTGGTACACGGTTAAACGCGATGCCGCTGAAATTCAACCTTTAGTGCCAGCGCTGCAAAGCTGGTGGATGAAGATTCATGTGCCCGCCAACTTTATCGGCTACGGCACATTCTCGTTAGCAGCGATGGTTGGCGTTGCGTATTTGGTGAAAGCCAAAGGTTGGCTGGCAGACCGTTTGCCGAGCTTAGAAGTGTTGGATGACGTGATGTACAAAGCCATCACAGTCGGCTTCGCCTTTTTCACCATCGCAACGATTTTAGGCGCCCTGTGGGCCGCCGACGCATGGGGCGGCTACTGGTCGTGGGACCCGAAAGAAACATGGGCGCTGATCGTCTGGCTGAACTACGCCGCGTGGTTGCACATGCGCTTGATGAAGGGCTTACGCGGCCAAGTTGCGGCTTGGTGGGCGGTAATAGGCTTGGTCGTGACGACATTTGCTTTCTTGGGCGTGAATATGTTTTTATCCGGCTTGCATTCTTATGGGACTTTGTAGGTTTGCTCTTTGTACGATGAATTAAAAAATCGCCCTATCGGGCGATTTTTTTTGCTCGGTGGTCTTGGTTAATGCTCAGTGCTTGCTCCGGAAGTCAGTTTATTAGAAATTGCTTGGTTTCAATATTTAACTTACTATTTTGAAACTACGCACCGGATTTGTGTTTGGAGCGAGTGTTGTGCATGCTGGCAGCAAAGTGCTGACGCACAAAGTTTGTTTCGTTGAATGATCTTGATGATTGTGTCTCCAATTCCAAATGGGATCCAATTTTATAAATTTGGAGTGAAATATATGTTCTTCTTTCGGCATCCAAAACCAGTAGGCGATTCCCGCGCTGTTGCGGTGAAGTTGGTCGAGCAAAACATTGCAGACGAATTCAATTCCAAAGTTATTGTTGTGGATAATTCAGCCGCGGTTGATTTCGCATCCGCACCTTTATTGAATATGGATGCTGATAGTAACAAACACGGTGGTGGGGTTTGAAGGCGCTGGATTCGGCACGAAGCAGACAAATTGAACGCGATTAGAAAAATAGAATTTTTGGAGATCAAATGGCGCCATGGGATCGCAAATTAGCGAGTAGATCTGTTATTTTCGTTCTATTGTTGTTGGTTGTGACAATTGCCTCAGGGGACGAATATAAGGATTTGAAGGGGTCGTATTCCATTGGCGGGAAGTCATTTTATGATCCCCCAGTCTATGAACCTAAAAATACGCACATCTATTTCTATCTGAATGGTGAGGCGGCAAAAGATCTTTTTGATCATATGAAGATCAAGGCCAAATCTAATGTCTACTCGGAAGATTTGCTTTGGAAAAAGATCAGAAATATGCAATGTACTAAATCCAAACGCACTTCGGAATATAACTGTTCGTTCGGAATAGACATCAAAAATCAAACGATTGTGAATGGCGTTGCTTGCTAAGCATTCGGCTATACTCGACCCCCCCGTCATTCCCGCGCAGGCGGGAATCCAGTGGCGCGCCAGCGGCTTCAACGTTTGCAAGAAAAATCCTTACCTAGCGATCCTCTTGAAATGAAACAACCAGCTGTATATCTGCTCGCAAGTAAACGAAATGGAACGCTGTATGTCGGTGTAACGTCAAATCTCATTCAACGTATTTGGCAGCGTCGGGAAGGTAGTGTTGGAGGATTTTCCAGTGACTACTCAGTGAAAGCGCTGGTCTGGTATGAAATGCACTCCACCATGGAATCAGCGATCAGGCGTGAAAAAGCATTGAAGAAATGGAATAGAGCCTGGAAGTTGAAATTGATTGAAGAAAGAAATCCGGAATGGATTGATTTATGGTCCGAAATTAATGGAGAGGTAACGTACCTGAAACCATTATTTAGTCCACCGCCTCGTGAAAATTAGCGTTGAAGGCGCTCACGCGCCACTGGATTCCCGCCTACGCGGGAATGACGGGGACGCCGAGTCGATTTACCCGACCTAGATTGAATGACAGCTATGTAGAACCCCGACCGTCTCCAAAGGGCACTTTTCTGCCCTTTACCAATTATCGGACTGGTCAAATGCCCGCCCGATTTTCTAGCTAAGTGACACCTTCTTGCCCCAAAAAAAATCGCCAACAAAGGCGATTTTTTGACCAACTTTTCGTAACACAAATCACTCAACAACCACCTTCTCCGCATCCTTAATTAGGCGCCTCAAATAAGGAATCAACACAATCAACACAACCCCCACCGCGACAGTGCCCCAACCCAGTTGTGAGAACAAGGTCGAATAGGCTGCATTGGTGGAAATTGCTGCACCTTCGGAAGGTTCTGGAATCATGCCTGAGAAGTCGCCTGCAAACAGCGATGCTAAGCCGGTGATTAACATCCAGCTGCCCATCATAATGCCCTGATATTGGCGTGGTGCCATGCGGCCTATCATGGCGTAGCCGACTGGGGAGATGAGCAGTTCGCCTACGCTTTGTAAGGCGTAACTTAAGAACAGCCAAAAGAACGGCACCATGCCTTTGCCATCGGCTAGCAAAATCCCAAGCGGTAAAGCTAAAAATCCTAAGCCCATCAAAATTAACGATGCGGAAAATTGTTTTGGGACGTCGATATCCCAGCCTTGATGGCGTAATTTCACAAACAGCGCTGACATCAGTGGACCGCCTACGACGATAACTACGGTATTGATATTCTGAATCCACTGCGGTGCGACGGTAAAGCCAAAGACGACCAAGTCCACATTGTTGACGGCGAACAGTTGCAAACCATTCGGTGCCATTTGGTACAGCGACCAGAATACGAGCGAGCTAATAGTTAGTATTAAATACGCTTTCATATTATTTTTTTCGCGCTGATCTTTGTGTACCACCGTCAAATAGACCAAGGTGATGGCGACCAATAAGCAAATGAATTTAACGAGCTTCTCAGTCCACGAGCATTGCAGTAGGTACCACACTAGCGGCACGAGTCCAACTAAAATAATTAAGCCAGCGATGAAGCGGCGTTTGTAGTCGGCGGTGCTAGAAGTCAGTAAGGGCGTATTTAAATCGCTAATCGATTTCCAGTTGAGTACCGCCAACACAATCGCCATAAAATTACCGGCAGTCGCAAAGATAAATAAATCGGAATACGATTCGGTTAATTGAAATTGTCCGGCAGCGGTGAAGCCGACAAAGAAGCCGATATTCATCCCCGCGTAATTCCACAAAAATGCACCTTCACGCCGAATATCTTCAGGCTGGAAACGTTGGGTCAACATCATGTTGATGCAGGTGACATTTAACCCGCTACCGGTTAAGAAAAACGCCAAGCCCCAATACAGCATTTCTGCCGAGCCGAGCGAAATCGCCGCGCAACCGATGACTTGCAACACCATCCCGCCCACGAACAAATTACGGTTACTTAAAAACCGACCGCCTAAATAACCGCCGAATAAGTGCAATCCGTAATTAAACGCGCCAAACACGCCCATCAACGCGGAAGCTTCGACGGCGGGAAAATGCAAATGCTTGGTGGCGTACAGCACCAAGGTGGAATACAGAATGGCGAAGCCGAGGGTGGAAAACATCTGAATAAAAAACAATGCGCCCGCTCCTTGGGGAATGGATGCAACGATATTTTTTAGCTTCTGCACTTGGTGGTCTCCGAAGTATTGTTTTGGATGTGATGCTTTTTTGTGCGGCAATTATCCATAAAAACAGCGTTGACCGCTATCTATTCCGCTTGTTTTTGTGGCGAATGAATTGGACAACTTTCTAGGGATTCTCGCGCGGCGCAAATCTTAGTTGTTAGCCAAGTGGTATCGCCCAAATTGGATGAATGGATTCTGCCTTGTTCCGCCTTCGCGGCTCTTTTGCTTGTCGAAAAAATATTAAATGAGCGAATTGTGTCCAGTGCTTGGCTGTGAGCCGAGCCAAGAACCAAAGGCGCTCAGCGCGGAAACGAAAAATAATAAATAATTGCGACTGTTTTGTAAGTTACTGCCGATTAGTTCGACTAAGTCATATCCTTCATCCTCAACGGAGTTGCCATGCTGATCCAACGCACACCAAGTAACATCATTCTGTCGTCCGAAATTACGCCACGCGAAGTCTTTGAACAACGCCGCCAATTTATCAAGCAGATTGCTGCCGGCGCGATTGGTGGTGCGGGACTGCTGGCAATGGCCAATCGCGAAGCCTTTGCCCAAAATGCTAGCGCGCAAAAATTAGCCGCAACCAAGAATCCGGCTTACGTCCTAACAGAAAGTAAGACGACTTACAAAGATGCCACCACCTATAACAACTATTACGAATTTGGCACCGACAAAGCCGATCCGGCCCAAACCGCAGGCAGCTTAAAAACACGTCCATGGACAGTGAGCATTGAAGGCGAAGTCAATAAGCCGATGAAGCTCGATATCGATAGCTTGATGAAAATCGCGCCTTTGGAAGAGCGGATTTATCGCCTGCGTTGTGTGGAAGGCTGGTCGATGGTGATCCCGTGGATTGGTTTTTCCTTATCCAATCTAATCAAAAAAGTTGAGCCCAACAGCAAAGCCAAATATGTCGAATTTACCAGCTTGGCCGACAAGAGCCAAATGCCGGGATTGCGCTATGGCGTGCTCGATTGGCCTTATGTTGAAGGCTTGCGCATGGACGAAGCGATGCACCCGCTAGCGCTGTTAAGTTTTGGGATGTACGGCGAAGTATTGCCCAACCAAAACGGCGCGCCGGTACGCATGGTTTTACCTTGGAAATACGGCTTTAAATCGGCCAAATCAATCGTCAAAATTCGCTTCACCAGCGAGCAACCAAAAACCGCGTGGAACATGACTGCGCCGCGTGAGTACGGCTTCTACTCGAACGTCAATCCCGAAGTCGATCACCCACGTTGGTCGCAAGCGCATGAGCGCCGAATCGGTGAAGACGGCATCTTTACCAAAAAGCGCAACACCTTAATGTTCAACGGTTACAGCGAAGTGGCCTCGCTGTATAGCGGCATGGATTTACGTAAATTTTACTAATCAGAATTTCACAATGACACTCACGTTAAAGCAGCAAAGCCTGTTCAAAGGCGGTTTATTTATCCTGGCTTTGTTGCCGTTCGTGCGCTTGGTGGTCGCGGCCTTCACCGATCATTTGGGCGCCAATCCCTTGGAATTCATCACGCGCAATACAGGTGACTGGACTTTGTATTTGTTGTGCATCACCTTAGCGGTGACGCCGCTACGGCGCTTGCTCAACGCGCCGTTTTTCATTAAATCGCGCCGCATGTTGGGTTTGTACACCTTCTTTTATGCCAGCTTGCACTTCTTAACCTTCCTTTGGTTCGATCATTTTTTTGATCTTACGGAGATGCTTAAAGACGTGCTAAAGCGGCCTTTCATTTTGGTCGGATTCACAGCCTTCATATTGCTCATACCGCTGGCCTTGACCAGCACCAATAAGATGATTAAACGCATCGGGGCAAAGCGCTGGCAGCAATTACATAAGTTGATTTACGCAATTGCGAGTTTGGGCGTGCTGCATTATTTTTGGATGAAGGCCGGTAAGCACGATTTGAATCAGCCAATGATCTTTGCCGGTGTTGTAGCGCTGCTGTTTGGTTTACGTATTTATTGGGCGCTGCAAAAACGCCAGCAAGCGGCGTTGGCGAGCTAAGGCCGCGTTCACAGCGCAGCGCTTAAGCCGGTTTTTTACTGGCTAGGGCGTTGTCATTAAGGTCAGATTTTGTGCGTTTGCAGCATAATTCGCACGATGCAAAATATATCCATACAGAAATTTTGCGGCTATTATTTGCAAAAATAAACCTATAAATAATGCCTCATGCCCACTGCTATCTTCACATCTAAAGACGCGCCTCATTGGGGCGCTAAATTGTCACTATTTGTTCTCAACTCGTTCGGCTGGAAATTGCGTTACGCGGGTTTGCCCGGCGTGCGTGGTGTGATGATTTTTTATCCGCATACGTCCAACTGGGATTTCTTTTGGGGCATGTTGGCGAAATGGGCGATTGCGTTTCCGCTCAAATTTTTGGTCAAAGAAAAACTCTTTAAAGGCGTGACCGGATTTTTCGCAGGCGGCTTTGTGCGCTATTGCGGCGGCGAACCAATTGAGCGTGGCGTCTCAAGCGGCGCAATTGGAAAGTTGACCGACAGGATGTTGAAGTCGGATTGGTTTTGGCTGGCAATCGCGCCAGAAGGAACACGCAGCTATACACCGTATTGGCGCAGCGGCTTTTATCATATTGCGCTGGCCGCGCAGGTGCCTTTGGTGTGCGCCTTTATCGATTACCCCAACAAAGAAATTGGGGTGTGCGCCGAGCTAATGCTGACTGGGGATGAAGCAGCCGACTTGGCCAAGATTCAAGCGATTTACCGCGATTTCCAAGGTAAAAATCCGCAAAACCACAGCACGATTGCATTCAAACGTTAATATCCAACGCGCTTATTTGCTTTCAAACAGGCTGCCTGGATTGGGCGGCGTTTCAACTTTAGGTTGCTCCACCGGCGCTGCTGGTTTTGCGGCACTGCCCGCGTCGGGCGATTTTTCAGGCTTAGCGACTGGCGTTGGATAAGGTGTCGAAATCGCAGGCGGTTTGACTGGAATGACGAGCTTGCCTTTTTGTCCGCAAGCGCAAACAGAGAGGGTTAAGCCGATGGCAATGAAGGAAGTAACGAAGCGGGAAAAAAGCGTCATAGGGGCGATCTCTTAAATTCTTTTACAATAGCGGTTTATGAATGGCTGGGAGTGTAGCATGACCGAAACAGAATTTTTGAGCTTGATCGACCGAACCTTGTCCCAAATTGAGGACGTTTTTGAAACCGCTGGTCAGCAAGGCGACATCGATGTGGAATGCAGTCGCAGCGGCTCCTTGCTCGATATTGAGTTTTTAGGCAATAAATCCAAGATTATTATCAATAGCCAAGCCGCCGTGAGTGAACTTTGGGTTGCTGCCAAATCGGGCGGCTATCATTACAAACACGACGGCGCGGTGTGGCGCAATACCCGCGATGGTGGCGAACTGATGGCTGCCTTGAAAGTGATCGCGTGGGAGCAGGGCGGCTTGATATTGGAATAAATTTTGATGGGTTTTAAGGAATTACTTGGTGAATTAACCGGCGATTCTAAGTCAGTATGTTGGGGCATCCTTCGTGGATGCCCTTTTCATTTGTGTCTGGGCTGATTAACCCGCGCTAACATTTCCGACCTTACTGCCCTGCCGCAGGCATCGATGCGCTGGTCTCGGCGACGATACTTTTAATGATCGGCGCAGGTGGATCGACATACTGGTAATCGCCATCGACGATGGTAATTGAGCTTGGCATGGGTCGGTCTTCAATCAACTGGTTACGCAGCGCGGTTTGCATGTAATTGATCCAAACTGGCAGCGCTAAGCCACCGCCGAATTCTCGGCTACCTAAATTTTTAGGTTGATCAAAGCCTATCCAAGAAACCGCCACGATTCGGTTTTGATAGCCCGCAAACCATGCATCGACCGCGTTGTTCGTGGTACCAGTTTTGCCTGCGATGTCAGGCCGATTAAGCACTTGCGCTTTGGCGGCCGAGCCGTTTTTGATGACATTTTTGAGCAAGCTATCGATCATAAACGCATTGCCTTCGCTAATGATGCGCGCGCTGTCTTGTCCGGATTTGGGGACTTCGGTTTGTTGCAAGACCACGCCATTGGCGTCGCTAATTTTTGTGATCAGATAAGGTTTGATTTGAAATCCACCATTGGCGAATGTGGCATA
Organism: Sapientia aquatica; assembly: GCF_004358105.1. Classification (GTDB taxonomy): domain Bacteria; phylum Pseudomonadota; class Gammaproteobacteria; order Burkholderiales; family Burkholderiaceae_D; genus Solimicrobium; species Solimicrobium aquaticum. Next base: position 145,435 of record NZ_SMYL01000004.1, on the reverse strand, counting down.
GGCTGCTGCCATTTGTAACGGTGTGACCGCGCCAGCGCCGAGCGCTAGTGGTAAATAAGGTGGGTTTTTATCCGAATCAAAGCCAAATTTCATGGCGTATTCTTGACCGTAATTGACGCCAATATTTTCTAGGATTTGAATCGAGACCATGTTCTTGGATTTTGCCAGCGCCTCGCGCATGGTCATCGGCCCTTCGTATTGATCGTCGGAGTTTTTTGGTTCCCACGGCAGACCGCCGGTTTGCGTCGATTCAAACGACAAGGGTTTGTCATCGATGAAGGTCGCGGGCGTGAAACCTTTTTCTAGCGCAGCGGAATAAATGAACGGCTTGAAGGTGGAACCCGGTTGGCGCCAGGCTTGAGTCACGTGGTTGAATTGATTGTGTTTGAAATCAAATCCGCCCACCATGGCGCGGATTGCGCCAGTATTGGTATCAGCCGCGACAAAGGCGGATTCCACTTCCGGCAATTGAGTAATTGCCCAGTTTTTTTCGTTTTCGCGGATCACGCGAATCACCGCGCCGCGCACGATTTTGAGTTTGTTGGACGCATTCTTATTGAGGCTGGCTGCGACAAAAGTTAGCCCCGTTCCGCTAATGCTAATTTCCTCTCCGTTCGAGGTGACGGCGGTAATTTTTTTGGGCGATGCATCTAACACCACCGCGCTTAATAATTCGTCGTTAGCCGGATGTTTGGCGAAGGCGGCGTCAATGACATCATCCGCATCGTCCTCGTCTTCAGGCAAATCTAAAAATGCTTCTGGCCCGCGGTAACCATGACGTTTGTCGTAATCCATCACGCCGCGGCGCAGCGCGAGATAGGCGGCGTTTTGGTCGGCCTTCAGGATGGTGGTGTAGACGTTAAAGCCGCGCGTATAGGCGTCTTCTTTGAATTGTTCTTGCACGACTTGGCGCGCTAGTTCCGCCACGTATTCAGCATGGATCCCGAATTCATTGCTGCTGGTTTTGATGTCTAGTTTTTGAACTTTGGCTTGCTCGTATTCGGCGTCGGTCAGGTAATTCATTTGACGCATTAATTGCAGCACAATGAGCTGGCGGCTTTTGGCACGATCGAAGTTGGCAATTGGATTAATCCGCGCTGGGGACTTCGGTAAGCCAGCCAACATCGCAGCTTCGGCGGGAGTAAGTTCGCTTAATTTTTTGCCGAAATAAATTTGTGCCGCGGAAGCAAAACCGTAAGCGCGTTGACCTAGGAAAATCTGATTCATGTACAACTCTAAAATCTGATCTTTGGTCAGATTTTTTTCAATCTTGTAGGTCAATAATGCTTCGATTAATTTGCGCTTATAGGTCTGCTCGTTGGAGAGGAAAAAGTTACGCGCTACTTGTTGGGTAATGGTCGAAGCGCCTTGTTTTGGGCCGCCGCTAAAGTTGGTTAAGTTGTGCAACAACGCACGGAAATTACCGATTAAATAGATGCCGTTGTGCTCGTAAAAATGCTGATCTTCGACCGCGAGTAAGGCGTGTTTCATCAGATCGGGAATATCTTTTAACGGCGTGACGTTGCGCCGCTCATCGCCAAATTCGCCCAGCAGAACGTTATCGGCAGAAAAAACACGTAACGGGATTTTTGGTCGGTAACTGGTAATGCTATCGAGATCAGGCAGTCCCGGGTAAATCACGGCGACGGCAACTGTTAGGCTGATTAATCCCAACAAAATAAAGCCTGCGATAGCGCCAAAAATAATCTTCATATAGCCGGATGAAAAATACTGCTGTAAACGTTGCGGGATAACTGTTTTCATACTGACAGAAAGTAGAGGTAGAAAAGAACAAGGCAAAAATAACGTGTGCGTTGATTTTTGCCTTGTTAGTGTTAGTTGGTGTTGGCGGGCGCTGGTGCTGGCGTCTCGCTGCCGATTGGGATGGTTGGATCTATCGGTTCGTTAGCATCTAACACTTGGATGCCGGAACCCGGTGGGTTTTCAACATAATAGTAATCCCCCTCGGCTTGAATAATGCCATTGGGTACCGCGCGCTCTTCCATCGGAATATTCTTCAACGCGGTTTGCATGAAGCCCATCCAAATTGGTAGCGATAATCCGCCACCGGTTTCGCGGTTACCTAAGTTTCTCGGTTGGTCGAAACCCATCCACGCAATCCCGACTAATTTAGCTTGATAGCCTGCAAACCAAGCGTCAATAGAATCGTTGGTGGTACCGGTTTTGCCGGCTAAATCGGTACGTTTTAATTGCATCGCCCGCGCGGCTGTTCCGAAGCGCACTACGTCTTTGAGCATGCTATCGATCAAGAACGCATTGCGTTCGTCGATCACGCGATTGGCTTCGTTACCGGCAACTTCGGGTTTGGTTTCCACGAGGACTTTGCCGTTGCTGTCGGTGATTTTAGAAATTAAATACGGGTTAATCTTATAGCCGCCGTTGGCGAATACAGAATACGCGCCCGCCATTTGCAGCGGCGTCACTGCGCCAGCGCCCAATGCCAAAGTCAAGTAAGGCGGATTTTTGTCGGCGTCAAAACCAAATCGGGTGGTGTATTGCTGACCATATTTAGCGCCGATCTTATTCAAGATACGGATCGAGATCATGTTTTTGGATTTGGTTAAACCCTTGCGCATGGTCATCGGGCCTTCGTACTTGCCGTCGTAGTTTTTCGGCTCCCACGCTTGACCGCCGGTTTGTCCCGCGCCGAAAGAAATCGGCGCATCGTTAATAATGGTCGCTGGCGAGAGACCTTTTTCTAACGAGGCAGAATAAATAAATGGCTTGAAGCTTGAACCCGGCTGACGCCACGCCTGTGTAACGTGGTTGAACTTGTTACGATTGAAATCAAAACCGCCGACCAAAGCGCGAATTGCGCCGTTATTGGTATCGGCGGCCACAAAGGCGGATTCAACTTCTGGCATCTGAATAATCGACCACGCTTTATCGTCCAGCGTTACGCGGATAATGGAGCCGCGAATAATGCGCTTTTTAGGTGGCGCGTTGGCAGCTAAGCCGCTGGCTGCAAAAGTTAAGCCGTTGCCTGTGATGGTGATTTCATCGCCGTTCGACACCACGGCGCGCACGCTTTTTGGATTGGCGTCTAAGACTACTGCTGCCACGATATCGTCGCTGTCGGGATGCTCCGCCAAGGCGCTTTCGATCTCATCGTCGGCTTCGGCTTTTTCAGCGGGAATCTCAACAAACGCTTCTGGGCCGCGATAACCGTGCTTTTTCTCGTAATCCATTACACCGCGGCGTAATGATAAATACGCTGCGTCTTGTTCGGCCTTGGTAATCGTGGTGTAGACGTTTAAACCGAGTGTGTAGGTATCCTCTTTGAATTGGTCATACACCATTTGGCGCGCCATCTCGGTGATGTATTCGGCATGGGTTCCGTACACATTGACGTTGTTGCCGACGTGGATTTCTTCGTTCTTGGCCTGTTCGTATTGCGCTGGAGTAATGTATCCAAGTTGCAACATGCGTTGCAAAATCGCTTGTTGGCGAATCTTGGCTCGTTTAGGGTTCGAGATCGGATTGGACGCGCCGGGCGCTTTCGGTAAGCCAGCTAACATTGCCGCTTCCGCAATGGTAATGTTTTGCAGTTTTTTGCCGAAATAGATTTGAGAGGCTGACGCAAAGCCGTAAGCACGTTGGCCTAAGTAAATTTGGTTCATGTAGATTTCTAAAATCTGGTCTTTTGTCAGATTTTGTTCTATCTTCCAAGCCATCAGCACTTCGTAGATTTTGCGTTTGAAGGTTTTTTCGCTAGAGAGGAAGAAGTTTCGTGCAACTTGCTGAGTAATCGTGGAAGCACCTTGTTTACTGCCCCCCATCAAATTATGTAGCGTCGCGCGCGTAATTCCTAAATAGTCCACTCCACCGTGCTCGTAGAAGCGATCATCTTCGGTCGCGAGCAGGGTTTTTTTCATGATTTCAGGAATATCTTTGAGCTGCATGACGCTGCGTCGCTCTTCGCCGAACTCTCCTAGCAACACATTGTCGGCCGAGAAAACGCGCAAGGGAATTTTTGGACGGTAGCTGGTAATGGAGTCCAAATCGGGCAAATTGGGATAAGCCAGTGTGAGCGCGAACACCACAATTAATACGCCGCACAGCACCATAGCCATTAAGAATGCCGCAAGACCTAGCGCGATTCTGAGCGCCGGGTGATGTTTTTTAGACGCATTTTTTGCACCAGATGCAGCAGTTGGGGAATCAGTTGTCATGCCTATGAGCTCAAATTAAGGGTGAGCAATATTATAGCGTTTCAGGAACTTTGTAAGGAAAGCGGGAAGTATTAATAGAGCCGAGCGCAGAATTATTAACAATTCGATGTATTTTTGTAATAAATGATAAGAAATTACTTTACATCGCGAGAGTCTTGTTGCTAGGATTAAACAGGAGTTTTCTTTGAGCAATGTTTATAAATCGGCTAACGAAGAAAATTTTAAATGTTTCCAAATATAAATTTCCGTGGCAAATGTTTACTTACAGTAAGAAAATAGTTATTTCCATTTGGAAAATAGATTAGTATTTGGAAAAAATCAATGTGGGGGCTGCTTTGGCTTTAGATCTTGGGACGTTATGGGGTGATTTCATTGCTAGTGTCACTGGCAAGAAAAACACGCCCTTAATTGGAATCGACATTAGTTCGACCAGCGTTAAGTTGGTCGAATTGTCTGAGGGCGCCAACAAAGAGTTGCGTCTAGAGCGCTACGCCTCTGAACCTTTGCCGCGCGGCGCGATGTCGGACGGCAACATTGAAAACATGGAACAGGTCGCCGAATCAATTCGACGCGTGTTAAGTAAGAGCGGCACAAAGGTGAAAAAAGTGTCGCTCGGCATGCCGCCTTCCGCAGTCATCACCAAAAAAATCGTCTTGTCGGGCGGCTCCACCGAAGAATCGTTGGAATTGCAAGTTGAATCCGAAGCAAGTCAATATATCCCGTTTGCGCTGGACGAAGTGCGACTCGATTTCTGTGTCATTGGCCCCGCACCTAATTCTCCCGAAGATGTTGAAGTGATGTTGGCTGCGTCGCGTAAAGAAAAAATTGAAGACCGGATCGCGGTAGCGGAATTGGCTGGCTTAAAAGCGACCGTCATGGATATCGAATCCTACGCGGCCCGAGCGGCCATTTCGCGCATTATTGAGCAAAGCGAGAACGGGGGGAAAGACAAAATCATCGCCTTATTCCAAATCGGCGCGAAGATGACCCATATTTCGGTGATTCTGAACGATCAAACAGTGTACGAGCGCGAACAAGCCTTTGGCGGTAACCAACTAACCCAAGAGATTGTCCGTAGCTACGGTTTGTCGTTTGAAGAAGCTGAACTCAAAAAGAAAAGCGATGAACTTCCTGAAGGCTACGAAGAAGATTTGTTAAATCCATTCCTAGAAAACGCCGCCCTAGAAGTTACCCGCGCGATCCAATTCTTCTTTACCTCCACGCCTTACACCCGCATCGACCAGATTTATCTGGCTGGCGGTAGCTCAGTACTGTCGGGATTGCTTGATGTGGTGGCCAATAGAACCAAGATTTCAACTGCCTTGATTAGCCCGTTCAAAGGGATGGAATTGTCACCGAACGTCAAAGAAAAACAATTACGCAATGAAGCGCCGTCGTATCTGGTTGCCTGCGGTTTGGCAATGCGGAGGTTTGACCAATGATTAAGATTAATCTATTACCGCATCGCGAAGAACGTCGCAAACAGCGCAAACAAGATTTTTATAGTTTGTTGGTATTGGCGGCGATTGTTGGTGTGCTCATTCTTATTTTGGTTGGTTTTTATAACGCCAGTGCTATTTCGACCCAAAATGCGCGCAATTTATTGATTAAAGACGCCAATGTGAAGTTGGATGAAGAGATCAAAGAAATTGCCACTTTGCGCGAGGAAATTGAAGGCTTAAAAGCGCGTCAACAAGCCGTTGAGGATTTGCAGGGCGACCGCAATCAGCCCGTGTATTTGTTGGCCGAACTAGTGGCCCAAACGCCAGAAGGTATTTATTTGCGTAGCGTCAAGCAAGATGGACAGCGTATCGTGTTGCTTGGTTATGCCCAGTCCAATGAGCGCGTGTCGGAATATCTTAAAAACTTGACCAACAATTCGGATTGGTTGAATAAGCCTGATTTGATTGAGATTAAATCGACCGGAATTGGGCAAGGTAAAGACGCCAAAAAAGTATCTGACTTTACGATTAACGTCGGCATCAGAAGACCGCGCGACCTAGAAGGCGCTGCAAATCCAGCTTCGCCAGCAAATCCTGCTCAAGCTAATAAAGCAGGGGCGGCTAAGCCATGAGAATATCCATGAAAGAAGTGTTATGAAAAACATGACGGAGATTTCCGAGTCATTGTCGGCTCAGTTCCGTGATTTAAACGGAATTCACCCAGGTTTGTGGCCTATCGTTCCGCGCATGTTGTGCGCATTGGGAACGGTGATTGTGGTCGTCGTGGCGGGTTGGTATTTTTATTGGAGCACACAATTCAACGAACTCGAAGCTGGGCAACAGCAAGAGGTGACATTGAAAGAGGACTATAAAAATAAAATCCAGCAATCGATTAACTTGGAAGGTTTGCGCAAACAAAAATTGCAAGTTGAGAAATACGTTTCTGCCTTGGAAAAACAATTACCGAGCAAAGCTGAAATGGCAGCCCTGTTATCGGATATTACCCAAGCCGGTTTAGGGCGCGGTTTATCCAATGATTTATTTAAGCCCGGTCAAGCCGTGCCCAAAGATTATTACGCTGAATTGCCGATTGACGTGAAATGGACCGGTAGTTATCACGACATTGGCGCGTTTGCCAGTGATATTGCCCATCTTTCTCGGATTGTGACCTTGAACAACTTAAGTATTACGGTCAATAAAGACAGCGTGTTGACATTGGATGCCGTGGCAAAAACCTTCCGCTACCTTGATCCGGAAGAAGTAGCGACACAGAAAAAAGCGTCAAAAGGAGCTAAGAAATGAAAAAACTCCTGGGCGTAATGTTGCTGCCTTTGGGTTTGGCAGCGTGCGGTGATAGCAGCGTACAAGAAGTACAGCAATGGATGGACAAGACCAAGCAAGAAACACGTCCGTCTATTCCAAAGTTAAAAGAGCCAAAAGATTTCATCCCGTTTACCTACGATAAAAAGGGCGAGATCGATCCTTTTAGTCCAGTTAAATTGCAGTCGGCCTTGGCTAAAATGAATCCCGGCAGCGCCCACGGTATCAAGCCGGATATGGACCGCCGACGCGAAGCCTTGGAATATGTACCGTTAGATGCCTTGAAAATGGTCGGTACCTTGACCAGCGGATCAGCACACTACGCGTTGTTGCAAGCTGATGGCAAAGGCGTTACCCAAGTTAAAGCAGGTAATTATGTTGGTCAGAATTTTGGTCTGATTACGAAAGTCAACGATGACTCGGTAGAGATCAAAGAAATTGTTCTCGATAGCGGTGGCGATTGGATTGAACGGTTGACCAAGTTAGAGTTGCAGGAGACACAAAAATGAGGAATTTACTAAAAATGCGTGCAAATAAGAGCGGATGGTCTTCCATGTATCGACTTTTCTTGGTGTTGAGTGTGATGGGTTTTTCCAGCCACGCATTGGCGCAATCGAACGCGATTCAAGACGTTGTTGCGAGCCAGCAGGGTAGCAACATCATCGTTAAGGTAACGATGAAAAATCCGCTGGACAAAGCTCCACTGGGTTTTACCACCCAAGCGCCAGCGCGCATCGCCTTGGATTTTAGCGACACCAGCAATGACTCGGGTAAGTCGAATGTCAACATCAATATGGGCAACGTGCGCAACCTGAACGTGGTGCAAGCCGGTGAACGTTCGCGTTTGGTATTTAATTTGACCAAGCCTCTCGATTACGCCAGCGTAGTGGAAAACAATGTATTGATTATTACCATCGATGGATCTGGCGACGTCGCAACACCAGTCAATTCAAAAGGCCAAATCGTCGCTCAACCAGTTGTGCAAGTTTCCAAGCAAGCGTTGCGCGATATCGATTTCCGCAAAGGTGTCAATGGCGAAGGTCGTATTGTGATCGATTTGCCGAGCAAGCAAGTACCCGTCGATGTGCGCCAGCAAGGTAATACCTTAGTTGCCGACTTTACCAAAACCGAATTGCCAGAAGTCTTGCGCCGTCGTTTGGATGTCACTGATTTTGGTACACCAGTGCAATCGATTACCACTACCGCCCAAGGCGACAATGTTCGCATGGTTATTGAACCTCGCGGCCCGTGGGAACACAGCGTATACCAAAGCGATACGCAGTTGGTTATCGAAGTTAAGCCGATCAAGGTTGATCCAAATAAGCTTACCCAAGGTACTCAGGGCTATCGTGGTGAGAAATTATCGTTGAATTTCCAAGACGTGGAAGTGCGCGCTTTACTGCAAGTGATTGCGGAAGTCAGCGGCTTTAACGTTATTTCGTCCGAGTCGGTTAGTGGTCGCATGACATTGCGTTTAAAAGACATTCCTTGGGATCAAGCGTTAGAAATTATTATGCAAGCTAAAGGCTTGGATATGCGTAAAAACGGCACCGTGATTTGGGTCGCGCCAAAAGACGAATTGCTGACTAAAGAACGATTGGAATTAGAGCAAAAAGCGCAAATCGGTGACTTAGAGCCGCTCAGAACCGAGACCTTCCAGCTCAACTATCAAAAAGTTGCTGTTATCAGCAAGGCGTTGGGTTTGGATGCAACCGGTGCTGTGAGCGAAAAACAATCCATCTTGTCCAAACGCGGTAAGGGTGTGATTGATGCACGTACCAATCAATTATTTGTGACGGATGTGGCCTCGCGATTGGAAGCTGTGCGTCAGTTTGTACAGAAGACCGACGTGCCATCGCGTCAAGTGTTGATTGAAGCCCGTCTGGTTGTCGCAACCGATGATTTCAGCCGCAATTTGGGTTCGACCTTGGGCTTTACTGACATGCGTAGTATTCAAGGTGGTACGGCTGGTTTCCCAGTGACCGGTTCAACCAATGCAGCATTAACCGGTACCTACCAAGGCTCGAGTGATCAAACTTTGCAAACCAGTGTTAATCAGCGTACAACCGCAGCCTTTACTCAGGCGGGACAGTTCTTTAGTCTGCCAGCTGCTGCAATTAACGGTTCTAATCCTGCCTCGTTTGCTGTCAGTTTATTTTCGTCTGCTGCTAACCGTTTCTTGAACATGGAAATCTCTGCCTTGGAGGCGGATGGTAACGGTAAAGTGATTTCAAGCCCGCGTGTTGTTACGGCTGATCAAGTTCCTGCGGTCGTGGAGCAAGGTACCGAGTTACCGTATCAACAAGCCACAAGCAGCGGTGCGACGTCTGTGACATTTAAAAAGGCGAACTTGCGCTTAGAAGTCACACCACAAATTACGCCAGATGGGAATATTATTTTGGACGTAGACGTCAACAACGACACGCCAGGCACCCTCACCACTTCGGGCTATGCCATCAACACGCAACATTTGAAAACTATAGTGATGGTGGATAACGGTGGAACGGTTTTGTTAGGCGGTATTTTCCAAGAAACAGAACAAGACTCCGTAACTAAGGTCCCTCTATTGGGTGACATCCCGTTCTTAGGATATTTGTTTAAATCTACGGGAAAAACACGCAATAAGACCGAACTATTGATTTTCATTACTCCGAAAATCATCGCCGATCATTTAGCTAAATAATGATTTGGTCTGGTGGAAACACCGCGCAGAGAAACTGAAGTAACCGCATACACAATGTATTGGAAAGCAAAATGAAGCTGAATTTTAAAGGTATTTTTACGGCACGTTATTGGACACTATTAGTATCGGCCATCCTCTTGGCGGTGGTCGCTGCCTGCGGTGGTGGCAATGGTTCCGCAGGAACGCCTTTAGGTGGCTCCGGCAGCGGAAGTGGGACTGGCGGCGGAACGACTACAAATAAAAACGGCGCAATCGTCTTAACGTTGACCGATTCTACTGGTGCAAACGCAACCGCTATACCTTCTGGCGCTTCTTTAACCGCGCAAGCCAAACTCACTAATGCTTCGGGTGGCGCAGTCGTTGGCGTGGTTGTTACGTTTGCAGTGAGTAATTCGGCCGGTGTGTTGTCACCAAGTTTGGGTACCGCGTTAAGCGACAGTAACGGCGTTGCTGTTATCACACTTTCGTCCGGCTCTGGCGCCGGTGCAGCCACTTTAACTGCATCAGCAACCATTGTTGGCACCGCAGCGGTGACGAGCTCGATTGGATTTACGAATGGCGCAGTTGCTACCGCTACGTCCAGCCCGGTTCTTAAACTTACCTTGAAAGACTCGTCCGGTGCTACGAGCAGCACGGTGTCGACGGCAAGTCCATTGACTGCCAGCGCAACAGTGGTCGACGGAACTGGTGCTGGGATTCCAAATGTATTGGTCACTTTTTCAAGTACAGCAACGTTAACCAAAATTGCTCCGTCAGCCAGCACCGCAGTAACTAACTCAAACGGTGTAGCCACCGTTACTATTAGTCCGCTGGATCTGGCAACTGCTCAGTCACAAGCCGGTGCGGCGGGAACGGTTGTTGCGATCGCTAATTACAAAGGCACAAATCTCTCTGATTCCGCCAACTTTAGCCTTGGGGCGACTTCGCAAGTCTTAAGCTTGGCCTTAGTTACACCATCACCCAATCCAAGTTCTTTGGGAGCCTATGCTTCTACAGCGGTTCAAGTGAGTGTCTCGGCCAACGGAGCGCTGTATACTGCTCAACCGGTTGTGGTGAACTTCAGTTCTTCCTGTGCTACTAGCGGCAAAGCCGTCATGCCTAGCAGTGCCGTGACAGTAAATGGCGTAGCTGCGGTGACCTACAAGGACAATGGCTGCGGCACAACTGATGTTGTCTCAGCCACGGTCGCAGGTGTTGCTACTCCCGTCACAGCAACCTTGAACGTGGTCGCGCCGGTAGCAGCTTCGATTAACTTTGTTTCGGCCGCACCTAGCGATAAATCTATCGTGTTACAAGGTTCGGGCGGTAATGGTCGTAGCGAAACTGCCATTTTGACTTTTAAAGTAGTCGATATCAACGGGGTTGGTTTAAAAGGCCAAACAGTGACTTTCACCAATAATTTCCCAACGATTGCGACCCTTAATACCGCAAGTGCGGTTTCGCAAACGGACGGTACGGTCACCGCAACAGTGAATTCGCAATCAACGGCAGGAACATTCCGAATCTTAGCAACCTTAGCAAGTGGTCTATCGAGCCTGTCAGACACCATAACAGTCACGACCGGACAGCCGATTCAGGCGGCGTTTTCACTCAGTGCCACTAGCTACAACATTGAAGGTTGGGACAACGATAATATTCCAAGTAACTTGGGCGTGCTAATTGCTGACAAAAACGGTAATCCAGTCGCTGATGGAACTCCTGTGGTCGCAACAACCGATAGTGGCGCGGTCGGTTCCTCTGCGGTAGGTGGCTGTCAAAATGGCACTATAAATGGTTCTTGCTCGGTTCCATTCCGCAGTCAGAATCCTCGCTACGGGCTTGGCAATACAGCAGGTAAACGAGCTGGCTTAGCCACTATTCAATTTAATAGTAGTAACTCAACCACACTGCCATTAACCGGACAACTTCAAGTCTATTTAAGTGGAAATACTGTGGCCCACGTTTATAGTGGTGGTACGGAGATATTTAGTGGCGCTGCATTTACTACGAATAGTTGCTCGATATATAACCTGAATCTCGAGTTTGAAGATCTGAATTTTAACCCGATGCCATCAGGGTCCACGGTTTCCGTGATCAATCCACTTAAGGTAGCCGCGGGTACTATATTCCCAGCTCTTGTTCCGAGCATCCCGCCCAACGGCCTGGTTCCTGCATCTGCAGCAAACAGACAGGGGTCAACACATAACATTCCATTGACTCCCGACTCAACAAATTGCAATGCTGCTGGATCTGGAACCTATACAAGTACATTCCAAGTCGCTGTAACTACCCCGTTAGGTAAAGGTACGGTATATACTTTCAGCTTAGTTTACCCACATTAACCTAAGTTGATTGTCTGCATTGGAAACACAAAGAAATATTTTTTTAGTCGGTTTGATGGGCGCGGGTAAGACAACAATTGGCCGCGCCCTTGCAAAGAAGCTCAATATGCGTTTCGTGGATTCGGATCACGAAGTCGAGGCGCGCACTGGGGTGGCGATTCCGGTCATCTTTGATATCGAAGGCGAAGCGAGTTTTCGCCAACGTGAAGCCGATGTTATTAAAGACCTCACCGCGCAACGCGGTATTGTTTTAGCGACTGGCGGTGGAGCAGTGTTAAATGCTCAGAACCGCCAGTTTTTACATTCGCGCGGCACCGTTATTTATTTGCGTGCTAGCGTCTCACATATTCTGCAACGTACCAGTCACGATAAAAATCGACCCTTGCTGCGCACGGCTGATCCGCGCAAAGTGTTGGAAGAGTTAACTGTCCAGCGCGACCCCTTATATCAAGAAGTGGCGCATTTGATCGTCGAGACTGGTCGTCCTAATGTACCAAATCTGGTGCAAACAATCTTGGTACAATTGGGCTGGCCACTTGCTCCAGTCTCCAGACTCACCATTCCCATGTCATCACAACCTCAACACGCATCACATTTACTTAAAGTCGCTTTGGGCGAACGCAGCTATCCGATTTTGATTGCTCCGGATGCGATTAAACAAATCGCTAAATACATCAGTTCCAATCGGGTCATGATCGTGACCAACACGACGATTGCGCCCTTATATTTAGAGCGCATTAAAACCTCGCTAGAAACCGTCGGTAAAAAAGTCGAAATCGTCATTCTGCCCGATGGTGAAGCCTACAAAACGATGGAAAGCCTGAGCTTAATTTACGACGCGTTATTAGAAAAAAAATGCGACCGTAAAACCACCTTAGTCGCGCTTGGCGGCGGAGTAGTTGGCGACATCACCGGCTTTGCCGCGGCCAGCTATATGCGCGGCGTACCTTTTGTGCAAATTCCAACCACTTTGCTTTCGCAAGTAGATTCGTCCGTTGGTGGTAAAACAGGTATCAATCACCCGCTTGGTAAAAACATGATCGGCGCGTTTTACCAACCGCAAGCGGTGGTGGCCGATATCAATACTCTGTCCACGTTGCCCGAGCGTGAGCTGTCCGCCGGTTTGGCTGAAATGATCAAATACGGCGCGATTATCGATACCGATTTCCTGACGTGGTTAGAGCAAAATTGCCAAAAACTCCGTGCGCAAGATCCAAGCGCTTTAGCCTACGCCATCGGCCGTTCGTGCGAAATCAAAGCCGAAGTGGTGCGCTTGGATGAGCGGGAAGGCGGGCTGCGCGCCATTCTCAATTTTGGTCATACCTTTGCGCACGCGATTGAATCCGCTTTGGGTTACGGCGTCTGGTTGCATGGCGAAGCAGTTGGTTGTGGCATGGTCATGGCCGCCGATTTGTCGCAACGTTTGGGATATATTTCTGTTGCAGAGGTCGAACGCATTCGCGCCTTAGTTGCCGCCGCCGGATTGCCCATTATTGCGCCAGATTTGGGCCTAGCCACTTGGCTGGATTGGATGCAGGTGGACAAGAAAAACGAAGGCGGGCAAATCAAATTTATCTTACTCAAAAAAATGGGCCGAGCTGTCGTTGAATCGGTTCCCGCTTCGGTACTAGAGGCAACGTTGAAAGCCTGTTGCACGCCTTAGTTGTATCGGGTGCATCTCAAAAGAAAGTTGCTTATGCCAGAATTAATTTCCACTAAATTGAATCCCATTCTGGCACCGTATGCGGTACACGATAATCATCCGCCGCGGCGTCAATTTGACGAACCGGCGGCGACTTCACGTAGCGAATTTGGGCGCGATCGCGACCGCATTATTCACAGCAGCGCGTTTCGCCGCTTGGAATACAAAACCCAAGTCTTCGTCAATCACGAAGGCGATTTATTCCGCACTCGGCTAACGCACAGTTTAGAAGTGGCGCAAATCGCCCGCTCAATTGCACGCAATCTGCGTTTAAATGAAGATTTGGTCGAAGCGATTTCGCTAGCCCATGATTTGGGCCACACTCCATTCGGCCACGCCGGGCAAGACGCCTTAAATGCGTGCATGCAGCCCTATGGCGGGTTTGAACATAATCTGCAAAGCCTGCGCATCGTCGATAAGTTAGAAGAGCGTTACGGCAGTTTTGATGGACTCAATCTGACCTTTGAAACGCGCGAAGGCATTCTCAAACATTGCGCTCTGAAGAACGCTCCGCAGCTGGGAGAATTAGGTCAGCGCTTCATCGACAAAAAGCAACCTAGCTTGGAAGCGCAGCTGGCGAATTTGGCCGATGAAATCGCTTACAACAATCACGATGTGGATGACGGCGTGCGCTCTGGCTTGATTCAAGAAGAGCAGCTGATGGATGTGAAATTGTTCGCTCGAAATCGTGCATTGGTAGAACAGGCATTTCCCGGACTGACTGGAAAACGAGCGATTGCAGAAACTGTGCGCCGCATGATTAACGCGCTGATCTCCGATTTAATTACCACGTCCGAGCAACGCATTTTGGCGCAACAACCTAAGAGCGTTGACGATGTCCGAAACGCACCGAAATTGATTGCATTTTCTGATTCAATGCATGCGGAAGCAAGCGAGTTAAAGCAGTTTTTATTTAAGAATCTGTACCGCCATTATCAGGTGCAGCGCATGACCAGCAAGGCGCGGCGCTGCGTTACCGAGATGTTTGATTTATTCATGAAAGAATCCGATCTGCTACCACCGGATTATTTCGTTCCCAATAACGAACTCAAGCAAGCCCGTAAAGTGGCGGATTATATTGCGGGAATGACCGACCGCTATGCCATGCGCGAACACCGCCGTTTATTCATTGTGGATGCACTTTAGGAGAAAAAAATGACTATGCGATTTCCATTATTGGCTTTGGGTTTGATTAGTATCACCGTCACAGCCTTAGCATTGCCAGTTTCGTTCGCCGATTTAAGTAACGCCGACGCCACAAGCGGTTTGCGCGCTGCGCTAGAAAAAGGCGCCGATTCTGCGGTCGGAAAACTTGGCGTTGAAAACGGTTTTTTATCGAACGATAAAGTCAAAATCAACCTGCCAAGTTCGCTAGACAAAGCCCAGAGCATTCTGCGTATGACCGGTCAAGGTCCTAAGATGGATGAGTTGATTGTTTCGATGAATCACGCGGCAGAGCAAGCAGTTCCGATGGCTAAACCGTTATTGATCAATGCGATTAAGTCGATGTCGGTGACGGATGCGAAAAATATTTTAAGCGGCGGTGATACGGCGGTAACCGATTTCTTTAAGCAGAAAACCTCCGCGCAATTATCGACCGAATTTTTGCCTGTGGTAAAACGCGTCACCGATAAATCGGGCTTGGCGACTCAGTACAATGCTGTCATGGGACCGGCGGCTAAATATGGCGTGGTTCCCGCACAGCAAGCCACCGTGGAATCCTATGTGACGGAACGTGCGGTCGAAGGCTTGTTTGTGATGATCGGCGAGGAAGAAAAAGCGATACGCAAAGACCCAATTGGAACTGGCAGCAAAATTATCGGGAAGGTGTTTGGTTTATTGAAATAATTAATGTTCGCTACAGTCATTTAACGAAAGAGGCAGTTCAGTGAACTGCCTCTTTTTTATTTCAACTCGCGCAAAGGATGCGCATACGCTGGCCAAACTTCTGCAAAAAATCCATCCACCAGTTCCGCACTAACTCCTGCTAAGGTGGGAGGATTCCATTTGGGTTGACCGTCTTTATCAACCACCAAGGCACGCACACCCTCCAAGACTTCCCCATGTTTGAAGCAATGACGCACCATCGTGCGTTCCATGCGCAAACAGTCAGCCACCGATAAGTTTTTGCCGCGCCTTAATTGCTCCAACGTCACGCACATTAATAGGGGTGAGCGGGTCAGCATGACTTTGACCGCTTGTTGTGCAAAGTCGGACGAATCTTGTTTGAGTGACGCGATAACTTCAGCGACCGAATTGTGGGCGAAGTGTTTATCGATCGCAGCGTGATTGGCAGCCAATTGGCTGGCCGCAAGTTGATGCTGATATGGAAGAGCAAATTCTCGAAGCGCATTGCGTAAATCATTGCCGCTAAATGCTTCGATGAATGTGATCAAAGCCGGCAACTGTTCGCTAGGAATAAACACATCCGCCAAATCAGGGTAAATCGCGTCAGCCGCAGTGATTATCTCACCGGTTAAGCCCAAATAAGTGCCGAGTTCGCCAGCGCAGCGCGACAAGAAATAGCCGCCGCCGACATCGGGGAACAATCCAATATTCACTTCTGGCATCGCCATCTTAGTTCGTTCCGTTACTATGCGTAAGCGATTGTTTGGACCGGCCTGTGCCACGCCCATTCCGCCGCCCATGACTACGCCGTTAAGTAATGAAATATAAGGTTTTGGGTAGTGATGAATCAAATAATTGAGCGCATATTCTTCGGTAAAAAAATCTTCCAATAACGCGCTGTCGCCCATTGGCGTGGTCGTGCCCACATCGTAGAAAAATCGGATATCGCCACCAGCGCAGAAGGCGCGTTCATGGCTGCCGTGTATCACCACTTGATGTACGTTGTCGTCGTCTTTCCACGCGAGTAAAGTTTGTGTGATCGCGCGGATCATTTCTAGCGATAAGGAGTTGAGTGCTTTGGGACGATCGAGAGTAATAAAGCCGGTGTTGCGCTGAATTCGGGTGAGTACGAAATTGGACATGGTGAAAATGATCGGGGTTGAAATTGATTTGGGAAATTAAAAAGGACGCTTGCGCGTCCTGATTTCAAGGTGAGTAATTAAAAATTAGGCGCTAGCTGAATTCAGTGCGCTTCCATCTAAATCAGCCGCAGCTAAATTAATCGACATGTGTTTCACAGGGTCATGTTTATGGTCCTGGATTTTGTCTTTGTGTTTGATCACTTGACGGTCCAGTTTGTCCATAAGTAAGTCAATGGCGGCGTATAAATCTTGCGCCAAGCTCTCTACGTGAATATCTTTGCCGGGGACGTGCAGATTAATATCTGCCTTGTGACGTTTTTCCTTCTCTTTGAGCTTATCAACGGTGATAGTAACGGTGATATCAATGACTTGATCGAAGTGTCGCATGATACGTTCCAGCTTACTTTGAATGTGTTCACGAATTGCTGGAGTTACTTCGAGGTGGTGTCCACTGATGGTGATATTCATAAGCGCTCCTATTGAATTAATGCTTGCTAAACAAAACCGATTTAGGGTTGATTGATGACCTCAAACAACTGCCTAGATCAACTGTCATTTAACAATGTAATGCTAAATTACAAGCACGTAGTTACAAAGTTTTACGCAAATTAACGGGGGGAATTTTTAACGCCTCACGGTATTTGGCTACAGTGCGCCGCGCAATTACCATGCCTTGTTCTCCGAGCATATTTGCAATTTTACTATCTGAGAGTGGGTTGGTCTGGTTTTCAGCTCCGATCAGTTGCTTGATAAGTGCCCTAATTGCGGTAGAAGAAGCTTCTCCCCCTGCTTCCGTGGCAACGTGGCTACCAAAGAAATACTTAAGCTCAAACATACCGTGCGGGGTCAACATGTACTTTTGAGTTGTTACACGAGAAATTGTACTCTCATGTAATCCCAGTGTATCAGCAATTTCGCGCAAAACAAGCGGACGCATCGCAACGGCGCCATGCGTGAAAAAATTCTTTTGTCTTTCGACAATTGCTTGTGAAACGCGCAAGATCGTATCGAAACGTTGGCGCATATTTTTGATCAACCAGCGCGCTTCCTGTAGCTGCGTATGCAGGGACGCGGCGCTCTTGTGCTGCTTTAATAAATTGGCGTACAAGGAGTTGACTTGCAACTTCGGCATGACATCTTGATTTAATTGCACTTCCCAACCTTGGCGCGTTTTGATTACGATGACATCGGGTGCAACGAAATCAACTCTGTCTTTACTAAAACCTTTACCAGGATGCGGCTGGCATTGGCGAATCACATCTTGCGCTTCGCGCAAATCTTGGTCGTCGCAATCTAATGCTTTTTTAATTTTATTAAAGTCGCGCTGAGCAAATAGCGTTAAGTAATCGTTGACGATGGTCAGCGCCAGACGACGTGTAACGAGGGGAATATGCGGCAAGCGTTTGATCTGAATCGCTAAACATTCGCTGGCATTACGCGCACCAACTCCCGCAGGCTCCAAGCTTTGTAGTAGCTTTAATGCGAAGCTCAAATCATCTAATTCGATGTTTAATTCGGGCGGCAACTCAGCCAGAATTTGTTCTAGCGATTCATCGAGATAACCATTTTCGTTGAGCGCTTCAATCAACAAGCAAAGCAGTGCCGCATCGCGATCGGTACGCGCAGTTAAGTTAGCTTGATCGAGTAAATATTCACGCAAACTTTGGTCAAGAACTTCGAGTTGCTGGCGTCCTTCATCGTCGCCATCTTGACTGTTGTTGCCGCGATTGGCTTCGCCCCAAATGGACGATTCATCGCCCTGAGCATCGCCGTAATCGCTTTGATCGGAGTTGCTTTCATCCGAATTTTTTTCGTCGCTCGATGCATTGCTTGAGTTTGATTCGGAACTCGGCGTTTGCGTCCCAACAAAATCCGTTTGCGATTGCGTTAATGCGCCGTCTGGAAGTAGGCGCACTGCGATATCCATTGGATCGTCGAGTCGCTCCAACAAGGGATTGTCGTGCAACATTTGCTCTAACTCTTGATGCAACTCGAGCGTCGATAATTGAAGTAGCCGGATAGATTGCTGAAGCTGTGGCGTCAGTGCGAGATGTTGCGAGGTACGTAACTGCAAGCCTTGTTTCATAAGCGCGATTACATCCGGAAATGGTCGCCCAGATAAACCCGCCGGACTGATTCATTGCTAATGATATCGTCGGGGTGGCCACTGGCTAATACTGCACCTTGATTAATAATATAGGCGCGATCACAAATACCTAATGTTTCGCGCACGTTGTGATCGGTGATTAATACGCCGATATTGCGTTCTTTTAAAAAGCGCACGATGCGTTGAATCTCAATGACGGCAATTGGATCAACGCCGGCAAATGGTTCATCGAGCAATACGAAGCGCGGATTGGTCGCTAATGCGCGGGCAATTTCAACCCGCCGACGTTCGCCGCCGGACAACGATAGCGCCATGTTTTCGCGGATTTTTTCAATCTGCAAATCGGCCAATAAATCATTGAGTCGTTTATCAATAGCGGTGGTGGTGAGCGGCTTACCATTGGCATCTTTTTGTAATTCCAACACAGCGCGAATGTTATCTTCGACCGACAGTTTGCGAAATACCGAGGCTTCTTGCGGCAAATACGATAATCCCATTGTCGCGCGCTTATGAATTGGCAATCGCGAGATATCCACTTCATCGAGTTTGATGAGGCCAGCATCCGATGGAACTAAGCCGACGATCATGTAAAACGAGGTGGTTTTTCCGGCGCCGTTTGGGCCGAGCAATCCAACCACTTCGCCGCTATGCACATCGATCGAAACGTCTGATACGACTTGACGCGCGCCGTAGTGTTTTTGTAGCCCCTGAACTTGTAGATGACTATTCATGTTTGCTCTCTGGGGCGGCCGGCGCTGGCGTGTTTGGTTTTGCTGGAGCAGCTTTAGGTTTGTCTTTAGTTGGATAAATCACGGCGTTGGTAAAACCAGCGCCAGGAAGACTTTTGCCTTCCAGCGTGTTATTGACTGACATGAAATCGGTGCGGCTGTCATACGAGATATAAATACCCGAACTCTCATGGGTGCGCTCTTTGCCATCAAGCAGGACTAATTTGGCTTGGTTAAATAATTTGATTAGTTCTAGCGTGTCGTCATACACCACTTTATCGGCTTCGCCTTCGGCCCATAAATCCGGTCCGCCGTCGCGTTTTTGGCGGTAGTTCACCAGCTTGCCGTTGCCGCTATATAAGGTACCGATTTTGCCGCCGTTGGCATCTTCAACAATTTCTAACCGAGCGGCATTGATCGTCAAGGTTCCTTTGACCATGTGCACAGCGCCGGTATAGACCGTCACCTTTTTACTACCGTCGTAGGTTTGTGAATCCGATTGGATGCGCAGCGGTTGTTGGCTATCGGCTTTTTCGGCTAAGGCGACATTGCTGCCTAGCGTGGCGAATAGCAAAATGAGGAATAAATGTTTAATCATATTATTTGCGCTTTTGTTCGGTGCGTGGAGGAATGATGCTGTATACATTTTTGTAGATTTCCATTTGCTGGGTGTCATTGTTGGCCATCATGCCAACCCCGGTAGTAATGGTGTCGCCGGTGATTAATTTCACCGGTAAATCTGTTTTCATGATGTTTTTGTCGGGATAGGCAATTAAATATTCGGTATTTAATTGCAGGTGATTGGACTTCTCTGACTTTGGACGATTCACGACAACATTGTCATACAAATGCACTTCATTTTCAGATTGATTGGCGATGTTATGAACAACGCCGCGCTCTGAGCGGGCTGTCATGGGCGGCGAGTCGGGGTCTAAATTGGTAATCACCGGCAGCGTCACATCGGCATGATCGTCGTTCGGATAATGAACAAGTTTGGTACCGACGATGCGGTATTTATTTTGCCCGTTGGGCTGCATTTTGACGAAATTAAAATTGTCGACGTAATAGTCTGGCCGTGTGCGCACTGCTTGCGTTCCAGTTTTATCGTGGCTGCGAACAATCTCTAAAATCCAATAACTTGCGAGCGTAAGTACGCCAACAAATAGCACTAACAGCCAAAGCCGTAATTTGTCGGGAGAAAATAAGGCGCTGATTTTCATTGTCTGCGTTACGCTAAGTAAGGGGCAAGTGCGGCATCGTATTTGCCTTGCGCACGCAGAATAAAATCACAAATCTCGCGCACTGCGCCCAAGCCGCCTGCTGCCTTGGTGACATAGTGCGCGCGGCTAATTGCTTCTGGATGGCCGTTCGGCACGCTAACAGCAAAACCGACTTTAGAAAATAACGGTAAATCAATCACATCGTCACCGATAAAACCGCACTCATGCGCGGCAACGCCGGTGTCAGCTAATAATTGCGCAAAGGTGATGCGCTTATCGTGATTGCCTTGATAAACATGGGTAATGCCGAGATCGGCGGCACGCTTGGTAACAATTGGCGTCTGGCGCGCGCTGATGATGGCGGTGGCAATGCCCATTCTTTGCAATATCTGAATGCCCAAGCCGTCGTGCACATGAAAGCTCTTCATGAATTCACCATCCGCGGTAAATTGCATCCGACCGTCGGTGAGCACACCATCTACATCAAAAATCATAATCCGCACTTGCGCGGCTTTCTGCTGCGCTGTCGCTAAATCGAACGATGTGGAATTGGCTGTCATTAAATTACCTTGGCACGAGTTAAATCGTGAATATGCAAAGCACCAACCAATTTACCTTCTTGATCGGCGACTAATAATTGGTTGATGCGATGGGTTTCCATCAGTTTAACGGCTTCAACGGCTAAGCGATCAGGCCCGATTGTGCGTGGATTTTTGTGCATCACATCGGCAATGTTGACGTCGCTAAAATCGTGTAAGCGTTCCAATAAACGCCGCAAATCGCCGTCAGTAAATACGCCCAATAATGTATTATCAGCATCCACAATCGCTGTCATGGCGATGCCTTTTTTGGTGATTTCTAGTAGCGCGGCAACGAGACTGCAATCGGACTGCACCGACGGAATTTGTTCGCCAGAGCGCATCACATCGCGCACATGCGTCAGCAAACGGCGGCCTAAAGCTCCGCCGGGATGGGAGCGCGCAAAATCTTCTTCGCGGAATCCGCTGGCATCCAATACCGCAACCGCCAAGGCGTCGCCCAAAGCTAACGTGACGGTAGTGCTCGCCGTTGGTGCTAAATTGAGTGGACAAGCTTCTTTGTCGACATGCGCGTTTAAATGAATGTCGGCTAACTGCGCCAAGCGTGAATCCGGGTTGCCAGTAATGGCGATTAAGTGCGCGCCCATGCGTTTAATTAGCGGCATGATGGAAATCAATTCACCCGCCTCGCCTGAGTACGAAATGGCGATGAAGACGTCATTGGCGGTGACCATGCCCAAATCGCCGTGCGCAGCTTCAGCGGCATGCACAAAGAAAGCGGGAGTTCCGGTCGAGGCGAAGGTCGCCGCAATTTTGCGGGCAATGTGACCAGATTTGCCGATGCCGGAGACAACGACGCGACCTTGGCAATTCAGTAATAACTTAACGGCATCGACAAAACTACTATCAGTTTTGGACGAGATACGTTGATTTAAGGCGGCAATGGCGTCGGCTTCGATAGTTAGCGTTGAGCTAGCCAGTTGCAAAATACGCTCTGGATCAAAGGAGTTGGAAGTAGGTTTTGTATTAGAGGAACTCATAAGCTAAAGTATAAACGAATTCGGAAAGCAAAAAACCTGCCTGAATTAATAATAAACCAGCAGCGCTGGAAAAATATGTCGCCATTACTACGCGATTCGGACGATAAAATTAATATAATTGCCAGCAATCTCAATGAATTAGCTATGGAGCGTGAATGCAATCAGCACTAGAAATTACCCTGTTATTCCTTGGCGCGTCGGTGGCAGGCGTGGTGCTGTTCCGCAGTTTGCGCCTGCCGCCGATGCTCGGGTATTTGCTGGTTGGTGTGGTAATTGGCCCGTATGGATTGGCGTGGGCAGAAAATAACTCAGCAACCCAAGGTTTTGCCGCCTTCGGTGTGGTTTTTTTGATGTTTTCTATCGGGTTGGAATTCTCTTTGCCTAAATTGAAGGCAATGCGCAAAACCGTATTCGGTCTGGGATTGGCGCAAGTGTTTGTGACGATCTTGTCGTGCTTGTTGGTGGCGTGGTTATCGGCGCGGGTTTTGCCCGCGTTTTGGCACATTAGCTGGCAGGCTGCCTTTGCTTTGGGTGGCGCGTTTTCGATGTCATCAACTGCCATTGTGTCGAAACTATTGGTTGAACGGTTAGAGATTGAAAGCCCGCATGGACGCCAAAGTTTTGGGATTTTATTGTTCCAAGATTTGGCCTTGGTTCCCTTGCTCATTATCGTTCCGGCCTTAGCGGCTAAAGACGAGCATTTGGTACAAACCTTGATTTTCGCCGTGGGCAAAGCCACGTTGGTATTGGTTTTATTGCTCTTTTTTGGCAAAAAACTCATGCGTAAGTGGTTCAAGCTGGTGGTGCAGTTGCGTTCGCAAGAACTGTTTATGCTCAATTTGCTGTTAATCACCTTGGGCGCGGCGTGGATTACGGAGCGCTTTGGATTGTCCTTGGCTTTGGGCGCGTTTGTAGCCGGAATGTTGATTTCGGAAACAGAATACAAATACCAAGTTGAGGAGGATATTAAGTCTTTCCGCGATGTGCTCTTGGGCTTGTTTTTTGTCACGATTGGCATGCTGCTCAACGTCAGTTTAGTTCTCCAACATTGGTGGGTCGTGTTGGCATTATTGGTCATTCCAGTCACTTTTAAATTTGGTTTGGTCGCCGTATTAGCCAAGTTGTTTGGCAATTCAACCGGCGTGGCGTTGCGTACCGGATTGGCCTTGGCGCAAGCTGGTGAATTTGGTTTCGTGCTGCTTACGCAAATATCGGATCTGAATTTGATGAATCCGTTATTAACGCAATTGGTGTTAGCGGCGATGGTGTTATCGATGTTGGTCGCCCCTTTTATGATTGTGCACAGCGACGCAATTGTGATGCGTTTGTCGCGCAGTGAATGGATGCAGCAATCGTTGGTACTAACCAAAATCGCAACGCGTTCTATGGGTCAAGAAAAGCACGTTGTGATTGCCGGATTCGGACGGACTGGGCAAAGTCTGGCGACCCTGTTGAACGAAGAAAAAATCCCCTATCACGCGCTGGATTTAGATCCCGATCGGGTACAAGCGGCGCAGGCGGCAGGTTCTAACGTGTCCTACGGCGATTCGGCGCGGCGTGAAAGCTTGCTGGCCGCTGGCATCATGCGCGCATCGGTTTTGGTTATCACTTATGCAGGCACGCCATCGGCGTTAAAAATCCTGCATCACGTCAACGTCTTAAATCCCGCTTTGCCGGTAATTGTGCGTAGCCACGACGATACCGATTTAGAAAAATTACGCCACGCAGGCGCGACCGAAGTGGTGCCTGAAGTGATCGAAGGCGGCTTGATGTTGGCCTCACATGCTTTGGTATTGTTGGGTGTGCCATTGCGCCGAGTGATTCATCGAGTTCAACGTGCGCGTGATGATCGCTATGAATCATTCCGTGGCTATTTTCATGGAGCCAGCGACGTGGTCGATGATGCCGATAGCAATCAAGTGCGTTTGCAACCGATTCAATTAACCGAGCGCGCGAGAGCAAACGGCCAATTTTTATCGGACTTAAATCTGGCTGAATTCGGCGTAGAGATCATCAACATGCGTCGCGCCATGCAGCGCTTTGAATTTAGCGACACGACCCAATTAATGGCCGGTGACGTGTTGGTTTTGCGCGGAACCACCGAAGCATTAGGACTGACCGAAGAACGTTTATTGGGCTAATCCTTTCGCACGGCATTCAGTTTTAACAACAGTTTCAACGCCAATCACGTTCTGTGATTGGCAGCAAACCGCTATTTCCTCCCCAATTCCCATAATTTTTAAGCAAGCTTTCCGCAAGGGCGCGGCATCAATTGTCACGGTGAATTGCGCCGCTCGGCCATATTCACATTGACATCAAGGATTCGACTGCTAAGCTAAAACTCAACAAACTTGCTTAAATTAAGCGCAAAAATTCGTTAAATGATGGTGAAAAATCATCCTGCAAAGCCATGATGAAAAGTCATGGAAGTTGACGAACTTACACCAAGGCTGAAAGAGAAATTCGTATGATTAAGTTATTAGAAACCATGCACATTCGCTCGCGATTGCTGATGCTAATTGGGATTATCTTTATTGGCTTCGTGCTGATGGTGATTGTTTCGATGGTCAGTTTGCGCTCATCGATGTTGGAAGAGCGTTCAGCTAAATTGGTCAGCTTAATCGATTCAGCAAATAACGTCACCGCGCACTTTTACCAGCTTCAGGTGGAAGGGAAATTGACCGAAGAGCAAGCGCAAAAATCTGCCATTGAGGCGATACGTTACATGCGCTATGAAAAATCCAACTATGTGTTTATTTATAGCTTGGATCACAAACGTATTCTGTTCCCAGCCGAACCCGCTAGCGAAGGTAAGTCTTTCGTCGATCTGCAAGACCCGAATGGGAAATTCATCGTGCGAGAATTTATTAGTACCGCGCAGAATAAAGGCAAAGGTTTCGTTTCCTACCAATATCCACGTCCAGGGCAAACAGAGCCGTCACCAAAATTATCCTATGTGAGTTATTTCCCCGAATGGAAATGGACCTTTGGTACCGGCGTTTATTTGGACGACGTCGATCAAAAATTCCGCGCTTCCGCCGCCATTGATATCAGTCTAGGGCTGATTGTGCTGTTGCTTATTACCGGCGTCACGCTCCTGATTAGTCGCAGCATATTTAGTCAGTTGGGCGGCGAGCCAATCTATGCGGTCGAAGTGGTGACCAAAGTTTCGCAAGGCGATTTAACGATGCGGGCAAGTTTAAAGGCCGATGATCAAACTAGTTTGCTAGCGAAGCTGCAAATGATGGTGGACGAATTGCGTCAATTATTAATGCAAGTGCGCAATGCGTCGGAATCAATAGATACCGCAGCCTCAGAAATCGCGCAGGGCAACCTTGACTTGTCTGGTCGGACGGAAAGCCAATCCGCCAGCTTGGAGCAAACCGCGTCCTCGATGAATGAATTGACGTCTATCGTTCGGCAAAATTCGGACAATGCACGGCAAGCGAATCAACTGGCCAACACTGCTTCCCAAGTGGCGACGCACGGCGGTGCGGTGGTCAAAAACGTGGTGTTGACGATGGAGTCGATCAAGCAAAGTTCTTCCAAAATTGTGGACATCATTAGCGTGATTGATGGGATCGCTTTTCAAACCAATATTTTGGCATTGAATGCGGCGGTAGAAGCGGCGCGTGCGGGTGAGCAAGGGCGCGGCTTTGCGGTGGTAGCGTCCGAAGTGCGAACCCTAGCGCAGCGCTCAGCGGCAGCCGCGAAAGAAATCAAAGAATTGATTCAGGATTCGGTCGATAAGATTCAATCGGGCGCCTCGCAAGTTGATGACGCTGGTAATGCGATGAATGAGATCGTTGATAGTGTCAAACGCGTTACCGACATCATGGCCGAAATTGCGCAAGCCTCCAAAGAGCAAACGCAAGGCATCGAGCAAGTCAACCTAGCAATTGTGGAGATGGAAGGCGTCACGCAACAAAATGCCGCCTTGGTGGAGCAAGCCGCCGCTGCGGCACAAAGCATGCGCGACCAATCTAAGTCCTTGGTTGAAAATGTGAATTCATTCCGATTGGAATAACTCGCTTGGTCTATTAGGTGGGCGATCAACTGAGTAGTGCATCCAATCCCAGTTGATCGATCGCTGAAATAATTAAGAGCGAGTCGGCGCTTGGATTTTGACAAACGTAACCGCGACCGCAGCGCAGACTAATAATGCGCCTGCCAGCCGAATGACATTTTCAGGATTGCCGCTCAACCAGCTATCGTAAAACAGCGGCAAGGTAAAAATCTGAATAATCATCGGGATCACAATAAACATATTAAAAATCCCCATGTACACGCCGGTGCGCTCAGCAGGAATGCTGCCCGCTAACATGATGTAGGGATTGCCCATAATGCTGGCCCAAGCCAATCCAATAGCAACCATTGGAATTAATAGCAACCATGGCGTGTGTATCATCGGAATGCAAAGCATGCCCAAGCCCGCTAAGCTCAGACAAACCGCGTGGCTGTATTTTGCGCCGTAACGACGTGCCATTGGGATGAGTGCAAACGCGCCGATGAAGGCGATAAAGTTATAAAACGCGCCGACTTTTCCATTCAATAATCCCGCATCCCGAAAACCGACCGAAGCTTGATCGTGCGTGCCATAAATCGTGTTGGCGATCGACAGCACAATGTATTGCCAATAGCAGAACATCGCGTACCACTGAAATAATTTGACTAGCGCCAATTGCCGCATCGTGACTGGCATTTCAATAATGGCGCGATAAATTTCAGATATAGTCGCCAACCAGCCTTTGGGATGACGATTAATTTCAGCGATTTCTTGTGCGTCTAAGGGAATTTCTGGTGAGGTTTTTAGCGACCAAAGTATCGAAGCAATCGATAAAACTGCCCCGATCATAAACGCGATAATCACAATGTAAGGAATGTTGTTGCCGTTGACGGCATCTTTGTTCATCCCGGCATACACCAGAAGCGAAGGCGTTAAATAGGCTAAGGTTTGTCCCAAGCCAGTGAATGCGCTTTGGGTTAAAAAACCGACCGAATGCTGACTCGGTTGCAGCTTATCGCTAATGTAAGCGCGGTAAGGTTCCATCGTGACATTGCTGGCCGCATCCAAGATCCACAGCAAGCTGGCGGCCATCCACAGCGTTGGGCTGAACGGCATCAAAAATAAACCAAGGCTGCACAATAATGCGCCGATTAAAAAGTAAGGTGTGCGCCGTCCCCAGCGCGAAACGGTGCGGTCACTCATTGCCCCGATGATGGGCTGCACAATCAATCCGGTGATCGGGCCAGCCAACCATAAATACGGCAGATTGGCTTCGCTTGCGCCCAGATATTTATAGATCGGGCTCATATTGCTTTGTTGTAGACCAAAGCTAAATTGAATGCCGAGAAAGCCAACATTCATGTTGACGATTTGCCAGAACGATAGCAGCGGTTTAGGGATTTTCATTGTGCGGATTCCTGCTCTATCCAGAGCGATTGCCACTGTTGATAAAACGCTGGGTCATTAGATACGGCGCCCTTAATCCCGCATACCGCGCTAGCAAACGTTTGTGCCCGATCTAAGCTTTGTTGGATCGGCCAGCCGAATAATTTACCGGCCAAAAATATCGCCGAAAACGCATCACCGCATCCGACCGTATCGATCATCAGCGCGGGTTTGGGTGCTTGCTGGCTAGCTAAAACCTGACCGTTGGAATCCATGTAGGCATAACCACGTTCGCCCAAAGTAATGACCACCGCTTGCAGGTCAAAGCGTTTAATCAATTGGCTCACGGCTGATTTAGCGTGATCGATATGTAAGGGAATGGCGAAATCCGATTCCGGAGCTTCAATAAATTCGGTCAACAGTAACTGCAATTCGTCTTCGTTGACCTTCAAAATATCGGTGTGGTTAAGCGCCGTATAAATATTTTCCAGCGTGAATTGGCCTTCGCGCAAATTCAAATCTAAATAGGTCGGCGCTGAGCTGTCATTGAGCAAGGAATACAAACTGCGGCGCGATGCTTCGCTGCGCTGGGCCAACATGCCGAAATAAATAATGGCCGGTTTTTGCCGGGGATACGCGTCCGCTAGCGCTAGCTTGGCCGAATATTCATTGATGTAATCGTAGGCCTGATCTGGTTCGATAATAAAGCGATGGCTGCTGCCCGACATTTCGACCGTGACTTGCCCAGTGGGCGCGAGCGCATCGAGTTGAATTCCGTTTGGCGAAAGATTGAACTTGCTACATTCGTGCCGAATTAAGTTGGCATGGTCGTCTATCCCAACTCGGCTAATAAAAAAGGCTGGACAATTAAGGCTAGCCAAAGCGCGCGCCACATTAAAGGGCGCACCACCAACAATTTTTTGATCCGGAAAAATATCAATTAAGGCCTCGCCAAAAACGACGATAGGCGCTGCTGTGTTCGTACTCATTGCTGTCTCCAACTTTATTATGTTGCTGCGCTTAACCAATGTTGCGACCACGGTTCGATGACGATGGTATCTGTGTAATGCTGTTGCGTAAGCTGATCTAACCACGAATTTATCGGGCTTGGCAAACTAAGTTGATTTAACACGAGTGTCTGCGCTTGGTCGGAAAAATTACCGATAAATAGTAATGCATTGTTCGCATTCGATGTGTTTGTCGATGTATTTGTCGATTCCCCGCGTACAAAGGTGAGCAAAGCGGAATTGCGATGGCGAAGCACCGTAATCGGTGTTGCTGCGGCTAGCATGGGCAAGCTGCGACGGCGTTCTAACAAATGACAAAGTTGGGCAAATAAATTTCCCGATTGTGTCGCTCTATCGTGGCGTGCATTAAATGCCGCTTGATCGAGAAACGGACGTTGCAACCAGCGGCTGTCATTGGCGTACTCGGGCACATTAATGTAGTTCTCATCGTTGGCTTGTGCGATTTCGTCGCCCATGTAAATCAGCGGCATTCCACCAAAACAAAAACTCACGCCGTATAACAATAATAGGCGGCGCTGGGCTAATTCCAATTCCTGCGGTGTGCTGGCGCTGGCAAAACCTGTCAGCGCGGAACTCATTCCATTGGTGCCATGCACCGCGTTAGCATCGCTGGCTTGAAAGCTGGCGCCGCGTGCAAAGCTATTTGCTGCGCCGGCAAAAAATTGTGCGATATGGCGCAAGCGTTCTTGGGCGTTTTGATTATCTTGGTTCGCCTCAGGGCGGATCACATTCCAACCAATGTCATCATGACAGCGGATATAAGTCAGCCACGATGTTTGATCGGGCAATGGTGGCGTCGCTTGCATGACGTTATAAATCAGTTCGGCATTTTGCTCCGCCAACGCGCCCCAACTCGCTGCCATTAAACTGCTGTGATAGGCCAAATGGCATTCCGGCGTCGCTGGATTTTGTGTGCCAAAGTAGGCTGGTAATTGCGCGGTTGGGACGATCGCTTCGGCTTTCAGCAACACGCCCGGCGCGGCAATAGCGACGATGCTGCGCAGTGCTTGCAAAATCCAATGTGCTTCAGGCTGGTTCATGCAATTGGTGCCTGCGCGCTTCCATAAAAAAGCGGTGGAATCAAGTCGAAAAACTTCGACGCCATTATTGGACAGCTCCAATAAAGCCAGCGCCATTTCTTCAAACACAGCGGGATTGGTGTAATTTAAATCCCATTGATAAGGATAAAAAGTCGTCCACACCCAGCGATGCAATGTCGCATCAAAACTAAAATTACCCGGCGCTGCTTGGGGAAAGATTTGTCCCAAATCGCGCTCGTAAATATCGGGCTGGGTTCGATCAGCGTAGCTATAAAAATAGTCTAGTTCTTTGCTGCTGCCGGACTTTGCTGCCAAGGCCCAAGGATGATCGTCGGCTACGTGATTCAACACAAAATCGCTGCACAAGCTAATGCCGCGGTCGCGCAGATGCTGAGTTAAATCGCGCAAATCATCCATGTTACCTAAGCGCGGTTCGATCTCGTTGTAACTGGCCACGGCGAATCCGCCATCGTTGTCACCAGCGCGGGCGCGCAGAAACGGCAGTAGGTGCAAATAGGTCACCCCTAGCTCGGCGAGATGATCAATTTTTTGATTCACGCCTTGCAGTGTTCCCGCAAAGCGATCGACGTAAGCGCAATAACCCAACATCGTTTGCTGCGTGAACCAATTAGGATTGGCTTCGCGCTGTGCATCGAGGCTCAGTAGTTCATCACTGCGTTGTGCATGGACGTTGGCTACGCGCGTCATCAATTGAATCACCCAATCTTCAAAATTGGCCTGCTGTCCATAAAGCAGTGAGAGTCGATCGAATAGCACCTGGGCGCTGGAATTAAAGCGTGCGCGGACAACCTCGTGTCGCTCGACAGGGATGTGCGTCAGCATTTGTTCAAGGATGTTGGTCAAGAGAGGCATGCGAATCTTCAATCTAATAATGCGTACTAGTGTTAGACAACGTAATTTTACCGAGCGGGCTTCGCCGACTGATGCAAATTATCGGATCTTCATTAGAGGATTGCAATCGATTTCAATAAATTTCATTTTGCGACGCAGCAAACCTTTTCGCTTTGGGCTGTTTATGTGGTCGCTGGGCGACAAAATCTGCGCTAGTTGAAAAATATTTTGAATCTTTTGCGAGGCGCTAAATTTCCCGTGAAAAAAATTATTTCTCCTATTGAATCAGGTATTTGCTGTGGAATTATTGGATTTTAAAAAGAATAATTTTTTGATGGATTGAATACATTTTGTCCCGCTAAAAATTCAATTTGCTGCGCTGCATGGTTGCATAAAATTTCAGCGAAGAAGATAATTCAATCCAACTTCTTTTTTCTTTGCAACCGTTTGCAATAAATTGTTGGTGTGGGTAAAGGGGAGTAGTCAAGTAAAGAAATCGTCAGGATTTCGGGCAATACTAAATTCAAAAATTAGGGAGATAAAATGAACACACGCACAATGAAAGTCACCGGCTTAGCCGCCGCCGTTTCGCTCGCCATGTTTCAGTTGGGCACTGCCTATGCGCAGCAAGCAGGACAACCTGCAGCACCAGCCGCAACGGATGCCAACTCACTCAATTTGGAACAAGTTGTTGTAACCGGTGCGCCAGTCGGCGTGACCAAAATGCGCTCTAGCATCTCGATCAGTACGATTGATGCAGAGCAGTTGCAACTCTCAGCGCCAATCAGCTCGGCCGATGCCTTGCGTTCGATTCCCGGTGTGCACTCCGAAGCATCCGCTGGCGAAGGTAATACCAATGTGACGGTACGCGGAATCCCAATCTCTGCTGGTGGTGCACGTTATGTTGGTTTCCAAGAAGACGGTTTGCCGGTTTTACAAAACGGTGACTACGCTTTCGTTACGCCAGATATGTTTGTGAAGCTCGACAATTCCTTAGATCACATCGAAGCAGTGCGCGGTGGCGCTTCCTCCGTTTTGGGTAGCAATTCACCAGGCGGTATCATTAATTTCATCACCAAAACCGGCCAAGAAGAAGGTGGTAGTGTTGGGATTACCAAGGGTTTAGGTTTTAAAGAAACCCGTTTAGATTTTGATTATGGCGCGCACATTTCGCCAACTACCCGGTTCTTCGTAGGCGGTTTTTATCGTGATGGCGAAGGCTCACGTAACGGAAATGTGCCGATCGAAAGCGGCGGTCAAATCAAGGCCAACATTACCCACGATTTCAGCGATGGCAGTTTTATTCGTGTCAGCGTGAAGCATTTGGACGACCAAACTCCGCTCAACATGCCAGTGCCATTTAGCCTGAGTACAGCAAATCCAACTAAATCCAATCCCGGCACGATCAGTGCTGCAACTGGCTACGATCCACGCACAGCAAGCTACTACTCGCCTTATTGGAGCAGCATTGTCGGCGTCAATAGTTCTGG
Source organism: Sapientia aquatica (assembly GCF_004358105.1). Lineage (GTDB taxonomy): Bacteria > Pseudomonadota > Gammaproteobacteria > Burkholderiales > Burkholderiaceae_D > Solimicrobium > Solimicrobium aquaticum. The sequence goes on along the minus strand of NZ_SMYL01000004.1, from coordinate 113,348 downwards.
TACGACCACATTAACTAACCTCAACACTGGCTTGACTGTTAAAGAAAATGCGCTGGGTTTGCAAGGCTCCTTCAAACTGGGCAATGGTTGGACGTTGGATGAAAATTTCCGCAAATCCGAAAAAACCGGCAGCTTTGAATCTGGTTACCCAACCGGCCCAACATTTGCCGCATCAGCAGGTACCACTTACGCCAGCGGTCCAAACAAAGGCCAGGCCTACACTGGCAACGCGATTGAAGTGTCGGCCTTTAATGCTTCGTTTGATGACTTAGGTAGCACAGTCAATGGCTTGAAATTATCCAAGACTTTTGACGTTGCCACTGGCGGCAAATTAACGACTTTGGTTGGGTGGGATATCAATAATCAGCATATAGGCGTGACCCAAAATCTGCCGCATTATTTGTTGAGTGCAACCGGTGATCAGCCTTCATTGTTGGCTGGATTAAATAACAGCGGCGTGCAAACTAACGCCGCTGGCTTGTTGCCACAATCGACTTGGTGGGGTAATCAAACGCGCGCGATTCAATACGATATGAGCTCGCCTTACGTCAACTTTGACTACGAAGCTGGCCCGTTAAATTTAGACGGCGGATTGCGTCGTGATATGCAAAAAGTAACTGGCGCGCAAACCAGCGCGACTGGCGCTGGCACGTATGCACCGGGCACATTCCCAGCATTGCCGGACACGCCGGTGAGCTACAGCAAGGATAATAATTCTTACTCCTTGGGTGGTAACTACAAACTCACTAGCAACTTGGCGGTATTTGCCCGCTACAGCGATGGCGCTGCGTTTAACGTGGTGGAACGTATGGGCGGCCCCTTTATCGGCGGTTCGCCAATTCCAATCAACACAGTGAAACAAACTGAGTTGGGTGTGAAATGGCGCGAAGGTGGTTTCAGTACTTTTGTGACGGCGTTTAAAGCGAATACGGAAGAAGGTAACTACGATTTAACAACTCGCTTGCTCACGCAAAATACCTACACCGCAAAAGGTCTTGAAGTAGAAAGCGCTTACCGTGTTGGCGGCTTCAATATCAGCGGCGGCTTTACCTACACTGACGCCCAAATCGTTAGTGCGTTAGATTCAACGATAGTTGGCAATCAACCGCAACGTTTAGCGAAGTATATTTACCAAGTCGTTCCATCGTATCGCTTTGGTGATTTCGTTCTGGGCGGTAGTTTGATTGGTACCGATAAATCGTTCGGCGACAATCAAAATTCGATCATCATGCCTAGCTATTACACTGTGAACGTATTTGGTAATTACCAAATCAGCCCGCGTGCGACAGTGGCATTGAGCGCGAATAATCTGTTCAATAAAATTGGTTGGACTGAATACGACAATGGTCAAGGCGCACGCTCGATTAATGGACGCACCGCTAAACTGGGCCTGAAATATTCGTTCTAATTGGGGCAGCTATAGCATTAACAGAAGTAAGAGCAGCAATAAAAAACCGCCTGAGTGCATTGCATTCAGGCGGTTTTTTTTGATCTGGAGTTGCTTATTTATTGCCGCTGCTTGATCGGCAAATGAGTTCAGTTGGCAGCAGATGGGGCGCTTCCGGTTTTTGATCAATTAAATTCAATAAGGCATCGACCAACGCTAAGCCAGCCACTTGCATAGGCTGGCGCACAGTGGTTAATGGCGGATGGAAATAACGCGCTAATTCAATATCGTCGTAGCCCACCACCGCGACGTCTTCGGGTACCCGCTTTTTGTCAGCACGCATAATATTGATTGCGCTCATGGCCAGTAAATCGCTGCAACAAAATAAGCCGTCGTAGTTGACTTTTCTGCTCGCTAGTTCTGCCATCGCGATGCGACCACCGTTTTCTAAAAATGATGCTGGGACCACTAACTGTTCGTCGTAAGGAATTTGGTGCGCGGCTAACGCTTTGCGATAACCTTCATGTCGACTTGCCACTTCGGGCAATTGCACGTCACCAAAAAATGCAATTTTTTTACGGCCATTGTTAATCAAATGTTCCGTCGCCAAAAAGCCGCCCGCCACATTGTCGCTACCGATAGTCACATACATCTGGCGCTCTAATTGCGCGCCCCAGACCACGATAGGCACACCACGTGCGGTAATTTTATTAAGCTGATCGTGATGCCGCCATTGACCAATCAAAATGACGCCAATAGCGCGTCCAGTATCAAAGGGCTGCGAGACTGAATCTAATTGTTCTGAATCGACCCGCGACAAGAGCATATCAAAACCACGATCGGTTAAGGCGTCTGCCAAGCTACCCAGCATGGACAGAAAAAACGGATCAGATAAATGTTGGCGCGTCGCCGCATCATAAGGAACCACTACCGCGATGGTGCGATTTTGTTTAAGCCGTAAATTTTGCGCGCCGATATTGATGGTGTAGTTTAATGAGCGCGCCAAATCAGCGACCCGCTGGCGAGTCTCCTCGTTAACCAATTTACTACCACTCAATGCGCGCGAAACTGTGGAGGTGGACACGCCGGCTAAGCGGGCAATGTCCGCCATTTGTAATCGGCGTTGTTCCGCGCTCGAATCGCTTGTGCTAGAAGGCGCGGCAGGTGCGGCTTTGCGGTTCAATCAAATCCCCTTGGTTGTCATGTGGTTTTATTGTAATGCCGAACGGAAGGTGTCCGCAATTTTAGATGGTAAAAAAATAGCATTCAGCCAAGCCGCATTAAAAACCGACTTTGCTGAATGCTCTAGTGGGCAACTTGTCTTAAAAACTAGGTTACTTAAGTAAGGGCAATAAATACTTTCCGGTAGCGCTATTGGGGTTCTTAGCCACTTGTTCTGGTGTGCCAGTGGCCACGATTTGTCCGCCGCCTGCTCCACCTTCGGGGCCTAAATCAATTAGCCAATCGGCGGTTTTAATGACATCCAAATTATGTTCGATGATGACGACCGTGTTGCCTTGGTCGCGCAATCGGTGAATGACTTTGAGTAGCAAATCAATGTCGTGGAAGTGCAAACCGGTCGTTGGTTCGTCCAAAATATATAAGGTGCGACCGGTATCGCGTTTGGATAATTCCAGTGATAATTTTACCCGCTGCGCTTCACCGCCCGATAAGGTTGTAGCGCTCTGACCTAAGCGGATATAGCCCAAACCAACGTCCAACAATGTTTGCAATTTGCGTGCGATCAGTGGCACAGCGCTAAAGAATTGATACGCTTCTTCGACCGTCATGCCCAAGACTTCTTGGATGTTTTTGCCTTTGTATAGCACTTCCAAGGTTTCGCGGTTGTAGCGTTTGCCGTGGCAGACATCGCACGGTACGTACACGTCGGGCAAAAAGTGCATCTCGACTTTAATCACGCCATCGCCTTGGCACGCTTCGCAGCGTCCGCCTTTGACGTTAAACGAAAAACGTCCTGCGCTGTAGCCGCGTTCTTTGGCACTGGGCACGGTCGCAAACAGGTCGCGGATCGGCGTGAACAAACCGGTGTAGGTGGCAGGATTGGAGCGCGGCGTGCGGCCAATCGGGCCTTGATCGACCGAGATGACTTTATCAAAATGCGCGAAGCCGCTGATGCTCTTGTGCGGCGCTGGTTCAGCGTGCGAACCGTAAATATGATGCGCGGTTGCAAGGTACAGTGTGTCGTTAATCAGCGTGGACTTACCGGAGCCCGAAACGCCAGTCACGCAGGTTAATAAACCCACTGGCAAGGTTAGCGTAACGTCTTTTAGATTGTTGCCCGATGCGCCGGTAATGGTGAAGACTTTTTCGTCATTAAATGCGGTGCGTTTTTTTGGTACAGCGATTTTCAGCGTGCCGTTTAAATATTGCGCAGTCAAAGAACGCTTATTGCTCAAAATATCGTCCAAGCTACCCGCAGCAATGACTTCGCCGCCATGCACGCCAGCACCTAAGCCCATATCGACCACGTAATCGGCGCAGCGAATCGCATCCTCATCGTGTTCCACCACCAGCACGCTATTGCCGATGTCGCGCAGATGTTGCAAGGTGCCGATCAAACGATCATTGTCGCGCTGATGCAAGCCGATGGAAGGTTCATCTAACACATACATGACGCCAGTCAAGCCAGAGCCAATTTGTGAGGCCAAACGAATCCGTTGCGCTTCGCCACCTGACAATGTGTCGGAGCTGCGATCAAGCGATAAATAGTCCAAGCCGACGTTATTGAGGAAGGTTAAGCGTGATGAAATTTCTTTGATAATCCGGTCCGCGATTTCTTTCTTGGCTCCAGAGAGCACCAAGGTTTCAAAGAAATCCAAGGCCTTGCGCAAAGGCAGGGCGCTGATTTCATAAATCGGACGTTCTTGCTCGCCGCTACCGACTTTGACAAAGCGCGCCTCAACCCGCAAGCGTGCCCCGTGGCAGGACGGACATTCTTTTTCGTTGATGAATTTGGCTAATTCTTCTTTGACCGCCATCGAATCCGTTTCGCGATAACGACGCTGCAAGTTGGTGACGACACCTTCAAAGCTGTGTTCCCGAATCACTGTTTTGCCACGTTCATTAATATAGGTGAAGGGGATGTGCTGTTTGCCTGAGCCATACAAAATCACTTGCTGCGCGGACTCTGGCAATTGATCAAACGGTGTATCGATATCGAACTCGTAAAACGCCGCCAAGTTGGACAGCATTTGGAAGTAGAACTGGTTGCGTCTATCCCAGCCTTTTACCGCGCCCGAGGCGAGCGATAAATTAGGGAAGGCGACGATCCGTTTTGGATCGAAAAATTCAATATGACCTAAGCCATCGCATTCGGGACAAGCACCCATTGGATTGTTGAACGAGAACAGACGCGGTTCTAATTCTTGCAGCGAATAGCCGCAAGTTGGGCAGGCAAATTTATTGGAATACAGATGTTCAATATCGGAATCCATTTCCATCGCAATTGCGCGCCCTTCGGCCAAGCGCAGCGCGGTTTCAAACGATTCGGCCAAGCGTTGTTTAATATCGGCTTTGACCTTCACTCGATCGATCACCACCGAGATGGTATGTTTCTCGGTTTTCTTTAATTTGGGTAGGTCATCAACTTCCACGATACGCGGCGCAGAAGTGCCGCTTTGCAGGCGGAAACGCACAAAACCTTGCGCTTGCATTTGCTCAAAGAAATCAACGTGCTCGCCTTTGCGATTGCTCACCACTGGCGCCAAAATCATTAAGCGCGTATCTTCGGGCATCGCTAACACCGCATCCACCATTTGCGACACCGATTGCGCAGCGAGCGGATTTTCTGGATGGTCAGGGCAATATGGCGTACCAACGCGGGCGTACAGCAAACGCAAATAATCGTGAATCTCAGTCACCGTTCCGACGGTGGAACGGGGATTGTGTGAGGTGGCTTTTTGCTCGATCGAGATTGCGGGCGACAAGCCTTCAATCAAATCAACATCGGGCTTTTCCATCAACTGCAAAAATTGGCGCGCATAAGCGGACAGCGATTCCACATAGCGGCGCTGGCCTTCGGCATACAAGGTGTCAAACGCCAAGGACGATTTGCCCGAACCCGATAAGCCAGTGATGACGACGAGCTTATTGCGCGGCAAATCGAGGCTGATGTTTTTTAGATTGTGGGTGCGCGCGCCACGTACACGAATTTGGTCACGTCGCTCGTAGAGCGCTAACAACTCTTTGTCGGATTCGATCTCTGCTTGCATTGCTGAAGCAGGCTTGAGCGACTTGCTCTTGCTAATCTTGCCTTTTAGTTCAGAAGTGGACTTGGTAGTTGCGGTTTTGCTCATTTTTTGCCCGATTTATTGCGTAATGTGCCATAGGTGTTGGTGGCCAAACTTAGCCAACCTGATACTATATCGGGTTTCGATAATCCTCACCAAAAGTTTATAGACTTATGTCACAACAAGCCGGTTCAACGTCATCCAATGAGCACGTTTCTGCACCAGTTTTTAATCCAAATGATGCGCGCATGTCCGCCTTAGAAATCCGTTCTAGTGTGATTTTGGCATTGCTGTTTGCGCTGCGCATGTTGGGCTTGTTTTTGATTTTGCCGGTGTTTGCGATCTATGCAAAAACATTAGCCGGCGGCGATCAGGCTTGGCTGGTTGGTTTGGCCCTAGGGATGTATGGATTGACCAATGCCATCGGCCAAATCCCGCTAGGAATCGCTTCCGATAAATACGGTCGGCGTCCAGTGATTTTGATTGGCTTAACCGTGTTTGCTATTGGCGCGGTGATCGCTGCGCTCTCCGACAATATTACGTGGGTGATCGTCGGTCGGGCCTTGCAAGGTGGCGGTGCGATTTCGGCTGCTATTACGGCTTGGATTGCCGATGCGACGCGCGAAGAACACCGCACCAAAGCGATGGCGATGGTGGGTGGCTCCATCGGTTTAACGTTTGCGCTATCGATGGTGGTCGCACCGATCTTGTTTAGCGCCATCGGGATGAAAGGGATATTCCTGCTCACTGGCGTGTTGCCCTTGCTGGCGATTTTGGTGGTGATGTTTATGCTGCCTAAAGTACCCAAGCAAACTTTGCCGCGTGTGCCGTTATCGGAAGTGTTAAAAAATACCGATTTAATGCGACTCAATTTTGGCGTATTCGCTTTGCATTTCAGTCAGTCCGCGATGTTTGTGGTGGTGCCATCGGCCTTGGTGCATTTCGCTGATTTGCCGTTAGCGCAGCATTGGAAAGTATATTTGCCGGTCGTGTTGGCGTCGTTCATCGGGATGTTGCCACTCATTTATGTTGCAGAAAAACACGGCAAAATCAAAGCCGTTTTTATCGCGGCGATCACTTTATTGCTCGTTGTGCAATGCGGATTTTGGGAGTTTTTGACCCAACCGGTGATGTTGATTGCACTGTTATTCGGTTTCTTTTTGGCCTTCAATGTGCTTGAAGCTAGTCAGCCATCCTTGGTTTCACGCATTGCGCCGCCAGCAGCTAAGGGCGCGGCTTTAGGAATTTACAATACCATTCAGTCGCTCGGTTTATTTAGCGGCTCGTTATTAGGCGCGTGGATGAGTGGTCATTTAGGCCAATCCTCGGTCTTTGTATTTAGTGCATTTTTATGCTTGGCTTGGCTTATAATCGCGGTCAATATGAAAAAAATCCCCGGTCGGCCACATAAAGCAGCACCGGCAAAATCTTCATCCGATACGGCAACCGCAACGGCGGCAGCTAGTAACTAACAAAGAATTAAGTTAATTAATACGTCACTATCTAGTAAAAACAGGAGAAACCATGGCATCAGTCAATAAAGTTATCATTTTGGGCAATCTGGGCCGCGATCCAGAAACCCGCTACATGCCAAGCGGTGACGCAATGACCACTATTTCTATCGCCACCACCGATAGCTGGAAAGACAAAGCCAGCGGCGAGAAAAAAGAAACAACCGAATGGCACCGCGTAACATTCTTCGGCAAGTTAGCTGAAATCGCTGGTCAGTATTTGAAAAAAGGTTCGTCCGTTTATGTAGAAGGTAGCCTGCGTACACGTAAGTACACCGACAAAGACGGTATCGAAAAATACGCCACTGATATCAAAGCCGATAGCATGCAAATGCTGGGTGGTCGTTCTACTTCGGGCGGCATGGACGACGGCTACGGTTCACAACCGCAAGAAATGCAAAATTCCGCCCCACCGCGTCAAAGCGCACCAGTGCAACGTTCCGCCCCAGCGCAATCGCGCCCTGCGCCGAATTTTTCGGATATGGATGACGATATTCCGTTCTGAGGAAGATGACGGCAACTGCGTGAAATTTCTGCGCAGTTTGGAGGTAAAAAATACCAGCGAGATCGTGAGATCGGCTGGTATTTTTTTATGCGCGTCGAGTAGGCAATTGCCGTGACTTTTAACTATTCCGAGGATGATTTTAGGATAGTTAATTTATCGCGTGTAGCGCGCCAGCTCTCATGGTCTGGTAGCGCTGCTTGCGAACGGTTGATGGGCTTCCAAGTAGCACTTGCCGCTAGGTCAGCATTGAGCTGGGTAAAGTGTGCTAAATGCGATGGCAGATCAGTGGCGTTATAGATCGCACCAACCGGACATTCTGGAACGCACATCGAGCAATCAATACATTCATCGGGCGCGATGACCAAAAAATGCGGCCCTTCGCGAAAACAATTCATTGGGCAGACTTCAACGCAGGTGGTGTATTTGCAAAATATGCAGGAATCAGTAACGACGAATGGCATGCTGGAGTTGGGGAGTTGATCTGGTGCGCTATTTTCTCATATCTCGTGATGTTGCTTGATTTCGCTGCGCTAACGTTGTGGACGCTAGCGCAGCGCTCAAGGAATCATTTTAGGTAAAAGGCTTGATCTAAGAAACTAAACACTGTGTTGAGATTTTGTTCGGTCTCAAACTGCGGATCTCCGTGGCGTGCGCCGGGAAGAATGTTGAGTTGCAGCTTTTGCGCGGATAAAACGGGCTTTAGTTTTTCTGCCAATACGATGGATTGTTGCGTCGGTACTGTGCCATCGGCGTCACCATGTTGAATGATGAAGGCGGGTAAATTGCCGCTTAAATACGATAAAGGATTCGCTTTGCGCAGCAACTCGGGTGGTGCGCTTTTTACGGTTGAAGCAAGGAATTTTGATTCTGGTGAATCTGCTGCGCTGTGATTAGCTTCGCCTTTACCAGAAGCGGTGAGTTGTGCATCCATCTGTGCAAAGTCAATCGGACCAAACCAATCGACTACCGCTTGCACGGTGCTTGTTTGATCGATGTTACCCAACTGCGCGTCGTCAAATTCACTCGCTTGTGTGCCGGTCACGCCCGCCATGACAGCCATGTAGCCACCGGCTGAGTCGCCCCACGCCACAACGCGATTAGGATCGATGTTAAAGCGCGCAGCATTCGCTTTTAAGAATCGGATTGCTGCTTTGACGTCTTGCACCCCAGCTGGAAAGGCCGCTTCGCCTGCCAGTCGATAGTTGACGGCAGCCACTGCATAGCCGCGCTTAACGCCAGCAATCGGTCCGTTCTGTTGACCATCGCCTTTATCACCAAATAAGAATGCCCCGCCATGAATCGCCACGATGACGGGATAAGGGCCTTTGCCTTCATTAGGCACATAGAGATCGAGCTTCTGTGCTGCTGAAGTGTTGGCATAGGCCAGATCGTGATACTGGGTTTTGATCCACTTGGTGTCCTGCAATGGCGGCATCATAAAAAATGGATTAGGAATAATTTTTAAAGAAATTAATACTGCAACGATTGCGGCAAGCGATACCAGCCCGCCCAACAAGTAAAGAATGTATTTAGTAGATTTATTCATTTATTTTCCCTGTGTTTTTGATTGTGATAGAAGGCAGCAATCCGGCAACAAGCAAGCCATCCATTGTGGTTTGGATGAGCTAGTTGTTGCCTTGTTAGGATATTTATGTAAATTGCTGACGCTGTTGCTCGTCTGTTGAGATAGATTTAGTCGTACCCGTTAGCTTGATTTATTCCAACTTAAATTGCCTTTGCCAGCCACCGAATATAATGCCCCCGGCGCGTTGCGCGTGGTTTGAAATTCTTCCAAGGTTTGTCCACGCATTGCCGCGTAAATATGCAGATTGGATACGCCGATAACTGCCCCGAGTTTTTCTAGCATAAAGAAAATCACGCCGTATTTAATCATTCCGTCCCAATCGCGGCGGCGGATTAAATCGGCTTCTTGCTCGGTCAATTTCGCCTCGACAAAGCTAGCTTCTTGATCTTCCAAAAAGCGCTTTCGGTTTTCTGGTTTGATTAAACTGTGCAAAAATTTATTGATGCGGTAGGCCTTAATACTAGCGGCGTGGGTGAATGGATGCGTCCCCGGGATATCGCCCACTCCCGCTAACTCAGATTGCATATGCTGACGATGTTGTGCTAAACGTTGTTCGCGTTTTTCGTCCGAAATATCGGTGTCTTGGTTTTCATAAATCGCCGTGGCGATGCCGGTCATGGACGGCAGATAATAAGATTGATGTATCTTCTTGACCGAGGCGGACAATGCGCCGCGCATGATTAGCCACATGATAATTTCTGCACCTTCCATGCCACCCAGTTCAACATATTCAGCCAAGCGCAGATTGGTTAGCGCGACGGGGTCTTTTTCAAACAGCTCTAAAAATTGTTTATCCCAGTCGGTATTATTGAAACCAGCGCGCGCGCCGTGGACTTGGTGCGAAAGTCCTCCGGTTGCAACAATGGCGACAGAAATGTCTTCGGGATAGCTTTCAATCGCATTGCGCAGGGCTTGACCGAGCTTATAGCAGCGTTTGGCATTCGGGATCGGGAACTGCAAGACGCCGACTGCTAGCGGCACGATCTGAACGTTCCAGTCTGGGTCGCGTTTGCATAAAATCGATAGCGGTGAAAAGCAGCCATGATCGAGCGGCTTATCCTGAAAGAACGACATATCAAATTCATCGGCCATTAACGATGCACCGATATGTTGTGATAACGCCGAATGTCCGCCGATTGGAGGCACATCGCGTGCGCCACCGCCTTCGTCAGCAACGGCATATTGCGTGTCGATGCCTAAACTAAAAGCGGAATAATGATCAAAGAAAAAGGAGGTCACATGATCATTAAAAATCATAAATAAAACATCAGGCTTTTTTTGATCTAGCCAATCGCGTATCGGTTGGAAGTTCTCGAAAATTGGCTTCCATACGGGATCGTCCTGTTTATCGCGATCGACCGCGAAGCCTATCGTTGGTGTGTGTGAGCAAGCGATTCCGCCGATGATGCGAGCCATATTATTTCCTTTATTTACTAGGTAATTTCGTAGAGCCGATATTTATTCGCTGATAAATTCGTCTGATTTAAACGAGAGCCGATTAATAAAAATCGCTAGCGCCGCAATCGCCGCAGGAATCGCCAGCAATGAAATAATCACGCCAAAATCCCAACCAATTCCAATTAATAATCCACCAATCGCTGAACCTAAAATACTGCCAAATCGCCCGATGCCTAGCATCCAACTAACACCAGTAGCACGAGCCAAAGTTGGATAGCAGCCGGGCGCAAAAGCGTTTAACCCAGTTTGCGCGCCGCTCAAAAAGAAGCCAACCGCGACCACCAGAAAAACAATCCAACTCGATAATAATCCCGCGACACCGAGTGCGATCAAAAATGCACTGCCCGCCAAATAGGAAAAGGCGATCACACGATTCGGATTAAAGCGATCCATGCAAGCACCGATGACAATTGCACCGATCGTGCCGCCGAGTTGGAACATAGCAGTTAAGTTGGCTGCTTGGTCGATCGACATGCCAGCATCTTTCATCATGGTTGGCATCCAGCTAGTGGCTAAATAAATCACCAACAAGCCCATGAAATAAGTAACCCAAAGCGTGAGCGTGCGAAGTGCGTACAACTTAGTAAATAACACCGCTATCGGCTGCTTAACGGCGACGGTTGATTCTACCGAGATAAATTCGCGCACATGATCTAAATTGAATTGGCAGACGCGACTTAGGACCTTGCGAATTTTGTCGGTTGGATAGTTACGCACCACCAGAAACCGCGCCGATTCAGGCAAGTAAGAATAGAGTAAGGGCAGCAAGGCCAGTGGCGCGACGCCACCGAAAAACAGTAAAGTGCGCCAACCGTGAGTAGGTAATAAATAGGCGGCGACAAATCCGATCAATGCTGAACCCAGATTAAATCCGGTGAACATAATGGTTAGCAGCACACCACGCGAGCGCTCGGGTACATATTCCGACATTAATGTGGAGGCATTCGGCATAGCAGCGCCAAGTCCAAAGCCTGTCAAAAAACGCAAAATCGCCATTTCGGTCGGGCTGTGAGTGAAGGCGGTAATCAGCGTGCAAACACCAAAGCCGAATACGGATGCCATTAATACTTTGCGACGTCCCAGCCAATCCGAGGATGAGCCGGCTATCAACGCGCCGAATGCTAAACCGAGCGGTGCAGCGCCCATCACGATGCCAAAACTAGCGCGGGTGATTTGCCAATCGGTCAAAATTGATGGCGCGGCAAAGCCCATGATAGCTACGTCCATCCCATCAACTGCCACAATCAAAAAACACAAACAAACCAGTACCCATTGGTATGACGACATGGTTCTCTGGTTAATAAAAGTACGTACATCCAAGGAAGTCTGATTCATTATTTGTCTCAGTTATTTTTATTATTGTGTTGATAAGTTGTCGCGCGTTGTGCTGAGTTGTGGGCGTTCTAATCAATATAGGTCAAACCAGCTTTGGCTAGTGGCTCGCGCATGGAATACATATCTAATCCCAAGACACCAGAGGCCAACTTCTCACGCTTAGAAGCCTCATTCGCTTCGCGCGCTGCAGCGGCTTCGGCCACTTTGCCCGCAAATGCTGCCGGTACGACGACGACGCCGTCAATATCACCGATGATCACGTCACCTGGATTCACCAACGCGCCAGCGCAAACAACAGGGATATTAACCGAGCCGAGTGTGGCCTTGATAGTTCCTTTGGCGCTGATTGCTTTTGAAAAAACTGGAAAGCCCATCTCGGTTAAATCATGCACATCTCGCACGCCTGCATCAATGACTAAGCCCCGTGCGCCGCGCGCGCGAAACGACGTGGCTAATAAGTCACCAAAGAAGCCATCGGTTGATTCGCTTGTTACTGCCGCCACCACCACATCGCCCGGCTGAACTTGCTCAGCAGCGACGTGCAACATCCAGTTGTCGCCCGGTTGCATCAGCACCGTCACTGCGGTTCCGCATACTTTGGCGCTGTTGTAGATCGGTCGAATCGTTGGGTTGAGCAAGCCAACGCGCCCCATCGCTTCGTGGATTGTGGCAACGCCGAATTTGGCTAGTTGTTCCACCGCTTTAGGTTCAGCGCGGATGATGTTTCGTTTGACGATTCCTAATTGATTGAGTGACATGGTGATTCCTTTTTCAGTGTAAATAATTAATCGAGGCGCGCATCCAAGCGCGGGAAGACTCGCCGCGCATTGCCTTGATAAATCTTGTAGCGTTGTTCGTCGTTGAGTTGGGTGGACGCTTCAATATAGCGTTTGGTGTCATCAAAATAATGCCCTGTTTCTGGGTCGATGCCGCGCACCGCGCCTATCATTTCGGAGGCAAATAAAATGTTGTCGACCGGGATAACTTTGGTCAGTAAATCGATACCGGGTTGGTGGTACACGCAGGTATCAAAAAAGATATTGTTTAGCAAATGCTCGGTTAGTAACGGCTTTTTCAATTCTTGTGCCAAGCCACGGAAACGTCCCCAATGATAAGGAACTGCGCCGCCACCGTGCGGAATGATGAATTTCAAGGTTGGGAAGTCTTTAAATAAATCCGACGTTAAACATTGCATAAACGCGGTCGTGTCAGCGTTGAGATAATGCGCGCCGGTAGTGTGGAAGCAGCTATTGCAACTCGTGCTGACATGGATCATGGCGGGGATATCGTATTCGACCATTTTTTCGTAAATCGGATACCAATGGCGATCCGATAAACTTGGTGAAGTCCAATGTCCACCCGATGGATCGGGATTCAAATTGATGCCGATGTTGCCGTATTCATTAACGCACTTTTCTAGCTCTGGAATGCAGGTGCGCGGATCGACGCCCGGTGATTGCGGCAGCATGGCAGCCGGTACAAAATTATCGGGAAATAATTGCGATACGCGGTAGCACAGCTCGTTGCAAATCGCGGCCCACGTTGCGCTGGTATTAAAGTCGCCGATGTGATGCGCCATAAAGCTCGCGCGTGGCGAGAAGATTGTCATGTCCAAGCCACGGGCGCGCATTAGTTTGAGTTGATTGGTTTCGATCGATTCGCGCAATTCGTCGTCGCTAATTTTTAAGTCCGATACTTTGGGTGCGAGAGCAGAATTCGTTAATCCAGCGATTTGTTTATTGCGCCATTCTTCTAGCGCTTTGGGGGCAGTCGTGTAATGCCCATGGCAATCGATGATGCGGTGTTTTTTGGTGGCGAAATTAGTCGTTGTCATGACAGCTCCTTGATTACTTAGTCCAGATTGCGGCGGGTACCATGACTTCGCCGCGCATAATGAGACGCGCAGTGCGAATTAACGCGGCGCGATTTACTTGTTGTTTATTGTTAGCATCGATCTCTAATTCGACGCTAAATTCCCCGCTCGGGTGTTCGACGGAAATGAGTTTTGCCGAACCTTCCGGAATCACGGCTAAGCCGCAAGCGACACTGTTTTCCAAAACGCAGGCAGTGGCAACCGTGACCGCGGCTAATACGCCAATCGCGTCGTGACAAACATGCGGAATAAAGCAGCGGGTCAAGATATTGCCACCTTGATCAGGTGCTGCTAGCAAGCACATTTTTGGATAATTTTTTTTGCTCACATCACCCAAGCCCATCTCCAGCGCAGCGTGCAAGCGTATCGCTTCTAAGCGTTGCTTCAAGTCGCTATTGGCATTGAGTTGCTCCACCGATTCGTGTCCAGTGCGTTGCAAATCGGCGGCGCGTAGCAGCACCATTGGCATGCCGTTATCAATGCAGGTGGCGTCGATCTCGAACGGCGCAAAACCTGAGCCGGAAATGGAAAAATGATCTAACACCCGCCCAGTGGGCAATAAGCTGGAGCATACCGAACCAGCAGTATCTAAAAAATTGATGGTGATCGGTGACGAGGTGCCGGGAACGCCATCGATTTTAGCGTCACCCGCATAGCGCACATGACCGTTTGAAGTCAGCACCGTGATGTCGCACAACATATCGGTGTTTAACGTTAAGACCCGCAATGTTGTTTGCTCACCCGATGCAGCGACTAGACCTTTTTCAATGGCGAATGGCACCACCGCGGCCAGCATGTTGCCGCAATTGGGCGTGCTATCAACGGTGTCGTTATCGGGTTGCAATTGCAGGAATAAAAACTCTAAATCGACTCCTTCACGCCGGCTTTTGCTTACTACTCCGACTTTACTGGTGAGCGGATGCGCGCCGCCTAAACCATCGATCTGGCGCTTGTCGGGCGAGCCCATTGCTGCGAGTAAAACCTGATTGCGCTGGGTTTGGTCGGTGGGTAAATCAGAGTCTAAAAAAAACGGACCGCGGGAAGTTCCACCGCGCATGAATAGGCAGGGAATGCCAATTTGATCAGAGCTTGCTTCTGGTTTCATGTCGTTACTTTCGCTGTTTAAAAGTAAATTTTGCTTGCGCTCAGTATTGAGCATGTTGATGCAGACTGTGTTGCTTTATGAAGTGTGCGCCGTTCTATTTTGCTTATTGGCTTGAATAAACTTCCTGAAACCAAGTAAAGTACGGATCAGCGTTTTGCTAGCGGATTTAGGTCTTATTCGTACATCGGCCCGCGCCAAAGCAGTTCAATAGCATTAATGTGTTGGCGATTCATTAAGCGCAATTTGAGGCATCGAAAATATTGCGATGCACAAAGTTAAGGTGATAATTTCACCGCGCGGGCGCACATAAATTAAGGAAACAACTTCGCATGAAAGCACCTTTAAATCTTCGACACATCCGTGCGTTTTTGGCTGTGGTTGAAACCGGCGGGATTACCAAAGCGGCTGACTCGCTGTATCGGGCGCAATCGGCTATTACGCGATCGATTAAATCGTTAGAAGAAACCTTGGATGTCGCCTTATTTGAGCGCAAAGCCACCGGCATGTTGCCGACCGTCTTTGGTAATACTTTGTTGTACCGCGCCAAACGGGCAGCGCAAGAATTGCACAGCGCCAAAGAGAAAATGCTGCCAGTAATCAGAGAAAAAAATGGCTCCTTGAACGCGCCAATTTTTAGCATGTTGTTCAATGAGAACCGCTTGATCTGCTTTGTCACCTTGGCGCAATTACATCACATGCCCTCGGTGGCGCGGGTATTGAATATCACCCAGCCAGCGGTGAGTTCGTCGGTGAGCCAGTTGGAATCCAGTTTAAAAATACCTTTATTTCAACGCACCACGAAAGGCATGATTCCTACCGATGCGGGAGCGATCTTAACTTTTCATGCCAAGCGGGCGTTGGCCGAATTGAGTTTAGTTGAGGATGACATTGCTGCGTTGCGCGGAACCTTGCAGGGCACCATCACCGTGGGCGCCTTGCCCTTAAGTCGCTCGGTGATTCTTCCGATGGCAATTGCCGAGGTTGTTAAGCATCATCCCTTGCTGCGAATTTCAACAGTCGAGGGCCCGTTCGAGCAATTGGAAGTCGGATTGCGCTCAGCCGATATTGATTTCATTATCGGCGCGTTGCGTAATGACGAAAGCGCCAACGATATGATTTGTGAGCCATTGCTAATCGATAACGTTGCCATTGCAGTGCGCTGCGGCCATCCGCTAACCAAGGTTAAAAAAATCAAATTAGATGATCTGTCGACGATGCAGTGGGTTTTGGCGCGCCAAGGAACGCCGGCCCGAAAAATGTTTGACTTATCCTTCTCATCGCAAAATTTAGTGCCACCGCAACCGATAGTCGAGACCAGCGACTTAGCGTTATTACGTGGACTATTACTCAACAGCGATATGGTCACGGCGATCTCTCCGCAGCAGTTGTATTACGAACGGCAATCGGGTTTATTGACCGTGCTTAATTACGAATTCAAGCATGCAGCCCGCTCGATTGGGTTAATGCGGCGTGAAGGTTCGTTCGCGTCTCCCGGTGCTTCTGTGCTAATGGAGGCGATTCGAAAAGTTGCCGACGAACTGCAACACAAGGCTTTTCAACCCTGATTAGTTTGCCTGTCGCAACGACTTTTATCGCGCTTTGTTGCTTTTAATCCGCATTTTTAGAATTCGAAATTCGATTCTTCCGCGCTGCAATTTTCTCCTTATTCCTCCTGCTAAACAACGTATTTTGTGCGGATTTTTTTCGTCGCAAATTTTTAACTCATAACAAAATTAGATGGGTAACTTGATTTTTTGCGCAGGGGCTAAAAAATAAGTTCAACGATAATTCAATTGCCCGAAATAAATTTTTTCTGGCGCAAATTCTCTGCGAAGAACCGATCAACGATCGAACTATAAGCAGAGCGCAACGGTGACAAGATAAGTCCGCAATCCATGAAGTTAGCCAGATTGCTTGTAGGTGAAGTCCTAATACTAGAAATATAAATCGGAGACAATTATGAAAACACAGGTATCGCATCCATCAAAGACAATGCGTTTAAAGCCGATTGCATTGGCAATCGGCATTTTGCAACTTGTTTCAACATTCGCTTATGCCGCTGAACCGGTCAATGGCGCACCAGACGCTGACCAAAGTACGACAGTTAATACCAGCGAGCCACAAAATGGTATTCAAGAAGTGATCGTGACAGCGCGTAAAGTCGGTGAACCAATTTCCAAAACACCGCTGGCAATCACGGCCATTACTGGTGAAGATTTGAAAGAGAACAGCATTGTTAGCGTCGCCAATATTGGCGAAGTGGTTCCCAACTTGGTCATTGGTCGCGATGGCTTCGGTGTCAATATCAATATCCGCGGCGTGACGACGACCGATCAAACTTCCAAGGGTACTCAAGGCATTGGCTTCAATGTTGACGGCGTACCTATCGGTCGTCCCTTGGTTCAGGGCTTAAGCTTTTTCGATGTAGAGCGCGTTGAAGTGCTGAGCGGCCCACAAGGTACTTTGTACGGAACCAGCACAACGGGCGGTGCGATTAACGTCATTACTAATAAGCCGGGCAAAGAATTTGCTGCTTCTGCCGGTGTGGAGTTGGGTAACTACAATACGAAACGTGCTGATGCAGTGGTGAATGCGCCGGTCAATAAAGATCTGGCAATTCGCGTGGCATTAAACAGCAACGATCGCGATGGCTATTTGGAGCCGACTTTGGGCGCCAATCCCGGTGGTCCAGCGCGTAACGATCAGCACGACAGAGCGGGTCGCGTTAGTGCTTTGTATAACTTCAACCCAGAAACTAACTTATTGGTAGCGACGACCTTTGGTGATTCTTCGGGCGTAGGTTATGGCGTTGTGCCAAATTTGAACACCTTGCAAGATGCGTCGGGCACTCAACAGCGCCAAGTGTTTGGTAATCCATTTGGTGGCAATATTAACGATCATTTCAATAACTACAATCTCGAATTCAACACCTTATTAGCCAACACTCAACTCACCGCAATTGCCGCCAGCAATCAATACCATGCGCGCGAACTGACCTCCGGCACAGGCGACCCGCTGGGCAACACGAATCCTTTCGGTGATCCACAATACGCATGGCGCAATTGCCGAGGCGATTTTAAAGAGACTAATGCTGAATTGCGCTTGACCAATGCAACTCCTTCGGTATTTAACTGGGTGGCGGGTGTGAACTTTCATAACGAGAAAATTAATGAAAGCGATCACAATTTAAATGCCTTGGTTTCCAATCCAACGGTTGATGGCAGTACCAACGGGATTGATCCACTCAACACCACTAAACACAAATCAAGTGGTGTATTTGGACAAGGCACTTATAAACTCAGCGATACGTTTTCCGTTTTAATCGGATTGCGCGAAACGAGCGATTCAACCGAGCGCGTAGGTACTTTTGCCGCTGGTCCATCACCGACTTGCACCAATCCATATGCTGATTGTGTTGGTGGCCCAAACAATGGTTCGGAAAGCGCTAACAAGCTGACCTACCGCTTAGGTGCTAACTACCAATTTACCCCGACCCAATTATTGTATGCAGCGGTAGCAACGGGTTACAAACCAGGCGGATTTAATGACTTTGATCCAGTGACTAAAGGCACAGGTCCTTACGAAGCGGAGCAATTAACCGCGTATGAGATCGGCTACAAAGCCAGTACCAATACAACTCGCTTTACCAGTGATTTCTTTTACTACGATTACACCAAAGATCAAATCAGTAGCTTGTCGATCATTGATGGTAATTTCGTGATCTATACCCACCCTGCGCCAGCGACATTATATGGTTGGGAAAATGCGTTCAAAGTGAAGTTATCCAATGCCGATCAATTGACGGGCTCCCTCTCGTTCATGCATTCTGAATTCAAACATTTGATGACTGGCATCATGGGTAATGTTGATTTTACTGGCAAGAGTTTAGACAAGACGCCGGCAGCATCAGCGACCTTGGGCTATACCCATAATTTTGAATTGCAGAGCGGTACAGTTCGTACTTACCTCGGAACTAAGTATTCCAGCAGTTACCAATTAACTGACTTCATCGACGGTGTTCAAAATACACAAAAAGCGTTCACGCGCAGCAATGCCAACATTACTTACTTAGATCAAAACGGTAGGTTTTCAGCGCAGCTATTTGTGACTAATATTGAGAACAAACTGCAGATGACGTCTGGGCCTTCTAGCCAAGCGCACCCAAGTTACTCGGTAAGTGAACCACGCTTTATTGGTGTTCGAATTGGAGTAAATTACTAATCGAATTAAGGCCAATATAGTTTCTATGTTGGCCTTTTTAGTTCTTAAGGATGGTTATGAAATCTGCTTCCTCATTTTTTTCAACTCTACGACACAGCACGGGTTTAGTGCTTACTTTGGCATTGCTAGTGACAACGATTGTTACGCCCGCTGAGGCCCAGACTAAGCCAGCAAAGTTAGCTAAATCCTACGCCCAAGCTGGCTTAGCTAGCCTAGCTGAAGTCGCTCCAGTGCTGGCTTGCGACAAACTAACAGGCGGCGCGCTCAACGATCAGCTGGCAGCAGTTGTTGGTGCAAAAACAGAAATCCTCAGCGCCAAGGCTATTGAGCAAGACGGCGCGCCATACTGTGAAATCAGTACCTTGATTGCGCCTAATATTCACAGCCAATATCGATTCCCTGTCAAAGGTTGGACCCAGCGTTATCTGCAAACGGGATGCGGCGGTTTGTGCGGCATGGTGGATATTCACACTGAACATGATCAGGGCTGTGTTCCTGCCGATACCCATGCTCTGGCGCTGGGCGCAACTGACATGGGGCACTCTGGTAAAAACATGGGCGACGGTTCATTCGGTGATGATCCGCAAGCGCGCATTGACTTCGCTTATCGCGGTCAGCATTTGACTGTCGTGTTAGGTAAAGAATTGGTGCGCCAGTTTTACGGTGTGCCGGCCAAATTCAATTATTTTGCCGGTTGCTCTGACGGGGGCCGTGAAGCATTGATGGAAGCGCAGCGTTACCCGAATGATTTCAATGGCATTTCTGCTGGCGCTCCGGCGATGAATTTTGTTATTCAGAATAGCTTCTACCATGGATGGCAAGCGACCAGTAACACCGACGCTAATGGTAAGACCATTTTAACTGCTGATAAATTACCGCTATTGCACAAGGCTGTGTTGGACGGCTGCGATGCCTTAGACGGACAAAAAGATGGCATCATCAACGACCCACGTCAGTGCAAATTTGATCCTGTTGTTTTGCAGTGTAAAGAGGACCAAGCAGATACCGCGCAATGCCTAAGTGCAGCGCAAGTTGAAACCGTGCGCAAACTCTATGCAGGTCCGGTGGATGCAAACGGAAAACACCTCACCATCGGCGGCCCGCAATATGGTTCTGAATTATCGTGGGATGGCGTCTTTGTGACTAAAAGTGTTGACCAAGTAGTGCCAAGTACCTTCATGGCATTAGGCTCAATCAAAAAATTAATCTTTGAAAAAAATACGCCGGACGATTACACCTTGAAGGATTTCCATTTCGATGCCGCGCAATTCGATTTAGAGCGTGCCATGCATTCCTTGTACGATGCGACTAATCCCGATTTGTCTAGCTTCGCCAACGCCGGTGGGAAATTAATTCTGTGGCATGGTTGGTCTGACCCACATATTTCACCGATCAACACGATTGCGTACTACACCGCAGTGAACCAAGTTTTAGGCAAAGATAAAACAAGCGATTTTGCCAAGCTGTTTCTATTTCCCGGTATGTACCATTGCGCGATGGGCGACGGTCCGAGCGAGTTTGATTTGTTGACACCGTTAATGCGTTGGACTGAATCAAACCAAGCGCCAACCTCAATAGTGGCGCACACGGTGTCAGGATTCCCGCCAAAATTGGGCCCACCGCCCGGTGATAAAGATCATGCCAAGGGCGACTTGCCGCCTCTTCCGGTGATGCCGATTAATAAGGCCGCAATAAAAACTCGCGTCGTCTTTGCCTACCCGAATAAAGCGGTCTATAAAGGTGCCGGTAATCCCAACGACCCAGCCAACTACCGCGCCCAAGCTGGCGAACGGGAACCTACTTCTTACGATTGGTACGGCGCAGAATTTATGCAGCCTGGCTTCCAAAAACAATGTTCGGTTGTTGAGGGTAAGTTGTCCTGCCAATAAATTTATCGGAGCTGGATGTGCAGGGCGGGCAATCTGAACAACACGAAAAGTGTGTTTGTTTGGATTGCCCGAAGTTGTTTCAATAATGTGTTTGCGTTTGATAGGAAGCTGAGTATGAGAATTGGAATCATTGGTTATGGCGAAGTCGGAACAATTTTCGCAGCGGGCTTAAAACAAAGTGTGAATTCAATTAGTGCTTGGGATACTAAATTTTTCTCGCCCAATCAAAGCATCGAACAGCGCAAGCACGCCGAATCAAATCAAGTTTATCTGTGCCAATCAATCCAAGAATTAGCGCAACGCGCCGACATTATTTTTTCGATGGTTACCGCCTCCAACACCCTAGCGGTAGCGCAAGCTGCGGCTGAGGCAATTGCGGCGGGTGTGATTTTCATCGATTTAAATTCAGCATCACCCAAAACAAAACAACAAGCCGCGTTGTGCATTGAAACCGCTGGCGGAAGTTATGTCGAAGCCGGTGTGATGACCTCGGTACCGCCGTATGGAATTCGTGTTCCAATCTTATTGGGCGGTGCGCGCTCAGTTGAATTGTCTGCTGTGTTAAATAACTTAGGCATGGATACCAAATCGGTGGCAGCTGACATTGGCAACGCATCCGCCATCAAAATGTGTCGCAGTGTGATGATCAAGGGGCTGGAAGCGCTGGTCATCGAGAGCTTTACCACGGCGCGGCATTATGGAGTAGAGCAACACATGATCGCCACACTCAAAGAAACCTTCCCCTCGATTAATTGGGAGCAGCAAAGCGCCTATTTTTTTAGTCGGGTAGCGCAACATGGAAAACGCCGCGCCGAAGAAATGCGCGAAGTCGCCAATACTGTGAATGAAGCTGGTTTCGCACCCTTGATGGCCGCGGCAATTGCCGAGAAAGACGATTGGATGGCGCAGCACAAGCAAGCTGGCACTTTTGACGCGATTGCTGCTGGTGCTGATTGGCAGGAATTCGCAGATCGTCTCATTGCAAACAATCGAGTTGGATTGGACAGCAAATGATTTCTGACACGCGCTCAACATCCGCCCTCAAAATTGGTGCAACCAGCGGGCTGATTGCTGGAATCGTGATCTGGATGTACGAAGCCTTGGTGTGGGTCGGCGCGCAGCATTTATTGCAGCTCGGCGATATCCCGCGTAATGCGACTGGTTTGGTGTTTGGTAAAGAAATCCAAAATGACTTAGGTGCAGCGGCGTATTTTATCGGCACGCTGATTCATTTTAGTTTTTCAGCATTGTGGGGTGTACTGTTTGCCCTAATTTGGCCGTACTTTCGGCAGCGCGGTTGGGAAGCGAGTTTGCTAGCAATTTTCTACGCCATGTTTGCCTGGGTTGTTATGCACGTAGCTATTTCTATTGCTTCGACTGACCACCCTAATTATTTAGACCCAGTTGTTATTATTGGTGGGTTTGTGTCGCATTTATTTTTTGCCCTTCCATTAGCATTAATCGTTAAGCACCGACTTGCTTGAATTAGCTGGACGCCAATCTTGGTGAGGCGTAATGCCGCTATCACCATTGATACGCTTTAATCATATCTTCCAATTCCGCTAGCGCGATTTCTAATTCTTTCGTTAAACCGCGCAGATCTTTCTGTCCAGCTTCTTGTTCTATTGTTCTAGCGATTTGCATGCTGCGTTCCGCCGAGAAAATGCCCAACATGCCGCGTAAGGTATGTGCGCTATGGCGGATTTTGTCGGTTGAATTTTGCGCGATGCCGTCCTTGATCTGTTGCACATGCGACGGCGCGTCAACTAAAAATAGCTCGACAATTTTATTGAAAATATCCTGATCTTCATCCACATTGCGGCGGGTCTTATTAAAGTCAGCCACGGCCAAGGCATAGTTAATAGTCGGTGCTGGTGGCTCATCGGTGCGGATTGCTTGGCCTAGCTTGTTTAATTCCCGCCACAGCGCTTCGATATTAATCGGCTTGCTCAGATAGCCATCCATTCCGGCAGCCAAGCATTTTTCCCGCGTGCCTTCTACAACGTGCGCGGTTAGTCCGATAATCGGAATATGTTGCTCTGGATTTGCTTGCTCTGATTGGCGGATTTGTTCGGTGGCGGCGTAGCCATTTAATACTGGCATATCGACGTCCATGAGGATTAGGTCGTAGCGGCCCGCATGCCATTTCTCAACCGCCTCTAGGCCGTTTTGGGCCACCTCAATGCTGTGCCCAAATTTGGTCAACAATCCTTTCACCAGCGTTTGATTGACGCTGTTATCTTCGGCTAGCAAGACATTTAGTTTGTGTTTGCTTTCACGTAAAAAATGGCGCGTAACTAGCACGGGTTCCGGTTTATCGATCAACCCCAATGTGTTCATAATGGCGGCGAATAAATCGGATTGGGTATAGGGTTTGAGTAGGTAAGCCGATACTCCTAACTCGCGGCATTTCTGCGCGTCGCCGCGTTGTCCTTCTGACGTCAACATCATCACTGGTGCGATGTCGTCAGCATGCTGCGCACGCAGTTCTTCAATGACACTAAAGCCGTTCATATCCGGCATGCGCACATCCAACAGCAGTAATTCGTACGGTTCATCTGCTTGCTTAGCGCGGGTCAGTTCGTCAATCGCTTGTTGGCCACCTTCCACTGCGGTTGGCAGCATGCCCCAACGCTGAGTTAATTCGAGTGCGATCTCACGATTGGTTAAATTGTCGTCCACGATCAACACTCGCATATTTTTCAAAAATAGCGCTTCATCGTGCATCACTGCGTTACCCTGAGCGCGCTCGATCGGAATATCAATGTAAAAGGTACTTCCGTTACCTAGCGCGCTTTCCAGCGAAATGCTACCACCCATTAATTCAACCAAACGCGCTGAGATCGACAAGCCCAAGCCTGTTCCGCCATAAACCCGCGTCGTTGAGGTATCGGCTTGCGAGAAGGAATCAAAGATTGCTTTAAATTTTTCTTCTGGAATACCAATCCCTGTGTCGCGCACACTAATGCGCAACGGGATTAATTCCGAGATCGCAGCGCCTTCGCGCAAGGTTGCTTTAATAACGATTTCACCACGTTCGGTGAACTTAATCGCGTTACCAATGAGGTTGATCAACACTTGCCGCAGACGACCTGGATCACCCTTTAACATTCTAGGAATAGCTGGGTCGATATCAAGCAATAGTTCGAGATTTTTTTGGTCGGCGCGTATTGCTAGCGAGCGGGTTGTTTGCGATAGCATATCGTGCAGATCGAAGTCGATATTATCGATCTGCATTTTTCCAGCTTCGATTTTAGAGAAATCCAAAATATCGTTAATGATGGTGAGCAGCGCATCCGCCGACGACTTAACTAATTCGATATAGCCTTTTTGCTCTTCGTTTAAATCAGTATCCAAGGCTAATTCGGTCATGCCAATAATGCCGTTCATTGGGGTGCGAATTTCGTGACTCATGTTGGCCAGAAAATCGCTCTTGGCGCGACTAGCCTCTTCGGCTAATTCTTTGGCAAGTTTGAGCTGTGCTAACGATTGATTGCGCTCGGTAATATCGCGCGACGAATTGATTAAAACGTATTCGCCATCCGAATTATGTGGCACAGCATTGATTTCCACATCGATGATGCTACCGTCTTTGCGGCGATGATGCGATACAAAGCTGTATAAGGTTTTAGTACTTAAATTGAGCTCAATCGCTTTACTTATTTGATCTCTTGAGTGCATCGCATCCCAGAAGCTCACATGCTTGCCGATCAGCTCATTGCGTTGGTAGCCGAGCATGGTGCAAAACGAATCACTGGCCTCAATTAAAATTCCGTCCGGATTAACAATATGCAGACCATCGCTGGCGTTTTGGAGCAATGCCAGTTTCTTTTGATTTTCGCGCTCGACTTCTTTTTTTGCCTCCAATAATTCTGCCGTGCGTTCTTTCACCTCTTGTTTGATACGCGAAGCGTAACCCGAGCCCATCAATAATAAAGAACCGAGTAGGCTAGTACCCAACATCCCAATAGCTAATAAGGCCCAGCTCTGCCAACTGCGATGTAAGGCTAAATAGTTGGGTGTAGGCGCGGTTTCCAAGCGGTAGCGGCGCGAGCCAAATTCGAAATCATAGGCTAACAAATTACGTAAATTTTTCGGCTCAAAGTTATCGTAGACAATTTTCTTTTCATCGACATCAATGAGCCGCGAGTAGATCATTGGGCGGGTTCGTTGCAGCAAGCTTTCCATAAAATCGCCTAACCGCAATACGGTCAGAACCACATCTGATTTTGGATTGTTGGCATCAACTGGCAGCAGTAACAAAGCGCCCGATTGTTGCTGCTGTTCTTGCACTAATTTGAGTGGGGCTGAGATAACGGTTTTGCCGGTTGCGATCGCTTTTTGAATTGCCGCTAGACGGGTTGGATTGGATGCGAGGTCAAAACCAAGTGCCGGTTCATTGCCAGCGAGAGGCTCAACGTAGACCACTGGATAATACGAATCGCGTACTTGAGCGGTGAGCAGTTTTCCCTGCGCGTCTCGCTCTTTGATGTCAAACTTAGGTACGTCTTTTCGTTGGATAATTTCAAATTTCTGACGTTCGGCATTAAAAATTATCGGCGCCCATTCCAAGGCTTGGATCATTGGATAGCGCGCTAAAGAACGGGAAACGAAGCTGGCAAATCCTTCGCGCGTAACCTTGCGGGTTTTGTCTTGCGTCATCAATCCAGCTAGCTGCTCTAGCAGCGATTCTTGTTCGCTTAATTTGGCTTCGACATCGTTTTTCACCGTTTGGGAAGTCTGGCGGAAATCATTGAGTGAATCGTCGTATTCCCATTGATTGGCGCGGAAGAAAATCAATACAAATATCGCGAACGCTAACAAAATCGGTACCGCAACCGAATTCACTCTTCGCTTCCAAAGCTCTCGCGGTTGACCGGCAGCGATCATCGTCAAGGGGAATAGCAACATCACCCCAAACGTGTCGCCGATCCACCAGATGGCCCAATTCCCCGCAAGGCTTTTGAAGCTAAAAATGCCGAGCGCAACTAGGCTGGAAACGGATAAGGTCGAACTGATTAAACAGCTAACCGGCGCGAGCAGCATAAAGCGCACAATTTCGCCAATCCGATCAAGTCGCAGCGGCTGCCCAATCATTTTCATTAATAGCCAGCTGCCTACACCGGCCTGCAAGGCGGACGACGCGGCGATGCACGAAGCCGCGATAATTGCGGTGACATTGAGAGCTTGTCCGGACGAATACCCAATCCACAGGTTCAGTAAAAATGAGCCGATTAATACCGATGGCAGCAGCCGTTTTCCACCAATAAAAATCGCCGCTAATGCAATCCCTGCGGGCGGGAAAATCGGGGCCGCGTAACCGGGTGAAGGGGCTAATAGAATGGATAGTTTGCCGAACACGACATAGGCCAGCACGACAAGTAACGATCTAATTAGAACTTTCATTTTTAGGGTGCTTTGTTGGTCGTTGGCGGTAATGAGAGTGACTGAATGAATCGAACTGCCGACACGTTTTAATCCTTGAAGCGATTGCGGATTTCCATCACCTCGTCCCAATTTTCTAAGAAAACATCAACGCACATGGGATCAAAATGTTTGCCACGGCCTTCGCGTAAATAGGCGATGGCTTGATCGTCCGGCCATGCTTTTTTGTACGGTCGTTCTGAGGTGAGCGCATCAAATACATCTGCGACCGCGCAAATGCGAGCAAAGAGCGGAATCTTGTCGCCCACCAAGCCAAAGGGATAACCGCTACCATCGAATTTTTCGTGGTGGGACAGGGCGATTTCGGCGGCGGCTTTTAAGATCACGGATTCGCTGCCATTGAGTATTTCGTAACCCAAGAAAGAGTGCTGTTTCATGATGTCGAATTCGGTCGGATCCAAGCGACCCGGTTTGAGCAAAATATTGTCAGGAATCCCAACCTTACCCACATCATGCATCGGCGCGGCGTCTAATAATATTTGCTGGTTTTCTTCCGATACGCCGATGTGCGAGGCAATCAGCTTACAGAAATGCGACATCCTTAAAATATGTGCGCCGGTTTCTGGGTCGCGTGAATCGGCAGCTTTCGATAAGCGAATAATGGTCTCGCGTTCGCGCGCTAAGATCTCGTTGGTGGCGAGTTTGACTTCCTCCGATAGCCACGCGGCTTGGTCTAGTAATTTACGTTGACTGCGACGCAAGGACAGCATGTTGCGCACGCGTGCGGCGAATTCAATTTTGTCGATTGGTTTGTTCAGAAAATCGTTGGCGCCGGCCTCCAACGCACGATGGCGAATTTCGATTTGATCGTTGGCTGTGACCATCAGCACTGGAATGTCGGCCCGTTCTGGCAGAGCGCGAAAACGGCGAATAAATTCGATGCCGTCCATCTCTGGCATCATAAAATCCACAATCACCAAATCAGGCACATGCTCAAAGCACCATTCCAAGGCCTGTTTTGGATTGTTAAATTCGCTCGTGATGCAGCCTTCAAATTTATGAATTAGGTGCGATGTCAGCACCAGATTGATCGAGGAATCGTCGATGACAATGACGTCTAATTTCATATTGCTCAGGCCCGTAGTGGTTCAAATGCTTGCGATCAACGATTGAATGCAATGTCGAAAAGTGAGTGCAAGAACTGCTTGATTCGGCGTTTTCGCTTTTCAAAACATCAAAAAAATGCCAAAAAATATACTGTCAACAGCCCAAGGCGCGCCTTCGCCGAAATACAGAGGATTAACAGAATTGGAATGGGCAGTTAAAGTTGAGTATAGGAAGTTAAACTCGGTATTTCAATTTGTTAACATTAAATTTCTTGGTGTTCGATAGCAAAATAGCAGCGCTTTTGTTGTTATTTGGCGCGCCGAGCTACATAGGTTGCATGGTTTGCTAGTTGCTGGTGCGTCTGAGGTGGAAGCTAGGCTTTTCGCCAACAAAAAAAGCCCTGACTAATCAGGGCTTCTTGTCGCTAATTTGCCGAGCGGTTCGTCTTAATGCCCGCTTGTTTTAGCATGAAAATAACGCACTAAAAAAGCACCGCAAGCGCAGACAGTGCCAAACACGGTTACGGCAGTCCATCCCCAATGAGCCAGCAGCGCTGCGCCGATGGCAGAGCCACTCGACATGCCAATAAACATGCCAGTCAGTAGCACCGCATTTAAACGACTGCGCGCCGCCGCATCTAAGCTGTACACGATAGTTTGATGACCGACCAAACAAATCTGCACGCCCAGATCAAAACCGACCGTGCCAATAACCAGAGCAATTAATGCCAACGCGGGATGAAGTTGGCTGGTCAGCGCCATGAGCAAAAAGAATCCAGCGGTGATCATGGAGCCAAAGCGCACGATATGTTTAGCGCCCAGTTTGTCGGCAAAGCGCCCTGCAAACGGCGCAGCCATCGCACCCGCAGCACCGGCCAAACCAAATGCACCGGCGACTGAGCTGCTCATATGAAAGGGCGCTGCGTGCAGCATCACCGCCAGCGTTGACCAGAAGGCACTAAAGCCTGCGGATAACAGTCCTTGAGCAAGCGCCGCCGCACGCAGCGCAGGGTATTGGCCGAGCAATGAAAACAGCGATTTCATCAACTGCGTATAAGCCAAGGTGCTAGTCGGTTTAATGGAGGGCAATCCGCGCGCTAGAACAATTAAGCACATCGCAATTGAGATAGCGGCAATCAAAAACACAAAGCGCCAGCCAAGCAAATCAGCGACGACACCGCTGACGACTCGCGATAGCAAAATACCCAAGAACAAACCTGTCATGACCGTGCCAATAATCTTGCCGCGTTTGTGTTCTGGAGCCAGTGCCGCGGCGGCCGGCATAATATCTTGCGCCATGGTTGCAGCAATTCCGATAAATAAACTGCTGATTAACATGACCGACAAGCCAGCGCTAGCCGCAAAAGCACCCAAGGCCAGCACCAAGACTGCGCCCTTAATCAGAATAATGGTTTTGCGGTTGTAGCGGTCGCCCAGCGGCGCCAAGAAAAAAATCCCGAACGCATAACCCAATTGGGTCAAGGTCGGAATCCAGCCGATCTCTTGCGCGCTGCCCAGTCGATTAGCGACAAAAACGCCCAGCATGGGTTGGCTGTAATAAATACAGGCCACCGCCAAGCCCACGCTAATCGCCATTAAAAGGACTAATTGCTTAGGCAAATCGTCATTTTGAGCGAGATTGGCGCTAGTTGATGCAATGTTGGTGTTAGTTGCAGACATATTCATTCCCTAATCGGCGTGCTGTTTGACTTATTTTGAGGCGGATAACTGACTTTGCGCCCATCATATCTATGCAAATTCGGTATTGGTAGTATGCTGTAAAGCATATAGTTCATACGTAATGCGTATTAATAACCAATTGGTATTGAAAATGTCTTCCAACAAAATCCATTTCCAAGCTGGCCTGCACGACCGCGTTGAGTTAATGCAAACGTTCGTGCGGATTGTGGATGCTGGCAGCATGACCGCTGCGGCTAAACAACTTGCTACCACCCAACCGACCATTAGCCGCCGCTTAAAAATGTTAGAGCACTATCTGGGATTGCACCTGCTCAAGCGCACTACGCATTCCTTGCTGCTGACCGCCGATGGCGAACGTTGTTATGAGCGCTTTAAAGATTTATTGGTGGCGTGGGATACGGTCGAATCGGATTTGCGCGGCGCGAAAGAAGAGCCAAGTGGCGTCCTGCGCGTGTTAGCGCCGCATGCCTTTGGTCAAGATCATTTGATCGCGCCATTGGCGCAGTATTTGAGCCGTTATCCCAAGATGGCGGTTGAGTGGAATTTGCACGACGATCGCTCGCTGCACGATTTTATTGCCGAAGGCATCGATTGCTCGATTCATGTCGGTCATCCCAAAGATCAAAACATGGTGGCCACCCAGATTGGTGACATCTCGCGCTCGATTATTGCGTCCCCCAACTTATTTCAACATCACCCGATGCCTCAGCATCCAAGCGATTTAGCGAACTTGCCTTGGGTTGCGCTCAGCACGTTTTATCAGTCGGAGTTGGAATTAAAAAATCATCAAACTGGTGAAGTCACGCAAATTAAATTCAACCCGCGCTTACGTACCGACAATTTATACGCGATGAAAAACGCCGTTGTGCAAGGCGTTGGCGTCGGTGTGGGTTCGACCTGGATAGTGTTGGACGATATTGCACAGGGTAAGCTGATTAACCTGCTGCCGGATTGGAGCGCAAGCCGCTTGCCGGTGTATTTGCTGTATCCGTATGCGCGTTTTTATCCGGCCAAGCTGCGCTGTTTTATTAGTTCGATGAAAGAAATGCTGCCGGCAATTTTTGAACCTATTTCAGATCAGGCACCGAAATAAAAACGATTCAACTAAATTAACTTGGACGGGTTAATGAGGCTAATTATTTCGGAAAGCGCTCCAACTTGGTGCCATCGCTAGGCAATTGATATTGGGCCACGTTTAATTGCATGGCTAGTAATGTGTAATAGGCGTTGATTCCGGTTAAATCCACGACACCTTTTTTGCCAAAACGTTTTTCGACCCGATTAAACGTCGCATCCGATACACGTTTGTTGTGCTGCAGTTCGGTGCAAAAGTCATAAATCATTTCCTCATCGTCACTCATGGCGCTAGGACGTCGCCCATCGGCAATCGCATCCACGATCTCTTTTTTTAATCCCGCTTTGAGTGCGATTGGTTGATGCACATACCATTCATAATCCTGCGTCCACTCCCGTGCGGTAATGAGGATGACTAGTTCGCTGAGCGAACTGCCCAGCGCGGTTTTATAGCGCAAATAATCTCCCATCGCGCGAGTTTGCGACATGACTTGCGGGCTGTGCATTAGCGGCTCAAACGGGCCGAACACCGGCACATGCCGATGTTGCTCAAACTCAGCGGCGGCCTGCTTTTGTTCCTCGCTATATTGGCCGGGCGGAATGGTTGGCAGCCTGTCCGCGGCAACCACATTTAGGCAGGTAATGGAAAGCAATGCGAATACGATAGCAGCGTGACGATGCATGTTAGTCCCCTTAATTATTCGTGCGGTCTTAACCGTTAATGGCTAACTCTGTGACATTGGCAATGATAATAACGAAGTTCCGCCTATTTTGCCTAAATGAAACAGTATGGCGCTACAATATTTGGCGATCTATTTAACGCAATGAGTGCCCGATTTGCCCAACCCATTGATCGGCCAACGCGATCAAAAAAGGATGCGAGATGATCAGATTAGCCACGCTCGACGATGCCGCAGCGATTGCCGAGATTTACAACTATTACGTACTCAATACCACGATCTCGTTTGAAGAAGCTGCCGTGTCAGTTGCCGACATGGCAGAGAGGATTCGAGACACTAACGAGAAGTTTGCTTGGTATGTGTATGAACACGCTGGCCGCATTGTTGGTTATGCCTATGTCGGCGCATGGCGGGCGCGTTGCGCCTATCGAACATCGGTTGAGAGTTCGGTCTATGTTGATAGGGACAGTGCTAACTTAGGCATCGGTTCCAAACTGTATCGACACTTGTTAGACGAGTTAAAAAGCCGTGGAATTAAAGTAGTGATCGGCGGCGTTGCGCAACCGAATCCGGCCAGCATAGCGTTACACGAAAAATTCGGCTTTGAGAAAGTCGCCCATTTTAAAAAAGTTGGGCGCAAGTTCGATCAATGGATAGATGTGGCTTATTGGGAATTGGTGTTTGATTAGGTCAGTAATGCCACCTCGATTGATTCAATAAAAACGATTCCGTTTTGGCTAGAAGCCACAGCGGAATTTTTTTTCGAGGCGTTTGATTTCGGCTTTGATATTTGCAATGAGCACTGTTTGACCGCTGGCTGTTGCCAATAACAATGCCGCTTGCAGGAGTTTGAGTTTTGTTTCCATGATGAGCTACCCTGATTCGTAATCCTAGTTCAACTAGTAGGAAGTCTGCGCTAGATTGCCATCCTATTTTTGGTGTGATGTACTTGCGGCGGTCGGGTGGCGATGTGTAATGACCACTTTTGAAGACTGCGCTGACTTCTAGCGAAGAATGATACAGCGACAGAGTAATGCCGCCTGCGCGCACAAACAACGAATAGTTTTAGCGATCTATATGCAAAAAATTTCTATAATTTTTGAAGGCATATTTCGTCTCATTTTTGCGTCATTTCTCCTGCAATATTCAGATATGTAAGTTCGAAAAATAGAACTTGGCTGTTGTTGTTCTGATGATTTATGGTTGATTTAATTGTTCGTTTTTCTCCTAATTCGCTCGGCCGCGTTGAGCAGTTTAAAGCACCAACACTTCATAAAAATCCCGTTACACGAGCAACATTTTTCCAGCGCTAACGGCAGCTCCCGACTCATCGACAGTTAGCCACTTGGTTAAAATTTCTCGCCCAATTTTTTACACTTCATGCGATCTTAAATAACAAAAATCAACCCAATAATTTCGTTGAGCTAAAAATTGTTATATGGAAACTCGGAAAAATTAGTTCGTAACAAAAATCTTTCGATGTTAAATCCAAACCGAGGCGCAATGCGACGGATGTATTGGTTCTAGTACGAACTCTAAAATTTTTTTTAGATAAAAACTGTTGCTAATCAATGAGTCGTGTTAATGCCGAAAGAGTTGTCGGAAAGCTGGAAATCGAGTTGGAAAAAATCACGAAAAATTCATTAAGAATTTAATTAAAGCTATTAAAAAAGGGAAGAACAACCATGTCATATCAACGATCAACGTTAGCATTACATCCAATCAGCATCGCCGTATCAAGCTTGATTGCACAAAAAAACTTTAAGAAAACATTAGCAGGAACTGGCCTGTTAATGTTGTCGCTGCAGTCGGGCGCATTCGCACAAACGACGCCGCCAAATGATGGGAACACCAATACGGTTATTGTTACCGGAACTCGCCAAACTGGCGTAAAAGCGGTCGATAGTTCATCGCCAATTCAACTCATTGACGGATCGGTTTTAGAAGCAACTGGACAATCGGATTTAATCGGCGCATTGTCACAAGTATTCCCCTCATTTGTCGCTCAAGCTACTGGTGGCGATACTGCTAACTTAACTTTATCGGCGCGTTTGCGTGGCATTAGTCCAAACGATACGTTAGTGCTGGTCAACGGTAAGCGTCGTCATACTACCGCCAATTTGTCGGTCGATGGCAGTGCCTTTCAAGGTGGTGCGGCGGCTGATTTGAACTTCATTCCCATCGCTTCGATTGATCACGTCGAAGTATTGACTGACGGTGCGGCTGCACAATACGGCACGGATGCGATTGCTGGCGTGATTAATATCATTCTCAAAAAAGATGCTAGCGGTGGATCCATCAGCACCAGCGGCGGGCGCTATGTGGATGGTGGTGGAAACACAGCGACCGCATCAATTAACGGCGGCTTTGAATTGGGGGAAAACGGTTTTATTAACTTGACGGCCGATTTTAAATCGCACGATCACAGCGTGCGCAGCGGACCTGATCCGCGTGCGTTGAATTTGGCTACCGCAGCAAAAAACCCCACGTTTTTAACTTCGCCTGACTTTCCTTACTTAGATCGCATTTTTGGCGATGCGGCGTACCATCAAAACGTGGCCTCCGCCAACTCAGGTTACAAAATCGACGCTGAAACTAACTTGTATGCGTTTGCCACATTGGGCAAAAAAACGGCGGACACTTATGAAAACTACCGTTTGCCGAGCAAAATCCCAGCAGTCTATCCAAATGGATTCAATCCTAAAGAAACCATCGATGAAACTGATTTTGCTTTGACGGTTGGAGCCAAAGGTAAATTGTTCCATGATTGGACTTGGGATGTGAGTAGCACATATGGAAAAGACCTTGAACATATTGGCGTCGAAAACAGCGCCAATATCGCCTTGTTTAATGCCACTGGAGCGACTCCGACAACCTTCCACGCCGGTAATTTCGTCGCTAGTCAATGGACTCAGAACATCGATTTGGGACGTGAAATCAATATCGGTTGGGCCACCCCGCTGAACTTTGCAACAGGTTTGGAATTCCGTACCGATAAATATGAGATTGACGCTGGTGATGCAGCGTCGAGCTTTCAAGCAGGTTCTTCATCCTACCCAGGCTTTCAATCGACCGATGCGGGAACACACAGCCGCACCAACTCCGCGGCCTACATTGATTTAGCTGGTTCGCCTGTGAAAGAATTGAAAGTAGATGCGGCGGCGCGCTTTGAAAAATACAGCGACTTTGGCAATACCAGTGTGGGCAAGCTCTCGCTGCGTTACGATTTCACTCCGGTCGTTGCGCTGCGCGGTACGATCAGCTCGGGATTCCGGGCACCGACGTTGGCCGAAGAGTATTACAGCGCAACCAATGTTTCGCCTACCTCAGCATTCGTTCAACTGCCACCTAATTCCGCAGGTGCGCGCATTGTTGGGATTGATGGTTTGAAACCTGAGAAGTCGAATAACTATAGTTTCGGTTTGGTTGTGCAGCCAACTCGCACTTCGACATTGACTGCTGATTTTTATAAGATCGATATCCGCGATCGTATCGTCGGTAGCGGTTCCTTATACGGCTCTGGCTCGTCGGTGAATTCACCAGCTGTTACTCAAGCGATTGCGGCCAACGGCAATGTGCTCGATCCTAGCGTGACCTACACTGGCATCAATATTTTTACCAACGGCGTTGATACCAGCACCAAAGGTTTAGATTTATTGTTTACTACCGCCTATAACTACGGCGACTACGGTCATGTGGATTGGAGCGCATCGGCGGCCTACAACAAAACTGAGTTGACTAAAATCCATTCAACACCAGCGCAATTGCAACCGCAGTTATTGTTAGATCAATCCGCCGTGGGCGATTTAACGACTGAAAGTCCCAAAGTTGTAGTCAACCTTGGCGCATTGTGGAAAGTGGGTAGTTGGGCGGTCAATTTGCGTGAAAACATTTATGGCCCTGCATCAGGATGGGGTTCGGAAGATGGCACTACCTTCTACCAAACTACCATCCATACCAAAGCGATTACCAACCTTGAAATCGCTAATCATTTAACTAAATCGCTCACCGTCAGTGTTGGCGCAACAAACCTGTTTAACCAATACCCAACTCGTATCAACGGTGATTTAACTGCCGCAGCTAACAAGGCTAATGACGCTTCTGTCGCCGTGCGGATTTATCCGCAATATTCGCCATTTGGCATCAATGGCGGTTACTACTATGTACGCGGGAATTACTCGTTTTAGTTCTCCATGAAGGTGTGCAGCCCTGCCACAGAATAGCGTGGCAGTTCTTGGTAAGGCTCGGTCATTCAATGAATGGTCGGGCCTTTTTTATTGCTTGGATGACTTTTAATTCATCACCCGCCGTGCTGGATGTGGCGTCCTATTGACGTTGGTCAAATTGATGTCACTTATGCTCACTAGAATAAGCGTTTTACTCTCACCTAACAGGCCAAGCATGCTTAATCTCGCCAACAAAAAAGGTTTAATTATCGGCATCGCCAACGACCAAAGCATTGCTTATGGTTGCGCTAAATTGTTTAAAGAATATGGTGCTGAGGTCGCGGTCACCTATTTGAATGCTAAAGCCGAGCCGTATGTACGGCCTTTGGCTGAGGGATTGGGAAGTCCATTGATTTTGCCCTGTGATGTGCGCGAGGACGGTCAGTTGGAATCGGTCTTTGCTGCCATTGAAGCGCATTGGGGCGAATTGGACTTCGTCTTGCATTCAATCGCATTCGCGCCCAAAGAAGATTTGCATGCGCGGGTGGTGGATTGCTCCAAGGAGGGTTTTAGCATGGCGATGGATGTATCCTGCCACTCCTTCATCCGCACCGCGCATTTGGCTGAACCGTTAATGAAAAACGGCGGTTGCTTGTTGACCGTATCGTTTTACGGTTCCGAGCGGGTCGTTGAGCATTACAACTTAATGGGCCCGGTGAAAGCGGCTTTGGAAAGCACCGTGCGCTACTTGGCCGCAGAATTAGGCCCTAAACAAATTCGTGTGCACACTTTATCGCCTGGCCCATTAAAAACCCGCGCCGCCTCAGGAATTGATCGGTTTGATGCCTTACTAGATCGCTCGCGTGCGATGACGCCAGATCACCAATTAGTGCAGATTGACGATGTTGGAAACGTAGCGGCTTTTTTAGTCAGCGATGGCGCAAAAGCCATGACGGGAAATATTGAATACATCGATTCGGGCTTACACATTTTGTCCTAGCCGCGTATCGTTGACCGATCTCAACTGTCACTTGGGTCACCCTGTGCGGGTGACCACCTTAAACTAGCTATGACCTTATTGTTAACTCAGATTAAACGCACCATCATCAAACGCAGTGCAATAAACTCCCCAATCGTTTTCCACCTGCTGGGCGCATTCTTGCGCTGCTTTGAGCAATTTAATCTTCCATTTCCGCTTGTGTCCAAATTCGATCAACTCGTCAGCGATTGCGGAACCATCGCGCCCCGCGCTGCGCAGATGAGCGCTAGCTACGATATTGCCCAAGCAGGCAATCGTCTTGTGCAGCTCTTGCATCGTATGTTCTTTGCGACTCAAACTAATCCGATCTTCAGTCGGTTGTAGCGCGCGCAAAATATAACCTTCTTTGCCAATTTTGACTGCGGTTAAAAATGCCATCGAAACAGCTTGCATGCGGCGCTCAATATCCACCACGCGATGCGCTTCGGTCGGCCATTTCGGTTGGCGAATCGAACAGTTATGCGCTAACGCGGAAGGCAGGGCATTTTTTAAATCGAGTAAATAATTTCCATCGGGCGAGCCTTTACCTTCCACCAAAATCGCAAAGCGATCTACGCCCAAACTGCCGGTCCCAGCGATGCGGCGTGCGATGTCGATGATCTTAAAAAATTCCGGATTAGGCTGAGTGTCAGCGTAGTCGCCAATGGCTTTGGTAACGATTGCGCGCTGTTCGTCCGTGGCAGCCAAGGCCTTTTTGCCGTCAATATTAATGACGCGCTGGCGGTGTTTGCCCCGACCTTTGATGGTTGTGCGTCGGTTTAAATAGGTTGCTCGATCACGTTCGCGCAAATCATTTAATAGCTGGTGAATAATGCCGTGTGACGTTTCGCGCTCTACCCATGTTGCTTTGCCGTGGGTAAGCGCGGTGGCGTAGGCATCGACCAAGGTTTCGCACAACGAATACGCTTCGTACTGGCTGGCCGAGATGCTTTCGGCGCCAACCAAAATGCTAGTGAGTAGGCGCACTAATTCCCACGTCAGCGGAGCGATTGCGGCTTCGTCAAAATCGTTCATATCGAAGTAGCTCAAACGATTGTCGCCTTTGTAGCTGCCAAAGTTTTCCAAATGCAGATCGCCACAATTCCAAGTCAACGGTGCAGTTTTGAAGATGGAATTCTTCGGCAAGCGTTGATAGAACAAATGACAGGTGCCGCGCAAAAACACAAACGGGCTGGTGCGCATATTGCGGTATTTCATAACAAGGCGATCTGGATCGCGACCGCGGTTAAAATCTGCAATGGTTTGGGCGACGTCTAGCATTGGTATTCCTTTATTTTTATGAAGCAGAGCAGTGATTATTTGCTAAATAATTCGATACCGCAATGTTCTAATGTCACTAATTGTGCGTAATGTGCGGCATTTGAGCGAGTTACTATTTCATCAAAAATACGGTCAGGCTACAATTCGCCCCATGACAAAACCTGCCTTTTCATTAGAAGTAGAAAAAATTACAGCACATTGTTCGCCGCCAGCGCGCACGATTGCTGTCGAAGTCGTGGCCGAAACCGGTTCCACTAATGCCGATTTATTGGCACGATTGGATCACTTGCAGCAGCCGACTTTGTTGATCGCCGAAACGCAAACCGCTGGTCGTGGCCGCGCGGGACGCAGTTGGCTTAGTGCGCCGGGTGCCTCGTTGACGTTTTCGCTAGCTTGGCGTTTTCCGTGTGCGCCGCAAGCGTTGCTCGGTTTGCCGCTGGCAATCGGGGTTGCGTTAGCCGAAGCGTTAGCAAAGCTTGATGTGCTCGTGCAGTTGAAATGGCCCAACGATGTGCTCAAAGAAGGCAAAAAGTTAGCGGGCGTTTTGATCGAAACCGCGCAATTGGCCAACTCGGCATCGCACGTTCAACAAACATGGGCGGTCGTTGGCATCGGCCTTAATTTGTTATTGCCCGAAGAATTGGAACGGCAAATTGATCGTCCTGTAGCGGATGCGGCATGGCTGGCACAAATGGAGCGCAATCAATTGCTGGCGCGTTTGTTGGACCATTTAGCGCAGTGTTTGCAGCAATTCTCCGCACATGGTTTTGCGCCGTTTGTCGATCGTTGGAATGCTTTCCACGCCTACGCTGGTCAGCAAGTACATATTTTGGACGGCGGAGTTGTCACGCAGCAGGGTCGGGCATTGGGAGTGGATAAATCCGGTTGCTTGCTATTGCAAGATCAACAGGGTTTGATTCATACCGTGATGGCGGGCGATGTTTCACTGCGTCCGAGCTACTAGTAACAACTCGAATAAGAAAGGACGACCAATGCGATTACTGATTGATGCCGGAAATACCCGCATAAAGTGGGCGATTGTTGATGAACAAATCGCGAGCTCCGTTGAGTTGGGACAGTGGCCACAATTTGGTTCGGTCAGTCATGCCGAGTTCAGCAGCGGTAATGTGCCGTGGCAAGGGCTTTCTAGCGAGCGTGTTTTGGTCTCAAATGTTGCTGGCTTGGCGTTGCGTGAACAATTAGAAAAAACCTTTAATCCGCGACACGGGCAAGTAAGTTGGTTTCAGTCCCAAGCTCAGCACGCCGGATTAAGTAATCGCTATCGTGAACCGTCCAAACTAGGCAGTGATCGCTTTGCCTCTGCGATTGCGGCGCACACCTTATTTCCAAACCGTCACCTGATCGTGGCGACTTGCGGCACCGCGACCACGATAGACGCGGTGACCGCACAAGGCGAATTCATTGGCGGGCAGATTGCTCCTGGCTTGCAATTAATGGCACAATCTCTGGCGCAAAACACCGCGCAATTGCCGTCGGTGTTAGAGCGAATGAATTTTGCCGTTAGCTTTGCCGACCACACCGAAGCAGCCATTATCAGCGGTTGCTTAGCCGCACAAGCTGGCGCAATCGAACGCGCGGTGCGTGAGTTTGCCAAACAGCTCGATTCGGCGATTTTGCCCTTATGTGTCATTTCAGGCGGCGCGGCGAAATACATCACGCCAAGCTTGGTTGTGCCGTACCAATTTATCGATAACTTAGTCTTAATGGGATTACAGGCTGCCTCATGTTGAAATTTATTTTTTTGTGTTTGGTGATCGCTAATATGTTGTTATTCGCTTTAGGGCGCGGCTATTTTGCTAGTCCGGTAGCCGAAACTCACGAGCCGCAGCGCATGTACCAACAACAAAACAGCAACCTGCTTAAATTGGTTTCTGCCGAAGTGGCCACCGCGCCGGTTGTCGCTCCACCTCCGCCAGAACCCGCCAAGCCAGAAATCCTAGCGTGTTTATCGTTGGGCGCATTTCAAACGACAGAGATCAATGCGGTTGAAACAAAGCTCAAAACAATTAATTTTGGTAATCGGCAATCACGTCAAAATGTACAAGATGTGGCCAACAATATTGTGTTTATTCCGCCCTTAGGTAGCAAGGAATTGGCGGATAAAAAAGCCTTGGAATTAACCCATCTTGGCGTGAAGGATTTCTTTATTATTCAAGACCAGTCGAATCTGCGCTGGGGAATTTCTTTGGGCGTGTTTAAAACAGAGGAGGCCGCTAAACTGTATTTAGCAACGCTGTCCACCAAGGGTGTACATAGCGCCAAAGTCGGCGTGAGAACGGTAGCGACAAATAAAGTGAATTACGTATTTAAGAACGTTACTAGCACCGAAAAAATCGCCTTAGATCAGATTAAAGCGACATTCCCCGATCAAGAGTTGGGAGCGTGTAAGTAAGGAAACGCTGGTTCGCTTGCTTTAGTAAAAAGGCCGTTAGTAAATGAACTAACGGCCTTTTTTTCTCGTTTGTTTTGCGTTTGTCTGCCGCAAAATCAATTCAATTTATCGAAATTGCTGCGCCAATTTATAGCCACTTAACCAAGCGCCTTCAACCCGCCCGCCGTTAAGCCAATCACCGCACAAGCCAAGCCGCTTATCCGAATCCATGCCAAATTCAAGATCGAGATTGTTTAGCGTGCTGGCATAGCGCCAGCGGTGAATGGTGTGATTGACAGGGCGCGCATTGGTCAGTTCGGCAAACGCTTCGATCAACACATCTGCTGCTTCGGCTGGTTCAAGCTCTATGTTTTCTTGGCTCCATGCGCTATTGGCATGTACCAACCATGTTGGCAAACCGGAGCGCTGCGGCTTGCTGTTGTTGTTGGCAATCCAGCTTAATTTTCCTTGATTGATGAACGCGGCATCAAACGATACATTGAGTTTATCGGCAAAGTTCAACATCATCGTCCAGCAGCCCAACATTTGCGCGCTGTTCGCGATGACGTTCAAGGGCGTATCCATTTCTTGTAGCAGTTGCTGAGCTTGTGGCGCGGGT
This sequence comes from Sapientia aquatica, assembly GCF_004358105.1. Classification (GTDB taxonomy): domain Bacteria; phylum Pseudomonadota; class Gammaproteobacteria; order Burkholderiales; family Burkholderiaceae_D; genus Solimicrobium; species Solimicrobium aquaticum. Next base: position 72,807 of record NZ_SMYL01000004.1, on the reverse strand, counting down.
ATTGCCAAGATGACTGCGTCAAATCTATCTGCCAGCGCGCCATGTTCCTTCGTGCTTAAGCTCCATCGTTGTTCATTGAATTCGATTCTTTCAACCGTGTGTTCCGTGTGAATCGATAACGACGCCGCTAACGATTTTGCCGCCGAATTCATGTGCGGAGTGCCGACGTATCTGTTGAGCTCGGTATGCGGTTTGGTCCATTGCTTATCTTGGTAGATTGCGATAGTCGGATTCCAAAGCGCCACCGCTTCCTCTGCCAACCAGCGATCAACTTGCGCGATAAAAGCCGGATCACGCGCAGTAAAATATTGCGCGCCATGGTCGCATTCCCACTCAGCCGTTTTACGTGTGCACATGCGGCCAGCAACACCGCGGCTTTTTTCAAAAACAGACACTCGATGACCCGCTAACTTGAGTTCTTGTGCGCAGCTTAAGCCGGCAATACCGGCTCCGATGATGGCGATGTGCATATTGTATTAACTAATGAATAGTAAAATTATCGAGCGACTTTGTATTGCGACGGACTAAAGGCTTTGGTGACTTTGTACTCGCGCCGCGCAGCATGTTTCGATGTTCTGCCAGTGACGCGTTTGCGCCATAACAAAAAAGCACTGGGTTTGAGTTGGCTGCGCATGAGCTTGATTACCCCGGACTCTGTTAGTCCAAAGTTAACTTTAATCGCGTCAAACGTGGTTTTATCTTCCCACGCCATTTCGATGACCCGCGAAATTTGAACCGGGTTTAAATCAATTTGCGCCATACGAAACTCTTAAAATAGTAACTCAGCAAAACTGCACGCGAAACGTCGCTGCGAAAGTGTAGCATTCTTAACTAAAACGGATTTTTGTGCTGCGACCAATTCGGGTCAACGCAAGATGAGGCAGGCAATATGGGCGGTAAATTGGACGCAAAAATGAACGTCAAAACAATACGGCTGATTTTGGGTGATCAGCTCAATCCACTACATAGCTGGTTTCAACAGCCGCGCGATGAGGTGGTGTACGTGTTGATGGAAGTGCGCCAAGAAACTGATTATGTTTTGCATCACGCGCAAAAAATAATTGCGATCTTTGCCGGCATGCGCGACCTAGCGCAACAACTTACTCAAGCTGGACATCGGGTGCATTATTTAGCGATTGATGATCCCGATAATCAGCATCTTTTTGCGGCTAATCTAGACTTTTTAATCGCTCATTATCAAGCGCAGCAATTTGAATACCAAGCGCCGGACGAGTGGCGCTTAAGGCAGCAGCTACATCAGTACGCTGCCGGCTTGTCGATTGCAGCGCATTGCGTCGATAGCGAACATTTTTATACGACTGAGAACGAAGTCGCGCAAGTATTCGACGGACGTAAAAAATGGCTAATGGATTATTTTTATCGCCAGATGCGCGTTAAGCACAACGTGCTAATCGATGCAGACGCGCAACCAGTTGGCGGGCAGTGGAATTTCGATCACGACAATCGCAAAGCGTGGCCGGGCATTCCGTGGGAGCCGCAAGATTTTCGCCAACGTCACGATCATTCCAAATTGTGGGAAACGATACAAGCTGCCGGAATCAAGAGCTTTGGTGAACCACATGCTGCTGATTTTTATTGGCCGTTGAATCGCGCCGAAGCGTTGTTGCAACTCGATGGATTTATTCAACACGCGCTGCCGCACTTTGGCGCTTTTCAGGACGCGATGAGCACCAAAGCATGGCGCTTGTTTCATTCGCTGATTTCGTTTGCACTCAACACCAAGATGCTTAATCCGCGCGAAGTCGTGGCTAAAGTAGAAGCGGCCTATCGCGCCGATCAAGTGCCGCTGACTTCGGCTGAGGGCTACATCCGCCAAATACTTGGCTGGCGCGAATATGTGCGCGGCGTTTATTGGGAATTTATGCCCGACTATGTTGAGCACAATGTGTTCAATCACCAACTTGATTTGCCCGATTGGTTCTGGACCGGAAAAACCAAAATGCGCTGCATGGCGCATGCGATTGGGCAATCGCTAGAACACGCCCACGCACACCACATTCACCGCTTAATGGTGATCGGCAATTTCAGCCTGCTAGCCGGACTCAATCCCAGCGCGTTGCATCGCTGGTACTTAGGCGTCTATATTGACGCCTTTGAGTGGGTAGAAGTGCCCAACACAATCGGCATGAGCCAGTACGCCGACGGCGGCTTGTTAGCAACCAAACCCTACGTATCCAGCGCTGCCTACATCGACCGCATGAGCGACTATTGCAAAGGCTGTCACTACGATAAAAAAGCCCGCATCGGCGAAAAGGCGTGTCCGTTTAATGCGTTGTATTGGGATTTTTACGAGCGCAATAGAACGGTTTTGGCGAACAACCCACGCATAGGAATGGCGTACCAACAGCTAAAAAAAATGACGCCCGAGTCGATAGCTCAATTGCAGCAGCAGGCTGAGGAAATTCGATCTGGGATTAATGCGTTTTAAAGCGACGGAGAAATAAGTGAGAAGCACTAGCTGATAATTACTTGGTGCGACCGACAGGAATCGAACCTGTATTGCCGGCTTCGGAGGCCGGTATCCTATCCGTTGGAAGACGGTCGCATGTTTGTGGCAGGCGCGAATTATAAGGCAAAAAGTGCTGACTTGGGCCACATTGCCGCGTGAATTGCTGCTGTGGCTACGTTCCGGGCGCTATTTCGAGCTATAAATTTATCCGATCACGCCATTCTCATTTTTCAAAAATGTGGCAAATCTGGCCAGCTATTCCGGCAATTTAGTGATTGGATGCATTATTTCCAGTTCCAAACACATCACTTTAGCTCTATAATCTGTGGTTTGTGATGTGAATAAGCGCTCAGAAGACACGTTTATCCGAAATGAATTGGTGTTTTGGTTGGTGTGAGCTATAAATAATTAAATTTAGCGCTTTTCTTTCTGAATAATTTGCATCGCTGGTCGCGTTTTATAAGCATAAAGCCACGAATTGTAAGAATAAAGCAGTAATAAATAAGCAATCCAGTAGTTTTTGGATCATCAAATACCCAACACGTATTGAGGAAATTATGAGTGATGCACACGACGAACACGAATCAGCAATTAAAACGCCAAAACAATTAATCGTTGCAGTTATCGCGGCTTTCGTTGTTCCGATTATTTGTATTGTTCTGTTAGTGCAGTTTGTCACTAGCGATAAGTTGCCAAACGCTGGTGCGGATGCTCAAACTCCTGAAGCGATTGCCGCCCGTATTCAACCAGTTTCGGATGTTGGTTACACCTTTAAAGACGCCAGCGGCCCGAAACAATTATTGTCTGGCGAAGAGCTCTACAAATCGACTTGTTCCGCTTGTCACGGTGCTGGCGTGGCTGGCGCTCCTAAATTTGGCGATGCCTCTGCTTGGGCACCGCGTTTGAAAGCGGGCTACGACACAGTCGTTGGCCACGCTCTGCACGGTTTGAATGCAATGCCAGCTAAAGGCGGCAATCCAGATTTAGACGACGTAGAAGTTGCGCGCGCTGTGGTCTATATGGCTAACAACAGCGGCGGTAGTTTTAAAGAACCTGAAGTCAAAGAAGTTGCCGCCGCTCCAGCAGCCGAAGCAGCGAAATAATTCTTTAGCCAGCTCATAATAAAAGCCGATCAGTGTAAAGCTGATCGGCTTTTTGTTTGGTTGATTGGAATTTTATTGAGCTAGATAAAAAAACACCGCCATGTTAAAAAATGGCGGTGTTTTTTTGTGCGTAGCGTTGACTAAGTTAAGCCGCTACTTTTGCTTTCGCCGCCGTTTTGGTGGCTGGTTTTGCGGCAGCTTTTTTCACTGGCTTTTTCGCGCCAGCCGCCACTTCTTTAGGTTTGCGTTCTTCAAACTCAAAGCTAATTTTGCCGTCTTTGGCTTTTACCAAGAATGCTTTAAACGGGCGGCGTGTGCGTTGCGAAATGAAGCCGGGTAATAAATCGGTTTTGCCGTCGTTGAGCAATTTCACCATTTGCTCGGGCAAAATTTCTTGCTGCAAAATGATGCGCCCGCTGCGGAAATCACAAGCTTTGGGTTTGGCGACCGTTTTTTCACAAACATAGGCTAAACCGAGTTCATACACGTTGGAGCCGCATTTAGGGCAAGGGCCTAAAACTGGCTCGTCGGTGAAATCGACTGGCTCGGAATCTTCGTCATTTTGATTCTGGCCAAAGTCGAATTCAAGCTTGACGTTGGTGCCTTCATCATCCGGAACGATTTTGAGAATTGCCGCAAATGGGCGACCCATTTTGGAGCGGAAGCCTTGCAAGGGACCGATTTCACGTTTGGCTAATAATTCTTCCACTTCCGCGATTTCAAACTGACGACCGCCCGGTGTTTTGGACATATTGAATTCGCACTTGGTGCACGCGAAACGGCGGTAGTTTTCTTTGACCACGCCGCCGCAATGTGGGCAAGGTGTGGTCAATGTGTGATAGTCGCCGGGGATGGTATCGTTGTTGTATTCCTTAGCGCGCTTGACGATGATTTGCGTCATCTGGGCAATTTCGCGCATGAACTCGTCACGGCTGATTGCGCCTTTTTCCATCTGCGCTAATTTGTGCTCCCAGCCGCCAGTGAGTTCGGGCGAAGTCAATTCGTCCACGCCCAAGCCGCGTAGCAAGGTCATCAATTGGAATGCTTTGGCAGTCGGCTGTAATTCGCGTCCCTCGCGCAGTAAATAACGCTCGGTTAGTAAGCCTTCAATAATCGTGGCGCGTGTGGCTGGCGTGCCTAATCCTTTGCCCGACATGGCTTCACGCAATTCGTCGTCATCGACCAATTTACCGGCGCCTTCCATGGCCGACAATAACGTCGCCTCGGTATAGCGAGCGGGTGGTTTGGTGACTAATTCGTTGCTGTGAATCGATTCGGTTTTGACTTTTTCGTCTTTGGCGACCGGCACCAAAGTACCGTTTTCCTCGCCATCAACGGCCATTTCTTTGCCGTAAATCGCTAACCAACCGGGCTTAGTCATGACCTTGCCTTCGGTTTTGAAATGGTGACCAGAGACTTCGGTGATCCGCGTAGTGATTTGGAATTCAGCGGCGGGGAAAAACACCGCCATGAAGCGGCGTGTCACCAAGTCGTACAGCTTTTGTTCTGGCTCGGATAAATTCTTTGGAGCTTGCGTGGTTGGGATGATCGCAAAGTGATCCGAGATTTTGGTGTTATCGAAAATCCGTTTATTCGGCTTAACCCAACCTTGCTTCAAAATCTGAGCGGCAAATTGCTGGTAATTATTGTTCTCCGCCACGACCTCTAAAGTTTGCTTTACCGACGTTAAATAATCTTCCGGCAAATGGCGCGAATCGGTACGCGGGTAGGTTAATACTTTATGTTTTTCATACAACGCCTGCGCTAAACCGAGCGTGTTTTTAGCGGAGAAACCGAAGCGCGAGTTGGCTTCGCGCTGTAAGCTCGTTAAGTCGAATAAGGCGGGCGCTAATTGCGTAGCTGGCTTCGATTCTTCGGTAACGGTGCCGATTTTATTGCGGCAGGCAGTGACGATGGAATCCGCTGCAGTTTGGCTCCATAAACGTTCTGGTCGTTGCTCTGGATCGAGTTCGTTTTTCTTGTGTTTGTGATCTAACCAGCGACCTTCGTAAATGCCAGCGGCGCACACGAATTCGGCGCGCACTTCCCAATAGGCACGAGGGATGAATTTTTTAATCTTTTCTTCGCGCTCAACGACGATGGACAACGTGGGCGTTTGTACTCGACCGACGGTGGTTAAATAGAAGCCGCCTTCTTTGGAATTAAACGCCGTCATCGCGCGCGTGCCATTGATTCCGATTAACCAATCGGCTTCGGAACGGCAACGTGCTGCGTCGGCCAAGGGCATCATTTCGGCGTCAGAACGCAAGCGCGAGAAACCTTCTCGGATTGCGTTTTGCGTCATGGATTGCAACCACAGGCGCTGCACGGGCTGTTTGGCTTTGGCGTGCTGGGCGATCAAGCGGAAAATCAATTCACCTTCGCGGCCCGCGTCGCAGGCGTTAATGAGGGCGCTGACGTCTTTGCGTTTGATTAATTTGGTCAGAACTTTTAAGCGGGATTCGGTTTTGGCAATCGGATTGAGCGCAAAGTGCGGCGGAATCATTGGTAAGTTGGCAAAACTCCATTTGCCGCGCTTAACGTCATATTCTTCCGGCACAGTGATTTCGAGCAGATGTCCGACGGCTGAGGACAATACATACTCATCCGATTCAAAGTACTCATCGTGTTTAGTGAAACCGCCCAGCGCCTTGGCAATGTCGGAGGCGACAGAGGGCTTTTCGGCGATGATGAGGGTTTTGGTCATTTTGTTGTTCTCAGGTAAATACGAATAGCGTGCAAGTAATCACTATAGTTATAAGCGGAGCAAATCCATAGTGCAAAATTTCGCCCATCATAATGCAATTTCAAGCAAGTGTTGCTGTAATGGAGCAATTTTGAGCGCAATTGCCTAGATTATATTATTTTATAAGCAACTTAATGCGCAAAATTGGGAAGGCAAGAGGGCGAAACGTGGTTTATTAATGCAACAGATGCGGCTTGACGACTTCGTCTGATAACAATAATTCATCAAACATCAGCAAGTCCGGCTCTTTTCCTTGGCTCCACAGCATCATTAACACGATGATCTTGATTTTATCCAAGGAAATTGGCGCTTCATCAATCGCCAAAGCGCGCTCGATAATGATTTCGCGTTGCTTTGGGGTAATCAACTTGGCAGATTCTAGGAAGTGAATGAAGCCAACCGCTGGAATTCCCAAGATTGCGATTTCTTGCTGGGCATAAACACGGAATCCGGTGGATTCGGATTGTTCGGGAATATTCTCGGTAGTCTGTGCTAGCAAGTCTAGCCAATCAATGGCTTCGGAGATTTCATCGTCGTCAAAGCCGACCGCCGACAGTTTTTTTGCCAGCGCTTGCGGATCAGGGCAGGCATCTGGGCGGTAATAGGTTTCGTAGAGGTAAACTAAAATTTCAAACATGGCGTTACTTTATCGATTCGTGCTTCAGGATTCAAGTCTTTGGGGCAACTTTTTGCTGGCGAGTTAATTTAAACGACGGTACAAACCGCCGGGCATAATTTCTACCAAACCTTCAAGTTCTAATAACAGCAACTTTTCACTCAACACGCTGCTGGTCAGATGGCTACGTAATGCTAATTCGTCTGAGTGGACTGGGTCGTAGCCCATGTGTGCCAATAAGCTATCGTCATCTGTTGAGACTATCGTATCGACCGTTTCCGCTGCTGCCCTCGCTGCCGATGGTGTTGGGGCAATACTTGGGTTTGGTGCAATGTGATCCAAGCGCAATTCTTGCAAAATGTCTTGCGCAGTTTCAACTAGTTTAGCACCTTGTTTAATTAACTGATGGCAACCTTTAGCCAAAGGTGAATGAATTGACCCGGGAATTGCAAAGACATCACGACCTTGCTCCGCGGCCATTCTGGCCGTGATCAACGAACCCGATTGGGCCGCTGCTTCGATCACCAATACGCCCTGCGCTAAGCCAGAAATGAGCCGATTGCGACGCGGGAAATTGGACGCAATCGGTGGCGTTCCTAACGCATATTCGCTCACGATGCAGCCTTGCGCGGCGATTTGATGAGCGAGTTCATGGTTGCGCGCAGGATAGACTTTGTCGGCTCCTGTTCCGATGACAGCCACGGTTGCACCAAACCCCGCTAGTGCGCCCTCATGCGCGGCAGTATCGATGCCTAATGCCATGCCAGAAATAATCGTGATGCCGCCATGACTGAGGCTAGCGGAAAATTGCCTCGCGTTTTTCATTCCTTGCTCGGTGGCGTTGCGGCTGCCGACCACGGCGACTGAAGCGGCGCTCAATAAATCTAACCGGCCTTTGACATACAGCACGGTTGGCGGATCAGGGATTTCGAGTAAATTGGTCGGATAGTTGGGATCGGCAAGCGTGATGAAATGATTGTTGGGCTGATCGCACCAACGTTCAGTTTGCTCGATTAAATGTTGGGTTGTTTCGCTCAGCGGCAGGCAGAGTGCTTGCGCTTGGCGTTCGGTGACGACCTGTTTTAGATCGTTATAGGTGGCGGAAAATATTTGTTGCGGTAGACCGAATGCTAGCAGCAGTTTTCGCGCTGCTTCGCATCCGATTCCGTTAGTACAAGTTAATCGTATCCAATTACTGAGTTCTGTCACGCGGCCCCTTATTCAGGTTTTTTGACAATATCCCCCACTTCCGCTGCGTCAGTTACTTGCATGATTAAACCGTAAGAAACATGTTTGAAAACGCGATACACAAATAATGTGCCGTATTTTTCATCGGGCAGTTTGATGAGTTCTTTATTGCCAGTTTTGTCTTGAATGATTTTTCCTAGACGATATAACTGCAATACAGTTCCCACATCGATTCCATTCTCCGCGCCTAAATTAATGGAGATAGTTTGGTTTTGACCGGCTTGCTTAACTCCGCCGTACACGGATACAACTTGGCCTTCCACTGCAGAGACAGGGGGATGCGGCACGTAGTTGTTGGCTTCTTGGTTTGGAACGGGCAACAAACGGTCGCCGACGGTCATTTCTTCTTTTGTGTTGGTCACTACAAACGCATGCGCCTCGTTAGGCAGTTTGCCTTGACGCACTAATTTGACGGTTCCCACATACGCTGATTCGTAACCGATGATGGCTTTGGTCGTGGGATCTTTTAGCGCGACTGATGGCCGATAGACTTGGAAATTTGATTCATCGTGCAAGTCGCCCAGAGCATAGGCACGTTCCAATTTAGCGATATTGACGTGATTTTCTTGGGTCGCAACAATTCTTGGCGTATTAACTAATTCGTTTTCCTCCAGCACCAAAGGCTGAGACAGGAAGGGTTCAATTAAATTGGCTGGGATCGATCCAATCGCGCCAGCTTCAACGGAGCCGCTACGAATTTGTGGCGAAAGACGCACGGTAGGCAGGCCGCCTTGGTTACCTGTGCCACTTGTGCCTGGTTGACCTAAGCGCAAACGTCCAGCGGTTCGGTCCAGATAAACAATTTGACCGGGATAAATCCAATGTGGGTTTTTAATTTCTTCGCGGTTCATGCCCCAGACTTGCGGCCAGCACCACGCGTGTTCTAAGAACATTGATGAGATGCCCCATAACGTATCGCCCTTAACCACCAAATGTTGATCTGGTGCATTGGGCAAAAAACTACATTGGGTTGGCTGAGCATTCATCTCGTCAGCGGCAAAAACCGACGAGCTTAAAGCAAGGAGCAGCGCGATTGTGCTAAACTTTTTCATGTATTTATCCATTGCACACAGTCAATATTGAGAAATATAAACAAAATCGGCTCATTGAATGTGAATGCGAAGTAGTGGTTAAGTCCGATTGTTGCCAAATTGAATCAAATTCTGCACATAAATCCTTGAACTAGCAAGAAAAAACGCGCTTAAGTTGCGCGAAAGTCCTATGACAATATTAACAATCCTCCGGTACCCCGATAAAAGATTACACAAAATTGCCAAACCGGTGACACAATTTGACGACCGTTTGAAGCAATTAGTCGCTGATATGGCCGAAACGATGTACGACGCGCCCGGTGTTGGCCTTGCTGCGTCCCAAGTTGACGAACATATTCAACTGGTTGTGATCGATGTTTCCGAAGTGCAAAACCAGTTACAAGTCTTTATTAACCCCGAAATCGTGTGGGCCAGCGACGAAAAAATCGTTTGGGATGAAGGTTGTTTATCTGTTCCTGGCATTTACGATGGCGTCGAACGCTCAACCGAAGTTGTCGTGCGTGCGCTTGATGTGGATGGGAAACCGTTTGAACTCAAAGCCGACGGATTATTGGCGATTTGTATTCAGCACGAATTGGATCATTTAAAAGGGATCGTTTTTGTTGAGTATCTCTCTCCCTTGAAGCGTAATCGCATCAAAACCCGCATGTTAAAAGAAGAGCGCGAATTAGAGCGCGCAAGCAAATCTTCCGCCGCTCGACGTGGGCGCGCATGAAAGTTATCTTCGCCGGAACTCCCGAATTTGCCGCCACCGCGTTAGCCGCCATTCACGCCGCTGGACACGAGGTTGTGTTAGTGCTTACTCAGCCCGATCGGCCTTCTGGTCGTGGCATGCAATTGCATCCGTCGGCAGTAAAACAATTCGCCCTTGATCACGCAATTCCTGTCGCTCAGCCCGTTTCGTTGCGCTTGGATGGCAAATATCCAGAGCAGGCGGAGGAGGCGCATAAGCTGCTGAAAGCAACTCCGCACGATGTGATGGTGGTCGCGGCCTACGGGCTGATCCTGCCAGAGTCGGTGTTGTCCATCCCGCCACTGGGTTGCTTGAATATTCACGCTTCCTTGTTGCCGCGTTGGCGCGGGGCCGCGCCGATACACCGTGCAATTGAGGCGGGTGATGCGCAAACTGGCATCACGATTATGCAAATGGATCGTGGCCTAGACACCGGCGCCATGTTGTTAATGGAATCCATGCCAATTGCTGCCGATGACAGCACCGCGACCTTGCACGATAAATTGGCTAGGCTGGGTGGTGAAATGATTGTTGATACATTGCAACAATTGCTTGATGGAAGCATTACCGCATCCCCTCAGCCCGACGAAGGTGTAAATTACGCGGCAAAGATTAGCAAAGAAGAAGCGGCGCTGGATTTCAATTTGCCTGCTCAACTACTGGCGCAAAAAATCCGCGCATTTAATCCCTTCCCAGCGGCGTCGGCGGTGTTGAACGGCGTCACCTTAAAAATTTGGCGTGCTGAAGTGGTTGAAAAACCGATTTCAGCCCAAGTGGGGCAACTGATTCTGAAAGATCAGCAGTTGATTGTTGCCTGCGGGGAAGGGGCGTTAAGTTTGCTTGAACTGCAAAAGCCGGGCGGTAAGCGTTTGCCTACCGCGGAATTTTTGAAAGGTTTTACTGTGGGTGCGCAAGATTTTTTTGCTTAGGTTTTGCTACTTAAGCAAATATAAGTCGATGTTTTTAATTTTTCACTTAACAAAATTTCGCTAATGCTTTGCAAAGGTTACGATAACCTTGTTATGTGAAAACCGAATAACTGATATGAGAAAAAGTGACTTGGTAAATGGCTGTGAGACGATTATAGTTACACCTGTCTCCTCCAAGACCTCCTAAGGAATTGGATTTAAGCCCACCACCAACAGGTCGTGGGTTTTTTTTTAAGCTTTCATGTTGCGTTATATTAATTATTAATAACGGATATGCTAAAAATAAAGTGGGCAACGGTTTGGGAGGTGATTATAGTTGCGCCTGTCTCCTCCAAAACCTCTTAAGGAATTGGACTTAGCCCACTACCATCAGGTCGTGGGTTTTTTTTTGCCCAAACGGATAATTTCCTCGTATTCCCGCCCGCTAGTTCCGTTATCTAGCTTACAATCTGAACAATTTTCCAAAAATAAGCTTGGGAACATTGGTTAACGTCTTGCTGGTTCAATTTCGCCATTGAATTGCTCACATTGGCGCTAAATTGACGCAAATTTAATGCTTCTTCTCAATTTAATCAGCGTTTCCTATACTTAACAGACTGCTCAATACAAGGGGTTGCAATGTCAGTAATTCGATTTGCCAAAACTAGTGCTGGTTTTTTGTGGCGTGTGCTTGAGGGAGGGAGAAAGGCCTTATTAAATTTGCTTTTCCTCATCCTTATTATTTTTATCTTGGTCGGTTTGTTTAGCGGTGGCACTAAAAAGCTCGCAGACAAAACTGCCCTAATTCTTGATTTGCGCGGCAATATTGTCGAGCAACAAAGTGCTAGCGCGCGTGATTTGATGTTGCTGCAAGCGCAAGGTGACAAGAAAGATTACGCTCAGTTGCGCGATGTGCTCACCGTGATTGATGCCGCTACAAAAGATCCAAAAATCACCAGCATGGTGTTGTTATTAGACGAAATGCAAAACGCTGGTCTGCCGATGCTACGTGAAATTGCCAGCGCCTTAGATCGTTTCAAAGCCAGCGGCAAAAATATTATCGCTTGGGGTTCGAGCTACAACCAACGTCAATATTTACTCGCAGCGCACGCCAATCAAGTATTTCTGCACCCAATGGGCATGGTTGGTTTAGAAGGTTTTGGCGGCTATCGCAACTACTACCGCGACGCGCTCGATAAACTGGGCATTACCGTCAATTTAATGCGTGTCGGCACCTATAAGAGCTTTGCCGAGCCTTATATCGCAAACGGCCCTTCGGCGGCGGCATCGGAGGCTGAAGCGTATTTATACAATGACTTGTGGAAATCCTACACCGATGATGTGGAGAAATCGCGCAAGCTCGAAGCAGGCAGCATTATGCGCACCATCGACGATTTGCCGAACTTGGTCAAACAGGTTAATGGCGACATGGCGCAGTTAGCCGTGAATGCCAAACAAGTGGATGCCTTAAAAACTCGCGATGAATTGCGTCAAATTATGCTGGCCCTCGGTGCGCGCGACGACCAAACTAAAAGCTTCCGCCAGATCAATTTTGAAGATTATTTAGCCCGTCAAAAAACACCGATGAATCCTTTGAGTGACGCTATTGGCGTGATCGTGGCGGAAGGTGAAATCAGCGACGGCACAGCTCCTTCGGGTTCGATCGGCGGCTTATCGACGGCAAACCTAATTCGTAAAGCCCGTGAAAACGATCAAATCAAAGCGGTGGTGTTACGGATCAATTCCCCCGGCGGTAGCGCCTTCGGTTCCGAATTAATTCGGCGCGAACTTGAATTAACCCGCGAAGCCGGCAAGCCAGTAGTGGTGTCCATGGGCGGTGTGGCTGCATCCGGTGGCTATTGGATATCCATGAGCTCGGACGAAGTGATAGCCGATCCAACCACGATTACGGGCTCAATCGGTGTGTTTGCGCTATTGCCGACTGCTGACAAAGCGCTCGATAAGCTCGGTGTGCACAGCGGCGGCACCACGACGACTTGGCTGCGCGGCGGCTATGATCCGACTCGCCCAATCGATCCACGATTTGCCGAGTTAGTGCAACAAAGCGTCAACCATATTTACGCCAATTTCACCAGCAAGGCAGCTAAAGCGCGCAACACCACTGCTGAAAAAATCGACGAAGTGGCTCAAGGTCGGGTTTGGACTGGACAGCAAGCCAAAGAACGCGGCTTGGTCGATACCTTGGGAAGTTATTCTGATGCGATTAAATCCGCCGCCAAGCGCGCTAAGCTAACTGGCAGCTATTCGTTGGATTACATTGAAACTGAACCGACCGGATTAGAAAAATTCTTTAAATTTTTTGATGTGTCGGCAGGTGACATTGCCACTCGATTGCTCCGCACTAATTTAGCAACTAACGGAATTCCACCGCAAGCAGCCAAAGATGTGACCAACGATATGTTGTGGTTAGCGGACATGACCGACCGCACCAAAGCCTTTAGCGTGGTGACGCATTGCATGTGCAGTGCTCCGTAATTCTTGCTGCTTAAATCGTTAATTTAATCGTAGTTCTGAATTGCCAAAATTAAGCAAAGCGTCACCAAAACAAACGCCCCTAAATGTAAGGGGCGTTTTCATTTTTAGTCAAATTGATGACTCATTAACGTGGTCACTATAAAAGCAAAAAAGACAGGCTAAACCTGTCTTTTTGCTTTTTGCCCTACTTAATTAAGAGATTGCGCTCTAATTACTTAGTAGCTGGAGCCGACGCTGCTGGAGCTGCTGCGTCTGCTGGTTTTGCTTTCTTATGCTTTTTGTGTTTCTTTGGAGCTGGTGTGCTTGCTGGTGTAGATGCAGCAGGAGCAGCAGCTGGAGCGGCAGCAGGTGCTGCAGCTTGTGGAGCAGCGAAAGCGGAAATAGCGAACAAGCTAGCAACTAATGCGGAGATGATGGTTTTCATATGAGATCCTTAGTAAGTGAGAACAACAAAATTAAGTAACCGACACTGCAATAACGACGCCGAGACGCGAGTGGTTGACAGCGTTTTTAAAGAATTTCAAATTTTTTTCGTCAGACTAACAATGCAGCCAATGTTGTTGGGCGTCACCGCTTCAAACGACTAACTTACATTCACGATTTTTTTGAAATCGTAGCTTAAGTATAGCGGCAGATCGGCAGAAAAATGCTGAAATTCAACTTTTTTCGACACAAAAGTCGCAGCATTTTTTAAATCATTTGATCTACTTCACACAACGGTCATTAATCTACCCAAAATCAGAACTAAAAACTGCCACTTAAGGTTTCATTCGTAACGTAATGCTTCAATCGGATCTAGGTTAGCCGCTTTGGCTGCGGGCATAATTCCAAAAACAATACCGACCACACTAGAAAATCCAAACGACAGCGCCACCGCCCACCAAGGCACCGCCGCTGATGGGAAGTTAGGAATCATTTTCGCAGCTCCTGCACCGAGCAAATAACCCAAGCCTAAACCGATCAATCCACCCAACAAAGACAGCAACACCGCCTCAATCAAAAACTGCATCAAAATATGATGCCGCTGCGCTCCGAGCGCTTTGCAGATGCCGATTTCGCGGGTGCGCTCGGTCACTGAGACCAGCATGATATTCATAATTCCGATCCCGCCGACTAGCAGCGATACGCTGACTATGCCGCCTAAAACCAAGGTCATCGTATCGATAATTTTCGAAAAAGTGTCAGTTAATTGCTGCGCAGTTTGCACTTTAAAATCATTGGCTTGACCAGGTTTGAGATGGTGCAATTGACGCAGTAGGCCGATCACACGGTCTTGGATTTCGTCCATCTGCTCCATGTTATCGACCGTGAAATTAATCAGAACGCTGATTTCTTGCGCGTTGCCAGCAATCGTTTGTCCGACCGAAAAAGGGATGAGCGCGTAATCGTCTTGGCTCATGCCAAACATTTCACCGTGGGTTTCGGCCACGCCGATGATCTTAAACCACTCGCCGCCGACTTCGATGTAACTGCCCAAAGGATTGTCGGGCAGCTTGAGATTTTCGCGTAGCTTACTGCCGATCACGCAAACTTTGCGCCGCGACTGATTATCGTCGGTGGTGATAAAGCGACCAATTTCTGGGTAAATTTGATTGGCGTCTTGGTAATTGGCCGTGACTGCGATGACGCGGGTAAAGGCCGACGTGCTGCTGTTTTTAACGGTCGTACCGAAGTCGCCAAACGGCATGAAAGAGGGGGAAACGTTACTCACACCATCAATATGCTGCACCAAGTGGGCGTAGTCATTTAAGCTCAAGCGGTTTTTGGTACCTTGCATCGCTAACTCAAAGGGCGTGTAGGCATGCACGGTCAAACTATTTGAGCCCAAGCCCTTAAATTGGTCGCTGATCGAATACGAAAATCCCTGCACGATCGAAACCACAGCGATGACGGATGCCACGCCGATGATGATGCCCAGCGCGGTTAAAAAGCTGCGCAGCGCGTGGGCGCGAATACTGAGCAAGGCTGAGCGAATGCTTTCGAGAAAACTAACCATGTGGATTTACCTCCACGTTTTGTTGCGCCGGTTTGGTTTGATCGAGTAACACATGGCCGTCCGATAAGCGCACCGTGCGTTGGCAATGGTTAGCGATTTCTGGCTCATGCGTGACTAAGATTAAAGTATGCCCTTCGGAATGCAGCGTATCGAATAAGGCCATAATGTCGGCGGTGGTGGAGGAGTCCAAATTACCGGTTGGTTCATCGGCTAATAAAATCGACGGCTCGCCGCACAAAGCCCGCGCAATCGCTACCCGCTGGCGTTGGCCGCCAGAGAGTTGATTCGGTAAATGATCGACCCGCTTTTCTAAGCCGACGCGCTCCAACGCGTGTCGAGCGCGTTTTTCACGTTCTGCTGGTCGCACCCCACGATAAATTAGCGTCTGCATCACGTTTTGCAATGCAGTCGCGCGTGGTAACAGGTTAAAGCTTTGAAAAATAAAGCCAATTTCGCGGTTGCGGGTTTGCGCTAATTCCGACTGACTCATGCTGGCCACATCCCGCCCATTGAGAAAGTAGCTGCCTTTGCTCGGCGTATCCAAGCAGCCCAGAATATTCATCATGGTTGATTTGCCCGAGCCGGACGAGCCGATAAAAGCCATGTATTCATTGCGCGCAATGGTCAAATTAATTCCGTCGAGTGCGGCAATCGTTTCGCCGCCCATTTGGTATTGTTTGCCGATATCGACTAAACGAATGAGCTCGTTCATTTTTTATCTGCCGCTGGTTTGGCGGTGGCAGTGGCCTTAGGCGCATCCGCCGTGGACGAATTAACCTGAACTTTTTCGTCGGGCTTTAAGTGGCGCAAAATTTTGTAGGGGCCAACGATAACGCTGTCACCTTGCTTCAGACCAGAGACGATTTCTTGGTTGGAGTCGTCCGATATTCCGAGCGTCACTAAGCGTTTTTTCGCAATACCGCCATCCACCACAAAGACGTAATTTTCAATCGCGACTTTGGCTTTGTTTTTACTCGATTTCGCGCCATTCTCGCCGGTGTCGGTTTGCTGATCGTTGTTCGACAAGATCGCTTGCAATGGCACTGAGAGCGATTTGCCCGAGGTGGCGGTGTAGATTTCGGCGCGGCAGGTCATGCCAGGATGCAGGGCTAAGCCGTTTGGATTGTCGATGCTGACCTTGACCGAGTAGCTTTTTGCTAAGGTGGTGCCAGATTGTCCGGCTTCGGCTTTTTTAGGAGACAGCGGAATCGTTTTCACCACGCCGGTCAGCGGTGTTTCAGGGTAGGCGGCGGTGTGGATTTGTACTTCTTGGCCTAACTTAATGCGCGCAATGTCCGCTTCATCGACATTGACTTCGGCCATCAAACTGCTGGTGTTGGCGATAGTCATTAAGCTCGAACCTGCAATGCCGATCTGACTCGCCACGGCGGTCTCACCGACTTTAATATCAACTGCTGTGACCGTACCAGAGATGGGTGAGCGAATGCTCGTTTTGGCTAAACGCTCCATGCTTTGGTTCAGCTGGGCTTGAGCTTGTTGCAGGCCTTCGCGGCTTTTGCGTAATTCGATTTTGGATGCGTCATAAGCAAAGCGCGCATCATCTAAGGCCGAATCGGACACCATTTTTTGCCTATGCATGTCTTCTTTACGCTGGTATTGACTGGCTTGATTTCCGATGGTTAGCTGTTGATGTTCGATATCTATTTGCTGTTGGCGCACCATCGCTTGTTGCTGCGCGATTTCAGCGCGGTAGGTTTGGTCATCGAGCATGAGCACGATTTGATTGGCTTCAACATGATCGCCTTCTTTGACCAAAATTGATTTCACTTTACCGATCACTTCGGGCGACAGCAAAGCTTGCTCTTGATAGACCA
Organism: Sapientia aquatica; assembly: GCF_004358105.1. GTDB lineage: Bacteria > Pseudomonadota > Gammaproteobacteria > Burkholderiales > Burkholderiaceae_D > Solimicrobium > Solimicrobium aquaticum. The sequence continues at coordinate 55,604 of NZ_SMYL01000004.1, read as the reverse complement.
AGTTACCGGAAGCCAGAATCGACGCTTTAATTTCACGCGGACTAACTTGTTGCGTATCGACCTGCTGGGCAGGATCGCTGTGAACCAGTTTGAGAATAAAAGGCACTGCGAATAAGCAAGCAATACCAGACCAGATTAGCCAGCGTCGTTTCATAACAAGTTCCTGCCGTTGTAGGTTTGAGTTAATTGACGAACCCGCTTGCTGAGCGGGTTCGATTTTTGAGCTAATTTGCTAACTTAATTTCTGAACTTAGTGAGCTAGATTGATCGCAGTCATAATCGCAAACACCACGATGTACGGTGTAACGACCACAGCGATGCTCGTAGCACGTGATTTTTTAGTCCATGTTTCGAAGCCCACCACAGTAACAAACATCGTCCACAACGTGGTGACGTTGATTGTGTCGAGTAAGGTGGCCCAATGCGCGTTCATGTCGAGATGGAAAAACAATTGATTGAGCGACAGTGGATTTAATTGGTTAGGCGCCAATTGCCCTTGCTGCGCTAACACAATTTGTAATAGGCCCAGCGGGATAGCCAATAAGCCCGGAACTGCAGACCACGTGGCAAAGGCAAACCATTTGCCAAAGTTGATTGGTACATTGGTGATCTTGCTAACAATTGTGAAATAGGTCGCCACGATGGCGTACATAATCAACGGGCCGATTGCACCGCCAATGGCGGATGTGGTGAGCAGCATGTTTTTGCTCACCATTTTTTTAGCCGCTTCAAGTTGAGCTGGATCCATGTCTTTGCCAGCGAACATTTTGTCTTGCAACCAACTCATGTCCACGCTTTGATAGTAGAAAAACAGCATGCCGACCATGCCCACGACCATCAAAATTAGGGGTAGCAAGATCATGGAGCGTTTTTCCACCGCAACAAATGCTTTGGCCGGTTCGGTAAAAATCGCTAATAACGTTGAAAAAGCCGAGCCGCTCGTTGGCGCGGAGGTTGCAGGTACGCTAGTTTCCGTTGTCATATCTTGTCCTCTATAAAGTTGATTCACCATTAACAACCAATTATGTGACCGAATTATATTTTTGAGCAGATAAAAAGCGCAATCTATGCGGCAAAAGACGTGATTTTGGTGATGAAACAGGGTTTTTAAGAAGCGAAATTTACCGATCTTAGGTGCGTTATGGCTTTTGGGTAGGCGCAACCGCGTTTTCTGTTGCAGCGGATTGGCTCCATTCCTTTAAACAGATCGGGCAAAAGCAGCTGGCGCCAGATTGGCCAGCTAGCTCGGGATAAATCGGTAACACAGGCGCAATGGGTAAGGTGGTGCACCAGCAAGGTTGGCCAGTATTGTCGGCCATTGCACAGGTAAATTGACTCGCGCAGCGCGGGCAAATGCTCATTTGCCGTCTTTGTCCAAGGGAAACTGATGCATGGCGCGCCGAATGAGCTGCATCTGAGCGCTGAAATTGGTGCAGGCATCACAAATCATTAAATGAACGCGCATCCGTGCTTTTTCGACGATGTTTAAATCGCGATCCATTTGCTCGGATACCAAGCGATGTACTTCTTTGCAAGTTGGTTTGATGCCCATGCTAACACTCCAATACTTCATTCAGTCTTTGTTATTCACCAACGTCTATTGGTTGGCAAACCAGTTGATATCAAGACATTCTCTTAACCGTAAGCGGGCGCGATAAAGAATCACCCAGAGATTAGACGAACTCAACTGCAATTCCTTACAAATTTCTTCGGTTTCCAAATCCAACCACTCGCGCATCATAAATACCCGTGCGTTTTGCGCTGGTAACTTCTCTAGGCAGATTTCCATCACCCGAAAAAAGTCTTGCTGCTGCAACACCGCATCTGGATTGCCCCAAGCTTGTGGCGGATCGACCGTGTGGCCGTTGGCGGTAAATAAATGATCAATGACATCGTCTTCGGATTGATCTGGTTCAGTCTCAATCTGAACGGTGCGTCCAGCCACGCGCAAGCTGTCAATAATCTTAAACTTGAGTATCCCAATGACGTAGGTACGTAGGCTAGAACTGCCTGCAAATTGATCGGGCTTTTCCAAGATCGCTAGCAACGCATCTTGCACGGCATCTTCGGCCAATTCGGGATTGCGTAATTGTAATAATGCAAACCGCAGCAAGGCGGGTCGCATGGCTTCGAGCTGTTGGAAGAGAGTGGGATCGGTCATTTGTGCGTTAGCCTAAAGTATTAGTTGATTTATTACAAGAATTTCACGATTGCAAAAACCATTTCACGGTAAAATCTCATCGATAATTTTTTAGGATTTGACATGACTACTCTGCCTACCGAACCGCCCGCCATCCTGCCCACCAACATCGACTCAGAACTGCCATCGGATTTGCCCGTCATTAGTGAAATCGCTACCGACACCCTGGCCCCGCACATCAAGGCCGAAATCTTGGCCGAAGCGTTGCCGTATATTCGCAAATTCCACGGCAAGACCATCGTAGTCAAATACGGTGGCAACGCGATGACAGAAGAACGCTTGAAACACGGTTTCGCACGCGACGTGATTTTGTTGAAATTGGTCGGTATGAACCCCGTCGTGGTGCACGGCGGCGGTCCACAAATTGATAGCGCGTTAAAGAAAATCGGTAAGCAAGGCACGTTCGTCCAAGGCATGCGGATCACCGACGAAGAAACCATGGAAGTAGTCGAGTGGGTGTTGGGCGGCGAAGTGCAGCAAGATATTGTGATGTTGATTAATCATTACGGCGGCCAAGCAGTTGGTTTAACCGGCAAAGACGGTGGCTTGATTCGTGCACGGCGTTACGAAATGCCCGATCGTGAGAACCCAGGTAAATTCCTCGACATCGGTTTTGTTGGTGAAATCGACGCGATCAATCCGGCGGTGGTCAAAGCTCTGCAGGACGACGCGTTCATCCCAATTATTTCGCCAATTGGTTTCGGCATTGACGGTCAGGCATACAACATCAATGCAGACGTAGTGGCCGGCAAAATTGCGGAAATTTTAAAAGCCGAAAAGCTCATCATGATGACCAATATTCCCGGCGTGTTGGACAAACAGGGTAATTTGGTGACCGATTTATCCGCACGCGAAATCGACGAGATGTTTGCCGATGGCACGATTTCAGGCGGCATGTTGCCCAAGATTTCTTCTGCTTTGGATGCCGCTAAATCGGGTGTCAACACTGTGCATATTATCGACGGGCGCATCGAGCATTCGCTGTTGTTGGAAGTGCTGACAGAGCAAGCGTTCGGCACCATGATACGCAGTCATTAAGCTAATAATTTAGAACCCGCATTGAGTAACTATTTGCACCGTTCTCGGCCAACCATTACGTGGTTGATTGATTTGGACAACACGCTGCATAACGCCAATCATGCGGTCTTTCCCGCCATGCACGCAAACATGAATGCGTACATGGCGACCTTGCTGGGAAGCGCAGAACAACCGGCCGACGATGCCACGGTAGATGCGGCGCGGGTGCTGTATTGGAAAAAATACGGCGCGACCTTGTTAGGGTTGATTGAGCATCACCAAGTCAATCCAGCCGAGTTTTTACAGCAAGCGCATGAATTCGCTAATTTGCCTGACATGCTGCGCTTTGAAGCTGGTTTAAAGCAGTTATTGCAACGTTTGCCGGGACGCAAAGTACTGTTTACCAATGCTCCGCGCCATTACGCTCGTCAAGTAGTGCGGCACTTGCGCTTGCAGAGTCATTTTGAACAGCATATTGCGATTGAATCGATGCGGGTGCACGGACGTTTGCGTCCCAAACCTAGTCGTTGGTTACTGAAGAAAATCCTAGCCAAACAAAAATTAGCGGCGCAACATTGTGTTTTAATTGAAGACACGCGCGACAATTTAAAAACCGCCAAACAGCTTGGCATGAAAACAGTTTGGATTACCCAGTACCTAAAGCTGGCGGCCAATAAGCGCTTTGCCAAGCCTCATTTTGTAGATGTAAAACTGCGTTCGATTAAACAATTACCAGCGCAATTATCACGACTTTCCTTAACCAAGTAGAGACCATGGCAACTTCTAAACCGGGCGAAAAGAAACTGCATATTTTGCAAACTCTGGCGAGCATGTTGGAGAACCCTAAAGCAGAGAAAATCACCACGGCGTCGTTGGCCGCGCGCATCGGTGTTTCGGAAGCCGCGTTGTATCGTCATTTCGCCAGCAAGGCGCAAATGTTTGAAGGCTTGATTGAGTTTATCGAAAGCAGCGTGTTTGGCCTGATCAATCAAATCACCACCCAACAAGAAAATGGTGTGATGCAAGCGCAGGAAATTAGTTTGATGTTGTTGAGCTTTTCGTCCCGCAATCCCGGCATGACCAAGGTGATGATCGGCGACGCCTTAATCAACGAAGACGAGCGTTTGCAATTGCGTATGAATCAGTTTGTTGATCGGATTGAACTCGCATTAAAGCAAGCCTTGCGATTGTCGGTGGTGGCGGGTGAACTTAATGAAGCCGAAGTAGCTGTGCGCGCTAATTTGATCGTTGCCATGTTGCTGGGGCGCTGGCAGCGCTTTGTTAAAACCTCCTTCAAACAAAACCCGCTTGAGAATGCCGCGCAGCAGATCGCGTTTTTACTCTCTTAATGCGTTGTCGCATCTCTCTTTTTATCCCGATTCTCATGCCTAGTTTTGCCCTGCTTGATGATAGCCATTCCACCGCGACACAGGCAACGTCACGTTTGTATACGGAGTTTGTGCGCGAAATAGTTTGGGCAAGTAAGCAGCAATTTTCTAACGCCATTGATGAGCTGGAAAATGCTCTCGCTGAAGGCTATTTTGTGCTGGCTGCTTTCTCGTATGAGTTGGGTGCGCAGCTGCAAGAAATCGATGCGATTAGCGAAAAATTGCAAGCAACTCCATCGCGTATTCTGTTGTACCGAACCTGTCAAAAACTAAGTCAAGAGCAAGTCACTGAGTGGTTGCAAGCTCAAATAGCTGATGCCGAAACTGCCTCAGTAGCTGGCATTGCGAACTTGCGCGCAAGCGTTGATGAAGCCGAATTTACATCGGCCATTGAGCTCATTCAGCACTACATTGCGGCGGGCGATACCTACCAAGTCAACTACACCTTTCGTTTTCATTTTGAGACTTACGGTAGTATTTTTGCACTCTACATCCGGCTGCGTGAGCGCCAAGCTGTACCCTACGGAGCGTTGATTGCTTTGCCTGATGGCTCGGCCATATTGTCATTGTCGCCGGAATTATTTGTGCGCCATCAGAAAGGTACTTTGTATGCGCGTCCGATGAAAGGCACGGCCGCCGCGTCGGCGACGGATAGCGAAGAATTCGATAGTCAGCTCAACACCGAGCGCAGCCAGGCGCTTTCCACGGACAATAAAAACCGCGCTGAAAACGTTATGATTGTCGATTTGTTGCGTAATGATTTAAGTCGAATCGCGCAACTTGGCTCGGTGCGTGTGCCGCAATTGTTTGAGGTGCAGCGCTTTAATTCTGTTTTACAAATGACGTCAACAATTACGGCACAATGTCGTGCTGATGTGAATTTGGGACAAGTACTGCGCGCGCTTTATCCCTGCGGCTCAATTACCGGCGCACCTAAATTACGCACGATGGAAATCATCGATGAAGTCGAGACCGAGCCGCGTGGAATGTACACTGGCGCGCTTGGTTGGTTTGATCCTCATCCCCAAAGCGATGACATCACTTTGCCCGATTTTTGTTTGTCCGTCCCGATTCGTACCTTGCAGTTAACGGAGCCCGATTCCTCGTATATTCGCCAAGGTGTCATGGGCGTTGGTGCAGGGATTGTGTTTGATAGCATTGCTGCGGATGAGTATCAAGAAAGCCTGTTAAAGGCGCGCTTTTTAACCTCGTTGCCAGCGCAGTTCGCTTTGTTTGAAACGATGTATGCAACCCGTGAAGACGGTTGCCGCCAGCTAGATCGACATCTGTGCCGACTGCAAAGCAGTGCGCGCTATTTTGGGATTGCGGTTACTGAATCCACTCTTCAACAACAGCTAGAAACTTATTGCGCCAACTTGCCAGTGGCGACTGCGCATCGATTGAAATTAAGCCTTAATGGCGTAGGCGAAATTACCATTCAAAGCGCGGTCTTAGCGCCAATGACAGAACCGGTGAAGGTCCTGCTCGCCGCGCAACGTACCCAATCCAACGACATTTGGTTGCAACACAAAACCACCCTGCGCGCTGACTACGATCACGCTTGGCAGCAGGCAGAGACGCAAGGCGCATTCGATATGTTGTTCTGCAATGAATTAGGTGAAGTGACGGAAGGCGGGCGTACAAATGTGTTCGCTAAGCTCGATGGTAAATGGTACACGCCACCTTTGTGCAGCGGCGTCTTGCCGGGCGTGATGCGTTCTGTTTTGTTGGATGATCCGACGTGGTTAGCAAGCGAGCGCAAGCTTACTATTGACGACATTGAACGGGCAGACGAACTCGTTTTATGCAACGCACTGCGTGGAGTGATGAAGGCGGTGTTGATCAAATAAAATCAGCCCGTTTTTGGCGGGCTGATGTTATTTTTGTGGCGCATAACGATTACGGCTGCGGATCAGCCAAGGCTTCTTTGGCCGCTTGTTCTGGCGTCAATCCGTCGTAGTATAAATCGGTAAACCATTCGACTTCTTCCTCAATATGTTCCTGCGCCTGTTCTTGAGTTGCGCCGCCGGCCACTAAGAAGCCTTCGACTTCGATGCACCATTCAATGATCGCCATTGTTTCTGGATCGATCTCGTCTTGTTTCGGTTTTTTTGCCATGATGATTCCTTAGTGATTTTCGGTTTTGGTACTGCTGCCGCATACGGCGCAATGTGGATTACGTTGCGCTTTAATTTGTTGCCATTCCATGGTGCGAGCGTCTAGCATTAGTAATTTACCCGCCAGACTTGTGCCCAGATGCATAATGACTTTTAGCGCTTCCGCCGCTTGAGTCGTGCCGATAATGCCCACCAGCGGAGCGAATACCCCCATAGTCGAGCAAGCGACCTCTTCGACATGCAAATCCGCTGGGAAGATGCAGGCGTAGCACGGCGTATTTTCATTGCGTGAATCGAACACGCTGCATTGTCCGTCAAAGCCGATTGCCGCGCCGGATACCAAGGGCTTGCGGTGCGCCACGCAAGCCGCATTGACCGCGTGTCGGGTTGCAAAATTATCGGAACAATCGAGCACGATATCGGCAGCGCTAATTAATTCATGAAGACGTGCCGCATCGACTTTTTCAGCTAATGCGTTGATGGTAATGTGAGGATTAAGTTGGGTTAAAGTCAGTTTGGCAGAATCAACTTTATTCATGCCGACGCGGTCTTCGGTGTGCAGAATTTGGCGCTGTAGATTCGTTAGATCGACTTGGTCGTGATCGACAATGGTGATCGAACCAACTCCGGCAGAAGCCAAATAAAACGCGGCGGGTGAACCTAGTCCACCGGCGCCGATGATGAGCGCTTTGGCGGCCAAGAGCCTACTTTGCCCTTCAATGCCAATCTCGTTGAGCAAGATGTGGCGTGAATAACGCAGTAACTGTTGATCATCCAAAGCGGTCTCGCTGTTATTTCTTAGGTTTGTTTGACTTCAAATCTTGTGCTGCCGGAGCAGATGGCGCACTAGGTACTTCGGATTTTTTATCGCCGTTAGTATCGTCCTTGCCGTCTTCTTTGCTATCGGCTTTATCGGCTGGCTTCGCTAACTGGACAGGCAAACCTTTTAAATGGTTTAACGCTTGCATCAATTGGAAATCAGTGGCGCTGCCGTACTCCAATGGCTTGAGCGTTTTTTCTAATTCGATGGCGCGTTTTTCGTCTTCGGCTTCATCGCGCTTCTCGGTGCCTGCTTTGGCGTCGGTATCGTTATTCAAATGCTTTTGCAAATCCGCTTCGCGCAAACGCAGGCTGTTGATGCCGTCGTTTTCGGCCGTTTCTTCCACATTCAAATCCGGTGTAATACCTTTGGCTTGAATCGAGCGGCCGCTTGGTGTGTAGTAGCGCGCTGTGGTGATTTTAACGCCAGTGTCAGCGCTGATTTGACGGATGGTTTGTACCGAGCCTTTACCAAAGGTTTGGGTCCCTAAAATGGTCGCGCGGTGGTAATCCTGCAAAGCGCCAGAAACGATTTCCGAAGCCGACGCTGAACCAGTATTTACCAGCACGACCATCGGCACGGACTTAATACCTTCCGGCAGTTTGGCTAATGGATCAGGGCCGCTGCGAGTCGAATAATATTCGCGGCTCGCTGTGTAATTGGCTTTGGATTCGGGAATCTGGCCATTGGTCGTGACGACGGTTACATCCTTAGGCAGGAAGATCGCTGAAATCCCAATCGCGCTAGGAACCAAACCACCCGGATTATTACGCAAATCGAGCACCAAGCCTTTGATGTGCGGATCTTGTGCATACAAGGCGTTGATCTTTTTCACCAGATCGTCGAGCGAAGGTTCTTGGAATTGGGATACGCGCAACCAAGCGTAGCCGGGTTCGATGATTTTGCCCTTAACGCTTTGGGTTTTAATGAGGTCGCGGGTAATCGTCAAGACGATGGGCTTATCGACGTTTTTACGCGCAATGGTGATGGTGATTTTGGTATTCGGTTCGCCGCGCATGTGTTTAACGGCTTCGTCCAAACTCATGCCTTTGACTGGCAAGGAATCCAATTTCGTAATCAAATCGCCTGCTTTGACGCCTGCTTTGTCAGCAGGAGAATCTTCGATTGGCGAAATGATTTTGACGTAGCCGTCTTCCATGCCGACTTCAATACCCAAGCCGACGAACTTACCTTGGGTGCTTTCTTGCAGCTCTTTAAAGGCTTTTTTATCCAGATAAACCGAATGCGGGTCGAGGGAAGAAACCATGCCCGAGATGGCTTCGGAGATCAGCTTGCTGTCATCCACCGGCTCAACATAATCGGATTTGATTAAGCCAAACACATCGGCCAATTGGCGTAATTCTTCAATCGGCAGCGGCGCAACGTTTTTTTGAGCCATTGCAGAAAACTGCAATGAAGCGGCGACCCCGGCCACTAATCCCAACGTGATTAATCCCAAATTCTTTAATTTATTACCCATTTTTTCGCCTGATCGTATGTAAGTGTTGGCAATAACTCTTCAGCGCTTATGCTCAAGCAGTTAATGCCAGTTCATTAGTTTTTACTGTAATTTGGTCTGGATTCCAAGTAAATCTTTGTTTTCTATTGTTATTTCAGGTTGACCCAACCGAGTGGATCGATGGCTTTACCTTGGAAACGAAGCTCGAAGTATAAACCTGATTGTTCATTGCCGCCGCTGTTTCCCACGCTGGCGATGACGTCGCCAGCGTTAACTGACTCTCCCGCTTGCTTAAGGACGGCTTGGTTATTGCCATAAATACTCATGTATTGGCCGCCATGATCGAGAATGATCAGGTTACCAAAGCCGCGCAACCATTCAGCAAAAATGACTTTGCCCGACGCAATCGCTTTGACTTCGGTGCCTTCTGAGGCGCGGATGAATAAGCCTTTCCAGACCGTGCCTTCCCCACGTTGGCTACCAAATTTGGCGGTTAATTCCCCTTTGATTGGCAAACGCAAGCGGCCTTTTAGCTGGGCAAATTGACTGCCATCATTGATTTTTTCGGGTGTCTTGGTGACTTCAATCGATTCTGGCGCGGTAACCACCGGCTTGGCTGGCGTTTTTTGATTTCCTTGTTTTGACGCAGCCGCATTTTGTTGGGCCTCGGCCTTGCGTTTTGCTTCTTGCGCCAATTGCGCGGCTCGGCGCTTTTCTTGTTGCAGCAATTCGGCTTTGCGTTGTTCTTCGATTAGTCGATTTAATTTATCGACCAAACTCGCTAAACGTGTTTCGTTTTTCTGTAATTGTCCCGCTTCTTTGCGTTGCGCAGTCAGTTTGCTGGAAAGCTGTTTGATGAGCGCCGCACGCTTGTTTTGCTGTTTAACTAGATCGGCTTTTTGTTGTTCTTGTTCTTTGGCGATGTCGTCCAAATCAAGCTTGGCTTGTTCGGTCGCGAGCTTGTTGCTCTCGACGGCGGCTAAGTTTTCGCGCAATTGAGTTATCAGCCGATTTTGGCTTTGCGAGACGTACCCGAGATATTGCAAATCGCGGTTGATGCGATTGGGATTGTCGCCAGACAGCAGGAATTTGATTCGGTCGCTATTGCCGGTTTGGTATTGCTGACGCAGCAGGGTAGAAAACTGCTTTTTCTGCTGATCGACTTGCTGTTGCAATTGTTGCTGTTGATTGGCTAAATCAATGATTTTTTGCTGAGTTTGCTGCTGCTCGGCATTGAGAGCGAACAGCTTGCGATTGGCGGTAGAAATGGCTGCTTCGGATTCGGCCAATTCATCTTCGGCATGCTGTTTGTCGGATTCTGTTTTCAGAATGTCTTGCTTAAGGTCGTTGAGCTTTTTGCGCAGCTCAGCGTGTTCCGATTCGGCGGCGCGTTTTTGCTCGTCGCGTCCAGTTGTGCCAGCCCAGCTTGTGCCCACACAAGCTGCAGCCAATAAGAGCGCGACGAGTTTGATTGCTGTGCTAAACGCGGAATGAGTGAACAATTATTTTGCCCGACCTTGATTCGCTACGGCTGCCAACGCTGCTTGGATCGCTTCTTGGTCGCCTAGGTAATAGTGCTTGATCGGTTTTAAATCGGCATCCAATTCGTACACTAATGGCTGACCGTTAGGGATATTTAAGCCGACGATATCTTCGTCGCTCACACCATCCAACATTTTGATCAACGCGCGCAAGCTGTTGCCGTGGGCGGAGATTAATACTTGCTTGCCAGATTTAATCGCAGGAGCGATGCTGTCTTCCCACGCTGGCATCACACGCGCGACAGTGTCTTTCAAACATTCGGTCAATGGGATTTGCGCGGCATCTAATGTGGCGTAACGTGGATCGTTGAAATCGGTACGCGGATCATCCTTGGTCAGCGGCAAAGGTGGTGTGTCATAGCTGCGGCGCCACACCATAACTTGTTCGTCACCGTATTTGGCAGCGGTTTCGGCTTTGTTTAGACCTTGCAATGCGCCGTAATGACGTTCGTTTAAGCGCCAATCGTGCTGCACTGGAATCCACATTAAATCCATCGTATCCAAGGTGTTCCATAAGGTGCGGATGGCGCGTTTTAATACGGATGTATAGGCCACATCGAAACTAAATCCTGATTCTTTGAGGAGTTGACCCGCCGCGCGCGCTTCGGCCACGCCTTTTTCAGTCAAATCGACATCGGTCCAGCCAGTAAAACGGTTATCGAGGTTCCAAGTGGATTCGCCATGACGCATTAAAACGAGTTTATACATAATGATTTCTTTAAAAATAGTAAATTAAAAACAAAATAAACAAATTGACTACTGATTGGACTGGATTAACCGCGCCTGCTGTACGGATTTTATTAAAGCCAGCGTATTTTCTCACCGTTTATTCAACTCTGGCACAGTATTAGTACATAGTTTCGCCATCTATTTTATAATGGCACGGTTAACTTAGCCTATTGGATGTTGTGTGAAATTCATTATTGATAATATTTTCTTAATTGCTTTGGTCCTCGTTTCTGGCGGCGCGTTACTGATTCCATCGTTGCAACGCCGTGGCGCCAAAGTCTCTTTGCTGCAAGCGACGCAGTTAATGAATCAAAACAAAAGTAACGTCATCGATGTGCGTGATATTGCTGAGTTTGAAGTCGGTCACATTAAGTCAGCCAAAAACATTCCGCTCAACGATTTATCCAATCGCATGACGGAATTAGAAAAACAAAAAGCCAATCCAGTGATTGTGGTTTGTGCCAGCGGCACCCGTTCGGCCACCGCCGTTGCTATGCTCACGCGCGCCGGCTTTACCCAAGTGGTCAGCATGGACGGCGGTATGTCGGCTTGGCAAGCGCAGGGTTTGCCAGTGGTTAAGTAAGTTTTTTGAATGATTTGATTGGTAAAATTTTAGCAACGTGGAGTAGTAAGATGAGCGTGAATGTAAAGATGTACAGCACCGGTGTTTGCCCTTATTGCATTATGGCCGAGCGTTTATTGCACTCGAAAGGTGTCGAGCAGATCGAAAAGATCCGCATTGATTTAGACCCGGCGCAGCGCGACTTAATGATGCAGCAAACTGGTCGTCGTACCGTTCCTCAGATTTACATTGGCGACACGCACGTGGGTGGTTTTGATGACTTATCGGTACTTGATAGAAGCGGAAAACTGGACGAATTGCTTCATCCTGCGTGATAATGCGTTAGATCAGTAACTTAATACAAAGCAAGATCTTGATAAGTAGATAGATGTCCTCAGTTACGAAGCGCTATTGAGATTTGATAGGTTAGAAGTTTTAGTGTTGTCGCTAATCTTAATTTTTACCACTGCTCTGAGTCGTTCCGGCAGTTTCCATACTAATTTATAGAAAGTGTTTCATGTCTGAAGAAAATTTGCAGCCAGTATTCCAAATCCAACGCGTCTACCTCAAGGATTTGTCCTTAGAACAACCAAATTCGCCTGCGATCTTCTTAGAACAAGAAGCCCCAGCAATTGAAGTTGCTGTTGACGTTGCAGCACAACCATTGACCGATGGTATCTACGAATCGACTGTGACAGTGACTGTTACAGCAAAAATCAAAGATAAAGTAGCGTTCTTAGTTGAAGGCAAACAAGCGGGTATTTTTGAAGCACGCAATATTCCTGAAAACCAATTAGCACCATTGCTTGGTATCGGTTGCCCAAATATTGTTTATCCATATTTACGTTCAAATATTGCTGACGCTATTACTCGCGCTGGTTTCCCTCCAATTCATTTGGCCGAAATCAACTTCGAAGTATTCTTCCAGCAACGTTTGCAAGCCGCTGCGGCTGAACAAGCTGCGGCAACCGCAGCAGTTCCAGAGGAAACTCAGCCAACTACGCATTAATTCTTAATTAGTAGAAATTGGTTTTACTTACGCCGAATAGTCCACCGTGATTATTCGGCGTAATGCTAAATGCGCCTGAGTGCGCCCGATCACCGCTAAGGTATTTAGTAGAATTCGACTTCACTAAACGCCATCGTTATCCATCACAAATCGCAGGGAGCTGGTATGAAAACTCAAACTCGCTTGGTTCTTTTAGTAGCGCTGGCCGCATGCTTGCAAGCTGGAGCTGCGCTTGCTGTTGAGTTTAAGAATGTTGGCCCAACCGCCGTTGTGATGTACGACGCGCCGTCGTCCCGCGGTCAAAAGCTCTACGTCGCGCCACGCGGTATGCCGGTTGAGGTCGTGATTAATTACGGCCTGTGGTCCAAGGTGCGCGACTTTGCTGGCGACTTGTCTTGGATCGAAACCAAGCAATTAGTCGAGCGTAAAAACATCTTGGTACGCAATTTAAATGCAAAAATTCGCGCTAATCCAGATGATTCTGCTGAGGTCGTGTTTTCTGCCGACAAGGGCGTGTTGCTTGAATTGGTCGAACCAGTTAGCACAACGTGGGCAAAAGTTAAGCACGCCGACGGTTCGATCGGCTACGTCAAAGTCAGTGATATTTGGGGTGTGTAGTTCGTAATGAACTCGCATCAAAGATCAAATTCACTACTCATTACTAATTTCTGCACTTTGCGCCATTTTGGGCGTGATGCGCTTATTTAAAACATCATGAATATCACCATACTTGGCGCAGGTTCTTGGGGAAGTGCATTAGCAATCTCACTGGCAGCGCGCCATCAGGTTGTGCTGTGGGGCCGAAACAGCGATGCGATCGCTCAAGCAGAGCAAACCCGCCAGCACCAAGGATTTAACCTCCCACCCGAACTTGTTCTCAGCACCGATCTGGATCACGCAATCGCGCATGTTCAACAACCACAGAGCTTATTGATTATTGGTTCGTCGGTCGCGGGTTTGCGTCCGCTATCTCAAACTTTGCGCGCTTATTCCATTCCGAATTTGGTTTGGTTATGCAAAGGTTTGGAAGAGGGCAGCTTTTTGTTACCGCACCAAGTGGTGCAGCAAGAATTAGGCTTATCAATTCCTTGTGGCGTTTTGTCTGGCCCCTCTTTTGCACAGGAAGTCGCTAAAGGCCAACCATGCGCTTTGACGATTGCGTCGCACTTCCCAGAATTGGCGGAACTCGTTGTGAGCGCCTTGCATGGGCCGGCGCTGCGGGTCTATTCCAGCGATGATGTGATCGGTGTCGAAGTCGGTGGCGCGGTTAAAAACATCATGGCCATTGCAACTGGCGTGGCGGACGGATTAGGTTTGGGCTTGAATGCTCGTGCTGCGTTGATTACCCGCGGCTTGGCTGAAATTACACGGCTCGGTCAGGCGCTCGGTGGGCACATGGAAACATTCATGGGCTTGACCGGAATGGGCGATTTGATTTTGACCTGCACCGGCGATTTGTCGCGTAACCGCCGCGTGGGTTTGGGTCTGGCGCAAGGTAAGCCCTTAGCGCAAATTGTGCAAGAGTTAGGACACGTGGCCGAAGGCGTTCGATGCGCGCAAGCGGTGCAGCAATTAAGTCGCCAATTGAACGTGGATATGCCAATTACCAATGCGGTGGCCGGTGTGTTGTTTGACGGTGATAGCACTGCCGAGATGGTGAAACGACTGCTAGCGCGGGATTCCAAAGCCGAGCTAAATTAAGGTAGTCAAAAAAACATAAAAAAACGGATCCCATTTTGAAGTAGGATCCGTTTTTTATTTTGGCCTAATTTACAACACGTAGCGCGATAAATCCTCGTCCACAGACAGCGCGCCTAAGCGTTCTTGCACATAGTCGCCATTGATTTCAATGACTTCGCCGTTGCCGCTATTGGCGTTAAACGAGATTTCTTCCAGCAGTTTTTCCATCACGGTGTACAGGCGACGAGCGCCGATATTTTCGGTGGTTTCGTTCACTGAGTAAGCGATTTCGGCCAACTTTTTGATACCGCTTTGTGCGAAATTAATCTTCACATCTTCCGTCTCTAACAGCGCTTGATATTGCTTGGTCAGGCAAGCGTCGGTGCTAGTTAAAATCTGTTCAAAGTCGGCTACCGATAACGATTCCAATTCAACCCGAATCGGGAAACGACCTTGTAGTTCAGGGATTAAATCCGATGGCTTGGCTAAATGGAATGCGCCCGATGCGATGAATAAAATATGATCGGTTTTGATCATGCCGTATTTGGTGTTGACGGTGGTGCCTTCGACTAATGGCAGCAAATCACGTTGCACACCCGCGCGCGAAACTTCGGCCCCGCCCGACTCCGAGCGGCTAGCGATTTTGTCGATTTCATCCAAAAACACGATGCCGTTTTGCTCGACGCTTTGAATCGCATTTTTCTTAATATCGTCTTCGTTGAGTAACTTTGCCGCTTCTTCATCGGTCAATAATTTCAGCGCTTCAGGAATCAATAATTTGCGTGGTTTTTTGCGCGCGCTATTGGCACCAGAAAACATCGTCTTAATCTGCTCGGTCATTTCCTCCATGCCGGGCGGCGCCATAATTTCTAATTGTGGTGCGTTCTCGGCGACATCGATTTCGATCTCTTTGTCGTTCATCAAACCTTCGCGCAGGCGCTTACGCAGCGTTTGGCGTGTGCTGTTGTCTGGCGCGGGCTCACTTGGATTTAAGCCAAAATCGCGTGCTGGCGGTAACAGAATATCGAGGATACGATCTTCGGCCGCGTCTTCGGCGCGCACGCGGACTTTTTTGATTTCAGAGGCGCGAGTTTGCTTTACGCCGATTTCAATCAAATCACGAATAATCGTATCCACATCGCGTCCAACGTAGCCGACTTCGGTAAATTTGGTTGCTTCGATTTTGATAAATGGCGCGTCGGCTAATTTAGCCAAGCGACGTGCGATCTCGGTTTTACCAACGCCTGTTGGTCCGATCATTAAAATATTTTTGGGCGTGATTTCGTTGCGTAGTGGTTCGGCCACTTGCTGACGTCGCCAGCGGTTGCGTAGGGCGATTGCCACAGCGCGTTTGGCCTTGTTTTGACCGACAACGTGCTTGTCCAATTCCGAGACGATTTCTTGGGGAGTCATGCTAATTAAATTATTCATGTTGGATTAGTCCAATGTTTCGATGGTGTGCGACAAATTGGTGTAGATGCACAATTCACCAGCGATAGTGAGTGATTTTTTAACGATGTCGACCGGTGTTAATTCGGTGTTTTCTTGCAAGGCTTTGGCCGCGGATTGAGCAAAAGTGCCGCCCGAACCAATCGCGCCGATGCCATCTTCGGGTTCCAGCACGTCGCCGTTGCCGGTAATGACTAAGGTCGTTTCACGATCAGCGACCAGCAACATCGCCTCTAAGCGACGCAACATGCGGTCGGTACGCCAGTCTTTGGCGAGCTCAACTGAAGCGCGCATGAGATGGCCTTGGTGTTTTTCTAATTTTGCTTCAAAGCGTTCGATTAAGGTAAATGCATCGGCTGTTCCGCCAGCAAAGCCTGCGAGCACTTTGCCGTGGTACAGCTTACGCACTTTGCGTGCGGTGCCCTTCATGACGATATTACCTAGAGTGACTTGTCCGTCACCGCCGAGGGCGACGCTGTTGCCGCGCCGGACGGACAAAATAGTTGTGCCGTGAAATTGTTCCATACCTGCCTTTATGTTGAAGAATGTTGAAAATTAATTCATATGCTTACTCAGCAGAATGAATTGATTTGCAAACGATAGGCTGGAGTTTGGGGCAAGAATTGGAAATTACAAGCAAATTTCAACTTCGATGCGCTTGCTTGCGGTGGTACGAATTGAGCTACTTGACGAGAAATTAACGCTTGCGCGGGAATATGATGGCGACGTTTTTAAAGCCCATCGCGTTTAATAGCGCAATCACCAAATGATTGGCTTCGTGGAATTCGATCGACACATTGAGCTGTTTCGAAATCGGAATCAGCCCGGTGAGCAGGCTGCCACAAGAACTAAAATCGATCCGATCTAACTGCGAACAATCGAGTTGAACAGAATGGTGCTCTTTGGCGAAAGCGGCGATATTGCCGATTAATTCATCGGTATTACCAGCGATGATTTTCGGTAGGGCAAAGCGCTCGGCTTCGACGAATTCAATCGAGATGCCAACCGAGGGTGCGGTTGATTTGTTTTTGGGTGCTTCGAAAGACGGCGGTGAAACTTCGTAGGTAATGCAGTAATCGATGCTGGCCTCTTCAAAACCGGCTTCGTCATTGACCAATTGAAGTAACTCTAATAAGAGCAACCAAGGCGCTTCGCTGGCATCGCGCCGACCAACAGCGATTAATGAGCGCACATATTTAATCAAATCAGCGGCGCCAACGACGGTCAATTCTTGCTTGGCTTTCTTCAAGGCTTGAAAGCCTTTTAGCAGCAACTCGCAGCCCTCGGCGCTGACTTCGGTGATACGCACAAACTCTAGGCGCAGTTGCTGGCTTTGCTTGGCTAGTCCAATTAATTTATCAACTTGTTTGCCGATTTGGTCGTTGAGCTTGCCTGAAAACGAAACGCCAGGCACAAAGCCTTTTTCGACTTTGGGCGCGCTTTGCGCTTGCGGCGTGACCCAAATCGGCGCAGAGATTTCAAGCTTGCTGACGTAATCCAAGCTTAATTGCTCGAATTTAGTTTGCTCGTTCGTGATTTGATAAAGGTCGAATAACATCAACCACGCGGTAGGATTGAGCGCGTTGTAATTTTCGTTTTCGATCAAATTTTTGAGGATGATTTCAGTCGCTTCGATTTGCTCGCTGGCGAACAAAATAGCGGCTTCCTCTAAGGCAGGAATATTTTCTATCGCGCCGTGATGTTTGTTCATCCCTTCGGTATTGGCACCAAGCAGATACTCGGTTGCTGCGCCCATTAATGGCATGGTCGTCTCGAAATGATCGTCGTCCGGATGCCTTTTAACGTCTAAGGGATGATCGACGTCGAATAAATCGGTATTGGCGTTAGGCTGCTGCGGGATGTATTCGGGCTGCGGCTCGCCTTTTCTTTTAACAATGTCGCGTGACATTTCGTATTCGATCGCGTCGATTTTACGCTCGGTGGCGCGTGCTTTATGGCGTTGCGCCATGATTGAGTTGGCGAACTCTTCGCTCGTGTTATCGGTTAATCCGGTCGTGGTCAATAAGCTATCTTTGGCCGACGTGTTCTCGGCTGAAGTAGCTTTTTTTGCACCATTTTTTTTACCGAAAATCGAAAAAATCACTGCCAGATCCCTGTGCGATTAAGTGTGAACGAGAAAGTTGTACCGATTAACCGAAGTATTGCTAAAAGAAAATAAGTATATTCGATCTAACGTAGAAACCATACAGCCTAATCGATTAACATTTTGCGAAAGAAACGTTGTTTGGAATGTGAGACCAAATAAAATACCGCGAATTTTGCTCAACAATAATACATTATTTGGTGATTTTATAAATGAAATTTAACAAATTTTCCCCAATAACGAACAGTGTAAATTCGATCTCAAGATGTAAAAACAGGTAGCTGCTATTGAAGCGAGCTACCTGTTTTTAAGTTGTGACTAAAGTCCACAGAGATCAATCACCATATAACTTTTGCTTTAATTCGCGCCGTTGTTGAGCTTCTAACGATAAATTC
Organism: Sapientia aquatica; assembly: GCF_004358105.1. GTDB lineage: Bacteria > Pseudomonadota > Gammaproteobacteria > Burkholderiales > Burkholderiaceae_D > Solimicrobium > Solimicrobium aquaticum. The sequence goes on along the minus strand of NZ_SMYL01000004.1, from coordinate 37,134 downwards.
GCCGTTGGACGCGCTAATAACCGCGCCACACCAATTGGTTCGCCAGTTTCTTCGCACCAGCCGTATTCACCCGCATCAATTAGGGCGATAGATTGCTGTACTTTTTTGAGCAATTTGCGTTCGCGATCACGAGTGCGCAGTTCTAAAGCGTGTTCTTCTTCAATCGTTGCACGATCTGCTGGGTCAGGTACTAAGACGGTTTCACGCAAGTGTTCAGTCGTCTCATCAGCATTTTTCAGCAGATCTTTTTCTAACTGTTGCAAACGCGCTTTAAAAAAAGCCAACTGGGCTTCGTTCATATAATCCTTCTCACCCATCTTAAGAATTTCTTCCTCAGTGAGTAGGGCTACTTGTTTATTGCTTGCTGCACTTGTTTTGGTAGTTTTAGTTGCCACTTCGCATACTCTCGATACGACAGATATTGATATAAGAACAGTCACGTTTTGTTGACCGTACCACCCGGCTGATTTTGTGAAAAAAACCTCAAAATCAGCAATCCGCTAGTTTATACCAGACATTGCTCCAAACCGCTAATAAAAATAGCTTTTGGTAGATTATTGCCTATGAAGACAATTTTACTTTCCTTTATTTCATCATTTTCCCAAGCTCGGCCAACATCGCTACCCATAATTTGATGCACACCTTGGAAAACAACTTTGCGGTCCGCGCCCTGCATGTACAAAATCCCTTTATAACGCAGCATCTGCGGCCCAAAATTGTTAATGATTTCGTTTAAGAATTCATCCAGCAATGCGGTATTAAATGGACGTTGGCTTTTGAAGACAAACGATGAGATATCGTCTAAATGCTGATGTGCGTGGTGATCGTGTCCATGATCGTGGCCGCAATGGGTGTGATCATCGTGCGCGCAATGTTCGTCGTGCTGATGATCGTGCGATTCGTCTTTGAGGAAATCGGCGTCAATCTCGAGTTTCTCGTTCAGATTAAAACCACGCAGATCCAACACATCGGCAATGGCGACTTCGCCGAAGTGGGCCGTGCTAATTGGTGCGCGCGGATTCATACGCTTTAGCCGCGCGGTTAATTCTTGCACTTGCTGGGCACCCACTAAATCGGATTTACTGATAAAAATTTTGTCAGCAAAGCCAACTTGACGCTGCGCCTCTTGATGTTGATCGAGTTGCTGCATGCCGTGTTTTGCATCGACCACGGTGATGATCGCGTCCAGCATAAAATGTGTTGCGACTTGATCGTCTACAAAAAACGTTTGCGCCACCGGGCCGGGATTGGCTAGGCCTGTGGTTTCGATAATTAAATGATCAAAACTGATTTCACCTGCGTCGCGCTTGGCCGCTAGATTGGTTAGCGCCACGATTAAATCACCGCGCACGGTGCAGCAAATGCAGCCGTTATTCATTTCAACGATTTGCTCATTGGTGTCGCGATGCAAGATCTCGTTGTCGATATTTTCTTCGCCAAATTCATTCTCAATCACGGCGATTTTAAAGCCGTGGTCTTCGTGCAAAATGCGATTTAATAACGTTGTTTTGCCCGCGCCTAAAAAGCCGGTCAGGATGGTGCTAGGAGTGAGTGCCATAATTATCTTGATTCAGAATGAAATAATAGTGAGGATTACTTTGCTTTGGCGCGTGGATGTGCCGCATCGTAAATTTGGGATAAATGTTGAAAGTCGAGCGCGGTATAGACTTGCGTGGATGCGAGCGAAGCGTGGCCTAAAAGTTCTTGTACCGCACGCAAATCGCCGGACGATTGCAATACGTGCGAGGCAAACGAATGGCGTAAAACATGCGGATGGACATTACTCTTGATACCAATTTGCTGGGCGTGCGCTTTAAGCCGCAATTGCACTAAGCGTGGAGAAATGCGCGTTCCACGACTTGTTAAAAACAGCGCGTTTTTATCGGTTTTGACCAATGTCGATCGCTGCGCTAACCAATGCTCAATCGCGGTAATCGCCGCGCCGCCAATCGGCACTTCGCGGGTTTTATTGCCTTTACCCGTGACATGCACCATCTTTTCATTTAGATCAATCCAGCTTACCGAAGTGTACTGTGGCTCGCGGCAATACCCGACATCAAGACTGACCAATTCGGAAACCCGCAGACCGCTGGAATATAACAATTCAAACATCGCATGGTCGGCCGCTTGATTAGCGCTGCTGCCCAGATTGTGCTCGACCAAATGCACCGCTTCATCCACCGACAAGGCTTTAGGTAAGCTCTTTTCACGCTTAGGTGCTTTGATACCCATGACCGGATTGTGATCGCATCCGTAGCGATTGGAATACCACGCAAAGAAACCCCGCCAGCACGATAAATGACGCGCAATTGAGCGCGCCGATAACTGTTGGCTGTGTAACTGGCTGGTGAGTTTGCGAATTTGCAGTGCAGTGATTTGACTAGGCTGCTGAGTTGCCAGCAGCGTTGATAAGCTCATCAAGTCCATGCGGTAACTGCTGATGGTGTGCGGCGAATAATGGCGAATATTGGCCAGATGATCGAGGAAACCCTGGCAATCCGGATTAAGAATCGGCGCGGTTTCCACGATAGCCTGCGTTACTTAATTAAGCAGGTTAATGCGGCGCTGGCGGTTTCGCCCAATTGGGCTAAAAAGTCGGTCGCCATATTGCTGGTGAAGCGCTCTTTTTCTGGCGAACCGAACACCAATAAACCAACCACGTCATTCTCTACTCGCAATGGCAACATCGCGATCGAGGCGATCGGCGCATCAATCCAAGTCGCCGCTTCGAAGTCGTTATTCGTGCCGCAAAATGGTGCCTTCAAGCTGCGCGCAAACAATTTAATCGCGTCGCTTGTCGGGCTAGCAAACCAAGTGTGATTGTATTCATCGGCAACATCCCACAAGCGCAAAGTCGCGTGCGGTAGCGCAAAAATATCCTGCAAATTGGTGCACAATAAATGCGGCAAGTCCACATCATTACGCGCTAACAAAAGCGAATTGGTCCAGCGTTGAAACTTAGTGATGGCGTGATCATTTTCTTGCGCCAAGCGCAGCAAATCCGATAAGCGCAATTCCAGTTGGCGGTATTTATCGCGCACCACTTCCATTTGGCGTTCTTGCAAAGACACTGCCCGACCAAGCAATGGGCTGGTTAGTTTAATCGTACCTAACAGCTCAGCGTGCTCTTCAAAAAAATGTGGATTGTCGGCCAGATACTGCGCAACTTCGTTGTGATCCATGAATTCAGTCCTTGGTTAAATATGAAATTCGCCTTCAAACACTGTCACCGCTGGGCCGGTTAAAAATACCTCGTGCCCGACGCCATCCCAGCGGATCAGCAGCTCGCCGCCGCGCGCGGTCACCGTGACAGGTGAGATTAATTTTTCGCGCAGAATGCCCGATACGACTGCCGCGCAAGCGCCAGTTCCGCAGGCTAAGGTTTCGCCAGCACCGCGTTCAAACACGCGCAACTTAATATGGTGCGCATCAATGATTTGCATAAAGCCGGCGTTGACGCGCTGGGGAAAGCGCGGATGATTTTCAATCACTGGGCCATCGATTTCAACCGGCGCGGCATCAACATCGGCGACGATTTGCACCGCATGAGGATTGCCCATCGAGACCACGCCAAACAAGGTTTTCTTTTTGTTGATCTCTAGCGGCCAAAGTTGCGCTTGACCTTCGGTTTTAGGTTTCAGATCGCTGCTATCAAATGGGACGTTGGCTGGCTCAAATTCAGGCGAATCCATCGCTACCGTGATGAGCCCATTGGCCTCAAGGTTTAGCTCGATAATGCCCTTCATGATTTCGACCCGAATGCGGGTTTTTTTAATGAGCTTTTTTTCGTGCACAAATTTGACGAAAGCGCGTGCACCGTTGCCGCAATGTTCGACTTCGCCGCCGTCCGAATTGTAGATGCGATAGCGAAAATCGACGCCGTCGATTTCAGAGCGTTCTACCACCAGCATTTGGTCTGCACCAACGCCAAAGCGGCGGTCAGCCAATTTTTTCCATTGTTCTGGGGTGAAATTGATTGCTTGATGAATGCCATCAAATACTAAAAAGTCGTTTCCAGCGCCATGCATTTTTGTGAATTTTATTTTCATGCTGTGTTCATTTTCAAGTTGGTGGACGATTGTTAGAACAGCTTTTGCCGGAAAGTAAATTGGATTATAGGCGGCTCTGTCTTTAGTAGCAATTTAGTATAAATTTGTTGGCTAAAAAGATAACTTGGCCTAGCGATTATTATTTTTTAGGTAATACTTCGCTGTGGATGATGCAGTGCGGTTGGGATTATTGGCGATATAAATCCGCTTCGCCTTCGGGGCGCGTTTTAAAGCGGCGGTGTGACCAGAAGTATTCCGCCGGGGTTAAGCGGATTTGCTCCTCCAAGAATTCATTCATAAAGCGCGTGGCAGCAACGATGTCTTTGCCAGGATAGTTTTCCCAAGCGGGATGCACGCTAACGCGCCAACCCTGATAGTTCGGCAGCATGGTGGCGATCACCGGAACCACCTTGGCATTGGTGGCCGCTGAGATGCGGGCTGGTGCGGTTAGGGTGGCAGCAGGCACACCAAAAAATGGCACGAATTCAGCGTCTTTGATGCCGAAATCCATGTCCGGCAACATTAAAAATCCATACCCCTCGCGCATCGCACGAATGATAGGCTTGACGCCCTCAGCGCGGGATAATAAACGCACTAAGCCAAAACGATTACGACCATTTTTTAAGGCTTCATCAAACACTTTGTTTTTCTGCGGTGCATAAATCGAGCAAATCGGCGTTTCGAGTACCAAGCCAATTCCGGCAACATCCAAACTAACGAAATGCGGGCACAACAAAATCACTGGCCCAGCGGCGATCATCTCTTTGGGAACGGCGGGTTCGACATGGATCAATTTGCGCACGCGCTCTTCCGAACTCCACCACAAAATACTGCGCTCAAACACGCTGCGAGCGTATGCGCGGAAATGTTGTTTGGCGATAGTTTTGCGTTCGGCTTCCGATTTTTCTGGGAAGCACAGGCGCAGATTGGTTAAGGTGATGTGACGCCGCGAGGGTAGGATGTAATAGAAAATGGTGCCGATGATTTCGCCAAAGCGCCCTAAAATCGGTAGCGGTAAAAAATGCAGAAGCCACATGAAGCCTAATAATATTTGCATGATTTTAATTGGTCTTATTGTCAGAATGTGAGGTTGGCGGCGCAACGTTGGGCGGTACTTTGTAGCGGTTGTAGCTCCAGAAATACTGCGCGGGACAATGCGCGATCAGTTTTTCCATCGCTAGATTTATCTGGCTGGCTTGCTCGGTCGGAGTGCCAGCAATTTCTTCGCTGACCAAACTAGAAAATGGCACAAACCGAATCAGAAATCCGCGCCCCCAGGATAAGCGTTCCGCATAGGTCAGCATAATGGGCGCATTGGTCATGGTGTGCAATTTGGATGACAGCGTCATGGTGTAGGCCGGACGACCGAAAAAATTGGCCCAAACGCCTTCACCTTCTTGCGGGACTTGGTCGGGCAATAAGCCGACTGCTGCACCACTCTTTAGAGCCTTTAACATGCTGCGCACACCAGATAGATTGGCAGGCGCTAGCAATAAATTAGTCCGTCCGCGTGCATCTTCCATGAGTGGCTGCAAGGCTTGCTTGCGCGGTGGGCGGTACAAAGCGGTGAGGGGCGTTTTGACGGCAATCGCTTGGGCGATAATTTCAAAGCAACCTAGGTGCGGGGTTAAAAAAATCACGCCGGTTTTGGCATCCAACATTTGTTGAGCGACTTCCCAGTTTTCGATACGCGCCGTTTTTAGCACGCGCTGCGGTGAGGCGCACCAAATAAAGGGCAGTTCGGCGATATTTTTACCCGCTTCCGGCACCGAGCTAAGGGTGAATTCGGCAAAACCCGCTTGGCTAATATTTTGCTTTAACCGCTTGCGATACGACGGGCTGCATAGATAGACCAGCCAACCTAAGGCCGCACCAATGGCGTGCAAAATTGGCAGTGGTAAAAATGACAGTAATCGGAATAAAGCAACCAGCATATGGTCTCGGAAAACAATGGTGTAATGCAAAAAAATTGCAAGACGCGTAAAATAGCATGAAATTCAGCCGTAGCAATCCCCGAATTGGCCAAAAAATCTGGTAAATCCCCTATTTTTGACTAAGCTAAAATCATTGATTGATTTACCTCATTGGTAAGCGAATCGATGCGTAGCAGAATGTTATGAAACTGAATCTTACCGCCGAGTTAACAGACAACTTGCGAGGCGGTCTATAAATCTCCGCTAAAGCGTCGCAGGCTCCATTTTTTCTGCGACATGGTCAACCATCAGCAAGAAAGTAAAGGAAACTGCGATGTCAAATGATTACCTCTTCACCTCTGAATCCGTTTCAGAAGGCCATCCCGACAAAGTCGCCGATCAAATCTCGGACGCGATTTTGGACGCGATTCTAGCCCAAGACCCCCACGCTCGTGTTGCTGCCGAGACGCTTTGCAATACTGGTTTGGTCGTTTTGGCGGGCGAAATCACCACCCACGCTAACGTCGATTACATCAACGTTGCGCGCGATACGATTAAACGCATCGGTTACGACAACACCGAATACGGCATCGACTATAAAGGCTGCGCCGTGATGGTGTGCTACGACAAACAGTCGCCTGACATCGCTCAAGGTGTGGACGAAGGCCGTGGTCTGGATTTAGATCAAGGCGCGGGCGATCAAGGTTTAATGTTTGGTTATGCTTGCGACGAAACGCCTGAATTAATGCCTGCTGCGATTTACTACGCGCACCGCATCGTTGAGCGCCAATCGCAATTGCGTAAAGATGGTCGCCTACCTTGGTTGCGGCCTGACGCCAAATCGCAAGTGACATTGCGCTATGTGGATGGTCGTCCTGTGGCCATTGATACCATCGTTTTGTCCACTCAACATTCGCCAGAAATGACGCATAAAGCGATTGAAGAAGCGGCCATTGAAGACATTATTAATCCAGTTGTGCCAAAAGAATGGCTCAAAAACACCCGCTACTTAATCAACCCAACTGGTCGCTTTGTGATCGGCGGCCCGCAAGGCGATTGCGGTTTGACTGGTCGCAAAATCATCGTTGATACCTACGGCGGCGCTTGCCCACACGGCGGCGGTGCGTTCTCGGGTAAAGATCCCACCAAGGTGGATCGTTCGGCGGCATATGCGGCGCGTTATGTGGCTAAGAACATCGTGGCGGCGGGTTTGGCACGTCAATGCCAAATTCAAATTAGTTATGCCATCGGTGTGGCTAAGCCGATTAACATCACGGTGTACACAGAAGGCACAGGCGTGATTCCGGATGATAAAATCGCACAATTGGTGCACCAGTTCTTTGATTTGCGTCCAAAGGGTATTGTGCAAATGCTGGATTTATTACGTCCGATCTATCAAAAATCGGCAGCATACGGTCATTTTGGTCGCGAAGAACCTGAGTTCTCGTGGGAGCGCACCGACAAAGCCGCCTTGTTGCGCGACGCAGCCGGTTTAAAATAATCCATCAACATGTAAGGAATCACACTCCAGTGCGCATTGTTACTAGTTTTAATAGAGCAGTTCTGATTGGAAGTGTGATTTTTTGTTCCGGGTTGGCAGCCAGCGCTGCCTCCTTTGCCTCTCCAGCCAAAGCGGATAAATCTAAAGAAACCTTGAGCCAATGGTGCACGCCATTAGTAAAGCGTTTGCCCAAAGTCACTTTAGCGCAATGTCAGCGCAGCCAGTTGGTTGCCAGCGGCGCGCAGTCTAAAAAGGGCTTCCCCCTTTTAATCAAAGAATATCCCGTAAAAACGGCAACCAGCAAAAATGGCGACAAAGCGCCGATCAAAATATTGCTCATTGGTGGAATCCATGGCGACGAAAAAACCGCGTTCGCGATTGTCTTTCAATGGATCGACAAATTAAATAAACAAGGCGGTAATGAATTCCATTGGAAAATCGCTCCCGCCATTAATCCTGATGGATTGCTCGCGCAAAAACCAACTCGTGTGAACGCCAACGGCGTCGATTTAAACCGCAACTTCCCAACGCCAAACTGGAATAAAGAAGCGCCGCAATATTGGCGCGAAAAGACCAAAAGCGATCCGCGTCGCTTTCCCGGCAAAGCCGCTTTGTCTGAGCCAGAAAGCCGCTGGATATTTAATCAGATCGAACAATTTCAACCGGATGTGATTATCTCGGTGCATGCACCATTCGGCGTGTTGGACTTTGACGGAGCCGGAACACCGCCGAGCAAATTCGGGCGCTTGTTGTTTAATCGGGTTGGCGTCTATCCCGGTTCGTTGGGTAATTACGGCGGGCTGCATAAAGATATTCCGGTAGTTACGATTGAATTGCCCAACTCGCAGCAAATGCCGAGCGACGCCGAGGTTGCGCGGATTTGGCAAGACATGTTGAATTGGGTTGAGCAAAGCGTGCCAGCGCAAAACAAAGTCGCGGCGAAATAGTACCTACCCGAAAAGTGCTATTTACTCAGCGCTCGATTTAATAAACGTCGCGTAAATAGCGTCGCTGAGCAATCAGTTGATCGACCTGTTCCTCACCCAGCGCACCACGTAATACCGCATCTACTTCGCCGGCCATTCCGTGCAAGCTGCCACACACGAGAATCGCCGCGCCTTGTTCCACCCACTCCGTTAATTGTTGTGCGCGTTGTTGCAATCGATGTTGAACGTAATGCTTTTCATTGGAGCTGGTGCCGACTTGATCGCGCGAGAAAACGGCATCCAATTGCTTAATCCAACCTTGTTTTTTCCACGCCATTAACTCATTCCCATAATGGAAATCATGCTCTAAATTGCGCTCGCCAAAAATAAGCCAGTTGCAATGATTGCCCTGCGCGATGCGCTGCTTTAAATGACTCATTAAGCCTGCAATACCGGTGCCGTTACCGATCAAAATTAACGGCTTGGCTGTCGCTGGCAGATGAAACTCGGGATTGTTTTTAATGCGTGCTTTGAATTCTGCGCCTAACGGCAAATACTGCGTCAGCCAACCAGAACCTTTTCCTAATCGCGCTTCGTTGTGTTCGGTCAACTGCACTTGGCGTATCAAAAGCTGCGCCGATTTATCGGTCGGTAAAGAAGCAATCGTATATTGGCGTCGCGTCTTTTCGTCGGGCAGCAGCACTTCCAGTAAGTCACCTGCTTCCCAAGGTAATTTTTCTTCTGAAGTCAATTCCAAACGATAAATCGGCATCCCGACGCCATCCGGATTAACGCAAACACGCGAGCGTAAGGTCCACTCGTGAAATACGTCCGGCTCGATCAATTGTTCGCCTGTAATTGGTGCCAGCACGCTTAAATGCGAGCGCCATAAATTCAACGCCGCTTTATCTTGTTGATCGACTTCCACGCGCTCAAACAAGGTTGTTGCGCCTTGCGCTTGCAGCCAATCTTCTAATTGACGGCCAAATTGGCAAAAGCGTTGATATTGACGATCGCCCAACGCCAGAAGGCCAAAGCGCAGCTCGCGTAAAGTATTTTGTTGCGCGAACGCTTTCATAAAATGACGCGCCGAATCCGGTGCTTCGCCATCGCCGAAGGTACTCACCACGAACAACGCTTGACTGTAATTGGCGAGTTGATGATGCTGCATGTCGGCCAACGATTTAACGGCGATTGGCAGACCAGCATGTTGCAATAATTTTGCTGTGCGCCAAGCAAGCTGTTCGGCAAAGCCGGTTTGGCTGGCAAACGCGATTAACATTGGCTGGCTAGTTGCCGTGGCAACCGGATTGCTGCTGAGCTGATTTTTCTCTTGCTGTAGTGCCCGTTTTTTGGCGCGCCGATCGAGATACAACATCCAGCCAGTGACCGCAAATAACGGCATACATAAGCTAGCCAACATCATCAAGATCATTCCGGTCAGACCAAAATAGCTGCCATTATGTAGGGCAAAAATGCTGTTCATTAGTTGCTGACCAGCGCTGCGATCTTGGTAATTATCTTGCTTAATAATTGCGCCCGATTCGGAGTTAATGCTTAATTTGTCGGTCGCATAATCGTGCGCTGCGGCTTTTTTGAGATAACTGATAGTGATATCGCCACCGGGTTTTTCCGGGAAGCGGAAGCTGACATTTTGAAAGTTTGCGCCGACCGACATAAAGCTAGCCCAGATTTGATTGGCGTTGCTCGGTGGGACGGGGATCTCTTTGTTCGGCTTTGATTTGTTCTCCGCGACTGCAGGACCATTTTGTTCCTTTTTACGCTCGCGCATATGCTCTGGTTTTTCCGCGCCCGTGACTTGATAAAGCATGTCGCGATACCAGCCATACGACCAATATAAACCGGTCAATGAAGACAATAAATAGAACGCCAAACACCACGTTCCTATCACCGAATGTAAATCCCACAAGAATCCGCGACCAGTACGTTTAAAGTTCAGGTGAAACCAACTGCGCCAGCTCAACACCTTGCGCGGCCAGCGCAGGTATAAGCCGGAGAGGCAGAAAAAAATCAAGGTCACCGTCGAAGCGCCCACGATTTGTTTGCCAACTTCGTCTAACGCCAACCAGCGATGCAACTTCATCACGGTGAGGAAAAACGCTTCACCCTGCGCCTTGCCTAACAATTGGCCGGTGTAGGGATTAACGTATTGGCTATCAAAGCCGCGCTTGCTCTTGGCCTCAGGCGGGAGTGCAAAGCCAATTTGCGCGGCGCGACTTGGATCGGCGTCGATGGTGATCGCAGCGATGCGTTTTAATGGTTCTTGCTGAGCGATTCGGTCGATCAGCTCTTGCATGGGCAGACGTTGTTCATTGACCTGCTGCACGCGCATGACATGCGGATTGATTAGGGTCATTAATTGTTTGTCGAACGACAGCATCGCGCCGGTGACGCCAACTAAGAGCAACACGAGACCGGCGGTAATGCCGAGGAACCAATGCAGTTGAAACAAGATTTTTTTGAACATGCGAAAACTCGGGGAAAAGTACTGCCGTAGCGATTAAGAAGCGAAGCGCGCTATTGTAAATGATAATGATTCGCATTACAAATCAAATGTTTATTGAAGCAATTGCAAGATAAAGTTTGGGAATTGCCGCAAAAATACGAGCAAACAACGGGCGCAGACGCTTTAGAATATATTGCTTGATTGAAACGCAGATGCGCGGCTTGAGTGAATTGGATTCGTTCGCTGGATTGGTGAATTCGGTTGGCGCAACGATGTTGTTAGAATGCGCATCTTGAGGAAGTTCACCAACAAGGCGGTTAGGCTAAGCAGAGTTTCAATCACGGCGACACCAAATCCAGCTTCATTGCTCACCATTCATAACGACAACAGCGAGGACGACAATTGAAATCAACCACCATAGCCAAATTAGGCCTAATTTTTGCCATGCTAACGAACGCCCATATCGCGCAATCGGCCGACCAAACCAATGCGCCGATTCAACCGGCGGCAGCCGATCCGTATCAATGGCTAGAGCAAGTCACCGATGAAAAAGCCCTGGATTGGGTAAAGCAGCGCAATGCGATTACGCGCGCCGAATTAGAACAGCAGCCAGATTTTTTTACCCTGCGCACTAAGCTCCAAGCCGCGTTAGATTCCAAAGATAAAATCCCCGGCATTAATAAAATGGGCGAGTTTTATTACAACTTCTGGCAGGACGGCGATCATCAGCGCGGTGTGTGGCGCAGAACCACATTAGAGCAATACCGCACTGACAATCCTGTGTGGGAAACCGTGCTGGATTTGGATGCCTTGGCCAAGTCCGAAAAAGAGAACTGGGTATTTAAAGGCAGCGTGTGCCGTGAACCAGAATTTGATCGTTGCTTAATTAATTTGTCGCGCGGCGGCGCCGATGCGGTCGTGGTGCGTGAGTTTGATTTGGCTAGCAAGCAGTTTGTCAAAAACGGCTTTACTTTGCCAGAAGCCAAAAGCAGTGTGAACTGGCGCGATAAAAATAGTCTATTTGTGGCGACCGATTTTGGTAAAGGTAGCTTGACCGAATCGGGCTACCCACGCATCGTCAAAGTTTGGCAGCGCGGCAAACCGCTCGCGAAAGCGGCCGTATTATTGACGGGCGAAAAGACCGATATCAGCGTTTCTGCCTACACCAGCAATCACCTCGGTGTGCGGCATGAATTGGCTGAGCGCGGGGTCGATTTTTTCCACAGTGAGCAATACGTAATCGAGCACGGCAAGCTGGTAAAACTCGATGTGCCGGGCAAAGCGGGCGTCGGTTTCTATGGCACACAAATGCTGGTAACGCTGCGCGAAGACTGGGCCACCAAAGACGGTAAATATCCTTCTGGCTCCTTGATCGCGATTGATTTTGATGCGTTTAAAAAAGGCGATCGGCACTTTACGACCTTGTTCCAACCAACCGAGCGCACGTCGTTGGCGGAATCGGTTGCGACCAAAAATTTCTTGTTGGTGCAAGCCTTGGATAACGTTAAAAGCAGTTTGACCGAATGGAAGTTTGCCGACGGCAAATGGACAGCGCGCTTAGTCAATTTACCGACCATTGGCAGCGTCGGGATTGCGGCGGTCGATGACGAACATTCGGATGGGTATTTTTTAAGCTATTCCGATTACCTCACGCCTAGCACGTACATGCTCGCGCAAGCCGGTAACGATCAGCGCGAAGTGTTGAAAAAAGCCCCGTCATTCTTCGATGCCAGCCCTTATCAAGTTGAGCAAAAACAAGCGGCATCAAAAGACGGCGTGTTGATCCCGTATTTCATTATTCACCGCAAAGACATGGTGTTGGATGGATCCAATCCGACTTTCTTGTATGGCTATGGCGGTTTTCAAATTTCATTAACGCCTGCGTATTCGGCAGGTATTGGATTGGGTTGGCTCGATAAAGGCGGCGTGTATGTGGTCGCTAATATTCGCGGTGGTGGCGAGTTTGGTCCGGCCTGGCATGAAGCCGCGCTGAAAGAACATCGCCAAGTGGCTTACGACGATTTCGCCGCCGTTGCACAAGACTTAATCAATACCAAAGTCACCAGCGCCAAGCATCTTGGTATGCAAGGTGGCAGCAATGGCGGCTTGTTAGCGGGTGTGATGTTGACCCAGCATCCTGAGTTGTTCAATGCGGTGATTAGCCAAGTGCCATTGCTCGATATGCAGCGCTTTAATAAATTACTTGCGGGTGCGTCATGGGTAGGTGAATACGGTAATCCGGATGTGCCAGAAGAGTGGGCTTACATCCGTAAATTCTCGCCCTATCACAACGTGCATAAGGAAGTCGCGTATCCGAATGTGCTGTTCATCACATCGACGCGCGACGACCGCGTGCATCCTGGCCACGCGCGTAAAATGGCGGCCAAAATGTTAGACCAAGGTCATACCAACGTGCGTTATTACGAAAACACCGAAGGCGGTCACGGCGGCGCGGCCAACAACGCGCAACGGGCAGATATGAATGCGTTGCAGTACACCTTTATGTGGGAAATGTTGCAACCAACAAAAAGTTCAGATGCCGTAAAATAAGGTCAACTGACCACGTAATGAGTAATAAATCATCGAAACGTGCAGCGCAAACTGCACGTTTTTTTGTTTCCGTCTGTTTCTTCCTCGAATTCAACCTATTCTATAAAAATCATTCAGCGAAAGAATTCTGTGTCGTTTTATCAATTAATTTTTGACTTTGTCGGTCGTCACCGCCGCCATTACATTGCCGCCGCCGCAATGCTGTTGTCGGTTGGGATATTGACGGTGCTCATTCCTCGGCGCGTCGGACATTTGGTCGATCAATTGGTCCAGGGCCAACTCGATCAGAGCGTGATTTTGCAAGAGTTGGGTATCTTGCTGCTGATGGGAATCGTGATTTATTTTTTGCGCGTCGGCTGGCGTATGCAACTCTTTGTCGCGTCGTATCAACTCGGCGTGCATTTACGTACCGAGCTATATAAGCGCTTGTGTTTGCAAGGGCCGGACTTCTTCCAGCAACAGCGCACCGGCGATTTAATGGCCTTAGGGACTAATGACGCTGACGCGATTGAATTAGCCGCTGGCGAAGCAATGCTAGCCGGCTTTGATGGGACGATGACCTTGCTGATGGTGCTGGGCATGATGTTGTTGGGCGTTGATTGGCGCTTAACGTTGATTGCGTTGTTGCCGTTTCCGTTCATGGCAATTGCTTTTAAAAAAATTACGCAAGAAGTGCACGACGCGTCGCATCAAGCGCTAACTTGCTTTAGTCAATTGAACGACCAAGTACAAGAAAGCATTGCTGGAGTCAGAACGGTGCGCGCACTCGGTTTGGAAGCGCGCAACGCAACTCACTTTGCGGCGCTAGCCGAGCAAGCCGCCGACGCCAGTTTGCGCGCGCAGCGTTGGGAAGCAGCTTACGAACCTGCGGTTGGTTTGGCGCTGACATCAGCCGGATTTTTGACCTTAAGTTTGGGCGGCTATTTAGTGTGGCATGCGCAAATGAGCATTGGTTCGCTGACCAGTTTCACGATGTATTTAGGCCAGCTCATTTGGCCGATGTTTGCCGCGGGTTGGGTGCTCTCCATTATCGAACGTGGACGCGCGGCATGGAAGCGCCTGGGGCCGATTTTAAGCTTGCCATTGACGATAGAAGACAAAGGCACAATCACCGCCGCACCGCAGGGTAGGGTTGAATTTGATGGGGTGCATTTTGCTTATTCCGAGCAGGCTAAAGCGGCTTTGCAAGGCGTAAGTTTAAGTTTGCAGCAGGGCCAAACAGTTGGCTTAGTTGGCCCAACCGGTGCGGGTAAATCAACCTTGATACGTTTGCTGTTGCGCCAATACACCGCCGCACAAGGTAGCATCCGCTGGGGCCAGCATCAACTCGACAAATACAAGCTAGACAATCTGCGCGGTCACATTAGTTGGGTCGCGCAAGAACCGTTTTTATTCTCCGCCAGCGTGTCGGCCAACATCGCTCTTGGCAAGCCAGATGCTACCCAAGCCGACATCGAACAAGCCGCGCAACTCGCTTCAGTGCATGAAGATATTTTGCGCTTCCCGCAAGGTTATGACACGCCCGTGGGTGAGCGCGGTGTGACTTTATCTGGAGGACAGCGTCAGCGCGTGGCGATTGCGCGTGCCTTATTAACCAACAGTCCTTTACTGTTATTAGATGACGCCTTATCGGCAGTCGATACCGGAACTCAAACCAGCATCTTGCAACATCTGCGTGGCGCGCGTGTGGGCCGCTCAGTGCTCATTGTCAGCCACCGTTTGAGTGCGGTAGCCGATGCGGATCACATTGTCGTGCTGCGCGATGGAAAAATAATTGAACAGGGAAGTCATGCCGAATTGGTCGAACAAAACGGTTGGTACGCCAGCCAATGGCGTTACCAGCAATTAGAGGAGTCGCTAGATGAGCTCTAATGTGGAAACTAAAAAATTAACTGGCGACGAACGTCTGCAAGCCGTTCAATTATTAAAAAGCGCCGCCTACGTTGATCGTTCGCACATTTGGATTGGGATTGCATTACTCGCTATCGCCGCGCTATTAGAGGCCGCTGGTCCATTATTAGGCAAAGCCTTTATCGATAATTACCTGCTGCCTAAGCACGCTGATTGGGCCATGATAGGTTTGCTCTTGTGCGCTAATTTATTAACCGGTTGCTTAGCGACTTGGATGCGTTACAAACAATTGCTGCGTTTAGCTGGCGTGGCCATGCGCTCGGTGCGGCGTTTGCGCGAACAAGTCTATGCCCACGTATTGCGCTTGCCGATGCGTTTTTTTGATAAAGCCATTACCGGTCAATTGGTCAGTCGCGTCACCAACGATACCGAGGCGGTAAAGAATCTCTACGTCCAAGTCTTATTCGTGATGTTAGATAGCTCCATCGTTGTGTTGGGCGCTTTGACTGCAATGGCGTGGTTGGATTGGCGCTTGATGTTAATCGTCGCCACGCTGATTCCTGGCATGATAGTGATTGTTACGTTGTATCAACGTTGGAGTGCTCCAGCGGTGGCTAAAACGCGCCAATTACGCAGCGACATTAACGCGCAATTAGCCGAGAGTATTGCAGGCATGAGTGTGCTGCAAGCCAGCTTGGCCGACGCACGTTTTGCCAGTCGGTTTGATGCCACCAATCGGGAACATTATCAAGCGCGGATTGCAGAATTACGTGCCAATGCGTGGCTGTTGCGACCTGCCTTGGATTTGATGAATTCGGTCTTGTTGGTGGTGGTGATTTACAGTTTTAGTCAGCGCACTTTTAGCGGCATTGAGGTGGGGATTTTGTACGCCTTCGTCAGCTATATTGCACGGGTTGTTGATCCCTTGATTCAAATCACCATGCAGTTTGGTCAGATTCAACAAGCCGTGGTTTCGGCGGCGCGGGTCAATACCTTGTTAAAAGAAGAGACCGAGTTATATCCCGACTCGGCGCAAAAGCTCACCAGTGGCAAAGTCGAATTCCACGACATTAGTTTTGGCTACGATCCCGCGCATCCGGTTTTACACAACATTAATTTGAAGATTCAAGCCGGTCATTTTTATGGCGTGGTCGGTCATACCGGTAGCGGCAAATCAACCTTGCTGAGTTTGTTACTGCGCTTTTATACCGCGCAATCGGGACGAATTGAGTTGGATGGCTTGCCGCTCG
The DNA here is from genome assembly GCF_004358105.1 of Sapientia aquatica. Taxonomy (GTDB): domain Bacteria; phylum Pseudomonadota; class Gammaproteobacteria; order Burkholderiales; family Burkholderiaceae_D; genus Solimicrobium; species Solimicrobium aquaticum. The sequence goes on along the minus strand of NZ_SMYL01000004.1, from coordinate 20,627 downwards.
CCGCGGTGTCGGAAGAAGAATTCCGACTCAAAGTTGGCCTAGTGCCGCAAGAGCCTTTTTTGTTAGCCGCGAGCGTGCGCGACAATATTGCGATGGGGCGGGATTTAACCGACTGGCAAATTCAAACTGCCGCAAAGAGCGCCCATGCGCACGGATTTATTGAGCAGCTCGCGCAAGGTTATGACACTGAGTTAGGCGAAGGTGGGGCGAAGTTATCGACTGGTCAAAAACAATTATTGGCAATTGCCCGCGCCTTGGCGGGTGAGCCAGTATTGTTGTTGCTCGATGAAGCGACCTCGCATATTGATAGTGAGACCGAGCAGGTGGTGCAGACAGCGCTAACTGAATTGCGCGGCAAGGTGACGATTATTGCGATTGCACATCGGCTTTCTACGATACGCGATGCGGACCAGATTATTGTGTTGAATCATGGGAAGTTGGTGGAGCGGGGGAGTCATACGGAGTTGATGGAAATCGTGGGCGGAATTTACGCTAAGTTATATTTGTTGCAGGCCTTGGAGGAGTGAGGTTGGGTTTTCTTTTTTGCTTATTGGATCGCTGAGGGTATGTTGGCGGCGGGGGAATGTGTTCCGATAGGGACTGTGCGCCTAAATGCGAACACCCTTCCGCAAGTGATGAGCATACGCATCGAATTCCTTGCTCCATCCGACGGCTAATTACCTTTTTTTCCTCGCCAAAACAGTAAGCAAAAAAATCGACTCAGCCGCCGCTGAAACCCCGCATAAACTGGCTAAAAAATAGGAAGCGAGCGAAACTTGCTTGCGGCGCAAACATCGGTCATTTCTGATCTATTTTTACTCAGTTAATGTGGCGGCGGCAGATGCTAGGCCAACTTCAAAACCAACCTCAATCGCCCTGTATGCAAATTTCACAAATCGCGGTTTGTAAATTTACAATCAAATCCCCCTACAACTTCCTAAATTCTTTCCTACACTGATCTGAACCGGTTTTGTACTTAACATGCGTCGGCTGTTCCTCGGCGGCATGATTTTTATTGTATACTCTCGGTCTCCAAGGAGCGTTGCGACGAAATTGCTTGAGGTTGTTGTATCAAGTACATTTTTGCCAGGCTTGGAATTATCTACCGCAACCGCGCTCACGTTACTTTTTTCAACTGAAAGGAGGGCGTGATGAACGCCATTTCAAAAGATTTATCCAAAGAACTATCCAAAGACTATTTCATCGCTGACATCAGTTTGGCGGCATGGGGTCGTAAAGAAATCGCTATTGCTGAAACAGAAATGCCCGGTTTGATGGCGATTCGTGAAGAATTTGCCGCTAGCCAGCCGTTGCGTGGCGCACGTATTGCTGGTTCGTTGCACATGACGATTCAAACTGCGGTGTTGATTGAGACATTGACCGCTTTGGGTGCCGAAGTGCGTTGGGCTTCTTGCAATATTTACTCTACTCAAGACCAAGCGGCGGCAGCGATTGCCGAAGCGGGTCATCCAGTGTTTGCCTTCAAGGGTGAAAATCTGGACGAATACTGGGAATTCACCCATCGTATTTTTGAATGGCACGATCACCACGCCAACATGATTTTGGACGACGGCGGCGACGCGACGTTGTTGCTGCATTTGGGCACCCGCGCTGAGACCGATAGCAGCGTGTTGAATCACCCAACGTCTGAAGAAGAAATCTGCCTGTTCAATTCGATCAAAAAACATTTGGCCGAAGATGCAACGTGGTATTCCAAACGTCTAGCCGCGATCAAAGGCGTGACCGAAGAAACGACTACTGGCGTGCACCGCTTATACCAAATGCACAAAGAAGGTAAATTGGCCTTCCCAGCAATTAATGTGAACGATTCCGTCACCAAATCCAAATTCGATAACTTGTACGGCTGCCGCGAATCCTTGGTTGATGGTATCAAGCGCGCTACCGACGTGATGATCGCCGGTAAAGTCGCAGTCATCGTTGGTTACGGTGATGTAGGCAAGGGTTGCGCTCAAGCGATGCGTGCGTTGTCGGCCCAAGTGTGGGTCACTGAAATCGATCCAATCTGCGCATTGCAAGCCGCGATGGAAGGCTACCGCGTTGTGACGATGGATTACGCTGCAGCACTCGGCGACATCTTTGTCACCACAACTGGTAACTACCATGTGATCACGCATGACCACATGACCGCGATGAAAAACCAAGCGATCGTCTGCAACATCGGCCATTTTGATAATGAAATCGATGTCGCTTCGTTAGAAAAATACGAGTGGGAAAACATCAAGCCGCAAGTCGATCACGTCATTTTCCCAGACGGAAAACGCATCATCTTGTTGGCTAAAGGTCGTTTAGTGAACTTGGGTTGCGGAACCGGTCACCCGTCGTATGTGATGAGCTCGTCGTTTGCCAATCAAACGATTGCGCAGATTGAATTGTTTGCTAACCCAGACAAATACCCAGTTGGCGTATATACCTTGCCAAAACATTTGGACGAAAAAGTCGCGCGTTTGCAATTGAAAACGCTCAATGCCCAATTGAGTGAATTGACCGACCAGCAAGCCGCCTACATCGGCGTGCCAAAAGAAGGTCCTTACAAAACCGATCATTATCGTTATTAATTGTTCTTTTGCTGCGCCAGGAGTATTCTGGCGCAGCAAATTATGCAGAACAATTGTTAAGGAGATGGTATGCGTTTATTGGTAACATGGTTAATCAATGCCCTAGCTTTGCTGGCATTGCCTTATTTAATGCATTCAGTCAGTATCGACAGCTTTGCTACTGCCTTATTAGTTGCAGTCGTTTTGGGCTTTGTGAACACCGTTTTACGTCCAATTTTAATCATTCTAACTTTGCCCGTCACCGTCGTGAGTTTGGGTTTGTTTGTGCTGGTGATTAATGGTTTGCTGTTTTGGATGGTGGCGACGATGTTTACTGGCTTTCATGTGGCCGGATTTTGGTCGGCGGTATTCGCGGCGATGTTGTACAGCGTCATTTCTTGGGCATTGTCCACTCTGATATTGAAGAATTAAAACAGCCCAGCGATAACAGAGCGTATCGCTGCGCCCAATAATGTAAAGACTTTTTTATGTCACAACCTAATTTTAGTATTGAATTTTTCCCGCCTAAAACTCCCGAAGGTGCCGAAAAATTACGCGCTACTCGCACTAAGTTAGCCGCTTTAAATCCGACCTATTTCTCAGTTACTTTCGGTGCTGGTGGAACCACTCAGCAAGGCACGTTAGACACCGTGTTAGAAATGCGCGCCGAAGGCTTAGACGCCGCGCCACATTTATCGTGTGTCGGTGGTAGCGCCGAATCGATACGCGCAATTTTGCAGCAATATAAAGACAACGATATCCGCCGCTTAGTCGCCTTGCGCGGCGATTTACCTAGCGGGTACGGTGCTGGTGGAGCGTTTCGTTATGCCAACGAGTTGGTCGAATTTATTCGCAAAGAAACCGGCGACTGGTTCCGTATCGACGTCGCCGCTTACCCAGAAATGCATCCACAAGCGCGTTCGCCGCAAGACGATTTAGCTAATTTTGCCCGCAAAGTCGCCGCGGGTGCGGATGGCGCGATTACTCAATATTTTTATAGCGCCGACGCCTATTTTCAGTTCGTCGAGCAAGCCCATAAATTAAACATCGATGTCCCCATTGTGGCCGGCATTATGCCGATTACCAATTACACCCAATTGATGCGTTTCTCGGAAATGTGCGGCGCAGAAATCCCACGTTGGGTAAGGTTGAAATTAGCCAGCTACGGCGACGACAGCGCTTCAATCAAAGCGTTTGGTTTGGATGTGGTGACGCAATTATGCGAAAAACTATTAGCCGGTGGCGCACCGGGTTTACATTTTTATTCTATGAATCAAGCTGCCGCCACAACGGCGATTTGGCAACGCTTGGTCTAATGGGTAGTTAATCGCAGGTGAGCGTTAGAAATAAAAAAGCACGAACGATGTTCGTGCTTTTTTTATGCATAAATGAAACGAGTTTATTGAGCGGCTGGTGCAGCTGGAGCAGCAGGAGCAGCAGGAGCGGCAGGAGCAGTAGCAGTAGCAGGCGCAGCAGCTGCAGCTGGGCTAACCGGCGCAGCCAAGCGCTGCATATCCTGTTGGAATTCATTGCCCGCAGCTTCGATTTTCTTCATCAATGGCACCGACGTTTTTTGCATCATCACCATCGTTTGATTCATAATCTGCGGCATTTTTTTGATGAACGATTGTCCTGCCGGAGATTGGTAAAACGCGATCATTCCATCTACATCCGATTGGCTTAGTGTGCTGGAATAAATCTCATAAATACGCGGCTGAATCACATCCCAGCTAATTTCATCGCGACCGATTTTAACTACTTTGGCGCGGAAAGTATCCAGCGCTTTTTGCTGTTCTGGCGTGATGTTTTTACCCTTTAACATTTCTTGCGACATGGTGTTCATCATGCTGTCGAGCTGACTTTGCATCTGTGGAATCATCGCGTGCACTTCGGTCAATTCAAATAGCTTTTCTAGCGATTCTTTGGTTGGCTTGGTTGTTTGTGCAACGGCGCTGGCGCTGATTAATGAGGCTAACGCAGCAGCGGCGCAGAACTGGATAAATTTTTTCATGGGTAATTAATTTAAGTAGTGTAAATAGGTGCTTGGCTAACTTATTCGGCTAACAGTTTTTGTACGTCGCCAATTAAATCTTCGGGTTTGGTTAATGGCGCGTAGCGGTTGAATACGGTGCCGTCTTTTTTGATTAAAAATTTGGTGAAATTCCACTTAATCGCCTCGCTGCCCAGCACGCCGTGCGCATGCTCTTTGAGGTAATTAAATAAGGGATGCGCTTTGTCGCCGTTCACATTGACTTTTTCAAATAGTGGGAAAGTCACGCCGTAATTTTTCTCACAAAACGCGCCAATCTTTTCCGAGTCGCCTGGCTCTTGCATACCAAATTGATTGCACGGAAAACCTAGCACCACCACGCCCAAATCTTTAAACTGCTGATACAGCTTTTCTAATCCTTGGTATTGCGGAGTAAAGCCGCAGAAGCTTGCGGTATTGACGATCAAAATAACTTTGCCTTGATACTCACTTAATGACACTGGGTGGCCCGACAAACTCACTGCTGAAAAATCATAAACACTGGTCATACAATTCCTAAATGTTGCGTGCCGCTGTTGAGGTCACGCTCTTTGGCTTCTTTGCCGTGCAACATAATTGCTAAACGCAATTCATTGACCGAATCGGCGTTACGTAACGCATCTTCATACGAAATTTTTTGCGCTTCGTACAGTTCGAATAAGGATTGATCAAATGTCTGCATGCCATGTTCGCGCGATTTTTTCATCACCTCTTTAATCTCGTGCACTTGACCTTTAAAGATCAAGTCACCGATCAACGGTGTATTGAGCAAAATCTCTAGCGCCGCGGCGCGACCCTTGGTGCCACGCAACGGAATTAAACGCTGCGAAATCACGGCCTTCAAGTTGAGCGACAAATCCATGAGCAATTGTTGGCGACGCTCTTCAGGGAAAAAGTTGATGATCCGGTCTAGCGCTTGGTTGGTGCTGTTGGCGTGTAACGTGGCTAAACATAGGTGACCGGTTTCAGCGAAAGCAATCGCATGATCCATGGTTTCGCGGTCGCGAATCTCACCAATCTGAATCACGTCGGGGGCTTGACGCAAGGAGTTCTTTAACGCCGCCGACCAGTCTTCGGTATCGATCCCAACTTCACGCTGGGTGACGATGCAATTGTTATGCGGATGCACATATTCAATCGGATCTTCAACCGTAATAATGTGGCCGTAGCTGTTGGCGTTACGATGCCCCACCATGGCGGCCAAGGTGGTCGATTTACCTGAGCCAGTCGCACCCACCATAATGACCAAACCGCGCTTGGTCATGGCTACTTCGCTCAAAATTGTTGGCAAGCCTAAATCTTCAAACTTGGGAATCGTTGTAGTAATCGTCCGCAACACCATGCCAACACGGCTTTGCTGCACAAATGCAGACACGCGGAAGCGCCCCAAACCTGCTGGGTTGATCGCAAAATTGCATTCCTTAGTTTGTTCAAAAGCCGCCGCTTGTTTATCGTTCATAATCGCGCGCGCTAACTCAATCGTGTGCGTGGCCGATAATGGCTGATTCGATACCGGCGTGACTTTGCCGTCGATCTTAAAGGCGGGTGGGAAGTCAGCCGTGATAAATAAATCTGAGCCGTTTTTAGTTAGCATCAGACGCAATAAATCGGTCATGAACTTGGTGGCTTGATCGCGTTCCATCGTGGATTCTCTCTTTTAATTAGCCAGGGAAGTTTTCTGGGATTTTGGCCGCGAACCGCGCTGCGCCAAGTGAAATTTGATTACGTTTAACCAGTTCAGTTAAGCACTGATCCAAGGTCTGCATACCGATGTTGCTACCGGTTTGAATTGCGGAATACATCTGCGCAATTTTACTTTCGCGAATCAGATTTCGAATCGCTGGTGTGCCGAGCATAATTTCGTGCGCCGCCACGCGGCCTGCGCCGTCTTTGGTTTTTAACAGCGTTTGCGAAATAACCGCTTGCAATGATTCGGACAACATCGCCCGCACCATTTCTTTTTCTTCGGCAGGGAACACGTCCACGATACGATCGATGGTTTTGGCGGCGGATGACGTATGCAAAGTGCCAAACACCAAGTGACCGGTTTCCGCAGCGGTCAACGCTAAACGAATGGTTTCCAGATCACGCAACTCACCGACCAGAATGACGTCAGGATCTTCACGCAGTGCAGAGCGCAGCGCGTTATTAAACGACATAGTGTGCGGGCCGACTTCACGTTGGTTGATTAGGCATTTCTTCGATTCGTGCACAAATTCGATTGGGTCTTCGACGGTCAAAATATGGCCGTATTCGTTTTCATTGACGTGGTTTACCATCGCCGCCAAGGTCGTCGATTTACCCGAACCGGTTGGGCCAGTAACCAACACCAAGCCGCGTGGCTTTAACGCTAAATCGGCAAAAATCTTCGGCGCATTCAACTGCTCCAGCGTCAGCACCTTGGACGGAATGGTACGCATAACGGCGGCGGGGCCACGTTCTTGATTAAACGCATTCACACGGAAACGTGCTAAGCCCGGGATCTCAAACGAAAAGTCGCATTCCAAAAATTCTTCGTACTCTTTGCGCTGTCCATCGTTCATGATGTCGTAAATCAGCGCGTGCACGTCTTTATGCTCTAATGGCGGTAAATTGATCCGACGAACGTCGCCGTGCACACGGATCATCGGCGGCAAGCCAGCGGATAAGTGCAAATCGGATGCGTTATTCTTAACGGAGAAGGCGAGTAGTTCGGAGATATCCATTTATAATCCTGGCAGTCTGTAAAAGCTGATTAAATAAGTCGTTGCACGAAAGTCGATACATAAAATTGCAGTAAATCCGCGCCTAATTGATCACATCGGCCCGATTCAAGGCCGCATGAAAATATTACCAATACGCAAGAAATAAAATTATCCCGATTATGTCCACAATCACGAGTAACTTGCAAGCCGCACAGCAACAGATTGCCGACGCCGCGCACACCGCGCAGCGTCCGCCATCGCAAATTCAACTATTAGCGGTCTCCAAAACCTTTGATGCCCACGCCGTGCTCGATGCCGCGCAAGCAGGGCAGCGCGCCTTTGGTGAGAACTATTTGCAAGAAGCTATCGATAAAATCGCCTTAACCCTGCAATTAGCGCCCGATTTAGGCTTGGAATGGCACTTTATCGGCCCGATTCAAAGCAACAAAACTCGCCAAATCGCCCAACACTTTGCTTGGGTGCATGCGGTAGATCGCTTAAAAATTGCCGAACGCTTGTCCGAGCAACGCCCCGCCGGTTTTCCCCCGCTCAACATCTGCCTGCAAATCAATATTAGCGGCGAAGCCAGCAAAAGCGGCGCCACGCCAGACCAAGCGCTTGATTTAGCTCAGCAAATTGCCCGCCTACCACATCTGCGCCTGCGCGGTTTAATGGCAATCCCCGAGCCTTTGCCTACACTGGAGTTGCAACGCGCGCCGTATCGTCAGATGAAGTTGCTGCAAGACCAACTCAACGAGCATGGCTTGCAGCTAGATACCTTATCCATGGGCATGTCGGCTGACCTAGCCGCCGCCATTCTTGAAGGCAGTACCATCGTGCGCATCGGAAGCGCCATTTTTGGAAATAGAAACTATGCGAAATAATCAATTGAACGGCACCAAAATCGCCTTTATCGGCGGCGGCAACATGGCCACAGCGCTCATCAGCGGCCTGTGCAAACAAGGCGTCGAAGGCAGCAACATCCACGTCATCGACATTAATTCCGCGAATCTGGCCCAATTGCAGACCAAATTTGGCGTCAGCACCGCCTTGCAGATTGACGCACAACTTACTTCTAGCAACGTTATTGTGTTGGCAGTCAAACCACAGCAAATGCGCGAAGTAGCCGCCCAATTGTTACCGCACATAGGCAAGCAACTCATCATCTCGATTGCCGCCGGCATCCGTGCCCTAGATTTATCGCGCTGGCTAGGCCACCACCCCGCCATTGTGCGCACCATGCCCAACACCCCAGCGTTAATCAACCAAGGCATCACAGGCATCTACGCCATGCCAGACGTTGACCTAGCCCAACGTGAAATCGCCGACGCAATCCTGAGCGCCGTAGGCAGCACCGTCTGGATCGCCGACGAAGCCCTAATCGACCCAGTAACCGCCATCTCCGGCAGCGGCCCAGCCTACGTGTTCTACTTCATCGAAGCCATGCAAAAAGCCGCCCAAGAAATGGGCCTAAGCACAGAACAAGGCACCCAGCTCGCCATCGCCACCTTCACCGGCGCATCCCAACTAGCCGCGCTATCCGCCGACCCAGTATCCGTCCTGCGCGAGCGCGTCACCTCCAAAGGCGGCACCACCCACGCCGCCATCACCAGCATGGACCACAGCGGCATAGCCGCCGCCATAGTCACCGCCCTAAAAGCCGCCTCCGACCGCGGCCGTGAACTAGGCGACGAGTTCGGCAGACAAGAGTAATCCGGTGAATTTAAGCCAGAAATCTTAGTGAAAAGAGCCACAAATCAAGCAAAATCACGCCCCAAAAGCACTTTTTTCTTGACAGCAAAACGCCCCAAAGTCATAATGCTCAGCTTCTTGGTGATATAGCTCAGTTGGTTAGAGCACAGCACTCATAATGCTGGGGTCGGTGGTTCAAATCCACCTATCACCACCAAAAACATGTTTTAAGATGTCCTAAAACGTACAATAACCCGCCTGAAACCCAGTGTTCATGCGGGTTTTTTGTTTTTTAGCGTGTTATAACATTTATTGACATCCTACCCTCATTAGACCATTCTTAAGCACATACGCACTGTGCTTAAAATGAGAAGGTCTAAAAAATGCCAAAAATCGTAAAGCCACTTACTGATATACAGGTAAAAAATGCCAAACCTAAGGATAAAAGCTATTCATTATTCGATGGCGAAGGCCTATTTTTAGAGGTCACTACGCTGGGGGCGAAGCTCTGGAGGATGAAATTCACCCAGCCATCCAACGGTAAATCAAATAAATTATCTTTTGGCTCCTATCCAGAGGTGACGTTGCAAGAGGCGCGCCAAAAGCGATTGGATGCTCGTAGATTAATTGCTAAGGGCATCGATCCTGCGCACGCTAGGAAGGAGGAAAAAATGGCCTCTACGATTGCCTCCGCCAACACATTTGAGGTTGTGGCGCGCGAATGGCATGCAAATAAAAATGATTCCTGGCAACCACGAACATCCGCAAACGTTCTCCATAGATTGGAAAAAGATGTTTTTCCGATAATCGGAAAGCTTCCTGTGTCAGATATTAAGGCCCCGGTTCTGTTGGAAATGCTGCGCCAGATTGAAAAACGCGGTGCTACTGACATGGCAAAACGCCAAGGTCAGGTTTGTGGGCAAATATTTAGGTATGCAATTGCGACTGGCAAAGCTGACGCCGACCCAATCCCTCATTTGCGCGGCGCCCTTAAATCAACCAGTAAGGGGCATCATGCGGCGATAACCGTTGATGAGTTACCAGACTTTATTCGAGCATTTGAAAAAATCGAAGGCCGGATGTATGCGCCAACTAGAATCATGTTTAGATTAATGATGCTTACTTTTGTGAGAACCAGTGAATTGACCACGACAGAATGGTCAGAGATCGATTTGGTAAATGAAAAATGGGCGATACCTTGGCAGCGGATGAAAATGGGTAAAAAGAAATTGAATCCACGTAAAGTCGACCACCAAGTTTTTCTTCCAAAGCAAGGTTGGACCCTGCTAAGAGAACTTCACGAACATACCGGGAACAGTAAATTTTTATTCCCTAATATCCGTGATCATGAAATACCTGCGACTAATTTCGGGATATTGGCCGCAGTAAAGCGAATGGGCTATAGCGGAAAAATGACCGGCCATGGATTCAGGTCACTTGCAATGGGCGTAATTAAGGAAAGACTGGGCTATCGGCATGAAGTAGCGGACCGACAATTGTCACACGCCTCTGGTGACACCTATGGCGAGGCCTATGACAGGGCTATGTTTCTTGAAGAGCGCAAAGTAATGATGCAAAGATATGCTGATTACCTTGATGGATTAACCAAATAAATTCCGAACAATTTGAAAATTTATAAATTGGCTTAACTAGGATAATTTGTTCATGGAAAATTTATACGACCGGGAAATGTATGGCGCAGATCTTGCCAGCGAGGTTGAACAATTAGGTAGAATTGCCATCGGCATCGCCAACCGCTGGGTGTTGGGCTGGCCGAGTGTTGCACAAAGGATGGTGGAAAATGGCACTTACCTCAATTTATTGATCTCCCAAGTTGAGCTTGAAAAAACCATCCTATCCAATGAACCTGGTATGCGTCATCTGTCGCCCTCAGAAATTTTGAGCGTCTACGAAATCAGGGAAGCTCCGCCATACTGATTTTCACCGACACCGAACTCAGCAACTTTATCAATACTAAAAAAGGCGGCCATTCACCCGTTCCACTTTGGTAGAAATAACTTCAATCGTTCGACGGTAGAACGCCATTTTGAGGTCGAAGGCCGACAAATGGTATTTTGATTTCCGAAAAGTCCGATTTCCTGTATTGCTTCCTGCAAAGTCACAGTTTGCAGCCAGCTGATTGGAACAAAATATTCGCAGCGCTCGGCATCATTGATTTGCTCAGAATGATAGCTTCCGCGTTTCGCAACTTCGAGAATTGACTGCTCTCCGTTTGGAGTTTGAACTTTAAAATCGATTGCAGGTTGCATTTTTCCGATCACTTTACCAACACCCACATAGCCTGAACCAGGAATATTTACCCAAACTCTATCCCCAGGAGAAAGTAATTTTAGCGTTCTGCTGTACCACGGAGCTCCGCCTCCACAAATAAATCCAAATTCTCTGGCATCTTCCCATGAGCGGCTTTCTGAATCTCCGAACGAGTGGTAAAACTCCCCATTCCAAGGTTCTGTTGGTCCTGAAACTGATGCTGATGACGTGACCTGCACCTGGAGTTGATCATGCAGCCAAGCGCGACTAATGAGTTGTTCTGATCCTATTGAAAAGACCTGAAAACATAAAACGTTGATGGCGATTTCTCGATCACTCAAATAATTGATGATACGCTCTGTACTGTCATCAAGTGATCCGGCAACAATCACTATCTGGTGACTTTCATTTATTGAGTCCGCATCCAGATCATGTCCAAACTTATTTTGGAATTCATTTGATAAATTTTTGCCAGGAGCAAACTTCGAATAAATATTTGCTATTTCTTCAGCATTCAGTGTGTGAACCCAACTTGCGTAATCTAGGGCTTGCGCGACCACCTCCCGAGGTGTGCGATTGCGTTTAATTTCAATGACCACCAGGCCACCATCCGGAGCAATCGCTAATAAATCGATTATTCCACCAAAAGACGTTGAAACTTGCCTTCCAATGAGCAGCCAATCTTCAGAAAGCAAATTTGGAGCAGATACAATCATATCTTCCAACAACTTCTCACTTGCTAATTCTGATTCGGCAAGCACTTGGGGCTGCGATCCTACTTTCCATACTGCTGTTCGAATTGACATATAATTTTTCTAGGTAATTTTGACACTCAATTTAAAAGTGCTGATGAAACTTGATTTTATTGTGGTTCACTTATTCCAAACTTCCACTGCCAGTGGTAGCTCATTGAGTTCAAGACGTGCTTCGCGCCATCTAGGGTAGTGCTCATCAAGAATTGCAATAAAGCGATCGCTGTGCGTTGGTTCAATCAAATGGGCCATTTCATGCACAATGACATACTCGAGCAAATCCTTCGGCTTTTTCACCAATTCCGTATTGAGGCGGATATTTCCCGCTGCGTGATTACAACTGCCCCATTTGGTTTTCATCCGCTGCAGGAAGTAGCCCGAAACGTTCACCTTGAGCTTCCGCTCCCACTTTTGAATCAGTGGTGGCACGACCTCATGCATTAGCGATTTGTGCCACTCATGCATCACTTCTGCGCGCTTTTCTGCACTGCAGCCAGGACGAACAATCAACTTGATCCGCTTGTTGCTGAGGAAAACTGAGGGCTTCACATCTTGATAATCGACCGTCATCAAATAGCGACGCCCCCAAACACGATGGCTCTCGCGTTCAATAAACTGGCGTGGTGTTTCCCGCGCCTGACATTCCAGTTTTCTCTGCTGCTCACGAATCCAGGCCAACTTGGAGATCGCGTAGGCGCGCGCTACTTCTAGGCGTGTATTGCTCGGAGCGGCAAGGGTCACACGTCCATCAGGCGGATGAACGGTGAGATGGACATTCTTGATGTCCTTCCTGGTCACCGTTATCGAAATCTCGCCTAGTTGGATCGTCTCGTTCATCAGTACCCCGGTTGGTTCTTGATGATTTCAAAAATAGCCTGAGTGGCAACTCGATCCCGCGACATGAGGGGGAACAAGGCATTCAGCACCTGCTTCTCCCGGGTGTCGTCGCCTTTCCAGCCTGCTGGTGCCTGCTCTCGCATCGCCCGATCAAGTTCAAGCGCGAGCGTCGCCTTGCTATCCTCATCAGTCGGACAAACGAAAGTTGTTGCAGCAATGCTAGCCAGATTGTTGAAAAGGGCGATGGCCTCAGGGTGGCCGTTGAGTACATGGGGATGGCTACCCGTATTCTTTGCCGCCATCTTCTTCACCAACTCCTCTGCCTTATGGAGAAATTTCTCGTAGGCATCGGTGTCGTCGCGCTTTTGCTTGATCAAGTCTTCGAGGAGCTTGGAAATCTCGTCGTAAAACTTCGGATCAGTCAGCTGGTCACGAATGATCGTCTTGCGGACGTTGTTGATGATGCCTTCAGCAATCGCATTCCGAGACAGCTTTCCCTTTTGGTTGAGCTTCTTGGCAATGGCGTCGTGAATGCCGGTCTCGATGATCAGCTCGGTCAGTGAGAGCGAGCTCAGGTTACCCAAATCTTCAGCCGGATCTGCTTGGATGTAGGTGTTGATGAGGTGACGCATGTCCGCCTCGTAAGGCTTGATGTCCAGCTCTTCGCCTGAATGCTTTTTGATCGCAGTGCGCGTGTCGCTGTAGAACTCAATTTCTTTTTCGAGGGCAGCGATGTCAGCCGTTGAATATCCTGCTTCTTCGAGGTTCTGGGCAATTGCCGCATAGGCTCGCAGGAACGCAGCTGCCGACTTGTAGAACGAAATGCGCAGCGGCTCGGTGTTCAGCAGCGCCTCCGGATCGTTGGCATCACCGCAGAAATAATGCAGGTACTGCTCCATCTCGCGCGGTGTGGCCACCGGCTCGCACAAATAGCGCAAAGCCTCGCGGGCAGCATCGAGCTGCGCCTTGCCTTCCTTCAGCCAGTTTTTTACGGTGACATTGCCGTCGTCACCACCATCGTCGATGTCCAACTCGTCCGAGGTGTAAACGGCGATGGAGTCCTGCACCTTCTCGAACAGCTCTTTGTAGTCGACGATGTGGCCATAGTCCTTGTCGTCCCCGTCGAGCCGGTTAGTGCGGCAGATAGCCTGGAACAGGTTGTGATCGCGCAGCTCGTTGTCGAGGTAGATGTAGGTGCAAGAAGGCGCATCGAACCCAGTCAGCAATTTGCTCACCACGATCAGCAGTTTCAGATTAGCAGGCTCGTCGATGAAGCGCTGCTTGGTCTTGTCCTCATAGTCCTTCGTGGTCTGATCTTTCTGCAGGACGTGCTGGGTGTAGGTGTCGAACTTGTAGCGCTCGTCACTATCCTTGGGCTCGCGCGAGATCGCGTTGTGATTGGGCTCGTAAGAGGTAATGATTCCGCAGTACTTGCCGAACGAAGTGTTCTGAAGCAGGCGGAAGTAATGGCAGGCGTCGTAGATGGAGGCTGCCACCAGGATGGCCGTACCCCGGTCATTGTTCAGGCGCGGCTGCACACCGAAGTCGTGGATGATGTCGGCGATGATGCGTTGCTTGCGCTCACCGGCACTCATCAGCTCTTCCATCGTCGCCCAGCGCTTGCGCAGAACAGAACGCTGAAAGTTGTTCAGCCCTTTAGTTTTCTGATCAAACCACGCATCGATGGCTTTCTTTGACGTCAGGCGCTGCGGCACATCACGCGCTTCGTACTTCAGGTCAAGCACAACCTTGTCGGCTACCGCTTCATCGAATTTGTAGGTGTGGATGTAGGTGCCGAACACCTCGCGGGTGGTCTGCTTGTCTTTGCGCAGCAGTGGCGTGCCGGTGAAGCCGATGAAGATCGCGGCTTCCAGCCAACGCTTCATCTGCTTGTTCATGTCGCCACCTTGCGTGCGATGACATTCATCGACGAAGACGTAGACACGGCCCACCACTTTGGGAGGCTCACCCTTCAGATCGGTCGTGTCAAACTTGTGGATCAGCGCGCACATCAGGCGCGGCGTGGCCGCACCCAACTTTTCGACTAATTCCGCGCGGGAGGTGATGCGCGGCGATGCGGCATCCTCGCCAATCACGCCAGCATTCTTCATCACACCCACGATCTGCTTGTCCAATTCATCGCGGTCGGTGATGACCAGGATGCGGGCGTGCGGGTCAAACTCCAGCAGCCACTTGGCAATCAGCACCATCAGAATGCTCTTGCCGCTACCTTGGGTGTGCCAAATCACACCGCCTTCCTGCTGCTTGACTCGCTCCTGGGCGGCTTTCACGCCGAGGTACTGATGAACGCGGGGCACCTTCTTCTGGCCACCATCAAAGATGATGAAGTTGCGGATCAGATCCAGAAGACGCACCTTGTAAAACATCTGCGCCAGCGGCTTATCTAGCAGCGCGCCCTCAGCAAGCGGCTCGGATGTGGTGGCGCTTTTGTCTTTGCGCTCCTTCCACTCTACAAAGAACTTCTCCGGTGTTCCGGTGGTGCCGTATCGCAGCCCCTGGGAGTCGCTGCCCGCCAGCACAAGCTGCACAGTGCTGAAAAAGCCTTTGTTGAAGATCTCTTCCTGATTGGTGATGAGCTGGCGAACACCGTCGGCCACCTCCACCGAGCTGCGTTTCAGTTCGATGACTGCAATGGCGACACCATTGATGTACACCACCAGATCAGGCCGTCGTTCATAGCCACCTCGCAAGGTAACCTCTTCGGCCAAGCCAAAGTCGTTGTTGCCGGGCGTTTCCCAATCGATGATATGCACGGTCTCGTGTGCCTGACCGGCTGCAATCTGCACGGGCACGCCGTAGCGCAACAGTTGGTACGTGCGCAGACTGGCTTGATAGAGGGTGATGCCAGTGGAATCTGCTGCAGTCTGCAGCTTCTGCAGAGCCGCAGAAATGTGCGCATCAGAATAGCCACGCTTCTTGAGATTGCTGCGCAATGTGTCAGCTTCGATGGGTCGGTTGTTGTCGCGTTTGCTCCACTCACCCAAGTGATCGTAGCCAAGGCAGTCAGGGCGACTCGTATCCGAAAACAGGGCTGCAACGCGGTTCTGCGTCTTGCGCTCAGAGCGGGCTTGTTCAGACATGGCTTTCCTCCTTGGCAATCAGCCGCGTTTTGCCGGTGAGCAGCTCCTGCATCATGGCTTGTTTGATGTTGCGGCATTTATCGCGACGTGCTTCAAGTGCAATCAGCTCAGCGTCCAGTCCAGAAAGAACTTCGGCGATGGCGACTTGTTCATCTTTCAGGGGCAGCAGAACCGCTGCCTCACGCAGAGCTGTTTTAGAGAGGTTGTACCGCGTTGAACCTTGTGCGAGCGACTTCATCATTTCGCGCCCCGGATTGGCACGGATGTAATAAGTCAAAAATAGACCGTCCACTTGCTGATCGTCGAAAAGACGGAATCCGAAGCAGAAACTGTTGAGATACAAATCCGGCACCTCTTCAGCCATCAGCGAGCAAAATGCAACCTCTTCAGGCGTTTCGGAGGAGCCGTTGAAAAGCAAGTCGCCGCGTAGCACACTGTTTTGAGTCTCAGAGGCTGCCACGTTAACTTGCTCAAAAACCGTGCAATCGATAACCGCATTGGTCATCACATTCATGAAAGTGATGTACTTAGCAGTACCGACCCCAAAGTCTGATTTGGTTTTTCCGGTTAACCCGCCGTAGATTGACCCAAGCCCCCCAAGTGCTCTTTTATTCCACTCACCACTAAACCCTGGCAGCCGCGTTTTACCAGTTAGCAGTTGCTGCCTGGCCGCCTGTCTGAGGTCACGCTTCTTGGTGATCATGTGGTCAAGGGTGGCGAGCAACGCATCGACATCGCTTAGCGCCTCCGCGATGGCGCGTTGTTCGGGGAGAGGCGGAACAGCAAGTGAGAAATCTGCCATTTCTGTTCGGTTAATCTTGGGCATTCCGCTGCGAACCGAAACGGATTCGGCATACTTGGAAAAGCGATAGCCCAAGATGACGGCCAAGATGTAGCGGGCTGAAATGTCCGTGGCTGGTCTGAGTGGATACATGTCCGCGCTGCATAACCCGGAGAAGTCAGCCAAAATCGCCTTGCGCAGATATGGACGAATCTTGCTGTAAACGATGTCTCCGTTCTCGAAGAAATACTTCCCACTAATCGCTCCCTGCTCGGCTGCGGTTTCCTTAGCGAGGAGTTTCCCTGTTGAACTTTCGATGTGGTCTGGTGCAACCAGAACCATCGACTTGTAGGGCTCAACCTTCGGACTGACTTGGCCGTTTGCGATGCGGACGGTGCTCAAGAGCGGACGAATATCCCAGTCATCCGGGATGATGCCGATCTCGGCCTGCTTGTAGCCAGGTATCAGTTCCATACCGCCCCCATCTTTTTCAGGTGCTCATCCACCCGCGCTGAAAGTGTTGTGAGCTCTTTAGTTAGCGTCGGCAACGGCGTGGCGTACCGCTCTGCAAGCTGGCGGATGCGGCCTGTGAGCGTCTGAGAAACTCGATCAAGCTCGCCTTGCACGGCATCGGCCAAGGTCGCCAGCCATTTGTCGTCCACCGTAAGCGTTTTGATCTCCTCCTCGGTCAGCTTGGGGTACTTGGCATCCAGCTTGGCCTCAAGGTCATCCTGCGCGGCTTTCAGCTTGCCCTTCACATCGGTTTGCTTGTCGAGCAGCGCTGCGTAGTCCTGCAGCGCCTTGCGCTCGTCCGCGTAGTCGGGGTCTTTGCCGATTTCTTTCAACCGTGCTTTGACGACCTTGGCGGTTATCTTTTGTTTGTCGCCTTCGCCCTCAATGACTTCGGCCAGCAGCCCTTCTTCGCCGCTGTTTTCTTCCATCATTTCCTGAAGTTGCTGCTCGACTTCGGCCAGTTTGACCTCGAGCGTTTCAATGGCGTCGCGCTCGGTAATGAAGTAACGGGCGATCAAAATCGGGGCTGGAATCAAATCAGACTTAAAGCGACGTTTGCCTTTCTTGTAGTCATGTGCCTCGGGCCAAGCCAGCTTGCCGTCCTTATTCTTGACTTGAAGAATTTCGCGCGGCTGCGCACCAGCGTGCCAGCCTGCATCCGCGATCAGGTAGCAGTCGTCTTGCATCGTCTCTGCCCAGTAATCCATGAGGTGCTGATACACGTCATAGGCATTGACCAGGGGTGTCGACTTGAATCGGGTAAGCAAATCCTCAGACAAAGCCTCGATCAATTGCTTTGGGTGGCCGTTTTGCGCAAAGGCCTTCAGCAACGGGGTGCTGGCCTGGTTCCACTCAGCAAACACCTTGGTGGCTGCCTGATTGAATGCAGTGAACTCAGGATGCGCAAAGATGGTGGTCTTCACCTCGGAGATGGGCAGCCTCAACTGTGCATAACCAGCGCGACCGGCTGATTCGAACAGGGCGCTGCGCACACAGGGGATCACCTTCCAGTAGTCGCCCAACGCGTTGAGATCAGGCTCAGGAATGCCGCCCCGCAGATGGCCATCGATGTCTTGGATGTCTTCAGGCTCAGTGCTGTCAATGTAACGCGGCAGATTGAGGTTGTAGTCGTTCT
Organism: Sapientia aquatica; assembly: GCF_004358105.1. Taxonomy (GTDB): domain Bacteria; phylum Pseudomonadota; class Gammaproteobacteria; order Burkholderiales; family Burkholderiaceae_D; genus Solimicrobium; species Solimicrobium aquaticum. The sequence continues at coordinate 2,277 of NZ_SMYL01000004.1, read as the reverse complement.
TCGGGTCCGCGATCTCAGTGAGCGGCACCATGCGCGAGTAACGTGGCAGCTCAGCCAACTTGGTGAAGGCATCGACGATCTTGTGAAGGTCCTGCTCGCGCAGGCGATTCTTGGGGCCATCTTTGATGAAGCCCTTCGATGCATCAATCATGAAGATGCCTTTGCGGGCCGATGCGTTTTCCTTGTCCAGCACCAAGATGCAGGCGGGGATGCCTGTGCCATAGAACAGGTTGCCCGGAAGGCCGATGACGCCTTTGAGGACGCCGGATCGCACCAGCTTCTCACGGATGACAGCCTCGGCATTACCCCGGAACAAGACGCCGTGCGGGAGAATGCATGCGCCTTTGCCGGTACTTTTCAGTGAGCGAATGATGTGCAACAGGTAGGCATAGTCGCCTTGCTTCTTGGGCGGTTCGCCCCACGCAAAGCGCTGGTGGGCGTCGCTGGCCGGGGTAAGGCCGGTACTCCAGGTCTTGTCTGAGAATGGTGGATTGGCGACGACGTAGTCATAGGTGCGCAGTGACTCACCGTCCTTGAATTTGGGCGATGCCAGCGTGTTGCCCTGCAGGATGTTGGCCGTCGGGAAGTCGTGCAGGATCATGTTCATACGGGCGAGACCAGCGGTGGTCACGTCCATTTCCTGCCCCTCCAGCGTGATGTGCTTGCCAGCTTCGGCAGCCACCTTGAGCAGCAAGGAGCCCGAACCGCAGGTGGGGTCATAAGCAGTCGTCGAGGCCACGGCATTGGATGGGGAGATGCCGACAACTTTGGCCATGATCCGACTGACTTCGGATGGGGTATAGAACTGGCCCTTGCTCTTGCCACTCTAAGAGGCGAAGTGCCGCATCAGGTATTCGTAGGCATCGCCCAGGATGTCGTCGTTCTCGGCACGGTTCTTCGAAAAATCCAGTTCGGGCTTTTGGAAGATGCCGATCAGGTTGCTGAGGCGATCCACCATCGCCTGACCTTCACCGAGCTTGTTCGGGTCATTGAAGTCAGGGAAGTCGCTGCGGGCAAGGCGCGAGTTAGCGTCGATCAGCGGCTGAATGACCTGCGTGTTGATCTTGTCGCCGATATCGCTCTTGCCCTTGAGGGCGACCATGTCCTTGAAGCTGGCTCCGGGCGGAATGGTGACTGGAGGTGCAAAGTCATCAGAGTCCCCGTACTTGTCCGAGACGTACTTGATGAACAGCATGAACAGGACGTAGTCCTTGTACTGGCTGGCATCCATGCCGCCACGCAGTTCGTCACAAGATGCCCATAGTGATGAATAAAGATCAGATTTTTTGATAGCCATATATAGTTTTAATTATTTAAATACGTAAAATTTGAATCGAATACCAGCTGTTTTTAATACGTTTTCAACGCTGGGCACTATGCTGAGTTGCGGTAAGTATTAATACGCCATAAATCCACCGATATTTCTGTTAGCCTATCGTTTGCGGGGATCAAAAGAAGAAAGCAGCTCCAAATCTGTTGCGCGATGTTCTTCCAAAATTCTCATGTGTGCTAAATCATTGCGTAGATTTCGTAATTTTTTTGCGAATTCAGGAATGCGGCCTGGAGTTATCATTCTCGGGTTCGACGCAAAATAGGCCAGGCTTCCAATTTCGACATCATTTACATCTTGGAAAATATAGCCATCTTCGTTATAAGGAAATTTGACTTTTTCACAAATTATCGGTGCCAATTTGTGACGATGCATTTCAATTTTGGGAAGCAATATTGCTACTTGAGCTGACCATATAAGCTTCTCAATTTTTTTTTCTCCCCCATTTATGCTATGCCAAGACGCGTGATGAGACTCAACTCCGTCAAATGAATCGACGACACCGTGGTGCCAGAATGTGCTGTCATTTCTTTCCGTCAAAGTATCCCAGCCTCGTTGTTTTGCAAAATCTATTAAGAGCCCATTAGGTTTGTAGAGAAATTTGACGCCCTCTGTGAAAAATGTTTCGGCTAACTCGACATCCCACATCGATAAACTCATGAGCATGTTGGCCACCAGAGGAGCTTGAATCCTATCAATTCCTATATCCAATATTCTGGAGCCACAATAAATCAGCATGTCAATTGATGAAACAACGCCATTCCAGCCATGAACTGATAATGCAGGTTCTTGTTTCGGGATCGACTCCAACGGAATACCACGGAGTTTTTCAAGCTAGTTGTCGCCTAAAAGTAAATTTTTATGCCGCCAGTTTCAGTTCTTGATATACCTCCTCATGATTTAATGTTTCCTTGTTAGTTTTGTCTGGATTTAAGTCAACAACGTTG
>NZ_SMYL01000049.1 GCF_004358105.1 Sapientia aquatica | reverse complement strand
CTGTTGGCTCGCCAAGTTGGTGTTCCATACATCATCGTATTCTTGAACAAATGCGACATGGTTGATGATGCTGAGTTGTTGGAATTGGTCGAAATGGAAGTGCGCGAGTTACTGTCCAAATACGATTTCCCAGGCGACGATTTGCCTATCGTTCAAGGTTCAGCAAAGCTGGCGTTGGAAGGCGACACAGGTCCATTGGGCGAACAAGCCATCATGAAATTGGCCGAAGCATTAGATACATACATCCCAACACCAGAACGTGCTGTTGACGGTACATTCTTGTTGCCAGTGGAAGACGTATTCTCGATCTCTGGTCGTGGTACTGTTGTTACCGGTCGTGTTGAGCGCGGTATCATCAAAGTCGGCGAAGAGATCGAAATCATCGGTATCACTGACACCGTAAAAACAACCTGCACCGGCGTTGAAATGTTCCGTAAGTTATTGGATCAAGGTCAAGCAGGCGACAACGTTGGCGTATTGTTGCGCGGTACTAAGCGCGAAGACGTTCAGCGTGGTCAAGTGTTGGCAAAACCAGGTTCAATCAAGCCGCACAATCACTTCACTGGCGAGATCTATGTCTTGTCCAAAGACGAAGGTGGTCGTCACACACCATTCTTCAACAACTACCGTCCACAGTTCTACTTCCGTACAACGGACGTAACTGGTTCGATCGAGTTGCCAGCAGACAAAGAAATGGTCATGCCAGGCGATAACGTTTCGATCACTGT
>NZ_SMYL01000048.1 GCF_004358105.1 Sapientia aquatica | reverse complement strand
GCTGAATATTCGAAGTTAAATTGTGAGATAACCGTTCTCGTGATGGCGAGTTTTTGAACGAATTCAGGTGGCGTAATTTCCTCTTTGCCGTCGACCGTCTTTGTTCCTCCCTTTGCGCCGAAACGCAAACGTGCAACGATCTCTGAATCGGGAATAATTAATTGGTCGATGATGACGTTTTTTGGAAAACAAACAAAATAGACCTTAAAGTCAACACTCTTATTTTTATGGATTCGGCAGTTTTTAATTGTGACGTTTTGTGGACTATCGTTCATCCAAATTTTTGTACTGCCACCGCTACAGTTTTCCATATGAAAGTGTGTTCCCGAAAAGCTGGCATTGCTCATGTCAAGCGCTTCATATTGCGTGTTGATCATAGTGAAGTTGGTTAAATCGACATTAACCATATCCGTCGTACCAGTCAGGACACATTTGTTTATTGTTACATCAGACCTATCGTAATTGGCACCGCTATTTGGAAAGCTGTCCGTTGATATTCCTAGTCCTTCGAATTGGCCTTCTACTAAATTTAGTTTTTTGGTACCTCGTAGCGTGAATCCATTCGAGCGACATTTTAAAAATGTGACTTCGCCATACGTACCGACATAACCGTAGTGATTTCTATCGGTGCTGTTCCCAATAAAATCGCACTCCTCATGCAATACATTCTTGCTACCGCGATCGCCAATAATGCTGCTTGGCGTGTAGGTTTTGCATCGTAAAAAATGGACGTTGGTCTGGGT
>NZ_SMYL01000047.1 GCF_004358105.1 Sapientia aquatica | reverse complement strand
AGATTTGGTACCTCGACCATGCGCGATTTTGGATATGACGTTAGAGACGATGGAGATGTAGATAGGATATTGGGAAAGGGGGAGGATGTGGAGGAAGGGAGAGAGAGGGAAAGCCACAGGGGAATAAAAAGCAGGAGCGAACAAGGGAGAGAAAAAAGAGAAGAGGGAAAAGGGGAGGGGCTGGGAAACAGAGAGGGAAGAGGAAGGAGGAAAGGAGAGAGAGAAGGGGAGAAAGGAAGAAAGAAGGGGGGAGAGAAGAAAAGGGAAGAGAGAGGGAGGGGAGGAAATAGGGGGAAGAGAGAAAAGGAGGGAAAAAGAAAGAGAGAGGGAGAGAGGGGAGGGGAGAGGGAGGGAAAAAAAAGGAGAGAAGAGAGAGAATGGGAAGGAGGGAAAAGGAGGGGAGAAGGGGGAGGGAAGGAGAGGGGAGAAAGAGGGGAGAGGAGAGGAGAAAAAAGAGAGGGAGAGGGGGGGGAAAGAAGAGAGGAAGAAGGAAGGAGAGGGAAGGAGAAAAGAGAAAAGGGAAGAAGGAGAAAGAGGAGAGGAGAAGGAAAAAGGGGAAGAAAAAGAGAAGAAAGAAAAGAGAAAAGAGGGAAGGGAGAAGGAAGAAGAGGGGAAAGAAGGGGAAGAAGAGAAAAAAAAAAAAGAAGGAGGGGGGGGGGGAAAAAAAAGAAAGGGAGAAAGAAAGAAAGGAGGGGAGGGAGGGGGGATGGAAAGAAGGAAGGAAAGAAAGGAAGAGGAAAAAAGAGC
>NZ_SMYL01000046.1 GCF_004358105.1 Sapientia aquatica | reverse complement strand
CTGCAAAACAAAAATAAAAAGTCCAACATCCGGCAATCCCGAAAAAATTCATTTCGTCACGTTCACAGTTCGCACGATCAGTCATTAACCACGAATTGGCCAACAATCTAATTTGCATCTTAATATCCTAGTTGGTTAAATTAATTCCATTAGGAATCCTGACGATGTTGTCAATCGACTAGGTCGATTAGAGGGGGACTTGTATTTTAAAAAAATCTTGTAGATTAGGGAGAATCAACAACTACCGACTTACCGAGATATGTCCATCCTTAATCAACTCAAACCTGCAAGCGAACCCATCTACCTACTCCCTCTCTTTGGTTTAATCGTCTGGGCGATTTTATATTTATCTTGGCAAGTGGACCTCGCGCTAATCGAGTCTCCTCGCACGTATACAGGATTCGCCGCAGAGCTCTTTTTATCCGTAATCTTAGTTTATTTTTTCTGGCGCACGGCTTTGCATAAAACACTGCGGGATGTGCTGACTTGTTATGGCATCGTGCTGTTCAAATTTGCAGTGATGTGGTGGGCACTCGCCACACTGCCAAGTCTCTTGGGATGGATAGGACTAGTGATGTTACTGCTTGCCTCCACCAAAATCACATCTGTACGATGCAACTATTTTACAGAGGGAGAGGCGCTACTTTACCAAGAACGCACCGTTGTAGAACAAGCAGTCGCCATGCCTCACTATAGCTTCGCGCTAGCAACAACCAGCCATTCTCCTTCGTCAGCTACCATCAAATTTCAAGCACGAAGCGCCGATATCTGTTTCGACGATATCCATGGCATGGAGTCGGTCAAGGCACGTCTTCACAAAGCAATGACAACTATTGTGCATCCTGCAGAAGGTGGATTCAGTAAAGTAAAACATCGAAATGGAGTGTTGTT
>NZ_SMYL01000045.1:257-894 GCF_004358105.1 Sapientia aquatica | reverse complement strand
AACACCTATACTTACAACAGCGGCACCGGCGTTATTTCTCTGTCCGAACCTTTACCGGGTAATGGTCAAACATTGACCATCGCAGCGGTTGAGCACGATGTCACCGGTGCCGTTTCTGCTACCAGCACCGCTTCGGCAACCGAATACACGCCCGTTGCGACTGGTGCAAATGCGGCATTGACGGTCGCCATTCCAGGAACCGTGGTCAACGGCGTAACAGAGATCAGCAGCACATCGAGCACATCCAACAATGCGTCCGTCACCTTGACGCCAACCGGCATTGCAACGTTAGCTAGCGGCGGTAACGTGGTCTTGACGGTTACCGAAGGAGCGAACTCTCCACAAACTGTTACCTTGAAATTGGATGCTCAAGGTCATTTGACCGATGGCACGAACACCTACACCTACAACAGCACGACAGGCGTTATTTCTCTGTCCGAAGCCTTACCGGGCAACGGTCAAACATTGACGATTTCGGCGGTTGAACACGATGTCACCGGTGCCGTTTCAGCTACCAGCACCGCTTCGGCAACCGAATACACGCCCGTTGCGACTGGTGCAAATGCGGCATTGACGGTCGCCATTCCAGGAACCGTGGTCAACGGCGTAACAGAGATCAGCAGCACATCGAGCACAT
>NZ_SMYL01000045.1:0-157 GCF_004358105.1 Sapientia aquatica | reverse complement strand
CCAACAATGCGTCCGTCACCTTGACGCCAACCGGCATTGCCACTTTAGCGAGTGGCGGCAACGTGGTCTTGACGGTTACCGAAGGAGCGAACGCTCCACAAACTGTTACCTTGAAATTAGATGCCCAAGGTCATTTGACCGATGGCACCAACACCTA
>NZ_SMYL01000044.1 GCF_004358105.1 Sapientia aquatica | reverse complement strand
ATACCGCTCAAGTGGCCGCATTGAACAGCAGCGAAGTCAAAGCCTTGACCACCGCGCAAGTGGCTGTGTTGAGTACAGCACAAATCACAGCGCTGGGCACTGCAGGCGTGGATGCGTTGACGACCAAGCAGATTGCCGTCTTAACGACCAATCAGGTTCAAAACGGTTTAACCACCGATGAAGTGGCTAGCCTGAATTCAGCGCAAATCCAAGCGATTACGACTGCTGATGTCCAAGCATTGAATACAGCGCAAGTCGCTGCCTTAGGCACTGCTGGTGCGGATGCCTTGACCACGTCACAAATCGTGGCCTTGACAACGAACCAGATCAATAACGGTTTAACGACTGCTCAGGTCAATTCGCTCTCGACAGCACAAATTGCAGCCTTGACCACTAACCAAGTCCTCAACGGCCTCAATACCGCTGACATCGCTAATTTGACTAGCAGCGAAGTACGCGCCTTAACTAGTGCTCAAGTGAGCGTGTTGAGTACAGCGCAAATCACTGCCTTGGGTACAGCGGGTGTGGATGCATTGACGACGTCGCAAATCGCAGTCTTAACGACGAATCAGGTTCAAAACGGTTTAACCACCGATGAAGTCGCTAGCCTCAATAGCGCGCAGGTGAGAGCGATTACGACTGCGGATGTCCAAGCGTTGAATACCGCTCAAGTCGCGGCCTTAGGCACTGCTGGTGCCGATGCCTTAACGACTTCGCAAATCGTGGCCTTGACGACTAACCAGATCAATAATGGTTTAACGACTGCTCAGGTTAATTCGCTCTCGACAGCGCAAATTGCAGCCTTGACGACTAACCAAGTGCTCAACGGCCTCAACACCGCCGATATGGCAGCGTTGACCAGCAGCGAAGTCAAAGCCTTGACCACCGCGCAAGTGGCTGTATTAAGCACAGCGCAAATCACTGCTT
>NZ_SMYL01000043.1 GCF_004358105.1 Sapientia aquatica | reverse complement strand
TTTTTCTATAGAGCCGCGAATACTCTTTATTCTGATGGAACTCGATTGGATATACCCCATAAGTATTTTGAAGATGACGCAGATTTTTTTGCTGCTCTTAAGAGCCTCCCAGGACTAGATCAGTCTTCTCGAGAGGTCTTGCTAGTCGTCAAGGCACCCGAAGTAGCACTTTCCCTAAGGAAATTTCGTCCCAAAATCGATCGCTATAGTGATGACTTGCGTCTACGACTGACATTTTTGAGCAATACAGAACTCGAGCGATACACGGCCCCGCAATTTTTCGGTGACATTCAGAAAGGGCTCGGATCGTACAAGGATCAAGTAATTGAACACGATCAGAGTCGGGGATTTGTTCGCGTCTATCGAAAAATTGAATACCCGAATTCGTGGGAGGTATTTGCTCAGAAAGCAGAGACGTCCTTACCTACAGATCTGAATTCGTCATGGGTAGCGCATTGCGTAAGTTCGAGCAGTCCACTTACCTCGTCTGGAAAACTGGCGTTATGCAAAAGCCATGTTCTCGTTGGGAACGTTGCTATTCACTTCACGGTAAGTGATGAAAACCTTGATCAAATTGCCGAAATAAGGGCATATCTTCGGAAACTATTTTTGGATTGGCGGCATTAACGGCGATTTGGATACCTCTTCAACCAGCTTGCACATAGCTCAAAGGCTAAACCAATTCCAATCACTGATGCCGAACGGGCAAATGCTGCTTCAGGGGACGTCGAGAGCTTCTGGAAAGCGCGACAAGCACAGGGAGATCCTATTGCTGACATCGGTTTGAGCTCATTGCACCCGACTGGGGGAGTAATTGATTGTAAGCGTCCAGCGCTACCACCTATGAACGGCAATTAATTTCATGCACTCTCCAGACCTGATCAAATTGGAGAGCAAAGCATGTCGAGATTCAAATCTTTAATAAGCAAAGCAGATTGGCTGCAACA
>NZ_SMYL01000042.1 GCF_004358105.1 Sapientia aquatica | reverse complement strand
GACCATGCCGCGCAGATTGCCTTGCCCAAAGGCCCGTCGCCCCGGACTGCGTAGCGCCTCCATGCGCAGTCGGGCGATAAAGTCGCCTTCGTCCCGCGGCGCATTCGGTCCCGCCGTTCCCGCATTGGGTTGGGCATAGTGGCTGTCGGTGTGCCACTGGTATTGCTCGCTCTTTGCGTGGGCAGTAGCGCGCGGATCGCTGCGGGTAACGTGCAAGTTCGCACGCGGGCGGGTGTAGTCGTAGTCAGTGGTGCTGTACTGGCCGGTAGTAAGTCGGGTGTGCAGGGTGAGTTGGCGAATGACTTCTTCATCGATACGCGCACTGCCGCTGTGGTAACGCAGCGTGTGGTAGGCACTACTAGGATGGGCGGCGTAACTGCCCATGTTGTCGATCAAGACCAAGCGCTGCGCGCCGTCGCTGTGTTCAAAAAACCAGCTAATGCCCCATTCTTGGCACAAGCGGCAAAAGAAATCGAAATCGGTTTCGTTGTACTGCGTTTGGTAATCGCGCTTGGGGTAGGTTTCGATCAAACGTTTTTTAACGGGAAAGTGATAGTCGGCCAAGAGCGCATCAAGCAGTTCAACCACGGTTTGGTCTTGAAAGATTTTGCAGTCAGTAGTGAGCGTGGCCAGATGCAGCCACGGGCGTAACGTCAATTGGTATAGGACGTGCCGGCCTTCTTGACGCACAAACTGCGCGTGCGTAATTAGGGCGGTAATCTCACGCATTCCCGCTCCCACGTTAGCCGCCCCCGTCTGCCCCATCGCGCCCGCGACAAAGGTGCCGCTGCCGTCAAGCTGCACCATCACGGTCATCTCTTGCCCGATCAAATCATCCAACGCGACATTGGCCGCATCGCCGGAAAACGGATTCAACGCATCGGGTGTTTTAAGCAGTAAGTGGTATTCAAACAGATGATTCATGGCGTCAGAACCGGACAGACGCACGGGGATTAGGGCGGATGGATCGTTGATTTGTGGGATGGCTGGGCTGTGGATGGAGAGGGTGCGGG
>NZ_SMYL01000041.1 GCF_004358105.1 Sapientia aquatica | reverse complement strand
ATGTCGATTCAACGTGCAGTAGAAAAAATCCAAAGCCGTTTGCAAGATGGTTTAGCGTTCTTGGCGACTGTTGGTTCAACAGCACCGTTCGTTGGTTTGTTTGGTACCGTTTGGGGTATTTATGGCGCGTTGACCAAAATCGGTATTGCCGGTCAAGCATCGATCGACAAGGTAGCGGGTCCAGTTGGTGAAGCGTTGATCATGACCGCTTTCGGTTTGTTCGTTGCGGTTCCAGCGGTATTGGGCTACAACTTCTTGGTACGTCGTAACAAATCCTCGATGGAAGAAGTACGTGCATTCAGCGCTGACTTGCATTTAGTGTTGATCAGCGGTGCAATGAGCACATCTGAAGAAGCACGCGCTAACAAAAAAGGCTAAATCATGGCAATGGCAATCGGTAGCCCCGATGGGGGCGAAGATGAGGTAAACAGTACCATTAACACCACGCCGCTAGTTGACGTGATGTTGGTTCTGTTGATCATCTTCTTGATCACGGTTCCCGTGGTAACCCACACCATCCCGGTGAAGTTGCCAAGTGAGCGGAACCAGTTGTTTAAGACGCATATTGAAGACGTTGATTTGTCGGTCAATAAAGATGGCGACATATTCTGGGGTCAAAAGAAAGTGGCAGACACCAATGAGTTATTAGAAAAACTCAAAGTCGTCTCCGTATTGACGCCACAACCTGAAGTCCATATTCGCGGCGACCAAAACGCACGGTATGAATTTGTCGGTAAAGTCATCTTAACGGCACAGCGTGCTGGGATAGCCAAGGTTGGTTTCGTTTTAGAGCCGCCTGCTAAAAAATAACCTGGCGAGAAACTCGTTGCCAAGGCAAAGCAGGGCGCTGAAGGGATCATGCACAGCGCCTCGCCCAGACAACGCAACGAGCGCGTCAATACAGTAAGAACGAGGAGATAGTATGGGAATGAACATCAGCTCGGGCGGCAGTTCAGCCGAACCGGATGTAATGATCGAGATGAACATGACGCCGTTGATCGACGTGATGTTGGTATTGATCATTATGTTGATTATTACAATTCCGATTCAAAATCACGCGGT
>NZ_SMYL01000040.1 GCF_004358105.1 Sapientia aquatica | reverse complement strand
GATTCATCAGACTTTCCTGTGGGTCGCTGAAGTCGGATAAAGGTCAAGCCCGCCACAATGGAAATATACGGCGATCTTGAAATTGTCCCGATTTCGGAATCCACAGGCGCGTTTTTGTACAGTTGCTATTTTCGAGTTCAATCCTTCGGCAACAGCGTTGGTAATTCGATGCTTAAAATACGTCAAGATATTCGGCAAATGCCTGGCAATCAATTTTGCCTTATCAATCATGGGTGGCAAACGACTATGTGTGGCCCAGAAATACCAACGCTGCCAGAACCGCCTGGCCCAGCCGACACTGTGGTAACTCCACAGTTCACGCAGCGATTCCTTCAGCGCCCAGGCACGCGCAGTCTTCAAATTTTCACGCTTGATTTGCTCAAATCGCTCACGCGCGGCAGCCGGCATGGTCTGTGCGTTATACAACCACAAATACTTGCTGCTGGTGAGCGTGGTGTCACCCTGTTTCAGCAACGCCTTATGCTCATCCTTGCGAACGCGATCCACGCCATTACCAACGTGCTGCATGATATGAAACCGATCAAACACCATCTTCGATTCAGCTTGCGGAACCAACATCTTGCACGCCTTTATATAGGCCGGCCACATATCCAGACTGATCGCTTCAATGCCAGCCAGCTGTTGTGCCGTGAACGCCGCAAAGTAGGTCGACAGGCTTTCTTCGGTGCGCCCCTCGCCGATATATTCCACCGTCGATGCATCCAGATCGCACGTCAACGTCATGTAGCTGTGCCCCTTTGCAATCGCCTTCTCGTCAACACCAAGATGCGTTGGCAGGCCAACACCTTTGGCAGCTCGGCCACGAAATACGGCCCGTTCCATCAAGTGCCATGCCTGATCCCAGGTAATTCTCAGTATCTGTGCTGCCTGCTTAACCGTAGTCGCCCTCAACATATCAATCGCCAACACCTCAAACAACTGCGTAAACCGACTGCCTTCTTCGGCCCACGGCAACCGCGCCTGCTTTACACCATGATCAGGACACTTGATACGCGGCGGTTTGGCATGCAGGTAGGTCAAAAACTGGCAACTGTCCAAATGCCGCCAAGTCCGCTCCCCAAGATGGTCATACACCGGGCACTCCGCAGCACACTCCGGACATTTGAAACGCGAACCACTTGGGTGCTCCACGAATACGTCAACTTGCTGCTTGGCCATGTCCAGGCTGACTTCTTTAACCGTCCATGGCTCTTGCATCCCCAGCAACGCCTGATACAAATCTTTGCTTTCCATCGCGCTCTCCGTTGGCTAAACCTGCGCGATAGCGTACTCTTAACCCACAGAAAAGTCTGAAGAACC
>NZ_SMYL01000003.1 GCF_004358105.1 Sapientia aquatica | reverse complement strand
GATTTCTATCGGTGCTGTTCCCAATAAAATCGCACTCCTCATGCAATACATTCTTGCTACCGCGATCGCCAATAATGCTGCTTGGCGTGTAGGTTTTGCATCGTAAAAAATGGACGTTGGTCTGGGTCCCCCAATTAATAATTGCCCTGAAATTGCATTCAATAAAGCGACAATTGATTAGCTGGTTCAGTTTGATTTGGTAGCCACCTTCAAAGTTACAGTTCACAAACTGAATGTTTTTCCAAATAAGGTCTTTAAAGCCAATGTCAACAATGAAGGCATCTTTGATGGTCAATTGTTGATCACCAATTTCCGCTGCGCGGAATGCTGGGTCTTTTAAATAGTCAAATGCCTTTCCGAATTGGGTAATATGTTTTTTTTGGCTCATGTTGAAACATCCTGTCAGTAGATTTTGGCTAGCTAGCGCAATGGAAAGAGTGAGAAATTGTCTTCTAAGCATTTAAATTTGGACTTTTGATTGATCGTTTTTGGGGACGCTGATTGCGTCGTCTATAGAGATATAGCCTTTTTCCTTGTATGTTTTAGCCAGCCAATCCCAATCGGGTACCTCACCACGTTCGCCCGCTGAACGATGAAACCGCAACGCGGAATTAGGGGTTAAAAAAGTCTTTTCCTGAAACTCCGTGCCGCTAATGCTGATATCGATTGGAAATACCCATGTCTCGGGATTGCCTTGACCGATGCGCATGTCGTTGGCCCAGAACCAATGATCCGCTGGCTTTTTGAGCTTCACTGCACAAAACGCTTGCGCAATCGTGCGGCGTGGCGCACGTCCAATCTGGCGAACGATTCCGGCGGCTAACGATGCCTTGAGATTGGCGATGTGTTCTTTGGTGAATGTGAGTTGCGCGCGGCGGATGACGTTGTCTTTATCGGGGATCGCTGAGTAGGTTGGGCTGAGTTTGTGCCATGTTTTGATTGTTTTGGTTCGGCCAGTCATAAGTCTTTGTTCACTTCCCTCAAACACCCAAAAGTCAATCCGCTCAATACAGTCCAGCGCGGCGAGTTGGTGGTTAAAGTACACGTCCAGCTTGGTCGGATGGGTCATGTGCGCAAAACGCAGCGGGGTTTTGGCGTGGTGACTGGGCGCGATTTCGGGTTGGTCGTTGTCGGCGCTGCTGCTTTTGTTGGTCAGGGTTAAATAATCCAACGCGACGGCTAGGCGTGGTTGTTCGTTGTAGCCGCGCGCTAGGTCAAAGCGCTTGCTGGTAATTTGGGTGATCTTGCCGCTGAGGGGATCAAGTAAGGTGCCGCTGGGCGGGCGCAGCGTCCAGCCGTTGAGTTCGCCCTCGAAGTTTTGCACCCCAATCGGGCCGCCGCAGGAGCTGACGATGAATTGGGTCTGCGGCACATGGGCTGAGATTGGGGTAAAAGCCGGATCGTTGGCGCTGATGCTAATTTCGATCTGGCGGCCGGTGACGGCGAGGTCTTTGGTGACCTCATACACGCCCGCGCGGTGACTGTGCCCGCTAAAGTGCCAGTCCACCGCGACCGAAGGACTCGGTTGCGCGCGGCTGTGACTGTTGGCCGCACCATACACAAAGTCGCTAAAGTAGGTGCCAACGTGTTGTTCGCATGTGCCAAAGTTGGCCGCGGTGAATCCCGCTGCGCCCGCGCCGCCGGTGCTGTTGCTGGGGGTGAGCGTGGGTGGCTTTGCCAGTTTAAGAGGGAGCGCCATGTCGTAATTGAGCATGGTGAAATGGGTGGCCACGACGAAGGGCGCGTTGGGATTTTGTTGCTTCTCGCGTTGCGCGCGGCGTAACAGGGTGAGCTGGCGGGGATTGATGGCGTGCGGTGCGCGCGGCAAGATGCCCAGGCCTTGCTGATCGACGCCGACCTTGGCATATCCCGTGGACAGGTTGACGTATTCTTCGGCGTCGCCCCAGCCCAGCGCAGCGATGATTTGGCGCGCTGGGCTTTGGGCAGTGTTGGCCTCGTTGCCAAGCGTGATGACGACATCCGTGAGCGGAGTGAAGAGGGTCGAGAACCAATCGAGTTGGCGCGCCTGAAAGTTGTTGGAGGTGAGCGCCTGCGGATAGCTCGGCCCGTAGGCTAGTGTTGCCTCATAGATGGTGAGGTTATGGTCGGCGGCGATGCCGTCGTTGGCTTTGCCGTCCGCCCATTGACTGGCGGAATCCATGTCGCGGTATTGATGTTCTAATTCGGTGATGGCGGTGTCGGTGAAGATGTTGACGGCTACTTTGTTGAGACGTTCTGAGAGCGTGGGTGTGCCGACTAAGGCTCGATCGCGTCCATAGGGCGTGCCTTCTTGGTGTTCGGGTAAGGTGCCGCCTTTTTCTAATAGACCGACTGCCACGGTGCGGTTGTTTTTGCGCGGGCTAATGCCATACGGAATTTGGTAGGCTTCGTGGTTACCCGTGGTCATAAAGACCGGCAGGCGTCGCTCGGTGTAGGCATAACGGATGAGGCTATAGACCAGCATATCGTCTTGACCACGTTGGTAGAGGTTGGGATTGTCGATGTTGTTGAGAACATTAAAATTCTTCCATTGCTGCCCAATGTTGGTGCTGTAACTGTCCATGCTGCGCGGCACGACGTTGCGGTTGAAATCGATTAAGTCGCCGGTGAGCAGCAAGGCCGTATCGGGCTGCTGGCGGGGACTCATTTGATCGAACAGATGTTTGAGTGCCAGAAAGCTGTTACAGACTTTTTTACCGACCGGCGTGTCCAGATCGGGATCGTTCTCGGCCGCGGGCAAGTCTTCGATCACCTGTGCAGGGGAATTGGCTAAGGCCTGATGGCGCACGTTCACGTGCACATCGGTGAGATGGCCGAGCTTGAGCGGAATGGTGTTACTGGCGCGAATCACAGGATGCCACGCCGCCAGAGTCAAACCACCGGTTTTATGGCGCAGCATCGTGGTGGCTGTTTCGGGAAAGCGGTTGGCCTCCGAATACAGCGTCATGTCGTATTCACGGACATCGGGCAGATGGTGTTGGCGCGCTTGTTGTTGGTGTAAGAAGCGGGCAATGAGCCGATCTTGGTAATGGTAGGTTTGGCCAATAATACGCTTAAAGCCCCCGACCTCTTCGTCCTTGCTGGCTTCGGTGGATTTCACAACAGGCACCATCCATGCAAACGAGAGAAACTCAGCGGAGGTAATCGGCATAACCAGACGCGTTAAATCCAGCTCAACAGCATAGACATGCCCGCCCTGCAACGCTGGATAGGCAGCGACGGTGTGCGGCGATAGGGTGGCGAAGTGACGGCCAAAGCGGTCACGAATCAGCGCATGGGGCGTGAATTCGGCGACCTGCCAGGTACGAATCGCTTGGCGCGCAAGGTCGTAACTGTTCTTGTAGCTGCCACCATAGAGCATCCCCAGCTCCATATTGGCATCGGTGGGTTTGTCGCACTGCATGGAGACAAGTCGTAAGTGGCGATCAATGAGCGCATAGGCGCACGGGGCGAAGTGAATGCCGTTGCTGGTGTCTGAACTTGCACTACCCGAGACGGTCGGCGGAGTCCGCCTTACCACCCCAAAGTGCGCGGCCACTCGGGGTGGTGCGGCTAAGTAGATGCAGCAGTATTTCTGATCTGGGCTAAGGACTAAGGGCGTGCCTAGGCTAGGGTACAAAATAATCGCTTCCACGGGCGCAGGCGGTGATCCGTCGGTACAGGGCGGCTCGTTTTGTGGTTGTTGATTGACGTGGATCGCAATATGAAATTCGGTATTCTGGGGCTGCTGGGTCATGGCGCGTCTTTGCTAATATTGATGTTAAAGTCGATAAATCGGATGTGCTAAGTTGAAAAAGCAAGCACAGGTAATGCTTAGTCGTGTCTTGTTTGTGGGCTACGTTCTTACTTATAAAATTTTGTTCGACGATTGCTTATTCATAAGCCTCGTAACTGAGTGCATTTCACGATGAAAATTCGATTTAATTGTGTTTTTAACTAAAATAAAACGTAACGTTATTTTTTGGAAATCAAAATTATCGTGCTCGCGCTGTCTGTTAGAACTTCACGAGTCCCCGAGTTGGCAAACACTATTGCAGGCGTTTTAATTGACCAGTGTGAGGCGAGTTTGGCTAGTGCTTGGCATGTTCGCTTTGGAAGGATTGAGGATGCAGACAGCGCCAGTTGAGGGGATTGGTGCTATTGGTTCAGGCGGGGCGTTACTGTTACTGGGAAAGTAAGCGTGTTGAAATGTAGCTTGGGAAGCGACGTGGATCTTGGCGCGGTATGTCGCGAATAACCGCGTTGTATTCAACGCGGTGTTAAAAAAATTGGGTTGTTAGTATTTCAGTAAAGCAGTTGGATGCGCAATACTGCCATCGCCGTAAGCGCGTTTTACTTCCGCGATGATGACTTGGTAACCGGCTAACCAATTGCGATTATTTTGCTTGGCTTGCTGGTGTGCCGGATGTTGCATTAACTGCTGCAAGCCTTCCATCGTTTCCCAATAATAGACATTGGAAACGCAACCTGTCGCACTGTTCTCCCACGATTCCTCGCCTAAATAACCGGTGCTTTGTTTGGCGAAATTGGCAATCTGTTGATCGAGTTGAAAGAACTCGTCGTCAAATTGCTTTTTCTTAAAAATGAAGGTGGCGCTGAACATGAGATGGCGCTGAATTATTCGTTGACGAATACGCCAGCCGAGCGATTCTTTTTCACATTATCCCAATTAAATATCTGACCATTCATGGCGATATAAACGCCGTGCGGCAGTGTTTGTGCTACGCCGCAAGCTAGGCCCAAATTGAAAAAAGCATCCGAATTGGCAATTTCATACGGGATCATTGCGCCAGTTAGCACAATCGTTTTGGCGAGATTGGCGTTGCCGATTACGTGCGCGGTTTCGCGCATCGTGTCGGTGCCGTGCACGATCACGATGGCGGTTTCAGTGGCGCGTTGGCAAGCGGCTAAAACGTTGCTGCGATCGCTGTCTTGCATTTCCAGTGAGTCGAGCATGGCGACAATTTCTAGCTCGGTTGGCAGGGTTAATCTGGCGCGGGTAATCACGTCGGGCAGATGGCTGTGGGCAAAGGTTAATTTGCCCGCGATTTCGTCGTAATGTTTATCAAAAGTGCCACCGGTGGCGAGGATGCGCAAAGTCATAGCGTGCTCTTGTTGTGTAAAAGGGTAACATTGTACGTTAGAGTTTAGAAAGTGTAACATTGCCTTGCACCAAGAATAAAACGAAACTACGATACAAACTCTACCTGCTTTAACCCTCCCAAGTGTTCTATTTGCCGTCATGCGCTGAGGATTTCATCATGAAGAAGTGGCTATGGATTGCATCGCTGTTAATAACTCATCATGCACTGGCGGACGAACCGGTTCTTGGGTTCGATGCCGGAACGTCGGGCTTGGGCGTTCACCTAGCGTATCCCGTTCGGAACAGCGTGGAAGGTCGACTCGGTGCAAATTTCTTCACCGCTGATACGAGTCGCGATGTCAACGACATGAGTTATGACATCAAACTCAAACTGCGCACGCTCGATATGTTGCTTGATTGGTACCCAATGGAAGGCTCGTTTCGCTTAACCGGCGGCTTGATCTTGAACGGCAATAAATTTAGCGGTACCGCGCAAGCCGATGGAAATCTTAATTACACGATCAATGGCAACGTATATAACGCGGCACAAGCCGGCGTGATTAGCGGTTCGGGCGATTACCGCAGCGTTGCGCCGTATTTAGGCATAGGTTGGGATACTTCGCACGCTAAGCAAAAAGGCTGGGGATTTAATGGCGACATTGGCGTCATGTTCCAAGGGAATTCCAATATCACATTAACCAACTCTGGTTGTACGCTGGGAATTGTTGGTGGCGTGAATTTGTGCCAAAACTTGGAAAATGATTTAGCCGCTGAGCGCGTTACCTTGGAAGATAAGGCTAATAAATTACGCTATTTTCCGTTGTTACGCGCGGGCTTGAATTATCGGTTTTAAGCCAATAGCATTCGCACATCGACGCTGGCCTAATCGGCTTGTGCACTAATCTGAGCCTCAGAATCACACCCCACACCTACCGCAATCCAGCGTCGTATTAACTTGCTTGTGACGGTGTTCAAACTCTTTGGTAGCCAGCCGCAATAATGGCTGGGGGTCAGTAGCATTCCACAC
This sequence comes from Sapientia aquatica, assembly GCF_004358105.1. GTDB lineage: Bacteria > Pseudomonadota > Gammaproteobacteria > Burkholderiales > Burkholderiaceae_D > Solimicrobium > Solimicrobium aquaticum. The sequence continues at coordinate 380,495 of NZ_SMYL01000003.1, read as the reverse complement.
CGATATTGCCGCGTTGTCTGGTCCCAAACCAAGGCGCAGCACCCGCCTTCTCTATGCTTTAATAAAAACGCCGAAACCGGACAAGGCGCCGAAGCACAACAAACACCGCAGCCATTACACGGCGCTCCTAGCATTGGTTTAGCGGGAGCATGTTTATGAATCAGGATGACGGAATAGTCGGACATAAACCATTTATATGAAACGCATCAATGGCGCGGAGTATGACTAATTGCTGGCTTGCAGCCCATGCCTAACTCAATTTTTATCCAAGCATAAAACACGGGTGCGGCGATCAAACCGGCGATGCCAAACAGCGACTCCATCACCAAAATAGCAATTAATAATTCCCACGCTCTAGCATTGATTTGCGTACCAATAATTTTAGCGTTTAAGAAGTACTCTAGCTTATGAATTAACACCATATAACTGAGTGAAAACGCGGCAATATTGACGGAGTGCGACAGGCTGATGATGACCAAAATTGTGTTCGAAATAATGTTGCCAACCACTGGCAATAGACCGGTGATGAACGTGACTAACACCATTGTTTTAGCGAACGGTAGATGGACATCGCAGGCCGGCAGAATCACCAGTAAGTAAATCGACGACAGCGCGGCATTGATACCAGAAATCCTCACCTGCGCAAAAACGATGCGCTGGAACGAACACTGCAAGTTTTCAGCGCGTTGCAACAGCGCGTTGGCAAACGGCGGCAGAATTGTTTTTAAATCGTGAATCGCAATCATCCCGCCAATCACCATGCCCATTAACAAATGAATAATCGAATGGCCCGCTTCTTGTCCCAAGATCTTGGCTTCTTGCCCATGATCGCGCAACCAACCAGACATCAAATCGTGCAAGGCATCGCTGCCGTTCGGTAAGTAATCACTAATCCAAGTTGGCACTTGCGAGCGCGAGGTTTCAATAATGCCAGCCAAACTTTGCAGCAACATGCGCACGCTGCCTGCATCACTTTTAGCGAATGAAATCGCCGCTAAGATCACCGCCGTCAATCCACTAATAACAATGATGGCCAACAATCCCAATACAACCAAACGCGCGGGCATAAATCTGATGTGCTTCTCAATGCTAGGTGCGATCAAATGCACCAATGAATACACCAATAAGCCGGAAAATAAGGCCAGCAACAAACCGGCTTTTAGCACCACCAATCCGGCTAGCAATGCCAATATGTAGGAGGAAATAACCGGTAAAGTAAGTTTGCTATTCATAATGTGATTCATTGGAAAAGCGCAAAATTGGGTCGCGGTAAAAGCAACAGTAGGCTGTTATTAACGACTACATTGAAACGGATTAGTAAGTGAAGTTTTAGTGAAAAATCAAACCGAAAATAGTGCAGCCTAAAAGCGCTACCGCGGCAAGGCTAGAAATGCCGAATCCTAAGGAACGTTTGCTGGGTGTTTCGTAATAACCCAAGGCATACAACACCCGTCCAACAACCCAAAAACCGCCCAACGACGCAGCGATCATATCGTTAAGAAAAACACAGCACAGCCACAATAATGGCAAAAACAGAATCAATTGCTCAACCGTGTTGGCTTGCACGCGTTGGGCGGTCAAAAATTCGATTGGGCCCTCAGCCGATGGCGCGGCGACCTTATATTTGCCGCGTGCTTGCCCAGCTTTGGCAAAAACCCAGATATACATCAATAAGCTCGCGATAGTCGCCCAAGCGGTTAATTTCATTTTGTCTCCGAATTTTGGTTAGTTATTGTGGTGGTCATAGTAAAAATTTAACGTAGGAATGATACATCCAATTACCATGCCAAAATCAACAATTAAGCCCTAAATGCGGTGCATTTTTAGATATTGAAATACCATTTTTGCAAATAGAATAACGGCCTAACGTACTCTGGCCGCAACGCAGCTAGTGCTAATGCTCGATAAACCGGCACAAACTAGGCGCGCATGCACTAAAATCAGCCTGCTTGCCAAAGGTTATCCGATGTCCGATTAAATATCATTTCTTCCTAGCGCTATGAGCCAATTTTTTAAGAAATATTCTTTGTTGATTTGGCTGGCTTTATTGCTGTTGATTGGCATGTTAAGTAGCGGCGCTGTGAATTTCTATGCAGCCAATAATGTTTTTCCACAAACCTTAGCTGAGCATTCCCTGCCACTGAGCGCGGATGCGATTCACGCTGAGATTCAACGTAATATTGCGCGTTCAGTAGTATTGGCCTCTTCCGAAGTTGATGAAACTTTTATCCGTGAGTGGAGCGCTAACGACGAACCCGATCAAGCTGCACTGTTAGCACATTTAAAATCTGCGCAGCAAAACGACCACGCCATCGCGCATTTTTTTGTGTCCGAATTCGATCACCAATTTTACGATAGCCAAGGTTCGGTACGCGCGCTTGACGCCGATAACGTGCGTGATAGTTGGTACTTTAAAACACGCGACAAAAACGTCGCATTTGATAGCACCGTTCTACCTGAGTTAGGTGTCATTAATCATCCTGTGATTTTCATCAGTTACCGCGTGCTTGCTGCGTCGGGCAGATTGCTTGGGATTTCTGGCCTGATTCTGCCACTAGAAATTTATAGCCCGACTAGTGATCGCTACGTGAATCAATTTAAGCAAGCGATCTATTTTGTTGACAATAGCGGCAAGATTATTTTGTCCGATAACAAGCATAACAAGCACGGCAATATCCGCGCGCAAGAAGGGATGAAGGCGATTGCGGATGACATTCTTGCTAACAATCAAGCTAACCTAACAAAGCTGATTACGACTGAGCAAACCAGTGCCGTGATTCATTCGCGCTATTTGCCGGAACTCGGTTGGTATTTAATTATTGAAGAACCGCCACAAGGTGATTTTTCGGCGGCGCAGTGGACACTGTATATCACCGCAGCGATTGGGGTGATTGTTGCGGTATTGGTGTTGTGGTTGGTTGGACTATCGATTAAACGCCATCAACAGCATTTAAATGTATTGGCTAATTACGATGGTATGACGGGTCTGATGAATCGCCAATCTTTTACCACCACGTTTCAAAAAGAAGTTTTACAGTTACGCCGATCTAAAGCGCCGCTGTCCTTTATCCTATTTGATATTGATTTTTTGAAGAAAATTAATGAATCACACGGTCATACAACGGGTGATCGCATCATCATGGAAATCGCAAGGATGAGTTTGAACTCGGTACGCGGGAGCGATTTATTATGTCGCTGGGGTGGCGAGCAGTTTGCGTTACTACTCAAAAAATGCGAGCTGGAGCAAGCGTATAAAATCGCCGAGCAATTGCGCCTCAACGTGCAAAATTATTCTTTCGCTTTAGGCGAAAAAACACCCGTCACCATCAGCCTTGGCGTAGCTGAATGGGCTGAAGATGAAACTGCCGATGAATTGTTTGCGCGGGTCGATGAAGCGATGTATCAGGCCAAAGCGGAAGGTAGAAATCGCGCCGAGGTGTCGTATTACGTCAGTGCTTAATTTCAGCTTTGCACTGTTTATAGTTCACAGCGCCATTAAATCGTCTCAAGTGTAGTCACACATCGCGCTACTTATTGGCGGCGCTGTTTCATCCGCAACGTCGCTTGCGCCAACTCCTGATACAGCCGCGCCGTATCGCGATCTACTTGATCTAGCGCACTTTGATGACGCGCTACGGTCGCTAAATCTCCTCTAGCAATCGGTCCCGTTAATGCTTGTTGCGCGCCGATTCGAAATACATTGCTTAAGGTTTCTTGAGCCAATGGCGCTGCCAAGCGTTGCGCCATTTCTAATGGGATTCCAGCGGCTTGATACGTGGTCAGAGCCGTATCCATCAAGGTCACTAAATAGTTGCTGGCAAATACCGCCGCTGCGTGATAGAGCGTTTTTCCGGCGCTTTCCAAAGGCACTACTTGCGCGTCGATTTGCTCAAGCGCTTTGGTCAATACTGCGGTCGCATCCGCATCACCTTCTAAACTACAAATCGTCTTTGAAAAATGCTGGGCGACGTTTTCTGGATCGGCAAAGCTGCGCACCGGATGCAAGCTGGCCGCGCCGCGCAGTAAGCCAAGTTCGCTGGCGCCCAGTGCACCGCTGCAGTGGAACACTATCGTTGTTGGTCCAATTAAATCGAGACGTACTAACTGTGCGGCGCATGACTTAATTTGATCGTCAGGCACAGTCAGCATCATCATATCCGCAGCCTTTAAATCCGCCCAATTATCGATTGCTACACCCGCGCCGATAAAATCCCGCGCCGACTGCGCGCTGGATAGCGAGCGATTTAAAATTTGCCGCAGCTCGAAAACATCGTGTTGAACAAATTGCCGCCCTAAGACACGACCAACTTTACCTGCGCCGACGATAGTGAGTGTGGGTTTCATCATGGGTGGTAAGCCCTAAAAGTTAAATTGCGATTGAGGTCGAATTATAAGTTATATCGGTAGCGCTTCGTTGAGTTTCTCATGCTGCTAAATGGCACAAGTAACGCATCGCAATCAGTCTTTATTGCAGCTTATTTTTCAGCATATTTTTTTAGATGTGATGGTTTCGATTTCGGTGTGAATCGTTACTTTCCACAGGTGCTAATTGTTAAGAATTTGGCGCAGCAAGATCGCACAATTTAGTACGCGCAAAGTAACAATTTTTTCATGCTAAGTCTAAAAGTTTCTTTGTTGATTTCGCTGATTTAACAGTGCAAAAATCAAACAAAGAAGCAAAAAAAATCAAAATAAAAATAAAATTTTTTTCGTTAAATTCCCTAGGTGAAAATCACCTTTTCTATGCGAATTGAGGACGATAAAAATCGCAAACTTCCTTGACTCGTACATACCCGCAGAATATATTGAACTTGCCCTCATTCAACCAAATTGATCGCTAATTTTCGTAAAAAATTAAATCGCATTTCGTTTTTTGTTAAAAAATTTTATCTATTAAAAAGGATGATTTTTATGGTGTTGAATTATCGAAGATGAGTAAAAAATTTTGCGTTTTATTGCACGTCTTTTTATCGTTCCTAATTTGAGAGGAATTTTTCCCAACATAAAAGCGATTCGTAGATGATTTGTTCGATTGATTAATTTGGTTGGTTATTTTAACGATGTATTTAGCTTCCTCTTCGGCGCAACCTGGTAGTTTTTTGGCTAAGCGCAGCACAATAATTTCATGATGATTACTCACACTAATTCCAAATGGTTTGCCATTTTTTGGCCAGGTATTAATTTGTTTATGCGGATGGCTTTTTCGGTAAAGGCTGCTGTTATTTCGATGGTTTTTGTTATCCCCATTTTGTTACTGAGTAGCGATTTAATTGGGAAGATTTCGGTCAAGTTGGCAACCACCAATAAAGAGTTGTTTGGATTAAATTATGCGCGTGCGGTATTGCCGTTAATGGAAATTACAGCGCGTCAACGAATGCTGGCAGTGCAATTCGTTCAGAGTAAGGAGATGCCACTTGGTTGGGAGTCAAATCAAGTTTCTTACGCTGAGCAGTTTCGCCAACTACAACTCATGCGCGCGTCCATCAGGTCGCAGTTTAATGATACCAAACAGTTTGACGCGTTGCCAACTGCATTGCCAACGCTGGATAAATCCGTTACCGATCCCGATGATGAGTTAGCGATTTATACCCAGTTTTTGATCAACCAATTAGATCTGTTGCAAAACATTCTTAAAGAATCGGGGTTGGAAAGCGAGAGCGATTCAGTGGCTAATAATCTGGTAATCATTGGCTTGCACGATATACCAATTGTGCTTGATCACACATCTTATGTGCAGGCCTCGGGTACGAAGATATTAAAAACAAGCACTGCAAGTACTCAACAGCAGCGCTTGATTTCGGATCGCTTACCGTTGATCGATTATTTAGAAAATCAGATTCAAGAAAATATTGCTTCTACTTACAAAGCCAGCGAAATTATTCAACAAAAAATTGGTAAAGATTTACCCAGTTCCTCCGAGTTTCTCGGTTTAACTCGCCATTACTTTTTGGATTCTGCGGTGAGCGGAAACGAAGAGCGCTTTGAAATGGCAACTCAGAAAACGATCAAACAATACTTGGATTTGCAGCAATCGGTAGTCGCGGCCTTAGATCAAGTGTTGAATGAGCGCCTGCTCCATTTATCACGTCAAAAAAATTTAGATATTGCTCTAATTAGCCTCAGTTTGGTTTTGGCATTGTATTTATTCACGTCCTTTTATTTTGCAACCAAAGGAAGTCTAACTTTAATTTCCGACCATTTATTGCAAATGTCGGATGGCGATTTGCGTAACGTTCCGCGGCATCCAGAGGGGCGAGACGAGTCTGCTATGGTCCTGGCTGATTTACGCAGAACCTATGAGTCGCTGCATTCATTGATTCAGCGGGTTAACAATGGCGCGCGCCAAGTCAAAATTGCTGGGGATTACATTACCGAGCGCAGCCACGAAACAGCCGATCGAACTTTACAGACGAGCGAGATTTTAAAATCTCAATTGTCGGCTATGCAAGAGATTCGGAATGCGGTTTTGGATTCTGCTCAGCGTGCCGCATTAATCGTCGATTTTTCTCGTAACAGTGCTGAGGTTGCAAAACGTGGCGGGGCAGCAATCGCAGACGTTGTTTCCACCGTGCGCGGTATCAATGCTTCATCGCAAAAGATAGGCGATATTATTGGTGTGATTGATTCGATCGCCTTTCAAACTAATATCCTGGCGTTGAATGCCTCTGTCGAAGCCGCTCGGGCAGGCGAGGCCGGTCTTGGCTTTGCGGTGGTCGCAACTGAGGTGCGTAATTTGGCTAAACGCAGTGCCGAAGCTGCTGCTGAGATTCAAAAGCTTGTGTCAGCTAGCGTAGAGCGGGTTAACGGTTGGGCCAAACAAGTTGAAAACGCCGGCCTGACGATTCAGCAGGTACTTGAAAATGCCAACAAGATGAATGAGTTTTTATCAGCCATTGCCGAAACGACCGAGCAGCGAACAATGCAAATTGAATCGGTGAGCGGCTCGATCATGACGTTAAACGATGAAACCCAGAATAATTTAGCCCTTGCAGACATGACTAAATCAGCTGCCGAATCGTTGTTAAGGCAGGCGGAAGTGTTACAAGAAGAGATTGCGAACTTTAAAGTGGCGTATTAGAAAATGGGTGCGCGTGATGTGTTCATGCGCGCTCGGTGGATTGTGGTGTAGCTAGCTCGGATATTGATACGGCGGATAGATCGGTCGCTAGGTATTAGGAACGCAGGTGGAATAGGTTTCTTACGGATGCTTGCGCTGTGAAACATGCTAGGCGACTTTGCAAGCACCGTTTTGCTCGATGCCTGCGTTGCTCAATGGCGTTAGTTAGATTCTTTGATGAGACGGCCTGCGCTATTTTGAATTGGTCGCGCATTCATGGGATAGAGACGACTAAAAATGCTGATCTGATCTTGCGATACTTCGATCGGCTCTTTAATGACAACCCATAACACGCCTTCAGTACAAGGCGGCGTGGTGAGCGAGCCCATGTAGGTAAAGTATTGGCGATCTTTCGGTAAAATTTGGTTCATGTCGATGGTGCCGGAAGGTTGCACGGTGTCGTTTTTTTCCAGCGGCATATTGTTCCAAACGGTTTGAATCAAACTATGCGCTTTGCCTTGTTCAATCAGAATCGCCACCACTACAATTTTTCCATCCACATCTTTGTGTACCATGTGCGCCACCATTTCATAGTTGCGACCATTAATGCGTTCTTCGGATGGTTTGTGAAAATGGAATTGCATCAAATCATAGCGCCGACCCAAAATCGTAATGCTATTGCCCGCACCAAGGTTGACTTGAATCGTGTGACCGGTGTCGATCACGTTAAAGCGCACTGGTTTGTAATCGAATTGGACTGGCTCTAAATCGACCCGAATCGTGTCGCGGATGTCGATTGGCGATTGACGTTCACCGGTATCGCACTTGGCGTTCGCTGGATCGATTTTGCCCCAACGCAGCGGGCTGCCTTCACCCTCGTAACTCCAATGCACGTCGTGCGGAATTAACATCGCGTCGCCAGCCAAGTTACTGCCGTGCGGCTGTCCAGCGCTTGGATTAGTGATGCTGGCTGCGCGTTGCACCGGCTTGGGTTCAGAGCGGCGCATTGCTGGTGGAGGTGGTGCTTTTCTTTCACTTTCTTTGCGCAGCTCTGCCATTTTTTTTGCGATCTTATCGGCTAGAACATCGGCATCCAATTCCTCCTTGTCACGCTGAGCAGCGGCGGCTTTGGCGTTACTTTTTTCGCTGGACTTTTCGCTGGATTTTTCACTACTTTTGGACTTGGACTTGATGACGTTATCGCTAGCCTCGCCAGATTTGGATTTCTCTGGTGCTTCTTTGATGGGTTTGCTGGGCGAGCTATCTTCGGCTGCGTGGGTCGTTGCAGCGGACATGACGACCAAGCTTAACCCTAAGGTGCAAACAATGGTCGCTAAGTTGATCGAGGGAAAATGACTGCGCATGATAAATCGACTGAGAAGTTTGGGGTACTTCTGATTACGGCAGCGCAGGGAAAAAACTTGAATAAATTCTAAAAAAAACCTCATTGCAATCAATGAGGTTTTGAACTAAGGGAGGACTATGAAGTGGTTCGGAACAAGGATTTAACCAAGTGCGAACAAGCGTTCACGGGCGGCTTGATATTCCGTATGCAACCGCGCAACAACTTCGGCTACGCTGGGCGCGTCGTCCATTAAGCCGACACCTTGACCAGCACCCCAAATATCGCGCCACGCCTTGGCGGTAGAACTGCCACCAAAGTTCATTTTGCTCTTGTCGGCTTCGGGTAAATTGTCAGGGTCTAATCCTGCTGCAACGATGGATTTTTTAAGGTAATTGCCGTGCACGCCGGTAAATAAATTGGTGTAGACAATATCGGCGGCGCTGGATTCGATGATGGCTTGTTTGTATTCTTCGGTCACATTGGCTTCGTGGGTCGCTAACCAACGCGAGCCGATGTAGGCGAAGTCCGCGCCTAAGGCTTGTGCCGCCAAAATAGCATCACCGCTGGCAATTGCACCGGACAAAGCAATCGTGCCAGAATAAAATTTGCGAATTTCACCCACCAGCGCGAACGGCGACAATAAGCCCGCATGACCGCCCGCGCCGGTGGCGACCAAAATCAAACCATCTACGCCCGCTTCCAGTGCTTTTTGTGCATGGCGAATCGAAATTACATCGTGCAAAACAATCCCGCCATAACTGTGAATTGCGTCCAGCATTTCCTTTGGTGGAGCGCGTAGCGATGAAATAATGATAGGAATTTGATGTTTTACGCACACGGCCACATCGTGTTCTAAGCGATCGTTCGATTGATGCACGATTTGATTGACGGCGATTGGGCCAACTTTGGCGTTTGGATTAGCGGCTTGAAATTCAGCCAGCTCCGCTTTTAAATCGGTCAGCCACACATCTAATAATTCTGCCGGACGCGCATTGAGCGCGGGGAAGGAGCCAACAATGCCAGCTTTGCATTGCGCGGCGACCAGTTTTGGTCCGCTGGCGATAAACATGGGTGAAGCAATGACGGGGAGCGATAAGTTTTGCAATACGGCGGGGAGGCGTGATTGTGTCATGGTGACTTCCTTGTGATTAACATTTTGTCGAGTTTGGCTTTTGCAGCTCTTTTTAGTGCTTAGTTCTTACTAAAGTACGTGCTAAAATTAATGTTATCAGAAAAAACGCTGTTTTTTAATCGAATAAAGTAAATGTTTACTTCTAAATTTGACCCGCTATGAAATCAGCTAACCCAATCCCGCCAGAAACTTCACTCGAGTCAACCGACGTGCCGTCGCTAATTGATTATAGGCAACAGCAACAAGCTTTGCGCTCTTCCTTGCGCGAAGGGATGTTGACTGCGGCAAAACAATTGTTGCGCGAGGAAGGTTTAGCCGGCTTCACTTTGCGTCGGGTAGCGCAAGCGGTGAATTGCTCGACCACGATGTTGTATTCCCAGTTCGGTGGCAAAGATGGTTTGTCGAATGCATTGTATTTGGAAGGCTTTGCATTGTTAAAGCAGGAATTTGAACAGCAAAATTTGGCGCAACTCGATGGCATCGAGCGCTTGCGTAAATACGCGCAAATTTATCGCACGTTTTCACAGCATTCACCGAGTTATTACGTGATCATGTTCGGGGACGGGTTGGTTGGTTTTGTGCCGCCGCCAGAATCGATTCAAACCGCGTGGAAGGCGTTTACGCAATTGATTTCCCATTTTTCGCGTTGCATGGAATTGGGACTGATTCCGCAGTCGAGTCCTAATTCAGCGGCGCGCTTATTGTGGGCGGCGATGCATGGCGTCATTAATTTGGAATTGAAGGGTTATTATTTAACCGTCTCGCAGGCGGATCAATTGTATGAAGCGGCAGTCAATGCTGTGCTCATTGCGCTTCAACATCCTCAGTAATTTATCTTGGCGCAACCCAACTAGATTTAAGTCTAAAAAATACGCTCATTTTCGCTATCATTGAGCTACTCCCTACGGCTGGTAAACGCTCCAATAAAGAATCAATATGTCTCCATTCAATTCAAGAAAGCATCCACTGGTAATTCTCTTGTTCGCCCTGGCAATCAACGGCTCTGTGTGGGGCGTGAATCTCGCCTTGGCCGATGAGCAGATTGGCGCGCAGGATACTAAGCAAGACAGCGTCGCTATCGAAGATCAGTCATGGTCTCTGTACGGGCAACTGACCAATATTACGCAGCGACACGGCTCGTTTAACGCTCCGTATAGCGGGACGAATAGCTTAAGCCCGCAAGGCCCCACGGTGGAAACGACCGATGCCACCTTGTTTATCGGACGACGTTTGTGGCAGGGTGCCGAGGTTTGGTTAAATCCGGAAATCGATCAAGGCTTTGGCATGAACGGCACCTTGGGTGTGGCCGGTTTTCCGAGCGGTGGCGCGTACAAGATCGGTGAAAACAAGCCGTATCTGCGCGTGCCACGCCTGTTTTTGCGCCAGTCGATTGATTTGTCGGGCGAGTTAAATTCAGTTGAAGCCGGGCCTAACCAATTTGCTGGGCACCAAGCGACTAACAATGTCATCGTCACCGTTGGCAAGTTCGCGGTAACTGATATTTTTGATGCGAATAGTTATGCACATGATCCGCGCGCCGATTTTTTAAACTGGTCAATTATTGATGCGGGCGCCTACGATTACGCGGCGGATTCGTGGGGCTATACCTACGGTGGCGCCGTTGAATGGACGCAGGATTGGTGGACTTTGCGCTTCGGATTTTTTCAATTGTCGCCAGTGCCAAATGCCAAAATTGCGCGGGTTAATTTTGGTGAGAATTCAACCAATATTGAATTTGAAGCGCGCCAAAATTGGTTGAATCACCCCGGTAAAGTCAAGCTGCTGGTGTGGGATAACCAAGCGCGTATGGCTAGTTATCGCGATGCGCTTGTGCTGGCACAACAAACGAAAACAATTTCTGATGTTGCCTTGGTGCGCCGTTACAGTTCACGCCCGGGCGTGGTGCTAAATGTTGAACAAGAATTATCACCAACGGTCGGCGCATTTGCGCGCTTGAGCGCTGATCGCGGCGATAAAGAAGCCTACGAATTTTCCGATATCAATCACTCATTGTCCGCTGGCGTGTCGATCAAGGGTGCGTCATGGAATCGCGCTGACGATACGGTTGGGATTGCAGGAGTGGTTAATCGTATTTCGGGGGACGCCCAACACTATTTAGCGGCAGGGGGCTTGGGAGTTTTAGTGGGTGACGGCGCATTGAATTATGCACCAGAGAAAATTGCCGAGTTGCATTATTCATGGCATGCAACCTCTTATGCCGCGGTCACGCTGGATTATCAGCACATCACCAATCCTGCTTACAACCAAGATCGTGGACCAGTTTCGGTGTATGGATTGCGTTTGCACGCTAATTTTTAGTCAAGCTTGCGCGGCGATTCGATACTAAGGCCGCGCCGTTTTACTAATGTAAATCGCCATCAAATTGCGCGTGTTTGCGCAATTCAATTTGTTGCAAGATTGCGCGTTTGTTGGCGTTGTCTGATTTACCCCAAACGATAATTTCATCCAGAGTACGCCAACATCCTTCGCACAAGCCGCTGCGCTCATTCATTTTGCAAATGTTGATGCAGGGGGAAGCGACATCGGGCAATGTCGCTGATTTATTCACGATCATTTCTGTTTCTTTAACCAAGTTAAGGCTGCTTTACCGGCAACTTTGCCGCTCGCTAAACAGGCTGTTAGCAGATAGCCACCGGTCGGGGCTTCCCAATCCAACATTTCACCGGCGCAGAAGACGCCCGGCATTTTGGTGAGCATTAAGTCACGATTCATCGCATCCAATTTTACACCGCCTGCGGTACTGATGACTTCGGCAATTGGGCGCGGTGCTAACAAGGTGATGGGCAACGCTTTAATCGCATTGGCTAACAATACCGGAGTTTGCAAAGTTTCTGGCGAGCAGAATTCGCGCAGTAAAGCGGTTTTGACGCCACGTAGGTTTAGACGGCTTTGTAAATGTCCAGCCACCGAACGTGAGCCGCGTGGATGTTCGCAATGTTGCACAGCGCGGTGCAGCGGCAAATCCGGTAATAAATCCAAGTGGATTTGTGTACTGCCGTTAGCTTTAATTTGATCGCGCAACAAGCTCGACAAGGCATAAATCAAGCTGCCTTCCACGCCATGTTCGGTCACCACGAATTGGCCTAAACGGCGAGTCGTCGTGCCTTTTTCATTGGTGTAAGTGATGGCGATCGGGCTTAACGGCTCACCGGCAAAATTGGTTTTGAAATGGTCGCTCCAATTGACTTCAAAGCCGCAATTGGTCGGTTCTAGTGGCGCAATGTCAACGCCGCCTTGTTGCAGCAGCGGAACCCAAGCACCGTTGGAACCCAGTTGTGGCCAGCTTGCGCCACCCAAGGCCAGCACTACCGCATCGGCGCGTTGCACTACATTGCCGTTCGGGGTGGAGAAGCGCAGGCTGCCTTCGTGCCAACCTATCCAGCGGTGACGCATGTGGAATCGAATTCCTTTGGCGCGCATCCGATGTAACCAAGCGCGCAGCAGCGGGGCGGCCTTCATGTCTTGCGGGAAAACGCGCCCCGACGTGCCAACAAAGGTCTCAATTCCTAATTGTTTGGCCCATTGGCGGCAGTTTTGTGGGTTGAATTCGTTAATCCAACTCGTGACGGCAGTTTGCTTGTCGCCGTAACGGCGCAAGAAATCGGGTAAATCTTCGGCGTGGGTCAGATTTAATCCGCCTTTCCCCGCCAATAAAAATTTGCGTCCAACGGACGGCATTGCATCAAATACATCGACTTGCGCGCCACCTTGGGCGAGTGTTTCTGCGGCCATCAAGCCAGCAGGACCACCGCCGATGACGACAACGTGAGGAACAAAGTTGATTGAATTCATTTATATTTAATTTTTCTTGAGTGAAATTTGCATGCCACGTAGACTGCTTCCCATTCATTGTTGCTGCTAAGAATAGATGTAAAACTAACCCAGCGAAAAAGTTATTTCTGTGAGTTACTTTTATCTCTACCTAATTTGTTACCGTAATTAAATTTATTGAAAAATTTAAAGTCGAATTCTAAGCGAAATATGTGAATACTTGATGAAGAGATGAGGAAATTTATTATTGTTTTTGTCTATTTAATACAAACGCAACAATAATTTATTGGTTTTTTATGAATAATTTAACATTGTTGGAGTGGTTTCAATGGATTTAACCCAGATTTTGGCCGGCTATTGGTCGATCCCTTTAATCAAAGGCAACTTTATTGTTGTGCTTAATTTAATTGGCGCCTTGGCATTGGGATTCGCATTGGGTTATGAGCGCACTTATCACGGTCGCGCTGCCGGCATGCGCACTTACGGTTTGGTGTGCATGGCATCGGCGGGAATCGTTTTGGTTAGCGGTTATCCAGAACTATGGTTTGGCGGGCATGTGTCCAGTCCGGACTGGCACGTTGATCCCACTCGTTCGATACAGGGCATTGTGACCGGCATCGGTTTCTTGGGTGCTGGCGTGATTATGAAAGATGGCTTAAGTATTAGTGGCTTAACCACGGCCGCGTCGCTCTGGACTGCTTCGGCCATTGGGGTGATGGTGGGAATGGGTTTGTATCCTGCCGCGATTTTTTTCACGGTTGGCGCCATCGGCTGCATGACGATCGTGTCCAAGGTTGAGCAACATTTACCATCGCGCCCGGCGGTTACGATCACCTTGCGTTTTAGAGCTGGATTTGTCCCCAAGATTGAGTTGATCCGTCAGTCAGCTCATTTGGCTGGTTTTTCGATTCAATCCCAGTCAATTGTGATTTCGCATCAGCAAGGGCGCACCGAATGGCATTTTGTGATGGTCGCTATCGATAAGGTTGCTTGCGCGGTGTTGCCCGATTTGGCCGACCAATTCCAACGAATTGAGGGCGTAGAAGACCTTAATCTGGCTTTGGCGCGTATCTAGAATTCCCTACTCCAACAACAATTAAGCCTGCGCGGCGCAGACTGTCCCACGAAAAACGCGCTTTATCGCAAAACTCGCGCATCCTAGGCTTAATTTTAATATAGTTCCACCTAAGTAATGTTGATTAGGGGAACCATCATGACAAAACTAGAATTTATCACTGCATTCAAAGCGGCATGCGATAACTTGCCGACAGATTTGTTGGAAGCGGCTTTGGCCGATTATGAGCGTCAATTCACCGATCAATTTTTGGCTGGCGTGAGCGAGCAAACAATCGTCGAGAGCTGGGGTTCGCCGCAGAACGCGGCCTTAAAGCTGAAGCTAAAGACCTTGAATGGCAATTTAAAGCAACCCGTCAAAGCGGACAAAGTCGCACGGATCTGCATTAGCGCAGTCTGGCTGGCGATCGTTGATTTGTTCGCGATCATCCCCACGGCGATTTATTCGGGTTTGCTGTCTGCCTTTTATGCTGTTTCGTTGGTTGTTTATTTGACGGGCATTTTTGTTAGCGCAACCAGCTTGACGGGAATAACTTACATCGAAATTCCATCCCAGTACCTGCCATTGCATTTCGCCAGTCATTTCGACGTCGGTCGGATTCATTTTCGCCCTGATAGCTTGTTTGACGATGGCGACAATAAAGCCAAGATCGATAAATCCGAAAAGCCTGACTTGACCATTGGCGTGTTGCGTACTCCGCAGGCTGACAAGGTCGGGGATGCTAACGGCGCAGCGGATGAGGCGGATCATCGCAAACCGCAATATGACAGCTTGGATATCGTCAGCCGATTGCCGAAAAACACGTTTTGGAATGGTTTGGGTATTACCTTTGCGGGAATGGTGATGTTGGTATTGTGTTTCCTAGCAACGCGCTTGGGTTTCCGTTTGTTGCGCAGTTTCGCGCTGTGGCAATTCAATATTTTGAAAAATGCGTGACCTGTCATTGCTCAATTCAGCAATCCAATAAGCTACTGGTGAAATTTAACTTTTTAAACACGGTGAAATCATGAAATTTATCGCTAACTCATTTGCAGTCTTAATCGTGCTGGCGCTTGCCTTGGGCGGCGTGGTGTATAACGCAGTCAGCGCTCACGCCAAGCAAGGCGAGCCCCTGACACTGCCTAAGCCAAATTTAAAATCCGAAGCAAGAACAATCACCAACGATATCGATAAAATCGTCTTGGACGCGCCGGTGGACGTGTCAATTACGCAAGGCGATAAAGCCAGTTTGGAATTAAAAACCGATGCCCGCTTGTTATCGAAAATCGTCACAGAGCAAAACGGTCGCACATTACGCATCTCGACTAAAGGGCTGTTGTTGACCATGAATCAGCCGATTAAGATCAGCATGGTCTTGCCGAAGTTGGTTGAGATTGTTCAGCAAGGCAGCGGCGATATGATTGTGAGCGGATTTAATCAGCCTAATATCACTTTGCAATCATCCGGTTCTGGCGACGTTAAGGTCACTGGCCAGTATCTGCAAGTAGTTGCAGCGGTCAACGGATCGGGTGAAATGGATATCAATAGCGGCACGAGTGACAAAGTGAGCATCACCGCAAGCGGTTCAGGCGACGTGAGCGCCATTGCCAAGGCCGCTGCGGTCACTGTTGTCCACACTGGTTCGGGTGACTTGGATGCACAACGGTTGATTGCACAAAAAGCACAGGTTGAATGCCACGGTTCAGGCAATGTCAAAGTGTATGCCAGCCAATCGGTGCACCTGAATCAAACCGGCAGCGGCGACGTCGAGATTTATGGCAACCCAAACACCCGTGAGGTAAGCCGTTCCGGTTCGGGTGAAGTGACTTATGATTAAATTTGGAATAGCGTTGTTGAGCAAATCTCTCACTGATTGCTCTGTCACTATCTAACTACCATCTAACCTTACGCGCTGCCAGTCCACTCGTTGGACTTGGCGGCGCGTTGGTTTGCCGAATTACAACTCACTTCTCAATTCTCAATTCTCGCCGCTGCGGCAAGGTAGCTATTTTTCGCACTCATATTGTGCACATCGCCCAATTAACTTGTTAAATTAAAAATATAAAAAGCATCGCTAACGGTAAATTGATGTTTTCAAGTGTTTCTTTTAAAAAATATTGTTACTTAGAATAAATATCTGTAATAATTCTCGCGAAATATTGCTGTCGCGCAATGCCGCTCAGACAGCGTGTCACAAGCACAGATGTTCTTCGCTCTCTCTAACTAGATTTTTTTCCAAAAGAAATTATGAAACAAAGAAACTTTCACAAGTTGTTTGGTTTGCTGGGATTGATGGTGACACTGGCTGCCAGCCACGCCGGGTTTGCACAAGAAAACGCGATGCAAGCCATGGGTAAAGCGAATGCCAAAGTCGCTAAAGCGGCTTCGCGCAAAAACCGTTGGGACGGCCCGCTCGATGGCCCAAAATTACTGACTAAAAAGCGCGTGGTGTTTATCGCTGGCGATATGGCAAGTGGCGTAACTGGCAACGTCTACAAAGGTGCGCGCGAGGCGGCCACCCTAGGCGGCTGGGAATTGCTCACTATCGATTGTCGCGGCGCCTGTTACAAAGGCGAGCCGGTTATTAACCAAGCCTTAGGTATGAAAGCCGATGGCATTATTTTGGCCGGCGTCGATGCCTCCACCCAAGCTAAAGGTCTTGCCAAAGCACAAGAGGCAAAAATACCCGTTGTCGGCTGGCACTCTATTACCAAGCCAGGTCCGGTCGATGGCTTGTTCACTAATGTCGGCAGCAACCCACGCGAAGTCGCGCAATTGGCGGCCTTATATGGCGTGACAGAAGCTAACTCAAAAATGGGTCTAGTGATCTTCACCGACTCATCCACCCCTTATTTAGCGGCTAAATCAGCAGCGATGATAGAAATCATCAAACAATGCGAAACTTGCCGCTTGCTTAGCGTAGAAGAATTGCCGATTGCCGAAGCGTCGCTCAAGATGCAACAATCGGTGGACGATATTGTGAAGCGCCAAGGCAGCAAATGGACACACGTATTAGCGGTAAACGATGTGTATTTTGATTTGCTCGATAAGCCAGCTGTTGCCGCTTTGATTGCGGCCAACAAGTTAAAAGGCATTTCGGCAGGAGAGGGCTCAGTTACGGCTTATCAACGAGTTCATTCCAATGGTGTGCAAATTGGTACCGTCCCAGAACCGGGCAATATGCATGGCTGGCAGGTGATCGACGAACTTAACCGCGCTTTTGCAGGAGTTGCCCCAAGTGGTTACACGCCAGCGGTGCATTTGGCGACCGATCAAAACATCGCGTTTGACGGCGGCTCGAAAAACACTTTTGATCCTGACAACGATTACCGCAACCAGTACAAACGCTATTGGACACCGTAAGTGAACCGTTTTTAAAGTAAGTAGGCGACAGTTCATTCACTTTATCGCTGGGTTGCAAGGCATAATAAATCTCGGTTGGCGGTATTAGCGATAAGGTCAGCTAATCGAAAAACCATTTCGAACTAAACGACCACTCGACTGCGCAAACTCCACGAAATAATATTGATGTGCAGTCAGAGCTTTCATTACCGGAAAATTCATGATCCTAGAATAGCAATAGCAATACCCATACCGATTCTGTGGCAGTCTAGATAAAGTTTGTTGCTATCCACGTCGCGCAGGAAAAGCTGTTT
The DNA here is from genome assembly GCF_004358105.1 of Sapientia aquatica. Lineage (GTDB taxonomy): Bacteria > Pseudomonadota > Gammaproteobacteria > Burkholderiales > Burkholderiaceae_D > Solimicrobium > Solimicrobium aquaticum. The sequence goes on along the minus strand of NZ_SMYL01000003.1, from coordinate 362,459 downwards.
TCAGATACTGCATGAACGCTTTAACCTTCGCACTCGCAAAGCGTCTAGAAGTGTGCAATGCCCAAATTTCAGCAGGAGCAGCGGATGAAGGCCCCCAACAGACAAGCCTGCCCGCAGCTAAATCTTCTTCGACAAGTGCGCTCGACAGTTTGGCGGCGCCGATGCCTGTGAGCACAGCATCACGGATCATCGTGAACGTCGGCAGTTCAAGAACTGGCTTCGTTTCGATTTCACGACAGGGGTTCCCCCCGATCTTCCAAGTGGCGGGGTTCCTAGCAGCATTCCTAACCACCACGGGTAGCGACTGCTGGCGAGGGGAAGTAGCCGACGTTGACGGATCCAACAAGGACGGCGCCGCAACAACTAAAAGTTGGTCCCTGAGGAAGCATGTCCCCACAAGCTCCGAATCCGCTTTCGGGTTAACCCGGATCACTACGTCGTAGCCTTCACTTACGAGGTCCACTTCGCGATCTTCCATCGTTACATCCAACTCAATCTCTGGATAGGCAGACTTGAATTGGCCAGTTAGGCGGCCCATAAACATGAGCCCAAATAGAAATGGAACGTTAACGCGCAATCGACCCTTTGGTTGTGCACTTCCGTCTCGCAGCATGTCCACTGCTTGGGCAATGTCATTGAGGGGTCCCGAAGTGCTCTTGAAGAGCATCTCTCCTTCCTCTGTCAGTTGGACGGACCTGGCGCTTCGCTCAAACAGGCGCACCCCTATGCTCCTCTCCAAATCCATGACTTTGCGAGACAGGCTAGCTTTCGGGCGTCCACTCATCCGGCTCGCTTGAGAAAATCCACCGTTGGATGCCACCAAGACAAAGTCGGACAAGTCATCAAGATTCATTTCGTTCCATATATGAGACGTATAGTCTTATTTTATGGTATTTCGTTTCGATTGTAAATATCATATATTAACCACTGATACAACCTCTTCTACAACGGCACAAACATTTAATAAGGAATCTGCAATGACACTTCTCGCATCCGGTCCTAATGGCACATCTGCATCTCAACCCAACTTAGGAGCAGCCGCAAAGGTGGGAGCTTGGCTGTTCGTCTTATGGGGCGTATTGCACGTCTGGGTGGGCTATGAAGGCATTCACCAATACCTCAGCAACGGGACTCCAGGACAGTGGAACATGATGATTGGCGGCAGCAAGGCTCTTCGCTCGACCTTTTTGCAAGCAACCGATGCGACCACTCTCTTCGCGCAGGGCCAATTGCTTTTGAACTTCTGCATCGACGTTGGTGGATATGGAGTTCTGGGCCTCGCCGTGGCATGGCTCATTTTGAATCGTGCTTCTTGGCCTGCCTATTTCATAGGCGTATTCATCATAGGCATTGCCGACCTTACCTTTCTCTTTGCCATGGTCACCTCAGGTGTCATTGAACTAAACGCAGGGACGGTTGGCGGTCCTGTCATTTGGTTTTTGGCGATAATCATGACCCCGTATGGCATGCCTTCACTGCGCAATAATTCAAACCGATAGGCGAGCACCATGCACCAGAGCCCCGACTCAGTCATTTCATTCTGGTTTGAGGAGATCGCGCCTAAACAGTGGTGGGAGAAATCAGCGGATTTTGACCAGTTGATTTTCCGGCGGTTTGGGGCTTTGCACAAGGCGGCGGCAGCTTGCGAACTATTTGCGTGGCGTGAGACTGCACTTGGCCGACTAGCCGAAATTTTGGTGCTTGATCAGTTTTCGCGCAACATTTACCGGGACCAAGCGTCAGCCTTTGCATGCGACCCTTTGGCGCTTGCGCTGGCGCAAACCGCCGTTGCAGTCCAAGCTGACAGTGAACTTGAAGTGAAAGAACGTTCATTTTTATTCCTTCCTTACATGCACAGCGAGTCATCAATGATGCACTTAGTGGCAATGGCACTTTTCGATGCTCCTGGCATGGAGAGTAGTTTGGAATTCGAACGAAAGCATAAGGACATCATCGAACGTTTTGGCCGGTTTCCGCATCGCAACGCATTGTTGGGGGCGCGTCTCCACGCCAAACGAAATTGAATTCCTGGCAATGCCAGACTCGTCTTTCTAACGGTTTCTCAATTTTGCTGATAAATGTGCCATATCCACAATGGCGGCCACATCTATTGCATAGAGGTGCTTGAAGAAGGTTGGAGTCCTAGCGAAACGAGGTATTCAAGAAGGTTTTGCCGTCCATGCAGTTGTCCTTATCGAGCATGCGGTGCCAGCCAAGATAGTTGTCGAGGTTCTTGGTGGCCACTCCGTAGAAGCGATGCATCCATCCTTTGAGACGCGAGTGGTAGGAATTTATATTTTGAATATGGTAGCTGCCAGCCACCTTCTTTGCTGGCACGCTCTTGGATTGGATGCCCTTAGCTTTGGCAATGACTCCATAAGCCTTGTAGCCATCCGAGCAAAGCAGGCAATCGTCAGACAGGACAGGCGACAACTTCTCTCCAATGTCCTTGGCCTTGCGTGAGGCGATGACGGCTGACAGCGTGGCTCCGCTCGAACGGTCGCGGGCCACCAGCACGGGGATTTGCTCCTTGGACAGTCCAGGCTTCACGGCCTTGGTGCCACGCACTTTCGCCGGGCGAGGCAGGCCCTTGCGTTGACCCTTGAAGGACTCGATGAAGAACGTCTCGTCCGCTTCCACCACTCCGGTCAATTGCAGAGGTTGTATTTTTTGCGGCGAGCGCAGGAAGCGATGCCTCCAACGGAATGCCGTGGTGAATGCGACGCCCAATCGTTCAGCAGTTGCGGCCACGCTCAGCCCATCCACCATGCACTCCGCATTCTCGATATGCTTTTCGGCCATGCGAAGTCTTGCCAATGGAGTGCCAGTCAATGCGTTGAAGGTTTTGGAGCATGCCTTGCACTTGAAGCGTTGCCGTCCGTCGCGGACTCCTGACTTGGTGAAGTGCTCGCAATCGCAGTAGGGGCAGGTCTTGATCGCATCTTCCGCTTCGCGTAGAACCAAGGAGCCTTGCACCTCCTGTTCGCGCCCACGCAGGGCCTTTTTGGCTTCGATGCACTCGGACGCGGACAGGGTGCCGACGTCCTCGATGAGCTTCTTGAATGCGGTGGGTTTCATGGGGAGCACTCAGCCGGATAAATCACAGCCTATGCTATTCAAATAACGCGCTTCCCGTCAACCCGGTTGACAAAACTGACCTAAACGCTAATACCGCCTCTCGGTTTATTATGCTTTTTTCATTTCTGCGCCGAATTATTCACCGTTGTTGCATTTGTTGCGGGGATTTATAAAATATTTCAGGCGGCCTACGGTTTCACATTGCTGTAGCAATTGAGCTGCACACTTCATGGCTAGGTACAGTAAGAGTTAATTTACGCGTTCTGGTAGAATTAGGCGAATTCTTCTAAAACGTATTTGATGATATAGAAAAGGGTCTCACGTGACTATGTTGTATCCCGAATTATTTAAGTCCTTAGAACAAGTGCGCTGGAACATGGAGACAGACATTCCGTGGGATCAGTTTGACGGTTCTAAACTGACCTTAGAGCAAGCACAAACCATCAAGATGAATGCCATCACGGAATGGTCGGCGTTGCCAGCGACGGAAATGTTTTTGCGCGACAACCGCCAAGACAGCGATTTTTGCGCGTTCATGTCAGTTTGGTTTTTTGAAGAACAAAAGCACTCATTGGTGTTGATGGAATACCTGCGCCGCTTCTATCCAGAATTAGTACCAACAGAAGAAGAGTTGGATAACGTGCGGTTTGAGTTCGATCCTGCTCCGCCTTTGGAAACCTTGATGCTGCATTTTTGCGGCGAAATCCGTTTAAACCATTGGTATCGTTGCGCATCCGATTGGCATACCGAACCAGTCATTAAGCACATCTACAAGATCATCAGCCAAGACGAAGCTCGCCACGGCGGCGCGTATTTGCGTTACATGAAAAAAGCGTTAAACGAATTGGGCGACAGCGCCAGTTCGGCATTTGCCAAAATCGGTGTGTTAATGGCCTCAGCGCGTCGTACTGAGAAGCCGCTGCATCCAACCAATTTGCACGTAGCGCAAGCATTCTTCCCAAAAGACACGATTCAAAGTCGTTTGCCTGATCCGGATTGGCTAGAGCGTTGGTTAGACGGTCAAATCAAATTTGATGGCACATGGGAAAAGAAAGTCATCGACCGCATTTTGCATAATCTGTCTTTGCTGTTCGATCAAAGTTTTGAGACAGTGCAAGACTTAAACCGCTACCGTAAGCAAATCACTGCGCGTCTGGCGGAAGTGGCATAAGCGATTCGCGTTTGTTACAAACAAATCCCATCTCGGCATAAACTGCCCAACAAGCAATGGTATGATTTCCGACTTCGGTGACGCCATTGCTTGTTTCGTTTTGACTCTCTAACACGATTTACCATGCAAAGCGTCGACGCCAATTGGTCGGTGCAATCAACGCGCGCTAATTGCTCAAATACGACAAAGGACAAATAATGAGATTAATGAAATTAACACCCTTAATCGCGGTTGCAGTCGTTACAGCCGTCACAGCCCTGACGTTAACTGCTTGCGGTGGCGCATTGAACGCGCGTATTGGCGGCAATGTTTCTGGTTTAGCTGGTGCAACCTCGGTTGGTTTGCTCAACAATGGTAGCGACGCGATTACCGTGTCGGCCAACGGCAGCTTTACGTTCGATAAAACAGTGAGTTCTAAAGGAGCTTATTTAGTCACCGTCAACAAACAGCCGACGGGAGAAACTTGCACCGTGGTCAATGGTTCTGGTACGGTTGACTCGCGCGGCAACGATGTCACCAATGTTCAAGTCAATTGCGTCGCTGGCAGCACCACAACCTCAGCCGTGTCGGTCAATATCAGTGGCTTGGCATCGGGCGCAACCGTGGTGTTATTGGATAACGGCGTGGATGCGTTAAGTGTCACTGGCAATGCCACGACTGCCGCGGGCGGCACGATTACCCAATTATTCCCAACCCCGCTGGCCTCTGGTTCTAACTATAGCGTCACAGTCGGAACGCAACCCACTGGCCATACGTGCTTGGTGACCAACGGCATTGGAACAATCCCCACATCGGGCAGTGCAGCAGCGGTGATTGTGACCTGCAATTAAATTAATTGGCTAAAAAAAACCGCCAGTAATTAATTACTGGCGGTTTTTTTATTGCCTTCCGACTTTAGCTGGCGGCTAACTGGCGGCTGAACTATTGATCGCTGCAGTGACTTCAATTTCAACCTTGTACTCGTGATTGACCAAGCGTGTTCCAATAGTAGTGCGCGCTGGCGTATGTCCTTGCGGGACCCAATCGTCCCAGACCGCATTCATCACGGCGTAGTCACCCGTCGAGGCCAGATAAATGCGCGCAGCCACGATGTTGGTTTTGTCTGCACCGACTTTGGCTAATAATTGATCGATGTATTGCAGCACTTCGCGGGTTTGACCGGACACATCAAGTGAGGTGTTTTGGGCGACTTGGCCGGCCAGATAAATCAATTTGGCATTACCTAAATCAACCACAGTCATTTCACTAAAACGCGGGCCCATTTCAAAGCGGGTGATGTTCATGGCGGCACATTTCTGATAAAAAAGAATGGAATTGGGAGTGCAACAAGGTTGTGCAATATTGCCGTAAAAAAACTAAATACGGCAAACTATTTTTATCCTGTGCAAAAAATCACACAAAATAAATAACGACCCAAAAGGCCCAACCGCGTCGCAGATTAAGTCACTATGCGCTGCTCATTCGGCAGCGCCATTGGCGACGTTATTTTGCCGTATTCCACCAACCACCACCCAAGGCTTGAAACAATGCCACCGTGTCGGCGTAACGATTAGCTTGCGCTTGCGCCAGTGCGACTTTGGCTTGCTGATAGTTTTGCTGAGCTGTCAGTAGCGCCATCGGGCTAATGTCGCCCAGTGCTAATTGTTGTTGTGCAATCGCATAGGTCTTAGCTGCCGCCGCTTCCGCGTTTTTGTTGGCTTGTAAGGCGAACGCGTCAGCTTGGATCGCTTGCAGGGCATCCGCCACATTTTGGAAGGCGGAAATCACCGTCGAGCGGTATTGCGCTTCTGCTTGTTGATAGGCGGCTTCGGCGGCGCCTTGGCGATGTTTGAGCGTGCCGCCATCAAAGATAGGTTGGGTGATCGAGCCAGCTAAATTCCAGAACACGGTGCTGCTTTTAAACAGGTTCGATAAGCTGTAAGCGGCAGAACCATAGGACTCAACACCGAGCGCGATGTTGGGTAAGCGATTGGCTACCGCCACGCCAACTTGCGCGCTGGCTGCATGCAATTGTGCTTCCGCCGCCAAGATATCAGGCCGATGTTCGACCAATGTTGATGGCAGCGTCAGCGGGATTTCCGCAGGCAATTGCAATGAGTCGAGTTCAAATTTTGGCGTGCTGGTATCGTCGGGAAAACGCCCAGCCAAGGCCTTAATTAAATCGCGTTGTTGGGCTAATTGTTTTTGGATTGGCGCAATCGCTGCTTGGGCATTGGCAACTGCCGATTCTTGCGTTGCAACGTCCAACTGTCCGACCTGTCCAAGAGCAAGTTGGCGCAAGGTGCTCTCTAGTGTTTTCTTTTGAATGACTAACACGTCGTTGAGAGCAGTCAACTGCGCGCGCAAGGCGGCTTCGGTGATTGCGGCCGTGGCGACGTTAGTGGTCACGGTCAAATAGGCCGCTTGCAATTGATATTGTTGCGTATCGACTTGAGCTTGCAAGCCTTCGACTTGGCGACGATTTAAGCCGAACACGTCCGGCGCATAAGAGATACTTAATTGCGCTGTGTGCAGATTGTATAAGTAGTTCCCAGAGGCGGCCGACGTGGCCAGATCACTCGTCACTTTTTGCCGCGTTGGCGTGTACGAGGCCGACACGGTAGGGAAATAGGCGCCAACTTGCGCTTCCTTATTTTCTTGCGCCTGACGCAAAGCGGCTTGCGCTGCTGAAATCGTTGGATTGTGTTTCAGACTGTCGGTAATTAAATTATTCAACGGCTCAGAATGGAATAATTCCCACCATTGCGCTGGAATATCGCGCCCGGCGACAAACTGCTGAGTGACTTCACCTTGCGGTGCGGCGGCGAGCGTTAATGGCTCCTCAGTATGCGCGTTTGGTAGGACATCTTTAGGACGCACATAATCCGGCCCAACGGCGCAGCCCGCCAGCAACAACGCGCAGGCCAAGCCGATGCTGCATGGCCGTGAAATTAAATTGAGCAATGGAATTTTCTTCATAATCATCAATGAGTCAACGGTGCGCGTAGTCATCAGCGATCCTGTCTGCGGCGCACGCCCCACGCTTTACCGGCGACGAAACTTTCGAGCGCAAAGTAAAAGGTCGGCAAAATAAATAAAGTCAGCAAGGTCGAGACTACCAAGCCACCCACCACGACGGTGGCTAATCCGCGCTGCACGTCGGTGCCAACGCCAGTAGCCAACGCTGCCGGCAACATGCCGATGGACGCCACTGTGGCGGTCATTAACACCGGACGCAAACGTTCGCTGGCACCTTCGATGACGGTTTCCGACAAACTCAATCCTTCACCATGCACGCGGCGGAAGTTCGCTACCATGATGATTCCGTTTTGTACCGACACACCGAACAGCGCAATAAAGCCAACGGCGGTCGCCACGTTCAATGTTTCACCAGTAACGTGCAAGGCAATCAAACCGCCCAGAGTCGCCAACGGCACCACGCCGAGAATCAAGAATGACTGGCGCAATTTGCCAAACTGGAAGTACAACAATACCGCCATCATCAATAGCATTACGCTCAAAATAATCACCAAGCGGGCTTGGGCACGTTGCTGGTTTTCGAATTGTCCGGCCCATTCCAAGCGATTTTGTTGTGGATTAAATTTCACTTCTTTATCGATGCGTTGCTGTGCTTCCGCTAAATACGACGTTAAATCGCGTCCGCGATTATCAATACGCACAGTGATTTGGCGATTATTGGTTTCGTGCGAAATCGTACTTTCACCGGTTTGCAAACGTATCGTCGCTAACTGGGAGAGCGGGATTTTAGCGCCAGAGGGGCTGCTTAAATATAAGCGCCCCAAGGATTCTGGATTGCTTTTATTGGCTTTAGGGAAGCGCACCGTCAAATTGTAAATGTGCTCTTCTTGATACACCGTTGTGACCGGTGCACCGCCAACGCCGGTTTGAATTAGCGCGGCGATATCGTTGACGTTAATCCCAAAGCGCGCTGCGGCAGCGCGATCAATTTTTACCACCATTTGCGGAATAGGCGGTTCTTGGAAAATCGACGCCGAGGCGGTTCCGCGGATTGATTCGAGAATATCGACGATCTGATTGGCGATGCGACGATCTTCTTTTAAGTCGCTGCCATAAACGCGCAATACTAATGGGCTGTGCGCGCCGCCAATGGCGTCATTGACGCCGTCAATAATTGGCTGACTAATACCAATCGAAAAGCCCGGCATGTGCTTAAAGCGCTCATTCATTCTGGCGATTAATTCGGCCTTGCTCTCGCCCGACGCCCATTGGTCATACGGTTTTAAGCCAACCGGCACTTCAATGTGCGATGGCGTCCACGGATCGGTCGCGTCGTCGTTGCGACCTAGTTGCGTGATGACGTAAGAAACTTCGGGGAAGGATTTAATTTCCTTGCGTAATTCGGACGCCATTTCGCTGGCTTTTTCTAGCGATAATCCAGTTGGCATTTGTACTTGCAGCCACAACGCGCCTTCATCGAGTTCAGGCAAAAATTCGCTACCCGCAGTCGCACCCAAAATCAATACGCACACCAAGGCGACAGACGCGATGAGGTAGGCGATCCAAGGACGTTCCAGTAAATGCCCCAAGCCAGCGCGATAACGTGTGGTCAGCCATGCTAAGGGTTTGTTATGAAATATTTTGCGCGGCATGCGTAGCGCGGTATATGCCAAGCCCGGAATCAGCGTCAGAGCGCACAGCAGAGCACCCAATAATGCATACGAAACGGTGTAAGCCATAGGCGTAAATAATTTACCTTCAGCGCGTTCAAACGCAAACAGCGGTAAGTACGCCACGATGATAATCAAGGTGGCAAAAAAGATTGGGCGCGCCACTTGGCTGGTCGTTTCGAGAATGTCGTTTTCGGTTAACTCCAGCGTTGGATTTTCTTCGCGCCGCCGCAAAATCGCCTCCATCACCACAATCGCACCATCCACAATAATCCCGAAATCGATCGCGCCGAGTGAGAATAAGTTAGCCGGCATTTTGGTCGCGTGCATGATGATGAATACCGTGACCAAGGCAATCGGAATCGCCACCGCCGCCACAATCGCACTGCGCGGACTGCCTAAAAATAAAATCAATACGATGCACACCAAGCCGATACCTTCGAGCACAGTGTGGCTGACTTTATGCACCGTCAATTTCACCAAATCGTCGCGGTCAATGTAGGGCGCAATTTTGACGCCCATCGGATCGAGTTTCTTTTGTAGTTCAGCGACTTTGGCGTGCACTCCTTTGAGAATGACCGAAGGGTTTTCGTACTTGAGCATCAAGACAATTCCTTCCAGCGTATCGGGATTGGAATCTTTACCCAAAATGCCTTCGCGTTCTTGATGACCAAATTGCAGCTTGCCTAAATCGCGCACCAGCACAGGATTGCCGTTGCTTTGCGTGACAGCGACATTGCCTAAATCGTCGAGCGAATGAATTTGCCCAATGCCCCGAATCACGTAACTTTGCTCGCCGCGCGAAATACGTCCGCCGCCAGCGTTGGCGCTATTGTTGTTAATCGCGGTGACTACATCGTTTAACGCGAGGTTGTAGCGTTGTAATTGCGCTGGGTTGAGTTCCAGTTGGAATTCTTTCGTGAAGCCGCCAAAGTTGCTCACGTCAGCGATGCCCGGCACTTGTTTTAAACCTGGGACCACTATCCATTTTTGGATCTCGGATAGCTCCATTAAATTCTTGCTGTCCGATTCCAATGTGTAGCGAAAAATTTCACCCGCTGCGCTGGTGACGGGATTTAACGTAGGTTGAATTCCGCTTGGCAAAGTCGCTGTGGCGATGCGCTCTAAAATCCGCTGGCGCACGAAATAATCTTCGGATCCATCTTTAAATACCAACGTGACCAGCGATAACGCAAATGTGCTCGACGAGCGCATCGTCACCAAGCCCGGCGTGTTGGATAAAGCGCGTTCTAGGGGCGTGGTAATTTGCTGCTCAATTTCTTCGGCGGCCAATCCGGGAACTTGGGTCGTGACTTGTACGGTGATGTCGCTAATATCGGGAAACGCTTCAACCGACATATTGGTCCACGATACATAACCGTAGATCAACACCAAGATAGCGATAGCCCAAGCTAGATAGCGGCGGCGAAAGCAAATGGAGATGAGTAAATTAATCATTGAGTAAAACTCCGCCACGCACGATCACACGCTCATTGGCGGCTAAACCCGACAACACACTAACTTGTTCCCCATCTTCGCTGCCGATGGTGACAGTGCGGCGCACAAATACCCACGGCGAGGTCTCAACAAATACGGTGATGCTGTCGTTATTCATTAATAACGCCGAAGTAGGAATCATCAATTTGCCCGTTTGAGCCGTTGCCAGTTTGACGTTGGCATACATGTTCGGCTTTAGGCGGCCATCAGCATTATTGAAACTAATCCGCGCCTTATTGCGATGCGTGTCCGGTTCGAGCACCGCGCTGATGGAGTTGATTTTTCCTTGCCAGGTTTGATCGGGATAGGATTGCAAGCTGATTTCGGCGGATTGATCTTTGTGTAATTTGGAGACCAAATCTTCCGGCACATTGGCGGTGACCCAAACGGTATCGAGATTGGCGATGGTCATGATGCTAGCGGTCGGGTCGTTAAGGTAAGCACCTTTGCCGGGATTGAGCGCGGTAACGGTTCCTGAAACAGGCGCGACGATCGTGAGTAGGCGATTGGTGTTGTCTTTGCTATCGCTGGAAACGCCCAATGTTTTTAAGCGCGCTTGGGCGCGATTGAATTCGGCCAAGGCTTGATTAGTATTGCTCTTAATTTGTTCTAAATCTTTGGCCGCGTTGGCGCCCGCGCTGTTGACACCTTCACCGCGTTGCTGGGCTTTTTGTGCAAGCTCAAGCGCATCACGCGCTTTGTCGGCGTCCGCATAGGCTTGGGCTAAATCGGGTGAGCTCATTACCGCAACGATTTGTCCGGCTTTGACTGCATCGCCTAATTTAACTTTTAGCTCAAGCAAGCGCCCGGTGAGCGGCGGCAGGATATTAACTGTATTGGCTGGATCGGCCTCGACCACGCCAGGAATATCAATCGTATGAATCGGCGCGGCAGAGCTAACTGCTGCAACTGCCAAACGTTTGCGTAATGGCGAATCGGCTGGCACCGTTAATTTATCGCCTTGCGCGGTGAACATCGGGGCATCGACTGTCGCCGTTTTCTTGCTTTCTTCCGAATGCGATTTGCCAATGTAGAGCGCGCCTGCGCCGACGAGCACTAAACACGCAACCGCGATGGCAATTGGCTTTTTCAGGGGGGCGGAGCTAAATTCGCTGTTGTTTTTCATGTGCTGACTCGTTTATTGGGGGAGACAATTGCCAATTTTTTTAGCGGATTACTATCAGATACATCGAGCGCAGACGGCTGATGCTTCGTAGTTTGCAACTAGTCTACGAAGATTTACTGACAGCGGTATGACATTTTCCTGACAAAAACCTGACCGAGCCGTTTGTTTGCCTTAACCTTGGATATCGAGCGACCACAGCAATTGGCTCACGATAAAATCGATACCTGTTATCATCTGCGCGGTCTAAAATTAGTCCAATTCACTATAGCAACGGAGCCAGTATGTTTGAAAATAAAATCACCACAGTCGAGCAATTACAACAACGGATGCAAGATTTACCCAAGCCGGTTGTGCTGACCAATGGTGTATTTGATATTTTGCATCGCGGTCATGTGACCTATCTGGAGCAGGCACGTGAACTGGGCGCATCGTTAGTGGTGGCGGTTAATACCGACGCGTCGGTTAAGCGTTTAGGAAAAGGTGACGATAGACCGATTAATACGTGCGCTGATCGCATGGCGGTGTTGGCCGCGCTGGAATCGGTCAGTTTGGTGGTGGCGTTTGAAGAAGATACGGCGCTAGAAATCGTCAAAGTTGGCCATCCTGATATTTACGCCAAGGGTGGCGATTATCAGATGGATGCGATTCCAGAAGGGAAGGAAGTCTTATCTTACGGTGGGAAGGTCGAAGCGATCACGTTCTTGCATGATCGCTCGACTTCAAAATTACTGGCTAAAGTGCGCAAATAAGCGCGCTTTGTTATAAAAAGAATGCATTAATGTTGGTGTTCCATAGGCGCGGCTGAGGCGGCCTCGACGTGCACAACGACTTCAATCTTGCCCGCTTTTTCAAACTGCAAAGTCAGCGGAAATTTATCGCCCGCTTTCAACGGCTGCGTTAAGCCAATCAACATAATGTGATAGCCGCCAGCCGGTTTCATGCTGATTTTGCTGCCAGCTTTTAATTCAATGCCATCGACTTCACGCATTTTCATGACGTCGCCCGCCATTTCCATATTGTGAATTTCGACCGATTTAGCGATCGTGCCGCTGACTTTGACTAATTTGTCGTCCTGCTTGCCTTTGTTTTCCAACCCAAAATACGCGCCGCCCGAGGTTTGCTGCGCTACCGTGGCGCGCGCGTACGGATGGGCAATTTGGATGTCGCCCAACGTGAATTCATGCGCGTAGGCAGAGCTAACAAGTAATGCTGTGCTAACGATGCTAGCGAAGGTTTTGAATGTGCTTGAGAACATGGTAATTCCTTTGAAAATAAAACGTGGCGCAGATGTTAACACAGTGTGTTCATTAATAAAATATTACTAAGCGCCACCATCAAAGCCGTTTTGCCGCCAAGCTTCATAGACCACAATTGCCACACTGTTGGATAAATTCAAGCTACGGTTGTCGGGCCGCATAGGCAAACGAATGCGCTGCGCGGTAGGAAACGAATTGCGCAAAGCTGGATCGAGGCCTTTGGTTTCAGAGCCGAACACAAACACATCGCCAGGCTGAAAGCGCGCTTGCGAGAATACGCCCGATCCATGTGTAGTCATGGCGAACAGGCGCGTCGGATCGGGGTTTAATTCGGCCATAAACGCATCCCAATTCGGATGCACGCGCATTTTGGCGTACTCGTGATAATCCAAGCCAGCGCGCTTGAGTTTGCTGTCTTCTAAGGGAAAACCTAGCGGTTCAATCAAATGTAATTGTGCGCCGGTATTGGCGCATAGACGAATAATGTTGCCGGTATTGGGCGGGATTTCCGGTTCAACCAGAACGACGTGGAACAAAATAAACTCCTCAGTGAACTGCTAAATGTGGGTTTGGCGCGGCGTACAAAGTGTATTGAAGCGTGCCAACTAATGCGGTGGTGTCCGGGCAAACACATAATTGGTCACTCTTGCTGCGCCATGCCGCTTCAAGCAAGCTGCGACTTCGTGCAAGGTTGCGCCGGTGGTAATTACGTCGTCAACTACGCCAATGTGTAAGCCGCGTATTTTATCTTCATAGCGCTCGTTGGGGGAAAAAGCGTATTTAATATTTTTATGCCGTTGATTGGGGTGGAGTTGGGTTTGTTGCTGTGTATCGCGCACCCGCATCAAGAGGCGCGCTTGGTAGGGGAGCTTAATTATTTTGGCTAACGGTTTGCAAATTTCTAATGCTTGATTAAATCCACGTTACGCTAAACGTTCTTTGCTCAACGGCACGGGAATGATGACATCCGGCCAAGATGTATTTGGCGCAGCTTGGATTGATTGCGCCATTAATCTAGCCATCATCGGAGCCAGGGCTAAACGGTGTCCAAATTTGAGCGATAAGATTAATTGATCGAGCGGCGCTGAATAATCGCAGGCGACGAAAGTGGCATCAAAGGCAGGTGGTTTGTTGATGCATGTGCCGCATGTGGTTGATTGACGCAGAACGGGTAAAGCGCAGATTTGGCAGCGACTGAAGCTGTTTGGCTGGTTAGCCGTAAAAAATTGGTTGACGCACTCCGCGCATAGAATGTCGTGCGTTTCGATGCCGCACAGTTGGCAACTGTTCGGAAAACAACGAGTTGCTTCGCGCAATGCTTGTTGGGCGCGGAATAAGATGTTTTTCGATAGAATGTGCGCCAATTTCAAGTGCATGAGCGGTGTTTGATGTTAAATCGACGATTGGACGTTGAATTCAACCTTAAAAAATATTTTTATCATAACGAATTGTATTTATGCAAAGTGCGCCAATCGAATTAGCGTCAGTACGAGCCGCCTTTAACCGACCCGAGCGCCGAGCGCCGGCTGATTTCGTCTATCGCGAGATCGCCGCGCGTATGCTGGAGCGCTTGCAATTAGTGCGTTTGGACCCTGCACACGTCTTGGATGCAGGTTGTGGTCGCGGCGCTGATTTAGGCGTCTTGCAAAATAACTATCCCAAAGCGCACGTACTTGGCTTGGATGGTAGCCACCAGTTGCTAAGCCGCGTACTAAAAGAGCGCGCTGCCGCGGATTCGTCGTTGCAGCGTTTGATGTCGAAATGGCTGTTTTCCAAAGGCACGTCGAGTAATTCCCAAATGGTGACCGGAAACTTTGGCGCAACGCCGTTTGCGGATCAATCGATGGACTTGGTTTGGTCTAACTTAGCGCTGCATTGGCATCCGGAACCGGATCAGGTGTTCAAAGAATGGCGCCGCCTTTTGCGTACTAACGGTTTGCTGATGTTTTCGTCTTTCGGACCGGATAGTTTGAAAGAAATCCGCACCGCCTTTGACGGCAGCTTAACCCCGCATACGTTGCCGTTTGTGGATATGCACGATTTTGGCGATATGCTGGTGAATGCCGGATTTTCGACCCCCGTCATGGACATGGAAGTCATTACGTTGACCTACGAAACGGTCGATCAATTATTGACTGAAGTGCGCGCCCTGGGCGGTAATCCGCTAGCCACCCGTAACAAATCGCTGACGGGAAAGTTGCAATGGAATCAGATGCGAACTAGATTGGATGGGATGCGTGCTGCCGATGGGCGGATTCCATTGACCTTAGAAATTATCTACGGCCATGCTTTTAAGCCAATGCCTAAAACAAACAAATCCGGGGAAAGCGTTATTCAATTCATCGATCGACGGAATTAAGTCGGCAGTTTTTGATCTGTGTTAAATATTTGTTCCATAATTGAGAACTTTTTTGCGGTACATCAATTGATTTTTGGCAGCATTTTGCTTGATGGCAAGCCTGTTTTCGACATATACTCTCGTCAATATGGGATATCACCTAGATATATAGCTGCCTCAGTTTTTTATTAAAAAACATATTATTTTTAGTAAATTATTGTTTTTATTGGTATTTGTTACATTCTTTTCAATACTCGTCTGAACAATCGGTACACAGTAGCTATGCCATCCAAATCAGCGCGCAAGTGCTTGATTTCAGTAAGTGTTTTAAGTTTTTAAGTAACGGCAGGGGTAAATTTTAAGCCCAATTTTTTAGCTAAATTGTGTCCGGCTTAGGCTACCTAGTGATAAGAATTCTAATTGGTTTTTTGGGGAAAACATGAAACATGCGAAGCGATTACCATCGTTAATGCTCGGTTCCTTAATGATGGCAGCAGGGACGTCATCTTGGGCGCAGCAAGTTGTTCAAAATGTTGTTGATAGCAAAGGTGGCCCTGCGGTACGTCAAATGACATTCCAGCAGCCTGTGACGCAAATTGCAGAACAAATCTATTCCATTCACAACTTGATGATGGGTATTTGCTTGGCGATTTTCGTTGTGGTGTTCGGAGTAATGTTTTATTCCATCCTGAAACACCGCAAATCCTTAGGCCACAAACCAGCGACCTTCCACGAAAGCATTACCGTTGAAATCGCATGGACCATCGTTCCATTCTTAATCGTTATTGGTATGGCTTTGCCAGCGACCAAAACCGTGGTTGCGATGAAAGACACTTCCAATTCCGACATCACCATCAAAGTAACGGGTATGCAATGGAAATGGGGTTACGACTACATCAAAGGTGAAGGCGAAGGCATTTCATTCTTGTCGACTTTATCCACTCCGCGCGAACAAATTGGCGCGCCAGGTAAAGCCCCAACCCAAGCTCGTGGCGAAAACTACCTGATCGAAGTCGATAACGAAGTCGTTGTCCCAGTCAACAAAAAAGTCCGCATCATTACTACTGCAAATGACGTCATCCACTCATGGACTATTCCTGCATTCGGTTTGAAGCAGGATGCGATCCCAGGTTTTGTACGTGATACTTGGTTTAAAGCGGAAAAGGTCGGTAAATACCGTGGTCAATGCGTTGAATTGTGCGGCAAAGAGCACGCGTTCATGCCAGTGGTCGTCAACGTTGTGAGCGAAGCAGACTACAAAGTCTGGGTCGATTCCAAGAAAAAAGAAATGGCAGCGTTAGCCGATGATCCAAATAAAACTTGGACTGTCGATGAATTGAAACAACGCGGCGAAAAAGTGTACACAGCAAACTGCGTAGTGTGCCATCAAGCAAACGGTAAAGGTGTACCCGGCGCATTCCCAGCATTGGACGGTTCTGCTGTAGTCAATGGCGGGAAAGACGCACAAATCCATTTGGTATTGAACGGTAAAAACGCGATGCCAACTTGGAAGAGCGTCTTGTCCGATACCGAGATCGCTGCTGTTATTACTTACACTCGTAATAACTGGTCAAACAAAGCCCAAGAAAATATTGTTCAACCAGCAGAAGTTCTGGCTGCGCGTAAGTAATTCATAGGAGATTCTAATGAGCAACATCGCAATGGATCACGCCCACGCTGATCATTCTCACGGCCATGATCATGGACACGACCATGACCACGCGCACGATCACCCGCATGGATTTCGTCGCTGGTTGTTTGCAACCAACCACAAAGATATCGGTACGCTGTATTTAATTTTCTCCTTCACCATGTTGTTGGCTGGCGGTGTGATGGCGTTATTAATTCGCGCTGAATTGTTCCAACCTGGTTTGCAATTGATGCAACCAGAGTTCTTTAATCAATTGACCACGATGCACGGTTTGGTCATGGTGTTCGGCGCGATTATGCCGGCCTTTGTTGGTTTCGCTAACTGGATGATCCCGCTGCAAATCGGCGCATCCGATATGGCTTTTGCGCGGATGAATAACTTCTCATTCTGGTTAATGCCACCTGCTGCGATTCTGTTGACGACCTCGTTCTTGGTTCCTGGCGGCGCAACGGCTGCTGGCTGGACTTTGTATGCACCGTTATCAACTCAAATGGGACCTGGTATGGACATGGCGATTTTCGCTGTGCATATCATGGGTGCTTCGTCCATCATGGGTTCGATCAACATCATCACGACGATTTTGAACATGCGCGCTCCTGGCATGACATTGATGAAGATGCCGATGTTCTGCTGGACATGGTTGATTACTGCTTACTTATTGATCGCTGTTATGCCGGTGTTGGCTGGCGCGATTACGATGACTTTGACGGATCGTCATTTCGGCACTTCCTTCTTTAACGCGGCCGGCGGCGGCGACCCTGTGATGTATCAACATATTTTCTGGTTCTTCGGACATCCAGAGGTGTACATCATGATTTTGCCAGCGTTCGGTATTGTTTCTCAGATCATCCCAGCTTTCGCACGTAAGCAATTGTTCGGTTATGCATCCATGGTGTACGCAACATCGTCTATCGCGATTTTGTCCTTCATCGTTTGGGCGCACCACATGTTTACTACTGGAATGCCAGTGACAGCGCAGTTGTTCTTCATGTATGCAACGATGTTGATCGCGGTGCCAACCGGCGTGAAGGTGTTTAACTGGATCGCAACAATGTGGCAAGGTTCGATGACATTCGAAACGCCGATGTTATTTGCGGTCGGTTTTATTTTCGTATTCACCATCGGTGGTTTTACTGGCTTAATCTTAGCGGTGACTCCAATCGATATTCAAATGCAAGATACCTACTACGTTGTGGCCCATTTCCACTATGTATTGGTGGCTGGTTCTTTGTTTGCGTTGTTTGCTGGTTTTTACTACTGGAGTCCAAAATGGACCGGTTTCATGTACAACGAACTGCGCGGCAAAATCCATTTCTGGAATTCGTTAATCTGGTTCAACGTGACCTTCTTCCCAATGCACTTCTTGGGCTTAGCAGGTATGCCACGTCGTTATGCTGACTATCCAGCACAATTTACGGATTTCAATCAGTTGGCAACAATCGGCGCGTTCGGCTTTGGTCTGACTCAAGTGTATTTCCTGTTCTTCGTTGTGTTGCCAGCGTATCGTGGCGGCAAGAAGGCAGAAGATAAACCTTGGGAAGGCGCGGAAGGTTTGGAATGGACAGTACCAAGCCCAGCCCCATTCCACACATTTGAAACACCACCAACAGTCAAATAATAAAGGTAGGGAGCGCATGCTCCCTAACGTGCTTGCGATGACAGATAAAAAATCTAAAAACCTCCAAACTGCCTTGATCTTGGCATCGATGGCAGCCGTGTTTTTCATCGGTATATTTGTTAAGCAGATTTGGTTTCGGTAAAGAGATGCAATGAAAAATTCGAAAGCAGCTAACTTGCTGGCAAAACTAAATGCAGTAATGCTCGGTAAGTTAGTCGTGATAGCGGTGCTGATGTTTGGTTTTGGTTTTGCATTGATCCCAATGTATAAACAGATCTGCGAATTAACCGGTGTGAATATTCTCACCAACAAGGATGACAAAGTTGCGCTTCCTGATAATACGCAAATCGATAAAACCCGCTTAATTACGGTTGAATTTGATGCCAACACCACAGGTCCTTGGCGTTTTAGACCAGTGGCAAGTAGTTTAAAAGTACACCCCGGTGAAATGACCCAGATCGTGTATGAAGTCGTGAATACGCAGTCCCGCAAAATGGACGCGCAAGCGATTCCAAGTTATGCGCCGCACGAAGCCGAGGCGTTTTTTAAGAAAATGGAATGCTTTTGCTTTAAGCAGCAAACGTTGGGACCGAACGAGGCGAGACAAATGCCGGTGGTGTTTTACATTGATCCAAAGCTACCAAAAAATGTCACGACCATTACGTTGTCGTACACCTTTTTTGAAGTTGGCGGCAATGTAGTGAAAGCACCAACCTAGTTCGACAATGTTGTTTGTTGGTGGTAGGCGCGTTTTGCTTTAGAGGTGATATGGACGATTTAAAAGAAGCATCCCAGCGCAAGCTGTCGTTTTTTGCCACGTTGAAAGCAGTATTCTGGTCGTTTTTTGGTGTTCGCAAAAAAAGCGCCTATGAACAAGACGTTGCAAAATTGAACCCAATTTATGTAGTTATCGCAGGAATTTTTGGCGCAGTACTATTCATCACAACGCTCATCCTGATTGTGAAAAGCGTTGTGGCAAATCAATGATCTAAATATTAAGTTTGTTTCGGGAGATGAAAATGAGTTCAGGGCACGCAAAAGCGCCGTATTACTTTGTTCCAGGTCCGTCCCAGTGGCCGATTTTCGGAGGAGCGACATTGCTCTTGACGATGTTCGGCGCCGCTGCATGGGTCAATGATTTGCCATGGGGTGTGTATGCAAACTTCATCGGTATCGCGTTGACTTTGGTTGTGTTGTACAACTGGTTTGGCGATGCGATCAAGGAATCGGAAGGCGGCCAATATGGCGCGCGTGTTGACGTGTCGTATCGCTGGAGCATGAGCTGGTTTATTTTCTCTGAAGTGATGTTTTTCGGCGCGTTTTTTGGTGCGTTGTTCTATGCGCGCTCGATCACCATGCCTTGGTTAGCTGATTTGGATAACAAATTAATCTGGCCTGATTTCGTTGGTCACTGGGGTAATATCGGCCCAGCAGGTACGATCGAAACATTCAAAACAATGAGCCCGTTCCCGATTCCAACCATCAACACCGCCTTGTTGTTAACTTCTGGCGTGACATTAACGATTGCTCATCATGCATTGTTAGCTGGTCATCGTGCTAAGACTTCCTTGTTCTTGTTTGCCACCATCGTTTTGGGCGCGATTTTCATGGGCTTCCAAGGCTTTGAATACTTTCACGCTTACACCGAATTGAATTTGAAATTGACCTCGGGTATTTACGGTTCAACCTTCTTCTTGTTGACCGGTTTCCACGGTTTCCACGTGACGATGGGCGCGATCATGTTGTCCGTTGTGTTGTATCGCCATATGCGCGGTGACTTCACCACGACACATCATTTTGCATTCGAAGGCGCCGCTTGGTATTGGCACTTTGTTGACGTGGTTTGGCTGGGTTTATACGTGGTTGTATATTGGTTGTAAGCGACTGCGCCTCAATCAAAAAGCCGCACTTCGGGTGCGGCTTTTTGTTGGGGAAAAAAGTAGTGCGATGTAAGTGAACTGACCAACTATCTTTGCAAAGCCTATACAAGACTAGCGCGCATCCTGTGGTCTAATAGCGGATTCCGGTGGGTTGAATATAGCCATAATGATTCGCGATCAGAATCAATATAAATAAGCTAACCGAAAAGCCCACGCGCAGCGCCAAGGCTTTAACGGTACGCATACTGCGCCCTTTATCTTTCATTAAATACACCAATGCTGAAGCTAAGCTGGCGATGATTAAGATAAAGGCAATGGCGACAAAGATTTTCATGATTTTTAGTAGTTTAATGGCGCGCAGCGCAAAAATGTGAGTGCCTATTGTAATGCTTACTTTCCGATTTAGACTAGTTCCTTTCATTGCGACTCTGCTGCTGTTTGCCTTAGGCTGTTCTTTGTCGTACTGGCAAACGCAACGCGCAAAAACCAAAGAAGCCATTGAGGCAAAATTGTTGGTGCGCGAAAGCACTCCCGCCGTGCTTTTGCCCCCCGCCGTCGATGTCAGCCAAATGGAATATACCCGTGTAACCTTGATCGGCGAATTTGTCGCGGATTGGCCGCTGTATTTAGACAATCGCCCGATGAACGGCGTCGCCGGCATTTACGTGCTTATGCCATTTAAATTACAAGGGGAAAATAAAGTCGTGCTGGTTGAGCGCGGTTGGTTGCCGAGAAATTCTACTGATCGTGCCACTATCAAACCGTATCGAACACCGAGCGGAATCATTCAAATCGAAGGTGCGCTCAAAGCCAGCGGCGGGCATGTTTTACAATTAGGCCAAAGCGCGCCTTTGCAGCCCAAAGCCTTAGTTCAAAATATCGAAATCAACGCGTTCAATGCGGCCAGTAAATTCAATGCGGAACCGTTTTTTATCGAGCAAACCAAAGGGCCCGAAGACGGTTTGCAACGCGATTGGCCGCGCGCTTCGATGGGTTCAGAGCGACATAGAGGATATGCTTTTCAATGGCTAGCATTGGCCGTAATGGCATTATTATTTTTCTTGGTAACAGGATTCAAAGGCGGGAAAAAACAGTGAATACGACGCAAGCAAACACCACATCAACATCGAATTTAAACCCAGAGCAGCAAGCGCTAAAAGTAAAACAAGGCCGCTGGAAACTGTATTTAGTCATCGCCATTTGCGCTTCACCCTTGTTGTTTTCCTACTTGGCGTATTACGTAATCAAGCCCACCGGTCGCACCAACTACGGCACCTTGCTTGATCCGCGTTTGTATCCGATGCCTAAACTCAACGCGCAACTGTTGGGCGAGACGAGCGCGGTACAAGAACTGGATGCCTACAAAGGCAAGTGGATTATGTTGGAAGTGATTTCGTCTGATTGCGCAAAACAATGTCAAAAAAGTTTATACGACATGCGCCAATTACGTCTCACCCAAGGTAAAGACATGGACAGGATCGAGCGCGTAGTTTTAATCACCGACCAGCAACCGCTGGAAACCATGCTGTTACGCGAACACGACGGCGCACATTTTTTGCGGATTGATCCGAAAGTTCTGCAAGCGTGGCTGCCTGTTGAAGACGGCACGACGATGCAAGACCGCTTATATTTAATTGATCCACTCGGAAATTTAATGATGCGTTACTCAGTCGATGCTGACCCTAACAAAATTAAAAAAGACATTATTAAACTGCTTAAAGCTTCTAGCATCGGGTAACGCATATGTGGATTGAACTCGCCATTACAGCTTTATTGGTCGCGTCGGTTCCTTTGGCTATCGTTTGGGTATCGAGCGACGCCAACAAATACCGCAAACTGGTTTTTGTGACGCTGTTTTTGACCTTTGATTTGATCATGTTTGGTGGTTTCACGCGCCTAACTGATTCTGGATTGGGATGCCCCGATTGGCCGGGTTGTTACGGTGCCTCCAACCCGTTCATCGCGCACGCTGACATTAGCGCTGCGCAAGCGGCGATGCCAGAAGGGCCAGTCACTCATTTCAAAGCGTGGATTGAAATGATTCACCGCTATTTGGCGATGACGGTTGGCGTATTGATCGTGACGCAAATGATTATTGCCTGGATTAAGCGCAAACAGTTTTCAGGTGCGCCGGCCTATGCGACCCTGCTGTTCTTTTTCGTCTGCCTACAAGGCGCATTCGGTGCGTGGACGGTGACCTTAAAACTGCAACCGATCATCGTTACCACGCATTTATTGTTGGGCATGGGATTGTTGGCGATGTTGGGCTGGCTGTCTGAGCGCATTAAGGCGCCTCACAACCAAACTAGGGTGCCGCATGAAGCCTTGAAGCTGCGTTGGCTGGCGAGGTTGGCTTGGCTGATCTTGGTCGTGCAGATCGCTTTAGGCGGCTGGGTGAGCACCAATTACGCTGTGTTAGCGTGCACTGACTATCCGATGTGCCAAGGCGTGATGGTGCCACCTATGGATTTCGAGCATGGATTTAGCTTGTGGCGCGAATTGGGTAAAACGGTCAATGGTGACTATTTATCGTTCGCCGCACTTACTGCGATCCATTGGGTACACCGCAATTTTGCGTGGTTGGTGGTGCTGAGTTCTGGCTTGCTGACTCTCAAAGCGCGTAAGTTGGCGGGTTTGACCAAAGTCGCCAATGGGATTTTGATCGTTCTAGTTGTTCAATTCTGCACTGGCTTAGCCAACATATTGCTAAGTTGGCCATTAGCAATCGCGGTAATGCACAATGGTGGCGCGGCGTTGCTGTTGCTGCTGTTGACCATGTTAAACTACCGAGTTCAGATTCCGGTCGATTTGCGTCGTAAATAGCACTTAGTCGAATCCCGAATAAATACCGAACGAATACCGAACAAATACCGAACACGCATCAGTTTTTAGGAAAGCATGAACACCTTGACCGCTCATCCCAGTCGCATCTCTCAATATCTGGCCTTGACCAAGCCGCGCGTGACACAATTGGCGGTTTTCTGCGCTGTGATCGGCATGTTTTTGGCGACGCCAGAATTGCCCGACTGGCACATCGTATTTTTCGCCGCAGTCGGTATTTGGCTGTTAGCTGGCGCAGCGTTTGCGGTGAACTGCTTGGTGGAGCGCGAAATTGATGCGCGCATGGCACGCACTGCACGCCGCGCTTCAGCGCAAGGCGAAATTTCAGTGCAGCAGATTTTGCTGTTCTCTGCGGTGATTGGTGGCGCGGGGATGTGGGTGTTGTACTTCTTGGTCAATCCGCTAACCATGTGGCTGACCTTCGCCACGTTCATCGGTTACGCCGTGATTTATACGATTTTATTAAAGCCGGCCACACCGCAAAACATCGTCATCGGTGGCTTATCGGGCGCGATGCCGCCTGCTTTGGGTTGGGCCGCGGTCGCTAACGATGTTCCGATGCAGGCGTGGTTGTTGGTGTTGATTATCTTTGTTTGGACGCCGCCACACTTTTGGGCGCTGGCACTGTATCGGCGCGATGATTACGCTAAATCCGGTTTACCGATGCTGCCGATTACTCATGGGATGAAATTCACAGGTTTGCAAATTTGGCTCTACACGATTGTGTTGGTCGCCACCACCGTTTTGCCGTTTGCAGTGCAAATGAGTGGCTTGATTTATCTGGCGAGCGCGTTGATTTTGGGCGGGATTTTCTTGTATTACGCTTGGCAAATTTACCGTCATTACAACGATATGTTGGCCCGTAAAACCTTCACTTTCTCGATTATTTATTTGTCCTTATTGTTCGCTGCATTGTTAGTCGATCATTACCTGAGATTTTAATTTTTGACCTCTGCGCGTACATCAGAAAAGCTTATGAAACTTCAATTGAAATCGTTCTTTGCCATAGTCGGATTAGTTCTCTCAGTCTGCGCGTGCAGCCAAAACGCCAAACTTGATTTTAAAAATACCGATATAACCGGACTGCAATACGCCACCGAATTTAGTTTGCCTGATGCTACTGGCAAGGTGCGCCATTTGTCGGACTTCAAAGGTAAGGTGGTTGTGATGTTTTTCGGCTACACCCAATGTCCGGATGTTTGCCCAACAACCATGGCCGAACTATCGACCGTGATGCAGCAATTGGGCCCGCAGTCTGATCAAGTGCAAGTGTTATTCGTCAGCCTCGATCCTGAGCGCGATACCAAACAAATCATGGCGCAATATCCTCCTGCTTTCGATAAGCGTTTTTT
This sequence comes from Sapientia aquatica, assembly GCF_004358105.1. Classification (GTDB taxonomy): domain Bacteria; phylum Pseudomonadota; class Gammaproteobacteria; order Burkholderiales; family Burkholderiaceae_D; genus Solimicrobium; species Solimicrobium aquaticum. Next base: position 338,023 of record NZ_SMYL01000003.1, on the reverse strand, counting down.
AGGCTTGGTCGGTTCGGTTGCTGAGACCAAAAAAATTGCCTCCGACTTTAAAATCTTCTACGAAAAGGTTCCCGGCAAAACACCCGGCAGCTACAGCATTGATCACAGTGCTGGCAGCTACGTGTTTGATAAAGAAGGCCATGTGCGTTTGTTCGTGCGTTTTAATCAAGGACCAGAGCCGATTGTGCACGATCTCAAATTGCTGCTTAATTGATTCCGCATTCATCTATTAATGAAACACACTCTTTATTCGGCTGACGGTGCAAAGGCTGAGATCGCCTTGAATGGCGCGCATGTTACTTCGTGGATTCCACAGGAATTCGGTGAGCAATTATTCCTGAGTCAACAATCGGACCTTAAAGCTGGCGCATCCATACGTGGCGGTGTGCCGGTTATTTTTCCGCAGTTTGCAGCATTGGGGAACTTACCGAAACACGGTTTCGCACGCAATCAATTGTGGCACTTGCGTCAATCCGATCAGCCCGATCGGGCGGTTTTCGAGTTGCGGGATAACGATATGACGCGGGCGATTTGGCCGCATGCGTTTTTAGCGGAAATTACGGTAGTGATTTCAGGACTCGCGCTAGAGGTTGAGTTAGCAGTCACCAACACTGGAACAACTCCATTTGATTTTACCGCTGCGCTGCACACCTATTTGCGCGTTGATGATATTGCCGCCACTCGCCTGTTAGGATTGCAAGGCACGACTTACCGTGATTCCGTGACCGGCACCAACGGATGTGTTGAGAAGGACGACGAGTGCGCGATTGTTGGGCAAGTAGATCGCATTTATTTCAATGCGTCGAACAAGCTAACGGTGAAGCGAAACCACCATTCTGTCTTGGTGCAAAGCATCGGATTTCCGGATGCGGTGGTGTGGAATCCGGGCCCCGAATTAAGTGCTGCGATGGCGGATATGGAGCCACAAGGTTATCAACGCATGCTGTGTGTTGAGGCTGCCAACATTGGTAATCCAGTCGTCTTGCAATCGGGGCAGCGTTGGAGTGCTGCTCAGCGTTTGCTGGTGTCGAAATAAGCGATCTTCGCGCATACAATTTAAACTGTTGCCCCAACAAAAAACGCTCGTTAAGAGCGTTTTTTATTGGGGCGATCATTGCTAATACTTAAGCATAAGCAGCCAAACTGCCTTTCATTTTCTTCAACGCCGCGCTTTCAATTTGACGAATTCGTTCAGCCGAAACACTGAACTCGGCCGCCAAATCATGCAACGTAGCACCGCTGCCGTCATCATTGGCTAACCAACGTGCCTCGATAATTCGACGTGAGCGTGGATCGAGGTTTTCAAGTGCTGTTTCCAAACCGGTAGTTTGGAGTTGGTCGTAATGCTGCGCTTCCAATACCTTGGTTGGTTCATTGTTATCGCTCGATAAATAAGCAATCGGTGCAAATTTGTCGTCTTCGTCGTCGGTCGGCGCGTCTAAGGCCATGTCGCGACCCGCTAAACGCATTTCCATCTCGATGACTTCTTCGCGCTTGACGTTGAGCGTCTCAGCCAAATTATCGATCTGGCTTTGGGTCATGCTTTCAAAACCGATTTTGTGGCTGCGCAGGTTGAAGAACAATTTACGTTGCGCTTTGGTTGTCGCAACTTTGACCAAACGCCAATTTTTTAAAATGTATTCGTGCATCTCGGCTTTAATCCAATGCATCGCATAGGACACTAAACGCACACCTTGGTCAGGATTAAAGCGTTTTACCGCTTTCATTAAGCCGATATTGCCTTCTTGAATCAAATCAGCGTGCGGCAGGCCATAGCCTAAATAGCCGCGGGCGATCGAAACCACTAAGCGTAAATGGGACAGAACCATTTGCTGCGCAGCGCCCAAATCATTTTGGTCGCGCAAGGCGGTGGCTAAGCGGGTTTCTTCTTCTTGAGTCAGCATCGGCAGGCGATTGACCGCGGAAATGTAGGCGTCGATATTGCCTAGCGTTCCGGTAAAGCCCAGCGCTAATGCAGTGTTATTGGATGATAGTGTTGTTGAATGGCTCATGTTGTTTCCTTACACTCCAATCATTATCTATTGCTTAACTTCAATAAATGAATTTATCGCGTTCAAACATTATATTAGCACTCTATTGGGAAGAGTGCTAATCAAGGTTAATTGTTGTAAAAAACGGAGACATTTACGGCTAAATCAGTCGATTCTGATCTGTTTTTAGGCAAAAAACAAAGAGAAACGATGATTTTGCGGAAACTACTTATGAAATTTGCTTGGCTTGATGACGAACTGATAAAAAGGCCCCAAATAAGCCTAATAAAGCGCTTAAAACCAGCAAATATAGGCTGAAAACCGCATTAAGTGGTGCCAATTGAAATTCCGAGCCATATAAACTCGCGAATTCTGAGATGGCCTGATTCATAGGATGCAATGCACCAGCGACGATGCCTAAAGACACCGCACCCGATACCAGACCCAATATTGCGCCGGTGTAATAGTAAGGACGGCTAATATATTGACTAGTTGCTCCTAGCAGGCGAATTACCGCGATCTCGGCTTGGCGTGACAGTACTTGCAAGCGCGTCGCGTTAAAGACCACCGTTATAACCACCACACTCAAAATAATCGCCAAAGCGATCAAGACAAATTGCGCCAGATGCAGCAGGGCGGCGAGACGCTTGATCCAGTTGGAATCAATTTGCACATGATCTACTTCGGGCAACTTTTGCAACTGGGCAGCCAAGGCTTCGATCTTGGCGGGGGTGGATTGTTGGGTACTTAATTCAATATGTTGCTCAAAGCTGAGGATGTATGCATCGGGCAGCGGATTTTCGCCCAAGGTTGACAGCACGTCACCCAAGTTGGAATTGGTTTGCATGCTGACTAGTGCTTTTTCGCGCGGCACGAAAGTTATCTTGGCTGAGGTTTGCGCGCTTTTGACAGTTTTCTTCAAAGTATCGGCAAATGCGGTTGCATCGGCGCGACTAACGTTGGTTTTCAAAAATAGGCTTAATTCCGGTTCGATAGCGAGCTCATTGGAAATCGGGCGCACGTTCTCAATCAACGTTAATCCCGCAATCGGTAAGGACAAGGCGACCGCGACCACGATCACGTTGAATAGGAAATTACCCGGTGCGCGGAGAATTTGCTTTGCTGCGTCTAAGCTGGCGGCAGCGTGTTGTCGGAACCAAATTTTCATAGCGTTCTGTGTATCAGTGGTTGATCGGTGGCCAAGCGGTGATGAGCGATTGGGGGCTTATACGGCAGATTGCCAGCTTTGGCTTTGCTTGCCTTGATTTAAATAAATCACCCGCTCAGCTTTGCCTAGGAATTCTTCATCGTGGCTGGAAACAATGCAGGTAACGCCCGCCGCTTGAAACGCCCGTAAAGCGTCCATGACCTTTTTAGCGTTATCTCGATCCAGGTAAGCGGTTGGTTCATCGGCCAAAATCACTTGCGGGCGATTCACAATCGCGCGTGCAATGGCAACTCGCTGCTGTTCTCCGCCTGACAGTGCCAAAGGAAAGGAATCGGCCTTGTCGGCTAAATCCATTCTATCCAATGCCGCATTGGCACGGATTAATGCGTCTTTGGTGGTTGCGCCGCTAATCATCAACGGCAGCATCACATTGGCTAACACGGAGCGATCGAGCAGCAGCGCATGGTCTTGCAGGATCAGACCCAAGTTGCGCCGAAAATAGGGCAGGCTGGCTGATTTTAGTCCCGCGATATTTTGCCCATTGACTAACACCTGCCCGCTGCTTGGGCGCTCCATGGCCGCAATCATTTTCAGAATCGTTGATTTACCTGCGCCCGATGGGCCGGCCAAAAAGACCAATTCGCCGCGCGCAATCGAAAACGAAACATCGCTTAATGCGGAAACGCTGGGTGGAAAATGTTTGCTGACCTGTTTAAATTCGATCATGGTGTTTGATAGATATTAGGTTGGGTGATTTCCATGGCGCGGCCCGGATTAGCCAGCGGGGTAAAGCCGAACTGCTTGTATAAATTGTGTGCATCGCGGGTGATTAACATCCAGCGGCGCAAGCCCTGCAAATCGGGATGCGCTTTGATGGCAGCGATTAATGTCTTGGCATAACCGCGACCTTGGTAATCGGTTTGGATAAAGACGTCCGCCAAATACGCGAAGGTCGCAAAATCTGTGGTCACGCGCGCAAAACCAATTTGTTGCTGTGATTCGGTCAAATACACGCCAAAGCATAACGAGTTGGCAATCACTTGTTCGACAGTAGCACGCGGAATACCGAGCGACCAATATTGTTGGCTTAATTCGGCGTGCAAGAAGTCGAGATTGAGTTTTGACTTGTCCGTGCTGATGTCGATTGGTGTATCCAAACTAATTCGATTCCTCAGATTAACCTAACAAAGCGTCCACAAATTCGGTGGCGTTAAATGGCTGCAAATCTTCGATTTTTTCACCCACGCCGATGAAGTACACGGGAATTGGGCGCGTCTTGGCGATGGCAGCCAAAATCCCGCCTTTAGCGGTTCCATCGAGCTTGGTAATGACTAATCCGGTCAATTGAATTGCATCGTCAAATGCTTGGACTTGTGCTAGCGCGTTTTGCCCGGTATTGCCGTCGATTACCAATAACACCTCGTGCGGAGCGCTGGCCATGCCTTTGGTGACTACGCGTTTAATCTTCTTTAATTCTTCCATCAAATGCAACTGACTAGGTAGGCGGCCTGCGGTATCGACCATCACCACATTGATTCCCTTGGCAATGGCTGAATTGACTGAATCAAACGCCACCGCGGCCGGATCACCGGATTCTTGCGCGATTACCGTAACGTTGTTGCGCTCACCCCAAATGGTGAGTTGCTCACGCGCTGCGGCGCGAAAGGTGTCTCCAGCGGCTAATAACACCGATTGACCGTGTGCTTGCAAATGCTTGGCCAGTTTGCCGATAGTGGTGGTTTTGCCAGCGCCGTTGACGCCAGCGATCATCATCACTAGCGGCTGATGCTGGCCTAGTTCTAGGGTTTTTTCGAGCGGGGATAAGAAGTCGATAAAAATAGTTTTAAGCGCTGCTTTAACTTGTTCGGCTTCAGTTAATTTTTGCTGCTTAACCTGTTTTTTTAACTCGTCCAATAAATACAAGGTGGCTTCCATCCCAGCGTCTGACATCAGCAGGGCGGATTCTAGTTCTTCGTACAAATCGTCATCGATTTTTGCGCCGACGAATAAACTGGACAGATTGTTGGACGTTTTGGCCAGGCCAGCTTTAAGGCGCGATAACCACGATTGCTTGGCTTCGGCGTTGTTGCCGGGAGCGACGGGTAAATCGGTGGAATCAGGTGCGGTGTCGGATTGTTCTGACGAAGCGGGTGCGTTCACCACTTCGTCGGTTTTTGGTTTTTTTTTGAAGAAACTAAACATGGATGGGGTAAGTGGTTAGACCGAGTCAGGCTACAATGTGCGTCATTTTAGCAGACAGACTGGGCTTAATTGAGCTAGTTTGGACGCCGATTGGGCCAGTATGGCCTCATTTATTACTAATGTATTAATTATGCAAAAAATATCTTCCCAGCAACAAGTTCGCATCATCGGCGGCCTGTGGAAGCGCACGCCGCTGACGGTGGTGGATGCGCCGGGATTGCGTCCCACGCCTGATCGCGTGCGGGAAACAGTATTTAACTGGCTGAGTTTTTTATTCCAACAAAATTGGTCGCAGGTGCGTTGTTTGGATTTGTATGCTGGAAGCGGTGCGCTGGGATTTGAAGCGGCTAGTCGCGGTGCCGCGCAAGTCACGTCAGTCGAAGCGCATCCACCGGCCGTGGCGCAACTCGAAAAAGCCAAAGACAAGCTGCAAGCCCAGCAGATTCAGATTGTGCGCGGCGACGCTAAGCTAATCGCTCAGAAATTAGCCGCCAAGGGCGAACAATTTGATGTGATTTTCCTCGATCCGCCGTTTCATCACGATATCTTGAGCTCAATCTTGCCGCATTGCGTGACGTTATTAAAGCCAGATGGTTTGTTGTACCTGGAAGCCGAACATACGCTGACCGGCGACAATTTGCCGCCAGATTTAAGTAATTGGCAAGTAATCCGCGCCGATCGCGCCGGAAAAGTTTTTTTTCATTTGTTGCAGCGCAATAACTAATCCACTCTGAGAGCGAAACTTGACACTATTTTCAGGCATAATGCGGGTTGATTTTTGCCTTTCTCTAGCAGACTACTAGGAGCAGTAATGGTTACAGCGGTATATCCAGGTACTTTTGATCCCTTAACGCGCGGTCACGAAGATTTAGTGCGTCGCGCATCTGGCTTGTTTGATACGTTGGTCGTTGGTGTGGCCGATAGCAAAAACAAGAAGCCGTTTTTCTCGCTGGAAGAGCGCCTGACCATTGCGAACGAGGTTCTAGGCCATTATCCGAATGTGCGGGTTGAGAGCTTTTCTGGTCTGCTGAAAGATTTTGTGCGCAAGAACGATGCGCGCGTAATTGTGCGTGGTTTGCGTGCGGTGTCCGATTTTGAATACGAATTTCAAATGGCGGGGATGAATCGCTATTTGTTGCCGGATGTGGAAACATTGTTTTTGACTCCGTCCGATCAGTACCAATTTATCTCCGGCACCATCGTGCGCGAGATCGCGCAATTTGGCGGCGATGTGTCTAAGTTTGTGTTCCCGTCGGTCGATCGTTGGTTACAAGAGAAAGTCAGCGCAGCGCAGGCTTTGCAAGAATTGAAAGATAAGGGAGTGTAGGTTTTAGCATGGCATTACTTATCACCGATGATTGCATTAACTGCGACGTATGCGAGCCAGAATGCCCCAATGAAGCGATTTATATGGGGCCTGAAATTTACGAAATTGATCCCAATAAATGCACCGAATGTGTAGGGCATTACAGCGAACCGCAATGCCAACAAGTCTGTCCGGTCGCCTGCATTCCGTTTGATCCGGCGTGGCGCGAAACGCCGGAACAACTTCAAGCTAAATACGAATTACTGCAAGCGCAAAAAGCGAGCTGACTCATTGCAAGCCGCTAGCTGATTGCCGCCCGGGCGACTCATTTTACGAGCGCACATAAGCGTAACCAGCCGCTTCGCGTTGTACCACTGCCGATACTCCCGCCGGCACGTAGCTGATGCCGGCCAACATATCTTCGTGCTTCCATTGATGGCCGCGCATACTGTTTTCGCAGATGCTGATTGTGATGCCGTTATTGAGCGCATCGACGATTTTATCGGTGCATTCGGAACCTAATTTAAACATCGCAATTCCCGGCCCAAACGCCACGATTTCAATCGTGACATTTTTCGCGCCTAAATCGTTTTGTAAATTGTGCGCATTACCCAAAGTCAGATTCCATTTTTGCGCATCGTTGTCGGTGACTTGAAATACCGCTTTGTATTGTTTGTTGGCTGGATTGCTGTTATTGATTTCTTGCGCGGCGCGGCTAGCGGCACTCGACAATGCTCCCAAGGCTGCAACGGCCAACGAGTTCAATAACAACTTGCGGCGTGACGAAAATAGATGGCTCATGTTTAGTCTCCTGATTCGATGAAATACAAAAAAGCCCAGTCGGAACTGGGCTTTATCAACAACTTTATCGCGCCTTAAACGTTGAACAAGAAGTTCAATACGTCGCCATCTTTGACCACATATTCCTTACCTTCAGCGCGCATTTTTCCGGCTTCTTTGGCACCGGCTTCGCCCTTGAATTGGATGAAGTCGTCAAACGCAATGGTTTGTGCTCGGATAAATCCGCGTTCAAAGTCAGTGTGAATCACACCGGCGGCTTGTGGCGCAGTATCGCCAACATGAATAGTCCAAGCGCGGACTTCTTTGACGCCCGCGGTGAAGTAGGTTTGCAAGCCGAGCAATTTGAAAGCGGCGCGAATCAAGCGATCCAAGCCTGGCTCTTCCATCCCCATGTCATCCAAGAAGGCTTTTTTGTCGTCGTCTTCTAAGTCGGCGATTTCAGATTCAATCGATGCGCAGATCGACACGATAGGCGCGTTTTGCGACGCCGCGTACACGGTTAATTGATCTAACAGCGGATTGTTAGTAAAGCCACTGTCGGATACGTTTGCCACATACATCGCTGGCTTGGCGGTGATTAAGCACAGTGGTTTGATGAGCAGCATTTCTTCGGCATCTAAACCTAATGAGCGCACTGGTTTGGCGTCGTTTAAGGCGGGCATGATGCGCTCTAATAAGTCGACTAATTTGGCCGCGTCTTTGTCGCCAGAACGGGCTTTTTTATTTTCGCGGTGAATTGCTTTTTCAACGGTGCCCATATCGGCCAAGGCCAATTCGGTTTGAATTACTTCGATGTCGTCCAATGGACTGACTTTGCCCGCGACGTGAATCACATTATCGTCTTCAAAGCATCGCACCACATTGACAATCGCATCGGTCTCGCGGATGTGCGCTAAAAATTGGTTACCTAAGCCTTCACCCTTGGAAGCACCAGCGACCAAGCCAGCGATATCGACGAATTCAACAATCGCGTTTTGGATGCGCTCTGGTTTGACGATGGCGGCTAACTGGTCCAAGCGAGGATCTGGAACTTCCACCACGCCGACGTTAGGCTCAATGGTGCAGAACGGATAATTCTCAGCTGGGATGCCCGCTTTGGTCAGAGCATTAAATAAGGTGGATTTGCCTACGTTTGGAAGGCCGACGATGCCGCATTGGAGGCTCATGAAAATCTTTCTAAATCAGGTTTGACGAATAAGTAGCTAAATAAGCAGTTGTTTGTGTCTGGCCGTTGACGCAGGCCAGGATAAAAACGGTTAGTAGGTGGGGATTGGATTTAATCTGAGTCGCCATGGCGCGATGTTGCATCCAAAAAACGTGCCAATTGTAACCTTCCGCGGGGTTCTAATCAAACCTGATGCGCTATATCGGCTAATAGTTGTCTTTAATGCTATTTTGTGCGATCAATTCGACCATTCGTTGGTAAATATGAGATTTGGGCAGTGACTTTTTAGAGCGATAGCTTCAACGGTAAATCAAAGTAAAAGCAGCTGCCCTGGTTGTGGTTAGACTCAAAGCCAATTTGCCCATGCATGCGCTCGATGAGTTCTTTGCAGATCGCCAAGCCCAAACCCGTTCCGCCTTTTTTTCTGGTATCGGACGTGTCTTCTTGCGAGAATTTTTGAAAAATCTTTACTTTGAAATTGTCTTGCATTCCTATCCCGTGATCGATTACCGCCACCCGCACTAGCGGATTGATGTTGCCATCCAATAGTTTGACGACGACTTCAATTTGCCCGCCTTCGTAAGAGAACTTGGCGGCGTTCGAGAGGAAATTAGTGAGCACTTGGATGATGCGGCGTTCATCGACGTAGATGGTCGGATCAATCAAAGCGTTAATCGTGCAATTGACTTTGAACTGTAAAAAATAGGTGGTGAGTGAATTCACGGCTTGCTGAATCAGCGGCATTAAACGCTGTTCCTGCATCTCGAAAATCATTTGTCCAGCAGCGAGTTTTTCGATATCGAGCAAATCGTTAATCAAATCGGATAAGCGCAGGCTGTTTCGGTGCGCCATTTTAATCATTGATAGCGCCGCATCGGGAATCGCGCCCAACACGCCTTGTTCGACCAGTCCCAACACGCCGCTAATCGAAGTCAGTGGCGTGCGCAACTCGTGACTTACGGTGGAGATGAAGGCGTTTTTAATTTGCTCGGCGCGTTTGCGTTCGGATATGTCGCGCACAGTGCCTTGTAATAAATCTTTGCCGCCAATTGTCATGCGCACCAACACTACTTCGGCATCGAATTGCGTGCCATCGACACGTTGATGCAACCATTCAAACTTGTGCGAACCGGTTTGCATCGCCGTGATCATCATCGCTAAGGCTTTTTCGCTTGAAAGCTGACCGTCAGATTGGTACTCGGGCGATAGTTCGGTGGGGGACAGGGCGAGAAATTCTTCAATATCGGTGCAACCAAACAACTTTAGCGCGGCGGCATTCGCGCCGATAAAGCCCTTGGTAATATCGGTTTGCATGTGCGCGTCGAGCGAGTTTTCGTACAGCGCCCGAAAGAATTCCTGATTGTCGTGCAATTGGCGCTCTTGCTTTTTTTGCTCGCGCAAATCCACCGCCATGCCTAAATAACCGGAGATGTCGTTATCTTTATTAATCAGTGCGGTCACGGACAGTAGCACCGGAATGCGAGTGCCATTCTTATGAATGTAGGTCCACTCGTGTTCGTCTGGCTCGCGCTTTATCCTCGATTTGGCCACGAAGGCGTCAAAGCCGGGCTCAATTTCCATGCCGAGTTCTTCACTGAGTTCCACCGCTCGGATGATGACTTCATTAACGTCATGGAAAATCGCCGGTGTTTGCTTATGTACAATTTCGTCCTCGGTATATCCCAACATGCGCTCGGCAGACTTGTTGAATATTTGAATAAGTCCTTCGGAATTAGCGCAAATAATCGAAAAATTAGAGCTATCCAGAATAGCTTGCCGCAATTCGGTCAATTCGTGCAATTCGTGCAGATAGCGCGTTCGCTCGGAGACATCAATCACGGTGGCGATGACTTTTTTGCCCTTGTCGGTGTGGATGGGATTGAGCCCAATTTCGAGCGCGACTTCGGTGCCATTTTTACGGCGCCCATACAGATCGCCGCGATCTCTGAGGCTGCGTGCATGGGGATTGGAAAAGAACGTCTGCTGATGCTGTTGATGCCTTACTTTGATGCTTGCGGGTAGCAAAATTGCTAAGGGCTGGCCGATTAATTCTTGGCGCGAATAGCCAAAAATAATTTCCATTTGCTTGTTGGCGACTTCGATAATGCCTTGTTCATTGATGAGCGCGATGGCGTTTGGTGCCATTTCAACGATTTGATGGAATTGTTGTTCCTGCCATTGGAGTTTTTCTGTGTCCATGCAACAATTCGGCCCTAGTAAGATTGTGAGTTGTGACGCAGCGACTTGTGAATTTATCCAATCAATTTATACCGAAAATCAGGAAAGGCAATGTTGGGACGACCTAGCCCTGCGTGCTTCGCGCTGAAACAAGCCCTAAAATAGCGAAATTCCACTAATTCCTCCAATTTCTTAACCAAAAAATAATGACAACAACAAAATATCAACGCTGCATGGTGATGGCAGGCGGCGGCTTTCACTTGGGCTATTACTTGGGCGCCTATGCCGCGATGTGCGAAGCAGATAAGCACCCGGATATTTTATTGGCCAGTTGCGGCGGGGCGATTGCCGCGTCGTTGATTCAATCTCTGCCCAATGATGCCGAGCGTAAAGCGTGGCTGGCCGCGCCGCAGATGTACCAATATTGGCGATCACTCCGCGCTAAGCGCGATGCGACTTTGTTGGGGACGTTTGCCGGGGCGATGCGGCGGCGTTTTTTTGGCAAAAGTGCGGCGGTGATTCCGGATTTGTTCAACGATTATATGTTTGAAATTCCCGCGCAATTGCCTTTGCCAGAAGCGACTTTTAAACCAGTTGCGGCTCAAAAAACTGCGCCAAGTTTAGCCATCGTGGCAGGCAAATTAAATTACCAAGAATCGGAAGTTGGCCAACCGCGTGGTGCACGTAAATTATTTTCCGAAATCGTTTTTTGTGAGCCGCGCGCTGCGGAATTAATTGGTGATATGGCCTCGCCATTGAGCTTGCCGCAATTTGGTGACACGGCAATCGCTGCGCAGATTTTGACTGACGGTAGCATGCCGCTGATCGATGCGGTGCGGGCGTCGATTTCAGACATGTTTTATTTTCGCTGTCATTCACACGCCAGCGGCGATTACATCGGCGGGGTGGTGGATTTATTTCCCATTGAGGTCGCGCATCGCTTATCCGACTCGGTCATCATGGAATTAAAAGCTGGCTACGACAAAATGTACGGCCAACCCGCATTGCGCACCGTGTTAGGGTTTGATGGTAATGCGCGCTTAGATCATGTGCTAGAACATCCCGCCGATATTTGGTTTGATACGGCGGATATGGAAGACGTGTTTTTACATCAGCGCATCAAGCAACAAGTTATTTGGTACAAAAACAAAATCGAAATCGTCGCGCCGCCGACCTACGACGAGTACGCGCGCATGATAGATGCGCAGTGGCAGTTTGGCTATGAGCGCGGAATGCAGGCGTTGCAGCCCACATAGCGCTGCCCACATCTTGATTAAGCTAACGCGCTATCGAGCAATTCAATCCAATGTTGCACGGGCGTATCCGTGCCCGATTGCAAATGCCCAATGCAGCCGATATTGGCGGTGACGATACTGGTCGCACCGGTTGCATGCAAGTGCTGTAATTTTTGATCGCGTAAACTGCGCCCGATATCGGCTTGCAAGATGGAATACGTTCCTGCTGAGCCACAACAAATATGGCTGTCAGTGCAGCGTTTTACTGGGATGCCGACCGCCGCCAAAACCTGTTCTGTTTTGCCGTGTATTTTTTGTCCGTGCTGCAAACTGCACGGCGGATGATAGGCGATGGTTTGTTGGGTTGTTGATTGCGTTGGCAAGGTTTTGAGCGCTTCGATTTGGCTCGCCAAGACTTCGCTCAAATCCATCGTTACTGAGCTGATGCGTTTGGCCTTTTCAGCGTAGTGCGCGTCTTGCGACAGCAGGTAGCCATATTCTTTAACTGTTGTGCCGCAACCGGACGCGGTCATGATGATCGCTTCTGCGCCAGCATCTAATAACGGAATCCAAGCATCGATATTGCGCTTGGCATCTGCCATGCCGCCTTCGAGATCATTCAAATGCGAACGGATCGCGCCGCAGCAACCGGCTTTTGGCGCGGCGATTAATTGAATCTTTAAGCGATCAAAGACACGCGCCGTGGCGGCATTGATGTTGGGTGAAATACTGGGTTGAACGCAGCCCTCTAAGACGATCATTTTGCGCGCATGTTGGCTGCTTGGCCGCGCGGTTTGGGCTTGGAATTTCGGCACTTTGGAGGCGATGTGCTTGGGTAGCAATGGTCGTAACGCTTGACCCGTGCGCAGAAGTGGTGTGAACAACCAATTGCGCGGCAAGACGGTTTTGAGCGCGGCACGTTCGAGTTGCTGCATCAATGGCCGAGCGACTTGGTCTTCCACGATGTGACGGCCAATTTCGACTAATTTCCCGTACTCGACACCGGACGGGCAAGTGCTTTCGCAGCTGCGGCACGTTAGGCAACGATCAAGATGCGAGAGTGTTTTTTCGGTGGCGGGTTGACCTTCTAATACTTGCTTGATGAGATAAATACGTCCGCGCGGGCCGTCCAATTCATCGCCTAATAATTGATAAGTCGGGCAGGTTGCGGTGCAGAAACCGCAATGCACGCATTTGCCTAAAATTTCCTCTGCAACGTTTCCGGCGTGGCTGTTTTTGTAGTGGTCAGCGAGATTGGTTTGCATAGTGTTAAAGCTCAGGATAGAGACGACCAGGATTAAAAATCCCGGCTGGATCAAAGGCGGATTTCAGCCGTTGATGGACATTGAATAAGGGTTTGGGCAGCGCTTGGAATACGCCGATCGATTTGTCGCCGCCTTTGAATAAAGTAGCATGTCCGCCCATTGCACTGATCTGTTGGCGCAACTGCTGCGCGTTATGATTTTGCGGTAAATACACCCAACGCTGCGCGCCGCCCCATTCGATTAATTGCGCCGGCCCGAGATCAATGCAGGGGCAAGTCGATGGCACCGACAAACGCCATAACGCGCCGGTTTGTTGGAAGAAAGCGGCTGTTTGTTCATTCAACTCAGACCAATATTGGGCTGCCAAATCAGCGTTGAGCTGCTCGCCACCAAGCTGCTGTTTGGCTTGCTGGATGGCGGGTTCTGAGCCGGACAGGCGCAAGCTTAATTGCCCCTGTTCCCAGCTTGAGGCTGAAATCGGTATTGGCATGCCGCCCCACTGATTGAGTTTGGCGAGTGCGTCGGCTTCGGATAATTCAAAGCGTAACGTGGCTTCGCTATGCGGCACTGGCAAAACTTTGATGGACAATTCCAGTAGCAATCCTAGGCTGCCCATCGAACCGGCCAGCATCCGAGAGACATCGTAACCGGCCACGTTCTTCATCACTTGTCCGCCGAAGGTTAAACGTTGCGCGCTGCCGTTGAGTAACACAACACCTAAGACAAAGTCACGCACGCCGCCAGCATAGGCGCGCCGTGGGCCAGCCAATCCGCTTGCGACTGCGCCGCCGATTGTCGCATCCGCGCCGAACGAGGGCGGCTCGAAGGCCAGAAATTGATTTTGTTCGGCAAGGACTTTTTTGATCTCGGATAACGGTGTTCCGCAGCGCGCAGTGATGACTAACTCGCTGGGGTCGTAATCAATAATTCCGGCGTAGCTGCGCGTCGATAACAAGTCGCCTTGCGCGGCTTGGCCGTACCAATTTTTGGTGCCGCCACCTTGAATGCAAAGCGCTTGCTTTTGTGCTGTGGCCGCTTTGATGCGGTCGATAAATTCAGTCACCATAAAATAGTTTTAATAGGTTAAAAGCGCGGTAAATCGGGAAACTTTTGCTGACCGTGATGTACGTGTTCGCGCCCAAATTCGGCACAGCGATGCAAGGTCGGAATCGTCTTGGTTGGATTAAGTAAGCCGGCTGGATCAAAGGCGCGTTTCACCGCGAAAAACGCGTCGTTTTCTTCGCTCGTAAACTGCAAACACATCGCGTTAATCTTTTCGATGCCGACGCCATGCTCGCCAGTAATCGTGCCGCCAACATCGACGCACATCGCCAAAATATCGGTACCAAATTGTTCGGCGCGGTCGAGCTCGCCCGGCGTGTTGGTATCAAATAAAATCAAGGGATGTAAGTTGCCGTCGCCCGCGTGGAATACGTTAGCGCAGCGCAGTTGATGTTTGATTTCCAGATCGGCAATTCCCTGTAAAACTTGGGCTAATTTTTTGCGTGGAATCGTGCCGTCCATGCAGTAGTAGTCCGGTGATATACGGCCCGCAGCGGGGAAGGCATTTTTGCGGCCAGACCAAAAACGTAAACGTTCGGCTTCGGAATTCGATACCGCAATTGCGGTCGCGCCAGCTTGTTGCAAGACTCGGCTCATACGTTCAATTTCGTCGCGCACTTCGGTTTCGCTGCCATCGGATTCGCACAACAAAATCGCTGCGGCGTTGAGGTCATAACCAGCTTTGACAAACGGCTCCACCATGTGCACCGAGCGTTGATCCATCATTTCTAAACCTGCTGGAATAATGCCCGCTTTGATGATGTCAGACACGGCGTTGCAGGCGGTAATAACGTCGTCAAATGACGCCATAATCACTTGCGCGCATTCTGGTTTAGGGACTAATTTAACGGTAACTTCCGTGACGATCCCGAGCATGCCTTCGGAGCCAATAAAGACTGACATCAAATCCAAACCGGGCGCATCCAAGGCGGCGCTGCCGAGTTCAATCATTTCGCCATCAATCGTCGCAATCCGCACGCGCAGCACGTTGTGCAGTGTTAATCCATATTTGAGGCAATGCACTCCGCCTGAATTCTCGGACACGTTGCCGCCGATAGTGCAAGCGATTTGCGACGAGGGATCGGGCGCGTAATACAAGCCGAGGGGAGCTGCCGCTTCGGAGATCGCCAAATTGCGCACGCCCGGTTGCACGATGGCGGTACGTGCGTTTTTATCGAGTTGGACGATGCGTTTTAACTTGGCCGTTGAGAGCACGATGCCGTCTGAAGTTGGCATCGCTCCACCCGACAATCCGGTGCCTGCCCCACGCGGCACGATGGGAACGGCTAACTCGCGGCAAACCCCCAACGTCGCTAATATTTGCTGCTCGTCTTCGGGCAACACCACGATCATTGGCAGTTCGGTGTACGCCGCTAAGCCGTCGCATTCGTAGGGTTTGGTGTCCTCGAGTTCATGCAAGACGCAATTGGCTGGCAATACCTTGAGTAAGGCCTGCAAGACTTGGCGTTGGCGCTCGGGATTGAAATGGGCTGAATGTGTTTTCATAAACCTCAGTGTACGAAAATGTGCTGGAAAGCAAGATGAATTCTGGCAACGAGTTCAGGTGAATTTAATTCAATCGTCGAAAAATTCCGGTTGGCGCGCCGTCGATGATGCGTGAATCGAAGATCTCAAATCAACTCCGTTTACGCCAACAAAAAAAGGACGCTAACGCGTCCTTTAATTTTTTACACGCCAATAACTTAAGCGGAGAAAGAAGAGCCGCAGCCGCAAGTGGTGGTGGCATTCGGATTCTTAATCACGAATTGGGCACCTTCTAAATCGTCTTTATAGTCGATCTCGGCGCCAACTAAATATTGATAGCTCATTGAATCGATCAACAAATGCACACCATTTTTGGTCATTGTTGTGTCGTCTTCGTTGGTGATTTCATCGAAGGTAAATCCATATTGAAATCCAGAACAACCGCCGCCTTGAACAAAGACGCGTAATTTCAAATCAGGATTGCCTTCTTCTTCGATTAACTGGGCTACTTTAGAGGCAGCGCTATCGGTAAAGATAATTGGTGCTGGCATTTCTGTGACGGCATTCATAATAGACTCCTTGACGTGGTACTTGCATAGCATCTATGCATTGCTGTGTTTCAGGCGCTTTGCTCTTAAAAAATGAGCAACGGGTTGCGCTAACTAGTTGTTCATTATAGCGCGTTGGTCAATCGTCTGCTTGCGACGAGGAAAGTTGCAAAATCGCCTCGCCTGGCACGCCGCTGGCATTGTGGGTTAATAGCCCAGTCACGGTTGCGCCGCTATTCATTTCTAAGGCTTTGTAGTTAACGTCGCCAGTGATGCGCGCTTTTGGCAATAACTCGAGCAATTCAGACGAAAACACGGGGCCTAAAATAGTGCCATCGACCACTACATGGGCCGCACGAACTTCGCCGCAAATGGTCGCGTTTTCGGAGATGATCAACATGCTGCCCTGATCTTCTTCGGCAATCACATTGCCTTTGACATTGCCATCTATACGCAATCCGCCCTTGAAATACAGGTTGCCATCAATATTGGTTGAAAGGCCGATTAAACTATCAATCGTACTTTTGTTTTTACGGTTGAACATGAACTTCCTCTAGAAATTGATCGACTGATAGGTGCGAAGTTGGCCTCGGTCCAAAATGCGCGCTTGCAAGGACTTCAGAACTGCACCTTCAGGGAGGGCAAGACTGCCTTCCATGCGTTGATAGTATTTAAACGATAACTTCAACTTGGCCGCGTTATCTTTTGGCTCAGGAAGCGTAAGAATAACAGTTTTTCCGCCCAGCAATATAGTAGCGTTAAATTGTAATTCACCGACAAAATCCTGCACATTTTTACCGCCTTGCATGACCAAGACGCGGTATTGCACTTGCAGCTTATTGCTGGCGTCAGCTTTGAATGCGCCGATCCGAATTCCCTCTGGCCCGCTAGCGGCTGGGATGAGGTTTTCGAAGAAGGCTAAATCTTCTTTGAGCTTATTGTTTTCGGCGGTGAGTGCTTGAACTTGGGTCGCTAGTTGTTTTTGGGTGGCGCGCTCAATATTGAGCTCGCTGTCCGCACTGTTGGCGGTGCTAGAGAGTTTTTCACGCTCGCTATCGAGTTGCTCAACCTTTTCCTTGAGTTGCGACAGTTGTTCTTTGGTCGGGGCTACGCCGCTGATGGTGCCGCCGAGGCGGTAGGTAAAAAATGAAATGGCCGCCATGGCGCCAACGATAACGAGAACGATGATTGACCATTTCAGCAGCGAATTATCGCTTTCCACCACCTTGATGCTGGAAATCGTTTTATATTTTGAGCTGTTATTTTTCATGGTGTTTTGGTAAAAAAGCCGTGAATTAAGGCAAAAGCGGTACGTGAGTTAAACCACAATTTTCCTGCAAGCCAAACATTAAATTCATGCATTGGACCGCTTGTCCGGCAGCCCCTTTCATCAAATTGTCCTGCACCACCAAGACGATTAAGGTCGCGCCGTTTGCCGGGCGATGCAGAGCAATTCGTAACATGTTCGAGCCGCGAGTGGAGCGGGTTTCTGGATGGCTGCCGAACGGCATGACATCGACGAATTGCTCATCGCGGTAGGTGCTTTCAAACAGCTCTTGCAACGCTTCATTGCTAATCTCAGTGGTCAGCTTGGCGTACAAGGTCGAATGCATGCCGCGTATCATCGGGACTAAGTGCGGCGTGAAAATGAGGTTAACCGGAGCGGCGCACATTTTTTGTAGCTGTTCGACCGTCTCTGGAACGTGCCGATGCCCTGCAACGGCGTAGGCTTTGAAATTATCGCTAGCTTCGGAAAACAAAATCCCGATTTCTGCTTTACGCCCAGCGCCCGAAACGCCGGATTTGCAATCGGCGATCAAATTGCTTGCATCGATGATTCCAGCTTTCAGCAAAGGATAAAAGCCCAGTTGCATGGTCGTTGGGTAGCAGCCGGGATTGCCGATAACGCGGGCTGATTTAATCGCCTCGCGGTTCAATTCCGGTAATCCATACACAGCTTCGTGCAGAACGTCTGGGCAAGTGTGGGGAATTCCGTACCATTGTTGAAATTGGGCAACATCTTTGAGGCGGAAATCTGCCGCTAAGTCGATTACCTTAACGCCAGCGGCCAATAATTCTGGAGTTTGCGCCATTGCAACGCCATGCGGAGTTGCGAAAAAAACCACGTCGCAGTCGTTTAAGTTGGCTTTGTCCGGCGAGCTAAATGCCAATGGAACACGGCCGCGTAAAGAAGGGTACATGTCGGCTACCGGCAAACCATCTTCCTTGCGGGAAGTGATTGCGGTCAGCTGCGCCTCTGGATGGGTTGCTAAGATGCGTAGTAACTCAACACCTGTGTATCCGGTGCCTCCGACGATGCCGACTTTAATCATTGGTTCTCCAAGCAAAAAAAATTTGTGTCATTCTAACAGTTAGATATAAGTTAAGAAATGCAATTGTGGCCCGATAGAAATCTATTTGCCTCCTAGCAACATTAGGATATTTAAAACGTTTTGTAAAATAAAAAAAGCCGCCAAGCATAAACTTGGCGGCTTTTGCACAACTGAACTCTGACGTTGTTTGATTAACGCTTGGAGAACTGTTTAGCGCGACGTGCTTTACGCAGACCGACTTTTTTACGTTCAACTTCGCGAGCATCACGAGTAACGAAACCAGCTTTGGACAATTCTGATTTCAAAGTTGCTTCGTAATCGATCAATGCGCGAGTGATACCGTGACGAACTGCGCCAGCTTGGCCAGATTCACCGCCGCCGTGAACATTAACCATGATGTCGAAAGTTTCGAGGTGGTTAGTGAGTTCCAACGGTTGACGAATAACCATCAAGCCAGTTTCACGAGAAAAATATTCATTGGCTGGTTTGCCATTAACAACGATCTTGCCGCTGCCGGATTTCAGGAAGACGCGAGCTACTGCACTCTTGCGACGGCCGGTTCCGTAATTGAAGTTACCGATCATGTCTATTCCTTAGAGTTCGAGTACTTTAGGCTGTTGGGCAGAGTGTGGGTGAGTTGCCTCAGCGTACACTTTGAGCTTTTTGATCATGGCATAGCCAAGTGGGCCTTTAGGTAACATACCTTTAACAGCCTTTTCTAGAGCGCGACCAGGGAAGCGTTCTTGCATCTTCTGGAAGTTAGTCTCATAGATACCGCCTGGATAACCAGTGTGGCGATAGTATGTTTTGTTCAAGGATTTAGTACCAGTAACGCGCAATTTACCTGCGTTGACCACAACGATGAAATCGCCTGTGTCGACGTGAGGAGTAAATTCTGGTTTGTGCTTGCCGCGTAATCGGAGTGCCACTTCGCTGGCAACACGTCCGAGGATTTTATCCGTCGCGTCAATCACGAACCAATCGCGTTGCACTTCATGTGCTTTTGCGGAAAAGGTTTTCATGATGACTTTCTAATTAAATAAAGTAATTTCGCCTAAATATGTGCACTGTGTGGCGGTTCCGTTTGTGGTGTGTGGGTTGGACTTTCGTTCAACGTTGACACGCCCAAACGGACTCAACCTTGTAGTGTTCTTCCCATAAGCGAGATGGAAAGCCGCAAAGTATAATCTTTTCAAAGACTTAGTGTCAAGGGATGAATGGCTTTTTGCTGTATTTTTGAGCAAAAAAAACCCGAAATAGAGACTATTTCGGGTTGAAGTCCACCCTTGCAGGCGGAGGAGACAAAACTTGCCAGTGTTAAAACCTACCTAAATAGTTCCTAACCCCAACGAAAATGAGTGTACATATTTTCATTGTGCGGTGCAAGATAATTTGCGCATTTTAGAGGGTAAACTCAGTAATTTTCATAGGTGAATCGCTTTGGTGCAGTGCGATATTTTGGTGCAATAAAACGCCTATTTTTGGTGCGATTTTTCGCCTAAATATGTTTATTAAGAAACATCTCATTGATTCGGGCTACAATAAAACCCAATTTATCTAATGTGAGGAAATAAAGCGATGGAATGCACAGTACGTTGGACGGGTTTGTCGGGAATGACTTTTTTAGCAGAGACCGGATCTGGTCACGTAGTGGCCATGGATGGCGCGCCGGATGGTGGTGGTCGGAATTTGGCACCGCGCCCGATGGAGATGGTTTTACTTGGCACAGGAGGTTGCACGGCCTATGACGTCGTTCTGATTCTGCGTAAGAGCGGGCAAACGATTACCGACTGTGAAGTGAAGCTGACTTCAGAGCGGGCTGAAAAAGATCCTAAGGTGTTTACCAAAGTGCATTTTCACTTTACCGTCAAGGGCAGTAACGTCAAGCCTAATACGGTAGAACGTGCGATTAAGCTGTCGCACGAGAAGTATTGTTCGGCGTCCATCATGATGGAAAAAACCGCCGAAATCACGCACAGCTACGACATTGTCGATTCAGCGTTATCGGCGGGTTGACCAAACACCGATACATAGCTCGGGTAAAACGAACAATACAAAATGATGTTGAGCACCATCGAAAACGGCATCATGATGAGAATAATAAAGTTCGGATTACCCGTGATGGCGGCGATCAATGCGCTGAAAAACATAGGTAACAACCCGCCAACCACAAACCACGACAAACCGTATACCACGAATACTCGCCACGAGCGAACCGACGCAAAAAAGCTATAAAAAATCGCTTTCAGTAGCGGCATTTCTTGCCATGCGATCAGTGGTCCGGCGAACCAAAACGCGATCAATGCGGGAATGTAGACTAAGAACGAGAAGAACATCGCACCAATCATATTGGTGTCTTCCACCGTCTTGGCGTTGAGTTGGATTTGACCTGTAATGGCTTGCCAAAATACGCCGTCATCAATCAAAAATGACGAGCCTAGCGCCACCATGGCGGCGACTAAATACAGCACGCCAAGCTGCATTAATTTGGCGGCTTGGGGTGAGCGAAAACCATAAAGCAGCAGGCGCGGATGCACTGGCTTGCCTTGATCAATTTCTCTGCACGCCTGCATAAACGCGAGGGTGAACAAGGGAAGAAATACGAACGCTAATATCTGCCCCAAAATCGGCACAAAGCCAACAATGAGCATTAAAAATAAATAGCCCAAAAACATCGATGAAAATTCCATCGGGCGCCGTCTGAAATAGCCAAACCCTTGCTTTACCCAAAGCCAGCCAGTGTTTGCGGGGAGTTGATTCATCATTATTGTGCGCAGCGCTTGCGTAAAATGCGTTCGAAGTGAGTTGGATCGTGCGGAGTGAGCATGTGTGCTTCGCGGGGCTGGTAAAAGTCAAATAAGCGCGACAACCAAAAACGCAGCGCTGCCGCGCGCAGCATGATTGGATAAGCGGCTTGTTCTTCGTGGGTGAATGGTCGGACTTGTTGGTAGGCCTTAATTAACGCATCGGCGCGCGCTGCATCTAATTCGCCAGTATTCAAATCAATGCACCAATCATTGATCGTCACCGCGATATCGAAAATAAAGGTGTCCCATCCAGCAAAGTAAAAATCAAAAAAACCAGTCAGTTTGGTGCCATTAAACATGACATTGTTGCGGAATAAATCGGCGTGAACTGGCCCGCGCGGCAATGCTTGATAGGTTGGGCTGGCGGCAAAATCCTGCTGCTGTGCTAATTCGGTGCTGAGCAAGCGCTGTTGATCGTCATTGAGAAATCCCATGACCTTAGGTGCAGTTTCGACCCACCATGACAAACCGCGCAAATTCTCTTGTTTGATGGCGTAATCTTGTCCAGCCAAATGCATTTTAGCCAGCATCGTACCCACTTCAGCGCAATGAACTGGAACAGGACTGAGCTGACTTTCACCGACTAATTTACTGACGATCGAAGCGGGTTTGCCGTGCAAGGCGGTGACTAAGTGGCCAGCCTTATTCGGCACCGGAGCCGGGACTAAAATGCCGCGCTGTGCCAAATGATCCATTAAGTGCAAATAAAACGGCAATTGCTCAAAACTGAGATTTTCAAAAATCGTCAGTACAAATTCACCGGAATCGGTAGTGATGAAAAAATTGCTGTTTTCGATTCCAGAAGAGATTCCCTTGATGGAATGCGCTCTTCCTAGCGAAAATTGTTGCAACCACGCGCTGAGTTCGGTCAGTGTGACCGGAGTAAAAACTGCCATGAGATAAATATAAGCTGGATTAGAGAGAGTTATTTTTGCGGCGGCAAAGGATTTGGGTTAGGAGGTAAGACTTCGGGTTCGTTGTCTTTGGGTTCGGTACTTTTGCTTCCGCCCCAGCTTTTGACGACCCATTGGACCGCGTGATTGCTGCTGCTTTGTGCATCGCCCGGTAACGAATTGCCAACGCTTTGGTTGGGCTTGACGATATAGGTGCCAACGCCGTTCGTGACTTTTACTTCGGTTTGCTCGCCAGTTTGGGTTGTTTGCTCGGTTTGCTTAGTGACCGCTTTTTTTGTGTTGGTCACTGCCGGATCGCTGACTTCGTCCAATTTATCCATACGCGGTGGTACGTCGGAGGGCGATTGTTGCGCCAGTGCGGTGGTTGCGTTGATAACACAAAAGCAAGTGAGCGCGAATAAGGATTTGAGCGTTGTTATCATGATAAGTATGGGTGATGAAACATGTTGGGCAATGAAGATGTTCGACCGCAGTATGCGGCATTGTAGCAAAGCTCTTCGTGCGGGATGACGCTTTTAACTAGATTTTTCGCGGCGTTGCCAGACACGCCGCGATTTGGTTTTACAGAAGCCGATGCAATTCGTCGGTGGTATTTTCAATATCTAATGCTTCGTAGAAAGCGAAAATCGCATCCACGATATTGGCGGGCTCATCGATCAATTGGACTAATTCCAAGTCTTGCTCGGCAATCATGTTGTTGCCCAACAGGGAGCTGCGCAGCCAATCTAACAAGCCGCGCCAAAATTGGGTGCCGACCAAAATAACCGGGATGCGGCGTGACTTGCCGGTTTGGATCAGTGTGAGTGCCTCGCTCATTTCGTCTAAGGTGCCAAAGCCGCCTGGATAAATAACGTAGGCATCCGCATATTTCACAAACGCGACTTTGCGCGCGAAAAAGTGGCGGAACGAGATCGAAATATTTTGGTATTTGTTTGGCACCTGCTCGTGCGGTAACTCAACATTTAAGCCAATCGAAGCCGAAGGGCCGTCGAATGCGCCTTTATTGGCCGCTTCCATAATGCCGGGACCACCGCCCGAAATGACCGAAAAACCTTCGTCCGATAAGCGTTTAGATAAATCGAGGCAGTTGATATAAAACGGATCGTCTTGCTTGGTGCGCGCCGACCCAAAGATCGTCACCGCCGGGCGAACTTCTGATAAACGTTCGGTGGACTCGATAAATTCTGCCATAATCGTCAGCAAATTCCATGACTCACTGGCTTTTATTGCTGTCGCCCGCTGTTTGTCAGTGACTTGGCGCAGCTTCAAAATATTTTTTCTATTCTCGTTCATCCGTTACCTTGTTCAAAAATCTTATGCAAAAAACTCTACTGCTTGTTGATGGCTCCAGCTATTTATACCGCGCTTTTCATGCCATGCCCGATCTGCGCAACGCTGCAGGACAACCAACTGGCGCCATTTACGGCATGATCAACATGCTGCGCCGCCTGCGCGCTGACTATCCGGCAGCATACATGGCCTGTGTATTCGATGCAAAAGGAAAAACATTTCGGGATGATTTGTATTCGGAATACAAAGCTCAGCGTCCATCCATGCCAGAAGATTTAGCCGCGCAAATCACGCCGATTCATGAGGTGGTACGACATTTAGGTTGGCCGATTTTGATGGTCGAGGGTGTGGAAGCCGATGACGTGATCGGTACGTTGGCGGTGGAATCGGTGCGGCAAGGCTTCAAGTGCATTGTGTCCACGGGCGATAAGGACTTAGCACAATTGGTCAATGAAGACGTGACGCTAATTAATACGATGACCAATGAAAAGCTCGATGTTGCCGGTGTGATCGCCAAATTTGGTGTTCCGCCTAATCGCATCGTGGACTATTTAAGTTTGATTGGCGACACAGTGGACAACGTACCCGGTGTTGCTAAAGTCGGACCGAAAACCGCGGTCAAATGGCTAACGCAATACGACTCGCTCGACGGCGTAATGCAAAATGCCAAGGATATTGGCGGTGTGGTGGGTGAGAATTTACGACAAGCCCTAGATTGGCTGCCGCAAGCGCGGGTGTTAGTCACTGTTAAAACCGACTGCGATCTGACGCAACACAGTCAAGGCATTGCCGAGTCGCTTACCGCACGGCCAGAAGATGCCTTAGGCATGATCGATTTTTATACACGTTACGGATTTAAGAGCTGGTTGCGCGAAGCTCAAGCGGCAATTGGTGTGCAAGAGACGCCTACTAACGCCGATTTGTTTGACCAAGCTGCCCCGCATAAAGCAGCACCCGCCAAAGCACCGGTGGCGACTAATTATGAAACTGTGCTAACCGAAGCAGACTTGGCGCGTTGGCTGGACAAAATCCAACAGGCGCCGCTCACCTCCGTCGATACCGAAACCACTTCCTTGGAACCGATGACCGCACAGTTAGTTGGCATTAGTCTTTGCGGCGAAGTGGGGCATGCGGCCTACATTCCGGTGGCCCATCGTTATCCAGATGCGCCGACCCAGTTGTCGCGTGACTATGTGCTAAGTGAGCTAAAGCCTTGGCTGGAAGACGCTAATCGCCATAAAGTTGGCCAAAATTTGAAATACGATAGTCATGTTTTCGCCAACCATGGCGTAACCTTGCGCGGCGTATTGCACGACACTTTATTAGAATCCTACGTTTTTGAATCGCACAAATCGCATGATATGGATAGTTTGGCGATGCGCCATTTGGAGCGCAAAACGATCAGCTTTGAAGATGTGTGCGGCAAAGGCGTCAACCAACTGTGCTTTGACCAAGTTGATTTGGTGGCCGCGACCAATTACGCCGCCGAAGATGCCGATATCACACTGCAGTTGCACCAAGCGATGTATCCGACCAATATCGAACACGATGAAAAGCTGCGCTATATATATAGTGCAATTGAACTACCCACCGCGCAGGTGCTGCAAACCATCGAGCGCAATGGCGTATTAATTGATACCAGTTTGTTAGCCACTCAATCCAATGAAATCGGAACACGGCTATTAGAACTTGAAAACCAAGCCTATGAATTAGCAGGGCAGCCGTTCAATTTGAATTCTCCGAAACAATTGGGCGAGATATTTTTCACCAAGCTGCAATTACCGGTCGTGAAGAAAACCCCGTCCGGCGCGCCTTCTACCGACGAAGAAGTGCTGCAAAAATTAGCAGAAAATTACCCTTTGCCCAAAGTGCTGTTGGAATACCGCGGCCTAGCTAAGCTCAAGTCCACCTACACCGATAAGTTGCCAAAAATGGTCAACCCCAGCACTGGCCGGGTTCATACTAACTACGCCCAAGCGGTGGCGGTAACCGGGCGATTGGCTTCCAACGATCCGAATTTGCAAAACATTCCAATCCGCAGCGCCGAAGGTAGACGTATTCGTGAAGCGTTTATTGCCCCGCCGGGCAGCGTAATCGTCTCGGCCGATTATTCTCAAATCGAACTACGCATCATGGCGCATATTTCGGGCGATGCCAGTTTATTGCGTGCGTTTGCCGAAGGTGAAGATGTCCATCGCGCCACCGCAGCCGAAATTTTCGGTATTGCCAGCGCCGAAGTTAGCAGCGAGCAGCGTCGGTACGCCAAAGTGATTAACTTTGGTTTGATCTATGGAATGAGCGCGTTTGGTTTGGCTGGCAATCTCGGCATCGAGAGAGCTGCCGCGCAAAGTTACATCGATAAATACTTCAGTCGTTATCCGGGCGTGGCGCAATACATGGCGGAAACCAAAATTGCCGCCAAGGCGCAAGGTTATGTTGAAACGGTGTTTGGTCGTCGCTTGTGGCTGCCAGAAATTAATTCGCCCAATGGCATGCGTCGCCAAGGCGCTGAGCGGGCAGCGATTAATGCGCCGATGCAGGGCACAGCCGCGGACTTAATCAAGCTCGCCATGATTGCGGTGGAAAATTGGCTAGAGGCGAGCACACTGAAATCAAAAATGATTATGCAGGTGCACGATGAATTGGTATTAGAGGTGCCAGAAGATGAATTGGCGTTAGTAAAACAAAAACTGCCCGAATTAATGGCGCAAGTCGCCAGTCTGCAAGTGCCGCTGTTGGCCGAGGTGGGAGTTGGATTAAATTGGGACAAAGCCCACTAATTGGCAAATAAATAGCAAATAGGCGAAAAATGAACCGGTATTTTTGGCAGCAATATGCGTCGCCATTTGCTCGCGCTGCCCATTTATCGTTGCCGCTGACTCTTTTTGTTGGGCAAAGCACCCAAATATTTCATGTCCGATGAAATATTCATCAAGTTTGCTGAATTTATTTTTTTTAATTTCTACGAAAAAACAACACCTTTAATGTTTCAGATGTAACAGAAAACGTTAACTTTTGTTAAAAATTACCTAAGCGAATTGAAGTGAAAAGGCGGCGATTTATTAATTATGACAAAGAAGCCGCGTGACTAAATGCTGCGACGCCGCAAGTTAGTAGATTGTTGATTCTCTAGCTGAAATTTCCATGCGGCAATATCTTTGTCACCAATCTGACACAATTCACTCCTTTAATTATTGCGTGTGCGAGCTTGGTTATTATCGTTTTGTAATTAGTTTTATGCGTTTGGTGAGTATTGTTTTTCTGAAAAGTAATTGTTGTTTTGTTGCAACGCACATGTCATAGAGCTGTAATTATTCGTTATTATAGTGCAACCTTGTTAAAGCAAAGGCCGGATTGACCCTGTCACAAAGGGCGAAAACGGACAGTGAAGTTTTAATTTAGTCAGTTTTCCACGTTAATCATCGGTTGTAGTTTGCTCAGTTATTTACAACAATAAGCAAATCGTAATCGATACAAGTTGGTTACGCATTTGTAACATTAGTTTTCGGATTACCCACTCATCAAACCCAAAAGGACGAACAATGAACAAGAAAATCATCGGCGTTAGTATCGCAATGTTATTTGCTGCAAACGCATTTGCACAATCTACCAATGGTTCATCAGTAGAATTGTATGGCGTATTAGACGTTGCAATGGGAACTGTGAATCACTCATTGAGCGCTGATTCAAACTTCCCAGCAACTGTTAACCCAGTTAGCGCTACTAAATTAGCAGTGAACAATTCAGTAAGTGGCTTGTTCAACGGCGGTATCCAAGATTCACGTTTTGGTATTCGCGGTACTGAAGATTTAGGCGGTGGTTTGAAAGCTATCTTCACATTGGAATCCGGTATCAACCTCCCAACAGGTGGTTTGAACAATGCTGCTGCATCATTGGCAAACAACCGCAACTCAACTTCCGGCACAGTATCTGCTAACTCCTCATTGAACGGTCAATTATTCAACCGTCAAGCCTTTGTTGGTTTGCAAGACAGCTCATTAGGTAAGATCACTGTTGGTCGCAACAATTCAGCCTTCTATGACCTCGTTGTTACTTACGATCCAGTTCAATTGGCTCAGTTGTTCTCACCATTGGGCTTCTCTGGTACATACGGTGGTGGTTCTGGTATCTCCGAAAACACACGTCAAGATAACAGCATCAAGTACAGCAACACTTTTGGCGATTTCAACTTAGGTGCAATGTACAAATTTGGCGGCTTGTCTGCTAACCAAACTGCGGGTTCAGGCTACTCATTCACAGGCGGCTACAATGCTAACGGCTTTGGTATCCAAGCAGCTTATCAAGCGGCTACAGATACATTAAAAGGCGCTAACAGTGCAATCCAAGGTGATGTAAACGTAACTAACTACAACACTACAGGTTACATGGTTGCTGCTAAGTACGCATTCGGCGATGCAACAGTTAAAGCTGGCTACGAAAGCTACACATTAAAAGCACCATCGAACTCATTAGCATCTTTGGGCGTAACAAGCTACTACGGTTTCCCAATCGGTAACCCAGCAACTGCTGCGATCGCTGCAACTTTGACTACCAAAGCTGTTGCTGCAACTTCACCAGACTTCGGTGCTGCTGATCAGAAAACAAACATCATCTGGGTCGGTGGTGATTACAACTTCACTCCAGCATTTAACTTGGCTGTTGGTTTCTACGACATCAACCCAAAAGCATCTGCTGATTACACTGGTTTGACAGCTGGCGCACCAAACAAAGTAACTAACGCTACAACTGGCGTTGCTTACTCGACTCAAGCTGATGGCAATATCTATGCATATTCATTGTTAGCTGACTACCACTTCACTAAGCGTACAGACGTATATGCTGGTTTGATGTACACACAACTCAAAGGCGATAACTACTCGTCATTGGTGTACAACGCAAACAACTACATCTACGCTGTTGGTATGCGTACAAAGTTCTAATTTAATTAGAATGATGTAGTGCGATGCCGTAGCACTCGCTGCTGCGGTTGAAATTTAAAAGTCGCTCAATGGAAACATTGAGCGGCTTTTTTATTGCGAGTCATCGGATTTCCTAAATTCATTTTTCACATATCGAAGCGTGAAACAATTCGTTTTGTAAAAAAACGCGGACTGTTAACCTATTAAATCTGTCGCCTAGTCAACCATTTAACGACTCGGCCAAATCTAATGGGAAGAATAATGAATTTTAAAAAAAGCACTTTTGCACTCGCAATAATCTCGCTTAGTACAGCGGTTTCACACCTCGTTTTCGCACAAGAAATTTCTCAGAACAACGCGCCGCCAGTGGTAACAAATGCGGTCACAATTTACGGCGTTGTCGATCTGGGTACTCGCTATTCCGAAGGTTTGGGAATATCGGCGACATCGTCACCGTCGGCTACTAATGGCAGTACCTCGGGTTTGGCCAATGGGGTGGACCGCTCCGGTCGATTTGGTATTACAGGCGGCGAAGATTTAGGCGGCGGATATCAAGCCTTATTTACCTTGGAAGGCGATTTATACGCCAATACTGGTAGCGTAAATCCCAATCTTGGTGCGGGCAAAGATGCTTCAGCGACCACTGCCAATAAGTTGTTTGAGCGCCAGGCCACTATTGGATTGGTAACTCCGTTTGGTCGTGTTGTATTGGGACGCCAACAAAATGCGGCGCGCGATGTAATCGATGACATTGATGCCATTGGCGGTCGTTTTACTGCGTTCAATCCAAATTTGCAATTTACGTCACTCAACTCTGCGTCGTTAGTGAGTTCGGCTGCGACGTATTACGGTGTTGGCAATGCCGGAAATGATTCGATGCAGCGCCAAGATAACGCGATCAAATACATTAAAGATATAGGCCCAGTCACTGCAACGCTGGTTTATTCGTTTGGTGGCGTGAGCGGCTCAAGCGCAGCAGGTTCAAGCGAGCAGGGCGCATTGACTTACCACGATAATGGTTTGGTTTTGTCGGCGGCTTATCTCGATCTCAACAACATTAATGACACGTTGAAATTAACCGATTACACAGTCGGTGGTCGTTATACGTTGGGTGATTGGCAAATCGCTGGAAACTATAGCAGCAGCACTGCCGATCGCACGACGTCAACACAGATCAAAACTAATGTGGCGTCGATCGGTACCACCTACGCAGCCACCTCTGCCATTGATTTAACATTGGGTTATTACAATGTCGATCGTAGTTGGAGCGCGAATGCAAAACCCGAAGCCAACATCAAGCGAGTGATTGGTTTTGCGGAATATAAATTCTCTAAAAAGACCTTAGTGTTTTTGGAAGTCGACCACAATAAATGGGGCGGCGATCCAACTCAGTTCCAAGGCGCAGCAACTAATAAGGCTAGCACCACAGGTCTAACTTTGGGGATTGATTACAAGATTTAATTTCTGCTCTTTATGCATCCCAGAGCAGCTTTTAAGCCTCGATCTGGGATGTTGATTAGGCTCATTTTTCATCCGTTATTTTGGACTGAGTCGTTGGCGCAAGTAATTCTGACATGAGTTCCTACTGCGTTATCTTTAAATTCTAGGCCAAAGTTATGCAGTCGCAGAATCGCCGCGACGATACTTAAACCCAATCCAAAGCCTTCCTTTTGTTGATGGTTTTGGCTGGACATACTGCGGTGAAACCGCAGCAGGACTGTTGCGCGCTCCGCCGGGGGAATGCCGCAGCCGGTATCGGTAATATCGATCTGCACGACCCCGTTGGGTTCTGAAATAAGAATGTGGACTGATCCGCCAATATCGGTAAATTTGATTGCGTTATCGATCAGGTTACTCAGCGCCTCCAACAATAAATCTGGGTCAGCATAGATGGTGCGGCTGCAATTTCCCTCGAACGTCAATGCGACTTGTGCTTCCTCTGCTAATGGCTCAAACAGCTCAAGGATCTGAGTGAGGATTTCGGGCAAGTTAATTTGCTTGAATCCCGATTTGCGTTGGCGATTTTCGATTTCGGAGATGCGTAATAAGGCCCTAAACCGGCGCAACAAACTATCTGTTTCGGTGAGCGCACTATCTAATAATTGATGCTGAGCGTCGTTGCTGGGTAGTTGTTGTGCGCGATAAAGCGTTAAGCGCAGGCGGGTCAGCGGTGTGCGCAAATCGTGAGCTACTGTGTCAGTGACGCTTTTGACTTCGTTGAGTAGGCGTTCAATCTCTTCCAGCATTAGATTGACAATGCCGGACAACATATCGAGTTCATCTTGCCGGCTTGAGACAGGCATGCGTAAACTTAACTCACCTTGCATTATCTTTGTGCTGGTCGCGCGGATGGCATTAATGCGACGCAAAGGTCGAATGCTAAAGGCAAAGCCACTGAGCAGTCCGATAATTAATATGGCTGAACCGCTGCCGATTAAGGCCCGCAAAATAATGCCTTTAATTTCAGCTAGTTGCGTAAAATCGCGTCCAACAACCAAAATGCTGCCGTTCGATAATCGCTGAAATCTCGCGCGCGCTAAACCATCGATGCGTTGTGATTGATTTGAACTGGATAAGTACGGCGGAATGCCTAGATGCGGAAATTGGTGTATTGCTCCATCAATCGGAACATGTTCCGGCAAACTTTGCATATTGCCGGTGATGACGCTGCCGTCTGAACTAAAGAGCGCATATAAATTCGATTTGCGTAAATCGAATTGCAAAGCTTCGTGCACTTGTTGTTTGGCTTGTTCGGGTGTGAGATTTGTAAAGTTGCCCGACATCGTCATAATGCTGTCGTCAATGCGATGCACTAAATAACTCGATGTCTGCCAATAAATTAAACCCATCAAGGCGATATTGCCGATGGTGAAAACCAAGCCATACAAAATCGCCAGGCGGAAAATTGATATACGCCAATGATCGAGTAGCGTGGCTTTCATTGTTGACCAAGCAAATAGCCAGAGCCGCGCACGGTATGGATTAGTGCGGGAAGATTGGGTAGGTTAATTTTCTTGCGCAAGCGGGTCATATGGACTTCGATTAAATTGGTGTACGGATCGAAATGGTAATTCCAGACTGCTTCAAAAATCATCGAGCGGGTGAGTACTTGATTCGAATTACGCATCATATATTCTAATAGGCGAAATTCGGTCGTTTTCAATTCGATATATTCCGTGCCACGCAAAACGCTGCGCTCCATCAAATTCATCGTTAAATCGGCAACTTGTAAGGTAATGACTAATTGCGGCGTCTGACGCCGACGCAGCAAAACTTCTAGGCGCGCCGCCATTTCGTCAACTGCAAAAGGTTTGGTCAAATAATCATCTCCACCCGCGCGTAAGCCTCGGATGCGCTCATCGACATCGCTTAAGGCGCTAATCATCAGCACCGGTGTGTTGATGCCTTGTGCGCGTAGTTGACTCACTATGCTTAATCCATCGAGATTGGGCAGCATTCGATCAAGTGTGATTGCGTCAAACTTGCCGCTGCTGGCTTTGAGTAAGCCACTCTGGCCATCGTGTTCAATCTCGACCTCGTAACCATGCGCTTGCAGTTCCGATGCAATTTCCTCGGCTGTCACTGGATCGTCTTCGATGGTTAAAATTTTAAGCATAGTCGGTTCTGGTTGGCTAACTGCATGCGTAATCGAACACGCTAAATTATTTCTGTGCGAATGTCGAGTTGGGTGTAGTGGGAGCTTGATCCGCTTGCCAGCCACCACCTAAGGCGCGAATTAATTCAACACTGTAGCGCAATTGTTGTGTGTGTAAATCCAGTGCGTAGGTTTGCGCCGATAAAGCCGCCGCTTGCGCAGTCACTACGTCTAAATAATTAACCGCACCCTCACGATATCGGTTGAGCGATAAATTTAACGTCGTTTGTGCTGACTTGACCGCTGCGGCTTGCTCAATTTCACCCCGTTGCGCATAGTGCAGTTCCGATAAGGCGTCGTCAACTTGTTGGAAGGCCGTAAGCACGGTAGCGCGGTATTGCGCGCTGCTCGCCTCGAAAGCCGCTTTGGCGCGTGCTACATCGGCGTCACGTTTGCCAGCGTCAAATAGATTAAATACTACCGATGGACCGAGCGACCAAAAGCTATTTGGTGATGACAGTAATTCACCCTTGCCGGTATTTTGGTAACCCACCGCCGCACCGAGGGTAAAGTCAGGAAAATACGCGGCCCGCGCCACGCCAATTGTCGCGTTGGCGGCCGCAGTGCGTCGCTCTGCTGCGCTGATATCGGGTCGGCGCTGCAATAACGTTGAAGGAATGGCCGTTGGTATTTCTGGCACACTTAACTGCTCGCTTGCCACCGCTAATTGAAACTGCATTGCGGGTTCACCGATCAAGCTGGCGATAGCGTGTTCTAGGACAGCACGTTTTGAGGCGATATCGGCCAACTGTGCTTTGACGGAACTGAATTGCGTCTGGGCTCGGGCCACATCAAGTCCTGAGGCGACTCCGCCAGCATGGCGTCGCTGGGTTAACTCTAAGGCGCGTTGATACGCCGCTATCGTAGTATTGAGTAGCGTGATTTTGGCATCTGTGCCGCGCAAGTTGAGGTAGTAATCGGCCAGTTGAGCATGCAAACTAAGTCGTACAGTTTCAACGTCCGCGGCACTGGCTTGTGCTTCGGCTTGACCAGCTTGAACTAAATTTCGTACGCGCCCCCAGAAATCCAATTCATATCTCGCACCCAGTCCGATGGTGTTGGCTTTGTACACATTCGGTTGATTGGAGCCGCGCAGCGGACGGTTATCTGATTGGCGATTGTTGCTGGCATTCGCACCGCCATCGACGCTAGGAAAGAGCCCTGATTGCACTCCGTTAGCGAACGCGTTGGCTTGGTCGAAGCGCGCCAATGCAATTGCTAGCGTGGGACTGCTCTGATCTATTTTTGCTTGCAATGCGTCTAAAACAGGATCGTTATATACCTGCCACCATGCTTGGCGCGGAAGAGCATCTCCAGCTTGCGCGGGTTTCCAAAGGCTGTCCTGCCATTGATCGGCTTTGAGTGCAACTGCAGGTGCATGATAGGTAGGGGCTAAGGAGCAACCACCCAACAGCAGCGCAATGCTCAGGCCAAAAAGAGTCTTCGCACCGTTTGATTTGGTTGTCATTGTCTCTTTCCTCCGGTCGGTCCGCTGATTCGCACCAAGTCACCGTTTTCGATTGAATCCGGCGGATTGTCAATAATGCGGTCAGTCGGACTAATGCCGTTTGCGATCTCAACCACGGAACCTTGATCGTGGCTGATTTGGATGGGCCGGAGCGCAACATGATTGTCCGTCGTGAGCGTTGCAATCGATAGACCTTCTTTTCGAAATACCAATGCACTGGCGGGAATTTGTATCAGGCTAGCATCCACGGGCAATTTGAATTTCACATTGCCATATCCACCCGGCATGAGCTGCCCGAGCTTGTTATCGACTTCCAGCTCCACTAATACCGACCCTGAACTTTCATTGACCGCGCCGGAATTGGCACGTAAAGTCGCCTCGAATGTTTTACCCGGAAAGCTCGGAACGTCTAAATCGGCTTTCATGCCGACATTAAGTTTATGTGCATAGCTCTGGGGAACATTAACGTACAAGCGCAATTTGCGGTTGTCGGCCACGGTAAACAACTCATGCCCTGCATCGTGGCCAGCGTTAATCAATGCCCCGATATCGGTTTTGCGCGAGGTAATGATGCCGTCAAATGGAGCTGTAATTTGCTTAAATGATGCGAGTGCACGCAAGCGGTTGACGTCCGCTTGAGCGGCGACGACTAGCGCTTTTTTGGCTTCATTATCACCATTTTTTTCATCGGCTTCTTGTTTAGACACCGAGTCACTGGCTAGCAAATTTTTCCAACGATTGCTGGTAATTTCGGTGAGTCGCTGGTTGGCTAGGGCGGATTCGAGGTTGGCTTCAGATTGTTTTAGTTGTTGGTCCAATTCGGGTGTTTCGATCACGGCCAGCACTTGGCCCGCTTTGACCGGTGCTCCAATATCGGCCGACCAACTTTTTAAGTAGCCGTTAACCCGTGCGTACACTGTCGCAGAGTAGTAAGCCTGCAATGTGCCGGGTAAGACTAATTCAGGCGCTGCTTTGGATTGGCTGGGTTGAATGACTTTTACAATCGGGTTGGCCTGATCTTGCGCTGATTGCGCTAATCCCGCTTGTTCTTTGGAGCGCGAACCAATGCCCCAAACGACCACGCAAATGCCGACAATGAGTACCACCAACGCTTTCATTTTTAGATTTGGTGGCAATGGTTTGTGCAAAATTGCGTCGTTATCATGCGTGCTCACGAGTATCTCCAAGCGGTGAAGTAGGTGTGTAATTTCGATGAATTATGCTAAACAGGATAGGTACAAACAATAACGTGGCAATGGTGGCAGCCATGAGTCCGCCGATTACAGCGCGCCCCAACGGTGCATTTTGTTCGCCACCCTCACCTAGACCCAGCGCCATTGGTGCCATACCAATAATCATCGCTAACGCGGTCATTAGCACTGGTCTAAAACGGGTAAACCCAGCTTCCAGTGCAGCCTTTATCGGATCGCCCAAATGCTGCAAGCGCTCGCGGGCGAAGCTGATCACTAAAATACTATTGGCCGTGGCGACGCCCATACACATAATGGCGCCAGTTAAGGCTGGTACTGATAACGTCGTATGCGTGCTAAAGAGCATCCAAACAATGCCTGCCAACGCGGCCGGGAGTGCGCTAATAATGACGAATGGATCGCTCCACGATTGGAAGTTGACGACGATTAGCAAATAGATCAGCACAATCGCGGCCAACAATCCAAACAATAATCCGC
Organism: Sapientia aquatica; assembly: GCF_004358105.1. Classification (GTDB taxonomy): domain Bacteria; phylum Pseudomonadota; class Gammaproteobacteria; order Burkholderiales; family Burkholderiaceae_D; genus Solimicrobium; species Solimicrobium aquaticum. The sequence continues at coordinate 302,543 of NZ_SMYL01000003.1, read as the reverse complement.
TAAACGCCGTGTTCATTGTTTGTACCTGTCCACGTAAGGTGATGGTGGAACCCTTAGGACGGCTGGATTCGTTTTGCTTCAGTATCTTGGTGATATCCGTTGCCACACTGCCCAAATCGCGATGCTGTGGCGTAGCAAAAATATCGATCACTGGTTGCACTGCATAATGCGACACCACTGCTGGCGTAGCCGACCGTGTAATATCGGCCAACCCGCCTAGCACCTGCAAGCCTTTGACGTTATCGCCTACGATAGGAATATTTTTTAAATCCGATAAGGATTGAATGTTGTATTCAGGCGTTTGGGCGACGATAGGATAAGAAACGCCGTTGCGTTTATTGAGCCAAAAAGCCGGCGCAACCTGACCACTCCCCGCCATACTGACCACCAAACTATTTGTCACATCGCGCTCGGTAATGCCTGCTTGTTTAGCGCGACTGCGATCTACATCAACCTTTAATTGCGGATAATTATTCGCCTGCTGGATGCGCACGTCGGCAATACCAGAGATTGCCTTTATCTCACGTTCCAGTTTTTGTGCATACAGCATATTCTCCGCACCGTTTGGTCCCATCACCTGCACGTCAATAGGAGCGGGCGCGCCAAAGTTGAGAATCTGGCTGATGATGTCTGCCGGTAAAAATGAGAAAGTCGTCCCAGGAAATTGTTGCGCCAACGATTTGCGTAGCTCGGCCACGTATTCTGCCGTCGGATGATGATCTTCATTGAGCGCGATAAGAATATCACCGTCTTGCGGGCCGATCGTTCCAGTATTGTTATACACCTGATTAATACCACTCACGGTCAAACCCATATTATCGACTATTGTGCCTAGTTCATTACTTGGGATTTTGGTGCGAATGTGTTGCTCGACTTGATCAAATAGTTTGGCCGTTTCTTCAATTCGTGTGCCTATCTGTGCGCGCACATGCAATTTAATTTGACCAGAATCCACATCAGGGAAGAAGTCACGACCCAGCCACGGTACTAAAGCAAACGAGATCGCAACGATAGCTAAAAAGCCAGGAATGAATAACTTTTTGTTTTCCATTGCTAATACCAAGAATGAATAATAGGTATTGCGGACTTTAATAAATCGCTGCTCGAATCCTTGCTGAAAACGTACTAAGGGGTTGCTTGAATGCGAAGGGGTTTGATGATTTGGTTGCGCATTTTGTAGTAACTCTCCCGAAGGATGACCGCCAATACTGTGAACGCGCAAGATATATAGTGACATCGTCGGCACCAAGGTTCGGGATAAAACGAACGAAGCAATCATGGCAAAAATAACGGCTTCGGCCATTGGCACAAACAAATAATGCGCGACCCCGTTTAAGAAGAACATCGGGATAAACACAATACAAATGCACAGTAATGAAACAAATGCGGGCCCGACGATTTGGTGCGCTCCGTCCATGATCGCCGTGTGCACATCTTTGCCCTGTTCTAAGTGCCAATTAATATTTTCAATCGTCACCGTCGCATCATCGACCAGAATGCCGACCGCTAACGCTAGACCACCCAAGGTCATAATATTAAGCGTTTCGCCCACTGCGTATAAGCCAATGATGGACGACAAAATTGCTAGCGGAATTGAGGCGGTGATAATCAAAGTTGAACGCCAGCTCCCTAAAAATAACAGGATCATTAAGCTGGTTAATAAGGCCGCAATGACTGCTTCGCGTGCTACGCCACCAACTGCTGCTTTAACGAAGATAGATTGATCGCCGATGGCATCGAGATGAATCGATTTAGGCAGTGTTTCAGTAATTTTCGGCAGCAAATTTTTAACGTTGTTGACAATGTCGAGTGTGGACGCAGCACCGCTTTTTAAAATAGTCATCAAAACTGCGCGGCTGCCATTAACCCTCACAATATTCGTCTGGGGAGGGTTGCCATCGCGCACGCTTGCTACGTCGCGCAGATAAATTAACGTGCCGTCCACGTACTTAATCGGCAGTTCACTTAATTTTTCGAACGCATCAGGGCTGTTATTGAGCTTGACGCTGTATTCAAATTTGCCAATTTTTTGCGTACCGACTGGAATGATTTGATTCTGCGCAGTGATGGCATTTTCAATGTCTTCGGCAGTTAAGTTTTTGGCCTGCATCGCCTGTTGATTGAGATCGATTTGAATTTGTCTAACCTTGCCGCCGTACGGTGACGGAACCGCCGTTCCGGGGACAGTCGCTAATTGCGGTCGGATAAAGTTTTGGCCGAAGTCGAATAGTTTTTGTTCAGTTTCTTCTATGCTGGATAGCGCCAATTGCAGAATCGGCACAGTGGACGCGTTGTAATTCAAGATCAGCGGCGGCGTAATCCCCGGCGGCATTTGTTTTAACACGGTCTGGGAAATTGATGTCACTTGCGCCGTGGCCGTGCGGATATCGACGTTGGGCTGAAAGAAAATTTTAACAATGCCGTATCCTGCAAGTGATTGCGATTCGATATGTTCGATATCATTAACGGTCGAACTGAGCTGGCGCTCGTAGTAATACAGTACTCGACCCGACATATCCTCCGGTGGTAAACCGGTGTATGTCCAGACTACGCTGATGACGGGGATTTTGATGTCAGGGAAAATATCGGTCGGCGAGCGCAACGCCGCCAGCGGACCAAAAATCAAAATGAGTAATGCCAAGACAATAAAGGTGTACGGACGTTTCAGTGCAACACGGACAATCCAAAGCATGGGTGCCTCAAAGTGAAGTTTTTTGGGGAATTCGATGCCCCAAAAGTTTCCACAGGGCATATTTGTGATGGCCGAATTATAGGAGCCCGTGCTTATTGCAAACATTAAATGTTTTTAATGTTGAGGTAACAGATATGCCATCAGACATAACTTAACGCTGAGGGAGTTGGTATTGGGTTGTTATTCCGACAAAGTTTAATTCTTCGATTGCGGTATGTCCCCAAAACTGTCGCGCTGCCGTGGTTGCGTGTACCCAAATTCCTGTCGCAGAGCAAAGTAAAACTCACTAAAATACGCGACAATGTGGCCTCACCAAAGTATCTGTTTTCCGCGCTTTTGCGCATTGTTAAACGCCTAGGACTATTTCGTGAATAAATTAGACGCCTTCATCACCGCATTCGATAAAACTTTACGTGTTGTCGCGGGTGTTGCCGCACAAAGCCGAGCTAATCCTTCGGCCAAAATCGTGGAAGCCACGTTAACGGATAAAGAGCGTCAGCATAGCGCTGGCTTGATGCGGGTGAATCACGTTGGTGAAGTCTGCGCGCAAGCGCTGTATCAATCGCAGGGATTGTTTTCTAAGGATCCGGCAGTGCAACAGCAATTTGTTGAAGCAGGGCGCGAAGAAGAAGACCACTTAGCATGGACCGCGCATCGATTGGGTGAGCTTGGCTCGCACATTAGTCTGTTAAATCCGCTTTGGTATGCCGGAGCCTTTGCTTGCGGCATGATCGCGGCTAAAGTCGGCGACAAACCAAGTCTAGGTTTTGTAGTGGAAACCGAGCGCCAAGTCGAAGCCCATTTGACTAGTCATTTGGCCGAGTTGCCCTTGCAAGACACCAAATCGCGCGCGATTGTCGTGCAAATGCGCGACGATGAAATCGCGCATGGCGCGGCGGCACAGCAATTGGGCGCAACGGAATTGCCCGAACCAGTCAAAAAAATCATGACGGGCATGGCAAAGGTGATGACCTCGGTGGCGTATTACGTTTGATCGATGATTGATCGAGTGACCAAGCGATTAAGCGCTCAATGCGTGTGTTGACCGGTCAGATACACCACAATCAACACACCCAAGCCAATCAAAATAATTTGCGGAATGGTTTCTTTTAATGTGGCGCGACGCTGCATTTGCGGCATCAAATCACTAACGGCAATATAGATGAATCCGGATGAAGCAATCACCAGCACGTAGGGAATCAAATTGCTGGCGCTCTCCAGCGTGTAGTAGCCCAGCACACCGCCAACGACTGCCATCAAGCTCGACAATAAGTTATACATATACGCGCGGCGGCGGGTAAATCCAGCATTTAATAAAACGATGAAATCACCGATTTCCTGTGGAATTTCGTGCGCAATAATCGCCAAGCCAGTCACGATGCCGAGCTGCGGATTGGCCAAAAAAGCGGCCGCAATCAAAATGCCATCGGTAAAGTTGTGCATGCCATCACCGACCAAAATCATCCAACCCGATTTGCCCGCCTGATGCGCGTCATGCCCGTGTGCGTGATGATGTCCGTCGTCTTCGTGATGATGTGAATGGCGCAGAATCGCAAATTTCTCCAGCAGAAAAAATCCCAATAGGCTTCCAAGCAATAACGCGAATAAAGCGTGGGTATCGGCTTTGGATTCAAACGCTTCGGGCAGCGCATGCAAGAAACAGGTGGACAACATAATCCCGACCGACAGGCTGACCATGCGTTCCACCATTTTGGACAGCATCGAGAACGAAAAAATAGCAGCCGCCGTAATGCTGATGACACCGGCAATCGCTGTGGTGAACAGAATGGAAATTAAAGTGGAGTGAATTTTGAGCCTCGGCAGGAAGAGTTACGGTGCAAGCGACTCATTATAAAACAGAGTGCCACTGCTAACGCGAATTAACAGTGGCGATCAAGGTGTTATTCCAGACCGTGACTATGCAGCCAATCGATGGCGCGCTTCCAGCTATCTTTGGCGTCGTCAGGTGCGTACGTGAGGCGATAATCAGCATAAAAACCGCTGCCGGATTTGGGATACATCACGATTTCTGAATGGCTCGATCCCAGTGCCAAAGCATCTTTCATTTGAGTAACGGTAGTTGCTGGGATGGCGCTATCTTTGCCCGCGTAAAATCCCAGAATCGGCGCGACCAAGGTTGGCGCGATATTGATTGGATTTTGTGGATTGATTGCGGCTGACGTCGAATCGGTCACTAAGCGTCCATACCAAGCCAAGCCTGTTTTGATCTCGGCATTGTGTGCGGCATACAACCACGCGTGACGCCCGCCCCAACCGAAACCAGCCACGGCGATTTTGTTCGCATCACCGCCATTGCGTTTGGCCCAGGCCGCGCATGCATCCAAATCGCCAAATACTTGCGCATCGGATACTTTCGAGGCGACTTCTTTCATAATCTGCGCGACACTGTCGTAGTTAGCCGGATCGCCTTGGCGCGAAAATAAGTCGGGCGCCACAGCCAAATAACCTTGTTTGGCAAAACGGCGAGCGATGTCTTCGATGTGTTCTGTTAGTCCGAATACGTCAGAGATCACGATCACAACTGGCAGATTTCCCTTATCTTTGGGCTGCGCCATATAGACTGGCACTGGCTGACCAGCGATGTCCAAGGTGAATTCACCGTCTTTTAAACCATCGGTGTCCGTGTGGATGACTGTCTTAGCAGCAGCCGGAAATACCGAAATCGCTAGCCCTGCGGCGATGGTATATCGCAAAAAATCGCGTCGTTCCATTACCTGCGTTGTGTCGCTCGCCAAATGATGTTGTTTTGAATTCTGATTCTGCATATTGGATGGGCCCCCTATTTTTATATGTTGGATGGAAAAACTTGAAAATCCAGCACGTATTATTGCCATAAATCATTATTTTTTACATGACTTTTCTCAACTATTTATGCTTCAAGTTGTTGAGTGTGGACAAAATACAAAAAATAGCGGCGCGGTCTAGCAGGCGACGGACCGTCGAGCGAGTTTAGGTAGGCGAGAGAATCTTTAACCCAGCGATCCCAGCGATGATGAGTCCCACGCAAATCAGGCGGGCGGGCGTGGCCGGTTCGTTAAATAAGACGATGCCCAGAATGACGGTGCCAACCGCGCCAATCCCGGTCCATACCGCGTAGGCCGTGCCGATTGGCAGAGTTTTCATGGCGTACGACAAGAGCCAAATACTGATTGCCATCGCCACAACGGTCAGAATTGAGGGAACTGGACGGGTGAAGTTGTGCGAATATTTAAGACCAATGGCCCAGCCAATTTCCATTAGGCCAGCCATCAATAAGACAAACCACACCATATACATCCTCTGTAAAAAATGAGGGGTTGGAAAAAAGCGCCTGGATTTAGTTCGGACAGATCAGGAAATGACAGCGTCTGGCAACATCGTCACACCCGGCACATCGCATTGCAGGATGACTTGTTGGAGCTTGTTGATGGCTGCTTGGCGGGTAAAACTTTTACGCCAAACCAGTGCGACTTGGCGCATGGGAATCGGTGCTTCAAACGGCACATGGCGCAACATGCCATCGGAACTTACGGCGTTGGGTGCGGAGGCTTTCGGCAGAACGGTAATGCCGATTCCGGAAGCCACCATGTGCCGAATAGTCTCCAACGATGAACCTTCAAAGGTGCGAGCGATTCCATCATCGGAAGTCGCAAAGCGCGCCATCTCAGGGCAAACTTCTAGCACTTGATCGCGGAAGCAATGACCGTTACCGAGCAGCAACATGGTTTCTGACTTTAATTCGTTCGAATTAATGCTTTCACGTTTGCCCCACGGATGTTGGTTGGAAACGGCAACCACAAACGGCTCGTCATACACCGGCAAAGTCATAAAGCCACTCTCGGGCAAAGGTAGCGCAACGATGGCGGCATCCAATTCGCCTTGGCGTAATAATTCTAATAATTTAGTGGTGAAGTTTTCTTGCAAAACCAAGGGCATTTGCGGCGCGTGTTCGATCATGCCTTTGACCAAAGTCGGCAGCAAATACGGGCCGATGGTGTAGATCACGCCGAGTCGGAAAATCCCCGCCAGCGGATCATTATTTTGCTTGGCGATTTCTTTAATCGCGGCGGTCTGTTCCAGCACATGTTCGGCTTGCGCCACGATTTGCGCTCCGATGGGCGTGGTGGTGATCTCTGAGCCACCGCGTTCAAACAGGATCACGCCTAATTCGTCCTCTAATTTTTTGATCGCGACCGATAAAGTTGGCTGCGCCACGAAGCACGCTTCCGCAGCATGACCAAAATGACGGTGACGGGCGACGGCGACGATGTATTTAAGTTCGGTGAGTGTCATAAACGTTTCATATGTTGGCCGTAGAATTGTGGCGCAGTCGTGCTTGAGTTATTCAATTATTCTTATTGTTAATTAGGGCGACTTCAGTTTGTGCCTTGCAATCTTTGGTTTTATTTCAGCTCGGGCGTTGATTTGCCAAGGGCAATCTTACGAATATTGATACCACCGTCACATTGCTGTTGAAGGTGGGGCAAATCTTGTGGTTGCCTTGCTTGCAACAATATCTAGATTCTCCAATACTTCTTTGCAATCAAACTAATACCACTCAGTTTAGTGAGATTGCTGTTCGTGCGCCACGGAAATTATGCAAAGTTAGCGAAATTTAACCAATAGCGCAGTATTTTACTCTTGAACATACCGGGGCATTATTTGCCATTAAGTGCTGGCAAATCATTGATGCTATTAGTCGGACAGGCATACTGCACTTGGTCGAGCTAGATGGGCGGTTCTTACGTCGGAGCAAAGTCGGAATTAGTAGGCAATCGGAGGGAGTATGGGGCAAAGCGCAAGTTAAGATGGGGAAGTTAAACCCGCAAATATTCTTCCTTGTTATGCATCCAGCGCAATAAATGCGCTTCCACCATGGCGGCGGAATCGGGCAGTTGATTCTTCAATAAACGTTGCGCCACGTCGCGTGCCTGTTCGACCATCCATTGATCCGTTTCCAAGTCAGCAAAACGTAGCATCGCTTGCCCGGCTTGGCGCGCGCCTAAAAATTCACCTGGGCCACGAATCTCTAGATCTTTGCGAGCAATCTCAAATCCATCGGTGGTGGCGCGCATGGTCATTAAACGTTGCTTGGCAACTAGGCCCAGCGGCCCTTGATACATCAATAAACACACCGAAGCAGCGCTGCCTCGCCCGACTCGACCGCGTAATTGATGCAGTTGCGATAAGCCAAAACGCTCGGCATGTTCGATTACCATTAGCGACGCATTAGGCACGTCCACGCCCACTTCAATCACTGTGGTGGCGACTAATAATTGCATGCGTCCGGCAATAAATTCCGCCATCACTTCTTGCTTTTCAGCCGGTTTCATTCGCCCATGCACCAAGCCAATCTGCAGATGCGGTAGCGCCATTTGTAGCATCGCGCAGGTGTCGGTCGCCGTTTGCAATTGCAATGTTTCGGATTCTTCGATCAAGGGACAAACCCAGTAAATCTGACGTCCTTCTGCCGCTGCTGCACCAACGCGCTCTATCACTTCGCTGCGGCGCTCCTGATCAATCACGCGGGTCGCGATAGGACTGCGACCGGGCGGCAATTCATCAATCACTGAAATTTCTAAATCGGCGTAATAAGTCATCGCCAAGGTGCGCGGAATCGGCGTGGCGGACATCATTAATTGGTGTGGAATAAATTTATCCGCGCTGGCTTCATCGTGGCCTTTATTGCGCAAAGTCAGACGCTGATCGACCCCAAAACGATGTTGCTCATCGACGATGACTAAACCGAGTTTGGCAAATTTAACGTCTTCTTGAATCAGCGCGTGGGTGCCGATAATCAGTTGCGCGGTCCCTGCTTCGATCTTTTCGCGCGCAGCTTGCTTTTCTTTCTTTTTCAAGCTGCCAGTCAGCCACACCACCGAGATGCCCAGCGGCTCCAGCCATGCGGCAATCTTGCGAAAATGTTGGTCCGCCAAAATCTCAGTCGGTGCCATTAAGGCTGCCTGGTATCCATTGTCCAACGCTTGCGCGGCGGCTAACGCAGCGACGATTGTTTTGCCGCAACCCACATCCCCTTGTAACAAGCGCTGCATTGGATGCGGGGCGCATAAATCGCTGCGAATCTCGCTTAATACCCGTTGTTGCGCGCCGGTTAATGCGAACGGCAGCGACATTAAAAACGCGTTAGAGATTTCACCCACGAGGCTAAAGCTAGGCGCCGATTTGCTGCGGCGCGCCGCTTGTGCGCGTTGTAGGGATAATTGCTGGGCTAGTAGCTCGTCGAATTTCATGCGCTGCCAAGCGGGATGCGAGCGGTCTTCTAAACTGGATTCGTCCACATCGGCGGGTGGTGTGTGCAGTAGTTTGACCGCCTCGGCAAATTCGCATAATTGCAGTTCTGCGCGCAAGGCGGGAGTGAGCGTGTCTTGCCAATTGATTTTGCCCATTGCACTGCGAATTTCGCGTCGCAATCCTGCTTGTGAAACACCAACGCCTGATGGATAAACTGGTGTGAGTTGGGTCGGCAAGGGGGTGTTTTCATTGACGACTTTGTAGTCGGGATGCACCATCTCTGAGCCAAAAAATCCGTGCCTCACTTCGCCGCGTGCGCGCACTCGGGTGCCTATCGCTAATTGGGTCACTTGACTGCCGTAAAAATTCAAAAAGCGCAGTACCATTTGCGCATCGTCGTCCGCAATGGTTACGACTAACTGGCGGCGTGGGCGGTATTGCACATCGCACGCCGTAACTAAACCTTCGACCTGACGCATTTGTCCGCCTTGCATCGCTGCTTGCTTCATCGGCGTGATTTCGGTCTCGTCCACATAGCGCATCGGCAAATGCAGCACCAAATCCATATCGCTGCGCAGGCCGAGTTTAGCTAAGCTAGCCGCCAGTTTACTGGCCGTGCTGGAAGGCGCTTTCTCCTTGCTGGGCTTGGTTGGGCTAGTTTTGTTGGCGGTGGGCATATCGGAGTTAAGCGAGAAAGCGTAAAATGGCGGGTTCGCCGACGCGATAAATTAGCATATTACTGTGTTTTTATACAGCAAATTCCGTAAATAAATAATTATGTCTCCAACTAGCTACTCCTTATCCGATTTCAACTTTGATCTGCCGCCCGAGCTGATCGCCCAAACGCCGCTGCCTGAGCGCAGCGCGTCGCGTTTATTGCAAGTCGATGGAGCGCAGTTGCACGATAGGCATTTTTCGGATTTGGTCGATCAATTGCACGCCGGTGATGTGCTGGTGTTTAACGATACCCGCGTGTTGAAAGCGCGTTTTTTTGGCGTAAAAAATACCGGCGGCAAAGTCGAGGTATTGGTTGAACGTGTCTTGTTTAATGATCCCGATCAACGCAGCGTGTTGGCCCAAATCCGAGCATCCAAATCACCTGCTCAAGGCAGCACGATCCGATTGGCCGATGCCTTCGAGGTAGAAGTCGGTGAGCGCCAAGGCGAATTTTACGTGCTCAATTTCCCCAGCGATGTATTCGATTTGTTAGAACAATTCGGCAGTTTGCCGCTGCCGCCGTATATCGAACATAGCGCCGACGAGTTCGATGAAAATCGCTATCAAACCGTTTATTCCAAAGTCCCGGGCGCCGTCGCTGCACCAACGGCGGGTTTGCATTTTGACGAAGCGATTTTAGAAAAATGCCGCGCCAAAGGGATTCAATTTGCGTACGTGACGTTACATGTCGGTGCTGGCACATTCCAGCCAGTGCGCCACGAAGATTTAAGTCAGCACGATATGCACAGCGAGTGGTACAACATGCCAGAAGCCACGGTTGCGGCAATTCAAACCGCACGTGCTAATGGCCGCGATGTCATTGCCGTCGGCACCACCAGTTTGCGCGCATTAGAATCGGCCTCCCAAAGCGGTCAACTCCTCGCGGGCAATGCCGATACCCGTTTGTTCATCACGCCCGGTTATCAATTTAAAACCGTGACGCGTTTGGTGACCAACTTCCATTTGCCAAAATCGACCTTGCTGATGCTGGTATCTGCCTTCGCTGGCTACAACCACATCCGCGCGGCTTACCAACATGCGATTGCGCAGCGTTATCGTTTTTTTAGTTATGGTGATGCGATGCTGTTGACGAACAAATTTTACGAATAAAGAAAATCTCCATGCTCGATTTCAAACTAATCAAAAAAGACCCCAACAGCGCCGCGCGTCGCGGTCAAGTCACGGTCAATCATGGCGTCATCCAAACGCCGATTTTTATGCCAGTCGGTACTTACGGCTCGGTCAAAGCGATGTCGCCGCTGGAACTGAAAGAAATCGAAGCGCAAATTATTCTGGGGAATACCTTTCACCTTTGGTTACGTCCGGGTTTGGATGTGGTCAATAAATTTGGTGGCCTGCACAAATTCATGGGCTGGGACCAACCGATTTTGACCGATTCCGGCGGCTTCCAAGTGTATTCGCTGGGCGCGATGCGTAAGATTACGGAAGAGGGCGTGAAATTTGCCTCGCCGATTAATGGTGAACGTTTATTCTTATCGCCCGAAATCTCGATGCAAATTCAGCGCGTGCTCAATTCCGACATCGTCATGCAGTTCGACGAATGTACGCCGTATGAAATCGACGGACGCCCAGCCACGACAGAAGAGGCTGCCAAATCGATGCGCATGTCGTTGCGCTGGGCCAAGCGCTCGATGGATGAATTTAATCAAGGTGAAAATCCCAACGCTTTATTCGGCATCGTGCAGGGCGGTATGTTTGAGCATTTGCGCGATGAATCCTTGGCGGGTTTGGAAGAATTGAATTTCCACGGCGTTGCCATTGGCGGCTTGTCGGTCGGTGAGCCCAAGGAAGATATGCTGCGCGTGTTGCAACATGTTGGCCCGCGTTTGCCCGCGAATAAACCGCATTATTTGATGGGTGTTGGTACGCCAGAAGATTTAGTCGCCGGTGTGCAAAACGGGATTGATATGTTTGACTGCGTGATGCCAACGCGGAATGCGCGCAACGGTTGGTTGTTCACCCGTTTTGGTGACGTCAAAATTAAAAATGCGCGTTACAAAGAAGACACCGCGCCGCTGGATGAAACCTGTTCCTGCTACGCCTGCAAAAACTTTTCGCGCGCTTATTTGCATCATTTACATCGCACCGGTGAAATCCTCGGTGCGCGCTTAAATACGATACATAATTTGCACTACTACTTGGAATTAATGCAAGAAATGCGCGATGCGTTGGATGCCGACCGTTTTTCAACATTTGTTGTGCAATTTCATGCAGATAGAGCGCGTGGCGTTTGAGCTCAATGCTAGAATAGCCAACTTTATTTAGTTATTCCCCAAAACACGCTTTAAAACTAGTAAATGGGCACCATTTGACGTGCTTGCGTTCAATTTTGTCCATTAAATCAACTGAGGAAAATATGTTTATATCCAATGCTTATGCTCAAACTGCCGGTGCGACTGGTTTAGAAGGCAATTTGATGAGTTTCTTGCCTATCATCATGATGTTTGTTGTGTTGTATTTTTTGATGATTCGTCCACAGATGAAACGTCAAAAAGAGCAAAAAGCCATGATGGATGCGTTAGCAAAAAATGACGAAGTCATTACCGTGGGCGGAATTCTAGGCCGCGTCACTAAAGTGACCGACGCTTATGTGACGATCGAAGTTTCTGAAGGCACCGATGTGGTGATTCAAAAAAGCGCAGTCACGATGCTGCTGCCAAAAGGCACGATTAAGACGATCTAAGCAACTAGCCAGAGCGGGGATTTCCCCGCTTTATTTGTTTTTAGCGACGTGCTTTTTAGTTTAAATTTTTATATCGTGTCGACTTTCTGTAGTTTTTATTTTCTAACTTAGTTGAAATTTTCTTCCTATGAATCGTTATCCAGCCTGGAAATACGTACTTATCGTCATCGCTTTATTGTTCGGCGCACTCTACACCGTGCCCAACTTTTATAGCCCATCGCCAGCTTTGCAAGTCAACAGCGCCAAATCTACTGTCAAAGTCGATTCCAGCATGCAAGCGCGGGTGGAAGATGCGTTAAAAAGTGCCAACCTATCCAACACCGGTGTTTTCTTCGGCGTGAATGGCACGCAAGGCAGCGTCAAGATGCGCTTTGCTGACACTGACACGCAATTTAAGGCCAAAGAAGCGTTAGAAAAAGCCTTAAACCCCGATCAAACCGATCCATCCTACAGCGTGACGTTTAACTCGATGTCGAGCGCACCAGCTTGGTTGCAAGCGATTCATGCGTCACCGATGTTCTTGGGTTTGGACTTGCGTGGTGGTGTGCATTTCTTGATGCAAGTTGATACCAACGGCGTGTTGAATAAGCGTTTGCAAGGTATGCAAGCCAGTTTGCGCACTAGCTTGCGCGATAAAGATATTCGTCATTCCGGTATTGATCGCAACGCGGAACAAATCACAATTAAATTTACAGATGCTGATACCCGCACTAAAGCAAAAAATCTGATTCTCGACCAACAGCGCGATGTCGATGTAGTTGAGTCTGGTACCGGTTCGGATTTGTTGTTGACGCTGTCGTTAAAACCAGCGGCCTTACAACAAGCTAAGGCGGACAGCGTTAAGCAAAATATTTCGACCTTGTCCAAGCGTATTAATGAACTTGGAACCCAAGAGCCAATTATTCAGCAACAAGGTTCAGATCGCATCGTCGTTGAGTTACCAGGCGTAGTGGACGTGGCGCGTGCGAAAGACATCATTGGCCGCACGGCGACCTTAGAAGTGCGCATGAAAGACGAATCGATTTTGGATGGCACCGATGCTACCGCGACTGTTCCATACGGTTCGGAATTATTCAAAGTCGGTCGCGGTGCGCCAGTGATTTTGTACAAAGAACCAGTTTTGACGGGCGATTATATTTCCGGCGCATCGGCAAGTTTCGACCAACATCAACAACCTTCCGTCAGTATCGATTTGAACGGCGACGGTGGCCGTAAGATGCGTGAAGCGACACGCGGCAAAATCGGTAAAAAAATGGCCATCGTTTTGTTTGAGAAAAACAAAGGCGAAGTGTTAACCGTGGCAACTATCCAAGCAGAATTGGGTTCGTCATTCCAAATCACCGGCATGGGTTCGACCGAAGCCGCTAGCGACTTAGCCTTGCTGTTACGCGCTGGTGCTTTGGCTGCGCCGATGAACATTATTGAAGAGCGCGTGATCGGCCCGCAGTTGGGTGCCGAAAACATTAAGCAAGGTTTTGATTCTACCTTGTACGGTTTCATCGCGATTTCGATTTTCATGGTGGTCTACTACATGTTGTTCGGTGCCTTCAGCGTCTTGGCCTTGTCGTTCAACTTGTTACTCTTGGTGGCTTCCTTGTCCTTGCTGCAAACCGCGTTGACCTTGCCGGGGATGGCGGCGATTGCCTTGGCCTTGGGTATGGCGATTGACTCAAACGTGTTGATTAATGAACGTATTCGCGAAGAACTGCGCGCTGGTAATTCTCCGCAAGCAGCGATTTCGGCTGGTTTTGATCGTGCTTGGGCGACGATTTTGGATTCGAACGTAACCACCTTTATCGTTGGTTTGGCTCTGCTGGCATTCGGCTCTGGTGCGATTCGCGGTTTTGCGGTGGTGCACTGTTTAGGTATTTTGACTTCGCTGTTCTCGTCGGTGTTTGTGTCGCGTGGCGTGGTGAATCTTTGGTATGGACGTAAGCGTAAATTGACCACGTTGGCTATCGGTCAAATTTGGAAACCGTCGAATTAATTTAACCCCAAGGTTTTAGTGTGCGTTCGCAACCTTACGTCAGATAGTTAGGATTTATTATGGAATTATTCCGCTTCAAAAAAGATATTCCCTTCATGCGCCATGCGCTGATATTCAACGCCATTTCTGCAATTACGTTTGTGGCAGCGGTGTTTTTTATTCTGCATCGCGGCTTGAATTTGTCGATTGAATTCACCGGCGGCACGATTATGGAAGTGTCGTACTCGCAAGCCGCTAAGGTGGAAGAGATTAAGCAGAGTTTGGAAGAAATCGGTTTCCACGATGCCGGCGTGGCTGTGTTTGGTCGCGCGCAAGACGTGTTGATCCGTTTGCCAGTGCCCAAGGCCGGTCAAACCGCTGCGCAACAAACCGATACCGTTTTGGCGGCTTTGCAAAAGCACGACACCAGTGTGGCCAAACAGCGGGTTGAAATCGTTGGTCCGCAAGTTGGTGAAGAATTATTCACCAATGGTTTGTATGCGCTGATGATGGTGGTCGCCGGTGTGATGATTTACTTAGCGGTGCGCTTCGAATGGAAATACGCGGTCGCGGCAATCATCGCGAACTTGCATGACGTGGTGATTATTATTGGTTTCTTCGCCTTCTTCCAATGGGAATTTAGCTTATCCGTTTTAGCGGCGGTGTTGGCGGTGCTGGGATATTCGGTCAATGAATCGGTGGTTATTTTTGACCGGATTCGTGAGAACTTCCGCAAGCAGCGCAAAACATCGGTGACCGAAGTGATTGACAACGCGATCACCAGCACCATTTCACGTACCATCATCACCCACGGTTCTACTCAGATGATGGTGTTGTCGATGTACTTCTTTGGTGGCGCAACGTTGCACGGTTTCTCGATGGCGTTGACGATTGGTATTTGCTTCGGTATTTATTCTTCCGTGTTCGTGGCTGCTGCGATTGCGATGTGGTTGGGTGTGAAGCGTGAAGATTTGATTAAGCCAATTAAACCGAAAGATGAAACGGATGGAGCGGTAGTTTAAGTTTTCGTCTTCGTTTTAGAATGTAAAAAAGCCAGCGAACTGATTGCTGGCTTTTTTATTGGTTAACTACTTTTTACTCGGCCGCGTTACGCTAATTTGGCAGCAAAACTAGTCGCTAATGGCTTCTCGTAACCGAATCAATTGTTCTTCAAGCGCCGCAAAATCGTCTTTGGTGAAGCCTTTAAAGCGCGCTTTCATGTTTTGTATAACATACGGAAAAGCTTCTTCAAACAGCTTCTCGCCTTTCTTGGTCAGGCGGATGTAGTGCAGGCGGCGGTCCTCTTTGCACTGGACGCGCTCGATCAGATGTTTGCTTTGCAGCCGATCTAATACGCCAGTCAGCGTGCCTTTGGTGATTAAGGTTTTTTCACCGAGTTCTTTACAGCTAAAACCTTGGGTGTTGCCGAGTGTGGCGATGATGTCGAACTGGGCTTGGGTCAGGTCAAACTGCCGGATATAAGGATCCGACAGTTTTTCAAATTGCTGCACACATTCAACCAGCAGGCGAATACTGCGTAGATAACGTTCACTCATGTTGGTTGATTGTGTGAGTAATAAAGGTATTCAACAATTAATCGGCAAATATTAGTTGGCCAATACTGCTTCAACTTGGATTGCCAATTTGATGACTGGATCAAACGGTGGTGAGTAAGTATTCATACCGAAGTCAGTGCGTTTGAATGAGGCTGATACATCCGCGCCGCATACTTCGCGTTTCATCATTGGATGAATAATGCATTTGAATTTATTGATGGTCAATTCAACGGGTTTAGTCACGCCTAATAATGTCAAATTGCCTTGTACAGCTACTGGCTTGTCGCCATCGAATTTGAAGCTAGTGGATTTGTAAGTCGCTGTTGGGAATTTAGCGACGTTGAAGAAATCTGGGCTTTGCAGATGTTCGTTCAGTTTTGCAAATCCAGTGTCGATCGAGCTGGCATCGATAGTGATATCCAAAGTACCAGTTTTAGCTGCTTTGTCTAAAGTAACAGTGCCGCTAGTTTTGTTGAATTTACCGCGCCAAACCGAGATTCCCATGTGGTCAGTTTCAAAGCTTGGGAAAGTGTGGCTTGGGTCGATGTTATAGCTTTGTGCG
This sequence comes from Sapientia aquatica, assembly GCF_004358105.1. Classification (GTDB taxonomy): domain Bacteria; phylum Pseudomonadota; class Gammaproteobacteria; order Burkholderiales; family Burkholderiaceae_D; genus Solimicrobium; species Solimicrobium aquaticum. The sequence goes on along the minus strand of NZ_SMYL01000003.1, from coordinate 286,094 downwards.
AAGACCGACGGAGCGGCTGCAACTAAGGCAATGGCTAAAAGTTTTGCTAATTTCATTGGAAAGATCCTTTGAGAAAGTGAAAGTTAAATAAAACAACCTGTTAGGGATTGGTGCTGCGTGCTGCTTAAATTACGGCGTTACTGCGTTACTGCGTTACCACGTTGCTGGATTACTGCGAATTACGGTGCGGCTACTACGTGAAATTTAATCATGACATCATCGGCCACCATGCTGGTGTCTTTCCAATCACCTTCGCCGATATTAAAGGTTAAGCGTTTGATCGGTAATGAACCGTCAAACACTTGGTTATTACCTTCTTTTTTGATGCTAACTGGGAAGCTGACGTCGGTAGTTTTACCTTTGATGGTTAATTTACCGGTTGCGGTTAATGTGCCATTCGCCGCTGGTTTGATGCTACTGGAGACGAAATTGGCTTTTGGGAATTGCGCGGCGTTAAACCATTCTTTTTTCGTTACTTCTTTATTGTATTCAGGGTCGCCTAAATCAAAACTAGTGATGTCAATCTCAACGCTGGCTTTCGCGGCTTCAGGTGCCGCTGGGTTGTAATCAATTGCGGCATTAAATTTGGTGAACTTGGCGCTCACCGGGACATTCATTTGCTTGAATGTAATGACGACGTTGCTGGCTTTACTGTCGAACTTTAAGGCGGCAAATGCCAAGCTGGAAACAGTCAGCGAAACTGCGGCAAGTGCCATCCAACCTGAGTGTTTTTTGAGGCTTTTTAAAAATGACATGATGAATTCCGTTCTCGTTAAATTAGGGAAAAATCCGCTTGAAGATGTTATCACGGTCGATAAACTGGTGTTTCAATGCTGCTGAAACGTGCAAACAGAAACTTGCTAATAAGGTCATGTTAAGCACGTAATGTATTTCCTTTAATAGCGGTTTTAGTTCTGGATTAGGGTCCATTACTACCGGAAGTTCAAACAAGCCTAAGTAAATCACTGGTATACCGGCCGCCATGCTGTACAGATAGCCGGAGACGGGAATGGCAAATATGAGCACATACAGCAAACCATGCAATCCAGACGCGGCCTTTTCTTGCCATGCGGGCATCGGCGGATTTGGCGGCGGTTGGTGCGTTAAGCGCCACAGCAGCCGAATACAACTCAACCCCAACACGGTTACTCCTATCCATTTATGCCAAGAGAAGTATTTCAACTTGGTCGGCGTAATCCCATGAATATCCACCATCGTGACGCCCAGCCAGAAGGCGCTAATAATGAGCAGGGCGGTAAGCCAGTGCAGCAACATCGCGGTTTTGGTGTATTTGGTCATAATATTAATTTAGTGATAATTAGTACTAATGAGAACTAATCATAGCAAAAAAAATTCACCTGTGCAAAATAAGTGAATTTTTTAAGGGGCGAACGACGTATTAAATCTTACGCGCCAACTCCGCCGCGATACCGATGTAATTCGACGGCGTCATTTCCAATAATAATTGCTTGGCGGAATCTGGAATTGCTAAGCCAGTGATAAATTCACGCAAGCCTTCTTTTGAAATGCCTTTGCCGCGGGTTAATTCCTTGAGTTGCTCGTAGGGATTTTCAATGCCATAACGGCGCATCACCGTTTGTACTGGCTCGGCCAAAACTTCCCACGTTGCCTCTAAATCTTCGGCTAGGCGAACTGGATTGACTTCAAGTTTATTCAAACCGCGCAGGCAGCTGTCGTAGGCTAACAAGGTGTAACCGAAGGCCACGCCGATATTACGCAACACGGTGGAATCGGTTAAGTCACGCTGCCAGCGCGAGACTGGCAATTTTTCGGATAAATGCTTTAATACCGCGTTAGCTAAACCCAGATTGCCTTCGGAATTTTCAAAGTCGATTGGATTCACTTTGTGCGGCATGGTGGAGGAGCCAATTTCACCGGCTTTAGTGCGTTGTTTGAAATAACCGATCGAAATATAGCCCCAAATGTCGCGATTTAAATCGAGCAAAATCGTGTTGGCGCGGGCGAAGGCGTCAAACATTTCGGCCATGTAATCATGCGGCTCGATTTGGATTGTGTACGGGTTATGGGTTAACCCCAAGCGCTGCTCAATGACAGCTTTCGAGAATGCATCCCAATCAGTTTGGGGATAGGCCGACAAATGCGCGTTGTAGTTACCGACAGCACCGTTCATTTTGCCTAACACTTCTACGCCTGCGATACGCGTTTGGGCGCGTTTTAAACGGGCTACTACGTTGGCAATTTCTTTACCCAATGTGGTTGGGCTAGCAGGCTGTCCGTGTGTGCGGGATAACATCGGCAAAGTCGCATTGTCGTGCGCGATTTCGGTTAGTTTATCGATCAGTTTTTGCAGCGTTGGCAGCATCACTTGATCGCGTGCCGCCAACAACATCATGCCGTGCGACGTATTGTTGATGTCTTCCGATGTGCAGGCGAAATGGATGAATTCGGATGCGGCTAATAATTCTGGAATATCTTTCACTTGCTCCTTGATCCAATATTCCACGGCTTTTACATCGTGATTGGTCACGGCTTCAATCTCTTTAATTCGTGCTGCGTGAGCTTCGCCGAATTCGCTGACTAATTTATCGAGGAAGTTCGTTGCTGCAGCTGAGAAAGGTTTGATCTCGGCAAAGCCAGCATTAGCAAGCGCTTGCAACCAAGAAATCTCCACCTTAACCCGGTGATGCATAAAACCGGTTTCCGATAAAATGGCGCGTAGCGGATCGACTTTGCTAGCGTAGCGACCGTCGAGAGGAGAAAGGGCGGAGAGAGTTGTAAGTGGCATGATGTGGATTGAATGCAAAAAAGTGGAGGACAATGCGTAAAATAGTTTGAATTCATCGGCTACACTGATAAAGTGAGACTTTAGCAAACTTATCAAAAAATCAGTATTACGGCAGCGAAGAGATCAGCAGCATTGATTGATAAGGCGTGATTTTACCATTTCTTAGGTCGTTTTCCCCGACTAGTCTTACCTTAAAAACGCTGGATATGTTGTTCAATAGTTATATTTCAGATGCGTAACTGAATTGAATATGTGCAATGTTATAATTTGATCACACTAACTATAGAGAAATTATGAAACTAATCGGCTCAACAGCAAGCCCTTATGTGCGAAAAGTTCGTATTGTTTTAGCTGAAAAAAAGCTGGAATGCGATTTGATTTTAGAAAACGTTTGGTCGCCCGAGACGACCATTCAACAATCTAACCCTCTGGGTAAAGTTCCGTGTTTGATCATGGAAGACAACAGCCCGATGTTTGATTCCCACGTCATCGTTGAATACTTAGATACGCTCACTCCTGTCAGTAAATTAATTCCTACCCACGGACGCGAACGGGCCAGCGTGAAATGTTGGGAAGCATTAGCAGATGGTGTTTTGGATGCAGCGATTTTAGTGCGCTTGGAATTAACTCAACGTCCGCCGGAATTACAAAGCAATGATTGGATTGCGCGCCAAATGAGTAAGGTGCATGCTGGTTTGAAAACCATGTCTATCGATTTGGGTGATTCCGCATTTTGCAGCGGCGCGCATTATAGCTTGTCGGATGTGGCTGTTGGCTGCGCCCTAGGTTGGTTGAGTTTTCGCTTCCCAGAATTGGATTGGCGTGCTGATTATCCTAATTTAGCGCGACTGTTTGAGAAACTGTCTGAACGGCCATCGTTTAAAGAAACTGTGCCGTACTAAAATTAGCTCGTTCCGATTAAAAAAGGACGCCAGTTTAAAACGGGTGTCCTTTTTTATTGCCTATCCAATTGAGCTTAGCTTGAATGGCTCATTTGGGATTGCAAATAATTGTGTATGCCAACTTTGCCGATTAAGTCGAGCTGGGTTTCGAGCCAGTCGATGTGTTCTTCGGTATCTTCTAGAATATCTTCTAGCAGCTCGCGCGACACATAATCGTTCTGCACTTCGCACACGGCAATTCCCTCTTTTAAGGTTTTTTGCGCAGCGAGTTCTAGTTTGAGATCGCAGGCCAGCATTTCTTCGGTGTTTTCCCCAATCATCAGCTTGTGCAGTGCTTGCAAATTGGGCAGGCCTTCAATCATCAGAATGCGTTCAATCAATTTATCAGCGTGCTTCATTTCACCGATAGATTCCTCGTATTCCTTTTTCGCAATCTTATCCAGCCCCCAGTTCCGATACATCCGTGAATGCAAAAAGTATTGGTTGATTGCACTGAGTTCGTTGGTCAATTGATCATTCAAGAGTTGAATCACTTTAGCGTCGCCTAACATAGCTCTACCTCGCAAAGAAGTTACGGGGGAAATATTCAAGTCCGCCGACTCAAATCGCCAAGCCAGTAAGCTCGACTCCCCTAGACTATAGTGAAAAATAACCAACTGCCTATCGCTGACATTAGGTTTTTTTGTGACTTGTTGGCGCGCGTTTTCAGCTCTTTTGTGAATCGATTAACTGGTGAGTTTTTGAAAGTAAATAACTTGCGGTGCGTCGCTGATAGTGTCGCTGCGCTGCATACAATCCTGCAAAATTTGTTTGGTGCACTCGTGACATCGGCCGCAGCAAGTGCCGACGTCCAAATGCGTGCGTAGCAAAGGCAAACTGTTTATTCCTTGTTTGATAGCAGCTTTAAGGCGTGCTTCAGACACATTACGGCAAATGCAAACAATCATTTTGTACCTCGACGTTGTAGTAATTGCTCAGGTGAATTGGGTAAATTGACGCCACCGTTTTGCCAGCCTCTCTTTGCGCTGCTCTTGTAATGTGTGCTCGATAACGAGTTGCCACTGTTCCGACAATTGTGCGCAGGTTTCCCGCAGAATCGGGCCTAATTCGTTCAATTCCGACAAAATAGACAAATGCCGCTCAATCACCGCAGCCAGTTTCACGCACGCATGCCTATCTTTACTGAATGCGCTGCGCGAACTGTAATGCGACATCAAATGCAGCACGGCGGCGATTAGCATTTCAGGTTTGCTCGCGCTGGTAAATTGCTCTGGAGAGGCTGGACTTTGGTTTATGGTGATCATTGATTTCCTCGCTGGGATAGGTGATTGCGCTAAGTAACGACGGCAGAGAATTTGATTAAATGAGAATGATTCTCATTTATATTGTTATTGAAAAAAGAAGGAAAAGCAAGCGATCTGCGTAAATAGTTTGCACGAATCGCCGATGCTTGATTGCGGGCAATTTTTATCGGAAAAGGAGTAGCACGTTCAAGACGAGTCATCAGCGATTTTGTGATAATTTAGGCCATTTTATGGGAGCGCCAATGCAAACAGAATTGAAGCGGATGCAGACCTTTCGAGTGGCAGGGCTTGCCGTTCGGACTAAAAATAGCGATGAATTTGATCCGACCAAAGCGCAAATTCCTAATTTATGGAATGCCGTTTTCACCACCAAGGCATTAGAAAAAATCCCGAATCAGCCTGTCTCCAAGGCAGTTTATGCGGTGTATTCCCATTACGAATCGGATGCGAGCGGAGAATATGATTTAACCGTTGGCGCATTGATTGATGAGCCTAGCAGTGAATTTAGATATGTTGATATCTGTCCCGGGGATTATCTGGTCTTTCAGGCACGCGGCGAATTACCCGCGGCGCTGATACAAACATGGGGAAAAATCTGGGCCTATTTTGTGCAGCGCCCAGAATTAGTACGCAGTTTTCAAACTGACTTTGAACACTATGTGGGAGCGCAGGCGGTGGATGTGTATATTGGAATTACGTCGAACACATAAATCATCGGCGCGTCAGTTTTTGCAGTGATAACAATGGCGACGCACCGCGTTTTTGTGCGGTCTTAGCCCATGGCATGAAACGATTCAGCCTGAGCGATCGGCCAGTAGCGGGAATAGACCTCTGGCAGTCGCGACAACTGTTCTGGATCAAGCAATTGACCGTCATCCAAATAGGGTAACAAGCTCGACACCAAGCGGACTTGGTTAGCGGACACGCGGCGTACGATGTGGTGCGGGCGTAGCTGATCTGGATGCGTTAATCCGGCAGCGGCGATCAATTCCGATAAGGCTTTTAAGGTGTTGTCGTGGAAGTGCATCACGCGCTCGGCCTTGTCTGGAACCACCAAGGCTTTTTGGCGCAGCGGATCTTGGGTGGCGACACCCGTCGGGCAACGGTCGGTGTGGCAGCTTTGGGATTGAATGCAACCTAGCGCGAACATGAATCCGCGCGCTGAATTACACCAATCCGCACCCAATGCCAAGGTGCGGGCGATATCGAAGGCGGTAACGATTTTGCCGGACGCGCCGATTTTAATTTTGTCGCGTAAACCGCAACCGACCAGCGTGTTATGCACCAATAACAACGCTTCTTGCAGTGGCACGCCAACGTGATCGGTGAATTCGACAGGTGCCGCGCCAGTTCCGCCTTCGGCGCCATCGACCACGATAAAGTCGGGATGAATTCCGGTCGCTAACATCGCTTTAACGATGCCAAAAAATTCCCAAGGGTGACCGACCGCAAACTTAAAGCCAGTTGGTTTGCCACCGGATAAATGACGTAATTTTTCGATAAATTGCAGCAGTTCAATTGGCGTGCCAAAGGCGCTGTGCGAGGCAGGTGAAACACAATCAACGCCAGCGGTGACGCCGCGTGCTTCGGCGATTTCGATGCTGACTTTGCTACCCGGCAGCAAGCCGCCGTGGCCCGGCTTCGCTCCTTGCGACAGCTTCACTTCAATCATCTTGACTTGCGGCTGGGTCGCGTTGGCAGCGAAGTTAGCCTCGCTAAAACTACCATCTGGATTGCGGCAACCGAAATAACCAGAGCCGATATTCCAGACCAAAGCGCCGCCTTGGTGTCCCGGCAATTCTGGTTTGTGATAACGACTGATGCTGCCTTCGCCTGTGTCGTGCATGAAGTTGCCGCGCTCTGCACCTTGGTTTAACGCGCGGACAGCATTGGCGGACAACGCGCCAAAACTCATCGCGGAAATATTAAACACGCTCGCCGAATAAGGTTGTGCGCGTCCTTCTCCGATGGTGATGCGAAAATCATGAGTGGAAATTGGTGCGGGTTTAATCGAGTGATTCATCCACTCATAACCAGTTTCATACACGTTCAACTGAGTCCCGAAAGGGCGTTTGTCGATTTGCTGTTTTGCGCGTTGATAAACGATGGAGCGTTGATTGCGTGAAAACGGATTGGCCGAGGTATCGTCTTCTAAAAAATACTGACGAATCTCAGGGCGGATTAATTCAAACAGAAAACGGAAGTGCGCCAGAATCGGGTAATTGCGCAGAATAGAACTTTTGGTTTGGATAATGTCATGGATGCCGATGACGATTAACAGCGCCGAAATAATTAAGAACCAATGTATGCTTTCGTGCACATCGTAAAACACCACGCTAAGAACAAATACCAAGATAGAAATCAGGAATGTGGTGTAGCGCAATAACATGTTTTGCATCACGAGGCTCCATTAAATGGTTGGGCGATTTCGATGTGAATCCACTTACTTGATTGAGCGATTACTTGTTTTGATGCTTAACCCAACAGACAGGCACACGAATTAATTACAAATAATCCCGCCGCCCAAACACACTTCGCCCTGATACAGCACAGCCGATTGTCCCGGTGTTACCGCCCATTGCGCATCGGTGAAATGTAAATTGAATTGCGCGTTTCCATCCGCCGCAAAGTGCGCTGGCACGTCGGCTTGGCGATAGCGTGTTTTGGCCTTCAGATTGTCTAAATCCGGTGCAACGCCCGCAATCCAGCTCGCTTGGTCTGCGGCTAAAGTGGGCGAAAGCAACCAAGGATGATCGTGACCTTGCACCACATAGAGCGTGTTATTGGCAATGTCTTTACGCGCCACATACCATGCATCGCTGCTGCCGTCGGCATTTTGGTGACTCTTGATACCGCCTATACCGATGCCCTTGCGTTGGCCTAAAGTGTAGAAACTCAAACCGATGTGTTCGCCCACGATGTCGCCTTCGGGCGTTTTCATTGGACCGGGTTGCTTGGATAAATAGCGATTGAGGAAATCACGGAAAGGGCGTTCGCCTATGAAGCATATGCCGGTCGAATCTTTTTTGCTTGCGTTCGGCAGCTTTAATTGCTCGGCAATGCGGCGTACTTCGGTTTTGTGAATTTCACCCAAAGGGAACAAGGTATTGCGTAACTGATCTTGATTTAAGCGGTGCAAAAAGTAGCTTTGGTCTTTGCTTAAATCGAGCGCTTTGAGCAGTTCAAAGCGACCATTATTTTCACGCACACGAGCGTAATGTCCGGTGGCGATGTAGTCCGCGCCCAAATGCATGGCGTGATCTAAAAAAGCTTTGAATTTAATTTCAGCGTTACACAACACATCGGGATTGGGTGTGCGACCAGCTTGGTATTCGCGTAAAAATTCGGAGAAAACGCGGTCTTTGTATTCCGCGGCAAAATTAACCGCTTCAATATCCACACCCACCACGTCGGCTACGCTAACAGCGTCTATCCAATCTTCGCGCGTGGAGCAATATTCCGAATCGTCGTCATCTTCCCAATTTTTCATAAACAGACCGATGACTTCATAGCCTTGTTCTTTGAGTAGGTGTGCCGAAACCGAGGAATCGACCCCGCCTGACATCCCGATAACGACGCGCTTTTTTGACATGATGACTAACTCGAATTTCTTGAATAGGAATGACCAACGTGAACTGCTAAAACTTATTTAATCTCACCCGCAACACTGCTGTCGGTGTAAATCGCTTCCAATGGAATGCGTGTGCCAGCCAAATAATCGTCGATGCATTTTAAGATCAACTCGCTGCGGTGCTGGTCTTTGGTAGCGACCAATTCGTCGTAGCTCATCCACATGCTGCGCACGATGCCGACATCGAGTGGATGATCGTAGGTTTGGCCGATCTCACCGGCAAACGCGAAGCGTAAATAGGTCACCGGAATACCGCGCCGTTTGGACATATAACGGGAAAGATAAGTACCAACTAAATAGCTAGGCTTAAATTCAACCGCCGCTTCTTCTTTGGTTTCGCGGATCACCGCTTCGATGAGCGACTCGCCCGGATCTAAGTGGCCTGCGGGTTGATTAATGCGGCGTCCGTCGGAAGTGTCTTCTTCGATCATGAGGAACAAGCCATCACGTTCAATGATTGAAGCTACCGTTACTGCGGGTTTCCAGACATCTGACATGGGTTCCTCATAATGGACTGCGGAGAGAGCGTGCGGCATTCCAGATTTAACAAGGTCGCTATTTTAACGGTTCTTGCATTATTAAGCGCTAATCCAGAATAAATTCATCGCCAGTTGTGGTGCGGATGGTTGTAATTTACTTATTCGAAATTTGTATAAGAATTCGTGCGTATTAGACAAACTTGGCGTCTTATCGCGATATAGTACGGGGTCGCGATCGCAACGCCGCACGAGTTTGGTGCAACATTTTTACAACATGATGAAAAGATCGTAAAAAATGTTGTCACGCGTTTGTGCCACACTAAGTTCAGTGTTGTATTTGCAAAGGTTGGTCTATGGAAATAGCACAGTTGTGCTATTTTTACGCGTTCGGTGTAACGAATTGCCATCCGCTCACATTATGTTGACCCCAGCCTGGACCGTAATTGTTCGAGGAATGAAGCACCCAAGCACCAGCAGATTTTTATTAAAAGGGAGTAACTGTATGAAAATTGGCATCCCCGCTGAGACCAGATCAGGAGAAACTCGGGTCGCGGCAACCCCAGAAACAATTAAGAAATACATCGCGGCCAAGCACGAAGTCGTGGTGCAATCCGGCGCAGGCATTGCGGCCAGCATTCCCGATGAAGCCTACCTTGCGGTTGGCGCAACCATAGGCAGCGCCGAGCAAGCATTGGGCAGCGAATTGGTGTTAAAAGTACGCGCCCCCGATAGCGCCGAGCGTGCTTTGATGAAATCAGGCAGCGTGCTGGTGGGAATGCTCAATCCTTTTGATGCGGACAATACCGCCGCCTTGGCCGCCGCCGGTATTTCGGCCTTTGCGCTGGAAGCCGCTCCGCGTATCACGCGCGCCCAGTCGCTCGATGTGCTGTCGTCGCAAGCCAATATCGCTGGTTACAAGGCTGTGATGATGGCGGCCAATACTTATGGTCGTTTTATGCCGATGTTAATGACGGCTGCAGGTACGGTGAAAGCCGCGCGCGTATTAATCATGGGTGTGGGCGTGGCGGGTCTGCAAGCCATTGCAACGGCAAAACGCTTAGGCGCGGTGATTGAAGCATCAGACGTTCGTCCACCGGTCAAAGAACAAGTCGAATCACTCGGCGCAAAATTTATCGACGTGCCTTTTATTACTGACGAAGAAAAAGAAATCGCCCAAGGCGTCGGCGGCTATGCCCGCCCAATGCCAGCGGACTGGATGCGCCGTCAAGCCGAGTTAGTGCACGAGCGCGCTAAACAAGCCGACATCATTATTACCACCGCATTAATCCCCGGTCGTAAAGCGCCGATTTTGATCTCCGAAGAAACGGTCAAAGCGATGAAGCCAGGTTCGGTGATTGTCGATATGGCGGTCGAGCAGGGCGGTAATTGCCCTTTATCCGAAAGCGGTAAAACGGTCACCAAATACGGCGTGCACATTATCGGTGAGCCAAATTTAGCGACCTTGGTTCCAGCCGATGCCTCCGCTTTGTATGCGCGCAATATCTTGGATTTCCTCAAGCTAATTATTAACAAAGACGCTGGCTTAGAGATTAACCGTGAAGACGAAATCGTGGCCGCGACCTTGATTTGTTCCGGCGGCGAAGTGCTTAGAAAATAAGTTGCGCCCGCACCTAATCCACAACAAATCAATCAAAAACATTTAAACGAAGAGGTCAATATGGAAGTCAGTCATACCCTTACCAATCTCATTATTTTTGTGCTGGCAATTTACGTCGGCTACCACGTCGTGTGGACGGTAACGCCCGCTTTGCATACGCCATTGATGGCAGTCACTAACGCGATTTCAGCCATTATTATTGTTGGCGCGATGTTGGCCGCCGGCTTGACCGAAGGCTTGCTCGCGCAAGTAATGGGAACCTTGGCGGTGGTGTTAGCAGCGGTTAATGTATTCGGTGGATTTTTAGTCACGCAACGCATGCTAGAGATGTTCAAGAAAAAAGAACCTAAACAAGTAGCGGCAACTACTAAGGAGCATCAATAATGAGTATTAACTTAGTTGTGATGCTGTATCTGATTGCATCGGTCTGTTTTATTCAAGCGTTAAAAGGGCTTTCTCATCCATCCACGGCGCGGCGCGGTAATGCGTTCGGCATGACTGGGATGGCGATTGCCGTCGTCACAACAATTGCGATGATGATGGAATTGAAATCGCATTTGGACAGCGCAGGCTTTGGCTTAGCCCTAGTTGCCGGTGGCATTGTGATTGGTGGCGTGATTGGTGCAACGCTGGCTAAACGGGTTGAAATGACCAAGATGCCTGAATTGGTGGCGGCCATGCATTCGCTCATTGGTTTGGCCGCAGTGTGTATCGCGGTGGCGGTGGTATCGGAGCCTTGGGCATTTAACCTGACCGAAAAAGGCGGCGCAATTCCGTTTGGTAATCGGATTGAATTGTTCATTGGAACCTTTGTTGGCGCGATTACTTTCTCTGGTTCGGTGATTGCGTTCGGTAAGTTATCGGGTAAGTATAAATTCCGCTTATTCCAAGGCGCGCCAGTGAGTTTTGCTGGTCAACATATGTTGAATTTGGTGTTGGCGTTGGCGATGGTTGGCTGCGGTATCGCATTCTGTGTGACCCAAAGCTGGACGCCGTTTGCCATCATGGCCGCGATTGCGTTCGTGCTCGGTGTACTGATCATCATCCCTATCGGCGGCGCAGATATGCCGGTGGTGGTGTCGATGTTGAATAGTTATTCTGGCTGGGCAGCCGCCGGAATTGGTTTCTCGCTCAATAACTCGATGTTGATTATTGCGGGTTCCTTGGTTGGTTCGTCCGGCGCGATTCTGTCTTACATCATGTGTAAAGCGATGAATCGTTCGTTCTTCAATGTGATTTTAGGTGGCTTCGGCGGCGCGCCAGCAGAAGCGGCGGTAGGCGGACAAGTCGCGCGCAATGTGAAATCCGGTTCGGCTGACGACGTCGCGTTTTTGTTAAGCAATGCCGAAACCGTCATCATCGTTCCGGGCTACGGATTAGCGGTGGCTCGCGCTCAGCATTCGTTAAAAGAATTGACCGAGAAATTAACCCACAAAGGCATTACCGTTAAATACGCCATTCACCCAGTCGCAGGTCGTATGCCGGGCCACATGAACGTGTTATTGGCAGAGGCCGAAGTGCCGTATGACCAAGTCTTTGAGATGGAAGACATCAACAACGAATTCGCACAAGCCGATGTTGTGTTGGTTTTGGGTGCCAACGATGTGGTCAATCCTGCAGCTAAAGATCCGAAATCCCCCATCGCCGGTATGCCAATCTTAGAAGCCTACAAAGCCAAAACCGTGATCGTCAACAAACGCTCGATGGCCTCCGGGTATGCCGGTTTGGACAACGAGTTGTTCTACATGGATAAAACCATGATGGTCTTCGGTGATGCGAAAAAAGTGATTGAAGATATGGTCAAAGCGGTGGAGTAATGCGTTAAGCGCACACTGTGTTCTTCAATACAAAGCCATCTAAACAGTGTTTAGGTGGCTTTTTTGTTGGTCGCTTGATAAGTGCTCATAGCCCACCTAAGTTGCACAAATCGATAACCTGACATTCAAAAACTGGCATTTATGGTCGAAATCCGCCCGAATAGAATAAATCCACTAGGTTTCCTAGAATGGGAAATCGAGCTGAATTGGTAACAAAGTCCAGAGCAACATTCCGATATAAAAAAACACAGGGAGACAACATGTTAATTGGCGTACCAAAGGAAATCAAAAACCACGAATACCGTGTCGGCTTAACCCCAGCCAGCGTGCGGGAACTGACTTCACGCGGGCATCAAGTGCTGGTGCAAAGCGATGCCGGAACAGCGATCGGTTTGCTCAATAAAGATTACGAAACCGCGGGAGCAGAAATTGTCGCCACCGCCGCTGAAATCTTTAAACGTGCCGAGATGATCGTTAAAGTTAAAGAGCCACAACCAGTCGAATGCGCCATGCTGCGCGAAGGCCAAATTCTGTATACCTATTTGCATTTAGCCCCCGATCCAGAGCAAACCAAAGCACTGATCGCTTCCGGCGCAATCTGCTTTGCCTATGAGACGATCACTGGCGCGGGCGGTGGTTTGCCCTTGTTAGCACCGATGAGTGAAGTCGCAGGCCGCATGTCGATTCAAGCAGGCGCGGCCCATCTAGAAAAATCCAAAGGCGGCATGGCCTTGCTGCTTGGCGGCGTGCCGGGCGTGGCGCCGGGCCATGTGGTGATTTTGGGTGCGGGTGTCGTGGGAACTGCCGCGTTACAAGTGGCTGTCGGTGTCGGCGCGCGCGTGACAATTTTAGATAAAAATATCGACCGCTTACGTCATCTCGATTTGATTTATGGCAACCGCATTACGACCTTGTATTCCAATGAACAAACCGTGGAAGACTCAGTGTTAGCGGCTGACTTAGTCATTGGCGGCGTATTGATTCCCGGAGCTGCGGCGCCGAAACTGGTCACACGCGCCATGATTAAGAAAATGAAGCCTGGCGCGGTGGTGGTTGATGTGGCCATTGACCAAGGCGGCTGTTTTGAAACCTCGCACGCAACCACGCATGCTGAGCCGACTTTTGTGGTCGACAACGTGGTGCATTATTGCGTCGCTAACATGCCAGGCGCAGTCGCTCGTACTTCTACCTTCGCACTCAATAACGCCACGATTCGTCATGCCGTTGCGTTAGCCGATAAGGGCTGGAAGCAAGCTTGCCGTGATGATGTGCATTTAAAACATGGTTTAAATGTCTGCAATGGCAAAGTGACTTACGAAGCGGTAGCGCGTGAAATCGGGACGGATTATGTCAATGCGGACACGCTGATTTAAGTGCTGGCTTGAACTCGTTGTTGGTTTTGTATAAAGGGCATCTTTTTTTGGGATGCCCTTTTTTATGCGTCTTTGATAGCAACACGCGCTAACTTAAGGCAAAATTCGCCTCGCCCTAGTTGTCGTGCAAATTGCCCTCTATACTAGGATTTATATTCACCCGATTGGAAACTGCTATGACGTACGAAGAATACCTAGACGAAGTCACCACATTAATGACAGAAATGTTTGATTTGTCGGACGCTGCCGCCATCAAATACGTCATGCGCGCCCAAGCGGCGGACTTTTTTACCCTGCATGACGATCACGAGGAAATGCGTACGCTGGAACGCGCCCAGCAAGACGCCAAAACGGTGTACGAGCAACGCAACAAATCGCGCCCAGAAATTTTCCGCAAATAATAGTCTTGCAGCGCTTCAAGTTGCGAGCTCACTTCAACTACAATACCGCTTTGCAAAAAATCGGCAGCAACTATGATCGTTCTCGGCGTTGAATCCTCCTGTGACGAAACTGGCCTGGCTTTGGTGGATACCGAAACCGGCTTACTTTCGCACGCCTTATATTCCCAAATTGCCATGCATCAGGAATACGGCGGAGTGGTGCCGGAACTGGCGTCGCGTGACCATATTCGGAGGGCCTTACCGCTATTAGAACAAGTGCTACGCGAAGCTAAGATCGACAAATCAGCCATTGATGCGATTGCCTACACCCAAGGCCCAGGATTGGCTGGTGCGCTATTGGTGGGCGCATCGGTGGCTTGCGGGCTGGGTTTGGCGTTAGGTAAGCCGATGATCCCAATTCATCACCTAGAAGGCCATTTGCTCTCGCCGTTGCTGGCATCTAAACCGCCCAAGTTTCCTTTTATTTCCTTGCTGGTTTCTGGTGGACATACCCAGTTGATGCGGGTTGAAGGCATCGGACAATACACCTTGCTTGGTGAAACCTTGGATGATGCGGCGGGTGAGGCTTTTGATAAATCAGCCAAGCTGCTGGGTTTGTCGTATCCCGGTGGACCGGCAATTTCGCGTATAGCTGAATCGGGCGATCCAAGCGTGTACACGCTGCCGCGTCCGATGCTGCATTCCAAGGATTTTAATTTCAGCTTTTCGGGTTTAAAAACTGCCGTTCTAACCGTGGTAAAAAATCATCCGGGCGAATTGAGCGAGCAAGATAAAGCCAATCTAGCGCGCGCTTTTGTTGATGCGTTGGTGGATGTGATTGTCGCCAAATGCAGTTCAGCGATGCGTCATTCGGGTTTAAAGCGTCTGGTGATTGCCGGCGGAGTGGGGGCAAACACCCAATTGCGCGCTGGATTAAATGCAGCGGCGGCTAAAAAACGCTTTGAGGTGTACTACCCAGAATTGGAATTCTGCACCGACAACGGCGCGATGATTGCGTTTGCGGGCGCGATGCGCTTGAAGGCCGATCCGGCTCAAGCGCAGTGCGATTATGCGTTCAATGTGCGCCCGAAATGGCCTTTGGCGGAACTCAAGGCGATTTAAAAATTGCCCTTAGCTCGCTGTCTTTTTACTTCCCAACCGACTTTCTTTGCCCGCAATCAGATTGCGGATGTTTTGTTGATGGCGATAAATCAGCAAAGCGCTCATCGCACACACTGACCAAAACAGCGGGCTTGCAGTACCAAAAATCAGTGCTGAATAAAACGGTGCAAAAATCGACGCCATTAAGGCCGACAAGGACGAGTAGCGGAAGCAGAATGCCACCACCAACCACGTCGCCAAGGTTCCCAAGCCGAGCCACAAATTCAAGCCCAGTAAAACACCCGCTGCGGTAGCCACGCCTTTGCCGCCGACAAATTTAAAAAATATCGGCCAAAGATGGCCCAAAAACACTGCAATCGCGACTAGCGCAATCGTTGCTGTGGGTAAATCAAAGCGCACCGCTAACCATACCGCCAACCAACCTTTGAACGCATCGCCAATCAAGGTCAACATCGCCGCCGCTTTATTCCCGCTGCGCAGCACATTGGTTGCGCCTGGGTTTTTAGAGCCATAAGTGCGCGGGTCAGACAATCCAAATAACTTACTAACAATGACAGCGAACGAAATCGAGCCGATCAAGTAGGAAGCAATCACAAAACCAATGGTAGCAAGAGGAGAATTGAGCATGAAGTTGATGCACGTTAAGTTGGAATGGGCGCTATTTTAAGCGAAAGCACCTAAAACGACCAAAAATACCAGAAAATGTTTCTATAAAGCATTAATATTGTCGAAATGTATCTTGCTCGCTGGCACAATGTAAAACCCTTTGCTATTCTGTAGTGCGGTGCTCGTCAGTTGACTGATGGAAACGACGAAGATTGAGTTGGTGTCCTGCATGGTTTTTTCGCATGTGCGAACGACAAAGCTTGTGTAAAACATTTTTGTCGAATTAAGCCAGTTACTTTAATTACATACTTATCGCTTGGGCATGTTCAATGGATTTGTTCGATACCGACCAAGATATTGCTGAACTGGAATTCCAACTGCCGCATTTGTCCGGCGGAGCGCACCTCGACGCCTTGGTGCGGCTTGCCTGGAAATTGCATCAGCGCGACTCGGCTAAAGCGATTCAGTACGCCGATCAAGCCAAACAAGCGATCGACGATGCCGAGCAACACCACTCAGTCAGCAACAAAACCGCTGTCGTCGCACAAAAAAAATACAGTGCCCGCTTGAACTTGGTGTACGCCGAAGTGCAGCGCTTAAAACTGGCGTTGCCGCAGGCCGAGAATTTAGCGCACTTGGCGTTACAACAATTTACCGAGATAAATGATTGGCGCGGCTGCGCCGACACGCATTGGTTGTTGGCTTGGATTGCAGTCGATGCCGGCAATGTGGCTGTGCGAGATCGGGAGTATGCCGAAATGGCAGAAGCCGCGCGACGCGGTGGCGACCTAGTACGCAGGGATATTGCCGAAGCCGCAGCGGCGCGCTGGCTGGCATTCAGTAATCCTAGTTTGGCGTACGAACGTTGGCACGATAAGTTTGCGCAATTAGCCAACGATCCCAATCCAGCGCGAGCGATGTGGAGCAATGAATTTTTGAGCGTTTTGTTTTATTGCACCGGCGACATTGCCAATGCAATGAGTCACTCGATTAAAACCTACAAAAAAGCGCTGGAAATCGGCCAGATTTATTTTGCCATTATGACGGCGAATAATATTGCGGACGAGCTCAATCAACTCAACGAAAATTTAATGGCTTTGGAGTGGGTGCAACGCGCCTTGGATTTAGCGCGTAAATCATCCTGGGCACGCAGTATTGCGTCGTGTTTATTAGTCATGTCGGAAACGCTGCGCTTCATCAATAATTTGTCCGCGGCGCAAGATATGTTGAATGAAGCGTTGACCACGTTGGCACCGATTCCCAGTTCCAGAACCTACACCTTGGCGCTTTATTATCAAGGGAATCTTGCCCTAAGTCGGCAAGATTACGATGTCGCCTTTGAGTCCTTTCGCCAATTAGAGCAGCGTGCCATTGAGTTAAAACTGGTTGATTTCAAAATCGCGGCCTTGCGCGGCCAAGCGACAGCATTGTCGTTCTTAGAAAAACCGGAAGAGGCCCTGCTCGCTATTGATGCCTCATTGAGTTTAGCGCACGAAGATGGTGAAAGTTTTCGACAAATTGAAATTTTGATGATGATGGCCGACATCTCGCGCCGCTATCCACACTTATTTCAAAAGACCAATACCGAACGCGCCATTGCACTTGATTACCTGTGCCAAGCATTAGAAATTGCCGAAAGCATTTCGGGTTTTGTGATTCCTAGCCGGCTCTACGAGATGCTTAGTCAAGAACATGCTGCTGTCGGCGAATTTGAGCAAGCGTACTTAATGGCGCAAAAGGCAATTTCTGCCAGAGAAAAGATACAGAATAATGAAACGATTGCGCGCGCCACCACGATGCAGGTGTTCCATCAAATGGAGCGGGTGCGCGAAGAGAGTGAAGTGCATCGCGAACTTGCGATTACTGAAGCCAGACGCGCAGAAGAATTGCAGCAAATTACCACCACCTTAGAGCAACTTGGCGCGATTGGCTGTGAGATTACAACCCATCTTGATCTCAATGATATTTTTCAAGTGTTGGATCGCTATGTGCATTCGCTGCTCGATATCAACACGTTTAAAGTCTATTTAGTCGACCACGATCACAAGCAATTGCAGATGATTTACTGCGTCGAAAATGGCGAGAAATACGAAGTCAGTTATGTCGATTTGAACGACCCAACGGCGAACTCGGCGCGCTGTTTCCGTGAGCGGTTGGAAATGATTTGCGACTTTTCGATTGAAGAGCATGTGACCTTAATCGAAGGTACTTTGCAAACCTTGACCGGCTTATTTTTCCCCTTGGTGATCGGTGAGCGCATGATTGGCGTGATGTCGGTCGAATCGTTGCGCGCGAATGCCTTTGGACAGCGCGAGTTTTTAATCTTCCGCAGTTTGTGCGCCTATGCCGCGATTGGCTTGGACAATGCGCAAACTTATCAGCAATTACAAACTACCCAAAAGCAATTGGTCTACAACGAAAAAATGGCCTCCTTGGGTTCGCTAGTTGCTGGTGTTGCGCATGAGCTCAATACTCCGATTGGTAACGGTTTATTGCTCGCTAGTAGCCTGAACGAAAAATCGAGCGACATCGCGCAGAAATACAAAGACAACACCATGCGCCGTTCGGACTTAGTTGATTATTTGGACGAATGCCAACGCGGATCGTATTTAATTTTCCGCTCGTTCCAAACCGCTGCTGACTTGGTGATGAGCTTTAAACAGGTTTCGGTCGATCAAACTAATGCCCAACGTCGAGTATTTGATTTACATAAATTGTTGAGCGATATTGTGGCGACCATGCGCAATCAATTTATCAATAAAGGCGTGGCAGTTGAGTTGTCGGTGCCGAGTGCGATTTCGATGGATAGTTATCCTGGCTCGCTTGGGCAGGTCGTAATGAATTTAATGCAGAATGCGCTCATGCACGGGTTCGAGGGACGCAGTCACGGAACGTTGGCAATCTCGGCTGGCCCGATAAAAAAGAATCACGTCATGCTGCGTTTTACGGACGACGGTGTGGGAATTCCGCCCGAGAATTTAGAGAAAATTTTCGATCCATTTTTCACCACCAAATTAGGCCGTGGCGGCAACGGTCTAGGTTTAAGCATTAGTTATAACATCATCAAATCAGTGCTCGATGGTGACGTTACAGTGAAAAGCCGATTGGGTCACGGCACGACTTTCTCGCTAATACTTCCTGTGGTGGTTGCGACAACAGTAAACCCCAGTTAATACCACTTTAAGGTCAAATTAGCACTAAATCAGCGAAAATAAGCCCAAAAATGCCCTATTTAGGGCATAGCCAAGCACGTTCGCGGTTTATATACTCCTGCCATGATGACTAAACCGAGAGGTGAATCCAATGTTGCTCTTTGTTGGATTATGTATTTTGTTCTTTTTATGCTGGCCGCTGGGCTTAGTGGTATTGATTAGTTGGCCGCTGCTTTGGCTGTTATCGATTCCGTTTCGGATTGTCGCTATCGTCTTGAGCGCGCTGTTGGCGCTGCTGCGAGCAATTTTGTTTTTACCTGCGCGTTTATTGGGTGGGCGCTGAGCGTCTAAGCACGAGGTAGTTGCGCTCGGTTGACTCAATCGATCTTGTCAGCAAACTGCACTTGAATGGCTAAACGCTGCTCCTTAGCGGCAATCAAGGCTTCCACGCACTGCGAATCTAAACGTCTTAATCCCGCTTCTTTGCGCAACTCGGCAACAATTTCCTCCTCGCGCCAAGGCTCTTTGTAGGGCCGCTTATTGGACAGCGCATCATACACATCAGCGACGGCGACTATCCGCGCTTCGATCGGAATTTGCTCAAGCTGCATTCCATACGGATACCCTTTTCCGTCGCCCCGTTCATGATGATAGGCGACGATGTTGTGCATGATGCGGGTGATGACCGAATCCTCCAAATCCATATCGGCGATGATTTTTTTGGTGATCGTCACGCCTATTTCCACGTGGCGGCGCATGATGTCCCACTCGGCGGCATCGAGTTTGCCGGGCTTGAGAAGAACACTGTCGGGAATGCCAACTTTGCCAATATCGTGCAGCGGCGCAAACAAATACAGGTATTCGATAAACTCATCATCGAGTTCATAAGTGTGCGCCAACGCCTGCGCCATCAAGCGAGCGTAATTGGCCATGCGTTCAAGATGTTGACCGGTTTCTAAATCGCGAATCCGCGCCAATCCGCTAGCAACTTGAACTGTTCCAACTAAGCTATGAATTTGGTTGATTTGCAAAAGAAATAGCTGCGAGATTAAATCAGCAAAAACTTCTAAAAAACGAGCCGATTCTGCATCAAATGAATGAGCAATTTTTGAATCAAAGAATAAAAATGCGTTCAGTTTATTGGCGCGGTAAATCGGAACAGTCAGGCTGGAATGGTAGTCGTGTTCCTTGAGCCAATTGGTGTGGGTCGTTGGGGTACATAAGGTCGCAGGTATGTCCGAAATAATCCGGCTTTGATGGGACGTGGCTAAGGATAGTAGCGAAGGTACATCCTTCAAATGGGCTTCATAGCGCACCAATTTTTGATCGTCTTTATTGCTGCTGATAAAGGTTTTTAGCAGATCGGTGTGCGGTTCATACAGGGCAATTGCCACGCGATCAATGTAGGGATAACGCAGGCCAATTGCTTCGTGTATTGCTTGCAAGCTTTTACTCAAGCTCGCATGCGAGCCAGAAAAACTCTCAGTCAATACATTGAAATCTGGATGATCCATGCTCTTCCTCAGATTTTTGCAGTGTTTTATTTATCAAGAACATAAAACTTTTCGGAAGTGTGTTTGGCTTGCGCCAGCAAATAGCGCCTCGATTGATTCAATATAGCTCTTGAATTTACACTGTTCAAGCAGCTTTTTTAACAATCATTCATTAGGCAAGCGCTTGGATAAGTTCTCACGAGGTTAAGGCGCATTCCACTGCAACAGCATTTAGATGGACGACCAAGACGTTAGGATCAATGCCAACCAAATAACCCCGTTTGCCGCCATTGATGTAGATTTTTGGTAAATCCAATATGGTTTTCTCAACATAAATCGGCAGGCGCTTTTTTGTGCCAAATGGCGACGTTCCACCAACCAAATAGCCACTGTGTTTTTGCGCGATCTCCGGAGCACAAGGTGCCACACTTTTACAGCCAATTTGACGCGCTAAATTTTTAGTCGATACTGTGCAGTCGCCGTGCATCAATACGATAAGCGGCTTAGCAGTTTCATTTTGCATGACCAATGTTTTGACCACAGCATGCTCATCCACCCCCAATTCGCGCGCGGATACTTTAGTACCGCCTTGCTCTTCGTAGTCGTAAGGATGTTCGGTAAATACAATGTTGGCTTTACGCAGAAATTGCGTGGCTGGAGTTTCGGAAATGTGTTTGGGATGGTTCATGTTAAATCGAGGAAAGTAAATTCATCCGCGTGGATGATGATCTTTGTGTAATTGCTTCAATCGCTCGCGCGCAACGTGCGTATAAATTTGGGTGGTTGAAATATCTGAATGACCGAGTAAAAGCTGGACTACACGCAGGTCAGCGCCGTGATTGATTAAGTGCGTGGCGAAGGCGTGGCGCAGGGTGTGCGGCGAGAGTGGGGCGTTGATGTCCGCTTGACGTGCGTATTTTTTAATCAGCACCCAAAACATCTGGCGCGTCATCGCTGCGCCGCGCGCGGTAACGAACAGCGCATCGTCGATCTGACCGTTCATAATCTGAGGCCGTGCTTCGTTGACGTAGCGCCGTATCCAGTTGCTGGCGATTTCACCGAACGGCACTAAACGCGTTTTGCTACCTTTGCCAGTGATGCGCAAGACGTTGTCGTTTAAGCTTAATTCTTGCATCGTAATGAGCACCAATTCGGTCACCCGCAAGCCGCTGGCGTAAATTAATTCGAGCATGCAGCGGTCCCGTAATCCGAGTGGCGTTGTGGTGTCAGGAGCCGCTAGCAGGGCTTCAACTTGGGATTCGCTGAGCGTTTGAATATTGCGCGAGGGAGTTTTGGCTGAGGCTAATTTTAAGGTTGGATCGACGCTGATTTTTTGATGGCGAATGGCGAATTGGTAGAAGCGTTTGAAGACCGCCAAGCGGCGGTTGGCGCTCGTGGCTTTGCTATCTTTTTGGTAGGTGAAATAGTTGTTAATGTTGTCGGCACTAGCATCCAGTAACGACATCATATTTTGCGCGTGACGCCATTTGGCAAACAGCGTTAGATCGCGTCGATACGCTTCCAAGGTATTTTTTGACAAACCATCTTCCAACCAAAGCGTGTCGCAAAATTCGTCGATTTCCGCTTGCATTAACGCATTAATATCCATGAACACCTTCGTGCGCTAACAACCATTTTTTTACATTCGAATGGAAACCTGCCGCTTCGTTGTGATTGGCAAAACCGCCAATGCCGTTAGCCGCCGTAACGCGGTGGCAGGGGATGATGAGCGGGAACCAATTCGCGCCGCAAGCTTGACCAACGGCGCGTGGTGCGGAGCCGATATGTTTGGCGATCGCGCCGTAGTTCGTTACTTGCCCCATTGGGATTTGCTCAATTGCGCGCCACACTTTGCGCTGATGTTCGGTTCCCAGGGCGGCCAAAGGTAGAGTGAATTGGAATGCGGGATGATCGAAGTAGCTAGTAATTTGTTGTGCCGCTTCGATGGCGAGCGCCGACGTGGGTGTTTTTAATGGGATGTTGGCGGGCAGATAAACGAGTTCGCGTAATTGATTGTTTTCTGTCCGAATTCCCATCGCACCAAAAGGAGCGGGGATGATGGCGCAAAAGCGTGAATGCATATCCATAGTCAGAGCGAGCTTTACATAGTGGGTGTCATTGTAATGGCGGCGCCAAAAACAAAAAAGGCATATCAAAAGATATGCCTTCAAAACTACTTTCGCGTCTACTGCTAATGTCATGTGTTTTATGCATGCTCAGCTATATTGAAACGCGGTCTCCTCGATGTTGTTTCGGATGGCTCCGATTTTTTTACACCTGCTAAAACTTCGACTGAAACCGAAGATAGCACAGTGTATTTAGATATGCAATTTGAACATATCAAGAAATAAGCCAGACGAACAAAATGTGGTAAATATGAGAAAAGCCGCGCAAAAGGAATAAAATTTGAGTTGTCTTATCAAGAATATTTTGGTAAGCGCGTTAATTGCAGAAATCTTGTGCAAATGTGGTTAGCTAGTCTATTCAATGCACCATTAAATTGAAATCGCTGGGGTTACCCAATTGGCGATTAATTGCATTAATTAATTCTTTGCCCAGACGATTTTCCATTTGCTGCTGAATGGGAATGAGGGCCTTGCGCCACTGGTCTTTTTCGTTATCGGTCAAATCGTAGACGACGGTTTTTCCTGATTTTTTAATAGTGGCCAAGTCTTGCTCATTTTGTTGTTGAGAAATGTTGTTAGCGTATTTCGTGGTTTCAAACATCGCGTTGCTGAGTTGAACCCGAATGTCTGAAGGCAACTCATCCCAAAAATCCTTATTCACCACCACCGCGTAGCCTAAATAACCATGATTGGTCAGCGTCAAAAACTTTTGTGAGCCACCAGCGGGGCGGCTAATAAAATTAGTCGGCGGGTTTTCCGAGCCATCGATGAAATTATTCCGCAGCGATTCGACGACAGCGGGGTAGGTTAAGGCCCATGGCGTCGCTCCGAGTGCGCGCATTTGGCTATCGAGTACTTTGGAAGGGGGAATTCGAATACGCAGACCGCGCATATCGTTAGGAGTGTGGATGGGGCGATTGGCGGAGATATTTTTAAATCCTCCATCCCAATAACCCAAACCAACCATGCCTTTGCTGTCGAGCTTATTTAATAAGTCGCGCCCAATCGGCCCTTGAGTGACCCGATGCAGGCCGTCGTAATTAGGAAATAAATAGGGCAAATCAAACACTTCAAATTCGCGGATTCCTAAGGCGGAAAATTTAGACAGCGGTGGCACCAGCATTTGCACGGCGTTGAGTTGCAAGGCTTCTAGTTCTTCATTATCTTTATAAAGTTGTCCGTTGGCATAAATATCGACGCGAACCCGACCTTTTGTCATCAACTCGGCCAACTCTTTAAAGCGAGCGGCAGCCATTCCTCGTGGTGAACTGATGCTGGCAACGTGACTGAACTTGATTACAATCGTCGATTGAGCGTAACTACCATTTGTTATAGCCAGAGCAATAAATAACAAGGCATAATGTGTGAAGCGTTGCATTTTTGATTTCTTAGGTTATTTTGGAACTTGCGCAAAACCTTGCCTGCCAACTTAACTATTACTCAGTTTCAGCACGTGATGCGTGCTTTGCAGCGACAATTTTGTGGTTCTCCGAGATACATCATGTTTACGTAAAGTAATTTTACATTTTCCGTAATTTTTCAACTAAAAGCCACTGTGGATAACCACCCCTCCGAAAAACGCCTGCCCTTTCTAAAACAGCATTGGGTCACGCCGATGTTAATGGCGATACTGATTTTGCCGGTCTTGATCTTGCTTCCTTGGCAATCTCAAAAGATTGAATTCAGAAATCGTCAAGAGCAATTAATTGCCGATACGTTATGGGTTGAGCAGGGAATTCGTTTTCATTTATTGCGTAACGAGGAAAATTTACGTTTCCTTGGAGATACTATTATCGCTAATAGTAAAGTTTCTGAACAGCTAAAAGAACGTTTTTCTGATTTGATTGAAAGTCACCCAGAATTACAACAATTAGTTTGGTTGGATGCCAACGATCATGTCCGATACAGCACACGCGAATTTAAGCTCGACGATATGTCGCCGTTGTCGCAAGAAGCGATTGAACACGCGCGCGAAAGTCGAACTCCCCAATACAGCGAACCAGCGGTGCAAGAAGCGCAAGATCGAGCCATTTTTATGGATTATCACTTACCGCTGTTTAAGGATGATCAGTACATCGGCAGCTTGGTGTTGACCTACAAAATGTCGGTGATTTTGGAAAACATGGTGCCGTGGTGGTTTGCCAAAGACAATCAAATCAGCTTGAGCGATTTGGACGATAACGTTTTTGCGCAGCGCTCCGATGGCGGTTACGGACGCAATGTATATACGCACAGCCGTAGCCTGAATTTGTCCGGAGTTAACTTAATCCTCAAAACGAATAGCATTAAAGAAGCGCCGAAACTTCTTTCCAATTATCTGGTCGCGGCGGTTGTCTTAATGGGCTTAGGTTTGCTGTGGAGTTTGTGGGCCTTGTGGCGCGATATTTTGCGTCGCCAAGCAGCCGAAACAGCGTTACGCGAGCAGATCGCATTCCGAAGCGCGATGGAAAAATCGGTCGTCACTGGACTGCGAGTGCGCAGCATGGACGGCGAATTGGTCTATGTGAATCAAGCTTTTTGCGACATGGTGGGCTACCGCGAAGATCAGTTGCTTGGACAAAAAGCGCCTATGGTTTTTTGGGCGTCCGAGGCAATTGAGAGTTATAAAAAGCGCTCCTCCAATTCAAGCAATTACGATTCGTTAAATGGCTTTGAAACCGTCTATAAACACGCCGACGGGCACCGAATTCCGGTCTTGATTTATGAATCTGCGTTGCTCAACGACGATGGCGAACAAACTGGCTGGATGGGTTCGATTCTGGACATTAGCGAACGTAAAAAATCGGAACAAGTGTTACGCGAACACGAAGAACGTTTAGAAAGCAGCGCCCGCTTGGCGACGATGGGTGAATTGGCTTCCGTGATGGCGCACGAGTTAAATCAACCGTTGGCCGCGATTTCGAGTTACGCCACGGGCGCATTAAACATGATGAAGTCGGGCAATCTCGATGCTGAAATGCTGCAGCCAGCGTTGACTCAAATGCAAAATCAAGCGCAGCGCGCGGGGCAGATTATTCGTAGCGTGCACGGCTTTGTCGCCAAGCGTGAGCCGAACCGGGTGCCGCTGCAATTAATGGCCATCTTCAATAGCATCTTGCCTCTGATAAAATTGCAGGCCAAATCGTATTTGATCGGAGTAGAAATTTACATCGATGATCCGCTGCCCGATGTATTAGTTGACGCGATTTCATTAGAGCAGGTGATTCTGAATTTAACTCGTAATGCGCTGCAAGCAATGCAAGAACTGACTTTAACGCAGCGAATTTTGCAAATCGAAGTAAAACGGGTCGATAACTACGTTTTGACCGAAGTCATCGATCACGGAACAGGCATTCCACCGGAAGTGGCTGAACGTTTGTTTTCCCCGTTCTTTTCGACCAAATCCGAAGGCATGGGAATGGGATTAAATATTTGCCGCACGATTATCGAATTCCACGGCGGTCAGCTAACGTATCGGGATAATCCAAATGGCGGAACAATTTTTAGCTTTACGTTGCCGCTGGCGAATCCGCAAGCGCATGCGCAAACCGATACACCCATAGATTTACCAACTGAGCTACCCACAGATCTACCAACAGACACACAAAAAGGATAACCATGTTACACATTGTTGACGACGATGCAGACTTGCGCGACGCGCTCATTTGGATGGCGAAATCGCGCCAATTGCCGTGTGTGAGTTATTCCAGTGGCGAACAATTTTTGGCGACTTTTGATCACTTTGCGCATCTGTATCCGGCTGCCAATGACGAGTCCAACAAAGACAATAAATTCAAATTCGATCCGGCTGGTGACTGCGTGTTGCTCGACGTGCGCATGGATGGCTTGAGCGGCATTGCGACCTTTGACTTGATGGCGGCGCAACAATTAACCAAGCGCTTGCCAGTGATTTTTATTACTGGTCATGGCGACGTTCCGATGGCGGTCGATGCATTAAAGCGCGGCGCATTTGATTTCTGCGAAAAACCGTTTGACGATAACGCTCTTTTTGATCGGGTTCAAGAAGCGTTGGCCTTGTCGCGTCAGGAAGGTGAATTAGCGTTAGTGTATGAGCGGTTAGCCGGTTTGACGACGCGCGAACGCGAAGTGCTGGATTTGATATTGCTGGGCAAAATGAACAAAGTGATCGCTGACGAATTGGGAATTAGCATGCGTACCGTAGAAGTCCATCGCGCCAATATTTTTGACAAAATGGCGGTCAAAACAGCGGTGGAATTAGCCGGTCTTTTGAAGTAATTAGGCACCTTGTCGCAACGCCCAACTGACGTGTTCACGCACAATGTCAGACGGGTGTTGCAAATGACGGCACAAGGCTGCATCGATGAGTTCACAATCCAATTGCTGTGCCAGACGTGCGCGCCGCGCATTGCCTAAACCCACGGCCAAATTGCGCAGCCAGCTGACATAACCAATCCGCCGAATCGGACTACCTTCCATGCGGCGCATAAAGTCTTCTTCGCTCCAGCTAAATAACTCGATCAAGCTTGAATTATCTAATCCGTTACGCACGGCGAAATCGGGTTCCTGACTGATTTGCGCAAACTTATTCCACGGACAGCAGGTTTGGCAATCGTCGCAGCCATAGACGCGATTGCCAATGAGCGGACGAAATTCTTCGGGGATGCTACTTTTTAGCTCGATCGTTAGGTACGAAATGCAGCGCCGCGCATCCAGTTGGTAAGGCGCGATAATCGCTTGCGTTGGACAACTGCTCAGGCATGCAGTGCAATTGCCGCAATGGTTGCTAATTGGAGCGTCAATCGGTAACGGCAAATCGGTAATGATTTCACCCAAAAAAAACGTTGACCCAGCTTCGCGATTGAGTAACAAGGTATGCTTGCCGCGCCAGCCTAAACCTGCTTTTTCTGCCAAGGCGACTTCCATGACGGGCGCTGAATCGGTAAAAGCGCGATAGCCAAATTGCCCGACTTCTGCTTCGATTTTTTGCGCGAGTTGTTGCAACCGGTTGCGTAGGACTTTGTGATAATCGCGCCCTCGGGCATAAACCGAAATGACAGCTTGGTCTGAAAGTTGACCACGCGCTTGTTCAGCCGCGCGCCAATTGGGTGACGTGCTAGGCGCGAGATAATCCATTCTGACCACGATCGCGCGCACCGCATTGGGCACTAATTCCGCCGGTCTAGCGCGCTTCATGCCGTGCGCAGCCATGTAGTCCATTTCGCCATGAAAGCCCGCCTCCAACCACGCCGCCAAGCCCGCTTCGTGGGCTGATAGATCAATATCCGAAATCCGCACGTCAGAAAAGCCTAAATCTTGTCCCCAAGATTTAATGCTACGTGCCAGAATGGCGTATTTGTCGTTTATCATGCTGGTTGTTGAAATTGAGCCCAAAGCGATAATGTTTTTTAGCGAACACAGTATTTTACGAGATGCCAGACTATAAAGCCCACTTTAAAGCGTTATTAAAAAACGAAGCCGCCACCGACGCCCTAGGTAAATGCTTAGCGCGTCAACTGGTTGCTGGCTTAGTCGTTTATCTACATGGCGATCTTGGTGCTGGCAAAACCGCTTTAACCCGGGCTTTGCTGCATTCGGCCGGTTACGTTGGGCACGTTAAAAGTCCAACCTACACGTTGGCTGAGCCGTATGAAATTCAATTGGCGGGACAATCGGTCACATTGATGCATTTTGATTTGTACCGCATGAGCAGTCCCGATGAATTTTTAGAAGCCGGCTTTCGCGACGTGTTTAACCAATCGACGATTTGTGTAGTGGAGTGGCCAGAAAAAGGCGAATCAATTTTACCGTTGCCGGATTTAGATATTTATTTAACAGTCGCTGGCAGCGGACGTGAGGTCGAATTATGCGCCCGTTCGGAGCGCGCCGCGGTTTGTGTCAATGGACTCAATTTTGCCCCGAATTTGTAATTTAACTAGCGATTTAGTGTGAATCAATTGGATACCAAGAAGAAATCCCGCCGCATTTTTTTGCAATCTGGTGCCACGCTTTTGCTGTCCGTGCTGGTGCCGAAACTATCTTATGCGGCCCAGATTTTAGCGGTGCGGGTTTGGCCTGCGGAAGAATACACGCGGGTCACGCTCGAAGGCGATGTTGAGCTAAAAGCGACCCAATTTTTAGTCAAAGATCCATTGCGTATGGTGGTCGATATTGACGGTTTAGAACTCAATTCGACGCTCAAAGAAATCATCGCCAAAATTCAATCCAATGATCCTTACATCAAGCAAGTGCGCGTCGGCCAAAATCGGCCTAATGTGGTGCGTTTGGTATTTGATCTGAAAGAAGAAATCAACCCGCAGGTATTTACCTTAAAGCCGGTGGGTGAATACAAATATCGTTTGGTGTTTGATCTCTATCCAACCAATCCCGTTGATCCAATTGCCGCTTTAATCGAAAAGGGGCAATGGCTGCAAGAACAGCCGCTGGCGAAATCAGATCCGAAAGCATCGCCGCCAATTGCACAGGCACCAACCCTGCCAACGCCGCCAACGCCATCCCAATTGCCCTCGCAGGCACAAACGATGCCGCAGCCAAAATTAAATCCTAATCCCGAAGCGCCTTTACCCGGTTCGTCCGATCTAAAGAACGCGCCGCAACTCATGCGCATGATTACCATTGCCCTGGATCCTGGACACGGTGGCGAAGATCCAGGAGCCGTCGGGCGTGGTGGTAGTTATGAAAAAGATGTGGTGTTATCGATTGCTAAACGTTTAAAAGCCAAAATCGAATCGCAACCCAATATGCGTGTTTTTCTGACTCGTGATGCGGACTTTTTCGTTCCGCTTAATGTGCGGGTGGAAAAGGCGCGTAAGGTGCAGGCAGATTTATTTATGTCGATCCACGCGGACGCATTTATTGAAACCTCGGCGCGCGGATCTTCGGTGTTTGCCTTGTCCGATAAAGGTGCTAGCTCCACGGCGGCGCGCTGGCTGGCGAACAAAGAAAACTCAGCCGATTTGATCGGTGGCGTAAACATTAAAAATCACGATAAACAGCTCGCTAGCGTGCTGCTCGATTTATCGACCACAGCGCAAATCAGTGACAGCTTAAAGCTGGGCAGCGCAATTTTGGGTGAAATCGGCGGCATTAATCGCTTGCATAAAGGCTCGGTCGAACAAGCTGGTTTCGCCGTGTTAAAAGCGCCTGATATTCCTAGTGTATTGATTGAAACGGCGTTTATTTCTAATCCCGAAGAAGAAGCAAAATTGACCGATGAAAATTACCAAAATCAAATGGCCGATGCGATCTTAAAGGGGATTAATCGTTACTTCGCTAAAAAGCCTCCGTTAGCGAAAAATCGCCTTACTTGAATTCTATTTGATCATCATGAAACAAGTCGGCCCAACCCGCATTAACGCAAAGCATACGCTCACTTGTCATTGCGGAGCAGTTGCGCTGCTGCTAAATCTACCGGATGGAATCGTCAATCCACGCCGCTGTGATTGCTCGATTTGCCGTAGAAAGGGAGCGATTGTTGCGTCCGTTTCCTTGGATGGCATCGAAATTATTAAAGGCGCTGATGTCCTGAAGCTGTATCAATTTAATACCAACACAGCGCGTCATTATTTCTGCTCAATCTGCGGCATTTATACCCACCACCAACGTCGCTCCAACCCAAATGAATATGGCTATAACGTGGGTTGTTTAGAAGGCGTCAACCCGTTTGAGATACCCAATATTCCCCTCAATGATGGCGTGAACCATCCAGCGGATCGCTCTAAATAATTGCGGTTTCAGTTGCTTACAATTAAGATTGTTAAATTTTGTCAACCAATGCGCCATGCTTGCGTTTTCTAGCTGACGCCTGACTTGTCATTAATGAGTAGTGGGAAGTAGTTAATTTAAAAATATTATTGTGAGATAACTGATGAAAAAAATCATGATCGCTGCCGCAGTAGGTGCCGCTGTGTTGTTGAGCGGCTGCGTGGTTGAGCCAGCACACGTATACGTGCAGCCGGTGCGCTACGTGCAGCCAACTTACCAACCTGTCCAAGCAGAAGTGACTTACCAAGCACCTGCGCCTCAGCCGGTCGTCAGCGTGTATGTCGAGCCACCATTAGCCCAGCCAGAGCCAGTTTTGGTTTCGTGGGCGCCGCCCCCGATGTTGGTTGAAACACCGCCGCCAATGCCTTATGACGGCGCGATTTGGACGGGTGGTTATTGGGTATGGGAAGGCAACTGGGTTTGGGCGCATGGTCGCTGGTCCGCGCCGCCGCGCCCTGGTTATGGCTGGGTTAATCCGTACTATGAAAACCGCGGCGGTTCAGTCGTATTCGTCAATGGTTTTTGGGCCGCCCCGGGCGTTGCTTTCGTTGCTCCGCCAGTCGGAATTAATATCTCGATCGGTATCGTTGCCGCTGGTGTGATTGCTGGGCCGCGTCCAATGGGACCTTCCGGTGTGTTTGTTCCAGCGCCACCCGGCTCACATCTCGGCTTAATCGTTCCTGCGCCGATTGGAACCGCTCCGGCAGTCGTTACCAGCGCGCCACCGATTATCAATCAAGGTATGCGCATTACGAACAACAACACCAATATCAACAATACGAACGTCAATAACACCACAATTAACAACGTTAGTAACGTGCGTAACGTAACCAATGTGACCAACGTGACGAACGTGACCAATGTCACCATCGTCGCTCCACCGGGTGCAACCGCCAACGGACAAGCGGTAAATTCGGCAGTGCCTGCTCAGCCACATTTAGCAGCGGCTCAGCCTCCCGTTGTTAAAGCAATGGCGCCAATGCCGACTTCGAATAGAGCAATTCCAGCTTACGTTGCAGGTCGCCAGCCAACCGCGTTACCGCAAGCTCAAGTAGTCCACGCTGAGGTTCCACCAACGTTTGCCAAGAGCGTGCAAGCGCACGCTGCTAATCAAGCGCAGCCGCAGCAGCAACAACAGCAGCAACAGCAACAGCAACGTGAGCAACAGCAGCGCGACCAGCAACAACATGAGCAGCAACAAAAGCAACAGCAAATGCAACAGCAACAGTCTCAGCAGCAACAACGCGAGCAACAGCAGCAGCGTGAGCAACAGCAGCGCGATCAGCAACAACATGAACAGCAACAAAAGCAGCAGCAAATTCAGCAGCAACAGCAACAGCAGCAACAGCAGCAACAGCAGCGCGAGCAGCAACAGCGTGAACTGCAACAAAAGCAACAGCAAATGCAGCATGAGCAAGAGAATCGCAACGCTCAGCCTCATCCAGCCGAGAACAAGCCAGAAGCTAAGGTGAAGAGCAAAGAAGAGAAAGCGAAAGACGAGAGGGAAAAACGCGAGCGTTAATCGCTTGTCGGTGGAAGGTAATCACGGATGGATGGGTTGAATTAAATCTTCAGCCCATCCGCCTTGAGATCCTAAAAGAAACGCAAAAATGGCGCGTAAAAAAAGGTTGAACTGATGAAGTTCACCCTTTTTTATATTTAATCGAATGCTTTATAGGCTGACCTAGGCAGTAGCGCCAAGATTGTTCAACGCCCATTCTTTTGCTGACTGAAACTGCTCCGGCAACTCTAATTCAGTCAGCCATTGGCGCAATTGGGCAGGGTCAGGATGGTGGAAATTGAGATGCCCCATCTTGCGCCCAGCACGCCAGTCTTTGCCGTACCAATGCAAGCGAGCTGCGCCGTGTTTTAGCCAATCTGGGTTGTAAGGTACACCGATCAGATTGACCATCATGCTCGAACCAGTTTGCACCGGTTGGGCTAAATGCAAACCGCACACAGCGCGCAGATGCAATTCAAATTGACTAATCGAGGCGCCAGCTTGCGTCCAGTGCGCCGAATTATGTACACGCGGGGCAATTTCATTGACCATTAATTTGCCGCCGACCATAAAGCATTCCATTGCCATCACACCGACGTAATCGAGCGCGTTCATCACCGTGCTGAGCATCTGTTCTGCTTGCGCTTGCAATTGAGCGTGACGTGCAGGCTGGCTTAAGCTAATGATTAAAATACCGTTGGTATGGCGATTCTCTGTCAGGCGATAAAACACGGTTTCGCCTTGGCGATTGCGTGCACCGATGATGGAAACTTCGCCATCAAAGTTAATGGCTTGTTCAGCAATGACATCGTTTTGCCAAGCGCTTAAATCAGTTGGTGTGGCTTGCTTAATGCGCAGTTGACCGTAACCGTCATAGCCGCCGCTGGCGCGTTTTAAGAAAACGTCAGGACCTAATTTTTGGTGTATCGCTTCTTGCGAAATGCTGGGATTTAACTCCAGCCACGGTGAGGTCGCCAAGCCTAGTTGATCCAACAATTTCTTTTGTGAAATGCGATTCGCTAACGCGGCGAAAGTCGCTTTGTTTAACCAATTAGGATGATTTTCAATCGCTTGGGTAAAAGCGTTAGTTGGCCAATGTTCGCGCTCGGCGGTGATGATGGTGTCGTTGTCGGGCAGGGTGTCGCCATCGATATTTAAGGTCGTAACGTCAACCCCGATACGCAGACCGGCTTCTTGCAGCATTGCACCTAATTGACCATTTCCTAGTACGGCGACTTTCATGGATGCTGTCCTATGTGAGCGTTGTCCAATACGGTCTGGGTTTGCTGAGCGCGCCATGCATCGAGCTTCTCTGCTAAGGCTGGATCGTTAATGGCCAACATTTGAATCGCTAACAACGCCGCGTTAAATGCGCCCGCTGCGCCAATCGCCAAAGTTCCAACCGCCACGCCTTTTGGCATTTGCACGATGGATAGCAAACTGTCTAAGCCGCTTAAGGCTTTGCTTTGCACAGGAACGCCCAATACCGGCAGCGGTGTCATGGAAGCGATCATGCCCGGCAAATGGGCTGCGCCGCCAGCGCCAGCGATGATGAGCGAAATGCCTTCGGCTTTGGCGTTACGCGCAAAGTTGAACAAACGTTCTGGGGTGCGATGCGCAGAGACCACCTCAGCGCGCCAAGCGACGTTAAATTCGGTTAATAACTCGCTCGCGGGTGCCATGGTTTCCCAATCACTTTTTGAGCCCATTACGATGGCGATTTTTGCGGTCATCACAATTCCTTGTAAATATTGATTGAATCAAGCTGCGCAACCAGTTGCTATGAACAGGTTAGCCAATAAACGTCGAGTTGGGAGGTGTATCTCATGAATTCTTTAATGCCGTTGCGACTAGCAAGCCCGAAAACTGCGCCTGAGCACGAGCGTCTGAATGGCGATGCGAGCTTGAAATAGCCCGCGATTTTAACATGACAGGGGGTAAATAGTAGACATGCGGCAAGGGGATTACGCTAATTTGGCGGGCGATCTAACTAGTTTGACAAGTGAATTGGGAGCCATAAAGGCCAGGTTTGGGCCGATTGATGTGGGTTTTAACTCGCAATTCAATTGCCGGCGCAGCGATTATTACGTATATTCAATGCTCAATTAATAAGCGCTGCAATATAGGCTTTTATCTATATTTAGGCAGTTAAACCAGCAAAATCCACATGAATATCCGTCATTTAAGCTTTCGTCTGCTTCAGGTCTATGTGCAAGTCGTTCGGCTTGGAACGATCTCCGCCGCAGCGCGTGAGCTGCATTTGACTCAACCAACCGTTTCTTTGCAATTGAAGAAGTTGCGTGAAGCCGTGGGCGAAAGTCTGTTTGAAACGCGCGAGGGGCGCATGGAATTGACCCATGTTGGAGAAGAGTTATACCGCGCTGCATGCGATGTGCTGGTGCGCTTTGATGACTTTAACGGCTTTTTGGAGCGCGCTCGTGGCGGCAGTTCTGGTCACATTAATATCGGTTTGGTTACCACCGCAAAATATGTTTTGCCGCGCATTTTAGGTGCTTTTTATCGCCAATATCCCAAGGTGAGCGTGACGCTCAACATCGGCAATCGGGCTCATATTTTGGAACGCTTTTCTAAGCAAGAAGACGATTTATACGTTTTTAGCCATCCACCAAGCGGCAATCTGGTGCAAGCCACCCGCATCCTAAAAAATCCCTTGCAAGTCATCGCGCCGCTCGATCATTGGGCCGCAGGTAAGCCCAATATCCGCTTTTCGGAGTTACGCAATGAGCGCTTTTTAATGCGCGAACCCGGTTCGGCCACAAGAATGATGTTTGAATCGTGGCTGAGCAGTCAGGGGATTGAATTGGCCAATACCATGCAAATTGAGAGCAATGAAGCGATCCGTTTAAGTACCGCTTCAGGGTTGGGTTTGTCGGTGATTTCTGACCATACGCTGCAAGAAGGACGCGAGAAATTGGCGATCTTGCCGGTGACGGGATTTCCGCTAGAAAGCAATTGGTATTTGGTTAGCCGCAAAGACCGGCGCTTGCCTTATGCGGCCATGCAGTTAATTCGCTTTATGGCCGAGCATTTACATGAATGTGTTGAAGCCGAATGGGTTGCGCCAGATATTGCGCAACTGGTGAAACATTTTGCGTAATGCGGATGGGGATAAATTGCAACGCGGGCGTCGTATTCATCGAATTGATTGAAGTCGCGCCCGCCTTTAAAAACTGCTGGTGATTACCTACTTGCTGGCTTTTGAGGACGTGAAATTGCGGATCAGTTTCCAAGCACCGCCAAGCAACAATGGAACGATTGCCGCTCCCACTCCAACCAAGACGATCGTATTTAAATGGTCACGCAGCAGCGGAATGGCGCCCAAGAAGTAACCCGCCGACACCAACAAAACGACCCATAACAGCGCGCCGATCACGTTAAATAATTGGAATTTTTTGTGCGTCATCTCAGACACGCCCGCCACAAACGGGGCAAAGGTACGCACGATAGGTAAGAAGCGCGCCAAGATAATGGTTTTGCCGCCGTGTTTTTCGTAAAACGAATGGGTTTTTTGCAGCGCCGCTTTATCGAGCCACGCATAATCTTTTTCATACACTTTGTGCCCGATAGCACTGCCGACCCAATAATTGACCGTGTTTCCTAGCACCGCGGCCAGAATCAGTAACACACAAAGCAGCCAGACATCCATCGCTCCAGTAGCGCAGAAAGTGCCCGCGATGAACAGCAATGAATCCCCCGGCAAAAATGGCAGGACGATCAAGCCAGTTTCGCAAAAAACAATGGCAAATAGGATCACGTAAATAGCTGTTCCATATTGATCGATGAACAGACCAAGAGTCTTGTCAACATGCAAAATCATGTCGAAAAATTGCATTAAATCCATATATCTCCTTTGTGGAGCCGAAATAATACACTATCTAATATCGCGTCAATACGATTTATAATCGCGCACTATGACTTCATCCCCATTCCGCCCCATACAGGCTTTGCCTGATAATTTAATCTCCCAAATCGCCGCGGGCGAAGTGGTTGAGCGTCCCTCCGCTGTGGTTAAAGAACTGTTAGAAAACGCGCTCGACGCTGGCGCAACCCAGATCACCGTGCGGCTCGATCAAGGCGGTGTCAAGCGCATCGCGATTACCGATAATGGACGCGGCATCGCGCCGGAACAACTCCCGCTGGCCGTCGCGCGGCACGCCACCTCAAAGATCGCGTCGCTGACCGATTTGGAAAATGTTGCCACGCTCGGTTTTCGCGGCGAAGCGCTCGCGTCCATCGCTTCGGTATCGCAATTTACATTAACGTCGCGCACCGCTGATGCAGCACATGCTAGCCAAATCGAAAACGGTGTTGTGACGCCGACCTCGGGAGCGCAAGGCACAACCGTTGATGTGCAAGAGTTGTATTTCAATACACCGGCTCGCCGTAAATTTTTAAAGACCGAGCAAACCGAATTTGGTCATTGCGCCGATGTGGTGCGCCGCATTGCACTGGCTCGTCCCGATGTGACTTTTACCTTAATGCATAACGGTAAAACCGTCGATCACTGGAACCTCGCCAATATCGATAAACGCAGCGCGCAAATCATGGGCAATGATTTTGCCGAAGCGCGCCTGCCGGTTGAGCAATCTGCCGGGCCACTGCGCTTGCACGGCTTTGCCGGTTTGCCGACCGCATCCAAAGGCCGACCTGACGCGCAATTCTTCTACGTCAACGGACGCTTTGTGCGCGATAAATTATTGACCCATGCGGTGCGTGCCGCGTATCAAGACGTGTTGCATGGCGATCGTTATCCAAGTTACGTCTTGGCCTTGCAGCTTGATCCATCTTTGGTTGACGTGAACGTTCATCCGTCCAAAATCGAAGTGCGCTTTAGAGATAGTCGCGCGGTGCATCAGTTTGTATTTCATGCGGTTCAAGCGGCGTTATCGCAAACGTCGGCCACCGCATTTGGTACAGCGCCAGCTCCGCTTTCCTCGTCATCCTTGTTTGATGTCAAGCGCGGCGAAACCTCAGACGCCGCATCGAACATGAACACTTGGCGTGCGCAGGTACAATCGCAGCAGCCTTTATTTCAGCGACCAACTGGATTTGGCGTGGCGCAAACTACGGCGAGTTACGGCTCTTTCTTCAATTCTTCGGCTGATCCAGCAATCTCAGCTTCATCATCTGGTTCAGCGTTAAATCAAGCGTTCGCGCCCGCGCCACAAGCCGCGAATTCCGACGACGAATATCCACTTGGATTTGCCATTGCTCAACTGCACGGGATTTATGTATTGGCACAAAACAGCCGTGGCTTAGTGTTAGTGGATATGCATGCGGCGCATGAACGGATTTTGTATGAACAGTTAA
This sequence comes from Sapientia aquatica, assembly GCF_004358105.1. Taxonomy (GTDB): domain Bacteria; phylum Pseudomonadota; class Gammaproteobacteria; order Burkholderiales; family Burkholderiaceae_D; genus Solimicrobium; species Solimicrobium aquaticum. The sequence goes on along the minus strand of NZ_SMYL01000003.1, from coordinate 248,749 downwards.
AAGTCGCACTCGATGAAGGCGAAATCTCAGTCCAAAATCTACTCATCCCAGTAACCTTTTATGCCGAACCGCAAGCCGTGAGCGTGGTTGAGGAACAGCAAGAAGTTTTGCGTTCCTTGGGTTTTGATATCGCGGTGTTATCACCAACGACCTTGGCAGTCAGAGCAATCCCAACCTTGTTGAAAAACGCCGACGCTGAATCGCTGGCGCGTGATGTGCTACGCGATGTTGCTGAATTCGGCGCATCGCGTGTCTTGTTAGAACGTCGCAATGAGTTACTCGGAACCTTGGCCTGTCACAGCGCTGTGCGTGCCAATCGCAGCTTAACGACCGTGGAGATGAACGCCTTGCTGCGCCAAATGGAACACACCGAGCGCGCCGATCAATGCAATCATGGCCGCCCAACTTGGGTGCAGTTGGCATTGAGCGATTTGGATAAATTATTCTTGCGCGGACAATAGTCGGATGAATACGTTGTCTCCATCGCCCGCCAAAGTGGTCGCCATCATGGGACCGACAGCTTCCGGTAAAACTGCGGCGGCGCTCGCTTTGGCGCAACATGTGCCGTGCGAAATTATTTCGGTTGATTCGGCCCTAATTTATCGCCAAATGGATATTGGCTCAGCCAAACCGTCGGCGGCTGAACTCGCCGCAGTACCGCATCATTTAATCGATATTATTGATCCCGCCGAAGCCTATTCGGTAGCGCAATTTCAAGCGGCAGTGATCGACTTAGTGCAGCAGATCAAAGGGCGTGGCAAGTTGCCGGTTTTGGTGGGCGGCACGATGATGTACTTCAACGCCTTGATGCATGGTCTAGGTGATTTGCCGCCGGCGGATTTGGCGATACGCGCTAAATTGGATGCGGAAATTGCTGCCAACGGTATCGCCAGTTTGCACGCGCGCTTGCAGCAACTTGATCCGATTACCGCGCAGCGTTTGCCGCCTGGCGATACGCAGCGCATTCAACGCGCCTTAGAAGTAATCGAACTCACTGGCAAGCCCTTGTCCACATTATTCGCCGAGCAAACCACGGTTAAACCGTTGCTCGACATTCATGCGTTTTCATTAGAGCCTAGCGAGCGCAGTGTTTTGCATCAACGGATTGCGCAGCGGTTCGACACGATGTTGCAACAGGGTTTTCTGGACGAAGTTCGTGCTTTGCGTGCACGCGGCGATTTAAATTTATCAATGCCGTCGATGCGCTGTGTTGGTTATCGCCAAGCGTGGGAATATTTAGATGGCGAGTACGATGCGGCGGAAATGCGCGAGCGCGGAATAATCGCGACGCGGCAATTGGCTAAACGGCAGTTAACGTGGTTGCGTTCCATGCCTGATCGTGTGGTGCTGGATTGTTTAAGTGATCAAGTTTCCGCTCAAGTGCTGCGCCAAATTCAACTGTGGTCGATTGCCGACTAACTCAAATTGATTGCGATTATTTTCTTGCCGAGCGTGAGCTCAACAGCAAGTTATTAAATCACGCCACATTAATTGTGAAGTAGGTTAAATCTAGTTAAATCTGTTTCATAAAAAATAGTAAATAGTCTCGACTTCTGGATAACATCCTCATCAATTTTAATGATCGGATGTTTAAATTTATAATCCGAATTGGTTAATTCTCCACCGCCTATCCACGCTAAAAATCACCTTGAATACGAGTGAGGTGACGTCAAATTTTCCGCAGAAATCCCTACCATTCTTTTTAAAAAAAACTGGCGCGCAACGTGTCTAGTTTGTTCTCAGTGTGACTACAAATATGTGAATTCTGCTTGGCCTAGCTCGCCTTGAAAATCCATTTTCTGTCGCTTACTATTTTTTCATTGATCAAGAAGTGTTTAGTGAGTGAGGCATGTTCGCCGCTCAAATTTTTCTTGCTACTCAATCCGAACCAGATGGCTATGCAATGAAAAACTGGCTTTCTGTCGTTGTAAAAAATGAGGAGATGATGGTGAATCTTCAGAATTTAAAAATCGGAACTAGGTTGGGTTTAGGCTACGGCTTGGTTTTGTTGCTGATGGTGGGAGTCGCTTTTTTTGGCATTTTAGGAATGCAGCGTTCCAATGAAGCAGTGCGTCATATCGTTGAAGTGAATTTAAAAAAAATCACTTTGTCGGTAGAGATGGCGGACACAGTCAATGTGATTTCCCGCGTGACTCGCACAATCGCCGTGCTCGATGATGCCAAACAAGAAGAACAAGGTTTGCAAGAAATTGGAGTGGCAAATCAAAATTACGATGTGGCTTTTGTCGCAATTGAGAACATGCCGATCAGTGAACTTGGCCTAGCACATTTAGGACGATTGAAAGATCTCAAAGCCGCAGCCACGGTTGCCAACACCAAGTTTATCGAACAGCTAAAAGTCAATAAGCCGCAAGCGCTGGAGCTGCTGTTTAAGGATGCGATTCCAAAAACAAAACTATGGCTAGATAGCATTCATGAGTTTATTGAGGCGCAAAAAGCGATCAGCATCGAAGACGAAAAAAGAGCCACCAGCACGTTTGATGAGTCGTTGCTATTGATGCTGATTTTATCGTCAGCGGCAATTTTAGCTGGAACATTAACAGCGTGGTTAGTAACCAAATCAATCACGCAACCGATCAACTCAGCAGTGCAATTTGCACAGATTGTCGCGTCCGGTGATTTGACTAGCGATATAACGATTGAAGGACGGGATGAGGCGGCGCAGTTGCTATCGGCCTTACATGACATGAATCAGAGCTTGGTCAATATCGTCGGTGAGGTGCGCACCGGTGCGCATACGATTAGCGGTTCATCGCGCAAAATCGCGTCCAGCAACACTGACTTGTCCGCGCGCACTGAAATGCAAGCCAGCGCCTTAGCGCAAACGGCTACGTCAATGGAGCAACTGACCAACACCGTAAAGCACAATTTAGAAAATTCACGTCAGGCCAATACGCTGGCGGTGTCTGCCTCTGATATCGCAACCAAAGGTAGTTCGGTGGTCGCGCAGGTGGTCGATACGATGAGATCAATTAATGGCTCATCGACAAAAATCGTCGATATTATTGGCGTCATCGATGGCATCGCATTTCAAACCAATATCTTGGCATTAAACGCCGCGGTAGAAGCGGCGCGCGCGGGAGAACAAGGGCGCGGATTTGCCGTGGTGGCATCCGAAGTACGCAGCCTTGCGCAACGCTCCGCTACCGCTGCAAAAGAAATTAAAATCCTGATCGGTGATTCGGTCACGCAAGTTGATATTGGCGCAAAATTAGTTGAGCAGGCCGGAAGCACGATGCACAACATCGTCGAAAGTATCGGTCATGTGACCGACATCATGGGTGAAATTAGTGCAGCAAGTGAAGAGCAATTCTCGGGCGTTGAACAAATAAATCAGGCGATCACGCACATGGATTATGTCACGCAGCAAAATGCTCAATTGGTGGTCGAAGCGGCGGCAGCAGCGCAAGTTTTACAGGTTCAAACATCGCATTTGGATGAAGTTGTCAGCATGTTCAAGCTTGAGCAAGGAGCAAATCACGACGCCGATCAGCCTCCGATAGCATCCCGACCGAGTTCTACAACTAACGCAGCACGAAAGCCAGCAGAGGGCGGCAAGCCACCTATTCAAATGAGAAAAGCAACTAATTTATTGATCGATACACATGCCAGCAACGATGATTAACGGGTCTTAATCGCTAATCAAAAACGCTGCGGCCTACAGCGGGGAAGTACACATCATGGACAACAATGCGCCCAAAGCGGAACTCAGTGATCTCGATCGGGAAACCTTGGACAGATTAATCAAAATGCGCGACACGCTGGTGAATATTTCCGGCAATCTGCGCGAGCTTCTATTTCAAATGGAAACCAGCATGAAGCAGAATGCCGAAATCGAGGCCGATGGCGTGTTGCAGCGCTTGAAGGATAAAAAATTGGAGTGACGGTTAGAACTAAATTTGTGCGAATCCACTTTGATCCAACGCGGCAGTGTTCGAACGAACATTGCCGCGTTTTACGTTTAGTTGAATCTATTTACTTCGTCCAGAACTCAGTGCATTGCTAAGTGCCGTGGGATTGAAAGGGCAGGCTGAGTTTAGATTAGTAATTTTGGAACTATTTTTGTACCACTTTGATCGATTCGGTATCCAATAAATAACTAATTTGCGCCAATTCGCGAGCTAGATTTATTGCAAAGAGTCAATAAAATTGTCTTGCTTGGTCAAGTATTAGTCGTCGATATGTGTGCCTAAAGAATTACTTGATTTCAAATTAGTAGATGAAATTCTTGAATATTCCCCGTTGGCAACTATTTTTAACATTATCGATTGTGATGTAAGTGCTGAGTTGACGTTAAATCCATCAATGAATATGTAATTGCCTGATTACACTCTTGAGAAGAAACTTAAATTTCGTTACATAAAATAGTCATTATTGTGTCGCCAATATGACACCGAGAAACGTTTTAGGGAATAAGATGAAGAAAATGACGAATTTCGGTAAATAACTTAACTATTCGACTTAAGAGTTAATAAAAATGAATGCATGTATATCTATTCATGAGCAGACGTATGAGCAATCGCTTGCGGTGAGTCGTTCTGAACGGGCTCACATCAAGCAACAACGCGCCAAAGTAATTTGGTTTACCGGCTTGTCGGCTTCGGGTAAATCGACCATCGCTAACGCTCTTGAACTGGCACTTCACGCAAACGGTAAACATACTTATATTTTAGACGGTGACAACGTGCGAAAGAATCTCAATAAAGACTTGGGATTTGGACCTGAATGTCGCTCTGAGAACATACGACGGATTGCCGAAGTAGCGTTGTTGATGAACGAAGCAGGACTGATTGTGATCGTGACCTGTATTTCGCCATTTGAAAAAGATCGCGAACTGGCGCGAAAATTAATTGGTGAAGCTGATTTTTTTGAAGTTTATGTTAATACACCGATCGAGGTATGCGAGCAGCGCGACCCGAAAGGGCTCTACAAGAAGGCTCGTTCTGGCTTAATGAAAAACATGACCGGAATTGACAGCCCATATGAAGCGCCACGTAGCCCATCGTTATTGATTGATACCAGCGTGAGTTCGCTTTCGGAAAGCGTTAGTCAGATACTTCGAGTGATAAATGATGGCCATGGAAATTCACAAAATCACTCGACGAGTTTTGCAGTGAAACATAATCCAGAGTTTGCGCCGGCTTCTGAACTTGAGTCTGGTGAGGTAGTCGGTCGAGTCTAGTAACCGCGTTTTTTGCGAATAATGTTCGTTCAACATTGTTGGTACGAACATTGTTGAAGTGCCGAGTTAGCATGTTATTTCTCATTTGGTGGAGCCCAGGCGCACCCACTTCACGATGTCCTGACGCTAAAAAATGTTCCAAAAATGCGGGCCAGCTTTCGTTGGGGGGGAATCCTGGTTATAAAAAGTGGCTTAAGTCCGCATTTTCTCTCATTTCAATCGAAACTGATTTCTGAGTTTCGCTAGAACACAGTTGAATCACGAAAACTGACTAAAGTCCGGCTTACGTTTTTGGAAAAACGCCATGAATGCTTCTTTGGCTTCTGGGCCGTTAAGCATCTTGCCGAATTGTTTTAACTCATCTTGCATGACTTCATTGACCACGCCAACTTGGCTGGATTTCATTAAGCGCTTGGTGGCGCGTAACGAGGCCGCTGGCAGGGCAACGAGTTTGGCCGCTTGTTGGTGGGCATAGTCATTTAATTCGGCGATTGGGACAACCTTGTTTGCCATTCCCATTTCATACGCTTCGTGTGCACCGAACGGTTCGCCCAACAGCAATTTTTCGGCTGCGCGGTGGTAACCGGCTACGCGCGGTAACAAGATGCTGGAGGAAAATTCCGCGCACAAGCCTAATTGCGAAAACGGCATGCTGAGTTTGGCGTTGTCGGCCAAATAGACTAAGTCGCAGTGCATCAACATCGTGGTGCCGATGCCGACCGCCAAACCGGCCACTGCTGCAATGATTGGCTTGGGCGAGCTACTGAGGGCCAGCATGAATTGAATGATGGAGCTCGTTTCGCCGTCAGTGCTTAATTGAGCGGCGTTTTTCATGAAATCTTCGAGGTCGTTTCCTGCGGTGAAAACCGTGTCGGCACCGTTGAACAGAACCACGCGCACATTGTCGTCGGTCTCGGCAGCGCGCAGGGCATCAGCCATGGTCTGATACATCGCCGCGGTGATCGCGTTTTTCTTTTCGGGGCGGTTGAAGGTAATGGTTAGGGTGCTGTTTTCTATCTTGGTTAGGATGTCCAATTTTTGCTCCTGATGAATTTTATGAAATCTGATTTTTGATCTGAATTGGATTTACTGGATTGCGCTGTGCTTTGTGTCGCATTGATTCGTGATTCAGCTGATTTTCGGTTGCTGGTATCCGTTAGCTTAACTGCCTTGGCAAATTAAATTTGACTGAGCTGCCAAGGTCCAACGTTACTTGAGGCGATTACAAATCATTTCACCGCTAAAAAATAAGCCGCACTCGGCGGCTTATTTTTCTTGCTCTTACATACGTTCAAAAATCCCTGCTGCGCCCATACCTGTTCCTACGCACATGGTGACCATGCCGTATTTGAGGTTGTTACGGTGCATGGCGTGAATGACAGTTGCGGAGCGGATCGCGCCGGTTGCGCCCAGTGGATGGCCTAATGCAATCGCGCCGCCCATTGGATTCACCTTGGCTGGATCCAAGCCTAAATCTTTAACTACCGCTAACGATTGTGCTGCAAAGGCTTCGTTGAGTTCAAACCAGTCGATTTGATCTTGCGTAATACCTGCTGCACGGCACGCTGCTGGGATGGCTTCTTTCGGGCCGATACCCATGATTTCTGGTGGAACGCCGCGTACTGCAAAGGACGCAAAACGTGCCAATGGAGTCAGGTTGAATTGCTTCAAGATTTTTTCGCTGACCAACAACAATGCCCCTGCGCCATCGGATGTTTGTGAGCTATTACCGGCAGTGACTGTACCTTTAGCAGCAAACACCGCTTTCAGTTTTGCCAGACCTTCGATGGAAGTGTCAGGACGTGCACCTTCGTCGCGGTTGACGGTGCGAGTTTTTAATTCGATCTGACCGGTCGCCAAATTCGGGATACGTTCGATGATATCGACTGAGGTTGTTTCAGCATCGAAGTAGCCGGCGTTTTGGGCTGCGATAGCGCGTTGGTGGGATTGCAGAGCGAAGGCGTCTTGCTCTTCGCGCGAGACTTTCCATTGTTGCGCGACTTTTTCTGCGGTTAAACCCATACCGTAGGCCATGCCGATGTTTTCGTCTTTGAAGATGCCCATATTCATTGATGGGTGGTGACCCATCATAGGCACCATCGACATCGATTCTGCGCCGCCCGCGATCATCACATCGGCTTCGCCAACGCGAATACGATCTGCGGCCATCGCAACCGCAGTAATGCCGGATGCGCAGAAACGGTTAATCGTTACTCCGCCAATGGATTGTGGCAAACCAGCTAATAACACGGCCATACGCGCTAAGTTACTACCTTGTTCAGCTTCTGGGAAAGAACAGCCGATGATGGCGTCTTCGATTAATTTAGGGTCCAGATTGGGTACTTGTGCGACCACGTTTTGCAATACGCGCACTAGCAAATCGTCTGGGCGAGTATTTCTGAACATGCCGCGACCGGATTTGCCAATTGGGGTGCGGGTGGCAGCGACGATGTAAGCGTCTTGAAGTTGTTTAGTCATTTTTCATTGCTCCGAATAGATTGCTTGGTTGGCCAATTAGTTACGAACAGGTTTGCCGGTTTGCATCATGCCCATGATGCGTTCCTGCGTTTTTGGATGGTTGAGCAATTCCATAAAGGCTTTGCGTTCCAAATCCAATAACCATTGTTCGTTGACGATACTGCCATTTTCAATTTCGCCGCCCGAGACGATTTCTGCAATCATCGCGCCGAGTTTGTAGTCATGTGCTGAGATAAAGCCACCGTCACGCATGTTGACCAATTGTGCTGTGATTGTTGCCATGGTGTAGCGACCGCCAACAGCGACTTGGGCTTTCAACGGAGCGCGATAACCTGCGTCGAACATGGCGCGAGCTTCTACTTTGGCCACATGCAGCAATTCGTATGGGTTAAATACGATTACGTCATTGGCTGCTAGGTAGCCCATTTTCTTGGCTTCTAATGCAGACTTCGATACCGCAGCGGTTGCCGCATTGGTGAAGTAGTTTTTCAAGAATTGCAGAATGTCAGTTCCTTTGGCATCCGCTGCGGCGCGCAATGCAGCTTCTTTCAAACCACCACCAGCAGGAATCAAACCAACGCCAACTTCAACCAAACCAATATAGGATTCGATCGAGGCAACGCGTTTTGCTGTGTGCATCATCAATTCACAACCGCCACCCAAGGCCAGACCTGCAACAGCTGCTACGACTGGAACATTGGCGTATTTGAGCGCCATGTGTGCTTGCTGCAATTTTGCGACCATTGGTTCAATCGCTTTCACGCCGCCAGACATAAACAGTGGCAACATCGATTGCAAATCAGCACCGGCTGAGAACGCGCCGCCTTCTGCTGCATCGGCTGACCAGATGACCAAACCTTTGAAGTTTTTCTCAGCTTCAGCAACGGCCATTTCCATGCCAGCGATAACGCCTGGGCCAATGACGTGCATTTTGGTTTTCATGGAGAAAATCAATACATCGTCTGGTTGTTCAACAGTGCCGCTGTGCCAGATACGAACGGATTCGTCTTCAAAGAACGTTGTGCCAGCCGTGGTGCCAGTGGCAGTGCCTTCGCCCAACACAGTGGCGCGGAATGCTTGACGTTGGTAGACCGGTAAAGTCGAACGCGGAACATACGATTTGCTAATCGCGGACCATGAACCTGCTGCTGTATGCACACCAGTGCGATCGGCTTCAAATACCCAAGCTGGTAATGGTGCGGAGCAGATTGCTTTGCCTGCGTCGATGTCTTCTTTTACCCACGTTGCAATTTGTTGCCAGCCCGAAGCTTGCCATGTCTCAAACGGACCAACTTGCCAGCCAAAGCCCCAACGCATGGCGAAGTCGATGTCGCGCGCATTATCAGCGATCGTGTCGAGGTGAACGGCGATGTAGTGGAACGCATCACGGAAAATCGCCCACAAGAATTGTGCTTGCGCGTTAGTGGATTCGCGCAATGCTTTCATTTTTTTGACTGGATCTTTTTCTTTCAAAATCCGACCAACCAAATCGTCCGCTTTCGCGCCGCCAGTGACATATTGTGCGGTGGCGAAATCCAAACGCTGGATATCTTTGCCGACTTTTTTGTAGAAGCCCGCGCCCGATTTTTGACCTAATGCACCAGCGCCGATTAATTTAGTCAGCACTTCTGGTGTTTTATAAACAGGGAAGAATGGATCGTCTTGCAATGTGTCTTGCATCGTTTTGATGACGTGACCCATCGTATCCAAACCAACCACGTCGGCGGTGCGGAATGTGCCGGAAGAAGCACGGCCTAATTTTTTGCCGGTTAAATCATCGACCACATCGACCGTCAAACCGAATTTTTCGGCTTCGTACATCGTCGCTAACATACCAAAAATACCAACGCGGTTAGCGATGAAGTTAGGCGTATCTTTAGCACGGACAACACCTTTACCCAGGGTGGTTGTCAAGAAACCTTCGAGTTGATCGATGATGGCTGGAGCCGTTGCAACAGTCGGGATCAATTCAACCAAATGCATGTAGCGCGGTGGATTGAAGAAATGCACGCCGCAGAAGCGGGCTTTCAATTCGGCGTCAAAGCCTTCGGACAACGCAGTGATCGACAAACCAGAAGTATTGGAGGCAAAAATCGCGTTTGGTGCAATGTGCGGGGCGACCTTTTTGTACAGATCGTGTTTCCAATCCATGCGTTCAGCAATCGCTTCGATGATTAAGTCGCAACCGGCTAATACGTCCAGATTGTCTTCGTAGTTAGCGACTTCGATAAATGCCGCGTCATCTTTGTTGCCAAGCGGAGCTGGGTTGAGCTTTTTTAAGTTCTCAATCGCGCGCAAGACGATGCCGTTTTTAGGACCTTCTTTGGCTGGCAAGTCGAATAGCACGACCGGCACTTTTGCATTCACACAATGTGCAGCGATTTGCGCACCCATTACACCTGCGCCCAAAACGGCGACTTTTTTTACTATGAAATTGGTCATTATTAGCCTCATTAAACCTTCGAGTTTGCAATGATTGAAGGGCGTTTTAATTTCTTAAAAACGCCCTTCATCTTAATTAAAACAGATCTGCTTCAAGTGCCATCAAATTAGCTGAACCGGAACGCGCCTGACGAATTAATGTTGCTGTCTCAGGTAAAAGACGCGCAAAGTAGAAACGGGTGGTTGCCAGTTTCGCTTTGTAAAAATTATCGCCAGAATCTTGTTTCGCCAAGGCGATTTTTGCCATGCGAGCAAAGAAGTAGGCATAAACCAAGTGACCAACGACGCGCAAATAGGGCACAGCCGCCGCGCCAACTTCGTCTTGGTTTTGGAATGCTTTCATACCGATTTCCATGGTCAACTTGGTGACTTTGTCGCCCAGATCAGCCAATGGCGTGATGAATTCGCTCATCGCTTCGTCGGTGCCGTTTTCTTCGACAAACGCTTGAACTTGCGCGCCGAATTTACGCAATTTAGCGCCGTTATCCATCAAGATTTTTCGGCCTAATAAATCCAACGATTGGATGGTGTTAGTACCTTCGTAAATCATGTTGATACGTGCATCGCGTACATATTGTTCCATGCCCCATTCAGCGATAAAGCCGTGACCGCCGTAGACTTGCAAACATTCAGAAGTCGCTGTCCACGCGTTGTCAGTGATGAAGGCTTTAACGATCGGTGTCAGCAAGGCGACTTGGTCAGCGCATTCTTTGCGAACTTCTTCGTCTGGGTGATTTAATTCTTTATCCAATTGCAGCGCAACGTAGGAGCAGAATGCACGTGCGCCTTCAGCGTACGCTTTTGCAGTCAACAACATACGACGTACATCGGGATGCACGATGATTGGATCTGCTGCTTTATCGGGTGCTTTAACGCCAGACAAGCTGCGCATTTGGATACGATCTTTGGCATATACCAAGGCATTTTGGTAAGCGATTTCGGTCAAGCCTAAACCTTGCATACCAACGCCCAAACGTGCCGCGTTCATGAACACGAACATCGCTTGCAAACCTTTGTGGGGGCCGCCGATTAACCAACCCGTTGCGCCATCCATATTCATTTGGCAGGTTGAGTTTGCGTGAATACCCATTTTTTCTTCAATCGCGCCGCAAGTAATCGCATTACGCGCACCGATTGTGCCGTCAGCGTTTGGCAAGAATTTTGGTGTGACGAACAGGGAAATTCCCTTAGAGCCTTCAGGCGCGCCAGGCAAACGTGCTAAGACTAAATGCACGATGTTTTCTGCCATGTCGTGTTCACCAGCGGAGATAAAAATCTTGTTACCAGTGATTTTGTAGGAGCCGTCTGCTTGCGGTTCTGCTTTGCTGCGCAGCAAACCTAAGTCAGTGCCGCAGTGCGCTTCGGTCAAGCACATCGTGCCAGTCCATTCGCCGGAAATTAATTTTGGCAAGTAGAGCGCTTTTTGTTCTGCTGAACCGTGTTCATGGATACATTCGTATGCACCATGAGACAAGCCTGGGTACATGGTCCATGCTTGGTTGGCCGAGTTCATCATTTCGTAGAATGAATTGTTCACCACCAGCGGCAAACCTTGACCGCCGAATTCTGGATCGCAAGACAATGCAGGCCACCCAGCAGCAACGTATTGCTCGTAGGCCGCTTTGAAGCCTTTTGGTGTGGTAACAGTATGGTTTTCTTTATCGTAGTGACAGCCTTCGCGGTCGCCCGAATGATTCAATGGAAACAGGACCTGGGAGGTAAATTTACCGCCTTCTTCCAACACTTGATTGATGATGTCAGCGTCGATTTCTTCATAGGCCGGCAACTGTTTGAGCTCGGCTTCGACACCTAATAATTCATGTAAAACAAACTGCATGTCGCGCTGTGGTGCGATGTATTGACCCATGATGTTCTCCTGAAAATTGAAATTGTTCGAGTAAAGTTACTTACTGCTATGTACTTACTATGTATTAAATAGTTACCATTAATTCGAGACGGAACTTGCTGCTAAATGTTCTGCCGATGCTACTGATGCTGCACCAATTTTGCTAATCATTGCAGTACTGCCATAGTGGGCAATCAGGCGCTGAAATCCTTGGTGTGTACGTTCAAAACTACCTGCTATTTTTAAAAACCGTGCGTCGTGATGTAAGGCCAAAATCAATCCATACATCTCGAACACTAATTGATCTGGATCGGTGTCCGCTTTTAAGTCGCCACATTCGATGGCTTGCACTGCGGCGCGGCGTAATGCGTGTTGCCACGTCGTGACCATGGACGACAACTGCTCGCGTAATTCGCCGGGGCGGTCATCGTATTCCACTGCGCCACTAATATAGATACAGCCCGAAGCGATTTCGACCGAGACACGCTTTACCCAGCGCGAAAACATCGATTCTAGACGCGGCAAGCCCCGTTTAAGTTTCAGGCTGGGATAAAAGACTTCTTGTTCAAAATTGGCGTGGTACAGCTTGATGACTTCTAATTGCAAATCTTCGCGTGAGCCAAAGTGGGCAAACACGCCTGATTTACTCATCTGCATTTGATCTGCCAACAAGCCAATGGTGAGGCCTTCCAAACCATCGCGCGAAGCAACAGCTAAAGCCGCCTCTAAAATTGCCGAGCGGGTTAATTCGCCTTTACGCATGGTTTTGATGGAGCTGCTCATTGGTCTATTAGTGTGTTGGTTGATTGTGACGTGAGTGTTGCAATAGCCTTCGGGATTACATTAAACGAACGACCGTACTATTATTCACTACGAGCTAAAAGTCAAACGAGAACTGGACTTTAGAGGAGAGTTTCTAGTAAGTAAGACTCAGTGTTGGCGTTGGGTAAAGTCGCGATGTTGACTAAAGCCAACAAAGGGTTGTTACATCAAATCTTCCACCGAAATTAACCTTATTAGAGAACTATAGATAAAAAACGCACATCCGTACCAAAATTTTCTCGCCAACGAAATATTTTTATACTCGTCCGGATGAATTGCTACGCCGTCTTGGATGCCTTGCGAAATAGCGGCGGAAAGTTGCTCAGAAAAAGCGTGATTTTTAATTAATAAATTGGCTTCTTGGTTGATAAACAAGCTAAGTCCATCGCAATTACTCGATCCCACGGTGGCCCACTCGTTATCGACGACTGCCACCTTGGCGTGCAGTTGTGACTTGCGGTATTCGACGATTTTTACGCCGTGTTTTAAGAGTTTTGGGTAGTAAGAATGCGCGACCGCATCCTGTGCTTTGAAGTCACCGCAGCCGATGAGCAAGGTCACATCCACCCCGCGCTGGGCGGCATTGATTAAGGCGGTGCGGAATTTGCGACCCGGCGCGAAGTAGGGCGTGGCAATAAGGGCGGTATGTCTAGCGTTGCCGAGCGCAAATAAATAGGCTTTTTGAATCGTACGGCGATAAAAAAAATTATCCCGCGGCGCGAGGGCGGCCACAATCGGTTGGTGCAGGTGTTTATAGGTTTGAGTAGGAGGTTTGAGCATTAACAAGCGCTTGCGCCAATCAAGTCGCCCTAGCTTTTCCCATTGCCCGGTCATCAATTGATGAATGTCCGTCACCAACGGGCCAGACACATGGGTGGCAAAATCCCAACGCGGAAACGGCAACACGCGCTTGTTTTGTCCCTCGGCGAATAAGTCGTGATTGATGTTAATCCCACCAATAATGGCCACTTCCCGATCGGCGACAAACAGTTTTCGATGGGTGCGCGCAAAGCCGCGCCTAAACCACGGATTAAATTGCCGAAACTGCACTCCGGCAGCGGCAAAGCTAGTGCTCAGCGCTTTGGCACGCGTATTTCCAGTTCCCAGCCAATCGACCACGATATGCACCGCAACACCCCTTTTAGCAGCGCTGCACAGCGCGTCGTGCACCAGGGTGGCGGTAATGTCTTGAGAAAAAATATACGTTTCTAAGTAGATTTCCGCTTTGGCTGAATCAATTGCCCTAATCAAAGCAGGAAAAAATTCAGCGCCACTGTTTAATAAAGTGAGCTGATTGTTCTCGGTGAAAATGACGGGGCGTTGCAGGTTCATTGCACTCTCTAAGCATGAATGACTGACGGGGGGGAAGCGACTCTAAACAAAATGCTACGAGAATTGTAATGCTAATCACAACACCAAGTCAGTAGTTAGGGGCGCATGGTCAGATAAGCTGCTCCACGGTTTGCCTCGCAACACCCGCGCGCCACATACTTTCAGGCCGCGAACATAAATTCGATCTAATGCCAAAAACGGAGCGCCGACAGGAAAGGTAAGTGCAGCCTTATGCGATTTGTGGAGGTGCGCCGGGGACAGATGATCGAATACTTCTTCAACACCTAACTCATGGCGTAAGCAGTCGCTTAAGTGGTTGCGCCAATCGTTAAAATCACCAGCGATTATTAATGGCATGTCGGGCGGGGTTTGCTTGTGAACCGCTTCAATCAATAGGTTGGCTTGACGCCGTCTTCCCGCCGCAAATAGACCTAAATGAACGACGTAGCAATGGACAAGTTGCTCTGGCATTTGCACGATGCAATGCAGAATCCCGCGTTCTTCAAAGCGATGATCGGACACGTCTTGGTTTTGATGATGCAGAATTGGGTAGCGACTGAGCAGCGCGTTGCCGTGGTGGCCATGTTGATAGACTGCATTCATGCCATAGGCCGCTTGACGTCGGTCGCCTGCTAAATAATCGTGTTGCCCTTGCACTGGCCAATGTTCATGGCGCGCGGCGCGCCTATCGTGCTTGCCTTGGACTTCTTGCAGAAACAGTAAGTCGGCATCTAAACTTTCTAACGCGGCGCGCATGTCATGGATGCGCGGTTGCTGGGCAAACCAGCTCACGCCTTTATGAATGTTGTAGGTGGCGATGTGCAGTTTCATGGAACCCTCAAGCGCGTTTGATGCGCTGTGGAAGTTGCAAAATCGCCTCAGCATTGGAAGAGGAAAAACAGCGATCTGCGGCTTCTTGGTAAGGCAGCCAGATGAACTGGCGATGCTCACGTTCGGCCAGTTTGACCGGAGTTATCGCAGGCAAGGTTAATCCAAAGACGTGTTCGGTATTGTGGGTAACACCGTCTGAATAGCGATGACGCCAGATTGGATAAATTTCATACACGTTTTGGGTGTGCCAATCGGTGAGTTGGAATTGGTTAGCATCGATGCCGGTTTCTTCCATCACCTCCCGCACTGCCGTGGCGTGGGTCGATTCTTCTAATGTGTCTTTAGAGCCGGTCACCGATTGCCAAAAATTTTCTTTATCGACTCGCTCCATGAGCAGTACTTGCAAATCAATCGTGTGGATGACGACTAATACTGACTCTGGAATTTTCTTTGGTTTGTTCATGCTTAAGGCTCAATGAAATAAAAAAGGCGCAACAGTAAAGTCGCGCCTTTTTATTAAAACGATCAACTTAGCGATCTAAGCTGGCATGAGACTACACGTTTATGCTTTGACTACCGGTTCGGTAGCGCGCAGACGAATGTGCAACTCACGTAATTGTTTTTCATCCACAGCCGAAGGCGCTTGGGTCAATAAGCATTGAGCACGTTGCGTTTTCGGGAAAGCGATTACGTCGCGAATCGATTCTGCACCGGCCATCATGGTGACGATACGATCCAAACCGAACGCTAAACCGCCGTGTGGAGGCGCGCCGTATTGTAACGCATCCAACAAGAAGCCGAATTTGAGCTGCGCTTCTTCGGCACCGATATTCAAGGCGCGGAATACTTTGCTTTGCACATCCGCACGGTGAATACGGATTGAACCGCCGCCCATTTCCCAACCGTTTAAGACTAAGTCGTAGGCTTTAGCAACGCATGCACCCGGATCGGTTTCCAATAAATCTTCGTGGCCGTCTTTTGGTGCGGTGAATGGATGGTGGCATGCAAACCAGCGCGCGCTTTCTTCGTCGTATTCAAACATGGGGAAGTCGATGACCCACAATGGTTTCCAGACGTCTTCAAACAAGCCGTTGGCTTTACCGAATTCGCTATGACCGATCTTGATACGCAATGCACCGATGGCGTCATTGACCACTTTGGCCTTATCGGCGCCGAAGAAAATCAAATCGCCGTTTTCAGCGCCGGTCAATTCAACGATTTGCGCTAACGCTGCATCATGAATATTTTTAACGATAGGTGATTGCAAACCTTCGCGGCCAGCAGCTTTGTCGTTGACCTTGATGTAAGCCAAACCTTTTGCGCCGTAGATGCCGACAAATTGTGTGTAAGCATCGATTTCAGAACGTGGCATTGCGCCGCCGCCCGGAATACGCAAGCCCACAACGCGACCACCGACCATGTTGGCCGCACCAGCGAACACTTTAAAGTCCACGTCTTTCATGACGTGAGTCAATTCAGTGAACGCTAATTTAACGCGCATGTCTGGCTTGTCTGAACCGTATAACGCCATTGCTTCGCTGTATTGCATTACAGGGAATTTAGCGTCTAAATCTACCGACAAACATTTATTGAAAATCAAGCGAATCATGTTTTCAAACAGATCGCGGATTTCTTGTTCGGACAAGAACGATGTTTCGCAATCGATCTGGGTAAATTCTGGTTGACGATCAGCACGCAAATCTTCATCGCGGAAGCATTTGGTGATTTGGTAGTATCGATCGAAGTTAGCCACCATCAACAATTGTTTAAACAATTGTGGGGATTGTGGCAAGGCAAAGAATTCGCCCGCATTGACGCGCGAAGGCACTAAATAATCGCGCGCGCCTTCTGGTGTTGATTTGGTCAACATCGGTGTTTCAACGTCGATAAAACCTAAATCGTCTAAGTAGCGACGTACTTCCATGGTTACTTTATGACGCAGACGTAAATTGTTTTGCATTTGCGGACGGCGCAAATCCAAGACGCGGTGAGTCAAGCGCGTGGTTTCAGACAAGTTGTCGTCATCCAATTGGAATGGTGGCGTCACCGATGGATTTAAGACTTCTAAAACTTGGCACAAGACTTCAATCTTGCCGGACTTTAAGTTGTTGTTGATCGTGCCCTCTGGACGGCTTCGTACCACGCCAGTCACACGCAAGCAGAATTCATTGCGGACTGATTCAGCAGCGGCAAACACATCCGCTTGTTCTGGCGCGCAAACGATTTGCACCAAACCTTCGCGATCGCGTAAATCAATAAAAATAACGCCGCCGTGGTCACGACGACGATGTACCCAACCGCACAAACTAACGGTTTGATCCAGCGCGGCTTCTGTTGTTTGACCGCAGTAATGAGTTCGCATCGACATAATGGTAGTTCCAGTTAATATTTTAAAAAGGTAGTTCGATTTAATGCTTGGTTGCTGAATGGTTTTCAGGCGCGACAACGCCCATAGAAACAATGTGTTTGAGCGCCACATCAACGCTCATATCTAATTCGATGACATCGGCTTTGGGCACCATCAAAAAGAAGCCCGATGTCGGATTGGGAGTCGTGGGCACGTACAAGCTCACATAGTCACCGGTTAAATGCTGCTGCACTTGTTGGCTCGGCGCGCCGGTAACAAAGGCAATTGTCCACATTCCTTCGCGCGGGTATTGCACCATCACCGCGGTGCGGAACGCGTTACCGTCGCTAGAAAATAATGTGTCCGATACTTGCTTAACGCTGGAGTAAATCGAATTCACAATCGGAATACGATTGAGTAATGATTCCCAGCCCGCCACGACATAATTACCAACGTAATTTCGTGTCAGCAAGCCGGTGAGGAAAATAATCAACAAGGTGAGGATTGTGCCCACGCCAGGAATATGTCGGCCCAATAAATTTTCTGGACGCCATTCAGGCGGCAATAGCAGCAGCGATTGATCCATCGTACCGATCACCGAATTTATCACCCAAAACGTGATCGCGAGCGGAACTAAAATCAATAAACCGGTAATGAAATATTTTCTTAGCATGGCGTGTAGGTCGTTAAAAAACAGTACGGGTGGGCGAGCTAAAATTAATCTTTGGTTGCTGTTGTTGCAGGTGTTGATGTTGCGCTGCTGCTCGAGTTTGATTCACTTGAACTGCTGGTGCCGCTATCGGATTTGGCAGAACTGCTGACATGACTATCTGTTGCAGGTGCAGACGTGCCACCCGAGCCACCTTTGAAATCGGTTACATACCAGCCCGAACCTTTGAGCTGAAAGCCCGCAGCAGTCACTTGTTTTTTAAATTCCGGTTTTCCGCAAGATGGGCAATCGGTGAGTAGAGGATCGGATATTTTTTGCAAAACATCTTTCGCAAAACCACACTCGTTACAACGGTAAGCATAAATCGGCATTATTTATCTCGACAACGGATCAAACCCGTGATTATAAATGTTTTCCCTTGTGGATACGATATTACTAGCAGATTCTGTGCGAATCGATTCTGAGTGTTTGTGTAAAGCACAATACTTGGCTGGCGTTGATTTCATGTATTAAAAATAACGCTCTTTGATCAGGCCTAAGCCGACAAAATTATAGAGGGAGGAAAATCGGGGGGAGGAAATTTTAAAAAAAGTAAGCGCCTTCCTCATCGGCCAGTTAGCTACAAAAACGTATGTAGTAAATAGTGTAAGAAAAGTTAGATAGTTGTTCAGTTGCAACACATTGTAATGACGGTCATCTGACGATGAAATGGCGGCGTTAACCAGCGATGTTGTGGGGATGGGAGGGGGAAATTTTCCGTAGACTCATCTCAAGTGGCGACCATTATTGCATCCGAAGCGGTAAGAAACTCTAGGGATGTAAAAAACACTAACGTTTAAAGCCCAAGACAAAGACGCCCAAGCCAACCAAACCGATGCCTAGCCATTCGCGCAAGCTAGGACGTTCGTTGAGGAAGACGACGGCAAATATCGCAACCAGCAACAAGCTTAATTTATCGACCGGCGCGACTTTGGATGCTTCACCGATTTTGAGTGCGCGGAAATAGCACACCCAAGAAGCACCGGTGGCTAGTCCAGACAGAATGAGAAATAACCATGTTTTGAACGAAAGCTGCAACGGATTCTGCCATTTACCCATTGCTGCGACAAAGCAGCTCAGGACAATAAAAATGACGAAGGTGCGAATCAGCGTCGCCAAATCAGAATCAACACCTTGCAGTCCGATTTTGGCAAATATGGCGGTCAGCGCCGCGAAAATAGCGGAACAAATTGCCCAGTAAAACCAGTCGTTGGAGATTGTCATAATTGGTCGGTAATAATTGCTAGGTAAAGTAAAGGTTAAGTCTGATCGACTCTTTTGTAAAACGCGATTTTTGGCCGTGGCATTCTTATTGCCGACAATAAACATTGTTTAACTGACATATTGCATCGTTAATCTGACAAAATCGCGCATTTTGTTGCAACTGGTAGCAGATTATGTAGGGTGGCAAGCCTAAAATGCCCTAAATAGGGCATAGCCACTGGCAAAATAAACGGTTAAGGTTTGCCTCGCGGAAAAAATTGTGTTTTTAAGAAGAGTTAATTAATTGAATTTAAAAGAATAGTTGTTATTTGTTTGAGCTTGAATCCAATTTTTGCTGACATACACTTGATGCATAAAGTAGACGAAAAGTGATGTGAAAAGTGAATTAAATCGTTGAAAATGATCGATTTGCAACAAAAAATGGTTTTGAAATATGACATTCCTTTATAATTGTCCTAATTTTTTTGCGGGTAGTTGTTTCTTTAAGTTTGAAATAGTTATCCACACTAATGTAGAGTTTAGAACGAAAGCACATCAATGATTTTGGTAACAGGCGGTGCGGGCTTTATTGGCTCCAATTTTGTATTGGATTGGTTGGCCCAATCCGATGAGACAGTTATTAATCTGGATGCATTGACTTACGCCGGAAATCGCGAAAATTTGAATTCGCTGGACGGTAATTCTCGCCACGTTTTTGTCGAAGGTAATATTGGTGATAGTAAATTAGTTACCAAATTATTAGAACAATACCAACCGCGCGCTGTAATCAATTTTGCTGCTGAGAGCCACGTCGATCGCTCCATCCACGGTCCGGAAGATTTCATTCAAACCAATATTGTTGGCACGTTTCATCTGCTTGAGTCCGTGCGAGCCTATTGGTCCGCGTTGCCGGTTGACGCTAAACAAGATTTCCGCTTCCTGCATGTTTCGACGGATGAAGTATATGGCTCCCTGTCGAAAGACGCCCCAGCATTTACCGAAACCAATCGGTACGAACCGAATAGCCCTTACTCAGCCAGCAAAGCAGCCAGCGACCATTTAGTGCGCTCGTATCACCATACATATGGCCTGCCAGTGTTGACGACTAATTGCTCAAATAACTACGGCCCGTTCCATTTCCCGGAAAAGCTCATTCCACTAATGATAGTGAATGCCTTAGCGGGTAAATCGTTGCCGGTGTACGGTGACGGACAACAAATCCGTGATTGGTTGTACGTCAAAGACCACTGCAGCGCGATTCGTCGTGTATTGGAAGCAGGTAAATTAGGTGAAGTCTATAACGTTGGTGGCTGGAACGAAAAACCAAATATCGACATCGTCCACACCGTGTGCGCGCTATTGGATGAAGCTCGCCCGCGCGCTGACGGTAAAAGTTATCGCGAACAAATTATTACCGTCACCGATCGTCCAGGACATGATCGGCGCTATGCCATCGATGCCAGCAAAATCGAGCGTGAACTAGGCTGGAAGCCAGCAGAAACCTTCGATACGGGTATTCGCAAAACGGTGAATTGGTACCTAGAAAATCAGCAATGGGTCGCAAACGTGCAATCAGGCAGTTACCGTGATTGGGTGGCTAAAAATTACAGCGAGCGCAACGCGTGAAAATCCTTTTATTTGGTAAAAACGGTCAACTAGGTTGGGAATTGCAGCGCAGTCTGGCACCTTTGGGTGAGTTAGTTGCGTTGAGCACTAACAGCCAAGAATTTTGCGGTGATTTTGCCGATCTGGAAGGTATCGTTGCGACGATACGGACCATCGCTCCTGACGTAATCGTCAATGCCGCTGCCTACACCGCAGTCGATAAAGCAGAGTCCGAGGTTGAATTAGCGACCAAAGTAAACGCATTAGCGCCAGCGCTGTTGGCGAATGAAGCCAAACGTTTAGGCGCATGGTTGATTCACTACTCAACCGATTACGTTTTCGATGGTAGCGGCCAGCAGTTCTGGCAGGAATCGGATCAAACGGCTCCATTAAGTGTTTATGGCAAAACTAAGCTAGCTGGCGAAGAAGCAATTCGCGCGTCTGAATGTCAGTATCTGATTTTCAGAACGAGTTGGGTCTGCGCTGCACGTGGCGGCAACTTCGCTAAAACAATGCTGCGCTTAGCGCAAGAGCGCGACCAGCTTAATGTTATCAATGACCAATTTGGAGCGCCGACTGGTGCCGAGCTATTGGCCGACGTCACAGCGCAGTGCATTCCGCAAGCGCTGCAGCGGCCCGAGAAAGCAGGTATTTATCATCTAGCCGCGGCTGGCGTTACGACTTGGTATGACTATGCGCGCTTTGCCATTGAGTTTGGCCGTAAAAATGGATTGGACATTAAGGTGCAGTCTGACGCAATCAAACCAATTCCAGCGACGGCCTATCCATTGCCCGCGCCAAGGCCATCCAATTCGCGCCTCAATACGGATAAGTTGAAAGCAACTTTTAATCTGACGCTGCCGAACTGGCAAGTTGGCGTAACCCGAATGCTGTCAGAAATTATCGAAAGAAAATCATGAAAGCACGCAAAGGTATCATCCTAGCCGGCGGTTCCGGCACACGCTTGTACCCCGTAACCAAAGCAGTTTCCAAGCAATTGCTGCCGGTCTACGACAAGCCAATGATTTATTACCCGCTCAGCACATTGATGCTGGCCGGCATCCGCGACATCCTGATCATCTCGACGCCGCAAGATACCCCGCGCTTTGAGCAGTTGCTGGGTGATGGCAGCGAATGGGGCCTGAACCTGCAGTACGCCGTGCAACCAAGTCCCGATGGACTTGCGCAGGCATTTATCATCGGCAAAGAATTTATCGGTGATTGCCCGACTGCCTTGGTGTTGGGTGACAATATTTTCTATGGTCATAATCTTGAGCAGCAACTCAAAGCAGCGACTCAGCAAGATCAAGGCGCAACTGTATTTGCCTATCATGTCCAAGATCCGGAGCGCTATGGTGTCGTAGCCTTTGACGCCGACGGACAAGCCACTAGCTTGGAAGAGAAGCCATTAAAGCCGAAAAGTAATTACGCCGTCACTGGTCTCTATTTCTACGACAACGATGTCATCGAGATCGCATCCAATTTGAAACCATCAGCGCGTGGTGAATTGGAAATCACTGACGTCAATCGCATTTATTTGGAACGTAAAAAACTCAATGTCGAAATCATGGGCCGTGGTTACGCGTGGTTAGATACCGGCACGCACGAAAGCTTAATGGAAGCCAGCAATTTCATTCAAACCATAGAAAATCGCCAAGGCTTAAAAGTAGCCTGCCCAGAAGAAATCGCCTACCGCAAAGGCTTTATCAACGCAGAACAATTAACTAAATTAGCGCAACCGTTAGCAAAGAATGGCTACGGCCAATACATGCTGCGTTTGTTAGAGGACAAAGTGTACCCATGAAGGCAATAGCAACAGCAATCCCCGATTTATTCATTATTGAACCCACGGTGTATGGTGATGACCGTGGCTTTTTCTTTGAGAGTTTTAACCAACGCAAGTTTGAAGAACTCATCGGACGCAAAGCAAATTTTGTCCAAGATAACCACAGCCGATCGGTAAAGAACGTCCTGCGCGGACTTCATTACCAAATCCAGCAACCACAGGGAAAATTAGTTCGTGTGGTGCAAGGCACGGTATTTGACGTGGCAGTAGATTTGCGCCGCAGTTCGCCTACCTTTGGTAAGCATATAGGTATTGAATTGTCTGCAGAAAATAAACGTATGTTCTGGGTGCCAGAAGGTTTTGCGCATGGCTTTGTTGTGTTGTCCGATTCTGCTGAATTTTTGTATAAAACGACCGACTATTGGGCACCTGAGTTCGAACGTAGCTTGGCTTGGAATGATCCTGAATTGGCTATTCAGTGGCCGCATCAGGAGATGCCTGCTTTGTCTGCAAAAGATAAGCAAGCCATGACAATTTCGCAGGCTGAGTGTTTTTCATGAGTTCACAACTAGGATCAGTCAACCCGCATGCAGTGCAACCTACTTCGGTTGCCTCGTTGATTCAGAGTTTAATTCAACATCGACAATTGATTTTTCAGATGGGCAAGCGAGAAGTAATCGGGCGCTACAAAGGCTCTGCCATGGGTTTGTTGTGGTCATTTTTTAATCCCGTTTTTATGTTGATGGTATACACCTTTGTTTTTTCTGAAATTTTTAAATCTCGTTGGGGGGGCGCTTCAGCTAGTGGTAGTAAGACTGAATTTGCGGTGGTGCTTTTTGTAGGAATGATCGTTCAAACTCTTTTTTGTGAATCATTGAATCGATCTCCGAGCTTAATCTTAAATAATGTGAATTATGTGAAGAAAGTCGTTTTTCCAATCGAAATTTTGCCGATTGTTTCCTTGGGGGCAAATTTATTTCATAGCTTAATTAGTATGACCGTTTTGTTATTAGCGTTTTTTATCTTTAACGGTTACCTGCAATGGACATTGATATTTATTCCATTTGTAATTTTACCGATAGTAATTTTAACGATGGGGCTTACCTGGTTCTTGGCCGCGCTGGGCGTGTTTTTGCGTGATATTGGGCAGACGATAACGATTATCACAACAATGTTGATGTTTTTAGCTCCGGTTTTTTATCCGATTACTGCTGTACCAGTCGAAATGCGTCCATACCTAATTGCTAATCCTTTGACATTCATTATTGAGCAGGCACGCGAGGTTTTAATTTGGGGTAATCAACCCAACTGGATGGGCCTAGGAATCTACACATTGATTGCCTGCGTGATCGCTTGGGTTGGTTATGTTTTTTTTCAAAAGACTAGGAAGGGCTTTGCTGATGTCCTTTGAAAACAATGAAATAGCAATACGCATCAGCAATATTAGCAAATGCTATGAGATTTATGAAAACCCACGGAACCGCCTTAAGCAATTTATTTTGCCGAGATTGCAACGTTTATTGGGTCTCACGGTAAAGAAATATTTCAACGAGTTCTGGGCGCTCAGTGATATCTCATTTGAGGTTAAAAAGGGCGAGACCTATGCAGTCGTTGGTAAAAACGGCGGAGGGAAATCAACACTGTTACAAATCATTTGCGGTACCTTAACACCAACGACGGGGACTATCCAAACTAATGGCCGGGTTGCCGCGCTGCTTGAGCTCGGTTCAGGCTTTAATCCAGAATTTACCGGTCGCGAAAACGTGTATATGAACGCGTCAGTGCTGGGTTTAAGTAGCCATGAAATCGATCAACGATTTGACGCAATTATTCAGTTCGCTGACATAGGCGATTTTATTGAACAACCTGTCAAGACGTATTCAAGCGGGATGATGGTTAGATTGGCGTTTGCCGTAATTGCTCACGTTGATGCCGATATTTTGGTAATTGATGAAGCACTTTCTGTCGGTGATGTGTTTTTTACCCAAAAGTGTATGCGCTTTTTGCGTGCTTTTATGCAAAATGGAACCGTTTTGTTCGTAAGTCACGACACAGGTGCAGTGGTGAATTTGTGTAGTCAAGCAGTTCTTTTGCAAAAAGGTCGAATTGTTGCGCAAGGGATCCCAAAAGAAATCGTGACCCAGTACATGGCTAATCTCTATTCAACGACGCAAGACATAAACGGAATAGAGAGCACTAAAGAAAAAGTTATTGAGGAAAAAGCCGCTGTTGTTGCTCGAGATATGCGCGACGCATTAATTAATGGATCTAACTTGCGCAATGACATCGAGGTCTTTAACTTTAATGACGAGCAAGCAGGGTTTGGTGCTGGTGGGGCCAAAATTGTTTCTGTCCAAATTTTAGATACTGAGTACGCACCGCTGAATTGGATCGTCGGCGGAGAGAAAATGGTGCTTGAAATAAAATGCCAGGCCGTTCAAGAGTTATGTCGTCCCATCATTGGGTTTCAGATGAAGGATAGATTGGGACAAGTGATTTTTTGCGATAACACCTATTTGGCCTACCAAAATACGCCCGTGTACATTCCACCCGGCGCGGATTTTTCAGCGCGATTTGAGTTTCGTTTGCCGCGCTTGCCAACGGGTGACTACAGTATTTCGCCGGCTATTGCCGATGGTACCCAGCAAGAGCATGTTCAACACCAATGGTTGCATGACGCATTAGTAATTAAAGTGCACGCTACATCGGTGTGCATGGGGCTGATTGGACTGGATATGGTGAAGATAAGTTTGGCGAAAAGTTAGATTACTGAACTATTACTTCGAGTTTAATAGCGGAAAACACTCAATCAAAAAGAGCGATGATATTAGGTCGTGCAAAGTTCAGCAGTTCACCGAGGTTATTATTTAATATATAAAGGATTTATATGTTAGTTCGTGCTAGGGCACCATTGCGATTAGGATTGGCTGGCGGCGGTACAGATGTATCACCTTACTCTGATGTTCACGGCGGCTATGTTTTAAATGCGACGATTGACAGGTATGCATATGCAGTGATCCACCCGTTGGAAAATCCAATCATTAAGTTTAACGCCACGGATAAAAATGAAAGCCTGTTATTTGGATTTGATGAGCCATTGGTGTTAGATCGGCGTCTAGATTTGCATAAAGCTGTGTATAACAGAATCATTGAAGAATACAACGGTGGTAAGAAAATTCCATTGGAATTAAGTACGTTCAGTGACGCACCAGTGGGTTCTGGTTTGGGGTCTTCATCTACATTAGTTGTAGTGATAATTAAAGCGTTTGCAGAGTTATTAAATTTACCTCTTGATGATTATAAAATTGCTAGTCTTGCTTTTGACATTGAGCGGGTTGATTGTGGACTCCAGGGTGGACGCCAAGATCAGTATTCCGCAACATTTGGTGGTTTCAATTTTATGGAATTTTATGCGGAGGGGCGCACGATTGTTAATCCCTTGCGGATTAAAAATTGGATCCTGTGCGAATTGGAGGCGTCACTAATCTTGTTTTATACCGGTGTCTCGCGCGAGTCAGCAAAAATTATTGCAGATCAAAGCAATAACATGAAGCATGGCCACGATGATGCGATGGAGGCTATGCATGGTCTTAAGCGTGAAGCGATGGTAATGAAAGAATGTCTGCTCAAAGGCGATTTCAAAGGGATTGTGGATTCAATGTTGTTAGGATGGGAAAATAAAAAGCGCTCAGCAAAATCCGTATCAAATCCATTAATTGACGAAATTTATAACGAGGCAATCAAAGCTGGTGCGTTAGCGGGAAAAGTATCAGGAGCTGGCGGTGGCGGATTTATGATGTTTTTTGTCCCACCTGAAAAGCGTATGAATCTGATCAGAACGTTAAATCGCTACGAGGGGCAGGTTAGCAACTGCCACTTTACTAAAAATGGAACTCAGGCTTGGAAAATATGATGAATAGCTATATCTCCGCACAAATAGCAGAAGCGCAGCGCGTTATGGCGGCAATGTTAGAAGACAAAGCCCTTTTCAGTAATGTAGAAAAGGCCGCCGAAGCATGTATTAACTGCATGAACCAAGGCGGCAAAATTTTATTGGCAGGCAACGGCGGCAGTGCTGCTGACGCTCAGCATATCGCTGGTGAATTTGTCAGTCGCTTTGCGTTTGACCGTCCAGGTTTATCCGCATTTGCGCTAACTACTGATACTTCTATCCTAACCGCCGTGGGTAACGATTATGGCTACGAAAAACTCTTTTCACGCCAAGTCCAGTCTCACGGCAAGCCCGGCGACGTATTCATAGGATATTCCACCTCAGGTAAATCACCGAACATCTTGAGAGCATTTGAAGAGGCCCGATCTCTTGGCGTTATCACGATTGGTATGACTGGTAACCGCGGCGGTCCAATGCGTGACCTGTGCGATTATATTTTTGAAGTGCCATCTTCAGATACACCTAAAATTCAAGAAGGGCATTTGGTACTAGGCCATATTTTGTGTGGCTTGGTCGAAAATGCTATTTTCAAGGCGCCTAATTGATGGAAGCCATTGTCTTGGCTGGCGGATTTGGCACGCGGTTGCGCGAGGTCGTGCCAGACTTACCTAAGCCGATGGCTCCTATAGCCGGGCGTCCTTTCTTAGAAATTTTGCTGTCGTCACTTGCTAAGAAAGGTTTCGAGCGCGTCGTATTATCCTTAGGATTTATGGCCGATAAAATTAGCAACCATTTTGGCAGTCAGTATTTGGGTATGGAATTGGTGTACGAGGTTGAGTCGCAACCACTAGGAACTGGCGGGGCCGTCAGAGCGTCGCTCTGCCGCTGCGTATCAGATCACGCATTTGTGTTTAATGGTGACACTTATTTGGACCTAGAAGTCGCCGATCTAGAGCAATTGTGGAATAACACGCACCGCCCGGCGATTGTCGTGCGCGAAGTGCCAGACACTGGTCGCTTTGGCCGAGTACTCATTGAAGATGGACGCGTAACCTCTTTTTTGGAAAAGGGTATGTCGGGTCCCGGCACAATCAATGCTGGTTGCTATGTCCTACCTACACACTTGCTGGATCAATTTGCGCTGGGTGAAAACTTTTCTTTAGAGTCTGATTTCTTTTACACCGCGATTAAGCAACAACAATTTAGTGGATTTATAACCCAAGGCTTATTCATTGATATTGGTGTGCCGGATGACTATGAGCGCGCTCAAACTTTGTTAGCCGGTGTTTAGCAATGTCCTTAAAAACTAAAGCATTATTTTTAGATCGTGATGGCGTGATAAATCACGACGAGGGTTATACGTCAAAGATCGAGGACTTTCGTTTTATTGACGGTATTTTCGAATTATGCCGTGAGGCGAAGCGCCAAGGATATTTAATCATAGTGGTCACCAACCAAGCGGGAATTGGGCGCGGTTATTACACCGAACAGGATTTTTTAATTCTTACCGATTGGATGAAAAAGCGATTTGAAGAAGAAGGTGCACCGATTACTGATGTTTATTTTTGCCCTTACCACGCCGAGCATGGAGTAGGGGAGTATAAGAAAGAGTCGCTTGATCGTAAACCAAATCCAGGGATGTTGTTGAAAGCGGCTGAGAAATATCAGATAGATTTGAGTCGGTCGATCATGATTGGCGATAAGGAATCGGATATGGAGGCGGCAGGGAATGCTGGCGTAAGTGGGAAAGTTATTTTTTCTCTTGATGCGTCCGAGAACTTGGGCAGCAATCATTATATGACTACCTTGAGTTTTGATTTTTGTCTCAAATCGCTTCAAACTAAAAATTAAAGTGACCGTAGTAAGGGACAAATATTGGCGAATAAAAATTTCTAGGTAATGCGACTAGACTCGAACTCTACTATTAGTATTTTGTTTTGGCGTGTTCGGTGATCTAGGATTGATAATTAGTGAGCTAAATTGATTTTTATTAAATAACTCTTTCTTATTTTTACTTGCGTTTAATTGACTGCAAATTATCGCCCATAAGTTATTATTCGCGCTCTAGATGACTTTAGCGATGATTCAACTTCATGTGTTTGACTGGCCCTTTATTTTCGAAAGTCTAACTATTATTTCTTGTTTGAAAACCTAGATCTTATGTGCAGAAATCTAGTGCGTCGATTCAATCAATTAGTTTCCTAATTGATGTATTTAGTTTTGGAGATAAAATAAATGCAATTTACAGGTGAGCGCTTTATCCCTACAGAGCAGGGCCGGATAAGGCTTGAGCATTATCATCGGTATGCCTCAGTATTGGACATCGTTGAAAAAAAAGATGTCTTAGACGTAGCATGCGGTGCGGGCTATGGTTCAGCTATGCTGTCGGATGTTTCTCGCTCAGTGGTAGGGGTAGATATTTCAATTGAGGCTGTTGAACACGCTTCCAAAACATACAAATCAAAGAATCTAACTTTTTGCCAGGGGAGTGCTTCGGATTTGGGCTTTCGTGATGCCACATTTGATGTTGTGGTCTCATTTGAGACGATTGAGCATTTATTAGAGCAGGCTGAGATGATTGCGGAGATTCGTCGTGTGCTCCGTCCTGATGGTGTACTTGTTATTTCTTCTCCAAATCGTCCTATATATGCTGAGGAGCGCAGTGATCAAAATGAATTTCATGTCAAAGAATTGGATTTCAACGAATTCGATAATCTATTGAAGAATCAGTTTCCCTCCATTCGTTACTATGGCCAGCGGCTTTTACTAGGCTCGGTGGTCCAATCCATCGAAGGAGGGCATAACGCTTTTAATGTATGGCGCGATGATGGGACGAGTTTAAAGGAGAAGTCGGGTGCATTAAATGATCCTGTTTACTTTTTAGCTATATGTGGGAGTGCTAATACAGTATTACCGTCACCGAGCGCATCGTTTTTATATAGTGACAAAGTTGATCTAATAAAAGAGTACGTTGGTTTCGCCAAATGGGCACAGGCACAGGATCAAGTTATTTCTGAGCGGGATTTATTAATTGATTCTCTTCAAAATGAAGTGATAAGTCGCGGCGAGCACATCGTAAATCTAGACCGCATAGTTGCGGAACGTGACAGTAAGATAAGTGGTCAGTTAATTGAGTTGTCCGAGCGAAATAATTATATTGACGAGCTTCTCGAGGCAATCGCTGAGCGGGACCAAAGAGTTTTTAGTCTTACGGATAAACTCGCGGAGGTAGACAGTTCAGTAAACTCTCTCAGGAAAGTTGTAAATGAATCAGTTGAGCGGCACCACGTGCTATTAGAACTGATATCACAGCGTGATGGCCAAATAAATGAATCAGCTGAGCGGCACGACGCGCTATTAGAACTAATATCAAAGCGTGATAACCAACTAAATGAATCAGCTGAGCGGCACGACGCGCTATTAGAACTAATATCAAAGCGTGATAACCAACTAAATGAATCAGCTGAGCGGCACGACGCGCTATTAGAACTAATATCAAAGCGTGATAACCAAATAAATGAATCAGTTGAGCGGCACCACGTGCTATTAGAACTGATATCACAGCGTGATGGCCAAATAAATGAATCAGCTGAGCGGCACCACGCGCTATTAGAACTAATATCAAAGCGTGATAACCAAATAAATGAATCAGTTGAGCGGCACGACGCGCTATTAGAACTAATATCTGAGCGTGATAACCAAATTGGTAGCCTTTCCCAAAGCGTTTCGGAACTTGGTCAACTTACGAATCAGCTGGTCGATGTTAAGCGAAGCCTATTTGAGAGCGAACGGCAACTGATCGCATCTAACCATGAAATAGTAAAACTCGAAACTAGAATTGCCGAATTAGATAGGAATATTACTCAGTGCGAACATTTGAATTCAGTTTTACACAATCAGAACAACGAACTTCGCAATTCAACATCCTGGCGATTGACGGCTCCAATGAGATTTGTATCAAGCCAATTTCGGCGCGCTGCTTCTCTCGATCGACGTAATGGTAACTTGCCATATGGGCTGCTGCGCTTCGTTTTCCGTTTGCTGCCGGTATCAGATAATAAACGCGCTCAACTAAAAAATGCCTTGTACTTTACCTTTCCTGCTGCTTTTAGAGGTACCCCATCTTTCGAGCACTGGATATCAACTAAAAGAAACTCCTATCTTTCTGAAGTGATCCCCCAAACTTATGAAGTTAATAAGGAAGTGATACCGTTAAGTAGAGCGGTACAAGTGCAACCAACCAGATCATCGCAACCACTTAACAAGTTGACGCCATCGCTACAAGGATTAAGCTTTGATAAGGTGTCGAATCCAAGAGTTAGCATAGTCATACCTACTTACGGCAAACTCGGCTACACAGTTGATTGCCTTCGCTCGATACAGCACGTTGGTGCGAACGTAAGTTTTGAGGTAATCGTAATTGAAGATGCTTCAGGTGACTTGGAGATGGACGAACTACGCGCAGTCCCTAATTTAAAATACCATCATAATTCAAAGAATCTCGGATTTCTGTTGTCGTGTAATCAGGCGCTAACTATGGCGAATGGGGAATTTTTGGTTTTGCTAAACAACGATACTGAGGTTACTAGTGGTTGGCTTGATGCGTTGATCGATGTGTTCGATCGCTTCCCAAATGCTGGATTGGTTGGGTCGCGGCTGGTTTACCCCGATGGAAGACAACAAGAGGCCGGAGGAATTGTTTGGTCTGATGCCAGCGCATGGAACTATGGGCGTATGGATAACCCAGCTCGGTCAGAGTATTCATACCTGCACGAGTCTGATTATATATCAGGGGCATCGATCATGGTACCTATGGCCTTGTTCCAGAAGCTCGGCGGCTTCGATGAGTTATACGTTCCAGCGTATTGCGAGGATACCGATTTGGCTTTCCGTATTCGAGAAGATGGGTATAAAGTTTTCTATCAGCCTGCATCTGTTGTTGTACATCATGAGGGTATTTCTCACGGTACGGACACCAATAGCGGAATTAAAGCCTATCAGATTGAAAACCAGCGTAAGTTTTTAGAACGCTGGCGCAGCACCCTAGAGCGAGAAAATTTCTATAATGCGGAGAATCCATTTTTAGCACGTGATCGTTCGCAATTGAAGAAAGTAGTGCTGGTAATTGACCACTATGTGCCACAACCTGATCGTGACGCCGGTTCGCGCACTATGTGGCAGTTTATGTGCCTATTCCAAAAAAATGGCATGTCAGTGAAGCTCTGGCCACAAAATCTTTGGCCCGATCCCATATATACACCGTTGCTTCAACAGCATGGGATTGAAGTAATGTATGGCGATGAATATGCCAATGGATTCGAAGATTGGATTGCACGTAACGGAGCCAGTATCGATTACGTGTTGCTCTCCCGCCCGCATATATCAATAGAATTTGTTGACTCGTTGCGTAAATACAGTGAAGCGACATTGCTATACTACGGTCATGATGTGCACCATCTTCGTCTAGCAGATCAATACAGCTTAAATCCCGATCCAGTTGTTGAATCAGAACTTAATAAGGTTAAAGTCTGGGAAGAGCAAATTTGGGCGGACGTCGACACCGTGTACTACCCCGCTGAAGGCGAAACCAATTATGTGAAAAATTGGATTCAGGTCAATGCCGCGCGCGCTCGGTGTTTTACTATTCCGGTCTATGCCTTTGATACATTCCCGCACGAACCATGGGCGAATCTTGCCATTCGCTCAGGACTACTGTTTGTTGCCGGCTTTGCACATGTACCAAATGTAGATGCGGCGGTATGGTTTGTAAACGAGGTGCTTCCGCTGATTCATTCAACTTTCCCCGGACTTCACACTTATCTAGTTGGCTCGAATCCAGCCGAGGAAGTAAAGAGATTAGCTGGTCCCGACGTGACAGTGACCGGTTTTGTTACCGATGATGTTCTTGCAGACTATTACCAAAAAGCACGCGTGTCAGTTGCACCACTCCGATTTGGTGGCGGGATGAAAGGAAAAGTTGTCGAGGCAATGCGTTTCGGTCTTCCTTGTGTTACTTCACCTGCTGGAGCACAAGGATTTATTGATGCGGAGAGTTTCCTTTTTGTAGCAGACAATCCTCAAGATTTTGCAGCAAAGGTTATTGAATTGCTACAAGATAATGTTGTTTGGGAATGCGCATCACAAACATCGCAAAATTTCGCTCGGGATCGATTCTCTGAAGACGCACTTTGGAAGATTGTAGTAGAGGATGTAGACCCAACGCCCTATGCGGATGTGGAGGCTAGACGTCTCAAAATAACCCAGCAGAGAAAAAAATAAAGGACTGAGAAATATGAATATTCTGATTTTAGGTGCCACAGGTTTTGTTGGTAGTTACTTGATGGAACGCGCTATCGCTCAAGGGCATAACGTACTTGGTACCCAGTACAACCCTACTATTGATAGTCGTGATTATGCGGCATTTCAAGATAAGCTAGTTCGCTGCGATATCCGCTATCGGGAACAAGTCGATGCAGTAATTAAGCAAAATCGGCCTGACATAATCTATTTGTTGGCAGCTCAGAGTTTCCCCGCGCTTTCGTGGTCAGTGCCGATCGAAACACTTGATACAAATGTGCTGGGTACAGCCAACGTATATGAGTCTATTCGCGCCTCTGGCATAGATCCCGTAGTGGTTGTGGCGTGTTCCAGCGCTGAATATGGTGAAGTTGCTGCCGAAGATATTCCGGTAAAGGAGTCCCATCCGCTCCGACCTCTGCATCCATACGGTGTGAGCAAAGTTGCCACTGAACTACTCGCTTTGCAGTACTGGACCAATGCTAACATTCGTAGTGTTTGTGCTCGGATTTTCAATACCACTGGCCCCCGCAAAACTGGTGACGTTTGCGCAGATTTTACGAATCGAGTCGTTCGTATCGAGGCGGGTCAAATTCCACCAGTGTTACGTGTCGGGAATCTGCACACTCATCGTGCTATCACGGATGTGCGCGACTTAATTCGCGCCCTCGAATTGTTAGCCCAACACGGTGTCCCCGGGGAGGTCTATAACATTAGCGGAGCCAAGACCTATCAAATGCAGGAATTGGTGGACTTAGTGATTGCCGGATCGCGAGTTCCTTTTACAGTAGAAGTTGATTCAACATTGCTGCGACCGAGTGACGAAAAAGTTATTTTTGGCGATTCATCGCGTTTGATCTCCGCCACCGGCTGGCAACAGTCAGTGCCCTTAAATGACACGGTTGCAGATATGCTCGCTTATTGGCGCAAGTCCCTAAACGTTTCCAACGGGGGGCGATAGTGCAGAGTTCCATTCAAGTGGCGTCAAGGTCGTCGTCATCGTCAACGCTATCGTCACAAGATAGTTCGACTCGCGTAGAGGCGCTTACATTTTTTAGGTTTATTGCCGCTGTGATTGTGGTTGTTTTTCATTATGGGCAGGCCGCTGGACTCAGTGCCGTTCTCACTTCTGGACCACAAATGGTCACATTTTTCTTTGTTTTGTCAGGATTTGTAATGGGAATATCCTACTACCACAAAAAAGAGGTTGTCGCTAAGACATATTGGTGGGCTCGTGTTTCAAGAATCATGCCGGTCTATTTGTTGGCATTATTTTTGACAATCGTCTTTTTATATTTGCAAAGAGAGAAAGTTGACATCATTGCCGCTGGATTGGACATAGTGCTGCTCCAGTCATGGCTTACCCCATATCCAATCAAGCTCAATTCGCCAGGATGGTCTTTATCTGCGGAGATGTTTTTTTATTTCTCATTTCCGTTTATTTTGAAAGCAATTAGTCAGAATAAGGTATCGACTTCACGCTTATTTATAATTTCGATAATTATATGGCTGGCGACACAGATTGTGCTTTCGGTTGCGCTGACTATGGGTTATTACACAGGTTTTCCTTCGACATCGCACGACCTTATCTTTTATTTTCCGCCATCCCATTTTTGTAGTTTCCTTTTGGGGGTTTCGGGCGGAGTTTGGTTCATACGAAACCATACAAAAATTAGTGCGAAATTTTCGGTTGCGGTGCTGCCGATTTCAATTGGGTTATTATGGTTTTTATTGACTTATCCGTACCTTATTGAGCGCTATGTTGGATTTAAATTAGCATTTAGTTCTAGTTTTCTTTCGCCGTTTTTTTTGATTTTCATAATCGCGTTATCCGTTGTTAAACACAATAGTATAAATTTACTTAAAGCTAGACCATTGATTTTGCTCGGTGAGGCTAGCTATTCAATATATATATTGCAATTGCCTATTCATCAGTTTTACTACAGGTATTTTGATGGGCTAAGAAATAATTATCCGGTTGTGGACTTTTATTGCTATCTAATATTATTAATTACTTTGTCTATTTGTTTATTTGTGTTTTTTGAAAAACGAGCGAACATATTTTTACGATATTCGCTCCCAGATAAGTTCAAAGGTGCTAAATTTTGGCCAGCTCATTTGACAAAGTTTGGCCGCAAATGAGTCGCACGAAATTGCTGCATTAGCGGGTAAAGTTGTAACCAATTTTTCGGTATATCGGTCGTTGGGTGGTGCGCTATCCAACTTATAGTTCTTATAAATGTTGAGGGAAAAATGAAGAAATCGTCTTTTTTATTTGTTAATTTATTAAGTTTGTTGGCTTTTTGTATTCTCTCTGGCTGTGAAAAAAATGACAGCCCGATCAGTAAGCCGGATTTGTCAAAACCAGCAGCGGCTGTGGCTGAAGTGAAAGTGGGCGATTGGGGGCCACAGACTGCAATGGTCGGCGAATTCCCTAATAAGCAGCCGGATGGGGCTGTAGGATTGTGGATTCAGACTAATGGTGAACAAAGTCTCGGTGAAGCCCAAGTTCTATTTGGTGGGCAACCTGCGAAGGCCACGTCTATCCAAGATAAGCTGATTACTGCGGCAATTTCTCCCGACTTATTGGCACAGCCTGGTGATAAAGAAGTAGTTATTAAACAAGTATCAACGGGAAAGATTTTTCGGGTCGGTGTGTTTAAAGTGGTACCTGCAAAATAATAAATTTAGGCTGGTAATTTTTGCAGCACCTTCACTTAACTAGTGCTACTAGCAGGAGGTGCGGGCAGCTATAAATATTACATTCCAAAATTTCAAATTGTTAACAATATCCGATATAAACAAAAATGGCATCAATTTAAATCGTAGGATAACTATGATAAATTGGTGAAATTATGTTTATTAAATATTGCTATTGTTGCTTTGTTCAACTGCATCCCTATCAATAGCATCGACAGTAAATCATTTAGGTTTTTATTCCCTCATAATATTTAGCTTTCATGATCGGCCCTAATTCATTACGGCTTTTTAATGTAATACTTTGTATGAATCTTGTTGAAATAACGTGGGTTTCGGTTTAAAACTAAATGAATATTAATAGGCTGGTATGGATAATTATGCATGTAGCCGCAAATATTAAAAATTATAAATTCTCAGTTATTTATTTATTACTAATGCTAATTGTATCTTGCCGAAGAAGTACGGAAATTGGCGCCCCGGTGGTAAATTCGAGCAATGCAGTTCTACCCGCTCCGACAAAGCAGTTGTCCATTGTTCCGGTAAAAATAGATACTTTAGTCAACCACCCAGTTCTTGAAAGAGGAGTGATAGGTGAGTGGGACAGCACTGATGTTTTAAACCCGTCGGTTATTAAGTTTAAGGATAAATATTTTAACTATTATTCAGGTTTTGATGGCAAGCTCTGGCGAACTGGCGTAGCGGTCTCAAATGATGGCATTTCTTGGCAAAAGTTTGTGGGTAATCCAGTATTAGCACCTAGCATTTCTGATTGGGATACGGGATATATTGCAGGTAATGGAACTGCAATTTACTTTGCTCAGAGAATATATTATTTTTATCAAGGTATTAATGATCGTGGTATCGCTAATATTGGTTTAGCTGTTTCTGATGATGGTTTTCACTTCAAAAAACACCCAAATCCGATTTTGGCTACCGGCCCTGCAGGTGCTTGGGATTCCGATAGTGTGGGCGATCCCTTTGTGATTGAAAAAGGGGAGGCTTTATATCTCTACTATCTGGGTCAGGATAGTGTTGGTGTGCAGCGTTTGGGAATTGCAAAATCAGTTGATGGGTTACATTGGACTCGATTGTCGAATAATCCAGTACTTGATATCGGTGCTGGTGGCTCATTCGACGAGAATGGTCTTGGTGAGCCAAGTATTGCTTACCAGCCACCGTATTTTTATATGTTCTATACAGGTAGAGCATCCGATGAGATACGAAATATTGGTTATGCGATATCTACCGATGGTATTCATTGGAAAAAAATAAGTACCACGGGTTTGATTAGTAACAAATTACGTTCCGAGTGGTTTAGTAAGGTAATTTGCGATACGACGTTAATAGCTGTTGGTGGAGGAAAATGGGCAGTCTGGTTTGGTGGTGGGAATTTGCCGGTACCAGCGGAAAATTTAAATGGGCAAATCGGAATGCTGATTTTAGACCTAGGACAGCAGCGAGATATGACCAGTTTTGATGCGAACAGTGATTGGTCGAGGTCACTTGTCAAGTCAACAGACGTCTTGCTTGGTTCCTTTGAAATTGAAGGCGACCTTGGTAAACGATCCACTTGGCTTGGGCCAAAAGCGCATTTAACTTTGGCTACAACCGACCACGCAGGTAATTCTATGGCCGGTAAACCTATCATCGTGGAGGGTTGGGCTCCAGCGCAATTCATTTCAAGTAAGACCGGGCAATATGAACCATTGACAATTTCTATTTCAATTAATGGAAAAATTGCGGCCAAACGCACATTTGTTAGCGATGACATGTTTCGCATTGAAATTTTGTGGCCTGAAATTGCTCAACTTCTTGACCATACTGGTTTTGTAGAGATGGATATGTCGGCAGACCGAGCGATCGTTCCAGCCCAATTTGGTGTGAGTAAAGACTCGCGAAACCTTTCGTTTAAGGTTACTCGAATTTATTTTCATTGATCAAAGAGCATATTGAAACGCTTAAAACACAAATTATTACCTTTAGCTATTTAAAATGAAATCTAGATTTGACTTGCTTGATGGATTGAGGGGGATCTCCGCAATTGCTGTGATGACTTACCATTTTACTCAGCATAATGGATTGCATTGGCTAAAGGGTGGTTCCATAGCGGTTGATTTATTTTTTATTCTTTCTGGCTTCATAATCGCGCATAGCTACTTTGATCGGATTACTGGTGGAATGACTTTCCTTGCGTTTATTTGGCGGCGATTTGTTCGACTTTATCCAATGTATTTCATTGGATTGCTGCTGGGAATCTTTGCAATGCTCTCACCTTTAATTTTTGGTGCGCCGTTAATCGTGAATAGTAACAATTTAGTTGGTTCAATTGTATTGGGGATTTTAGGATTTCCGTATTTAAATAACACGGGTTGGCCTTTTGGATCCGAAATAATTTTTGGTAGCTTGTATCCGTTTGATGGTCCTGCTTGGTCATTATTCTTTGAGTTCTTCGTAAATGTTATTTATTACATTTACTTGTCCAAATTTGGACGGAATCCCCCGAATCCACTATTAATCACAACTATCATATGTTACGGCCTAATTGTAATTTTACTCAAGAATGATAATCCAGGATGGGGCATTCAAAGTTTTATATATGGATTTCCTAGAGTAATTTCCGAGTTTTTCCTTGGCTGTGCTCTTTACCAATTTAGTAATCGCCGTTTAGTAGTTAATAAGTTTCTTCCCATTTTATTAATCCCGATTTTGCTTACTGGCTTTTTCATGGAAGGTTTCCAGCGAGCACTGATCTGGTCCTTTATAATCGCTCCGATCGTAATAGTCCTGCTTTCGCGTATCGAAATCAGTGGTTTTTGCCAGCGAATATGCAAGATTCTAGGAGAAATTTCATATCCACTTTATATTATTCATTTACCAATTTTCTTATTGATTTTTGAATTTTCTAATTTGCACTCTTATTCGTTGAAGGCGCAACTTATTAGTTTGGTTTCGGTAACTCTTATAATCACTGTCGTATTTATTTATTTGGATAATTGGATTAGGGGTGCGCTATTGAAGTTAGATTTGGTTTGATAGCGATTTTGCATAACAGTCATATTATATTGTTATTTTTTTGTTGGAACTGCGCACTGTTGCATTTCTCAGCTTTAAGATGTTAGTGCTGAACCTAGCGGATAAGTCGAGTTTAATTTGAATTCTTTTATACTACTTACTGCCAGGTGATATGCTAATTTGAAAAGTATCTTTGAAGTGAACGACAATAATGCTAACGCACCCATCAAGATGTAACCAATGTGACAACATTTGTTGGTCCTAGTTGACGCCATAATCACCAATACAAAAAACAGGATGCGAAATTTTGATTGTCGATCAATGCAATAAGAAATCGAAAAATATAT
The DNA here is from genome assembly GCF_004358105.1 of Sapientia aquatica. Taxonomy (GTDB): domain Bacteria; phylum Pseudomonadota; class Gammaproteobacteria; order Burkholderiales; family Burkholderiaceae_D; genus Solimicrobium; species Solimicrobium aquaticum. The sequence goes on along the minus strand of NZ_SMYL01000003.1, from coordinate 209,897 downwards.
TGTCGATTGCTATTTTTAAAAATAGCAATAACTTTGATCTTCTGCGACTGATGGCGGCATTCGCGGTAATTGTTGGTCATGCGTATCCCATTTCTCCGCAACCGCCGCTTCAAGATTGGGTTCTCTCCGTATTGCATTTCGACTATTCTGGTTCTTTAGCCGTTAAGTTTTTCTTTTTTTTGAGTGGTCTTCTCGTGACTGAAAGTATTATTAATCGCCCGGAGCCAATGAAGTTTATCGCTCGTAGATTATTTCGAATTTATCCTGCGCTATTAGTATGCTTACTATTCACCATTCTCATCGTCGGACCAATATACACAAACGGCTCACTGCCCGATTATTTTCTTCAGAAGTCTACTTGGACTTACCTCACTAAAAATTTAGGATTGTTTCGCTTGCAATGGAAATTGCCCACAGTTCTTGACGATAGCGAATTTGGCTTGAATGGAGCGTTGTGGACTCTAAATTTTGAATTTGTTTGCTATGTATATGTTGCGGTTTTCTGTGCCATTGGTGTTTTTTCTCGCCGCATTATTTCTAACTTGATTTTTTTGAGCGTAATTGTTGTCGCCTTCTTTGCACCGCATTATTTACCTTATTTTTCCCGAAATCCCGATGCTGTCCTTTTGCCAGCATGCTTCTCGATAGGCGTGCTGTTTGCGGTAAATAAAAAAAACATCATCCTCGATATACGATTGGTCGCCCTGTTATGGTTACTTGTTATGTGTTTAAGTGAAAATCGAGCGCATATCATTTCGTTTTATTTGGCGTTTTTTTATACTTCAATTTATTTAGGTTCACTCCCATTTACTGTCGCGCATCTGAAGTTGCCATTTGATGCGTCATACGGAGTGTACTTGTATGGTTTCTTAGTTCAGCAGTGCGTGCATGCTTCGTTGCCCAATATTGGCGTTCATGGCAATCAGATAGTCTCTATGATCATAGCCCTAATTTTAGGAATATTTTCTTGGTATTTGGTTGAGAAGCCAGCATTAAAGCTTGGAAGGGAATTTACTGCAAAAGACTGGTCTCAAAATCCAGCGATTATGAAAATTCGATCTATTGGCTCGATTAATGTACGAATTTTCAAAAAATAAACCTAAGAATATACAGCCATCCTAGTCGATAAATTAGCACCGGCACTTCCACTCCGGTGCATTTCACGTTGTCCGTGGCCAAATTAAATAAAATTCCGAAGTGTTCGTTGCCAGTCTACAAAACTCTTTCCAACTGCTTCCAAGCATTTGAATGCGTAAAATATTCCTTCACAAATGAAGACGATGCTGCTGATATTTCAAGCCAATAAATATCGTCAATCAACAGCCTCTGAATGTGCGACGCCTGTGTTTTCGGATCGTTGCTAACTAATAGCGCGGGCCCGGCATCACTGAGGCCTTGAGCACCTGCTAGCGTTGTAACGACGGGAACTCCATGAAACATGGCTTCCACTACCTTACCCTTTATCCCAGCGCCGTATAACAGCGGTGCCACAACAACTCTCGCATTTTGATAATAGTTGAATAGCTCTTCATCGGTGACAAATCCCGGGACGTTGATATTGCTTGATGCTAGCGCCATAACTTCCGGTGACGGATTTGAGCCGACCAATTGAAGTTTTAGGTTTGGATGGTTCGCCTTCAGAATTGGCCAAACATTATTTACAAACCAGATAGCGGCACTGATGTTTGGCGGATGTCCGAAACCAGCGACGAATAAAATATCCGATCGATCGTTAGGGGAGGTGGAAGCAACTTCATCTTTAAATTCAAACGCGTATGGAGGCAGGGTAACAACAGAAACTTCCGTTTTGCAATTCGATGAAAGGTAGTTCTCGACGAAATCAGTTTCATCCTTTGATGGGTACATGACTACGTCAACCCGTACCCAAATATCTGTCTCAAGTCGTTCTAGCGCAGCCGCTTCCTTGGCTATTTTTTTATTGCTCGGATCAGTCTCAAGCTGGCTATACATTCTTAAGTGGTGGATGTCATGTCCATAGTAAAGTATTTTGGATTTGGTGCATGCGCGAATGGGATTGATAAATTCAATAGCAACTGCAGGTCTTGAAAGCAGGAATACGTCAATGAATTTACCATTTTCTCTTACCCAATCGGTGAATTTCCCCATGTACTCGAGGCCGTAAAACACCTCAATGCCGGCTTGTTGGAGTCGCGGCGTATATTGAGGATCAAACCAAGGATTCATCGACCAAAACTTAATATCAAAGTCGTGTTCTTTCAATAGTTTGATGATCATGTCCATTGTCCTGCTACCTGCATCGCGATCGGGTTGCGGGACATAATGATCAATGATCATGATAGTTTTACGTGTTCGAGTTCTGCCTTTTGCCAGAAAAACGCTCTCGCCGTTGTTGAAGTGGAATGTCGCTAAAGTCGCGGACCACTTCTCTCGCAATCGTTTAATGTTGATTACTTGGTAGGCTTTGATGCCACTTGAAGTGTTAGTCCCATTCGATACCCCTTCATAATGAATCACAACTGACGCAGGTTGGTAGTAGACCTTATAGCCAGCTTCCCGTACGGCGAAGGCCAAATCACTATCTTCACAATAGGCCGGTGCGTATCTTTCATCAAATCTGCCAACGCGATTAAACAGTTCGCGTGTGATTAATAGGGATGCGCCCGAGCTGTAATCGCACTCTCGAACATAATTAAATCCTGACAAATCAGGATCCTGCATCTTGCCGAAATTCCACGCTGAAGCATCATTCCAAATAATCCCACCTGCTTCTTGAAGTCGGCCGTCTGGATACACAAGCTTGGATCCCACCATGCCACAATTTGGAAATTCCTTGAACACGTCTAACATACGATCCAGCCAACCTTCGGTTACTTCTGTGTCGTTATTCAGGAAGTAAATATAACGACCGCGGGCCTCGTCGATAGATGTATTGCAGGATCGCAAAAATCCCAAATTGACACTGTTTTTGATGTAGCGAATTCCAGCTATTTTGCTGAGTTGGTCGATCTCCGGATCAGATGAGCAATCCTCTTGTACGATAATTTCGATGGTTGCCTTCGGCAGATTTTGATAAATCGATCGCAAGCAGGTTAATGTGATCGGCAAATTGCCGTACGTGGGGATAATGATTGAGACGAGCGGCGCCTGATGGTGCTCAAACGTTATAGTTCGTAGTGTGGATGGAATATCCTCTTGCGGTATCACTCCGGTGGTTAGTTTTGCAAGCGGCCCGTTGGTTTGGCTGCGCTTCCAAACTTCGTAATGAACCATGCCGCTGAAGAGAGGGCCAGCAAATCTATAAATTAAAAACGTGATGGAGAGTTTCTGGCGCTCAGTTATGGGGAGTGCTAAGTAAATGGCGCGACCATTTGCTCGTATCCATGATTTGAGTTTTATGATAAATCTGTTCGGTGTATTGCGGGCTAGGTGAGGCTTATTGTGGTTGTTCATTAAACCTCAACTAAAAATATACAAGGCGATTGTTTAATTATTGAATGCATTAGTGATCGTTACCTGATCCGGCACGGTTCTATGAAAGGCATGATTATATTCAAATAAGTCACTGTATATCGGGTATTTGAATTTGGATACAACTCGTTAGACCCAGCGAGGCAGGCTCACCGCAGTAAGAACTTGGCTTGCAGCTTTTACAAATTGATAGATTATTGATTTGAAGTTGTACTATAAAATTGGGTGGCAGTGATCGTTGATAAGCTTGTTGTCACGAGATTTAAACACTAATTGCTCTGCAGGTTTGCTTTTTTTGCCATGTGAAATTTTAACGACTATAGATCTATATATAAAGATACCCAACCGAAGCGCGGTTAGTGTAAAAGAAGTAATAATTGACTGCATCTAAATATCTGTTTTCCTTCTAGACAAGCCAAGTCTTAAAACTAAATTGCTAATTTAATATACTTCTTAAAAGAATTTATAATATGACACGTCGAATTTTTCTTCATCATCACATATTTAAAAATGCCGGAAGCACAATAGACTGGATTTTGGAACGAAATTTTCAACATGACTTTGGCAGCATTGAGATCGATAGTTCGTCGTGGAGAATCACAGAAAGTATGCTTTTCAATTTTCTGCATGAAAAGCAGAATCTTATTGCTGTATCTAGTCACCATTTGTGCGGCCAAATCTTTGAATATGAACCGTATGTTTTTTTTGATATTGTTTTCGTTCGACATCCAATAGATCGGCTGCGCTCAATTTATGATTATTATCGAAAGCTGCCGCACCCTAGCAATGAAGTAGAAAGCGCATCCCATAATATGAGCCTAGGCGATTTTTAAAATTTTTGCTTGAATTCCACCCACATCAAATTAATGACGCTCAGGTGAATATCCTGGCCAATCAAGGTAAATACTACCGCCCTCCTGGAGAAAGTGATTTGGAATTGGCAAGAAGTAAAATTCTTAAGATGGCGTTGCTTGGCTCGTTGGAGATGTTTGATGAAAGTCTTGTTGTTGGTCGATACTTTCTACATCCTGCTTGGAATAAGCTCGACTTAACTTATAAGCCACAAAATGTGGCCGCTAACAAAAAATCCAATCTTGAAGATCGATTGAGCGAGATCAAGGCACTTTGTGGCGACCAAATCTACGACCAGTTGTTGCGAATGAATCAGTTAGATTTACGCTTGCTCGCAGCAGTCAACTTAGAGGTTCAACGGCGTGCGAAACTCGTCCCGGATTTTAATAAGAAACTAGACGACTTTAAAACTAATTGCCTAGCGCTAATTTAGGATCGTCGACATTTTATATTGGGTGCTGCGCGCTGTCTTTACGGCTTTTTAAAAAGTTTGCATTTACAGTACCTACTCAAGGTAACTTCTAACCGCAGGTTTTACCCAAAGCTCAGATGCCAGAGGTTAAAGACGTTAATGCTACAAGTCGCAAACGAATATGGTTTATTTGCAGTTAGCGTTACAGGGTTTTATGGTTGAAAGTACATCTAAATTAGCTTGAATCGGCCATGCGCCTCGTCTAATTTTGTTAAAAGCGATGAATTTTGACTAAACGAAATACATTTCTTTTGCAATAAAGTGCGACAATTCAGGTCGATTGTTTCTTGGTCACTTTTAAACCCGGGTGTTAACATCATTCTTTTAAAAATCCTAGTTTTTCCCTAATCCATTCTGCCGATATCGCGCCAAATAAAATACGCTCCCATGCGACCAAAGAATCCCAAAGTTTCCGTCATTATCGTCAACTACAACGCAGGCTATCACTTGAAAGCCTGTATTGATTCGCTTGAACACTGTCCACTCGAAAAAGAAATAGTAGTTGTTGACAATGCATCGGTAGATGACAGCCTCGTGCCGTTGACGGAGATGCCATCCGTGCGAATTATTCGAAATAACTCCAATTTAGGTTTTGCAACCGCCTGCAATCAAGGTGTCAATAGCACCACTGCGCCAGTGCTTCTTTTTCTAAATCCCGACTGTACGTTTAAGCCTGCCGCCTTGGTTAATCTTATGGACGTTTTATTGCAGGGGCCGCAGGTGGGGATGGTTGGTGGCTTGCTGGTTAATCTCGATGATAGCGAACAGCCCGGCGGTCGCCGCGCTATCCCAACGCCTTGGCGCTCATTTGTGCGGGGCTTTGGTCTTTCGCATTTGGCCAAGCGCTGGCCGAAATTGTTTTACGATTTCCATATGCACAAAGAGCCTTTGCCGACTGAGCCGATCGAGGTTGAGGCTATTTCTGGTGCCTGCATGATGGTGCGGCGTGACGTGATGGAAGACGTGGGGCTATGGGATGAGGGTTATTTTTTGCATTGCGAAGATTTGGATTGGTGCATGCGTTTTAGGCAAAAAGGCTGGAAGATTATGTTTGTGCCGAGTGCAAAAATTACCCATGCCCAAGGCGTCTGCGGTGATAATAAAAAGCTTTTCGTCGAATATCACAAGCATAAGGGAATGATACGGTTTTATCGCAAGTTCTTTCGCCATCAATATCCTGGTGCGTTAATGTGGTTGGTCTCTATCGGCGTATGGTTGCGCTTTGGAGTAATTGCAGTTCAGCAGCCAACCCAGCAATTTAAGAACTCTCTTGCTGCGAAAAAGGATAAACATGAGTGAGATTGAGGATCACCGCTCGCAAGTTGTTGGACTGTTGGGCGCGACCAGTTTTGTTGGCACCTACTTGTTGCCGGAATTAGAGCAGGCTAATCGCTCGATTGTCGCTTTTTCTCGGCGCAATAGCGTGCGACCTGCTGGCAGCGTTAAATGGCAAACGATTGGGGACGGCGTTGCCCAACCGGACAATTTTGAAGTCTGGATACCCTTTTGGATTTGCTTAGCGCCGATTGCGGTTCTGCCCGAGTACTTCCCAATGCTTGAAGCTTACGGCGCGCGGCGGGTCGTGGCGCTCTCTTCCACTAGCTGTTTTACCAAAGAAAATTCTTCTGATCCAAAAGAGCGTGACTTAGCAAAGTCCTTGGTAGAATCCGAAGCGCGCCTGCAGGCTTGGGCCGAAACGCGTGGGATTGAATGGGTGGTTTTAAGGCCGACATTAATTTACGGATTTGGATTGGATAAAAATATTAGCGAGATCGCGCGTTTCATTCGTCGGTTTGGATTTTTTCCGTTGCTTGGGGATGCCTCTGGGCTGCGTCAGCCGATTCATGCACAGGATGTCGCTGGGGCATGTTTTGCCGCGTTGCGCTCATCTTCTGTTGCTAACCGTGGATACAATATTTCTGGTGCTGAAGTACTGACCTATCGCGACATGGTTAAGCGGATTTTTGCGGTGCTAGGCAGATCTCCGCGCTTGATCTCTATCCCCTTGTGGATGTTTAACTTGGGCGTGAAGTTGGTGCGCGTTCTGCCGCATTACCGAAAGTGGTCAGGCGCAATGGCGGAGCGGATGAATGCCAATATGGTTTTTGATCATGATGACGCCAAGCAGAATTTTGGTTTTGCGCCGCGTAGGTTTGAATTGACAGCGATTGATCTACCTAAATAAATCGCAAACTAGTTTCATTCAGTTTACAAGTAATCTCAAATCGAATAAATAAAATAAAAACGACAAGATGAACATCACGCTCTCGCAACTCGATCATCAGCGATTCGGAAAAGTCACCGCCAAAATCAATATCGAGCCAGGACAAGATTTATCGCAAGTGTTGACTTGGTGTGAGACTCAACAGGTCGAGTTGTTGATCGCGCGGATCAAGACCGACGATATCTACTCCGTGCAAAACATGGAGCGTGCTGGTTTTTTTCTAACGGATACGTTGGTCTATTTTGCAAATAATAAAATCGTTGCTAGCCAATTGACGCTCCCTCAGATATGCAGTTGGAGGCTTGCCACTCCGGGCGATGCAGAGTTGCTTGAAAAATTAGCCGCTAAAATTTTTACCAATTACAAAGGTCACTATCACGCCGATCAACGTCTGAATAAGTCGGATTGCGATTTGGTGTACTCATCTTGGGCAGCCAATTCTTGTCTAAATTCTGCCGTTGCCGATGTCGTATTTTTGCTTTCCCAATCGGATGCGATGATCGGATTTATCACGGTTAAAGTGATCGATCCCGTCAAGCGCGTTGCAGAGATCGTGCTCAATGGAGTTGATCCTGATTTTCAAAAACACGGCCATTATTCTTCCTTGGTCTCGTTAGTGAAGAATTGGGCGGTAGAAAATAGCATCCAACAAATCATTGTTTCAACTCAAGTGACCAACGACTCAGTACAAAAAGTGTGGTGTCGGCAAGGTTTTGAACCATCGTACAGCTTTTATACTTTTCATAAATGGTTCTCAGCATGATCCCATTCAACAAACCGTATCTCACCGGTAGCGAGCAGCACAATATTTCCTTAGCTTTAGCCAGTAGAAAATTCTCAGGCGACGGTGATTTCACCAAAAAATGCCATGCTTGGTTTGAGCGTGAATACGGATTTAAAAAGGCGCTACTAACCACTTCTTGCACCGATGCCCTAGAGATGTGCGCGATCTTGCTCGACATTCACGCGGGCGATGAAGTCATTATTCCTTCCTACACCTTTGTTTCGACCGCCAATGCTTTTGTGCTGCGCGGTGCGACGATCAAATTTGCCGATAGCTTGCCGAACCATCCCAACGTTGATCCTGAAGAAATCGCAAAATTGATTACGCCGCGTACGCGCGCCATTGTGGTTGTGCATTACGCTGGTATTGCCTGTGATATGGATCGCATTTTGGAGTTGGCTGCCCCGCTTAATATTCCCGTTGTTGAAGATGCAGCGCAGGCCGTTGATTCGTTCTATAAAGGCCGCCCGCTAGGGTCAATCGGCGCCTTGGCAGCGTTCTCGTTTCATGAAACGAAGAATATTGTCTGTGGCGAAGGCGGCTTGCTCGTGATTAATGACGAGCGCTACATTCATCGGGCCGAGATTATTCGCGAAAAGGGAACCAATCGCTCATCGTTTTTTAGGGGGGAAGTCGATAAGTATGGTTGGGTGGATATTGGGTCTTCATTTTTGCCTTCTGATTTATTGGCTGCTTTTTTATTCGCGCAATTAGAGCACCTCGAATCGATCCAACGCGAGCGCATGCGCGTATGGCAGCGGTATTGGGGTAATTTTATGAAGGCAAATTTACCCAGTGATGTGCTGCTGCCAACGTTGCCAGACTTTGCAACCAATAACGCTCACATGTTTTATTTGATTTGTCCAACTCTCGATATTCGTTCGGCCGTTATTGCTAAACTAAAAGAGCATCAAATCTTGGCTGTATTTCATTATTTGTCGTTGCATACCAGCCCTTATTATTCGGATAAGCACGACGGACGCAAATTGATAAATTGTGATCGATATGCCGATCATTTAATACGCCTGCCGCTGTATGTTGAATTAGCAGACGACCAGATTGATGAAATTTGTCGTTTGGTTGTTTCTGTTCTTAAACCTTAAGTCGTTAATGAACTGGTTAAAAGCCTCCACCTCAACAGCGACAGCGCAAGCTGCGCGTATGTTGAGTGGGCTGATTGTCATTAAGATGATTGCCGTTTCTCTCGGCACAGAAGGTTTTGGCCGACTCGGTCATTTTATGAGTTTGATTTCTGTGCTCAGCGTCCTAGCGGGCGGGGGAATATTGAACGGCATTGTCAAATATGTCGCCGAATATAAAGGCAGCCCATCACGCTTGAATACCTTTTTATCTTGTGCTGGCGCCTATTCCCTACTTTTTTCTGTTTTAGTTTGTTTGGTGCTCAGCCTGTTTGAGCGCCAGATTTCGTTGCTACTGTTCGATACTGATCAATATGGTTCTTTGATTGTTTTTTTGGCGTTTATTCAGTTCGCTTACGGTGTGGTGAGTTTTTGTAATGGGATTATCAACGGTCTAACTGAAACCGTAAAGTTCGCAAAAATTAGTATTGTGGGCACGGCGCTTGGTTTGCCGATTTCGTGTTTTTGTATTCTGCAATATGGATTCGTTGGTGCAGTAGTTGGGTTGGCGGTGATCAATGCCTGTTTGTTAATCCCCTCCTTGATCGCTGTCATGCGCTTGGATCTTTTGCAAAAAATTAAGCTACGTTTTAATCGCCTTGATTTTAAACATATTGCGCGGTTTAGCTCGATGCAAATGGTGTCTTTAGCGACTCTGCCCCTGGCAGAGATTTTTGTAAGAAGTCTAATTGCTCAATATTTTGGATGGCAAGAAACGGGTTTATGGCAAAGTTTGATGCGCTTGTCTGCTGTCTACATTGGATTTTTTACGATGTTTTTGGCGGCCTATTACATGCCTGTTTTATCAAGTATTACTGATCGCAGAAAAAGCTTTAATCACGTTGTGAAATATTTGCTTGGCGTGGGTGGAGCATTTATTGTGATTGCGGTGGTTGTCTATGTAATGCGCTATTACGTATTTCTGATTATTTTTTCGAAGGAATTTGTTATTCCTGCGAACTATGTTTTATACCAATTGATTGGCGATTTTTTTAAAATTTTGTCCTATGTGATTGGATTTTTGATCGTTGCTAAAGCAAAATCGACACTTTACATTTTGGGTGAATTTGTTCAAACGGGCTTGTATTTGGGATTGGCGTTGCTAGCGATTCGATCTGGACAGGTTGAAAACGTGTTTGTGATCTATGCTTTTTCTAATTTTTTATATTTTTTGGTTTGCTTAACTGGACTCACGGTCTATGGTCGACTTAGTCTTCGCATCCAACAAAAAACTGAATAATAAGGTGATGTTGTGGAACCAGAATTGACATTATCGGTGATTGTTTCTTGTTATAAGCAAGAGGCTTATATCGCCGATTGCTTGCACAGTATTCTCAATCAACAGGTTGATTTTGATTATGAAATTATCGTCTCCGATGACTGCTCGCCTGACAGTACGCCGCTAATAATCGAAGAAATCGCGTGTGCCCATCCTGAGAAATTCAAGCTATTCCTAAACAAAGTTAATGTTGGTGCAGCGAAGAATTATATGTCAGCGCATAAGCGTGCCAAGGGCAAATACGTTGCTCACATCGATGGCGATGACATTATGTTGCCCGGCAAATTGCAGGCTGAAGTAGACGTTATGGAGAATAATTCAGACTGCAATATTGTGTTTCACCGTTCCCGATATTTCAACGATGACAGAACGTATGAATCGGATACAGGCAAATTATTTTCCGCTCCGCTCGTAGTTATCTCGCCGCAGCAGTTGGCACGTTGGGGTACGATTGCCGCCCACGGTACCTATATGTATCGCCGCTCTGCGCGTAAAACGATCGAGTTCAAACAAGAGTTTATGGAGTGGTTTTTTGCTTTTGAATTCGTAGCTGATGGCGGTGTAGCAGCGTATATCAACACGATTTATTTGGATTACCGCTGTAATCCGTCGGGTAGCGCGTATTTGGCGAGCCGCGCGGGGCGCGCCAAGTCCTACGGCATTATCATCAAACATGTCAGCGACTATTTTGAGCAATACCCTCAATTCAGAGCTGATTTGTATGCACATCAGTTAGTCAATATTGCCATGTCGTTTAAAAATGACCATAAACTGAGTTGGAATTCATTTTCATTCCTCGCTAAAAATATCGCTTATTTTAGATTGAGTAAGTTTGTTGAAACGATCAAAGTACGTTCGATGGTTGGTCCCGCTGTGAAAATTCGCTAGCTATCTGAGTTGCAAAAGGGTGCTGAGATCTCTAGACTCCATTCGGGCACAATTTCATCTATAAATCTAACCAACTATGACTATCGGCATTTCGGGCTCGGCCGGATTTATCGGTGCAGTATTACTAAGAACGCTGCAAGCTAGCGGTGCTTCGCTTCGTCTATTGTCGAGGCATCCCAAGACCACAGATCAACACACTTACTTCGTAGCTGACTTAACGGATGCGTCTAGTGCACTCGATGGCGTATTTGAGGGGGTCGATGTTTTTTATCATTGTGCTGGACAACTATCGGATGAATCGACAATGCGGGCCTTGCATGTTGACGGAACGTTGCGTTTGCTCGATGAGTTAAGAGCGCATTTCCGGCGCAATCAAGCGCCGTTGCATTGGGTGCAGTTAAGTAGCGTAGGGGTGTACGGCGGCCTGTCGAATGCAACTAAGGCAGTGCAAATTACCGAATCTTCCCCCTTACAGCCGGTGGGTGAATATGAAGTCACCAAGGCCGAATCGGATCAATTGATCGTGCAGTTTGCCAGCACCGAGCCGTTGTTTTCTTACTCTATTTTGCGGCCATCCAATGTTATTGGGCCAACCATGAGCAATGGCTCGATTCGGGCATTAATCACAATGATTGAGAAAAAGTTATTTTTTTATATTGGCACTAGGGATGCAATTGCCACCTATGTTCACGTTGACGATGTGGTTGACGCCTTGATGTTGTGCGGAACCGATGAGCGCGCACGCGGACAGGTCTTTAATTTATCGAATGATTGTTCCTTTGCCGATATCGTCAACGCCGTGGCCACGCATGCAGGCGTAAAGCCGCCCACCCTATGTATTCCCGAATTACCGTTGCGTGCCTTAGTCGCGGTGCTCTCTTTAGTCATTAAGGTACCCTTAACCCAAGATAGAATTAACGCCTTAATTAACAAGGCTAGTTACCCAACGGATAAGCTCGATGCAGTTTTGGGATTTACTCCGCGTCGTTCTATTCCTAGCTCAATTCCAGTGATGTTCGACCGATGACAGCCCGCAAAAAAGTTTGCATCGTTGCTACGGTGCCATTTGCATTACGCGTATTTATGCTGGCGCATATTCAGATGCTTGCTGAAAAATACGATGTAACCTTAATCGCCAATCAAAGCGCAGCAGAGGGCGCATTAATTATCGGTGATCACATTCGCATCATTGATGTAAACATTGCGCGTCCGATTTCATTACGCAGCGATTTGAGTGCCTTGTGGCGGTTGTATAGGATTTTTAAAGTACACAAATTTGACGCCGTCCATTCGTTGATGCCAAAAGCTGGTTTGCTGGCAATGTTGGCGGCATTCGGATCTCGCGTGCCAAATCGCATCCACACTTTTACCGGACAGGTTTGGGCCAATAAGACTGGTTTGGGACGCCAGTTGTTGAAGATGTTGGATCGGTTGATTGCCGCATGTGCGACGAATTTACTGACCGATAGTTTTTCTCAAAGGCAGTTCTTGATCGACAATAAGATTGTCCCAAGCCATAAAATCCACGTCTTGGGAAATGGATCTGTCTGCGGTGTGGATATGCAGCGGTTTCGCCCTAATTCGGTCGCAAGGGGAGCTATTCGTGAACAATTAGCGATTCCGGAAGAGGCGATTGTTTTGCTATTTTTGGGGCGCTTGAATCCTGACAAAGGCATATTGGATTTGGCTCAAGCGTTCGCCCATTTATGGCTGCGCGTGCCGACCACCTATTTATTGTTAGTTGGTCCTGACGAAGCTGAAATGGATTGTGCAGTTCAAAAAATTCTAGCGCACAATGATGCCTTATCCAATTATCGTAGGGTGGGCTATACAGCCGAACCTGAAAATTATATGGCGAGTGCGGACATATTTTGTCTGCCTAGTTACCGCGAGGGTTTTGGTTCGGTCATCATTGAGGCCGCTGCAGTTGGCCTGCCGGCGGTGGCATCAAACATATATGGCGTGACCGATGCCATCGAAAACGGTGAAACTGGCTTGCTACATGAGGTGAAGGATGTCGTAGCAATTCAAGACGCGTTATTTAAAATTGTGACGGATAAAAAGCGCCGCTCGCAATTGGCAATGAAGGCACGCACAAGAGCTTCGGATTATTTTAGCCAGCCAATTATCGTCAACGAGATGCGGATGTTTTATCAGCGCATGTTCGCTAACGATAAATAAAACGCATGCAATGTTTCGAGATCGCTAATTGTGCTGATGGATGATTAAATTAAATGAAAAGATGACGATGAAACGCCTTTTTGATCTGCTTTTGGCTATAGCTGCCGGACTAATTTTGCTCATACCAATTCTATTGGTCGCGGTCTTTGTTAAGGCGACGTCTGCCGGGCCAGCCGTGTATTGGTCGAATCGCGTAGGGCGCAACAATAAAATTTTCCGCATGCCCAAGTTCAGAACCATGCAGATTAATACGCCTGCAGTAGCGACCCATTTGCTCACCAATCCAGATCAATATTTGACGCCAATTGGCTCGTTTTTACGTAAATCAAGTTTGGATGAATTGCCGCAGTTGTGGAGTATTTTGTGCGGTGATATGAGTTTTGTCGGGCCGCGTCCGGCTTTGTTTAATCAGGACGATTTGATTGAATTGCGTACCAACTACCAAGTGCATACCTTGGTACCGGGATTGACTGGTTGGGCGCAAATAAATGGGCGGGATGAATTACCGATTCCGCAAAAGGTGATGTTGGATGCGTACTATCTTGAACACCGCAGCTTTACTTTGGACATTAAGATTCTCTTTCTAACGTTTGTCAAAGTCATCCAACGCGATGGCGTGACTCATTGATTGTCGTGAATTGATTGGGGGCGAAATGAATAAACGTCGGTTCTTAACAAGTATTGCAGGCTTAGTTGCAGCGAGTCGGATCAATACCGCAGATGCCTTGAATAAGGCGCCCGAGGCTGGCCAGACTGTGCTCACGGTTGTTGGTGCGATAGATCATGTGAATCGGGAAAAACTTAATCCGGTTACTGATCAACTGATGCATAAATTTGCAATTGGGTTTGAGCGTGCACATACCTTTAGCTTAGCCGAATTGCTGACGTTGCCAGCGCAAACCATCAAACCAACTATGGAATACGATCAGCGCGCGCATCAATTAACTGGTCCGCGTTTGTTAGATGTGCTTGCCGCCGCTGGGGCGCAGTTGAGTGATACGACGCGGATTGTGTTTCATGGGATTGACGGCTATTCGCCTGAGGTGACATGGGCGCAAGCGAAGAAATATAACTATATCGTTGCCACGCATTTGGACGGCAAGCTGTTGGCGATCGGTGGATTTGGGCCTTTGTTTGCGATTTACGATGCGGATCGTATTGCTGAGTTGGCGGCTAAGCCCTTGAACCAGCGGTTTTTTGCTTGTCCTTGGGGTTTGTATTGTATTGAAGTGCTTAATAGCTGAAGCGTGGCAAATTAGCTTTGCTGCTCGAGTTGGCGTCGAATGCGATCTTCCTCTTCTAGGCGCGCAACTTCGATTTCATTGATCACTGCATCGACATCGACCGGCTCGGTTGGTGCTGGCACTTTGCCGGTGAGTGGGTAGTCGGGTGTTAGGGTTCCGGCTTCATATAAATTCCAGATTTCTTTGCCGTACTGACTGCCGATTAATTCTGGCGCGAAGGTGCCGAAGAAGTTAGCCAAATTGGTGACGTCGCGTTCCAACATGCTCGCTGCGACACTACTACCGGCGGCGTCGATCGCTTGCGGTAAATCGATAATCACCGGGCCTTGTTCATCGACCAAAATATTGTATTCGGACAGGTCGCCGTGGATGACGCCAGCGTTGAGCATCAATATCACTTCGCGCAACAGTTTGGCATGAAATTGAAGTGCTTTGTCGTGATCAAATTCGACATCGTTTAATCGCGGCGCGGCGTTGCCTTGTGCGTCGGTGACTAAATCCATTAACAACACGCCCTCAAAGCAGACATAGGGAGTTGGGACTGTGACGCCAGCGGCGGCGAGTCGATAGAGCGCATCGACTTCGGCATTTTGCCAAACTTCTTCCGCCATTTTTTTACCGAAGCGAGTTCCCTTTTCCATCGCGCGCGCTTGGCGACTATTTTTTACTCGCCGACCTTCTTGGTAAGCCACCGCTTGATGAAAGCTGCGTTGGTTGGCTTCTTTATAGACCTTGGCGCAGCGAATTTCATCACCGCAACGCACCACATATACCGTCGCTTCTTTACCGCTCATCAATTGGCGCATGACTTCGTCAATCAGACCTTCTTCGACCAAAGGTTGCAAGCGTGGTGGTGTTTTCATTGATGGCTAGGTGTTTGTGAGTTCAAGTGCAAGGAGTATAAATCAGTGCGCGTTCACAGGTTGAATTCATTTACCCCATAAAGTTCAGCTTGGCCAGTGCAAATAATAATGACAGTAGAACGCAGCGGCGCCGAGAGTAAGCCAAAACAAGGTCGAGATGCCGCCGACTTTTACATCGGTTGAAGACGGAATGCTCGAAAAAAGTCCGCATGCAATTAAATAACCAGCTGCGATCCAAACGAAATATTGCCCCGCAAAAAACAAGGGCAGCATCCAATGATGAAAGGCAAACCAAGCCACGCCAACCAGCAACAGCGGCGCATAGGCGACAGGCGCAGCATTGATAAAGTTAAGCCCACGGAACGATACCGAACCAAACTGCCAGCCGTTTTTTACCCGCTGAGGAATTAAGCTAAATGAGGTCGGCTTGGCGAACAAAATTAAGCCGACAAGAAAATGCATTAATTCGTGCAGCACCACTCCCGGAAATCCGAGCAGGGCGATATGCCAGATTCGCTGTTGCGCGGCTAAGAGAAGTGCGAGCCAAAAAATTATTAGAAGTATCGAGTAGGTCATTTACTGAAATTGGTTGAACGGTTTTGTTTTTATTTGTTTGATCTAACACGAAGAGCGCTGCAAATATAAATCTCACCTATTAGGCGAATAACATGGGTGTATTGCACTCAATCTGCCTCACACTATTTCGGCCGATTATTTTTAAAAAATAGATGCGCTGTCCGAGGTGCTGCAAGGGTTTCGATGAGCATAATCAGCGCTTGCGTAACGACGTTTGCGTATCGGCCAACAATCCCACCCTACAGGAACACGGCTACCTCTGATACTGAGCGTTTAAATTTATCCGCGCTGCTAAATAATTTCAGCGAGTGATGATCAACGCGAACAATTCATCCCAAGCGACTAGCCAATTTCCCCTCCCCAAGCCTAATCCAAAAAAGTGATACGATGCAACATCAACGCATTATCCCACCCCAAATAAATTACATTTTTTGTACGGAATCCCCATGTCAGCATTAAATGTAGCGAAATTACTATTATTAGCGGCGCTAGCCTGTGCCGGTTCGGCCAGCGCTGCCGAGCACTTCGCCATCGACCCGACGCATACTTTCAGTAGTTTTGAATACCAACATTGGGGCTTATCAGCCCAGCGCGGACGGTTCGATAAAAGTAGCGGCTTTATCGAGTTAGACCAAGATGCCAAGACCGGTCGGATTATGATTGAAATCGACGCTAACTCGGTCAGCACCGGTACAGAATTGTTCGACAAAATCATGCGTTCTTCGTCGTTTTTTGACGCGCAGCAGTTTCCCAAGATTGTGTTTAACTCCACCAAATTCATCTTCGATAACGATCAACTCGCGCAGATCGAAGGCAATTTGACCGTGAAAGACACCACTAAGCCGGTCACGATTGAGGTCACGCATTTCAATTGCCGCTTCATGCTGTTGTATTTGAAAAAGGCGTGCGGTGCGAACGGCTACACCAAAATTTTGCGTAGCGATTACAAGATGGATAGTTACACGCCGTTTGTCAGTGATGCGGTGACTTTGTATTTTAGTGTTGAGGGAATTAAGGATGATTAGGAAACTAAATCCGGCAAAATTGTTGCTCTCCAAGTGGACTGCGGTTAAGCCGATTGATAAGAACAAACACTTTCTAATCTCGAAAATTATTCGTCCCGACGATCCAAACGCGCCGTTGGAGCTGTTTGAAATTGAAGCGGTCTATTCCAAGAAGTCACACCAAATTCATTGGCGTGAACTTCAGGATGAAACTAAATGGCGGCAAGGCTGGATTTCCGATTAATTGGTATAGACCCGCACGTAATCAACCAGCATTTCGGCCGGGAATACGGTGCTGCTGTTGGGTGAGCCCGGCCAACTTCCACCCACCGCCAGATTCAATAAAATAAAACTCGCTTGTCCCGAATCAAACGGCCAAACAGCGCCAGCAGGCAAGGAAGAGGCCTGAATCGTCGCGTAAATATTGCTTGGACTATCGACATAAAACTGTACTTTTCCTTTACTCCAAATCATCCCGTAGGCATGCCAACCCGATGCGGAAAACGACGCAACGGAAGCGCCGTAATGGCTTGATATTCCCGATGAGCCGGAGGCGCCCGTCATGTGTACGGTGCCTGCAATCCAATCCGGTGTCGGTGCGTTAATGTGTTCCATCACGTCCATCTCGCCGCAGGCCGGCCAGCCAACTGTATTGATGTTGCCACCCAAAAGCCAAAACGCAGGCCATAAACCTTGGCCCTCGGGTAGTTTGATCATTGCTTCTACGCGACCGTAATTAATGCCGAGCAGACCTTCGGTTTTAATGCGTCCTGAGGTGTACACCCCGCTGCTAGGTTGCTGCGCGATGATGTGCAAATAGCCGTCGGTGGCACCCACATAAGTATTTGGGGTGCTATTGCAAGGAGAGGCTAGCGAGGCCCACGCGCAATAGACTTCAAGCTCGTTGTTGACGGTTTGAAAGCCGCCCGCTTTGGATTCAAATTGCCAAGTCGTTGGATTGGGCGCGGCGTTTAATCCGCTAGTATTGGTAAATTCATCGCTCCATACCAAGGTGCCCGCAGCAATCGCGCTGGTGAATTGATAGCTGGTTAGGCTGCTAGTTGTTGTGCCGCTGGCTGCGATCGCGTGGATTGTTTGTGGACTGGCTACCAACAATGGCGCGCTATAGATCAGTGAGCTACTTGTTGGCGTACTTCCATCAGTGCTGTAGTAAATCGCCGCGCCCGATGTTGTGCTGCTCATTGAAATAATCACGGCGCCGTTTTGCGCGGCAGTGGCGGTAATCGTTGGCGCGGCAATGGTTTGTGGAGTGGCTGGGGCATTAGGCGCACTCGGAGTGGTCGGTGCGGCTTGTGCACTACCGCCGCCACCGCCTCCGCAGGCACTGACTAAGCATAAACATTGGATGGCAAGGAAAACCGTGTACAACTTTGCGCGCTGCAGTTTCTGTATCAACATAATTTTCATCGGTTTAGTTTCATCTATTTGGGATTAGCCCAGCGCTTTGCGGCAGGTAAAGAAGCCATTAATCGTTAATCGACCTTGGGCAGGGTCGCGGCTGAGTAATTCGGGTTTGGTAATATGCCCAGAATGAAAAATCGAGCCGTCATAAAAAATCACCCGATTCCATTTAGCTTCGACGTTGCCAAGCAATTCAAAATACGGATTAGATTCGGTCATGTAATGCGGCTTCGTACCGAACAACTCTGTGGCTTCCTGTTCCGGCAATTCATCCCAAGCAGAAGGGTTGATGTACAACTGCTTAATCCGCGCTTGATCGATTTTGGGGGCATAAAAACTAGTGCCGCCTAGCTCCGGATTTTTAAATAAATACAGCACTGACGCAGCAAAGCAATGTTGCGGAGATTCATTGATTTGATCTTGATGGCAGATGCGTTGACTGCGCGCTAATTCATCGGGCGCGAGCGTGATCATGGATAGGCGGCTAAACATGCTGAGGCTGCGTCTTGCGCCAAGCAGCTTGCTAATATGTTGAATGAAGAAATCGTTGAGCCGAGATGAAAACGACTCCGGCATGCGCAATTCAAGCCCAGGAAATGCATTCTTCGGCGCGTTGGTGAACTTATCGCGCGCTTGACATGCTTCGGCCACTAACGCATCCGGATGCAGCAAAAAATCATCAATGATCACAATCGGCGTGTGACCCGCAATTGGGATGAGTTGAATCGTTGGTTTGGGATTAAACATGGTGGCCGAATGCATTCTATGAACGGGATTATTGGGTAAGTGGATGACGCTTTTACACAGTCATCCCCAACATTATTTTGCTTTGGAAATCAACGCCTGCATGCGTTGCAATTTTGGCGCAACCATAGGCACGGTCAACATCGTACTCGCAACAGCCATGAGCAATAACGCAGTAAAGGTTTCGTTGGTGATGATGTTTTTATCCAGCAAAATATTGACGAAAATAATCATAATTAAGGCTTTAGTTTGCAGCAGCCATCCGATAATGGACGCTTCGCCTTTTTCCCATTGCAGGATTTTTCCAGCAAGTTGAGTTCCAACTAGCTTGCCGCTGACCGAGGCGACTAACAATAATCCTGCCGCGATAAACACCGCCCAACCGCCAACTGCCCAATTGGTTTTTAAACCAGTACTCAAGAAGAAAACCGGCATAATTCCTAGCAAAACGTGGTTGCGTAGCAAGTCCATTTTTTCTTGGTTAAACCATTTCGCATCCATTACCGCGCCAGATAAAAATGCGCCCACCATAAAATGCAATCCCGCCCAATCGGCAGCAAAACCACAAGCTGCCAGCCAAATAAACATCACATACCACCGATCGCGTTCTTGCAGTCGAATCATGATTTTGCGGAATACATAGGCCGCGACGATGAAGGCTAACAAGAAGCCGACCTGCCGACCAACCCGCGTCCAATCCAATAGGATCAGCGCTAGCACGCCCCAAATCGCGATGTCATCCAAACTGGCATAACGCAAGATGCGCTGGCCTATCGGTTGGCGCAGGATGTCGAGCTTTTCCATGAACAAGATCAGGATGGGCAGGGCGGTGACAGCGCATGCCATGCCGATGCCAAGAATAAATTGCCATGTCATGCCTTTGGGACCGACCCAGCCGTCGTAAGTCAGCATTACTGCAGCGGCAGCGCAGCCGAATAGCAGCGGCGTGCCAAGCGCTAACGCGGCGGTGAGTGAGCCTTCCCGACGATATTCCCAGGCCTTGCTCAGGTCAAGCTCAACTCCAGCGATCATGACAAAAATCATGACCGCCCAAGAGGCGATGCCTGTTAATAATTGAATGACGTTTGGATTGAAAACAAACTGATAATAAGTAGGGAAAATTGCGCCGAGAATCCCGGGGCCGAGCAGAATTCCGGTAATGATTTGTACCACGACGAGCGGAGCGAAATACTCGGTTTTGCCCACGCGCCAAATTAAATAAGGAATCGTAAAAATTATCAGCATCGCCAATAAAAAAATCTCGGTGGTACTCATCGCAGCGTGCAAATTGATCTCCCTACTTTTTAATTTTATTTAGTCCACAACTTCTAAGGCGCTTATTTACGCATCTGGCCGTTAGCGTAACGTTTTACATAGTCTAAATGCGGCGGCAATTGCGCCACGGTTTTGCTGACGTTGGAGCGAATATTATTTAAGAAGCCGGACAACTCCGCATCACCCATTAAGTCGGCGGATTGATGGTGCTGTTGCGGCATGATGCCTTGACCGAGCATCACTTGTATCCACGAATTCTCTGCAAACAGCTCATTCGGAGCGCGGAACACGCGGCCGGTTTCGCGGAATAAATCGATTCGATGTTGCAGCGATGGCGGAATACTCATGCTGCTGCAATCACGCCAGAATTGGGTATCGCGCCGATTGGTGACGTGGTAATGCAAAATAATGAAGTCGCGAATGTGCTCCATTTCTTGATCGCTTTGGCGATTGAATTCGGCAACGTCGGTTGGGCTGATGCCGTTGGTCGGAAACATTTGCAGCAGGCGAATAACGTTGCGTTGAATGAGGTAAATGCTAGTCGATTCTAAGGGTTCTAAGAATCCACTCGATAAGCCCAGCGCGACGCAATTGCCGCGCCACGTTGCTTCGCGTTGACCGGGTTTAAAACGGATGATACGTGGCTGGGTGACTAGCGGGCCTTGAATATTGGCCAGCAAGGTTTTTTGCGCATCTTCGTCGTTAATGTATTTGGTGGAATACACCAAGCCATTGCCGACCCGATGTTGCAGTGGAATGCGCCATTGCCAACCGGCTTCGTGCGCGATAGAGCGGGTGTACGGAATCGCATCGGCGACCGATTCGGTTTGGACTGCAACCGCGCTGTCGCAGAACAGCCAGTTCGACCAATCTTGGTAACCAACCTTCATCGCGTCACCAATTAATAGCGCGCGAAATCCGGTGCAATCAATAAAAAAGTCTGCCTCTAAATTAACGCCCGAATCCAAGCGCAACGAAGTGATGTGGCCGGTTGCTGCATCCGTTTCGACCTTATTGATTTTGCCCTCCATGCGCTTAATGCCGAACGATTCGCTCATTTTTCGTAAATATTTGGCGTATAGCGTCGCGTCCAAATGGTAGGCGTAATTTAGTTTATTGTTCGGCAAATGCGCGAAGCGTCCGGCCATCGCGGCTTTTAATTCCAAGCAGTAATCACCAAAATCGCTGGCCAATTTGCGCTCGACACCTTTATGCCAAAAGTGTTGGAAACCTGCTGTCCAGTGATCGATGCCGGTGTGACCAAACGAGTGGAAATAATCTTGTTTTACATCGCGCCAGTTTTCAAAATTAATGCCGAGCTTGAAGGTCGCTTGCGTAGCGGCCATGAATTCTTGCTCGTTGAGCTCAATCAAATTATGAAACGCTAACATGGCTGGAATACTGGCCTCACCTACGCCCACGGTCATGATTTCATCCGACTCGATTAAGGTGATATCTAAAATTTTACCGAGCACTTTGCTGATCGCCGCAGCGACGCTCCAGCCAGCAGTGCCACCACCGGCGATGACGACGCGGCGGATTGGCTTAGTCGCGGCTGGCGAACTTGGTTGTTGAGTCATGTCTGGTCTCCGAGTGTTTTTGTATTTTTATGTTTTGTTGAACTGGCGCTTTATTTTTAGCGCTTCATTTTATTGAGTAAGTTTGCTCTTAACATGCGGGCTGAGTCATCATTAAAGGGAGCCAACATACCACGTGCCGATGGCGGAATATGTTGCACCTCGTCGCCATTACTTTCAAACACATAGTGGCGGAATAGTTCTTGCCAGGCCACACGCTGTTGCGGCGGTAAATCACGCATGGTCAGCAAGGCGTGCATCAATGTGTTGTAGGGCGTATCCATGTAACTCGGCGACTGACGCCACCAGTAATTGATGAGGATATTGAAACTATCCAAGGCTTCCACATGATGCCACCACATACTGGGAATAAATAACGCATCACCGGCTTCTAATTCAGCGACTTGCGCATGTTCTAGCGCGTGGGCGAACTTAGGAAATTTGTCGAAATCAGGTTGGGCAAAATCGACTAAACTCACGGCCTGTCCGGCAGGCGTTAAATCGAGCGGCCCGATATACAAATTGCTGAGTTGATCGGGTGGGAATAGGGTGAAGCAACGTCGTCCAGCGCCGATGCAGGCTACGTTATCGGGCAAGTCGAAATGCGCTGGAATACGGGTCCGATTGCCTATCCAAATATTGACTAGCGGATTCAACCCATCAATCGCAGCGAGATTGTTCTCGGCGCGAAAACCTGGCAAATAATTATCGATCGCTGAGGAGCCGACATAAATTGAACGTGGCTTAGCTTTGCTGCTTTCCTCGCGCAAGGCGTCTAAGATCATGTCTAAGCGAACGCGCGAGGAGGCGTAATTAAAGCCGCTGAAATCTTCATTATAAAAAAAACGGCCCTCGATTTCTGGCTCACCGTGCATGACGGTGAGGGTCGCATCATGGTAAAAGCGGCGCAGATACTCGTCAGCTTCGTGCTGCGAATTCTGCGCGGCTTTAACGATAGGCCACGAAGCAATCAAGCCGCGCAAAATCACTGGCTCGGTCGAGCCCAGGATGTCGTCGTTTAATTGCTCCGGGCGGATGCCTGTTATTTCGCGGATCGGTTTAAGCGCGCTCTGCATTCCGGCGGTTCTTTCTATAAACCAGCGAACCAAAATTACTCATCGACGCAATCACCATGTAAATCGACTGCAAATGGCCAGAGCGATTCATTGTCTCTAGTGTGCTGGCGCTTAAATTTTGTAGTGCCGATAATTTGATCGTGTAAAAACCATCGAGGCGGCTCTTTGATCCATCGTTGAGTTCAATATCGACCACAAACGATTCGAGTAAATCATGCTCGCGCAAGGTCTTGATAAACGTTTGCAAGTCATTCATACCTTGATGAATGGCAGATAGCAGTGAGTTAATGTTTTCTAAATAAGGAGTTGGGCCGCCGTGTTCCAAGAAAACTGGCTCACCTTCATCGGCGCTCTTGCTGACTTTTGGGCTATCTGAAAAGAAATGCACCATCAACTGATCATCGGATTGACCGATCAAAAACGGTTGACGTTGAATCATCACCGGAATATAGCTGGCATCCCAGCCATGCGCGCCTAAAAATAGGTTCTCATCGGGTGTAAGACCCAATATAGCGATGGCGTCGAAATTGTTTTCATCGAGTTCGCGGAACACGATAGGGTAGTGCGCTTGCAGGTTTTGAAACTCGGCTGGAAATGTATTGGTGAAACCGACATTGTCGCCATAGTCGGCGCCATGTTTGGTAATGATGCGTAAATTTTTGTGGTCAATGTTATTGAGTAAAGTAGCTTGAGGCATAGTAGGTCACCGTATATGTAATGAATATCAACTTATCGCTGGGGTTGTTGAACTTCCAGGGCGTTGGACAAGAGCGCTACTTAATGGGGATGCGCCGCCTTATTCGCGATAATGTTGTTTGTCTTTGTTAGATTAGTCCGATAAATTTGTTGCTTGGAAGTATCGGCACTATCGTACCCGACAGGTGTCCTGTACTGCAACCATGATTTGTTCGTGAAGTGTTGAGTAGGCATTGCAACAGCAGGGCTTGGTATAAAACAGGCCGTAGAGAGGAAATCTTCTCACGGCCTGTTTTAGTGGTTAGCGTTAGTTTGCACTATGCTAACCGGTTCCAGTTGCTGCTCTCGTTGTCGGTAAGCCGACGATTAGAATTTGTAGCGTGCACCGACGAGGTAACGAGTACCTGTTTGATAGACGTTTTCAACTTCTTGATCTGTACGGCCGACCTGTTTTTGGATCGCATTGTTCAAATTGACGATATCGAATTGGAAGCTCAAGTTTTTATTCACTGAGTAGCCAATGCTTGTATCAACCTGTCCATAAGCCTTGGTGTAGACCGGACCGTTGCCACCGCCAGGTTGAGTTGTTGAAGATAAGAACGTGTCGCGCCAGTTATATGCTAACCGGATTGACCAGTTTTGGTCTTCATAAATACCGACCAAGTTCGCAGAGTTACTCAAACCAACAATCGCAAACTGGGTTGATGCATCCAGATTGTTATTATTGTATTTGAGTGGGGAGTGAACATAGGTGTAGTTCGCCTGAACGCCAAAGCCAGTGCTAGCGAACATGTGTTGAACGTTGAATTCCAAACCGTTCAGATTAGCTGTCTTTTCGTTGACATAAGTGTCTGTTTGGAAGTTCAACAGCGGATCAGTCGGCAGTCCAGCGATCGTACCTGGAATAATGCCGGCGTTGTTAGCTGGGCCTGTAGCGGTAACACCCGGTTGACCGTTGTAGTTAGTCAGGATGTAGTTACGGATACAGTTAGTGTCTGCAACACCGCAACCGTGAGCCAATGCGGCATTGTAGTAAGCACCGCCAACTGGTGTGTGAAGACCATACAAGGATTGGTTAATCACCGCTTGGCCTGCGTAGTTATCCAAGACTTTGCGGAAGAAACCAGCGGATACCAAGCTTTGTTTGTCGTAATACCACTCAGCCGAGATATCCAAGTTTTTAGATGTAACCGGCTTCAACGCTGGATTGCCAACACTTGCTGTACCGTAGTAGGTGCTAGCGGTGCCGCCTAGTGACAAGCTTCCTTGCATCTGGTCATAACGAGCGCGACCGATCGTTTCACCTACACTGGCGCGGAGTTTCAGATCTTGACGTAGATCCCATTGTAAATTCACGTCTGGTAATACTTTACCGTAGGACGCATCGGTATTCGAGTAGTCTTGGCCACCTAAAGTCAGTGGTAATTCGTTTTGAGATACCCAAGTCACGCCAGTAGCTGGTTGTGCGAGCGCGGTTGCAGTTACTTTGGTGTGTTCGAAGCGCAAGCCAAAATTTGAATGGAAAGGAATCGTTGTATCCCAGTCTGTGCTGTATGAAGCGTAGGCTGACGATGTGTTTTCCTTAATCTGACTGTCCGATGTAGGCGTATTACTTGGTAAATAGCCACCACCAGCACTGATGTTGCCAGTTGCAGCCATGACTGCAGCAGTCTGAGCGCGTAACTGACCAAAATTCGGAACGTAGAATTGACCAAAAATACCCGGTGAATTATGACCCGGAATGTTGGAGAAGTAACCTGGCAAACTGAATGATTGATACAAGCTAGCAGGGAACGATCCGGCCGGGAAAGCGCAGTTACCCCAGCAGTTATTGTTCTGAACTTGCGAGAACGTATTGTGGTTGGTGTTATCAGTTTGACCGATGCCAAAGTTCAAATTTGAGCCTTCGTTTACGTGCCAGCTACCAGAAACCTGAGCTTGATTAACACTCGCTTTTTGCCAAGCATTTTGGAACCAAGAACCAGTTGCTTGCAGCGGCGCGGCAGCGAGGTTTACTGGCATGGACAGGATTGGCAAGGTTTGACCGTAAGTGACTGTCGAGAATGTGCGGCTAAAGCTCGCATTTGACATGTCGTTTCCGCTACCCCAAGGGCTATCAGCGCCGGACTCTGCTGTTGAATGATGCGCGTCAAAAGTGAATTTCAGTTTTGGCGAGTATTTCCAAACAGCGTTGAAACCAATGGATTCGTTTTTAGTTTTGGTCGCGTAGTCGCCATCTGCAGCCGACACGTCTTGCGGTGTAGTGTAGTTTTCGGTATAGGTGGTTGGAGTGACTACGCTGCCGCTTGGCCAAGTACTGACCGAAGTCGGTGACGCGCTAAACCATGCACTGACTTCAGTGTGTAACGTATGGATTTTGTGTTCAGAATATGTGAAGTCCAGCGTAGTGGTTAATTCGTTATTTGGTTTGAATTGAAACACCAGCTGATCATTTTGACGCGTACTTTGAACACTGTTTAGGCCGTAAGCAAAGTTTTGTGGGATCAGGTAAATCGAATTACCTGTTGGACCATTAGTTGTTGTTCCCAGAGCGTGGCCATCCGTTGTACTAGTTGCATTTGATGCTAGGAATGGACCTTGGAAACCGTTAGTTGAACCCGCTGTATTGAAGCCTGAATCGCGTTTTTGGTAGCTTGCGCTCAGAGAAACACCGAATCGACCATCTTCGCTCGTATTGCTATAGATGCCAGAAAAATCAGGTGTGATTTTGCCAAATTCCATTGGACCAGGCAGGTTTTGACCAGACTTGTCGTCGATCGCTTTGATATTGATGCTTGAGTGCATGCCCGGATTGTCGAACGGACGTGCAGTCACAACATTGATCGTTGCGCCAATGCCGCCAGCAGCGTTGTCCACGTTACCTGTTTTGTACACTTGCAATTGAGAAATAGCATCAGGTGACAGGTTAGAGAAATCAAACGAGCGGCCACCGCGGTCTCCCAAGTTGGTCGTTGGCATTTGGCGGCCATTTAACAATACCAAGTTATAGTCTGGACCCAAACCGCGCACTGTCACTGTTTGACCTTCGCCGTTGCTGCGATCGATCGATACGCCACTAATACGTTGTAACGATTCAGCTAAGTTTGTGTCTGGGAATTTACCCATGTCTTCGGCAACGATACCGTCCACGATACCGTCAGCGTCGCGCTTAAGATTCAATGTTGACTGCATACTGGCGCGTAAGCCCGTCACTACCACCGTTTGAGGCGCATCTGCGGAAGTGTCTGTTGCTGCTTGTTGCGCCGATGCTTGGCCCACAATTGCGGCACAAGCGCCTGCTACGGCCATGCTCATTAAACGTAATTTAGTTTTTGGGTATGGCAAGGTCTTTGATTGTTGATGCATGTTTGTCTCCGATTTTTTTATGGTTTGATCTGTATTGCTGTTGGTGTCATGCTTGATTTGTACTTACTTTTGTACCTTCGATTATCGAAATTTAGCTGCAAGATACTCCTTTCAGTTATGCAAAAATAAACTGCAGTGGATGCACCGCAAAGTTAAAAAATAAAGGCCCAAAAATTCAACAATGCTTCGAGTGAATTTCTTGTTAGCGCTTACCAGCCCGATTTGTGAAGCCAATGCCTTAAATTTGAAAACGTTTTCATTTTTTCATGGAAACGGTTCCAATTTGGTTGAAACAGATCAGATATTGGGATTATTTGTGTAGAGTGTCAAACGAAAATTTATTGAAATTGGGGAAAATTGTTGTTTTGTAGCAAATTAGCATCTCAGTTATTGTTTTTCTGAAAAGTAATTATTTTTTTGCTCACGGTTAATGAAATAAATGTTTCTTGGATTTCCGAAAAGTTTCAGTGACTGATACTATTCACGCTAATTTTTTAAGCGAAAAGCAAAGTTGTCGTCGCTGTTTTAGCTTCGGTGGGACACAAATTTTGGGCTAAAGTAGGCCCGTTAGTCGATAAACCCATCCGCATAATGAGGCCAGCAATGATGAAGGTAGCTGCATACTTCACTTCGCTCGCAAGCCCTCGTAAGCGCGAAAAAAGTCTAGGCGAGATGGATTGTTTGCTACGGTGATCATTTACAGTGCGCAACGCATCGAGAAGCGCACCAATAAAAGTACCAAAATGTACTGAAATTATGGTTTGCACAGGGTGTATTGACGCGCATCTGAACCCTTGTTTTAATCAACTTGTTGATCAACTTTTTTGTTGAAATGGATAGACGTGGCAACGATTAAAGATGTAGCTCGCTTGGCGGGCGTTGGACTTGGCACCGCTTCGCGTGTGGTCAATGGTAGCGGCGCTGTGTCAGCGGCGACCATGGCCAAAGTGCAGCGCGCAATTGATGAATTAAAATTTCGTCCATCGCAATTAGCGCGTTCGATGATCTCCGGTAATTCGCTGATGATAGGCGTCTATATTCCGGTACTGACGGGCACTTTTTATACCCCAATTTTGCAGTCGATTGATAATGGTTTGCGCGCCGCCGGAATACATATGGTGGTTGGTTTTGGTAACGGACAAGGCGACGAGCGCAAGCAAGAATTGGAAGCGCTGGATTTCCTATTTCAACGTGGTTGCGACGGCATCATCGCCATGAGCAATTCCTTGATGCCGGAAGATTTAGCAATCTATGGCGACCGCCAATCCAAGATCGTTTTATTGAATCACTTTCTGCGACCAATTTCGGAGCAATGTTTTACCGTGGATCACGCGCTAGGCGGCGCCTTGGCCGCGCGGGCATTGATTGAATATGGACACACTGAAATTGCCGTGATCGCTGGCCCGACAAAATTTGCCGACAGTGCAGAGCGCATGAAAGGCTTCTTCGACGAGCTCAAGCTCTTGGGCATTGCAAAGCGCAAAGTCCAAATTATTGAGAGCGATTTTTCGCCCGAAGGCGGTTGGATTTCTGCCGGAAAATTGATCAATAAGGGGCAACCCTTTACTGCGCTATTTTGTGCTAACGACGAGATGGCCGTGGGCGCCTTGTCCTACTTTAAAAAGCACGGAATTTTGGTGCCAGAACAAATTTCCGTCATCAGCTACGACAATACTTCCAACGCCGAATACTCAGCGCCGCGCTTAACGTCGGTCGATATTCCTTGGGGTGAAATCACGCAAAGCGCCGTGCAATGTGTGTTAAATCTCTGCTATGGCTCGACTTTACCTGTGGCGCGCGAGTTTCCGATTACCTTGCATTACCGCGATTCATTAATTCGGCACGTGGATAAAAAGTAGTTGTCACGTTGGTCGCTGGACAATCGTTAATATTCGACCTTGGTCGCAGTTTTATAGGTTATAACTTGGCTTAAATCCGGCTTTAGTTGCCGAGCAAGACGCAGTGAACTTTGTCTAGTCCGATTCATTTCACTTTTACGCGAACTAAGATTGACATTATTTATTTTTTAGTAATTCAATGGCGCGATTTAGCTCGATGAGCAAGGCGTAATTCGCCCCCTGATTTGTCGTGCGTGAGGCGATATTTAACGATCAAAAGTCCCAAATCTGGAATTCCTTAAATTTTCGTTTGACATCAACATTAAATGCTAGTTAGTATCCGTAAATCTGAATTGGAAACGTTTCTATGTTTGTGAAAACGTTTTCGAAATAGTGTGACATACGGATAAAAAAGAGCGCAAAACCAGCAAAACATGGGACGTTGGTGAAGATAGTCACCCACGCTTAGCGATTCCCCTTAGGTAAACGCTCTTGGCAACAAGGCAAAACAGCGCAGCGTGTTATTGCTTGATTTAAGATGTGCCCAAAAAACAGCAAGAATACTTGAATTAATCAAGAACTTGAGACAATCAACTAACTGAGTATCAATCCCATGCGAAAAACTAATTTCACTCTGTTGGCATCTGCGTGCGCCTTGGTGTGCGCGATGTCGTCCGCTCCTGCCTGTGCTCAAACCGCGCCGCAGGCCGCAACTGTCGTCACCGGCGAATGGAACAACACCGCGCTAAGTCCCGACAAGCGCAGCGAGTTGCTGCTAGCGCAAATGACGCAGCAAGAAAAATTGACGCTGGTATTTGGTCATTTTGGTGCGGATTGGGTCGCCAAAGGATTAAAAAAACATCCGGGCGCGCGTCCTAACTCAGCGGGCTTTGTTGACGGCGTGCCGCGTTTAGGCATTCCAGCGCAATACGAAACTGATGCGGGTTTGGGTGTAGCCACCCAAGGCAGCGGTAAAAATAATCCCCGTCGCGCCACTTCTTTGCCCTCCGGTTTAGCGACTGCGGCGACGTGGAATAAAGAATTGGCATTTCAAGGCGGAGCCATGATAGGTTCAGAAGCACGCGCGTTCGGCTTTAACGTCATGCTCGCTGGTGGCGTCAATTTATTAAGAGAGCCACGCAATGGCCGTAACTTTGAATACGGCGGTGAAGATCCGCTGTTAGCCGGTACCATCGTCGCCCAGCAAATCAAAGGGATTGAATCCAATCACATCATCTCGACCATGAAGCATTACGCAATGAACGATCAAGAAACCGGTCGCTTTGTGCTCGATGCGCGGATTGATGATGCCAGTGCGCGCGCGTCGGATTTGTTGGCGATGCAATTCGTGATCGAACAAGCCAATCCCGGTTCGATAATGTGCTCCTACAATCGCGTCAACAGCGTGTATGCGTGTGAAAACAACTATCTGCTCAATGAAGTGCTTAAGAAAGATTGGGGCTACAAAGGTTATGTGATGTCGGACTGGGGCGCGGTGCATAGCACTGTGGCTTCTGCCAATCATGGTTTGGATCAAGAATCGGGTTGGGAATTGGATGTGACGCCGTATTTCTCGGGCGCGTTGAGAGAAGCTGTTGAAAATGGCGCTGTGCCGCAAGCGCGTTTAGACGACATGGTGAAACGTATTTTGTGCTCGATGTTTGCCAAAGGTGTGATCGATCACCCAGTCACCGAAGGTGGCACGATTGATTTTGCAGCGCATGCTTTAGTAACTCGCGCCGATGCGGAAGAAGCGACTGTTCTGCTCAAAAACGACAAGAACCTGTTACCCATTGCTGACAGCGCACGCAAGATTGTGGTGATTGGCGCGCATTCTGATGTGGGCGTGTTATCTGGCGGTGGTTCGTCGCAGGTGTACCCAATTGGCGGCAACGCTGTGCCGGGCGCAGAGCCGACCGATTGGCCGGGCCCTAAGCACTACTTCCCATCGTCTCCACTGCAACACATTCGTGCTTTAGCGCCAAAAGCTGAGGTGACTTATAACGACGGTAGCGATCCTAAAGCCGCCGCCGCAGCAGCAGCGGGTGCGGATGTGGTGATCGTGTTCGCAACGCAATGGGTGGCAGAATCTTTGGATGCAGTGAATCTATCTTTGCCTGACGGACAAGATGCCTTGATTTCTGCGGTGGCAGCAGCCAATCCATCAACGGTCGTGGTACTAGAAACAGGCGGTCCGGTGACCATGCCGTGGGTAAATCAAGTTGGCTCAGTTTTAGAGGCCTGGTATCCAGGTACGAGCGGCGGCGAAGCGATTGCGCGGATTTTGTTTGGTGTTGTGAATCCGTCAGGCCATTTGCCGACGACTTTCCCAGTATCTGAAAATCAATTACCGCGCCCAGTATTGGATGGCGATCCTAAGCACGAAGAAAAACGTTTTAGTGTCAATTATCTGGAAGGCGCAGCGGTTGGCTATAAGTGGTTTGATTTGAAAAAATTCAAACCGCTATTTCCCTTCGGGCATGGCTTGTCCTATACCCAATTCGCTTATTCGAATCTAAGCAGCGAATTTAAAGACGGCAAATTACACGTCCATTTCAACGTCGCCAATACCGGTAAAGTCAGCGGTAAAGATGTTCCGCAAGTCTATGTCCAAGACGGCAAAGGTCAGTGGGAAGCGCCAAAACGTTTGGGCGGTTGGGATAAAGTCGAACTCAACCCAGGCCAAAGCAAGCAAGTTAGTTTGCAAGTCGATCCGCGCTTGTTGGCCAAGTTTGATAGCAAAACCAAGCAATGGCATATCAGGGCAGGAACCTATAAAGTCGTGTTAGCTGAACATGCGGGTGAAGTTACTAATAAAGCCAAGCTGCACAGCATTAATGTGACCTTGCCTGAGCAAACGTTGGATGTGCGCGGCCAAGCTAAAAAATAGTTCGCCAGTTATCGGTAGGGGCACCCCTAGTGGGTGCCCTAGTCGTGTGCGCTAACTTGAGGGCGAAATAGGAATTCAATAAATCCCAAGTTTTGCACCAACCGATAAGTAAAAAGCATAATGTTCGCTGCACAACATCGAGTTTGCCGTAATCATTTAGCGTAATATCCGCAGCACCATACAAAAACTAAGAAAGTAGGAGACAACAATGCCCCAATCCGGCCACCAATCCGTCAGCGGTTCTGCTGAAAAAGTACCTGCGTACAAAGTCATTATTCTTGTGATGGCATTATTTTTTGCCTTCGGATTTTGTACCGTGTTAGTTGACACCTTAATCCCGAAACTCAAAGCGTTGTTTTCACTGTCGTACACCGAAGTCATGCTGACTCAATTCTGCTTCTTCGGCGCGTATTTCATCGTGTCGTTGCCCGCCGCGCGCTTGGTTAGCCGACTTGGTTATCTGCAAAGCGTCACGCTCGGTTTGGCGATTATGGCTGGCGGTTGCTTGATGTTTACTCCAGCGGCCCAGCACGGCAGCTATCCCGCATTTTTAGCGGCCTTATTTATCTTGGCTGCGGGTGTCACGATTGTTCAAGTTGCGGTTAATCCCTTGGCGACGGTGGTTGGCGATCCGGCCAAAGCGCATAGCCGATTGACCTTGGCGCAAGCGTTCAACTCGTTGGCGACTGCAGTTGGTCCGCTATTTGGCGCTGCCTTTATTTTGTCAGGCACCTTAGTGACACCAGATGTCGCGACGTTGACGCCAGACGCCTTAGCGGCGCTGCGTCAATCCGAGGGCCATGTGATTCAGTTCCCGTTCATGATGATAGGCGGCGCTTTGGTATTGTTAGCGATCGTTTCATGGACTTGCCGTCATTGGGCACCTGCGACGCAGGCGAACGGCCCGAGTGGTAGTTTCACCGGTTTATTTAAACGCACTCGCTTGATGTTTGGCGCGCTGGCGATTTTCTTATACGTCGGGGCAGAAGTGTCGATAGGCAGCGCGATGAGCAATTATTTAATGCAAAGTTCAGTATTGGGTTTGAGCGCGCAGAAAGCCGGTTCCTTAGTCGCCGTTTATTGGGGTTTGGCGATGGTAGGTCGTTTCTTGGGCGCGGGCCTGTTGAATCGGATTAATCCAGGCTTGATGTTGGGCGTGTTTGCGCTTGGTGCTGCAACCTTGGCGGGTGTCTCTAGCATGTCGTTTGGTATGGTCGCTGCTGGTTCGTTGTTGGCCGTTGGTTTTTGCAATTCGATCATGTTCCCGACGATTTTTTCATTGGCGGTGGAAGGTTTGAACGAGCAAGCGCCGCAAGCTTCTGGCCTCTTATGCCTATGTATCGTCGGCGGCGCGATTGTGCCGGTGGTCACTGGTGCCGTGGCTGATATGAGCGGTTTGAGTGCAGCGTTGTGGGTGCCAGTAGTTTGTTATATCGGCATCGCATCCTACGGTTTTTATGCGAAGCAGAAAGCGGCCAAAGAATATGCTGGCGCCGCGGTAACGCAAGCAGTTTAAGTATTTCTCCCACTTGTTTCCGACTCAGTAGTGATCTACTTGGTCGGAAATTTTTTTATGTATTATTCCAACGTTTTGTTCATCGTTTTCCGATTACTCCATCATGTTTAGTACTCTCCCTAATTCTTCATTGAATCATTCTCGTTTGTTAGCCGATATCGGTGGAACCAACGCCCGTTTTTGTCTGGAAACTGAAAGCGGAAAGACCGATGCGATTTGGGTGGCAGAGTGCGGACAATATCCAACGATAGGTGCGGCGATTTCGACTTATTTGACTTTGCCAACCACCATTGCCGCCGGCGGTGAAGTGGTTAAGCGCGCGGGAATCGCGGTAGCGACGCCGATTAATTCGGATGTTGTGCGGATGACCAATAATCATTGGGCTTTTTCTATCCAAGAAATGCAAGCGCAGTTTGGTTGGGATGCGTTGACGGTGACTAACGACTTCACTGCCTTAGCGCATTCCTTGCCGTATTTATTGGACACGCAAAAAATTAAAATTGGTGGCGGCGCAGCGCAAAAAAATGCGGCCATTGGCTTAGTTGGTCCGGGGACTGGCTTGGGTGTTTCGGGCTTAATTCCTTGTGGCGCGCAATGGGTCGCATTGAATAGCGAAGGCGGTCATACCAACTTTGCGCCGACGACCGATATCGAAGTCGAGATATTGAATTTCGCCCGTCAACGCTTTAGCTCGGTGTCGAATGAACGTTTCTTATCCGGCCCGGGTTTGGTCTTGATTCATGAAGCGCTAACGCAAATTCGCCGCCGCACATCGTTACCGATCACGCCGCCCGAGATTCTTGAAAACGGACTTAACGGAAGCTGCGACCTATGCCGCGAAGCGATTGATACGTTTTGCGGCATGTTGGGAACTGTTGCCGGTAATTTGGCCATTACGCTGGGTTCGCAAAGCGGCGTTTATATCGGCGGTGGAATCGTGCCGCGTCTGGGTCACTATTTTGCGGAATCAGCGTTTAGAGCGCGGTTTGAAAACAAGGGACGCTTTACCCACTATTTGGCGGAAATTCCTACTTACGTTATTAGCGAACAATTCCCCGCGTTTATTGGCTTGTCAGCGATGCTGGCGCGAGCTTGATTCATCATTTAGTCGCTTAATAGTCTTCAAGTAAAAAGCCCGCTTAAACTGAACAGTTATGCGGGCTTTTTGCTACGAGCTAACTACGTTAATACGTTTAGAAATTGTAATTTAAACGAGCGTAGTAATAAGCGCCATTCATACCAACTGGCGACACGAAGTTATACGGGAACGCGCCAGAATAACTATACGCTGGGTCGGTTTGACGATTTGGATAGCGATTAGTAAGGTTGCCACTACCCACCACGATGGAGGTTGATTTAGTCAAATTGTATTTGGCTTCGACGTCCAAAACCCAGCTTGGCGTGAATTCAAACGACGGAAGTGTTGGATCGTAAGCCAAGACCGAGAAGCTACCATAACGGGTCGCACGGCTAGTTAAATCCCATTGATCGACGTGCCAATCAGCAGACAACACTAGTTTGGTGCTCGGCGTTCCGTGGATTAAATTGTACAAAGTCGTATCCGTAAATAACGCCTCGCCGCCGGCGCCGGTGCGCACATAATCCAACGCAGTGTGATTGTAATTAGCCGCTGCAGTTAAGTTTAATTTGCTACCGTCTAATTTCAGTTCATGTTGAATCACCGCGTCGACGCCGTGCGTTGTGGTGTCGAGTCCGTTGGTCAGGAAATTGACTGCGGATAGATTTGGATTGGTTGGATCAGTCGTGTTGATCGCGCTCGAGAGCGAAATGCGATCCTTAATTTTGATCTGATACGTATCTAAGGTCAGGTTGGTAGCGCTGCTCAGGCGATATGCCAAGCCTAAGGTTTCATTGGTCGATGTTTCTGGTTTGAGCTTGCTTGCGCCTTGTTGCTGCGCCAGTGGATCGGTCGAAGGAACTAATGCCACGTTAGCCAATTGACCGGCACTATTAAAACCAAGCACCGTGTTACGGAAACCGATCTGCGCCAATTCAGGAGCACGGAAGCTGTTGGACACCGATCCGCGGATTAAGAAATCTGGCGTAAATTTATAGCGTGCTGACAGCTTGCCGGTGGTCTTGCTGCCTGCATCGCCAATAGCCGAATACCGCACTGCCACGCCGACCAACAATGACTTGGTTAAGTCGCTGTCGATATCGACGTACACCGATTTATTGGTGCGCGACAAATTAACCGAGTCAGACGGCTGCAGTCCTGGATCACCTTGCGCGCCCGGTACGCCGTTAGTATTTGGACCTACGGCATAGGAGGCCGCATCGCCTGCTTCAGTAACGTAAGTATCACGCTGCAATTCCGCACCGAAGGCGACGTTTAATGGCGTAGGTAAAATATCGTCAAAGCTGCGATGTGCGTCGGCGTTAATGCCTTGTTGACCTGAGATGAAATTCGCTAAATGGAACGAAGTTGGACTCGCTGCATCGAGCGACGAATTGATGCTGTGTTCAAGGCCATAGCTGAATTTATTGCGACCAAAACGCAAGCTTAAATCCACATTCCACTCACCCACATCACCGCGTACACCCAAGGCGCCGCCAAAGTCTTTGCTCTCATTGACGCTCACCGGAGCAAATCCATTTGGGTACACCGACAACACGTTAGTCGGGTCACCCGGCCAGCGGAAAAATCCTGCACCGAACGCGCGGCGGTTGTTAAATGTGGCAAACGAATAGAGTTCTAAGTCGTTTGAAATCGGCGCCGCCGCGTTGTAAAACAAATTGGTGTTGTAGAGCTGCGGGTCGCCGGATTTGAACAAGACTTGACCAACTAACGCGGTATCTGCAGGCGTGCTGTTATAAGACGAATCGGCAGAAGGTCCGGCGCGGTTGGTGCCATTTTTATTTTGGTAATCAAAACCAAAACGCACATAGCCTTTTTCACCGATCTTTAGGCCAGTATTGGCGCCGACTTGTAAATTTTGACCATCGGTAATCTTCTTGTTCAGAGGCGCAAAATTAGTGTGATTGCCGCCGTAGGACACATAGGTTTCGGTGCCTTGCGGGGCTTTCTTTAACACGATGTTAATCACACCGGCAATCGCGTCGCTACCGTATTGCGAGCCTGCGCCATCGCGTAAGACTTCGATGCGTTCAATCGCGCTGACTGGAATGGTATTTAAATCGACTGAAACCGTGCCTTGGAATAAACCTTCTTGATCCATTGTGGCATTGGCATGCCAGCGTTTGCCATTGACCAAAATCAGCACTTCGTCTGGCGCCAAGCCGCGTAATTGAATCGTGCGGACTGTGTCAGACGTACCGCTGGCGGAAGCGCGCGGCATATTGATCGAAGGAGATAAATTTTGCAGCAACTGGCCCAATTCGCCTGTGCTGGCGGCGCGTTCAATATCTTGCGCGCTAAAGACATCCACCGGCACGTCGGTATCAAACAACGAACGTACTTTGGCACGAGAACCGATGATGGAAACGGTTTGTACTGCTTGATTGGCCGACGTATCGATTGCTGGTTCATCAGCGGCTTGGGTCAGCGGTGCACAGAGGAACGCAAAACCCGCTAACGCGAGCGACTGAGCGAGGATGTTATTTTTTTTAGTGAACATGGTTTCCCTTTTTTAGTTTTTGATTTTTTAAAAAAGGATGACTGAATAAGTCATCCTTTGTTGTTTGCGTGATTATTTTTTGGTCGATTCGAGTTTTTCGATCTCAATATGCCAATCAGCACCGGATTGGATATGGTATTTCTTAGCAAAGTCGCCTTGGTTCAATGCTAAAGAAAAATTCAACAAGCTATTCACATAAGCCAATGGTTTGCCCACGGCCACTTCGCCGAACGAGGTTTCAAACGGTGCAATCACAGTCGCTACCTTTTTGTCTTTGTTGTACAAACGGACTTTAAGATTGTCGCCCGGTTTGACATTCAATTGATCGAGCAACGATTTGGAAATATTGGTCCAAACGTTTCCGTAATTGACATCCAACACAGGGATGTTGCCGCGTAATGTGTTGTCGGATTTATCCGCTTGTTGGTAGCTGATTTTGACTAAACTGGCTGGGTCCAATACTGGGCCAACTTGATCAAACGTGATCGCGCCCGACGCTAAACGCGCACCGGTATACACATACACATCACGACCGTGGAAGGTGTAGCTATCTTCCGAACCCTGCAAACGATTAACTTTCTCATCAATCTCACGCATCTCAGCAATGCCGTCGCGCTCAGCGATTAAAGTGTAGATCCCGTTATTCGGACCAACGTAATAACGACCGTTTTTGGTTTTCAATACGACCGATTTACGCTTGGTACCAACACCCGGATCGACCACCGTCACAAACACGCTGCCTTCTGGCCAGTAGTTCACTGTTTGGTACAAACGGTACGCGGCAATCCAAATATCGTAGGTCGGAATTTGATGGGTTAAATCCGATACGTTCAACTGCGGATCAACACCAAACGCCACACCACGCATAGCCGACACCGCACCGTCGCCTTGACCAAAATCGGTCATCAAGACCAATGGAGTGCGGGCTTGGGCTAAACCGACGGCACCAATTAAGGAAGCGATTAAGATTAATTTTTTTAAAATATTCATAGGATCTGTGAGTGCATTAAAAAGGTTTAAAAAACGAATAAACAATTGATTTGATATGTGAGTTGATAACTGAAATAGTAAATAAGTTAATACATTGCGCGTGAGGACAGAAAAATTGGCCTGCTAGTTTCCTCGTGAATCAAATCGGATTGGCTCGCTTGGTGGCGCTGGGCCGAATCACTATGCAGTGAAAATTATTCTAGTTATAAAAATTCGACTGCACTAGCTGGATTTTCAGCCATCGCACAAGTTAGCGAAGAATCGCCATTTTATAACCGTTTGTGAAATCCCAATAAGACGGATTTTTAATATATATATAGGAAAATCAATGAGTTAAAAATTCAATAAGTAAATCAGTGGTTTTTCGAGGTTTTGGCACGAATCGTATCAAAGGTTGAGAACTACCATTTTAATTCGGCGCAGTGATCCTATTAAACGCATGATTGCGCATGTTTACTTAGGTGTTTGTTGGATTGATGACGATTGAACTTGGTGTGCATGATTGCCTAAACTGTGGGATTACGCAAACGCGGTTTAGGACAAGTTTGGGGCAGATTTTTACCACTTCAGGATTGATGCGACGTAGTTTGAATACTCGAGACAATTCTAATGATGCTAGCCAGTGTTTGAACTTCGGATTAAGGATAACGAATGCAGGTGGGAAGTGTGACCCGCCGAACGATTGTCCGGCGGACGACTAAGCTCTACGCTTGGCGCAAAGGTCGAATTTCACTGCAAAAAATTAAACGCGATTGCGGCGCAGACGAGCAACTAATGCAGCGATTGCTAAGCCGAATAAGGCCAATGTGCTTGGTTCAGGCACCTCGGTTTGAATATTAGTCGCGACGATGAAGGCGTTACTGAACTCGATCGATTTAATAATGTTGGCTGACTCTGTGAAGCCGTAATTAAAGCCTTGATTGTTACCCGTGGTCGAAAAGTTTAAGACCGTACTTTCAATCAAATTATTGTCCGCATCGAACACAGAAATTGTTGGTGTGCCGGTTCGATTGGCGTAGTTTACAAACGCTAAAACGGACGACACTGGAGCGTCAAATGTGATCAGTGACCAACCTTCGCTCGTATTTAAGCCAAGGTAGGGCGAACCGAGTCCAGAGTTCCATGCTCCGTTATTGTTCAGTCCGTATCCAAAGGTGTATCCAAAAACCGAACGCGAATTGGATGAAGTGTATGTATAACCTGGTTCAACAACTGGACCTGCAGTAAAGAGGTTACTAGCTGGCATAACAACCGGAGTGCCGTCGGCGAGGGAAGTAATCGCTGTTGCGTTTGCGAGCGACGCCGACGCGGCTAAAATCAGCCCGCCCAAAATTGCTTCTGTTTTCGCTACTGAGATATTTTTCATAATCAATGCCTGTAAGGTTAGGTGGGGCAAATATTGATTTGCCTAAATTTTTGAACTTGCCTCACCCAAGCAAGTTCAATGCCACAAACCTATGCAATTGATTCTTAACGAAAGTTTCCTATTTTTTGATAGATATGACGAAAGCTGTAAAAATTTCCGACACTAAAATCAAGACGCATTAACGAGACTTAACGAGGTTGGTCTTTTTTGGCGTAATCGTTACAACATCAATCCCACCACAGTCGCACTCAAAAAACTCACCAGCGACGCGCCGTATAGCAATCGAAATCCAAACCGCGCCACTACGTTTCCTTGGCGTACATCCAGCGCTTTAATCGTTCCGCAGATGATGCCGATAGAACCAAAATTGGCGAACGAAACCAAGAACACCGACACGATACCGAGGCTGCGTTCGTCGAACAAATTGGCGCCGCTCTGCAGGCTGCTTTTTAATTCTTGCATGGCGACGAATTCGTTGGTGATGACTTTAGTTGCCATGATGGTGCCAGCGCCTACCGCGTCATGCCACGGGATGCCGACTAAGAATGCTAAGGGGGCAAACAGATAGCCCAAGAAATGCTGAAAACTGATGCCGAATAAGCTGGTAAAAATAGCGTTGACCATGTCAATGAGTGCGATAAAGCCCATCAGCATCGCGGCCACGATCACGGCAATTTTGAAGCCGTCGAGAATGTATTCACCCAGCATTTCAAAAAAACTTTGCTGTTCTTCTTCGATGTCTAACACATCATCTGCGGCGTTGACTTCATACGGATTGATTAAGGATGCAATGATGAACGAGCCAAACAGATTAAGCACCACCGCACAGACCACAAAGCGCGGTTCGATTAATTGCATGTAGGCGGCGATGATGGCGGCGGACACCGTGGACATGGCCGCGGTGCAGATGGTGTACAAGCGCTGTTGCGACAGATGGGGAATTTGCTTTTTGAGCGAGATAAAAACTTCCGACTGACCCAAAATAGCCGAGCCGACCGCGTTATACGATTCCAGTTTGCCCATGCCGTTGACTTTGGATAGCAAGAATCCAATGGCGCGAATAATCCAATTGAGCACTTTCCAATATTGCAGGATACCGATCAAGGCCGAGATAAAAACGATGGGCATCAAGACGTTAAAGAAAAACGAAAAGCTGTTGTCATTGATGATGCCACCGAACACAAAATGAATCCCAACGCCGGCAAATTTTAATAACTTATCAAAGCCCGCAACAATGCCATTAATAATGACTTGCCCGATATTGGAATTGAGCATGGCATAGGCGAAGATGAGCTGCAGGCTCAGAAGCCAGACCAGCGGTTTGATTTTGATGTGCTTGCGATCATAGCTGACTGCATAGGCCATCAAAAGAATGATCAATACGCTAACGATACCAATAAGAATTTTCACGGCGCGTTCCCAAAAAGTTGACCTGCAATTCTATTGGGTGAAGGTTAATTAAGGCAAGGGAATGTGATAAACACTGGTTTGATTGGTGAATATGTTGTTTGGCGGTGAATTTATGGCGGCGTTCTTTTATCCGTCGAGTAATTCATTCGTTGAATAGAAAAAGGGCGCCCACGAATGAGCGCCCTTGCGATACCATCCAACTAGCGCGGGTTAGCGCCGAGTCGTCGCCAATTTACGAACTACTGCCAACATCCGATCAATTTCTTCGCAAGTGTTATAGAACGCAAACGAAGGACGAACCGTCGCTTCGACACCGAAACGACGCAAAATCGGTTGGGCGCAATGATGTCCAGAACGTACTGCGATTCCTTCTTCATTTAATGCTTTACCGACTTCTTCGGTGCTGTAGCCGTGCAAGACAAACGACGCCACGCTGGCCTTGTCATGCGCTGTGCCGATTAGACGTACACCCGGAATGCTCTTTAAACCTTGGGTGGCGTATTCCAGCAAGCCATGTTCGACCGCCGCAATATTTTCTAAACCTAGCTTTTGCACGTAATCAATCGCGGCACCCAAACCAACCGCATCGGCAATATTGCCGGTACCTGCTTCAAACCGCGAAGGAGGTGGTTGGAATTCGGTGTGTTCAAAGGTCACATCTTTGATCATATTGCCGCCACCTTGCCACGGCGGAAGTTGATCGAGGATAGCCTTTTTGCCATATACTGCGCCGATACCGGTTGGGCCGAAAACTTTGTGTCCAGAGAACACGTAGAAGTCAGCATCCAAGGCTTGCACGTTTACCCGCAGATGCGACACTGCTTGCGCGCCATCGACCATGACTTTCACGCCGGAGCGGTGCGCAATGTCGATGATTTGCTTGATCGGCGTCACTGTTCCGAGTGCGTTCGATACGTGTGTCACCGCGACAATTTTGGTGCGATCATTGATGAGTTGAGCATATTGGTCGAGGACAATTTGCCCAGTATCGTCAACTGGAATCACCCGAATCTTCGCCCCTTTTTCTGCCGCTAACTGCTGCCACGGCACGATGTTGGCGTGGTGCTCTAACTGGGACACGATGATTTCGTCGCCGGGGCCGATAAACTTTTTGCCAAAGGTTTGGGCAATCAGATTAATGCCTTCGGTCGCGCCACGCACAAAGATGATTTCCTCGCTTGATCCTGCGCCTAAAAAGTCGCGCACTTTATTTCGCGCAGCTTCATAGGCATCGGTGGCGCGCGCGGCTAATTCGTGTGCGGCACGATGAATATTGGAATTCTCGTGTGCATAGAAATACGCCAAACGATCGATCACCGCCTGCGGTTTTTGCGTGGTCGCCGCATTGTCAAACCAAACTAGTTGCCGGCCGTTGACGCGCTCGGCCAGAATCGGAAAATCACGTCGCACGCCATTGACTTCTAGCGGAGTTGGTTGCGGTTTCAGTTCTTTTTCAGCAGGCTTTTTATCCCAATAGCGGTCATCAAAATTTTGGAAATAAAACGGCGACGCCGAACTAGCTTGTGGCGCGGAACCGGCACCACTTGGAAACGCTAATTCATTGATCAAGCGCTGAATCTGAAACTGTCCCTGATCTTGA
Organism: Sapientia aquatica; assembly: GCF_004358105.1. GTDB lineage: Bacteria > Pseudomonadota > Gammaproteobacteria > Burkholderiales > Burkholderiaceae_D > Solimicrobium > Solimicrobium aquaticum. Next base: position 167,576 of record NZ_SMYL01000003.1, on the reverse strand, counting down.
CCGGGCAAAGCCGCGCCATGCGTGGTGTGATTCATCCACTGCTCTGGTCGAGCTTGTTTGGCGAGATCGTCCAAGTTATTGCTGGATGGACGTGGAGCTTGCGCGCCTTCATCGACAAAATAAAACGAGCTTGGCACCGAGTTAGTACCAACCGACGGTTTGCCGCGAGAAGTCACATCCAAGGGCAAGGACGCCGCCGAACCGTGTGGTGCGGCTGAGCTGACTGACGCAACTGGCCCAACTGCCGCAATAGCTGGCGCAGCAAATGGTGCTTGCGCCGATGGTGCTGAAGCGGCGCTAGGCGCAGCATCAATCCATTGCGGTCGCTGAGTGCCTGCTGACAGCGCTGGTGCTAAGGCGAAGAATTCTGACGCTAATCGATTCAAAATCGAGGATTCATCGGCCTTACCCGTCAACTGTCCTGCATTATTTGTAGGTGTCTGGGTAGTCATGGTATTTACCGATCTCAACGTCTTCTAATACGGCCAATGCATCAGGGGTGAGCACAGCCAGCGAGCAATATAAAGAAATCAGATAAGAGGTAATCGCGTTGCGGTTAATTCCCATGAAACGTACTGACAAGCCTGGGCTTTGTTCGCCAGCTAAACCCGGTTGGAACAAGCCAACTACGCCTTGGCGTTTTTCGCCCACTCGCAGCAAGATAATCTTGGTTTTACCATCTTCGATCGGTAATTTATCGGATGGGATGAGCGGTACACCGCGCCAGGTTAAGAATTGCGAACCGAATAGGCTAACCGTTGGTGGTGGAACGCCACGGCGGGTGCATTCGCGACCAAAAGCCGCAATCGCCAAGGGATGCGCTAAAAAGAAGCCGGGCTCTTTCCACACTTTAGTGAGCAAGTCATCCAAATCGTCGGGCGTTGGTGCGCCAGTTAATGTCGAGATGCGTTGATCGTCATGCACGTTTGCGAGCAGACCGTAATCAGCGTTGTTGATCAATTCACTTTCTTGACGTTCTTTGATGGTCTCAACTGTCAAGCGCAATTGTTCTTTGATTTGGTCGTGTGGGCTGCTGTACAAATCGGAGACGCGAGTGTGAATATCTAAAACGGTAGCGACCGAGTTGAGGAAATATTCACGTGGTTGCGCTTCGTAATCGACAAAAGTCTGTGGCAATTCGGATTCGTCTTTTTTGGAGCAAGCCACCAACACATCGTGTGGGTTTTTAACTTGATTAACGCGATAAATACCCGCTTCGACTGGCAGCCATTGCAGAAAATGCACCAACCAACGCGGTGAGATAGTCGATAGTTGCGGAACGGTTTTGGTGGCGTTAGCTAGTTGGCGCGCGGCATCGTCGCCTAGCGCCAGATTACTGACTGATTTTTCGGACATACAAAACTCCAAAGTGTGGTGGGTGAAAAAGGGTGTAGCGGTGGTGCGACAGGTAAAGCGAAAGTAGTTAGCAATTCTGGTTGGAGCAGGTCATCAATAGCGCGCAACGCCAACAAGGCTTGGTCAAAGAATGGCACGACTGCGTAGATTTTACTATGTAATCTGGATCAAAATCAGGAAAGAACCGGCTCATTCAAATTCACTCCCTTACGCAAGGTTGCCTGACTTACATGACTGCCCGGAGCAACATTCGACGTAATCCAGACGTTTCCACCAATGACGGCTCCTTGGCCAATGGTTACTCTGCCAAGTACGGTCGCGCCAGCGTAGATCACAACATCGTCTTCAACGATAGGATGGCGGGCAATGCCTTTTTGGACTTCGCCGTCGCCATCTGTAGGGAAGGTTTTGGAGCCGAGCGTAACGGCTTGGTAAATCCGTACACGTTTGCCGATAATGGTGGTTTCACCGATCACGACACCGGTGCCGTGATCAATAAAAAAGCCTGAACCAATCTGTGCGCCGGGATGGATATCAATACCAGTTTCAGCATGAGAAATCTCAGACACGATGCGCGCTAACAGCGTCGCCCCCAATACATAGAGCTGATGCGCGATGCGGTGATAAATCATCGCTTGCACGCCGGGATAGCACAGCAATACTTCGTCCACGCTGCGCGCTGCAGGGTCGCCGCGATAGGCCGCAATCACGTCGCTGTCGAGTAAGCTGCGTAAGTTTGGTAACGACTGTGAGAAGTCGCGTACGATTTTGAATGACTGATCTTCAAACGAAATGCCGTCCGTCGGATGGCTGCGCTCAACATAGCTCAACTCCAAGCGCACTTGCGTGAGCAACGAATGCAGTACTGCATCGAGCGTATGCCCTACAAAAAAATTTTCAGTTTCTTGGCGCAATTCCGGCGGCCCTAAGCGCATCGGGAAAAGTACTGCGCGCAGGTCGCTCATGATTTTTTTCAGCGCGTCCGGTGACGGCAATTCACGCCCGCCCGGTTCGGTGGAGCGGTGATGCATGTGACGCCAATGTTTGCGCACCGCAGCCAATTCTTCCACGATATGACTGATCTCAAAAAGAGGCGATTTCACTTTCGATGGCGGGTTTGAGTTAGTCATAAAACAGGGTGCATCCTTTTAATCTTGAATCCAAGGTAATGAATGAAAGCGCCAGCCGCCGAGCGAACCGCGTTGCTTGTCGTCGTTGATGTCGCCTTCGAAGCCACCTTCAATATTAAAAATATTGGTGAAGCCTGCTTTGGTCAGGGCTTCGGCCGCTGCCGATGAGCGCTTACCGCTGCGGCATAGCAGCAGGGCGACGACATTCTTGTCTTTGAGTTTGACTTCAAACTCTTTGACAAAGCGCGGGTTGCGGTTCATCGATAAACCGGTCATCCAAGCCACATGCCATGAGTTCGGCACTTCGCCGACAAATTTGCGTTCTTCAGCGGTACGCACATCCACCAACTGAGCAACACCGTCTTGCACTAGCTGCCAAGCTTGGATGGGCGTTACGGTGCCAGCAAACGGCAATTGTTGCGCTTGACCTTGTTGACGCGCTTGGTCTAGCAGGTCTTGGTCAGCGTGTGATGCGGTTTGGGACGCGGGATCAGACGCGAAATGGCCAGATTCTTGAAACGAGGAATTAGGCGAGAATTGGGTGGATTCGCTCATACAGCTCTTTCGCTGCACATGGTCGGTGCAGAAATAATGAATGGAGACTCAATTTATCGAATTCCCAACCAACAGAAAACGAATTAATTATTAGATGCTTATGTGTTTTTCAGATATGGATTGGGTTTTCGTCGGGTGAAATCGGTAAGTTACTTTTATTTAACCGTATAAATTGCTCAAAAGAATTCATAAGCTAGTTCGCTTGTTCCTACCAGAGACTGTGCTGTGGATGTGGCCATGCGGATATGTTCGCAGAGTTAACTAAAAAATCCACCGACTGTTCTAATTCATAGGAAGACTTGAATCAGAACAGTCGGTGGATTTTTTTGCGCCAATTTCTCGGCGTTGGACTTTACCAATAGCCGCTAATTTACTTCACCGCACCATCTGCGAAGACGCGCAATTTACTTGGTCGCGCTAGGATGATTTCACCTTCTTTTAACTCCAGTTCGCGGTAGCGTTCGCTCGATAAAGTGACTTCGATAATCTCGCTGCTATCGGTGCGTTGCAGTTCCAATTGCGCCAGCGGTCCAATTGCATGCACCCGATTGAGCTGCGCTGTGATGCCGGTTTGGCCAGTAACGTAACGGGTGACGTCGATATCATGCGGTCGGACGTAGGCCAGACCTTTAGCGTTTTGCGCATCATCGTGCCCTGCAACGTCAAAGCGGGTTCCCGCTAGATCGAACACGCCTGCATGTAAGTTACCTTCAAAAATATTAACGCTACCTAAAAAGCCATACACAAACGGTGATGCGGGATGATTGTAGACCTCGGCAGGAGAACCGATTTGCTCGACCTTGCCTTTGTTCATCAACACCACCCGATCGGCTACTTCCAAGGCTTCTTCTTGATCGTGGGTGACGAAGATGCTGGTGACGTGCAATTCGTCGTGCAGACGACGCAGCCAACGGCGCAGCTCTTTACGCACCTTGGCGTCCAATGCGCCAAACGGTTCATCAAGCAACAACACGCGCGGATCGGCAGCTAAGGCGCGTGCCAAAGCAATCCGTTGCCGCTGTCCACCCGAGAGTTGTGGTGGATAACGATCGTGCAGCCAATCCAATTGCACTAAGTCGAGCAGGCGATGCACTTTTTCTTGAATCTCTTTTTCCGATGGGCGCGTTGCGCGTGATTTAACCCGCAGACCAAAGGCGATGTTTTCAAACACGGTCATGTGTTTAAACAAGGCGTAATGCTGGAACACGAAGCCGACTTGGCGTTCTCGGACATGGCTGGCTGACGCATCGTCGCCGTCTAATAAAACTTGGCCAGTGTCGGTATGTTCGAGCCCGGCGATGATGCGCAAGAGCGTCGTTTTACCACAGCCAGAAGGCCCTAGCAAAGCGGTCAGTTCGCCGCTCGGAAAATTCAGCGACACATTATCGAGCGCCACAAACTGGCCAAAACGCTTATTGATATTGTTGACTTCGATACTCACAATTACTGCTCCAGATGGTGTTGATTGGGTTGCTCGGAGATGGTCTCACGTAGTCGCCATGCGATGAACGATTTCAACGCTAGCGTGACGATGGCCAGCAATGCTAAGAGCGACGCGACCGCAAAGGCGGCGGTGAAGTTGTATTCGTTATAGAGAATTTCAACCTGCAAGGGAATCGTATTGGTCTCGCCGCGGATATGGCCTGACACTACCGACACCGCGCCGAATTCCCCCATGGCGCGCGCATTACATAAGATCACGCCATACAGCAGACCCCATTTGATATTGGGTAAGGTCACATGCCAGAAGGTTTTCCAGCCCGATGCACCCAAGACCAACGCCGCTTCTTCTTCCTCGCTGCCTTGCGCTTGCATGAGCGGAATGAGTTCGCGCGCCACGAACGGGAAGGTCACAAAAATGGTGGCTAGCACAATGCCAGGAACGGCAAATAAAATCTTGATATCGTGATCGCGCAGCCACGGTCCGATCCAGCCTTGCGCGCCAAAAATAAGCACGTAGATTAAGCCCGAGATAATCGGTGAGACCGAGAACGGTAAATCAATCAAGGTGAGCAAAATACTCTTGCCGCGGAACTCAAATTTGGCAATCGCCCACGCCGCTGCCACGCCAAATACTAGGTTGAGCGGCACGGCGATGGAGGCTGAGATTAAGGTGAGTTTAATGGCCGAAACGGCGTCGTCTTCGGTAATAGCAGCGAGATACACGCCCCAGCCTTTTTTTAAGGCTTCGGTAAATACGGCGGCCAGCGGCACAAACAAAAATAGCGTTAAAAACAGTAAGGCAATCGTGCCTAACAGAATGCGTATCCAGAGCGGTTCAACCAGCGCTTTGGGCACATAAACCGGCTCAGTGGCGGACACGAGTAGGGAGGAGGAAGTAGGCGCGGCTGACATTTAATTTTTCTCCGACTGACCACGCTTGCGCGCCCAAGCCTGTAATAAGTTAATCAATAACAGCAAAATAAACGACACCGTTAGCATCACTACCGCGATCGCCGTCGCACCCGCATAATCGTATTGCTCAAGCTTGGTAATGATGAACAGCGGGGTGATTTCGGACACCATAGGCATATTGCCAGCGATAAAAATGACTGAGCCGTATTCACCGGTTGCGCGCGCAAAGGCCAAGGCAAAACCAGTCAACAACGCAGGCAAAATGGTGGGGAAAATAATGCGGGTAAAGGTTTGCCAGTTGTTGGCACCTAAACTCGCGGCGGCCTCTTCGAGCTCGCGTTCGGCGTCTTCCAATACCGGTTGCACCGTGCGCACTACAAAAGGCAAGCCGATAAATGTCAATGCGATGATGACGCCGAGTGGAGTGAACGCGACTTTGATGCCCATCGGTTCCAAGTAACGCCCAAACCAGCCATTGCTGGAATACAGCGACGTTAGCGCAATCCCTGCGACCGCAGTCGGCAAGGCAAACGGCAAATCGACTAAGGCATCAATCACTTTTTTGCCCGGAAATTGATAGCGCACCAAAACCCACGCCACAATCCCACCGAATACCACGTTGAGTGAAGCACCGATCAGGGAAGCGCCAAAGCTCAAGCGATACGAGGCCATCACGCGGTCGGATGTCACTGCATCCCAAAATGCCGGCCACGTCATGGTGAAAGTTTTGAGAAACACCGCCGAGAGCGGAATTAAAACGATGAGAGCGAGATAAAAAATCGTAAAGCCTAACGACAGATTGAAGCCTGGCATTACTCGGAACGGATCCTTTTTATTCACAACGGCGGGGCTAGACATGGGCTTATAGTACCAATTCAACTAAAGAACGAAATGATTGCACTTTTTACTTATAAAGAATGCGAATTTTTCTGAATATTGATATATGAAATTCTTCTAATAAGGGCTGTTGTTGGGCGATTTTTGCAGCTAACCACCCAAGCACCTAGCACAATTCACCACCCAAAAAAGAAGGCGTCTAGCTACGACGCCCCAAATGGTAGAAACTTAGATAACCTTATTAGTGCGCTATCGCGGATTATTTTTTGCCTGGTTGATAAATCTGGTCAAAGACACCGCCATCGGCAAAATGCACTTTTTGCGCTTGAGTCCAATCGCCTGCTACTTCGCCAATTTTGAATAGGTTGATTTTAGGGAATTGGTTTTCATACTTTTTAGCGATAGCCGCTGACGTTGGGCGATAGTAGTTTTTGGCCGCGATTTCTTGACCGGCATCGCTGTATAAATAATTCAAGTACGCTTCAGCCACTTTGCGAGTGCCGCGTTTATCAACCACTTTATCGACGACAGCAACAGGTGGTTCAGCTAACACGCTAACCGACGGTACAACGATTTGTACCTTGTCTGGGCCAAGTTCTTTGACGGCTAAGAACGCTTCGTTTTCCCAAGCCAGCAAAACGTCGCCAATGCCGCGTTCAACAAAAGTAGTCGTTGCGCCGCGTGCGCCAGAATCTAATACAGGAACGTTTTTATAGAGTTGGCTAATGAATTCTTTGGCTTTGGCTTCATTGCCACCGCTTTGTTTTAATGCATAGCCCCAGGCTGCTAAATAGTTCCAACGTGCGCCGCCCGATGTTTTTGGATTCGGTGTGATGATAGAGACACCCGGTTTGACAATGTCAGCCCAATCTTTAATGCCTTTTGGATTACCCTTACGCACCAAGAACACGATGGTTGAAGTGTAGGGCGAACTTGCTAAGGGCAAGCGTGACTGCCAGTTTTTGGCGATCAAACCGTGGTCGGAAATCTCGTTGATGTCATACGCTAACGCGAGTGTGACCACGTCAGCATCCAAGCCATCAATCACCGCGCGGGCTTGCTTACCTGAGCCACCGTGGGATTGTTTGATCTTGACGTTGTCGCCAGTTTTATCTTTCCAATTCTTGGCGAAATCTTTATTGAAATCTTCGTACAGTTCGCGTGTAGGATCGTACGATACGTTGAGTAAGGTGATATCGGCGGAATGTGCTAGGTTTGCTGTTAGCGCGAGTACGGCGAGCGCTTTAAAAATAGATTTGACTGACATGTTTTTCCTTGTTGTAAAGACGAAACTTAGGCAAAGTGAGCCCGAGAATAAAATCAAGTGAAGCTAAATGAAACGATTACTTTTTTATTTACTTATGCCAATTGGTTGAAATTGGCGGCGATAAATTGGTTGAGATAGTTGATCAAATTGACAGTAAATTATCGTAATGACTACGAATTGATCGCGTTGTTTTTTTCGGTATTTGGTCAAAATTAAAACCTGCCGCCAGCTACGCTCGTCAAAAAAATCGGACAAGCGAACTAGCGCAACAGCAGGTCAGGCTATCCTCGACACCGACGATTCTGCGCTGCCGATATTGGCGACGCTGGCGGCATTGACATCAAAGCCGATAATGCCAAAGCGTTTTAAATGCGTTCGCAGAATGTTGCGACTGATGCCCAAAACCTTGGCGGTGTGAACTTGGTTTTGGTTACAGGACTTGAAGACAGTGCGGATTAACGAACCTTCAATCGAGTCAAATAATTCTGGCTCACCCGCGCTGATGAATTCCCCCAGTAAGGCATCTAAGCGGCGGTGCAAGGTTTCAAGCTTTGGTGCTTCATTAGTCGGTTTGACTTGGTTGGGAGGCGCAGATTTGCTGGCCGCTTGATCCTCAACTTGAATCCGATTGCGATGCAATGCGCCGACCAATTTCAAATCTTCCGCACGGATGCGATTGCCTTGGCAGACAATTAAAGCGAAGTGAATCACGTTTTCCAGCTCGCGAATATTGCCCGGCCACTCATAGCTGAGCAGCGATTCTTGCGCGTCTTCAGCGATGGAAATATCTTTTAAATGCATCTTGTGGCTGTACATTTCTACGAAGTGCCGCGCCAGCGGCAGGATGTCGCCCGGCCTGTCGCACAGCGGCGGCATATTGATGGTTGCCACGCTCAAGCGGTAATACAAATCAGCGCGGAAGCGGTCAGATAAAATCGCTTTTTGCAAATCGACGTTGGTCGCGGCAACCAAGCGCACATCTAAACTAATCGGGCGACGCGAACCTAGGCGCACCACTTGGCGCTCTTGCAAAACACGTAGCAATTTGACTTGCAGCGCTAGCGATAAATCACCAATTTCATCGAGAAAAATCGTCCCGCCATTTGCCGCTTCAAACCATCCGGCACGCGCTTGCGATGCGCCTGTAAATGCGCCCGTCTCGTGGCCGAATAATTCGGCGTCGATTAACGATTCACTAAATGCGCCGCAATTGACTGCGATAAATGGGCCGCTGCGGCCGCTGGTGTTATGAATATGGCGCGCAATTAATTCTTTGCCGGTGCCGGTTTCGCCGATGATTAAGGCCGAAGCGTCGGTGCGTGCAATGCGTTCGACTTGCTCAAGCAAATTCGACGAACGCGGATCATGGAATAACAGTGCTTTGGCGCGTATCGACGTCGTCAGATCCGACGTATGGGGAAAGGTCAACAGTTTGTTCACAGCGTCATCCAGTAAATTGATAAAAAGAGGGGCAATGCAACGTTAAAAATAAAAGACAAGCAGAAACCAAAACCAATGTCTGGCTTAACAACAGCAGCAGCAACACATGTGTGGACTCAACTTCATCATTTACTTTCTTATTTGTACGGGCCAGCAATTCATCATTCATCGGACAGACGCACAACAAATTAAGGAAGCTCGATTCTAGCTATGGCGAACTGGAACCAAGCTTCCTTAACAAGCACTAGCTTTCTGATAAAACCAGCGCAGTGACTATGTGGGTCAATTCTTTTTTGAATTAGTGATGCAAAGGATAATTGGCATCAGCCTGATTGCGAACGAATGATTTCGGTAAAAGTTATGCGTAAACCACATAACGATTTGTGGCGTAGCGCAAGAGACTCGTGCTTTTGGCGGGTTCTCTTGCGCTAGATAGCTGGTAAGCTGGGATGGGTTGCAGCGTCGTTGGGAGCTGGTGTTACGAATTTAAGCTAACTGTGCTCGGTGAATTAGTTCGTCGCAAAGCAGTACAACAAACCTGCGCCACCAGTGGCCACCAAATTCGGTTGACCGCAGCCACGGCTAGGATGCGCGGAATTCCAGGAGATGCTGTTGCCACCAGTGCGGTCAAAGTGACCTAATTGCACTGAGCCATCGGCGCTATTGCTGGTGTAGTTTTTGCAGGTGTGGTCGGCTGCATCGGCAAACGCGCGACCGTCGGGCGTGGAGCCGGTGATAATGTCGTGTTGGTTTGGTGTTTCGCCATAGCCTTTTACCGGTTCATTCTTTTCCGTGAATGCAGTAGCGCGGCTGATGGCGTTACCGGCTCGTGCTAATTCCACTGTGTCGCCATTTAATTGGGCTAAGTCTTTTGCGATCAAGCCGCCGCGGGTATTAAACCAAGGTCCTGAACCGATGCGATCACGTGCGTTGACCGCTGGCGTGCCGTCCGTTGCTTGAGTGCTTAAATAGGCGTGCCATGTTTTATTGCCTGCATTGACTGCCGTAGCCAACCGTTGGCAATGTGCATCAGCGCCCGCCAAGCCGCCCAGATTGGCGCCATTACCAACGCCTTCGCTGGTAACGAAAAAGCTAAATGGCTTTGCCGGATCGGTGGAGCGCGCACCCTGAACTGGAGCGGCTGGAGCGGCTGGAGCGGTTGGGGCAGCAGCGGCAGGTGTTGGAGCAGTCTGCGCCCCTGTTTGCGCCAGCGTATTGAGAGAGATAACGGCAATGGCAACAGCGCCCACGAGTAATACGCCTAATTGAGATTGTGAAGTCGACATCGGTAGTCCTACTAGAGTTAGTGAAGTAGTTAAGGAGGTAATTGGACAAATAAGAAGAGAAAGCCAGTGAGAATTAAAGTCGCCTTAGGTCACGTCAAAGTGCGTTCTGTGACCCAAGACGAATCCAACCCCACTAAGTTAATTCATCAGTCTTTGCTTTTGAAATCGTTGTGGCAAGCTTTGCAGGTGCTAGTGAGTTTGCCATATTGATTTTTAACCAGATTAGCGTCGCCACTGAGGGCAACCGATGCCAACTCATTCGCTTCTTTACCAAAGTTGGCGCCCAATTCAGCAAAGCGTGCGCCGTTGGAAAATACTTCCGCTTTAGCCGAAGTCTCATGCCAGCCTTTGCCAGTTTCAGTACCTGCGGCGAACAAAGAACCCAAGCCCGAATTAGCAATCGCTGCAATTGCGTTGGCGGATTTGATGACGTCCTCTTTGTTGTAAGTGCCTTCTAACGATGCTTTGATACGAGTGCTATTCCACGCCACGACTTGAAAAGCCGATTGACGCACCTTGATCAGGGTTTCTGGTTTCGGTGCTTGCTGCGCCATGACTAAGCCAGCAGCACTGAACAAGGCCACGATTAAGGTTGGTGCTACGAATTGTTTAACACGATTTTTCATGCAATTTCCTTGAGGGTTAAAGGTTAAAAACACCCGAATAAATGGGCTGATGCGACGACAAAAAACTAGACGCCAATAATTCGTGCAACGACTTACTAAGCACGCAAATGCTGGTTGAACAAATCGATCGTCCGACCCCATGCCAACTTCGCTGCTGCTTGATCGTATCGTGGCGTTGTATCGTTATTGAATCCATGCTCAACTTTGGGATAAATATTGGCGGTAAATTTAATGCCAGCCGCGGTCAATGCATCGTTATATTTCGGCCACGCCGCCAATAATCGTTCGTCATTGCCAGCATGTTGAATTAATAGCGTTGCCTTGATGCTGGGAACGTCGGCCAACTCCGGATTGGAGCCGTAAAACGGCACACCAACAGATAAATACGGCAGCTTGGTAGCCAGATAGTTCACCACGCCACCCCCGTAGCAAAAGCCGACCGCGCCGACCTTGCCATTACCTTCGGGTAGCGTGCGCAAAACATTGGCAGCGGTGATGAAATCTTGACGGGTTTTTGTTTGATCAAGTTTAGGAAATAGCTCACGCGCTTTGTCTTCATTACCCGGATAACCGCCCAATGGGAACAGCGCATCCGGTGCAAAGGCGATGAAGTTATCCAACGCCAAGCGACGCGCAATATCCTCGATATGGGGATTTAAGCCGCGATTTTCATGAATCACCAAAACGGTCGGCAGCTTACCTTTGGCGTTTACTGGTTGCGCCAAATAGCCGCGCAATGTGCCGTAACCATCGGGTGATGGATATTCCACATAGCTGGTTTTAATGCGTGCATCCGTTGGTGAAATTTGCTGCGCTTGCGCGAACTGCGGGCTTAACGAATCAAGCAATACTTCCGCTGTGACCGCGCCAAAAGCAAACTTAGCGGCCGATTGCAAAAAACCACGGCGACTTAATTGACCGTGCACGTATTTATCAAAGAGCTTCAATACCTCTGGATCGAAATCTTGGGCGGTTTTGCGGGTCATGGTCATGTCCTTTTAGTTAGGTGGTCTAGGTCTAGCTGCGTAAGAATTGCTTTGTAAGAAAGGCTTAAATGATGATTAATTAGTGTGTACGTGCCGCTAAGCTTTGGGCAATTTCTAGAGCCTTGTTGACGTTATCAATTGGCGACACGCCACCAATAGTAGCCACAATTTTGCCATCCGGTGTAATCACAAACGTGGTGCGCTCTGTAGCGTCATGATCGATGTCAACGCCGCGTGTGTCTTTGCGGCCAGCCGCGATTTGGCGTATGGCTAAGTCATACGATTTCGCGATGTTGCCGCCGACGTCGGAGGCCACGGGGAATTTGCCGCCGCAATAGTCTGGATCAGCCGAAAACGCATTGAGGCGTTCAATACTGTCGAGCGACACGCCCACCACACTCACGCCAGCTTGGGTGAATTTATCTAAGTTCACCGCAAACGTATGTGCTTGGATATTGCAACCGCCGGTGTAAGCCGATGGATAAAAATACACCACCGTTGGGCCTTTTTTTAGAGCGTCTTGTAATGAGAAAGCAAATGCTTTGCCTGCGATAGACGCTTGCGTGCTGAAATCTGGCGCGGCGTCGCCCTCTTTGAGTGCGGCCAAAGCGGGCAGGGCGAACACTGCAGAAATTAAGCCAGCGACTAAGGTATTTTTCAGATGACGTTTCATATTTATTCTTTCGTTAAATTGGTTTGGTGTTGCATCACAAGCCAGAAATATAGTGCGATAGCAAATCAATCTCTTCGTCGGTCAATAATTTTGCGGCATTATTCATGACGTTTCCCACGCTGTTATTACGTTCGCCGCTGCGCCAATTGCGTAGTTGTTGATCGAGGTAATTCCACTGCTGACCGGCAATAGCAGGGTAAATAATATTCCCAATCTTTTGCCCTTCGCCGTTTTTTCCGTGACAACTGGTGCAGGCAGCGATATTGCGTGTCGCGTCACCTGCGTCGTAGAGCAAACTTGCTCGACTATTTTCTCCACCCTTGTCGTTTTGCATTTTGGGCTGACTACCAAAATACGTGGCGATATCGACTAAGTCTTGCTCAGTTAAACTTTTTGCCATCATGGCCATAAAATCGTAGCGCCGCTTTCCTTCCCGAAAATCATGCACCTGCTTGATGATGTAATCCGCCTGTTGACCCGACAAGGTGGCAAATTTGTTGATCGCTCCTTGGCTAAGTTCACTCCCTTGTTGATCGTGGCATTCCAAACAGCGTTCGGCCTCAAGCTTTGCCTTTCCTGCGACTGGATCGCCTTTGATTTCTAGTTCGAGCCTCGGCCTTTTGGCGTTGGACGAATTCTTTTTTACCTCAACATCGCCAGCATGAACTGCCACAGTAACTACCAATGCCACCCCCGCCCAGCCAGCCCTTTTGATGCAGCGTTTAAAATCCCAAAAAATCGCCTACTCCTTTTTATAAAATGTATGGCAAGTGCGGCAGTTTCTTGACACATTTGTCGCCGCATTGGTCGCTTTTTCAAAATCTTTGGCGGCCACAGCTTGCGCGATTTCTATCGTCAAATTTTTACTTTTTTGCGCCAATTCGACCGCATCTGGCGCATCACCTTTTTGCACAAAATACGTTTCAACTTGGGCAAACATGGTGGTTAATTCTTTGGCGTCGGCAGTCGATGCGGCCACATCATTGAGCGAAATATTGGACGACAAACTTTTGTTGGTGTCTTCAATCGACTGCATCAAATCAGTGCTTAAGCTCGTTGTTTCAATTGCTGCAAAACTGATTGTCGCTGCCAAGCTGGCAACGGCAATGAATAATACGGTTACTTTACGCATGAGAATCTTGTTTTTTTGGTGCGCTTTAGGAAAGCTTAAATCGATTAAAAAATACTTCTGCCCGACTGTGCAAGCGCAGGCAGAAGCGCTGAATAAAACGGTACCAAGTTAGGTCAAGATTTCCTTAATGACTTTGCCATAGACCACCGTCGGACGTTCTGAACGACCGTTGTTTAAGAAAGTCGTCTTCAAGTGATCTAAACCCAGCAATTGCAGCACTGTCGCGTGGATGTCGTAGGTATCCACGGCTAAATCTTTGTCGGCCACTTGCAAGCCGATTTCATCGGTTGCGCCGTAGGTAAAGCCCGCTTTTAAACCGCCGCCCGCCATCCATTGGGTGTAACCCCACGGATTATGATCACGTCCATTACCGCTTTGGCCGTAGGAAGTACGCCCGAACTCAGAGGTCCACACCACTAAGGTGGTGTCGAGCAAACCGCGTTCTTTTAAATCGGCTAACAAACCAGCGATCGGCTTATCCACCATCTTCGCCATCGTGCCGTGGTTTTGTTCCAGCTTGCTGTGCGCATCCCAGTTGTTGACTTCGGTTTGACCGTCAGGCTGACCAGAAACGACTTGGATGAAGCGAACACCGCGTTCGACCAAGCGCCGTGCACGCAGCAAGGTCGTGCCGTAGGACGCGCTGCCCGGATCGTTTAAACCGTATTGCGCTTTGGTCGCTTCCGATTCTTTGGATAAATCGACTGCTTCAGGTGCCGCAACTTGCATACGGTCGGCTAACTCGTAGGAACGCACGCGGGCTTTTAATTCGGTATCCGACGGATAACGCGATTCGCCTTGTGCATTGAGCTTTTTCAATAAATCTAAGGACGCGCGTTGTTGGGTGGCTGCGGTCAATTCTGGACGATCTAAGTACAGAATCGGTGATGGGCCGGGACGGAACGCCGTACCTTGATACACCGCCGGTAAGAAGCCCGAGTTCCAGTTCACCGAACCTGCGCGTGGTTCATTTTTGCCGTTGTACAGTACCACATACGGTGGCAAATCCGGGTTGGCCGTGCCCAAGGCATAGCTGACCCACGCACCTAAAGAAGGGCGACCTGGAGTCAATGCGCCGGTATTGAGTTTTAAGATCGAAATATCGTGTGTTGCACCAACCGTAACGCTGGATTTAATGAAGGTGATTTTGTCCGCGTGTTGCGCGATATTCGGCACTAAGTCCGAGAACCACGCACCGCTTTCGCCATATTGTTTCCATGTGCGGTTCGAGGCATACAATTTACCGACCCCACCTTGGGTGCTGGTTTTGATGCCTTTTAAAAATGACGCTGGTGCTTCTTGACCGTTTAATTTGACCAAGGTTGGCTTGTAGTCAAACAAGTCCAAGGTGCTTGGCGCGCCGTCCATATGTAACCAAATCACTGATTTGATTTTGGCAGGAAAGTTAGGCGCTTTGGGCGCTAAGGGATCGTAAATTTCGCCAGCGGTGGCGAACGATAAAAATCCGCCACCCGGTAAGAATCCGCTCAATGCGGCGCTGCCTAAACCCAAACCTGATTTCAGTAGAAAGTCGCGACGGGTATGTGTGCACATAATGATGTTTCCTTTTCTGTATCTGTAAGATTAAAAGCGATAAGCAAAATCGTTGGAGTTTGCGACGGTATGAACCAAATCAACAAAAGCGGCGGCACGAATTGGATTGATCGGCGTTTTTGCCGTCAATCCGGTTGGCAAGGCGACTTCAAATTTGCCATTGCTTGCTTTGCCTTCAATTAGTTTTTCATCGCTGTTTAAGAATTGTTTTAATAACGCTGCTTCGGCTTTGTTCGGTTCACGGGCAAACAAGACTTCGTACAGTTTGTTTAACTGGGCTGTCTCGTTATTGCCTGCTTCGCGGATCACCCGACCAGCCAACGCTTGCGACCAACCAAACACCACATCGCTATTAAATAAAGTCAATGCTTGCAGCGGCGTGGTGGTTACATCGCGTTTAGCATGAGCGTGCGACGGATCAGCCGGATCAAACGTTTGAGTTAATGGATATGGCACACTGCGGCGTACAAAGGTGTAGATGCTGCGGCGTTTTAAATCGCTAGGGTCGGACGGTTCTTGCCACAAATTTCCGGCGCCTAAATTGCTAGGCACTTGCGGGAACACGGCAGGTCCACCGACTATGTCCACGATTTCACCTGACGCAAACAATAGGGAATCGCGGATTTCTTCGGCTTCTAAACGCTTGCGTGGATATACCGCTAACAGCTTGTTATCCGGATCAACTTTCAAGGCATCTTTGCGCTCTTCCGACGATTGGCGATAGACGCTGGATAACAAAATTTCGCGTTCTAATTTTTTAACGCTCCAACCTTGTTTGATGAAATTGCTGGCTAAGTAGTCGAGTAACTCTGGATTAGTCGGCTTTTGGCCCGCACGTCCGAAATCAGAAACGGTACTAACAATTCCCGTGGCAAAGTACTGCGCCCAAACGCGATTGACCAAGACCCGAGCGGTTAATGGGTTTTCTGGACTTGCAATCCACGCTGCCAAGGCAGAGCGCCGACCAGATGATGTTTCGGTCGGTTTGATCTCTACTTTTGGACCGGCCCATAAAGCCGGCGTAGCTGGCTGCACTTCGTCAGTTGGGCGCTCATGAATACCACCAAAGCGAATATTGGTTGCTGGTGAATCGGGATGATTTAACTCCGTCAACGTGGTGATTTGATTCGATCCGCTCGCTGGTTTGAGCTTGTCGAATTTTTTCAACTCAGCAGTTAGTTTTTCGTACTCTTTCCACTTCGGGATATTGTCCGCATTGAATTCAGCGCTATCTTTATCTTCCGCAGAAAGCTTCAAAAAGGCGACGATGTCGGCGTCGGTTGTGACCGATTTAAGACGGAAGTTCACCCAACGATCTAGCGGCGTCCATTCGCTTTCTGGTTTAAAGATCGCTTCGCGGCTGTCGGTTAAATAACGCTCTTTATGATATTTGTATGCCACATCACGGATGCTATCCAAGATCGCTTTTTGTTTAGCGCGAATATCTTTGGTCGCTTCACGATAGGCGGCTTGCTGTTTTTGGTATTTCTCATCCCACAGTGTTTCGCTTCCTTTGGCAAGCGGAACTTTTTCATCCACGCTGGTGTTGGCAAAGAAGGCTTGTAGTTGGAAATATTCCTTTTGACTTACCTTATCCGCTTTGTGATTGTGGCAGCGCGCGCAACCGATCGTCGCAGCTAAGAACGTTTCGCCGACCAAATCGGTCATGTCCGTGGCGATTTCGTACTTACGCTGAACTAAGTCGCGTGAGTTAGGGTTATCTGGATAGCCCGCTAAGAAGCCGGTAGCGATTTTTGCTTCCTGATCGGTAGGAAATAATTCGTCGCCCGCGATTTGCTCTTGGATGAAGCGATCAAACGGTTTGTCTTCGTTAAAGGCTTTGATTACATAGTCGCGATAACGCCAGTTGTTTGGGCGCGTGACGTCATTTTGGAACCCACCGCTATCGGCATAGCGCGCCAAATCCAGCCAACGACGACCTTGACGCTCGCCAAAATGGGGTGAAGCAAGCAGGCGATCAACGAGCTTTTCATAGGCTTGTGGCGACTTATCGTTTTGGAAGGCTTTGACTTCTTCTGGACTAGGCAAAATTCCCCAGGCATCTAAGGTGGCGCGCCGAATATACGTGCCGCGATCAGCGTCGGCTGATGGCTTGAGATTTTTCTCTTCCAGCTTAGCCAAGATAAATGCGTCAATTGGGGTGCGCACCCAATTCTTTTGTTTGACACTAGGTTCGGTTGGATTGGTGATCGGTAAATAAGCCCACGATTTGCTCGCAGCGCTCGCTGATGCCTGAGTTGCTGGCGTGACTTTGGTGTCGTCCGCAATCAGCTTTTTATCGTCCGCGACGGCCGTGACGGTTGCCGCAATCATGACCAATACAGCGAGGTAAAGAGTGTTAGTTTTCATCTGTGCTCCCCTGAATCTGTGAAAAGTTGCTTCATTTTTCTATCCCTGAAATAAAAATTTGGTATCCACTCAGTTTGTTTGTTCTGAACGTTTGTTCTGACACTGCGTAGATGGCTTGCATGACGCTTGGTCAGATCGCCACATATGAATAAGCTGCATCACAATTAAATCTACACCCCTATTGGCAACTATCGTGCCAGCCTGTTTTTGAGCACGATTTGGCTAAGAAAACCCATTAAATCGACCATCGGCTTGGGAAGTTGATCATGTGACTTGGATGAGGTTTTCCCTGCTAGAGCGGGCTATTTGGCGTCTAATTTGGTACGAATTGAGCAAGGTTTTTTGAGCGTTAAATCAGCCTTTAAATCGATTTAATTTTCTGCTGTTCGCTCAACACTTGACGGACAAGCTATGTTGAGTAGTCAACATCGCTGTTGGATTTTCAACCGCATTTGTCCAGGCTTTGGCGTATTCATTTGGCCAACAAAACTAGCTTTGGGCAGTAATCTCCGTGCGGCAGGCGTGGGGAGTTACGTCCCCAGCAGGGAGTTGGCACGATGGTTGCTCTGATGGGTGTAATGCTGGTGCTGTTCCAAGTCGGCCTAGCAGAGCGAAAGAGGGTGGTAACTCGGGCGCAAGCCCGAAACATAGCGTGAAGGAGAATCATGCGCGGGACTTGGTCACTCCCGCGCATGGTGATCTTTTGTCGTGCACCGATCTTGCGGGTAAATTAATTCCGAACACCGTCAAATTTTTTAGAACACCTAACCAATTCGAAAGTCGTCGTCATGAACAACAAAAAATCACTTACTACACTCGCTGCCATTATTCTCAGTCTGAGCGCTACCGTTGCCGTCGCCCAGCAAACCGCTCCTGCGACCGCTGGCGCTAAAGCTCCGGTTGAAGATGTTTGGAAATACCAAGTCAAACGACTCACTAGCGCTGAAATTGATACGCTATTGGCTAAGCCAGAAAAACTATTAGTCATCGATGTGCGTCGTCCAGATGAGTTGACGGCTAAAGGAAGTTTTCCAGTGTATTTAAATATCCAAGCAAGCGAAGTGGAAAAATATTTGGCCTATATTCCTAAAGATCGCACCATTATTACTGTCTCCAATCATGCGCATCGCGCCGGCGCGGTTGGCGATATTTTGGCTGCTAAGGGCTATAAAGTAGCGGGCGCATCGGGTTCGGAAGACTACGAAGCGCAAGGCGGTAAAGCCATCATTAAAGTGGTCGCACCGCCGCCACGCGCCGCGGCGAATGGTTCTGCGACCACTACGGTAGCAGCGTCAGCTACTACTGCAGCACCTGCTGCTAAGAACTAAACTGGCGACCGGTTTTAATCTGTCTGCCGAACTCAGTTAGAATTCTGAAGAAACGAACTGAGGAATTGCCCCTCCACGATTACTACGGTGAGGGGCAAATTCAAATTTTTACGCCACGTTATTGATTGAATTATGCAAAAGTCTAATCTCGCTGAGAAACCTGCGCCCATCGACAGCGCCGCTCACGACTCGCCACCGATCAGCTTAATTTCCACATCGCCTTTAAAGCGGATACGTTTATGGGATTTACCAATTCGGATTTTTCATTGGGCTTTAGTTGTTGCCGTAACTGTTGCGCTTATCACGGGCGAAATCGGCGCGCAATGGATAGGCGTGCACGGCAAAGCGGGTTTAACGATAGTGGGCTTGCTGAGCTTCCGATTGGTCTGGGGCGTGATCGGTTCGAGCTACGCACGCTTTGCTCATTTCGCGCCGACTTGGTCTGCATTACGTCGTTATTTCAAAGGCAAGTGGCATGGCGTTGGTCATAATCCATTGGGTGCTCTATCGGTGTTCGCGTTGTTGGGAATACTCGCTGCACAAGCGGCGACGGGATTGTTCGCCAACGATGATATTGATTTTACGGGGCCGCTTTTTAATCTGGTTGAAGAAGCCACCTCCAATCGTTTAACTGCTTTTCATCAAATTATTTCATATGGAATTTTCGCAATTTTAGCGCTCCATATTTTGGCGATCGCTTTTTATGTTCTGATCAAAAAAAATAATTTAGTTAAACCTATGGTGACCGGTTGGAAGGAAGTCGATGATGGTAAATCAGCGACTCAAGGTGGGCCGATTGCATTGGCTGTTGCGTTGATTTTTTCCTTAGCAGTTGTTTATGCTGTGAGTGGATTATCGCCACGTGATTTATCGCCGAGTTCTTGGTTTAAACATCAAGCGGCTGCGCCAAATGAAGCTGCGACCAAATCGGCTGACACGGCGGCTGACAAGGCGGCTGACACATCGCCTGCGCTGTCTGAGAAGCCCGAAGCCGCGCCAGTTACGGCTGAACCAAAAAACACCACTGCGCCACCGACGAAAGCCCCCGCTGCTTGGTGATGCGCTCTTGCTGAAGTAAGAGCGGGCGCTGTTGATAAGCGCTAATTCATGCACTGATTGATTGAAATATCCAAAAAAACTGCCGCGTCATATCGTTGATATGCGCGGCTTTTTTATTGGCGAAAGCTGATTCAATTTTTCTTTAAATGCTCACCGCTCAAAATTAAACGGCCTAGCTGGTTTAACACCAATGCCGAACTGTTGAATTCTGAACAGTTGCTGCAACTATGGCGCAAGTAGGTGTTGCGAAAGCGTCGATTTCAACAATCTACTCATCTCGACTTTTGCTGGAAAAATCGGCGCTTAATTCAAAATCGCATTTTTAAAATCCCGTTTTTTCCTAGGTAATTACAAAAAATATCTTC
Source organism: Sapientia aquatica (assembly GCF_004358105.1). Taxonomy (GTDB): domain Bacteria; phylum Pseudomonadota; class Gammaproteobacteria; order Burkholderiales; family Burkholderiaceae_D; genus Solimicrobium; species Solimicrobium aquaticum. Next base: position 147,257 of record NZ_SMYL01000003.1, on the reverse strand, counting down.
CAATTTATTTCGCAACTAGTTACTCATCAAATGGCTGGTATGCAACTTGCATTAAGGTAGATTTTAATTCCAATAATCAGGGGGAAATCTACATGAGTAATGCGTTTAACGTTCGACAGAAACATGAGTCCGTACCGAGCAATTTGCGACCACTCGCTGCGCTTGTTGCAGGTCTTTTTATCGCCGCGTCCGGTTCAGTATATGCCGCTGATCAAGCCACTAGTTCAGCAACGTCAGCAACGCCGACGGTTGAGCAATTGCAAGCTGAAATTGCGCGATTAAAGCAGATTATTGCTACCCAGTTGGGAGCAACTACGAATACTCCGGCGGCATCTCAAGTAAGTGCGCCTGAACCTAAGAAGGACGCTGCAAAAGAAGAAGAATCGCAAACCTTAGGTGAAATCACGGTATCTGGTACATCACGCTTAGTCGCCGTTCAGGATGTGCCGACTTCTATTTCTGTTGTGTCGGGTTCTGACTTGGCTGAATTAAATGCATTTAGCATCGGCTCGATTTTAAAGCGCGCCTCAAACGTGCAGTGGAATACTGGTAATCAACGAACCGCCAGTTTGTCGATTCGCGGTATCGGTAAAATCGGTACGACCGAAGCGCAAGACCCAAGTGTTGGCGTCACCGTGGATGGCGTGAGCTATGCCTATAACGCGTTGACCTCGGCCTATGATTTTACCGACGTTGACACCTTAGAAGTTTTGCGCGGCCCGCAAGGTTCGCTAGGCGGCAAGAGCGCCAACATTGGTGTGGTTAATATTTCGACTGTGCGTCCATCGTTTACCCCCAGCACTGATTACTCGCTTACATTCGGTCAGTTGGGAACGGTGATCGCGACATTGGCAGCAGGTGGTCCAATTATTGATGACGTCCTGGCTTGGCGCGGATCGTTCTCAGCGGATAAGGGCGCGGGTGATTTGGTGAATGCCTATGATCGTGACCAGACTTTTACCAATACTGATCGACTGTCAGGGCGAGTGCAGTTTTTGTATAAGCCGAATCAAGACTTCAATGCTCGCTTGGCTGTTGATGTACAGCCCAATGCTAGCGAAACACAAAACGGTCGAACCATATACACCCAAACACCTTTGTTCTATGCGAACGGCGCGCCAAATCCGCTTACCACCGATGCGCAAACACGGTTGGGACGCAGTTGGTTTACGAACGAACCAAATTACAGCTATGCCGGCAATTATTTAAATGGCGCAGGAACGAACTTGGTCAATTTAAATAATGGATTGGGACAAGTCACGGGTAGTAAAGGCATCGTGGGGGAATTGAACTGGGCAGTTGGAAAAAACACCGTAACATCGATTACTGCCTATAAGAGCTACCACTTCAACGCGGTCAACGATGAAGGAACGCCGTTTGATATCAATCCAAATTCCGGTGGTTTTAACAACGATTACAAACAACTCTCGCAAGAATTGCGCTTCAGTTCCGATATCGGTGGCTTTGTTGATTACACCGCTGGCGCCTATTTATTGAAAACGCATTTGTATGCGGATTACCAAAAAATCTGGGGTAGCGACGCGGGTGCTTATTTCGCTAGCACGGCGCAATACAATCGACTTGACGCGACCGCCGCTGGTCAACTGTTGCTGGTGAATTCTTTGGATCGTTTATCAATGCAGGCTAACTCGCCAGCAGGCATTCAAAATATTAATAACCAAAGTGCGGCAATCTTCGGACAAGCGAACTGGCATTTCACCGATAACCTGACTCTCACCACTGGCGCTCGTTTAACTCATGATCGTCGTGAAAATGAAGGTAGTGCTGGCATTATCGATAATGGTTTCGGGGCCTCACTCAATCCCGTGGCGGTCAACGGAGTGCAATTAGGTGGCTTCGCATCCAGCGCAACCGGCGCCTTGGCGGCGACCAATTCGGCGGCGCAGTTAGCGTTAGCGGATTCGGTAGCGACGCAATATTTTGGGGTGAAACCAACTGCCGTAGCGGGTGCCGCTTATAAGAGCTTAACGGCGGCACAACAGCAACAAGTTGCGGATGCTAAAAACATTCGCGCTTCGCAGGCTGGTGTGATCTTCGCGGATGGCAGCGCTCAATCTTACGTAGGCAACGCACCAACTCTAAACATCAGTCCGGCGTACAAATTTGATGAAACATTAACGGCCTATGTCAGCGGCCAGTATGGTCAAAAAGCGGGAATCTCGCAGTTCGTCAATGGTGTTTCTGATTTGGTTAAACCAGAGCGCACTACCTCTTTTGAGTTGGGCTTTAAATCATTATTGCTAAACAAAACCTTGGCTTTGAATGCGGACTTGTACTACACCACGATTCGCGATTACCAGCAGGCGGTTCGGGTAGTCGATACCTATACGACGTTGGTGCAGAATAACGGCCAATTTGCTTACGCAACGGCTACCGGTAACGTCAATAAAGTGATCTCAACCGGCTTGGAATTAGATGCTACTTATTCGGGCTTTGAGCATTTCAATATCCGCGCAACGGGCGCGTATAACGATGCTTTCTATAAGAGCTTCCCGAACTCAGCGCAGCCGGCAGAAAATGGCTATCCAGGCGCTTCGCCGTATCAAGATGTTAGTGGTAAAACGTTGCCGGGCGCGTCAAAAATCTCGCTTAACCTCAGCGTTGATTATCACACCCGCTTGGCTAATGACAATGTCTTGCACGGCTCGGCAAGTTCGACTTACGTTAGCCGATATAACTCGGATACGGCGTTGTCCGATTATGCTTGGATAGGTGGCAATACGATCACCGATTTAGGCGTTGGTGTGAGCAATCCTAAACAAACATTTGATGTTAGTTTGATTGTTAAGAACGCCTTTGGAAATAGCGTTCCACTGTCGCAAACATGGAATAGCTATACACCAGCAAATCCACGTTGGGTTGGTATCGTCTTTAAAGGACATCAATAAACCGATGTAGTTATTAGCATTGCCGCACAGCCCTCAATAACACCTTATTGAGGGCTTTTTTTATTGTGGAGCTGGGTTGATTTCAACACTTAGCCAAAAATCCAACTGTTGATTTCGCAGCAGTTTTGTCGAGATTTCGACATGCTCGGCAGAGCCATTCAGCGTCTAAAAAATGGTCTCTATAGGTAAATACCGCTGTGCAGCAATTGGCACGCTTTATGCTGAGTAGGTAATACAGTAACTCAAGAAAGGCGCAATCATGTCAGCTCTAACATTTGAAAGTTTTGCTAGTTCACCACGCAGAAATCCGTCACGGCGGGTTGCTCGTCCTGTTAATAAATTGGTCGATCCGCAGCTACAAGCAGCGCAGCAGCAAGCCGCGATTGAATCGATACGCGAACGCAATAGCAGCATTAGCAAGGGCAACAAAGGCGCGATCAGCGCGTTGGTCGTTGCAACCGTAATTCTGCATATCGTTATTCTGAATTCGTTTAACCGCGAAGGTCAGGTCGAGCCAATCAGCGCCAAACCAGCACCGGTTGAGATCGAACTCGCGCCGCCGCCTCCGCCGCCGCCAGAGCCGCCCAAACCGATAGAAAAAGTAAAACCGCAGCCAGCACCAGCGAAGCTCGCTCCGAATATTCCAGTGGTGCGCAGCAATGTGCCAATTGATAACACGCCATCGCCCGATGCGGTGCAAGTTGCCCCAGCGCCGCCGCCCGTCGTTGCCGCCGCGCCTGCGCCAGCACCGGAGCCTGTGACGGAGCCACGCGGCTTCGCAGGATATTTGAATAATCCTGCAGCGACTTATCCACCGCAAGCATTGCTCAAGCGCATACAAGGTCGCGTGATTTTGAATGTGCATGTGTTGGCTTCCGGTCGCGCCGATGAAGTCACCGTGTTTAAAACCAGCGGCGAGCGGATTCTCGATGACAGCGCGGTTAAAACGGTGGCGTCATGGTTATTTGATCCAGCAAAGCGCGGCAACACGCCGATTGATGGTTGGGTGAAAGTGCCCGTCAATTTTAAGATTTCGTAATACATCTAGCGTGCTTCTTGGTACTTGCTACTTAGTTTTTACTGCTTACTTCCTACATTTCATTATTTTTAATTTTTAACTTTTTATAGATTGCCCATCATGACCGACCTTTATTTAAATTCCATTGTTTCTGGCGCCTTATATTTATTGGGTATTTTCTCCATCATCACTTGGGTGCTGATCATTATCAAAGGCGTACAGCATTATCGTTTAGCCAAACGTGATCGTCAGTTCACGAAGCAATTTTGGAGTGCCAGCTCACTCGACGCAGCAACGTCTTTAGCTAACGATGCCAGCCCTAAATCACGTTTAGCCAGCATAGGTTTTGAGGCCTTGCATGTTAGCGAAGGGAGCGGTGCATCAAGCGATTTGGAGCATAGCTGGGATCGCCAAGAATTATTGGAACGTCATCTGCGCCAGCAAATTCAGAAAGAATACCAATCGCTAGAAAGCGGTTTGGCCGTGTTGGCGTCCATCGGCAGCACCGCACCGTTTGTTGGTTTGTTTGGCACGGTGTTCGGAATTATTCACGCCTTGAGCGCGATTGGTAAAAATGCCTCAGCCAGCGTCGATGTGGTTGCTGGGCCGATTGGTGAAGCATTGGTTGCCACCGGGGTTGGTATTGCAGTCGCCATTCCAGCGGTGTTGGCTTACAACTTCTACGTGCGTCGTTTGAAAGTGACGGCGGCAGAATTGGATAACTACGCCACCGACTTCGTTAATTTGGCGCAGAAAAATAGCTTCCGCGTAGCCAAGCCAGTTGCCAAACACGAGGCCGCCAAAGGTACAGCGCCGCATCAAGGCAACCCAGCTAATCCACAAGGAGTATACGCATAATGGCCTTCGCGACTGGACGAGATAGTAATGACGTCGTTAGCGAAATCAACATCACCCCGCTAGTGGATGTGATGTTGGTGCTGCTGGTGACCTTCATCCTAACGGCGCCGCTACTCAACAATGCGGTACATATTAATTTGCCAAAAACCACCACGACCGCACCGCCATCCGATGTGAAACCGGTCACGGTGAGTATCGATGCGGCCAGTAAGTTGTTTATCGATAAGCGTGAAGTCAGTTTGGAAACCTTAGCGCCGGAATTGAAGCAATTGATTAGCGCAAATCCCGATTTGGCGCTGAGTTTGCAAGCCGATGAAGGCATACCGTATCGCGCCGTGGCTAAGGTGTTGGCGACGATCCAAACCGCGGGTGTGACTAAATTGTCGGTATTGACGTTACCGGGTGGTTAATTCGCTCAACTCGTCATCCAATTTTTTGTGTAAGTACATAATGCCCTTAGCTCGTTTAGTGAGGGCATTTTTATGTTGGTATTTTCTCGATCCCCGCGCCACATGCGTTTGGTAGCCCAAGTTGAAGCTTGGTCGTTGTCTGTATTCACACCGGAATGTAAACCTAAACTTGAGCCTAAACTCGCGCCTTATCCCGTACTTGAGCGTTCTGCCAAGGCCAATCTATAAAAATTGCAAAATAGAATTATTTCGCTTACCATTTTGTGAATTATTTTTGGACGAGATTTTTAACGATTTAGGCGACAATTCTCGCATTCTTCCGGTTGCCCATTGTTTCAAGTCCAACTCGGGTCATTCCATGCTTAAGCGAATTTAGCCTAGTGCGCTGTATTGGTGAGCTGCGGGTCGCAAATCAATTAGCGCAGGACGTTCAGCAAACCGGTAACGAGGGCCATTGTGGTAACAAATTTAAAGGTTGCGGAAACTAATTTTTAAATTAACCTGACTTTTAGATGACTATTTGCCTGCAATGACTTGGCTTGATTGTGCTGCCTTTTGTTATCTAGACGATATTAATAGTCACTTCGGTCGTAGTTGGATAGCAAGCCGATAGCAATCCAATAGCAATCCAATAGCAGCCCCTTTTTGCCTTCTCGTTTTTGTCAGATCCATTCGCGTTTTAGCGCTAAGCAGTCCTTACTGATTCGGGATCAAATGATCGAGTTATATTTAATCGCCCCCATCGTGGTATTTATCCTCGGACTGACCTTCGTGTTGGTGTGGGTGGGTGATCGGCTAAATCGAGCGGCATTGCTGTGGGGTTTATCGCATTTTTCGTTGTCCATTGCCTCCTTCAGCGGATTTTATTTCCAGCTTCACCAGACTCCTATTTTTGGTGCCATTTCCCTGCTTCTAACCAGCTACTTTCTCGCGACATTTTATGGCGCTAATGAGTTTTTACAAGGTCGTAGCGCAAGCCATCGTCGTTTAATACTCAACACGTTTTGTATTGCGTTTGTTGTTGGCGTAGTCGGTTTTGGGATAGACCAACTTGCGGGGCGGATGCTCGTGGTGAGCACGATGATTTTGCTGTATTTCTCCTCTGCTTATCAATTTACGCGCCGTTTGCATTTGCCCTTGGTGGGCTTGGTATTTTTATTTCGGGGCATGGCGTTGTTGCTGTTTTTTACCGATATGCCCTCGTTCTCCACTTCGCATCAACCCACGCTCACGGTTGCTATTAATTCGATGAGCAGCGTTCTGCTCGGCTTAGTTTTGGTTTATGTCGTTGTGCGCCAAACCTTCAATCGCTTAAATCAAGTCATCAATTGGCTGCCCGATCCAGTCATCGCATTTCGACCTGATGGCGTGACCACGTTTTGTAATCAATCCTTTGCGAAATTATTTGGCTTCGATACGCCCACCAAACTCATTGGTGGAAAGCATGTCGCTCTGCTTGCAAGTGACAACATGGAGTGGCAAAAACTAGCGCTGCATATTAATTCCGTTGTATCTGCTCGGCCTATGTCGGCACCAATCGTGGTCGAGCAAGAGGTGACAACAGCAGCGGGAACGACCTTTTCCAGCGAAATCACCTTATCTACTTTTGTTGATCTGGGTAACCTCATCGTCTTGGCGCAAATCCGCGATTTGTCGGAGCGCAAAAAAGCAGAAGAAGAGCGCATCAAATTAGTCACGACAGATGCGATTACTGGACTACCGAATCGCCTACTGATTGAACAACAACTCCAGCAAGTGCTGTGGGAGGCTGAGCGCGAAGGAACTATCGCCGCGGCGTTGTTGATCGACATTGACCGGTTTAAAACGGTCAATGAAATCTTGGGCTACGAACAAGGCAATGCAGTCATCCACGAGATCGGGCAAATTCTGACGACGCAAAAGCTGCCAAGATATTTATTAGGTCGGCTGTCAGGTGCTCAATTTGTGCTGGTGATGACCGACCTGCCAAACAGAACGGGAATTCTTGAAATTGAAAGCACCGCCAAAAAAATTTGCGGCTTGTTAAAGCGCGAGATACGGCAAGGCGATATTAATTTTAAGATGTTTGTCAGCATTGGTATTGCGCTGTCCGACTCCGCGCAGAATCCCCAAATGCTGTTACAACACGCTGAAGCCGCGCTGCGTGAAACTAAGTTGTCGCGTAAGGGTGAGTGGGGCTTTTTTAATTCGGGCATGGATGCGCGCCTAGTCGAAACGCTGCGCATGGAATCGCTGCTCAGAAATGCCATTGCCAATAACGAGCTACAACTGTATTACCAACCAATCATCGACGCCAAAAACTCTGAGCTCGTTAAAGTGGAGGCCTTAATCCGTTGGAATAGTCCAGTCTTGGGATGGGTTTCACCCGCGATTTTTATCCCGCTAGCAGAACAGTCCGAGTTAATTATTGACATCGGTTCGTGGGTGCTAAAGGAGGCAGTTGAGCAAGCAAGTCGTTGGAAAAAATTGGATGTTAACGCACCGGTAATTAGTATTAATGTGTCGGTCAAACAGTTTGTCAGTCGCGAGTTTGAGCAGCTACTGTTCACGACCCTCGAAGCACATACCGTGCAAACCAATCAAATCGAATTGGAATTAACGGAAACATTATTCGCCAACGATCAAGGCGAGCTTTCATCCCTGTTAAAACGATTGTATGAGGCGGGTTTTGGCTTGTCCTTGGATGATTTTGGTACCGGTTATTCATCACTAAGCTATCTTTCAAAATTTAATCTCACCACCGTAAAAATTGATCGCAGTTTTATATCAGGACTAGAAATAGACGACCGCAGCCATTCCTTGGTTAGGGCCATCATCGCGATGGGACATAGTCTAGGGCTTAAAGTCGTGGCCGAAGGCGTCGAAACCAGCGCGCAAAGCCGGATACTGATTGCGGAAGAGTGTGATTATTTGCAGGGCTACTTGTTTGGTAAGCCCGCTCCTAGCGATACTTTTTTTCAACTTGATTGACGCTCCGTTGACCTGTTTCGAGCGTTCCCATGCGATCAAATTAGCACTTCAACGACCAGCAGCGAGCTAAAAATTGACATTCCGTTTTGCTAAAAGTGTGCCGCGTGAAGCTATATGCTTGGCGGCTAGTTTGCCTTGGTTGCGGACCGATCTATCCTTGACAGTTCGAACTCAAATGCTAAATTAAAGTACATTCTTAGGGTGTTTAAACAAAAGCATGAAAATAGATTTACACTCTGCGCACACATTCATTACGGTGACGCATTAATAATGGATCAAAGCACCGACAAAAGCGGATAGGCACAGCCGCTGCGCCAGTAAGGGAAGTCTCATAAATTTGCACCAAATGACTTAACGAATTAACACCAGCTTCGCAACTTCGATGTCAGCAACGGCGTCGCGCTGATGCCTTGATTTATCTACTTTAGTGAACGCACTTTTGGTGAACCTATGTTCGGTGATAGCAACCCTGTCGCATTGATAACTAAATTATTCGGCTCTGTTGATCGCTATGTGAAGCGGTTTTTGCTGATTGCGCTTGCTATCTTGGCCTTGCTGGCTGCGCAGCTCAAGCAAAGCTACGATCAAGCCATTACCGAAGGTTATGACAGTGCGACGAATTTAGCGTGGGTGCTTGATTCCGAATTGGACAAGACCTTGCGTCACGTCCAAAGCAATTTGTCGGTCATGCAAACGCAGTTGTCAGGCGATATGGCTTTTGCAACATGGAGCCAAACCAAGCGCCAGATGTGGAAGCGTAACTTGCAGTTATTAAGAAACAGCTTCACCGAAATCGATAGCTTTTGGATAATTGATGCTAATGGCGACATGATCGTCACGACTGCACCCATCGATCAGGTCAATATTTCTGACCGCCCGCATTTTCAGACACTGCGCGATTCGCCTTCTACTTCGTTGATATTTTCCGACATCATTATCGCGCGCTACGATGGACGTAAAACAATGGCTTTTGCGCTGCCTTTGCGTGCGCCGGACGGCAAGTTTAATGGCATGGTTTCGGCGTTAATTGATTTCGATAACGTACAAAAAGTGTTCTCCGGTACCTTGGATAGTGCGCGCAATAATATTTCACTACGCAGCTTGCCGTTGCATCGACTGATTGTGGAGCAGCCCAAATCGAGTGATCCGCAACTCTCGTTAAACCAAACTTCAACCGAGCCGCACAGAACCCGTATCGATGCGGGTGAAAAACAAGGCGTGGTCAACTATGTGTCGTTTCAGGATGGATTGGATAGGTTGGGCGCGTTTCGAGTTTTAACCAATTTTCCCTTTTACGTAACGGTCGGCTTAGATAAAAACGTCATTCTGACTGCGTGGAAACGTGAAGCGATGAACACCAGCATGGCCGCGCTGGTGCTATTGCTGTCGTTGGGTTTCATGCTGCGTCAACTGGCGCGGGGTGATGCCAAACAGCGCGAAACTTTTAAGCGGCTAGAAAATTCACTGGCCGATCAACAAGCGCAAAACCACGAACTTATCGCGTTGGAAGGCCGACAGAGAAACTTACTGCAAAAACTCCAAACCGGCATCGTGGTGCACGCGCCCGATTCCAAAATCTTGTTTAGTAATGCCCGTGCTTCAGAATTACTCGGTTTGACCGAAGGCCAAATGCAAGGCAAGGAAGCCATTGATCCTGCTTGGTATTTTTTGGATGAAGCCACGATGCCGCTTGCGCTATCGGATTATCCGGTGGTGCGTGTGATCACTACCGGATTGCCTTTGAGTGAACATGTTATGGGGATTAATCGGCCCGATATTAATTCGGTGATTTGGGTCTTGGTGAGCGCGTTTCCAGAAAAAGATTTGCAGGGCAATGTAGTACAAATCGTGGTTAATTTTTACGACGTCACCGAACGCCGCTTAGCGCGCGATGCGTTGGAACACCAAAAGATGCATTTGGCTGAATTAGTCGAAGAGCGCACCGCTGAATTATCGAAAGCGCTGGAGGTCGTGCGACGCACCCAAGATGATTTGATTCAAGCCGAAAAATTAGCCTCGCTTGGCTCGATGGTGGCGGGGTTGTCGCACGAATTAAATACGCCATTAGGCAACGCGCTGTTAGCGGCGACCAGCTTAGAAAAAATGTTTGAGAACACGATAGAAAAAGTACACGCTGGTAGCTTTAAGCGCACGGCCTTTGAAGAATTTCTGGAGTCGGGAACCGAGATGTCGAGCTTGATTACCCGCTCTTCCAAACGCGCTGCCGATATGATTGCTAGCTTTAAACAAGTGGCGGTCGATCAAACGTCGGAACAGCGGCGCAAGTTTGATTTGGCCGAAGTCATCAACGACAACTTGCAGACTATGCTGCCCAAGTTTAAAAAAGCGGTAGGCAAGGTTGAGAATAATGTGCCGAACGGTATTGCTTGTCATAGCTACCCCGGGCCGCTAGGTCAAATTCTGACCAACTTAATTCAAAATGCTTTTTTTCACGGCTTTGCTGGACGCGATGCCGGTGTGGTCACCATTAGCTCTGTCATCACTGAACAGAGTGTGATGTTGACCGTGCACGACGATGGCGTTGGCATGTCGCCCTCGACGCTGGCGCATATTTTTGATCCGTTCTTCACCACCAAATTGGGTCAAGGCGGATCTGGTTTGGGTTTGTCGATTTCGCACCGAATTGCGACCTCGGTGTTGAGTGGTGATTTAAAAGTGGAATCAACACTCAATGTTGGTTCTAGCTTTATCTTAACTTTCCCCCGCAACGCACCGTTTCAAATTTGAGTCGTTGCAACTGTGATGCGGCTGCAGGAGTTAGCACGATTGAGCACAATTTAGCCCGCATCGAGCGTAACGACATTACTGAATTCAAACGCTTGGCATTGCATTGTCCTAAGATCATCTAGCGCGATGTCGATGTTGTCGATTTTCAGATTGGGCATAGGATCATCATTGCTCATGCATTCCAGATCGATGACGAGTTGCAGCATGTCGCCGTAGCGTCCGGTGCGATTAATTAGCGCTTTTTTGATCTCATCGGATACCGAAATCTGCGCCAATATTTGCACCATAGGCGTATCAAATAGCACATTGATCAAGGACATAATCCCGACGGTGAAGGCGGTGTCCGATGCCAGTTGATTGTCGGGTGTGATTTTCTGCGCCATCAATTCCATGAGTCGCCCGCGCGAACTTGCCAGTGCCAATAACGGCGACATCAGGCTGTCGGCATTGTCGGCGCCGGCATACATTAAGATTTGCAGCCAGCGCTGCAATTGGCGGCGGCCCAATACCGCAATGGCTTGCTTGATGGTGGCGATGCGTTGCTTGGTCATAAAGGCGGCGGTGTTGACCAAGCGGATTAAGTTGAGCGCTAAGCCGGCATCTTTTTTGATCGCTGCTTCGACTTCGTTTATGTCGGCGTCGGTGATGAGCATGTTGAAGATGTTGAGCACATTAAGCGGCGCGGTATGGAGTTTTTTGCCGGTTAGGATTTTAGGCTTGGAGAAAAAATAGCCTTGAAATAAATCAAAGCCTAAGTCGTAGCACAGGGCGAAATCGGCCAGCGTTTCCACTTTTTCGATTAGCATTTTTTTGTTATAGACTTTGAGCGCTTTAAACAGCGGCACCAAGTTTTTGCGGTCGATTGCCACTAGGTCAATTTTGATCATGTCGATTAAGGGCAATAAGCGACGCAAGCCTTCCGAATCTTCAATGACATCGTCCAGCACAAAACGGTAGCCAGCGGCTTTGAGTTCTTGGATGCGGGCGACGAGTTGATCGGTGATTTTTACAGTCTCTAGTATTTCTAAAAAGACGTTATCGCAGGGCAGAAACTGTATGAAATCGCTCATCAATACTTGCGCATCAACGTTGATAAATCCGGGAAGTGAGCCGATCACATTGACTAGCCCAAGTTTTGAGGCATGGGCAATAACGGTGGCGGTCGCGCCGATATCGTTGGTGACGTTGGCGGAATCGACGGACGCGCGCCGAAATAGTAATTCGTAAGCGTACAGTTTTTGGCGAGTGTCTAAGATGGGCTGGCGCGCGATAAAAAAATCCACGGCTTCGTTGGTGTCGCTAACTGGTTGTGTGCTCATATCGTCTTATCGGTGGGGCAGGGCGGTTAATCAAGCGTGGAAATCGGTCAGCCAGTTCAGAATGATTTCCCTATGGGTTGATGTTGCAAATAAGCATCTTCGGTGAAACTATGGTTAAATCGCGGTGCATTAATTGTGCAGTTTAGGACAAATTTTCCAAACAATTTGTGATTTTGCACACCAGTCGGTGTACCTTTGAGCGGCAAAGTTAAGTCCGTAACTACGTCGCGAATTAAGTGGAAAATTAAATAAATACCAGCAAGCCCACGTTTGGTGCAATCCCACCGTGGAGCGACACTATGCAACGTTTCAACAATGACCAATAAAAACGAAGGAGATAGGAATGAAATTATTCAACTGCTTAGTTGCTTCACTAGCGCTATGTTCGGCCGTTGGGGCGACCGCGCCTGCTTTTGCTGATAATGCAACAAGCTCGAGCAAGCCGAACCACGCTTACTTTGATTCCAGCAATCGCAGCGACATCTTGAGCGGCGGCGTGCGCATGATTACCGTGCATACCGAAAAAGGTGACTTCAAAGTCTGGACTAAGCGGGTCGGCAATAATCCAACGATTAAGGTGTTGTTACTGCACGGCGGTCCGGGCGCAACGCACGAATATTTTGAGGCGTTCGACAGCTACTTTCCGGGTGCGAGCATCGAATATTATTACTACGATCAGCTAGGCTCGGCCTACAGCGATCAGCCGGATGATCCAGCGCTTATTAACAGCCTGCCGCGCTATGTGGAAGAAGTGGAACAAGTGCGTAAAGCCTTGGGATTAAATAATAAAAATTTCTATTTATTGGGTCATTCGTGGGGCGGTTTATTGGCGATGGAATACGCGCTGAAATACCAGCAAAACCTGAAAGGTTTGATTATCTCCAATATGGTTTCCAGCATCCCTGACTACAATCATTATGCGGAAACGGTGTTGATGCCGCAGATGGATAAAAACGCGTTAGCCGAAATTCTGCAAATGGAAAAAGACGGTAAATACGCTGACCCACGCTACGACGAATTGCTAATGAAGAATTTCTACGTCGAGCACGTCTTAAGAATGCCACCCGATCAATGGCCAGAGCCAGTCACACGCGCTTTTGGTCACATCAATAAAAAAGTCTATGTGCCGATGCAAGGCCCGAGCGAGCTGGGCGCGCATAATGCGATTTTGGAAAAATGGGATAGAACCGCTGACCTAGGCAAAATCACAGTCCCAACCTTAACAATCGGCGCACGTTACGACACGATGGACCCGGACTACATGAAAATGATGGCGACTAAAATGAAACATGGCCGAAATCTGTACTGTCCAAACGGCACGCACATGGCGATGTACGACGATCAGAAAATCTATTTTGAAGGCTTGTTGCGCTTTATTCGCGATGTGGACACGGGTAAGTTCTAAGGCAGTTTCCAAATTAGTTTTCTACTCAGTTTCTAACTCCGCTTCTAAAAATTACTAATCCCAGCACCAATGATCCAAGCGGTCATTGGTGAGCCGCAGTACAAAATAATTAAACAAAGAAAGGCTCGAATCAACCATGAAAAAAGAGTTTGATGTCATCGTGTTTGGCGCGACGGGCTTCACCGGTCGATTGGTCGCTGAATATATCACTTCCACCTATGGCGCTAGCGGCGAAGTTATTTGGGCGATGGCTGGGCGCAGCGCGTCTAAGTTAGCGCAAGTGCGTGATTTAATCGGCGCGCCGACCGAGCTGCCCTTGATTACCGTGGATGCCACCGATGCCGCCGCGTTGGCTAACTTGGTGGCGCGTACCAAAGTCGTCATCACCACCGTCGGGCCTTATCAGCTTTATGGTGAAGACTTGGTTCGCGCTTGTGCAGCGGCGGGAACTGATTATGTGGATTTGTGCGGTGAACCCGGTTGGATGGCTAAGATGATTCCAGAATTGGAAGCACCTGCCAGAGCCAGCGGGGCGCGGATTGTGTTTTCTTGCGGGTTTGATTCGATTCCATTTGACTTGGGTGTCGTGTATTTGCAAGAGCGTGCGATTAGCCGTTTTGCTCAACCGCTGAGCCGTGTTCATGGCCGTGTGCGCGTGATGAAAGGCGCGATGTCGGGCGGAACTTTAGCCAGCGCACTAGCCACCATTGAACGCATCGGGCGCGAACCTGAGTTGGCCAAAACAATGGTTAATCCATTTGCGCTAACGCCCGGTTTCAAAGGCCCAAAGCAACCCGAAGGCGAATCGGCAAAGTACGATGATTGGGCTAAATCGTGGACCGGGCCTTTTGTAATGGCCATCATCAACACCAAAAACATTCACCGCACCAACGCATTGCTCGGACACATTTGGGGCAAGGATTTTGTGTACGACGAACGCATGTTAACGGGCGATGGCGAAAACGGCGAGAAGCGCGCCAAGCGTCTAGCACGCTCGTCGCGCATGCAAAATATCTTATTAGGATTTGCGCCCACCCGATTCTTGTTGCGCAAGTTTGCCTTGCCCAAACCGGGCGAAGGCCCTGACCGCGCTGCGCGGGAAGCCGGACGCTATGAAGTGGTCTTTATCGGTGAAACCGCACACGGTGAGCGGCTCAGCGCCACGGTAAAAGGCGACCGTGATCCGGGTTATGGCTCGACCTGCAAAATGATTACTGAGAGCGCCTTATGTTTGATCAACGATGTCGATCACACCACAACCGGTGGTGGCGTTTGGACGCCAGGCAGCGCGCTGGGAAGTGCGTTAGTGCAGCGCTTGGAAGCCAAGGCGGGCTTGACGTTTTCGATCGAGCATTGAATTGTGCGCTGACTTAGGTCAGTGATCTAAGTTGGTTGCGTTGAAGCAGTGGATGCGTTGATGCGCTGATGTGGTATGGCCGTGTCAGCGCATTTTTTCACCTTGTTATTTGTTTTGATTTCTTGCCTAAGCTCGGCAGTCTGCCGCGCCTGTTTTGTTTTCCCTGCTCTGCGACGCGATGTTTCTTCGCACCGAAATACCTGACTGAAATCGGCTATACGTCGCGTTTCTTGTTCTCTTCCTTGCTCTGTTCCTTGAGTAGTTTTCAGTTCACTTTCCAAATTATTTTATTTAACAAGTGTGAACTAAATTCGCTTAAATAATTATAAAAAATACCATAAATAATCATTGAAATGAGAATTGTTCTCATTTATATTTCGATCCTCATAACTCGTAGCAAAAAGTTATGTTTCAGGTTTTCCCCCTACTTGATTGATCGAAAAATACCCGATGAAAAAATTCACCAATACCCACTACCGACCTAACCCAGCGCGTCTTCACGCTCCATCTTCCTTTACATTGCGCCCCATCAATCTGGGCTTGCTATTGGCATTATCCGCAGTACTGCCTCGGTTAGCCCATGCTGAACACCATGCTGATGTGATTGCTAATGCCAGTGCCAATCCCGACGCTGCCGTGCACCAAGTGGTGGTCTCTGGCAGCGCCGCAGATATGCCCAGCGGTTACGCGATCAAGCACAGCAGCACCGCTACCAAGCTGGACTTATCGCCGCGTGAAACGCCGCAGTCGCTAACCACGGTCACGCGCGAACAGATGGACGATTTCAAGCTCGATACGCTCAATCAAGTGCTCTCTAACACCAACGGCGTAACGGTCGAGAAAATGGAAACCGAGCGCAATATGTACACCGCGCGCGGATTTAACATCATTAATTTCCAGTTCGACGGAATCGGTATGCCGCTCAATTCAAACATTCTGCATGGCGACATGGATACCGGCATGATTGATCGGATCGATGTATTGCGGGGCGCAAGTGGTTTGATTAACTCGACGGGCAATCCTTCGGCAACAGTTAATTATGTGCGTAAGCGTCCCACGGCTGATTTCCATACCTCGGGCGGTATTTCTTATGGTTCGTGGAATGCGCGCCGCTTCGATGTCGATGTGTCTGGTCCATTAAACGCGGCGGGGACGGTGCGGGCGCGAGCGGTCGTAGCGAAGAAGGATGCCGATTCCTATTTGGATCGCTACCACAACAATAATGGTTCGCTCTACGGTGTAATCGAAGCCGACTTGGGTAAAGGTACGCTGCTCACAGTTGGTCACAGCTACCAAAAAACCAGCCCGACCGGCACTATTTGGTCCGGCATTCCCTTGTTCTATAGCGATGACACGCCAACCGATTACAGCATACACACCAATACGGCGGCTAAATGGTCGCATTGGGATGCACTACAAAACCGCAGCTTTGCCGAACTTAAACACAATTTTAATAAGGATTGGATCTGGAAAACTACCTTGGGCCGTAACCAACTCGGAACCGAAGCCGAACTGTTCATGGCCGCCGGATCAGCCGATAAGATAACCGGTTTGGGTTTGCGGCCTAACCAGCGGCTGTTTAGGTCGGACGAAGGGCAAACATTCTTTGATACCAATCTCAGCGGAAAATATGTAATCGGTGGTCGTCAACACGATTTAGATTTTGGTGTGAATTCAGGGCGTTCGCATTATGTGACTTTAACCCAGTTTGCCGCACCGATTAGAACGCTGTTAAGCGAATCGGTGGCCTTCGCAGGGGAATATTCCAAGCCGACCAAAATTGATTCAACTGACTTCGCCAACTACACCGAACAGCGCACCAGCTTGTATGGCGCAACCCGTCTGAATTTGTCTGATGACGCGAAATTGCTACTGGGTGCGAATTACACTCGGGTAAATTATGACGGCGTCGATTATGGCTCCATCCACAAAATCGAAACCAGCCAAACCTCGCCCTATATTGGTTTGGTGTACGACCTGTCAAAAACCATTTCGGCCTACGGTAGTTACACCAGCATTTTCAACCCGCAGATTGCCAAAGACATTAACGGCCATGCATTGGAGCCGGTCAAAGGTAAAAGCTACGAGCTAGGTGTAAAGGGCGAGTTTTTTAACCGCAAACTCAACGCATCCGGCGCGCTGTTTAGAGTGGAACAAAACAACGTCGCCGAGGAAGCTGGCAAGATTCGTGGCGAAAGCTATTACGTCGGCAAAGACGGACATTCCCAAGGTTTGGAAATTGATTTGTCGGGCGAAGTGGCACGTGGTTGGCAGGTTAATTCGGGCTATACAACAATGACCATCAAAGACTCCAACGGTGAGCAAACGCGAACCTATATTCCACGTCAATCATTTCACTTAGCGACGACCTATCAGCTCCCACAATTTGAGAAGTTGAAAATCGGCGCGAGCGTTAATTGGCAGAGCGATATTTATAAAAACTATTCTGCCACCCGCAGAATCGAGATTCCGGCGTATGCTTTGTTGAATTTGATGGCCAGTTATGACATCAATAAACATGTCAGTTTGAACTTCAATATCAACAACGTGACCAACAAAAAGCGCTACATAAGCTTATCGGGATTTTCCTCCCATTACGCCGAACCGTTGAGCGCTAAGGTTTCGCTAAATTGGAAATATTAAAACTGAAAATACACGCTAAGTAAGTATTAATCCTTCGCCTCAAACAATTGAGCCAGCATCTCTGCTGGCTCAATTGTTGTGGCAAGAACGAGTTTCAAAACCGCGTCTAAACTGTAAAGTAAATTTACTAAGTAAGCCAGCGCGTGCTGTTAGCGACTTCGACAAAAAACTCTTTCAACGCTGCTGCCGACATCTGATAAGGATCAAATTCCGCGGTCGAGGAGTACTTTAAAAACAGCGCTGCATTTTCCATCGTGGAGGCGACCAAGCCCATATTCCACGAGGTAAATTGGCGTTGGGTGATCTCTTCCAACGCCAGTACTTCGGGTTTGTTGTGGCGCTTGTCTTTCAAAATGTGATGGTACAGCGCATTGACCGCCGCCCGATCACCTTCAAGGCATTGCAAGAAAATACCATTGGTCAAACTGAGCGCGCCGGTCACCGCCAATTGCTGGTTGTTGCGGCGCGAACTGGCCAAAATATCTTTTACATCGCCCGGCCCAAGATTGACCGCTCGGCTGGCGTAAACTAATCGAATCATCATGCTGAAACTACCTTCTCAATCTAACCATATTAATTGCATCAACTTGCACCAAGCCGACGGCATTGATTGTCATGCATTAAGCTAAAGAATGATTAATGCATAGCGATTTTCTGCGCCAAGGCGAGTGCTTTGTTGACGTTTTCTTCTGGCGATACGCCACCCACGCTTGCCGCAATTTTTCCATCGCTAGCGATGATGAAGGTCGTGCGTTCGGTGATGTTGTGACCGATATCCATGCCGCGTGAATCTTTCACGCCAGCGGGGATTTCTTTGATGGATAAATCAAATGATTTAGAAATTTTGCCATCGACGTCCGAGGCTACAGGGAACTTACCTGCGCAATATTCGGGATCAGCAGAGAAGGTATTTAAGCGCTCAATGCTATCCAAGGAAACACCAATAATGGTCACGCCAGCAGCGGCAAATTTATCCTGATTGACCGCAAAAGTATGGGCTTGAATATTGCAACCGCCGGTGTACGCGGAGGGGTAAAAGTACACCACCACCGGGCCTTTTTTCAATGCTGATTGCAGAGAAAAAGTAAATGCTTTGCCGTTCAAGGAAGCTTGTGCGCTGAAGTCTGGCGCGTTATCGCCTTCTTTAAGTGCGGCAAACGCTGACAGCGAAAATAAGCTTACTAAAAGACCAGTCAATAAAATACGTTTCATTGTTATCTCCATTAATTTTTGAAAAATGTACTTAAACGCCAGCGATTGAGTCGATATCAACTTAAGGCGATAGCGGATAAATTTACGAGGGTGAGCGTGTTAGATAAGACGGATGAATTGCGTACTGCAGATGCATTTTACCTTGTTGCTAAAAACTAGGTGCCAAGCACTGCGGTAGATTTTTTTTGACCCGTTTTTTGAACCGCGTTTTGATTCGAGAGCGAAGCCGATGACCTATTTACCGAGGGTAAATAGGTGTGGTGAGTATCCGATGAGTTTCCCTGAGATGCTTAGGAATCAAGTTGAACCAGTTTCTCTTTAGCCGCACGCCGCCGCCAAATAATGAGCCCAATTGCATAGGTGACGTAATACCCAGCGAGCATACCAAATAGCAGCAATGTCGGCGCGGTCGGGATGGGCGAAGGTGGTGGAGTTGCACCACCCGTTCCCGCCATACCGACTTCAATAAAGCGGTACAAAATACGTCCGACCAATAGCAACGATAGGCCGATGCCAAGATGCGAATTTGGCGTGTAAAACAAACCTTCGTGCGTGTGTTCGAACTTGGTAGTGCGGTGTCCGAAGATGCCTAAACCTGTTCCGACAGCCAACCCACCAGCTAATGCCAATAGCGCATAGGGATTGGAAAGTGAGACGAAGGCCATCAACATAACCAGCAGCGGAAATAAACACACGGTCACGTTTTGACGCCAAGCGATTAGCTTTTGTCGCCCCACCATGCGCCGGATACGGGAATACATGCGCCATAAAATCAGCGGAATGAACGCAAACATGATGTAGGTTTGGGGTGTTAGTGCCATGTTTTTCCTCGGTAAAGGTTGAGGCGAATTTATTTTGCTTGCAAGGTCAGTATTTATTGCTCAAGAAAATGCGTGTTCCTTAGAAACCGACTGTGCGCGTTAACGGTAACGGCGTCGCTCAGGGTAAGCGTGGTCAAGTCTGAAGAAAAGCTAGCGTCCACCGACAAATGGCCAGCGGTTAGATTGGCATTCATTTCATGGAGTGTTATATTTTCGCCAAATTGAATGTTGTTGGCGATATGTCGGTTAAATGGTTCGTCAACCAATAGTTCTTTATTCGGTTCGAGTAGACATTTGCTGTTGATGTTGAAGCGATGCAGCGATAAGTTGTCGAGCTTAATATTAGGAACACAGTCTAAAACTGTTAGGCCAAAATCCAACTCCGGTGCTGAAAATCTATTTTCCATTTCGATTCTATTTACACCGCTCACATCGAGTTTTTCGATCCCCTTAGGAAGCATAATTTTGATAGGTTGCAAGTTCATATAGGCTTCTGTATTAGATTGATTGATCGAAATGGTTAAGGTGTCGCCGATTATTTTTTGCTCGACCGTGACATTGAGATTGTTATTTTGGATTTCAGATTGATTCGACGGTGAGGCAATATAAATTTGGAGCGGAAGTTGGCTGAACTTATTTATAACGCCTTTTATCACGGCGGACTTAGTCGAGCCAATATTCAATTGCTCTGCTTGAACATGGGCGTTCTTGGCTGCTTCCAGCCGATCGTGATGGAGCTTCTCCAGCAGCATTCCACTTCCGAGGTACAAACCTAAAGCCGCGATAAAAATCCAAACTCCGATCCGATTAAAGAGATATTTCATCATGCCACCTCGCGTTCTTTGACATGGAAATACACCCCAATCCAAAGGATGAGCGGCAACAGCAACCAGCGCAGTATTGATAAGATTATTTCAAACAATGAATAGGCGCCCGAGTCACCATAGACGGTTGACCAAAACACATTGGTTTGCCAGGTTGCGGTGGTGATGGATAATCCGATACACAAAAAGAATAGGGCTAAAAATGTACGCAAAAACGGCGACTTTTTGAAATACACCACTCCGCCGACAATCAGTGCTTGAACTGACCAGAGTATCAACAAAAATTGGATCGTAAATCGAATGTCCCTACTATGTTGGATAGCCCCATTGAATGATCTTAGTTTGGAGATAAATGGTAAATAAAACCTAAAATCCGGCGCTAGTTGGACGGGGCAAGTGCTGCATACCGAGGGCGCGACATACCGATGTTGAGCAAGTTGCACAGCGGGATAATTCAGTAATGTATAAAACAAGGTATAAGCCAGCGGGAATAGAACGCCAATGAATACAAACGCTAACAAACATTTTTCAAACTGAGACGCTGGTCGCATTAAGTGAGTAATGGCCGCACCTGGTTTAGCTAATTGTCTGAAGTGGCGTGCCGCAAAGATGAGACTGCTCGCAGCAAGGCCAAATCCGTACCAACCCATTTGGGAAGTGAATTGAAATGCAAAATAGGACGTTCCTGAAGTGTTTAAATTGATGAGAATGAATACCACATCGAGAATGCACATCACCGCAGCAAATCCCACATATTCGCGTCTATTTTCGGTCAGATGCGCTTGAATCAAACGAATAAATCGGGCGGCATTAAAAAAATTACTCATGCTGATTTCTCCACTGGCGGCTGATTTTTTGACATCGCATCCAGTACGCCTTGCTTGTTAATACTGAGCGCCTTGTAGAGCAATTCCAAATTAATTTTCCCCGCGTGGTTGTGGTGGTTAGCGGCGACGTAAGCCCATTGATTACCCAATGCTTCGTGATAAATGCAGCCCTCTGTTTGGCTGAAATCGTCCGTGATGCCTAAATGTAGCGCCGATTGCAATTGCGGCATGCTAGCCGATAGTGCGATCTTGCCACCATCGACGAACAGCACATGGTTCATCAGATTTTCTAAATCGTGGGCCTGGTGCGTGCTGATTAATACAAGGCGGTCCGCATGTTCCGGTCCGCTCATAATTTGTTTAAATTGCGCCCGCCCCATAATATCGAGTCCGTTAGTTGGCTCATCCATCAGCAGTAACGGTGTGTGCGTGGCGAGGGCAAAGGCGATCACGGCTTTTTTCTTCTGCCCCAAACTCATGGTGGCAAAGCCTTTGTCTTGAGGAATTTCAAAAATCTCGCTATAACGCACAAAATCAGGATGCGAAAACTTTGGATAAAACGGCGCGTGATGCTTTTGCAGCGCGGCGATTTTGATGTCGGGTAGATGGAATTCTTCGGGAACGAAATACACTTGCTCTAAAAATGCTGGTAGACGTCGCTTCGGCTCATAGTGCAGCACTTCAACCTTGCCATGATCGGGGAATAATAGCCCGGACAAAATTTTGAGCAAGGTTGATTTTCCACTTCCATTGCGACCAAATAGTCCAACGACGCCGGGTTGTGTCAACTTCAATGAAAAGTCGGCGTAAACGGGTTTGCTTGCGTAGTTGAATGCAAGTTCAGAAATATGGATCATCCAATCGCCTTTGTTAATTTGGTGGAATGCTCAAAATTTGTGCGGGCATGTATCAAATACTACCTAGTTCACTGTTTAAATTGGAACGGACTCATTTACTTTCAAATATGCCTTTCATTACGCTGGCTACGCCGACATTAACGGCGGTATTGAGAGCAACGATTTTTTGCTTGTCCACGATCGCGTCCGTTATGTCCACTATTGGGAATTGACTGCTAAAAAATAGGCGTCCATCGGCGTAAGCCTGAGATGTAATTAATTTGCCAGAGTCAAAATCGATGAGCGCTGCCTGAAAATTGATAAAGGCTGTCATGGGAACGATGGTCTCAGGGCCAGTATCTCCCGTAGCGACCACGTTTGAATCTCTATAAAAGCCTTGACCCGCCAATCGATTGCCAATCAAAGCTTGGTTGGAAAATTTTAACTGTACCTTTCCCTTTTTTGGCAGCGCCAAGAGAAGCCGTGAGTGCGCTGGCGGTTGTAACGCTTCCTTCAATTTCCCGATCAGTGTGGTGACGTCCGAGCTACTGCTGACATCGAGCTCGTTCACGTTTATGTTAAGTTTTTCTAGATCGATGACAGCGCTGTCGTATTGATTGCGACGCTCTAAGTTGGATTGAAAGGCAGAAGCCATTAATCCCACAATTTTGGGATTTGAGACGTCAATTTTGTTGATGTGATCGCTGTTAAGATTTGAGCCGGTTTGCGAATCGTGTGCAGCAAAGGTCAGCGTTTTACCAATTTCGGAAGCGACGTAGTAGGTTTGGTCGATGGAATTGAAGTAACGGTATGAAATTCCATCGACGTTGGTTCCATCAGCCTCAGAATTCCAACTCGGTGAGACATGCGTTCCCGACAGCGTAATATTGTTTTTTAATACGGGGGCTTGAGCGGCGAGATAAATGCACGATACGCCGTTGAAATTAAGTTGGGCGACTAATTTACCATCGCGGTTTTCTAATTTAAATCGATTTCCCGATGTGCTCCTCGGTGGATTCTGTGAAAACTCGATTGGCGTAATGACGAGTGGTTCGGTCAGTCCAACTTTGACACCTGCGATACGGTATTTTCCGTCCACTGGTATTTCAATGACATTCTTGGTCGTGTCTGCAGGGTTGCAGACCTGCAAGCGGCCAATTTCCAATTGCATATTTTCTTGCGCATATGCGGAAGTGATGCCGAGTAAATTAATTGTGACGAGCGAAAGCGATGCGATGTTGCCTATCAATGTTTTCATAGTTATGTTGTGTGGCGGGTTGGGAAAAGGAAGGCTGCAACAGTCGAGCTGGTGATGAATGTGCCATCCTAGCGAATCTTACGCGAATGGGCTATGCCCTAAATAGGGCATTTACAAGCCGAGCTCCGATCTATATTCGCGCAAAAGATGCTTTATTGCAACTTTTAATTGAGGCGTGGATTTGGTCGAGTTGTGCTGTGCTGCACCGGTTGGGTTATTCTTAGATACTTCGCTGGAAGCTACGCCAAAAATATACGTTAATCGCTACGCGATTAATAAGCCATTTTGGTTGAGGTAGATTGATTGTGGGCACTGTCGGGTGATTTTTTGAACAGATCTTCGGCGTAAATACTACTTGGTGCCAAAAGAAATTGCCGCATTGATTGGATTGCAAAATCAAGGCGGCACAAGTTCCAACGAGGAGAATCAAACGTTATTGCTTTTAAATACTTACGCCTGTAGCGACGAACCACCGTGCTTGGTCATGGCGTCACGCATTTGCTGCGCGATTGGACTTAACGGTTCTTTGACTAGTCGGCAAACAGGAAAGCAATTTCGACAGTCGCAAATTGCTTCAGGATTGAATTTCGGCGATGGTTGGTCATCGAGGTCGATTGAGTAATATTCACTGGTCATGAGGTCTCCATTTTTTTTGATTAAAGCATCATCCAAACTTGAGAGTTGGCGCACCTTATTTTTTATCAAATTAACGTGTGCGGCAGAATTTGAATCAATTTTTATAACTAAAATCCTTGATTTTAAATTCTGCCGCGCGCTCACAAATAATACGTCAATTTTGCACAAAAACCGCGGTTGTGCGCGCAGGAACTGAAAAATTTCCTGAGCTAAACGTCGCTGTTTTCACTCTCGCATCGCTTCCGTTTGCTTGCAACGGATGCAGGCTAATCGTCAATCCCGCAGCGCCACTTAATGTGAAGTTTTGGGCAATTTTATTCGCGTTGAATAACACGATAATGCTCTTGTATTTACTGTCACCACAACCGGATGCGCCGGATATTTTCATCACGATTAAGCCTGCTTGTTGTGCGCCTTGATCTGGGAAGCTCACACAACTAGAAATCGCTGCTGCCGTTTTAAGGCGGAACATTGAGCTATCTTTACGAATTCTTAAGAAATCTTGGAAGGCCAACGTCGTGCTGCTAATATCGGCGCTCACTGGACTCAAGGCGGTGTTGTTAAGGAACGGTGTCATGGTCGATAAATTGGTCGCATTGTTGCCCGTATTTTGCGGCGGCGCACCTACTGCCCAGTTATTGTTTGAGCCGCTCCAATTGATCAGATTGAAATAGTCACCCGAATCGTAGCTATTGCTGTCCATTGATTTAGAGCGCAGCATGTCGTCGCCGCCATGGAAGAACGGCACGCCTTGTGCTAACGCGACTATCGATAGGCCAACGACTTGAGCGCGGGCGCGATCGGCTGTCGTGGTGGCGATTGGATGCTTATATTGGCTGACGTCGAAAACAGTCTCGTTGTCATGCACCGAAATATAGGCGATGTTTTCTTGCGGAGTGCCTGTATAGCCGGTCGCTGAGCCAAAATAATCGACTTGCGCGCCAGTGGTGGTTGAGTTCAACGGGAAGCTTGCCAAATTACCTGCTAAGCCAACGCTGATCCGGTTCTGCAAAATGAACAAACATTGTTGTTGATTCAGTGAGCCGCTAGCGCAACTGGTCAAGTTTGCTGCCGTTGTGTTACAGCTTGACCCATCGTTGTTGTCGTAGCACAGACCATTGATAAAACCTTGATGCGTCACCATGCCGTTGCTGTTATCAAATGGACTGCCGCCGCGCACCGCATCACGAATGCGATCATTAAAGGTGCCGATTCCGGTTCCAGCCATGTTGGCTTGTTGTGCATTGACAAAGCTCAAACCAGATTGGCCCCAGCCTTCGCCATAAAGGTAGATGCCAGGTCCATTTGCTGTGCGGCGACCGTCGGCTAATGCGACTTGGTTCAATGCAGCTTGGGTATCGAGCATGACTTGTTTCGGAATCAAACTCATGATGTCAAACCTAAATCCGTCCACTTTATATTGACTAGCCCAACGTGCGAGGGTGTCGATCATCAGTTTTTCAGTCATCGCATTTTCTGTCGCTAAATCCGGTCCGGCACCTGAAGCAGTATTCGGATTGCCGCTAGCGCCAAGACGGTAGTAATAGCCCGGCACAATTTGATCTAAGATCGAATTGGTATTTTGGCCGGCAGCTGTGGTGTGGTTATAAACCACGTCCATAATTACGCGCAGACCGATGCTGTGTAAGCCTAAAACCATATCGCGGAATTCACGCACTCGGGTTGTGCCATCGTTAGGATTGCTTGAGTAGCTTCCCTGCGGCGCGCCATAAAGCAGTGGATCGTAGCCCCAGTTAAAGCAGTCGCTCTTTTGTGCTGCAACCACGGCGGTCGCGGCACTCGTCGCCGCGCCGATGGCTGGGCTAATGGTTGGTGATGAACAATGTAGTTGATCGACCGTCGCAAATTCAAACGCTGGCAATAGATGCACATGCGTTAAACCCGCTTGCGCCAAGGCCGACAAATGCATCATCCCATTGCCGGAATTATTTGCGCTAGCAAAGGCTGCAAATTTACCCGCTGCAGCACTGCTAACGCTGGAGTCGCTAGCGGAAAAATCGCGCAGATGTAATTCATAAATTGCGCTATCAGTGCCGTCCAGTGTCGCAGGTAATGTCTGCCCATTCCAGCCCGTTGGCATGGCAACCGAGTCCGCTAAATTCAACACCATGGAATGATGGTTGCCAGGATTGGTGAGGTCTAATCCGTTCAAGGAGACTGAATAAGGATCGGCCACTGTGTTAGTCACAACAGTGCCACCGGCAGCATACATTGAATAGACTTTTACGCTATAGGTGTAATAGGCCGAATTAGTCCAGCTGGTGTTTGGTGCGGTATAGCTCCAGATTCCAGTTGCTGGGTTTAAGGTCATTGTTTGTGTTGCTGATGCGGTGGTGGCGGTCGCATTAGGATAAATATTTAATGTGACTGACTTGGCAGTTGGTGCCCACACGCTAAATGTGGGTACGTCAGCGGCAAAGGTCACGCCAAGGTTGGCAGTTTGTGCTGCACTCTGCTGAGTCGGTGAATAAATACTATCGAGTAAGGGTGCTAGCTGCAATTGAGTGCCGTCCGTCGCCGTGGTGCTAGAGGATGATTGGACAATGGCGACTTCACCGGTAATTATTGTCGCGATTTGTGCTGCAGTTAATGCGGTCGACAATTTCAATACGGTGGCGCTGGCATACTGCGGATACTTTGTTTGCACCGCGCTCGGCAAGCTGCTAAAACCTGCTGCAACGACGGTTAGTGGATATTGCGCATCGTAACCGCTAACAACTCCTGCGCTACTGACCGTTAGTCCGCCGTTGAGCGCGGTTGTCAATTGGTATTGCGCTGTGCTGGACGCGCCAGGCCAAACAAAGGTATCCGATGTCAGCCACACTGCGCGGGCGTTGGAGAAATTAAATGCCGCTGGTTTAGGTGGCTCAGTGGAATAGGCTGTGCATACGCCAGATACCACCCAAATTTCTTGACCGGCGGTTGCTAGGTTGGCGTTTAAATTGACCGTCGTATTGTTCCCACTGGCGCAATCTTTGGCTGCATCAGTTCCCGCTGCATTGGGACTGGAAATCAGATAATTCATTTGGGTTTGGGTCGTGTCCATTGGAATATCGACGTGTTTACCCCAACCATCGCCATCCGCGGTGGTGAATAAAAATGGGCTTCCCGGCCAACCACTTGAAGGCACTTTTGGCCCTTGCCACGAATAGACGCCCCAACTCGCTTCACCGCCTTGGCTACGATAAAAATGCACGCGCATTACGCCAGCAGCAGGCGGGGTGTCGGCCACTGGAGCGGGTGGGGGCGTGACTACGCCGCCACCTGAGTTTGATACTCCTACTCCGCCACCACCTCCGCCTCCGCAGGCGCTAAGTAGCAGAGTGAAAGAAGTTAGCGCGATAAGGGCAACGCGTTTTTGTGTGATTTTTGTCCTAAATACTGTGGCAAATAGGCTGCCAAAGGACGAAGCAATACCTTGCTGATTTGAATAAATCGCCATCATTGTCTCCGAATTTTTTTATAAGTGTTTTTTGTTTTTTGGCGACTAATTCGCCGACGAGCTGAGTCCTAAAAAATCAATCTCGTAATTTATTATGTAGCTAAACTAAATTAAATGTATACATAAAATTGAAAATAAATTTCACAATTCAGAATTTAATTTAATTAAATCGCTATAAATCAATTGCTTATAAAATGAGGCATTATTTAAAAGTAGTTAAACTACATTTAAAAATGTAGCTGTACGTAAATATTTTTGCGTGAGCCAAAGCGCTTTAAATTGCCTTTAAAAACGCGAGTGTTTTGATTCAGTATCCATCGACGATCGTCGCTGCAACCAGAGTTGTAATCGGAGTGCTGACGATATTTAGCCGATTGCAGAATAGAAGAGTGAAAAGATGCGGGGATATTGAGCGCTTATTGCGCTCCGCCGACTAGATAGGCGCACAAGTTAAGTGGGCCGGTTTTGAGTGTTGGTGCGTGAATATACGGTCGTATGCTGGCGCTGATGTTCTCGTGTTGGCCTTTAAGGCTGATCGATTAGTGCATCAAAGCGATGCGCCAACCAAGCCTCTGCCTCGTTGTACCGCAACGGTTTGGCGAACAAGTAGCCTTGGAGTTCATGGCATCCCGCTTTGCGGGCGGCTTCCGATTGGTCGGTGGTTTCTACCCCTTCAGCGACCACATGCATGTTTAACGCTTTGGCTAATTGGCAGATAGAAACCACGATAGCGGTTGCTTCTTGTGATGGCAGCGGATCAATCAGCGCGCGGTCGATCTTTAAGGTCTGCACCCGCAATCGGCGCAACATGCTTAGCGATGAATAGCCGGTACCAAAATCGTCCATCGCCACGTGGATTCCCATGTGTTGCAATTGACTGATTTGCTGCTGGGTTTGATCGAGGTCATTAATGGCGGCGCTCTCGGTAATTTCTAATGTGAGCAACCGTGGTGGGATATTGAACTTGGCGATGACATCCCGAATCAGCTCGGAGAAGTTTGGGTCTAGTAACTGGATCGGCGACACATTGACGGCGACCGGAACGCAATCGCCGAACTGGTGATACCACGTCGCGATCTGGCTGCAAGCCTCGTCTAATAACATGCTGCCCAAATCATTAATTAACGCTGTTTTTTCCGCCACCGCGATAAATTCGGCTGGATTGACATTGCCTTTGCCCGGTCTTATCCAGCGTGCTAAGGCTTCAAAACCCATTAATTGGTGGGTGAGTGCGTCAACTTTGGGTTGATAGAAAAGCGTGATTTCGCGCTTAATAATGGCGTTTTTTAACTCTTGTTCCTGCTCCATTGCGCGACTGAGCGACTCTTCAAATTTAGCATCGGCCATGACGATAGACGTGCCGGGAATTTTTTTGGCTTGATGCATGGCGGCGTTAGCGGCGCGCAGCAATCCATCGGCATTGCGCGCATTGACGGGATACATCGCTTGGCCGATCGCCAGACTAATAAAATAGTGGCGACCTTCGATTTGCAAGGGCTGTTTGCACAGTTCGATCAATTTAGCATTGAGTTTTTCGATATCGAACACGCTGATATTAATCAAGCCAAACTCATCGCCGCCGATACGCATGACTTCGGTCTCAACACCGACTGCTGCGCTTAATTTGCGCGACAGCTCCAGCAATACTTGGTCGCCGATAACATGCCCTTGGCCCTGATTAAATAATTTAAAGCGATTGATGTTTAAGATGGTCAGAATGCAAGTGGCGTGATGCTCATCCATATAACAATATCGATGGAGCTGTTGAATTAACATACGCCGATTAGCTAAGCCCGTGAGTTCATCATGGGTTTCTTGGTACGACAAGGCCATGGCGGAATTGATTAAGTCGGTTTCATCCGTGATCAGAATCTGCGCCGCAAGTTGATGTTCCCATTCGATGAGCCAAGCCGTAAAAGTCAGGCTGAGAACTTTTCCATCCGCACGCTTATGTTTCTCACCCCAAACGGCGGTATCCATTTTTTGCTCTTGCAGCTTTTGATAGTAATAGTGGAATTCGCTGCTATCGATTGGGCTGCTCGGCTCGTTTTGGCTAACCTGATTTAATTCGGCGGTACTTGTGCAGCCATAGATTTTTTGCGCCGCGACGTTGGAATACAGCACCGTTTGGTCGTTTAAAACCAGCACGCCTTGCGGCGATTGTTCGGTCATTAATTTGAATTGGTCAAACGCTTTTTTTATTTCCCGCTTGGAGCGATGGAGCGCGGAAAACAGAAAAATAAAGCCAATTACTACACGGATCAGGGCGGCTTCTAAGGCTTGGATGTGGATGTATTTTAAGACGCCAAGAATAACGATTAATTGGGATAAGCCGAGCAAAATGACGAGCGGGCCAAGATAGCGTTCAACCGATTTTTTTCTCCATAGTCGAGCGGTCGAAAAAGCGCCAAGAACTACTTGGATGATCAGGGCAAAGCTACTTTTGACCAGCAATGCGCCGGGCGATGGTGGAAACATCAGCACAAGAAAAATGACCGCTGAACCGCCGATGATCTGCTTTTGCGATAGCTTAAATTGCGCTAGCCGATTCATGCTGCTAATTAAAAATCCCAAATTCAACGTGGCGCAACACACGGTGAGCAACATCGCGCCAAACCGCACGGGCGGGACATTTTGTAAGTAGGTCAGGAAACCAAGTGTGAAGAGCGCTGTAGCAAGTGTGGAAAACGCAAAGTCACGCACGAATTTTTGTGACCGATCAAAATTCCAGACAATCAGCATGGCGATCCCAGTAAACAAGGGAATAAACATGCTCAGTAAATACAGCAGCGATTGTGTTTGAGTCATTGGATAGAGCGTCAATTCTGGTTGAAATATGCGTGCTTAGCCGAGTCGCCTAATGAAAAAAGCGACGTTGATGTAGTCGGCCACGATTAATTGCAGCGAGGTTGTTGCGGGTTCGCTGAGATATTTATAACCTAATTTCCTTGCAGCAATTATAGGTCAAAGTTTGCGATCTTATTTAAATAGTTACGATGTTAAATCGGTATTGTTGGCGCAAATTGGTAAAAAAGTTGAGTGCCTGTCTAGCACTATTGGCATATTTTTTTACGCGCTGCGCTGGTTTTTATAATGAAGCGGCGCCACGCCCGTCCAACGTTTAAACGATTGCGAAAAACTCGACGCATCGCTAAATCCCAACCTCTGCGCGATGTCGGCAATACTAAAGTCGCTGTTGGTCAGATAATCCATCGCTTCAGAGCATTGGAAATCCTTTACCAATTGCCGAAACGAGGTGTTTTCATTGGCCAGCATGCGCTTTAATGTGCGCTCGCTGGTGTTAAGTAAGTTCGCCATGTCTTCCAGTTTGGGAATTTGATACAAGTTCATCCCTAAATATTGATTCACAACCGCCGTCGTTCCGAGTTTGGAGCGCCTTTTTTCCAGCAGCTCAGCGCAGTATTGATCGCACATGGTGGCGGCGGTGGGGTAGGCCATGGGTAGTTTTTGCGCTAGGTAACTATTTTCAAAAACCAGCGAATTCGTGTCTGCACCAAATACCGGCGCTACACCAAATACTTTTTCGAATTCGGCTTTGTGAGTAATTTGGCTGAGGTTGTGTCGGAAAGTGACTTGGTGCAAAGAGAAAGAATCGCCCAATATGCTTTTGAATAAGGCCAGTCCAGCCGCCATATCGCGGTGCAGCAGGAATCGTTTTAGTTCTTCGTCAAAAGTGGTCTCGTCGAATTGCAAATGGATTAGTTGTCCGTCATCGTGATAGCGAATCGTTGAAAAAGTAAACGTCAACGGCAAAAACCGCATCGCATGGCGCATTGCGTCACCCAGCGTGGCGCAGCTAATCAAGCCAAATCCCCACATGCCGTACACCGACGGTTTGTAGCGTTGACCAAGGTGCAGGCCAAGTAATGGTTTGGCTTTGGAGAGCTTGAGTAAATTCTTGGTGACGCGAATTTCTTGGGCGGCCGAAACTTCAGTATTTGGGTCACTAAGCTGGCTGATCGATACCATGCTGCCTCGCAGCAATTCATGCGAATCTAGGCCATGCTCTTTACCCATTTCTACCTGCAGGGCAATACTTGCTGCACTGCGGGTGAAATCCAAAATGCTCATCATTGGCCGCCAAAAACTTGTTGTAGGTGGCCTATATTCTAATGTATCTGGCCTAAAACAACATTCGCAGATCGGGGTTTCTATACAACAATACTTAAAACTATTTTGCCGAAAAGGTGACTTTTCAAATTCAGGTTTAGGACTAGGATTTGCTTAGATCATAATAAGACTCAAGGAGACGAATTGTAATGACACATACGGCTAAAAGTATTGAGCAATCCTTACAGCAAGCAGCACCAATAAAAACCATCAAAAAAGCCATCATCATCGGGACGGGATTTGCCGGACTTGGGATGGCAATCGCGCTCAAGAAACACAACATCCATGATTTTGTGATTCTGGAAAAGCAGCACGATGTCGGCGGCGTGTGGCGCGAGAACACCTATCCCGGCGCGGCCTGTGATGTGCCGTCGCATTTATATTCTTTTTCGTTTTACCTCAATCCCAATTGGAGCAGAACTTTTGCCCCGCAAGCCGAAATTTATGCCTACTTAAAGGACTGCGCCCAGCGTTACCGATTGCGGCAACACATAAACTTCGGCGCGGAGGTCAGCGCCGCCAGCTTTAACGAGTCCGAACAGATTTGGCAGGTCAGATTAAAAAGCGGCCAAGTCTTGTATAGTCGTATGTTGATCACAGCAATGGGGCAATTGAGCCAGCCTGCCTTCCCCAAAATCGAAGGGCGTGAGAGTTTCAATGGACCTAGCTTCCATTCCGCACGATGGGATCATTCGATCAACTTAAGCGATAAGCGGGTCGCGGTCATTGGCACCGGCGCATCCGCGATTCAATTCGTGCCCGCGATTGCTCAGCGGGTGAAATCGCTGAGCGTGTTTCAGCGCACCCCGGCTTACATCATGCCGCGCCCAGATGGCGCCAACAGCGGATTGAAAAAGCGTTTGTTTGGCCAATTTCCCATTCTGATGAAGTTGCAACGCTTGGCCTACTACACGCAGTACGAATCGCGCGCCATCGCTTTTACACGCTTTAAAGGCTTGATGAAATTCGCGGTGGGAATTCCTTTTCGACGTCTCCTTGCTAGCCAAATAGCCGATCCAACATTGCGCCAAAAAATGACGCCCGATTATCAAATCGGCTGCAAGCGCATTCTGCTTTCCAGTAATTATTTTGAAGCGTTCAATCGTCCTAACGTCCAACTCGTGACCGACAATATCACCCGCATTACGCCTAGCGGCGTGCAGACTAAGGACGGTAAAACGCATGACGTTGATTTGCTGATTTACGGCACCGGTTTTGCAGCGACCGAGTTCTTAGCTCCTCTGACCATTACAGGTGTTGGTGGCATCGATCTCAATACTGCTTGGGCCGATGGTGCTAAAGCCTACCTTGGGATTACAGTGCCAAAGTTTCCCAATTTTTTCATGTTGTACGGCCCCAATACCAATCTTGGACATAACTCGATAGTCTTTATGATCGAGAGCCAAATTGCTCACGTGATGCGGTGTATTAAAAAAATGGAGCAAACCAAGACCAACGTGATTGAAGTGCAGCCCAATGAATATGAGCATTTCGCTACCACCGTACAAAAGAATTTAGCGCATACCGTTTGGACTGGCTGCCAGAGTTGGTATATCGATGGCCGTGGCTATAACAGCACTAATTGGCCTGGATTTACCATTAGCTACCGTTGGATTACTAAGCGCCGCAGTTTGGAGGGGTATCGGCTTTCATCTTCATCTGGAGTGACATTGCGAGGAGCAGCATGATAGTCAAAATCGAACCACCTTCTGGCATCATTGAAAATGGTCAAGCTGCCTTTTTGCGCGGCTTTTTACGACTCACCTTTAAATCCGCAATCGGGCCGCGCCTAGGCGTTAAAGCACAACGCCGTTGGGTGCACATGCTGTCATTGTTGATGCCCGGACGATTAGGTATAAGCCGACGCAGCCTAGACGTAAATGGACTTAATATTCAAATCGTTAGCTCACATAATGCCAGTGCCACAAGCGTGATTCTGTACCTGCATGGCGGCGCGTTTTGTTTAGGGAATCACTTCACGCATCGCAGCCTGTGCAGTCTTTTCGCGCTTGAAAGTGGCTTGCCGGTCTGGATTCTGAATTACCGTTTAGCACCCGAACATCCCTATCCCAGCGCGTTAGACGATGCGGTGGTGGCTTACCAAGAATTGCTAAGGCAAAGTTATGCGCCGCAAAACATCATCGTCGCGGGCGATTCGGCGGGTGGCTCTTTGGCAATCGCGTTAGCGCTGCGTTTGAAACAACTCGGTATCCCACAGCCGGCGTGCCTGACCTTGATTTCTCCAGTGACAGACGGATTAGCAGTGCGGCAAGAGCAACTGTTCGGTGGCCGTGGTGAGCCGATGATTAATGAAGGCTGGTTGACACAAGGAGTGAATTGGCTGAACGCGCCAAGCGGTTCGGAATTCTCTCCACTCACGGCAGACCTAAGGGGCTTGCCGCCGACATTGATTCAAGTCGGTGAGGAAGAAATTTTGCTCAACGATTCTTTGCAACTGGAGCAGAAGTTAAACCAAGCGGGCGTATCGTGTCGCTTGGAATGTCATCTGCAAAGGTGGCATGTGTTCCACCTGCAAACGCTGTATTTACGTTCTGCTAAGCTCGCCATCCGCGCGATGGCGCAATTTGGACTCTCGCATCTACCAGCATGAAAACAAGCAAAACTATCCTTATCACTGGCGCGGCCTCAGGCATAGGATTGGCAACGGTTCGGCTGTTTTATACCAACGGATGGAAAATCATTGCCGCCGATATTAATCAAGTTGCGCTCAAGGCATTACAAACTGAGTTGGGTGACGAGATCGTTGCCATCCAAGCCGATATCAGCACACGCAACGGCGCAAGTGCGCTAATGGCTGCTGCGAGCAGCGCAACCCAAGGTAAATTGGATTGCCTGTTTAACTGCGCTGGCCTGTTGCAAATGGGGCCGCACTCCTCAATTGACCCGCTGCTGATTGATCGCATGATGGACGTCAACATCAAAGGTGTGCTGTACTGTATCGACGCCGCATTGCCTTTGCTCAAAAACACCCCCGACGCGCATATTGTCAACATGAGTTCTACCTCAGCCGAATATGGCTCGCCCGATCATGCGGTGTACAGCGCCAGCAAATTTTTCGTCAAAGGTTTAACCGAAGCGCTCAATATCGAGTTTGAACCATTAGGCATCCAAGTTAGCGCAATTATTGCTCCTTACGTGAATACGCCCATGGTCAATAATGCGAGCGTGAAAGCCGCTTCGGTGCAAAAGTTAGGCGTCAAAATTGAAGCCAACCAAGTCGCGCAAACGGTATGGAAAGCCGCGCACGGAAACAAAGTCATTTGGCGAGTCGGAATGGATGCGGTAGCGCTAAACCTACTAAGCAGATTATTCGGCTCAGCAGCAAAACCGATCGTAAAAAACTTAACGGGTTATTGAAAAGCAGTTGTTGACACAGTATTTATTGATAAAAATGAGGAGACAATAATGAGCATGAAAGAATTTGATTACATCGTCATCGGCGGTGGTTCGGCAGGCAGCGTGATTGCAGGGCGTTTAACAGAAAATGCATCGACCACGGTCGCCTTACTAGAGGCGGGTGGCAAGGGCGATAGTTGGGTAGTCAAAACCCCAGTTGGTGCGGTCGCGATGCTGCCGACCAAAATCAATAACTATGCTTATGAAACAGTGCCCCAACCGGGATTAAATGGGCGGCGCGGCTACCAACCACGTGGTAAATGTTTAGGTGGATCATCCGCGATTAACGCGATGGTATATATCCGCGGTCATCGGATTGATTACGATCACTGGGCTGAGTTGGGTAATGTCGGTTGGTCGTACAACGACATGCTGCCGTATTTTATTAAAAGCGAAAATAACTCCGTCATCAAAGATAGTTACCACGGCAATGCGGGCCCGTTGCATGTCCAGAATCTGCAAAGTAATAATCCATTTCAACAAATCTATTTGAATGCCGCCAAAGAAGCCGGCTTCCCAATCAACACCGATTTTAACGGTGCAGAGCAAGAGGGCGTGGGGATTTATCAAGTGACCCATAACAACGGCGAACGCTGGAGCGCCGCGCGCGCCTATCTGCATCCGCACATGGGTAAACGGTCTAATCTGGATGTGCAAACCGATGTGCAGGTTGAGCGTATTCTGTTTGAAGGAAAACGCGCCGTTGGGATTAGCTTTACCCAAGGCGGCGTCAAGCAAGAACTGCGCGCTCGTAAGGAAGTAATTCTGTCTGCTGGTGCGTTCAACTCGCCGCAGTTGTTGATGGTCTCAGGGGTTGGCCCTGCTGCTGAATTACAAAAACTCGGCATCCCGCTGGTGCACGATTTACCTGGCGTCGGACAAAATCTGCAAGATCATCCCGATTTCATTTTTGGTTTTGAGGCCAAGAGTTTGGACTTAATCGGCATCTCCTTGAGTGGTAGCGTCAAGATGACTGGCGAGATCATTAAATACATCAATTCACGTACCGGAACAATTGCCACCAACTTTGCCGAGGGCGGTGCTTTCCTAAAAACCGATCCAAGCTTGCCCGCACCAGACGTGCAACTGCATTTTGTGATCAGTATGGTCGAAGACCACGCACGCAAATTGCATATGGCGCACGGTTACTCTTGCCATGTGTGTTTATTGCGACCAAAGAGTCGCGGTCAAGTTACTTTAGCCAGCGCTAATATGTCCGATGCGCCATTGATCGACGTGGGATTTTTAAAAGAGGATGAGGATTTAGAAACGCTAGTCAAAGGTTACAAGCTAACCAAAAAATTATTAGACGCGCCTAGCCTAGCCAACGTGCGCCAAAAGGACGTGATCACCGCCGATGTGCATACCGACGACGATATCCGCCACATTCTGCGCCAACGTAGCGACACCGTTTATCACCCAGTCGGCACTTGCAAAATGGGCTCAGATGCAATGGCGGTCGTTGATGCTCAGTTAAAAGTGCACGGCATTAGCGGCTTGCGCGTGGTCGATGGCTCCATCATGCCAACGCTCATCGGCGGCAACACCAATGCGCCGATTATTGCGATTGCGGAAAAAGCGGTCGATTTGATTCGCGCAGCGTAGTGGTTTCGATGGTGATGAGTTTTTGTGGTCGCCCCGGAATAAGCGCAGCGTACAACAACTGCATAGGACTAAAAACTAGCTTCTAACGCCGTTTTTGCCGCGATTGAAAAGCCTCCATTACGGAGGCTTTTTTGTTACGGACGGAGTTAATCTTTGGTGCGTATTGGGCGGCTTTTGATCTATGTTTGTAGTGAAAAATTAATATGAAAATTATTTAAGCTACTAACTCTATCCATTCGGTTAGGATAAATCCGAGGAAAGTGTTTAAATTTTGCTGCCTGCTTGATACTATGTGCAATTGGAAACGCTTTCACTCCGACCAGCAAGGTCCGATGCCCCACAAATACAATCAACGAGACAACTCTATTGCGTTCCGGAGACCCGATGCAAGGAACAAACCAATGGCGTGGCAAGTTTGGCCCGCTCATTACGACGACGTGTGCGCTAGCCGGACTTGTGCTGTGGCTTAGCCTTAGCTTATGCAGTGCCGCTTATGCCACTCAAGCGTCCCCCGCGTTAACCGTTGCCGCTTTTCCAGCCATGGATGAAATCGTCCGCGCCGCCATCCCTGCTTGGAAAAAAATCCATCCCGATATTGATGTCAACGTCGTCAGTTTGCAGATCGCCGATCACCATTCCGCGATGACGACAGCGTTGTTGACCGGCTCGCATTTGCCGGATGTGATGGCCTTAGAGTTTGGCTATCTCGGTCGGTTTGCCCAAGGCGGTGGATTAGAAGATTTGGCCGCACCCCAATATGGCATGCGCAATTATCAAGCGCTGTACGTGCCGTATGCCATTGCGCAGGCGACCAGCAAAACCGGCACCATTGCTGCCGCTCCGTCGGATATTGGACCGGGCACATTACTGTATCGGGCTGATTTATTAGCCCGCGCGCACGTGACCGAAGCCGAACTAAACGGCTCGTGGGATAGCTTTGTTGAGGCCGGTATCAAGATCAAAAAAGCCACTGGCGCTTACTTGGTATCGCACGTGCAGGATGTCACCGATACCATGATACGGGTGGGTTGTAAGCCGGGAGAGGGATTGTATTTTGACGCGCAATCGCACGTCTTGGTTAAATCGGCGCGCTTTGTGCGAGCGTTTCAAATCGCCAAAAAAGTGCGCGACAATCATCTGGACGCAAAAATGACGCATTGGTCCACTGAATGGACCGAAAGCTTTAAACGCGGCACGCTGGCCACCCAGCTATCAGGCTCTTGGTTGGCGGGACATTTGGGTAATTGGATGGCACCCAATACGGCGGGATTGTGGCGCGCCGCGCAGTTACCCGAACACAGTTGGGCCGGCTTTGGCGGGACCTTTTATGCTATTCCTAAAAATATCCCTGAGCAGCAAAAACAAAATGCGTGGAAGTTGATTCAGTTTTTAACCCAAAATCCGCAAATCCAACTTGCTTCGTTCAAAGAACAAAATGCCTTTCCCGCACTGTTATCGACTTACAACGATCCGTTTTTTGATGAGCCGATTCCTTTTTTAGGCGGGCAAAAGGCGCGTCTAATTTGGCGCGAAGCAGCAGGGCACATCCAAGCGATTTCAGTACATAAGCAAGATAAGTTTGCTGAGGAAGTGATTAACACCGAACTCGATAAAGTACTCGATCAAGGCAAAGATATTAACGCCGCCTTGGATGATGCCTATCGCTTGTTAGAAAAGCGAGCATTCCGATGAGTTCGCTCACTACCGTCACAACATGGTTGAAAAAAAATCGTGTGCCTAAGCGTTATGCGCCGATTATTTTTTTGACGCCGTTTGTCGCTTTGTTTTTAATTTTCGGCATGTTTCCCATGTTGTTCTCGCTGTTCTTGGCGTTTCAAAGTTGGGAACCAACCGCTGGTCTGTCGGCCATGCAATACGTGGGTTTAAGTAATTTCACGTTTGCCTTATCCGACGAATGGTTTTGGAAATCGTTTAAAAATACGGTTTGGATGACCTTGGTGTCTGGCATTCCGCAACACGTAATCGCCATTCCGCTGGCCTGTTTTATTCATCATTCTTTCGGGCGGCTGCGTAATTTGGTGGTGGGCGTTTATTTTGTTCCTTACATTACCTCTACAGTCGCGATTGCCATGATGTTTGGCACCTTGTTTTCGAGCGACTACGGAATGATTAATCAAGGCCTGCATAAATTAGCGAGCATGCCCTTAATCGGCTCATATTTCCCGCAACAAAATATTGATTGGATAAGCAATCCAGAGCATTTGCAACCCGCAATTGCCATGATTATTTTTTGGCGTTATCTGGGGTTTAATATTGTTCTGTATTTGGCAGCGCTGCAAACCATCCCAGCGGAGTTGTACGAAGCTGCTACGATGGATGGCGCGACCCGCATGCAAAAGTTTTGGCACATCACGTTACCGAGCTTGCGTCCGATGATTTATTTTGGTGTGACGCTGTCGTTGATCGGTGGACTGCAATTATTTGAAGAGCCTTTTATCCTCACCAACGGCAATGGTGGATCGGATCAAGCTGGGATGACGAGCGCGATTTATTTGTATCGGATGGCGTTTGACTTTAACGATTTCGGTGCGGCGAGCGCAATGTCGTGGATTTTGTTTGTCATTATTGCTGCGCTGACTTATGCCACTAACTGGGTCTTCCGTGAACGTCGTTCGACTAGGGAAGAGGGCTAAGCATGAACAACCTGAAAGTCACAAAATACCTAATTAATGTATTGGTGCTGATCGGCGCGTTCATTATGCTCACGCCGTTTTATTTCATGTTTGTGTTCTCTACCCATTCGCGCACGGAGATTTTTAGCCTGCCTCCGCCGACCTTTTTTGGTGATGATTTCTTTCTCAATCTGCACATCATGCAGCAACATATTCCATTCTGGAGCAGTCTAGGTTGGAGTTTGTATGTGGCCTTGCTTTCGACTTTTTTGACGCTGATCTTTTGCTCGATGGGCGGCTATGCGTTTGCGATGTTCCGCTTTCGCTGGAAAAATCAGCTCTTCGGTTTTGTCATGGGAACCATGTTGTTGCCGTCTTTTATGACCATGATTCCGACGTTTATGATTATCGATGCGCTCGGTTGGATTGATCAGCCGCGCGCGCTTTATATCCCGAGTGCGGCCAGTGCTTTTGGAATTTTTTTGATGCGCCAATTTATTTCGACCTCAATCCCCAAAGACTTAATTGAAGCCGCGCGCATGGATGGTTGCTCTGAGCTGGGAATCTATCGCCATATCGTGCTGCCCCTACTTAGACCAGCTTTGGGGACGTTAGGCTTAGTCACTTTTATCGCGTCATGGAATAATTTTATTAGTCCATTAATCGTCATGCGCTCGGCGGAAATCGCGACGCTGCCGCTGGCATTGCGTAAGTTGCAAAGTCCGGTGAATACCGAGTGGGGCGCGCTGATGGTGGGTTCTGCAATTGCAACGATTCCGCTCTTGATTTTATTTATTATTTCCTCGCGCCAGTTAATTTCTGGTTTAACTGCTGGTGCAGTTAAATAGCGCGTTACGCTATTTTTAATTATTTATGCCGAACCATTCTTTGCCTAACTCTTCGGTCAGTCTTGCCAAAGACCATTTTCCATCCGACTTTGTGTGGGGCGTTGCGACCAGCGCTTTTCAAATTGAAGGTGCAGCCAAGCTAGACGGTAAAGGCCCGTCAATTTGGGATGAGTTCTGTCAGATACCGAAGGCGATCTCAGACGGCAGCAATGGCGATGTTGCTTGTGACCACTATCATTTATTGGAAACCGATCTGGATTTGATCGAGCAGTTAAACGTCGATGCGTACCGTTTTTCGATCTCTTGGCCGCGGGTGCGCCCAACGGGTGCGGGTCAGTGGAATGAAGCGGGATTGGCATTTTATGACAGGCTGTTTGACGGTTTGCTAAAACGCGGTATCAAGCCTTATGTAACATTAAATCACTGGGATTTACCTGCCGCGCTTCAACATCAGGGCGGCTGGGCTAATCGTGAAACCGTTGAACGATTTGTGGAATACGCTCAATTGATACACGCGCGCTTTGGTGATCGGATTGCTTCTCTTGTTACTCATAACGAACCGTGGGTTATGGCGACGTTGGGTAATGAGCTGGGCATCTTTGCTCCCGGGATGAAAGACCGCGCTATCGCAGCGCAAGCATCGCATCATTTATTACTCAGCCATGGTCTAGCAGTACGCGCATTGCGTGCTGCTGGGGCTGCCTATCCGCTTGGAATCGCACTTAATTTATCGCCCATGCACGCCGTGACGGCGAGTGCGGAAGATCACGCCAAAGCGCGTTTAGAAGATGGCAAATTATTGCGTTGGTACATGGACCCGCTATTTAAAAAGTCCTATCCAGCCGACGTGTGGAGCCATTTGGGTGCTGATGCGCCAACGGTGCTGCAAGGTGACTTAGACTTGATCGCAGCGCCGATTGATTTCTTGGGAATCAATTACTATTCCCGCACCATAATTAGCGCGGAGCAGCCTTGGGATGCTAAAAGTAACGGCAAGCCGGTTACTGACATGGGCTGGGAAATCTATCCCGCAGGTTTAACCGAGCTGTTAGTGCGTATCCATCAGGACTACCAAGTTCCCACCATGTTTGTAACCGAAAACGGTGCGGCATTTAAAGATCAGCTAATTAATAATCGCATCCACGATCTAGAACGTACCGACTATCTCAAACAACATTTGTTAGCGATCCATGCAGCGATGCAGCAAGGAGTCAACATGGGTGGCTACCTTGTTTGGAGTTTGCTTGACAATTTTGAATGGGCTTGCGGCTATGAAAAGCGTTTCGGAATTGTGCATGTGGATTACCAAACGCAACGTCGCACGCTGAAAGACAGCGCCTTGTGGTACCAAGATTTTTTACGTCACTCTAGCAAAGAGCATTCCTAATATGTGCCACATTCAATTAAAAGCAATTAGCAAAAGTTATGCTAATAACGACGTTATTAAAGGCATTGATATTTCCGTGGAAGACGGTGAATTCATGGTTTTTGTTGGCCCTTCTGGCTGCGGAAAATCAACTACCTTGCGCATGATCGCAGGACTAGAATCGATTAGTTCGGGCGACCTTTTTATTGACGGTGTGCGCTCCAACGACATGCATCCATCGGAGCGCGGAGCGGCAATGGTGTTTCAAAGCTACGCCCTGTATCCGCATATGACGGTGAGAGAAAATATGGGTTTTTCACTCAAAATGGCTGGCCTAAAACGCGCGCAACGCGACGAACAGGTGGCGCACGCAGCAGATATTTTACAGATTAGCGATTTGCTCGACCGTTACCCCAAAGAGTTATCTGGCGGTCAGCGTCAGCGAGTTGCGATAGGGCGTGCGATTGTGCGTAAGCCCAAAGTATTTTTGTTTGATGAACCACTCTCTAACTTGGATGCATCCTTGCGCGTGAGCATGCGAATTGAATTGTCGCGCCTGCATAAGCAATTAAAAACGACCATGATCTATGTAACACACGATCAGGTTGAAGCAATGACGATGGGTGACAGAATTGCGATTTTTAATGCGGGTCGAGTAGAGCAGATTGGCCGACCGGTGGATGTTTATCGTCGTCCTGCCAATAAATTTGTGGCTCAGTTTTTGGGCTCACCGACGATCAATTTCATTGCGCGTCCGACTCCTTCCAGCGCACCAGAATTACTCTCGTTATGGAATCAGTTTGGCTCGCTCAGTAGCAGCGCAGTTAGTGTCGGTATTCGACCAGAAAATATCCGATTGGTCGCATCGCAAGAAGGTGTTCCGGCGAAGGTGGTGTTAGTAGAATATTTAGGCGATACCTTGATTGTGCATTTCAAAGTCAACGGCTGTGAGGAAATTTTAAAAGCACGGCAAAGCGATGCACAACTCCCTGTTGAGGTGGGCGACTTGATAAACGTGCAGGTCAACCCAGATGCGGTGCTGGCTTTTGATGAGCAGGGTAAATTAATCTGATGCTGCACATCGCTGCTTTGTGAAAAAATCAGCCCCTTCGCTCTTCAACTTCGCGCTCCTCAACTCCGCGCTCTTCGACTTCGATACCAGAATCTTTTTCCTGACTGAGCCACGCCGCAAGTCGATAAGCTAATAAAACAGCCGTTGCTAGCGCGAACGGCCACGCAGAGGTTTGTCCTGCTTTCATCTGCAAGCAATAATGCGCCACATCGCAGATCACAATTGGGTAGCTTAAGCGGTGCAAGATGCGCCAATTCGACCCAAGCCACCGGATTGAAACATTATTTGCCGTGAGCGCTAGCGGCACTAACAGGACGAAGGCAATAAAACCAAGCAGAATAAACAGCCGATCTTGAATATCATCCCAAACCGCCCGCATGTCCCAAGTGACATCGAGGGCCAAGTAAATCACTAAGTGAAGTAGCGCATAAAAAAAGGCGAATAAACCTAGCTGGCGTCGCAGCTTGATCAGCCAATTCCAATCCGATAAACGTTTGCCGTAGGCTTGGTGCGTAACGATAGATAGACGTACAGCCAGCCATCGGCTTGGCGTGACAGATAACGTAACCAACATCTGCACTAGCGCGGTCGTACCGGAAAAGTGTAGCAATCGGTTTAAGGGATTAATCCCCAAATTGCCCGTGCTCCATTCGCCCAGCAGCCACAAAGCGGGTAGGCAACACGCAATGAAACAGCAACGCCAAACCAGATCGTAGTGTTGCTTGATCCAGTAAGAATAATGATTGCGCAGCGCACCCATTAAAAATATTTGACCAAATCCATACCCTGATACATGGATGCAACTTGATCTGCATACCCATTGAATAACAGCGTAGGTTGTTTGCTGGCGTGGCCAATTCTAACTTCTCGCCGTTGCGACCAACGTGGATGCGACACGTCTGGATTTACATTGGCGTAAAACCCGTATTCCGATGGCGCTGACCGCATCCACGAGCTGACAGGTTGTTCTTCCACGAGCCGAATTTTGGTAATCGCTTTGATGCTTTTGAAGCCGTATTTCCACGGAACGGCCAGACGAAGTGGCGCGCCGTTTTGATTTGGTAACGGGTGTCCATACAAGCCGGTAACTAGTAACGTCAGTGGATGCAGTGCTTCGTCGATGCGTAATCCTTCCGTGTAGGGCCACGCCATCATTTTATTGCGTTGTCCTATCATTTCTGTCGGGCGTTCTAGACCAATAAATTCAACAAACTTCGCGCGCGAAGTAGGATTGCACGTCTTGATCAAACTGGCGAGAGAAAAACCCTGCCAAGGAATCACCATAGCCCAACCTTCTACACAACGTAGTCGATAAATGCGTTCTTCTTGCGGAAACTGTTTTAACAAATCGTCGAATGCAATGGTGCGCGGACGTTGCACTTCGCCTTCAATCGTCAACGTCCAAGGGTGTGGTTTGAACGCTTCGGCCAATTTCCAAATCACTTCCTTGTTGGTAGAAAACTCGTAGTAATTGTTGTAGCGACTAATCTGTTCGATAGTATTGGGCGCTTCGACTTCAGCGCTCACCGATTGCACTGCAGGCAGTATGCCAAGCAGCAGCGCCGACTGAATCAATTGTCGGCGCTTAAGGAAAGCAGATTCAGTTGTTA
This sequence comes from Sapientia aquatica, assembly GCF_004358105.1. GTDB lineage: Bacteria > Pseudomonadota > Gammaproteobacteria > Burkholderiales > Burkholderiaceae_D > Solimicrobium > Solimicrobium aquaticum. Next base: position 103,061 of record NZ_SMYL01000003.1, on the reverse strand, counting down.
TGTCAGAAGAGTGAATTACCACCGTCATTTTCTTGGTAAGGCAGGCAAAGTAAAAGGTTGCGGCGTAGTCGACAGCGAACCGAGGAAAGCCACCAATTGCTCTTTCTCTTGCTTGGTTAAATCGAGCGGATGAATATTGGCCGACAAATTCGTTTTAACTTCACCACCTTTGGCATAAAACTCAACGACTTGCTCAACCGTGCTTGCGGATCCATCGTGAAAATACGGCGCTGTATTTAATATCTCACGCGTGGTTGGCGTTTTAAAAGCGCCTTTCATCAACGCTAATGGCTTTTGGCCATAACGTCCTAGATCGGGATTGTCTTTTCCAAACGAAGCTAAACCAATATTGTGGAAACTGCTGTCGGTAAAGTTCGGTCCAGCGTGGCAAGCCGAACAGTTCCCTTTTTTCGGATCAATGAATAAGGCAAAGCCTTTAATTTCATCTTCTTTCAATGCATCTTTTTTACCCGCTACCCATTGATCAAAGCGCGTGTGATTACTAATGATGGTGCGCTCAAAACTGGCCATGGCTTTCGATAATGTATCGGCATTGATTGGCATACCTGGGTACGCTGCGGCGAACAATTGTTTGTAACCTTCGGATTGATTGAGCCACACAAATAATTTGGCGGTATCCATATTCATTTCTGCCATGGTTTCCATCGGGCCCATCGCTTGTTCTTCTAACGATTTTTTGCGGCCGTCCCACATTTGCAAAATATTGAACGAGGAATTGATAATCGTTGGCGTCGCACGCGCAAGGTTCTCGGCCTTTTCACCAACACCAACCGCTAATCCATCCGACCAACCAAATTGTGGGTTGTGGCAAGTGGCGCAACTCATGTTTCCGTGACCGGATAATCTTGGGTCAAAGAATAGTTTTTTACCTAATTCGATCCGCGCAGCAGTTAACTGATTATCTGCTGGAACAGGTGGTGTACTGGGCAATATCCATTTTTTTAGACTGGGGTCGCCCGCTTTTAAAGTAATCGTTTGACCATCTGTATCGGTCACGATCGGAGCAGGATTTGCTGCCCAAACAAAACTAACTAACAAGACATTACCAACAATTATAGCAACTGCTTTTGCGAAATTCATTACCGTCTCCTAACGTTAAATTAATACCTGCCAAGCCAATTTTTTTGAAATGTTTTATTAACGCGATTTAGTAGTTCACAGTTCAATACTGCCTTGAATACTTGGCTTCTGCAGCATATGCTAAATCCAGATGAATTCAATGCAGACTTGTCCTTTCAGTGTTCTATCTCCCTTCATTTTTTTCCTAGGAGTTTCTCATGTGCTTTACACATCGTATGTTTAAAAATTTAGTTCTAATCAGTACATTATTTTTGCTATCTGATTTAACTTTCGCAGCCGAGCAAGAAGTGCTCCAAAAAGATAAAAATTTTTCGGTTAAAAAGTTAAAAGTAAAAGTAGGTGACACGGTTAAATTTACCAATACCGATCCGTTCTCACACAATGTGTATTCGCTTTCTGAGGCAAAGAGTTTTGATCTAGGAACCTACCCAAAAGGCTATTCCAAGTCGGTCACGTTTGATAAACCTGGCACAGTTGAAGTTGAGTGTGCAGTGCATCCGAATATGAAGATGACCGTCGAGGTAGAGAAATGAAAATGATTAGCCGCACTGCCTTAAGTCTGGTCTTTTGCATCACAAGTTGCGCCGGTATCGCGCAAACAGCACCATCAGATCCGCAGGGTGTTTTATTACCAAGAGATAGTAAAGATGCTGCCATTTTTCGCGGCGGCTTAGTCTTTGCTAACTATTGCGTCACGTGCCACGGAATGAATGCCGATGGAAATGGTCGCGCCGCCAAACTTTACAATCCGCGTCCCGCCAATTTGCGCACTACCGATAAGCCCGACGCATACATCAGCATGATTGTGAAAAAGGGTGGTGAATTTATGGGGCGTTCACCCAAAATGCCGCCCTGGGGTGAGGAATTAACCGACGAGCAAATTCATGACGTCACTTCCTACGTTCGGTCCTTAAGCACCAAACAATAAAGTTAGCTATGGCCGAAAATAACAATTCAAACCGCTTCAGTATTTGGAAGCCCGGCATTAACCTGTTTATGCAGATGACCTTCTCCATGAAGGCCATCACTATTTCGGTTGTGTTCTTGTTGCCGATATTTTTATTAAGCGGCTATCTGCTTAACGATATTGCCGTTAAATTAGCGGATACAAAAAAAGAAAAGTTAGGTTTGGCCTACGCGCGAGGCGTTTTGCCTTTGCTAGAACTTACCGAGGCACAAAGAGAACGCGCGGTGGAAGTCGCGCAAACATCGCAGGCGCAGACAGGATGGGATGACGCCCTGACGACTTATGGCGAAAAATTTCAGCAACTGCAAAAACTACGTCAAGAATTTGCTACCAATTCGGTTGACGCTAAGGTATTTGATCAATTGCCTAGCGCGTTGCCACCACCGGCGAAAGCAGGTAGCGACCCAAGCGATGAGCTAGCAATTTATACTCAGTTCGTTACCAGTCAACTAGATTTACTCCAAACAATCATCCGCGAGTCAGGCTTGTTGGACGAGCCAGATAATGTCGCTAACAATTTGGCGGTAGTTGGCCTGCACAATATTCCGTTGGTTCTCGACCAAACTTCGCACGTCTTGGCAGCCAGTCAGCAGATTTTAAAAGCCAATGAAATCAATCCGCAGCAACAACGCTTAATTTCGGATCGGTTGCCTTTAATCGAATACCTAGAAACACAAATTCAAGCCAGTCTTCAAAACGCCAAAAGTGGGAGCGAGGCGATCAAAAACAAGCTCAATGCCGATTTGCCGAGCACGTCAGAATTTCGCGGATTAGCGCGCCATTATTTTTTGGGCGCGGACGTCTCGGGGAATGAAGAGCGTTTCACTAAAGCGACTCGAAAAGCCTTGGGCGACTATGCAGAACTGCAAAAAATAACGCTAACGGAATTGGATAATCTCTTAACAAAACATGCCAACCAATTAGTCATGCAACAAACCTTTGTACTAATTTTGATCGGATCGAGCTTGCTGCTAGCCGGATATTTATTTATTTCGTTTTACTTTGTCACCAAGCACGGTTTAACAGTTATTAGTCGGCACTTAGCCCAAATGTCCGTGGGCGACTTGCGTTATTTTCCCGAAGCACCCAGAGGAAAAGATGAACCGGCGATGGTGCTCATCGACTTGCGCGCGGCCTATGATTCGCTGCACGCGTTGATTCGACGGGTGCGCCATAGCGCGAAAGAACTGCGGGCAACCGGCGATTATATTTCGGAGCGCAGCAACGACACCTCCGCGGGAACCAAGCAAACCAGCCAGACTTTGCAATTGCAGTTGGCGATGATGAAACAGATTGCCGCTGACGTAGTGCAGTCCGCTGAGCGCACCGAAACAGTCGCACAATTTTCTAAAGAGAATTCTCATGTTGCCGAACATGGCGGAATGGTCATTGGTGAAGTGGTAGAGACGATGCGCGAAATTCAATCCTCTTCATCCAAAATCGGCGACATCATTAGCGTGATTGATTCCATCGCGTTTCAAACTAATATTTTGGCGTTGAATGCTGCGGTTGAAGCGGCTCGGGCTGGGGAATCTGGTCGTGGCTTTGCTGTGGTGGCGAGCGAAGTACGTAATCTTGCGCATCGCAGCGCTGCGGCAGCAGGCGAAATTAAACAATTGATTTCATCCAGCGTTGCGCGCATCAATCAAGGCTCAAGTACAGTCGAGCGCGCTGGCAATACGATGCAAGAAGTGGTCGCTAACGCCAATAAGATGAATCAGTTTTTAGGCGAAATATCAGCAACAGCGATGCAGCAATCGCGCCAAGTTGAATCGGTCAGCAACGCCATCGAAAGTCTGAACGAGGAAACGCAATCGAATTTAGAGATGGTAGAAAAAACCAAATCGGCGGCAGAGTCGCTATTGAATCAGGCGGGCATGTTGGAGCAGGAAATCGCTAATTTTAAAGTGCGCTAAATCTAAACTTTACAATTCAAGCCAAGGCTATCTACCCGCCATGACGTTATTGATTTCATTCTTTAGTGCTTCCAGATTAACTGGCTTGGACACAAAGCCATCGGCTCCCGCATCCAGGAATTTTTCGAGATCGCTAGGCAGATCATTGCCAGTAATTAAAATCACGGGTTGGCGTACATTGACCTGATTCGAGAGTTGTTCTTTTTGGCGCAGCAATTTTAATGCGCTGAGTCCATCCATCACCGGCATGGTCACATCCATCAACACCAAATCAAAGGCGCGCTCATCTAAACAGCGCAATGCTTCCTCGCCATTGTTGACCATGACACCGTTGTGCCCTAATTTCTGTAGGGTCAACTTGAGCAGCTCACGGATTATTTCACTGTCATCGACGATTAAAATGGTTAATGTGTTTTTCATAATTAAGGATGATGCGAAGTAGGTCAGTGCGAACAGGCTTCCTTACGATTCATTATAGGAACTTGTCGAAAAATTTTGCATGATTTTTTTAAAGGCAGATTACGGTTGGTATTTGCTAACTGTTTAAGGAAAAAGGCTGACTAGAGTTGCCGGTTCTGGGTTTTTCTCGTTTGAGCGATGACGTTGTACTTAACGTTGTTAAGGCATAAAAAAAAGCGCCGCACAAATTAATGTGCGACGCTTCTCTTTTACCATGCGGTGATTAATTATTGCTGCGTGTGGCAGAACCGTTCATTTGATCCCGTACCAAATTACCCAATAATACGCTAATCAATCCACCACCCATTCCACCTTCACCGTTACCACCGGCGACAATGTCGGGGACGATTTTGATGCCGCCTTTGGCTAATGCGTCGGCCACTTGCACCACCGCATAGTTACCTGCATCCATCGCATCCACTTTTTGTTGAATGACTTGCGCTTCAGACCCGCCGACGGCCAAAATTTTCGCGCCTTCGGCTTCACCGACAGTGCGCAACACGGTGGCGTCGGCTTCGGCGTTAATCGTTTTCGATTTAGCATTACCTTCCGCCGATTTCACCGCTGCTTGGGCATCAAATTCAGCAATTTGCACCCGACGTTCTGCATCCACCACGTGCGCCTGTGTATTGGCTAAGGCCGTTGCTTGCTCCAAAGCTTGGCGCACACCTTGTGCCTCGCGTTGGGTTTCGTATGTCACCCGTTCTTGCTCGGCGATTTTACGATCAGTCAAGGTGCGCATTAAATCTTCTGGTGGCACGATGTCGCCAATCAAGGTATCGACTGCGCCGACATTGTATTCAACCAAGGCTGCCGAAATGGCTAAGCGTGCTTCGTCCTGCCGTTTGGTGCGATTTTTTAAGAAATCGATAATGTCGCTACCTTGCGCCGCATTGCGGAAATAGTTACCAATGGTTGGCTCCAATACTTGCGTGACTAGTGCGCTCATATCGCCAAATCGGGCAATCACTTTTGGCGCATCTTTGCTCGGAATATGAATAATTTGCGAGACGTCCAAATTAAACTTAAATCCATCGGCCGAGCGCACCGTGATAGTCGATAAATTGGCGTCCAATTTATGTGCTTCTGTTTTGCCGGTCGCCCAGTTCAAGACCACATTAGCGGTTGGTACAGTCACCAATTTATGGGTGTACGGATTGATGGGATATTTACCCGGATCAAGCGGTGTCACCCACACGCCTTTTTCGCCGGGCGTGACCAGATTGCCGTGTTTAAAACCGTCGCCGGTGACGTCTTGGCCTTCGCGACCGACGTAGGCGATGACCACACCGACATTAGCAATGGGAACCATCGACATTTCCACAATTTCTACCGTTGCAAAGCGTGGGTTAATAAAATAGCGACCCGCTAATAACACTTGCTCTTGCAGACCTTTGTAACCACCATTTTTTAAGAACGCATCGGCGTCTTGATACATGCTGTGGCCTTCGATTAATTCACCAGCGATTTCACCTTGTGCTAAGGAGCGACCTTCGCTAGTCGTCACAACGCCGACTTTGTTGTCCGGAATATCGACCACTGAGACGCATTGCACATCAAATAAAACTGGATTGATGTAGTAAATCCCAGGTGGCACGACTTTGGATTGAGGGCCACGTTGTCCGCCGTGTTCAAAGAACGCTTTGGGGTCTTGATACGAATCGCAATCGACGCCCTTGGCGATAACTCGACCAGTGCCTAAAGCAGCGCCATCGCGCGATTCCACCACGCCTAATTTGCCCGAAGGAACTTCAAACGCATCCATAGTTTTAATCGTAAATAACAATGGATTAATCCGATAAGTGCCGGGCGGAATAATGCGCATTTGTGGACCACGTTGACCGCCATTTTTTAAAAATGCACGCGCATCTTGATACAAATTACAGTCGCAATCGTCAGCAATAATGCGACCTTTTTGTAAAGGTTTGCCATCGCAGGCTTGCACCACGCCGACTTTACCTTGCGGAATAGTCTGAAACTTAATCAACTCAACCGCATACTGCCAAGGCCATAAGCCAATGTGTAATCCCGGTGGCAAGGTGTCGGCTTGAAATCCAGCCTCACCCTCAAGTGCAATAATTTGGCCATCTGGCATGCGGCGATTTGAGCCAAATAAAACAAATTTCTTAGTCACAGTTCCTAGCGAATCGTCGGGAATCATGATGACCCCAAACAAATGCAAAACGGATTTCCAAAACACCAAAGCGATCAACAGAATCGCGATGGCGCTAATCAAGCCAAGATGACTAGAGATGCTATCGAAGAATTCCATACCAACCTTCTTTCCATTATTTTTACCTGTCGGGCAGGTAACTCCCAGCAGCGGCTCCAGTGGCTCACTGCGGTCATCATCATCGACTTGGGCAATAGCGGCTGCAACGGTAATTGGTGCGCGGTTTTACCACCCGGTTTTAGGCATTGGTCCAAGTAGCTACAACGGGAGCGATGCGCTTGTTGAATTGCATTAATCGAGAAAAGTGAATGCAGTCAGCGATTGGTTTGCACAAAAGACCACCTTTAACGATTTGGATGAACGGTGCGAAATTGGTACAGCGATTAATCAGATTTTGGCGTGAATACGCGATACCGATTATTCAGCGCATGAGGCAGGGGGCGACTTATGACGAAATATCGCACTGATTGTTAGGCTTACCGCTAATTGGTCAAATGGTGGCGCCAGATTGTGGAGTTGCTCAAAGTACTACCATTTGAATTTATGGCAATAATTCAATCAATTCCTGACTTGTCCTGTTTTTTTGCTGGCTTCTGCGGCCTTTTTCAGCATCTTCCCTTTTTTCTTGGATTTTCCAAGATTCATCTCCTATATTGAAGTAAAGTGTGCATGGTGAAATCGTTTGCACATCCCATACTTATCGACATGAATAATCCAACAAGCGCGCACACTTCCTTGTCGTTACTAGTCGTTGACGACGATTACCTGATGCAACGCGTTGCGATCACGATGTTGAACGCATTAGGGTACTCCGGCGTGGTTGTGGAGGATGGGAGCAAGGCGCTAGCGTGCATGGCGCAGCGTTCATTTGATGTCGTGTTGATGGACGTGATGATGCCGGTGATGGACGGGCTCCAAGCGCTGGCATTGATTCGCGCACAAGAAAAATCAAGCGCCCGGCACCAGCCAATTATTATGCTGACCGGTCACGCCGAGCCGAATGATGTGTCTAGGTTAAAACAGGCGGGGGCCGACGGATATGTACAAAAGCCTATCAACTTGGCTGCATTAGATGCTGAAATTAAGCGAGTTTTGTATCAAGTTAAACGCAGTTAGATGAGTCTTTGTGGCGTCTAATTTTACCGAGGAAGATTGATGTCTACAGAGTTAGCCAAGTTAAATAACGCGTCTGCACAGGGCGCAATTAGCCCAGAATTACAACAATTTCTTGCCGCTCCCGCTGGCGTTCGAGCGTCCAAAAATGTGTTTTATAAAAATCCAATTTGGGCCTTGGGAGTCGGTGTATTCGAAAACCTTCGATTTAGGTCTAAAGTATTTGTCATTTCATGCATGTTTTTAATACCGATGCTGTTGGTTTCTTGGGTCTACTACAGCAGCATGCTGGATCAAATTCATTTTTCGACTAAAGAACGCCTCGGTGTCGAATACAACAAAGAGATTTTCCCTGTCATTGATCTGGCCCAGCAACTTCGACGAGATTCTGTGGCACTTGCTGCGACCGGCACTGCGCCCAGCACTCTTGCTGAGGTCAATGAAAAGTTAAAGGTCGCGCAAGCACGACTATCAGAAGTCGATAAACGCTTAGGCGCGGAGCTTGATACCAGCACCGCGTATGCCGAAGTGCAATCGGCCTATAACAAAGCAACCGCGGCTACTGGCAGCGCCGCTTTCAAAGCTCATTCCGACCACGTCGCGGCCTTAATAGCCTTGCTAAGCAAAGTCACCGATTCGTCTAACCTAACTCTAGATCCTGATATCTCCAGCTTTTATTTAATGGATGCGGCGTTTGATCGCATTCCGGATATTGTTGAAAACACCGGCAAATTGCGTGGCATGGGTTTGAAGGTGCTCAAGGCGGAAGCAATCACCACTCAGGAGCAACACAGCTTAAGCGAGATGATTCCGATTGCCGAGTTTCAGTTTGCGGCGCTGCGCGACGGTTTAGCCAAAGCCTCCAAAGAAGATCCTTCACTGCCTGCCAAAATTAATGCTGCGCCAACCTTGGAAGCATCGACGGCGTTTTTTGCATTAGCGCGAAAAACTGTGATTGATAATCAGGTCTATGGCTCGGATTCGCAATCCTCCTATTTGGCTGGGGCAAACAGCACCATCCAAGGACAATATGAACTGGCAAAGCGCCTCATCGATTCGTTGGATGATCTCTTGCTTATCCGAATTAACGGCATGATGTCGAGCTTGTATTGGATTTCGGCAGTGATTTTCGTCGGCATCGCATTAGCAGCCTATTGTTTTTATAGTTTCTATTTGGTGACCAACGGAGGATTCCGTTTAATCAGCAAGCACTTAAAAGAAGTTGCAGAAGGCGATTTGCGTAAAGCGCCTGATATCCCGCGCGGCAAAGATGAAACCGCTGATCTCATTCTCGATCTGCGCGAGACTTATGATGCCTTGCACGCCTTGATTCGCACAGTGCGGCATTCCGCCCGAGCGCTGCACAATACCAGTAGTGAAATCTCTGCCGCCAGTTTTGATCTATCGGCTCGTACGGAAGCAGCGGCAGCCGCATTAGAGGAACAGGCTGCGGCGATGGAAGAAATTGGCTCAACAGTTGGTAATACAGCAGAAAAATCGAAATTAGCCGCCAGCTTTGCCGCTGAAAACGCCAAAGTTGCCGAGGATGGCGGCAAAGTCATTGGTACCGTTGTGCAAACCATGCAATCGATCGATGCCTCTTCGGCCAAAATTAGCGACATCATTAGCCTCATCGACGGTATTGCGTTTCAAACGAACATCTTGGCCTTAAACGCTGCGGTCGAAGCCGCCAGAGCGGGCGAATCGGGCCGTGGATTTGCGGTGGTTGCCAGCGAAGTTAGAAGCTTAGCCCATCGTAGCGCCGATGCTGCGCGAGAAATCAAAGCGCTGATTTCAAATAGCGTCGATCAAATCGCCAGTGGCACATCCATCGTCGAGCAAGCCGGCATTACGATGCAGACCATGGTGACAAATGCGAAGCAAATCAATTTGTTCTTGAGCGATATTGCCAATTCGGCCAACGAGCAAGCCGCAGGAGTTGGGCAAGTCGGTCAATCCATTCAATCACTTGATGAGCAAACTCAACAGAATGCGGCGTTGGTCGAAGAAACGTCCGCCGCGTCCGGCGCCTTAACCCAACAGGCCGATACGCTTCAACGTGAGATTGCTAATTTTAGGGTAGCCTAACGTATTGGTTTTTTTAGCATTGCTTAATCAACGACGATATTGGAAATGAAAAAATTCATCTTCGCCATTTTATTGTTATCGCACCTAGTTTGCGTCTCGGCCGCCCCGATAAGAATTGTGTACGCCAACTTACAGGGCCGTGATCCTGCACTGCAATTTAGTTTTGCGGTACTTAAACTCGCATTAGAAAAGTCTGGCACGCCGTTTGAGTTGGTGAAATCTCCCTACCCGATGACGGATGCTCGGGCGGTGGTTGAGATTATGAATAAAAATGTCGACGTCGCTTGGTTGGGCAATTCCTCCCAATCAGAAACCGACTTATTGCCCGTCATGATTCCGATTTCACGCGGCTTATTGGGCTACAGAATCCCCTTAATTCGTGCCGACAAGCAGAATGCATTTGCACTGGTCAATGATGTCGCTGGCCTCAAAAATCTGCAAGCGGGCCTTGGCGTGGGCTGGCCAATTGCCGCCGCGTGGCACGAAAATGATTTGCCGATCAGCACCGTAGGAACGTTTGAATCGCTGTTTAAAATGACCCAAGCCGCGCGCGTTGATTATGTTCCCTTTGGGGCCGGTAATATTCACAATTACTGGAACCAGTCGGTGAAAGAAAATCCCGATCTAGTGATCGAAAATCACATTGTGCTGGTCTATCCCTACTACGATTATTTTTTCTTTGTTCATAGAGATAATCAAAAATTGCACGACTTAATCGAATCGGGTTTGAAGAAAGCCTACGCGGATGGATCGTACAAAACCCTATTTCTAAACCACCCAGAATTCGCCGGTCTGAAAGACTTAAAATTAGAAAAGCGACGCGTGATTTTATTGCGAAATTTTCACATCACAAAAGAAGAGTTTGAAGTCGAGCCAAAATATTGGATCAATCCGCGCTCCCCGTATGCGTTCTAACGAGTCACCGAATCGCATTCCTTACACGCCCATCAGTTAGGGCGAAGTGTCAAATACGGTGAAGTGTTAATTCACCGCTAAATGTATTTAGCTTCCGCGTGAATTAATACTTTTACAGCCAATGTGCCGATTTCAGCTTGCGCTTTAATCTGGTCAGCGGAAATGAAAAAGAGCCCTGAAGGTCAATCTAGCTGATTGACCTTCAGGGCTCTTTGATTTGCGATTTCGGAGGTGCTTCTAAAACGCAGCAGTTCTTGGCGGGGGCAGCTCGCAGCGAACCGGTCTCTAGCCAACTTTCCCTGCAACAGGGAAAAATACAGAGTGGTTTTTGAAAAGCGCTGCAATTCGATTTATAAAATCGACCGCAAACGCAGGTGAGTTCTTGGATTTTGAAAAGACCTATTTGGTTACACGCAAAATATCAAAAACAATCTTAGCAAAGCCAGCAGCTTTTCTTGGATCAGATAACAACTGCATCATCTGATTTCGATGTGCATCACTGCTATCGAGAATCGCATCGTCAACTGCCTTAGAAAAGTCACCGAGCATCGCTTGCTCTGGGCTATTGTTGGCCAATTGCTGCATCACGATATTATTTTCACGGACTTTATCGCTAATCGTATTGGCGTAATTCACCATGTCACTGTCGGTCAAATTATCAGTAACGAACAATTCATTTAGCCGATAAACAATTTGGGATAAAAATTCTACTTTTTTATCCTTCGCCTTTGCCGTACCAACTGCATCGCCGGGTTCCAATTGATCATCTTCCGCATCTTGTCTCAGTACCAAATGCTGTTGATAGAGCTTTGATAAGCGGTAGTGACTCAAGACTATGCTGTTTAAATCAATGTCATCTTCATCCAGAATAGTTTCGCGTAGCATCGGGCGTAGATTGCGCGAATACAGACTCAGCTTTTCTAAGTCTTTATCGTTGTAATCCACAATCTGCGACATGAATTCATAAAAGCGTACAAAGGTGCCCAAATCTTTTTTGAATATTTCCAATGCATCTTTTGCTTTTTTGCACTCTTTAAAACTGTTATCCGCGTTGGCAATCAACACCGCATCATTCGTTTTCTTGGTGCGTTCAAAAATTTCCCTCGTTTGCTTATACGCTTCCACCGCCAATTTATAGCGCTTTTGCCAGCGCTCCACAGCAGGTTTGCAAATATTGGCTAGTGCAGCGTTACTCTTACTCTTAACATAAAAGGCATCGCAAAACTGATCAACTTCATTCCAATTGAATATCCCGGAAGCCCGCAATTTATCGGACAAATCAAAGATTAAATCAGGATCAGAAACGTCAGCCAACTCCGCTGTTTGGTAATACGGTTGGAACGAAGCCAAAATCTCTTGAGGGTCATTAAAGAAGTCGAGGATGAACGTGCCCGTTTCGGCTTTGCCTGGATAGGTGCGATTTAAACGTGATAAAGTTTGGACGCATTCCACACCGCCAAGCTTTTTATCCACATACATCGCGCATAGTTTGGGTTGATCAAAGCCAGTCTGAAATTTATTGGCCACGATCATTACCTGATAGTCGTCGGTATCAAAAGCCTTACGCATATCGCGCCCCAACAACTTCGGGTTCATATTGGTCTCAGTGAATTTTTGACCTAGCTGCGCTTCGGAATTCGGGTCCTTATCGGTAAATTCAACTTCACCCGAAAACGCCACCATCGCATGAATTTTTTGATAGCCTTGCTCAGTAATGTATTTATCAAAAGCCAGCTTATAACGCACCGCTTCTTTGCGTGAACTGGTCACGACCATTGCCTTCGCTTGACCACCTAAGAGGCCCATAATATGTGTTTTAAAGTGCTCGACAATGACTTGTACTTTTTGGCTTATGTTGTAGTCGTGCAGCCTAACCCATTGATTGAGTTTGACCTTCGCCTTTTTACTTTCTACTTCCTGGTCGGCGTCCTTCATCTTCATCGCCAAGTTATAAGCGACTTTGTAATTGGTGTAGTTTTTCAATACATCCAAAATAAAACCTTCTTCAATCGCCTGACGCATGCTGTACACATGGAAGGCGGCAGGTTTATTGGTTTTGGATGGTTGCTCATCAGGATGGGGTAGGCGACCAAATAACTCTAGGGTTTTTGTTTTTGGCGTAGCGGTAAAAGCCAGATAACTAAGATTTTTAGAAGCGCGGCGCGATGCGACTGCTGCATCCAGTATATCGTCGGTGCTAAGTTCTTCATCCTCACCGTCACTGCCTTCCACCATCAACACTTCTTTCAACTGTCTGGCAGTAGAACCGGTTTGTGAGGAATGCGCCTCATCGGCAATCACCACATAATTGCGTTCTTTTAAGCTCACGCTGTTTTCAATCGCTTTCAACACAAACGGGAAGGTTTGAATCGTCACAATAATAATTGGCTGCGAATTTTCTAGCGCTTTAGCGAGCTTCTCGGATTTAGAGCCATCGCCTTCTTGATTATTAATCCGACCGACCACGCCATCGGTGTGTTCAAATTGAGCAATCGTGTCTTGTAACTGCGCATCCAATACGGTGCGGTCGGTCACCACAATCACCGAATGAAATTGCTTGTTACCTTGCGCGTCATACAGCGACGATAATTGATGCGCTGCCCAAGCGATAGAATTGGATTTACCTGATCCAGCGCTATGTTGGATTAAATACTTATGACCTGCGCCTTCGGTGCGTGCTGCATCGACTAATTTATTCACCACATCCCATTGGTGATAACGCGGAAAAATCAGGCTTTCTTTCTTAAATTTGCGACCTTGCCAATCTTCTTTTTCTTCAATCTGCAAATGTACAAAGCGCGCCAAAATATTGAGCAAGTTAGCAGGCGAGAGCACTTCATTCCATAAATAATCGGTGGCGTATTGATTCACATCAGCAGGCGCATCGTTGCCCGCGCCACCTTCGGCTGTTCCTTTGTTGAAAGGCAAAAAGAAAGTATCGTCACCTTCCAATCGGGTCGCCATATACACTTCATACTGGCTTACAGCAAAATGCACCAGCGCACCGCGTTTAAAGGTGAGTAAGGGTTCTGATTTTTTAGTAATCGGATCAACTGGCAAGCGGGTAGTGCGGTATTGCTTCATCGCGTTATGCACCGCCTGTTTAAATTCGGATTTCAATTCCAAGGTCGCCACCGGCAAGCCGTTGACAAACAACACCAGATCAATCCGCCAGTTTTTAGCCTTGCTGCCGGTTTCTGCCAAATGCACCTCGGTCGCCCACGGGCTGTAGACCAGCTCTGGCACAACGCGCAAACGGTTCTGTTTATAACGCGCCAAGGTGTCGGGATTGAGATCATGCTCAGGTTTAAATTGGCACAAACTAAAGCGCGTACCGCGATCACGAATCTCATGCCGCAACACGCCCAAGGTGCCAAAAGTGCGCATCTCTTTATTAGCTGCATTGGGATCAGATTTATTGAGTTGGCTGGCAACGCGTTCTAAGAATTTTTGTTCTGGATCGTTAGGATACAAAACGCAAAACTGTTGCCATTGCTCGTCTTGCGTGTCTTGAATAAAACCCAGTACATCCTCTGGATACAAGGCCAGTTCACGGTTGTATTTATCAGGCTGACCCAGTAACCAACCATTGGCTAACAACTGTTGAATCATGTCGTGTTGAAAGGCGAATTCTTTCGCTTTATCTTGACCAGAAATTGTACTCATGCGGCGGCTTTGGGTTGGGTTGAAGTGCTGGAAGGTTGCCAATCACGGACATCGATTTTTCCGGTGACGGCGGCGGAAATTAGGGCTGTGCGGCGTTCTTGGAGTAAAGCTATGCCAGATTCGGCTTGAATAGATAGCATTTCAAATTGCTTCATCATTGCGCTAATACGGCCTTCAATTTGATGTTGCTCATCAATTGGTGGAATCGGAACACATTCGTTCATAACTTTGGTTCCAGTAATCAATGGTTGAGCATTTTTATCCGCTAATCTATTTAGGTCTCTAGCCCCCAGACATAAGGCAATATAATCAAGGCTCAAAACTGAAATATTAAGGTTCAATATAAGCGCATTATCGCTGATCCAAGATAAATCTTTAACTGCATGGACATTGCCACAGAGCGCTCCAACCCTACCTATTATGATTGCCGCATTTTTAAGATTAAACTCCTTCGAGTATCCCCAAATGCCATTGCCGCCATATACCGGGTAAAAAAAGTTTTCATCTTTAATGGATTCAATTTCATTCACTGGCAAATTCTCGCCGCTTTTGATGCTCGCGTACCACTTTATTGGACTGACTTTCCAATGTACTGGTACTTCGCCTAACCACTCAACTCCTGAGTGGCGCATGGGTGCGTTGGGGTTTAAGCCTTTGGTCACGGCATGACTAATCACTGCCTGACGTTTTTCTTTTAGCAGCTTAATGAGTTCCTGCTGTTTTTCAATCAGCGCATCAATCTTGGCGGTTTCATGATCGAGGAATTTTGCGATTTTTGGTCGTATTGCTTCAGGCGGCATTGCTACATGATAATTTGCCACAAAATTATCGGAGACTCTTTTTTGTCCTCCCGCACCATACATAGAACCTTCAGCATTTTTATTAAACGGTGCGGAAGTTAATATGTAATATAAAAATTTGGAATCCGTCTTTAAGTGACATCGAAGAGGAATTACCTCAGTAGTTGCAAATGCGATCCCATTACGCAAACCTGTTACAACAGCCCCTTTTCCATTTTCAAAACAAGGCGTTATCTTTGCAATGCAAACATCTCCCTCTCCGATATATGTATAACCATCAAGCACATCACCAAGTCGTTTTGTTCTAGATGTATCTAATAACCCCTGCTCACCAATTGCTTCCATTGGTAAAAATGTGACTTCAGTTTCCGGAGTTAAATTTCTTAGTTCAGCTTTAGATGAATTCAATGTTGAAATAAATTTAATTCTTGTCGCATTCCACTCTAAAGGAATTTTCTCTAACAGTTCAACCCCAGAATCCTTATATTCCGCATACGCTTTATACCGACTCATTCCCCTTCCCCCTGCGCTAGATTCAGCATATAAAACTCATGCAATTTCGCCTGCAATAATTTCTTATCCGGCAGTTGCGTTTGGTACTCGGCAATCATCGCGGGTGACAAGGTACGGCTTAAGGCATATTCCACCACTTCATCATTTTTGCTGGCACACAGCAGTACACCGATGGAAGGATTTTCATGCGGTTTGCGGTGATCACGGTCCAGCGCTTCCAGATAAAAATTGAGTTTACCTAAATGCTCTGGCTCAAACCGATCTACCTTCAGTTCAATGGCGACCAAGGCATTTAAGCCACGATGAAAAAATAGCAGATCCAGCGCAAAATCCTGCGTGCCGACCTGAATAGGAAATTCACTGCCGACAAAACAAAAATCGCGACCGAGTTCTAACAAAAAATGCTTTAATTTAGCTAACAGACTGTGATGCAAATCGGCTTCGCTATGATGTTCTTGCAGATTTAAAAAATCGACGACATAACTGTCTTTAAAGACGCTTAACGCCTCAGGATGAGTTTGTGTCAGCACTGCTGACACTTTTGCCGGGTTTAGCACCATGCGCTCAAACAATGCCGTCTTAAACTGGCGTTCGAGTTCACGACTGGACCATTTCTCTTTAATGGACATCTTGATATAGAACTCGCGCTCTTCAGGATGTTTGCTGCGGCTAAGAATGGTCAGATTGTGCGTCCACGGTAATTGTCTCAGCAGTGCTGAGACAATTTGGTCATCTTGGTAGGTTTCGTAAAACTGGCGCATACGAAACAGATTAGGGCGTGTAAAGCCTTTTAAATTCGGCTGGGTAATTGCCAGATGCTGAGCTAAGGCGTTCACCACGCCATCACCCCATTCTGCCGCCTTGATTTTATTGCTGATGTAAGCGCCGACTTGCCAATACAGCTCAATCAAGGTGGTGTTGACGGCTTGGTAAGCATGTTGCCGCGCTGCCGATATCAGATGGACGACTTCAGAGAAATCAGGCGGATCTGTTTTTGTTACGGTTGTTTTTTTCATGAATGCACCTCTTGCAGCAGCTTCATAATTTCTGCACTGACAGCATCCAGATCGGCGTCAATCTCGGCTAAATCGCGCGGTGGTTGGTATTGGTAAAAATGCCGGTTAAACGGTATCTCATAGCCGACGATGCCAATCTGCTGGTCTTTGTTGTCTTTTTTGCTGGCATCGATCCACGCATCGGGCACATGCGGCAGCACTTCTTTGTTGAAATAGGCTTCGTTAATGGCGTTGACGGTTTTGCTTGGGTCGAGCGCGACGTTTTCAAAATCACGCAGATCGCCATCGGCTTTGTATTCGATTACTTTGCCTTTGTGTGCGCCGTTGCTCTCTTTGCTGCCATCAAACAGGCCATAGATCGGATCGGCTTTGGCTTTGTGGATTTTTTTGATGATTTTTTCGGCCTCAGGATTTTTCCAGCTTACCGCATCGCCGATAGCTTTTTTCTCTTTGGCATCTAACGTGATCTGCTGCGCTTTGACGGCTGTGGCCAACACATCGTCAAAATCATTCATGTCGTTTTGTTGTTCTGTGCCGATGCTCTGTTGCAGTTGGCGCGCTTTGAGCAAGATGGTTTTTTGTGTTGTCCAAGTGCTGCGCTCAAGTAAATCTTTAATTTGCTTTTCTTTGAGGTCAGAAAAATGCAATTTGATATAACGGCGGATTTCATCCTGATGGGCACTTAAATCGCCATAATGCGGGCAGTCGGCTGTATCGCTCCAGGCGACACTGCCATTGCAGTATTCGGCATAGGCCCATTTCATCACCGCGTTGAGTGCACCAGATTCAAAACGCAAGGTAGCTAAACGTTCATCGCTGAATTGGTAGGACAGGCGCAACGGGCGCTCTATGGTGATGCGGCGGTACCCGAATTCATGTGATTTAAATATTTTGGCTGCGAAAGTTTTGGTGGGTTCTGTTTTTGGGTTGGCAGATTGTCTCCCACGGTTACTTTTTTGTTCGGTTGGCTTATCCAGTTCACGTGCATCGATGATTTCATAATTGCCAAAGCAACGGGTGATAGTGGCGATGTCTTCTTCATCCATCACATTCCGTTTGCTGCCCAACGATTTGCGCATTTTTCCACATAAATTGACGCCATTGATCAATAGCACTTGTCCTTTACGTTCTTTGGCCTTTTTATTGGAAAGAATCCAGATGTAAGTAGAAATGCCAGTGTTATAAAACATGTCTGTCGGCAGGGCGACAATGGCTTCCAGCAAATCGGCTTCCAAAATATAACGACGGATTTCAGATTCGCCTGAACCTGCGCCGCCGGTAAACAATGGAGAGCCATTCAAAATAATCCCAATACGCGCACCACCCTTGGACGGGTCGCGCATTTTACGAATCAGGTGCAAAAGGAATAGCAACGATCCATCTGAAACTCGTGGCAAACCGGGGCCAAAACGACCATCAAAACCTTTATGGTTATGTTCATCAATAATTTCTTGTTCAATTTTTTTCCAATCAACACCAAACGGCGGATTAGAAAGCATGTAATCAAACTCGGTTGAATATAGTTGGTCGTTGGAGAGCGTATTACCTAGCTTAATATTGCTCACATCTTGGCCTTTAATGAGCATATCGGCTTTGCAAATTGCGTAGCTTTCAGGGTTTAGCTCTTGCCCGTAGGCGCGCATGACGCTTTTCGGATTGAGTTCATGCACATATTCCATCCCCGAAGATAGAAACCCGCCAGTTCCCGCTGTTGGATCATAAATGGTGCGTATGATCCCGGGCTTGGTCAGCGCTTCATCGTCTTCCATAAATACTAGTGCTGTTGTCAAACGCACGATATCGCGTGGGGTAAAGTGTTCACCCGCGGTTTCATTAGAACCCTCAGCGAATCGACGAATGAGTTCTTCAAACACCAGGCCCATATCATGGTTAGAGACAGCCGTTGGACTCAGATCAATGGTGCGTACTTTCTGCACGACTTTGTATAACAGATTAGCGTCATTTAACTGACCGATAAATTCGGCGAAGTTAAAGTAATCAAAAATTTCACGGGCATCTTTGGAGAAACTTTGGATATAGGTTTCTAAGTTCGCTTTGATACCGGACTCGCCCAACTTGCTCAAGTCCATTTTTGATGTGTTAAAAAACGATAGTCCACCGGTGGCACGTAGTAATAATTTTTCTTGCGCTTCTTCCGGCAAATTCATGTCTTGAACTTTTTGCTGTTCAGCAAGTACGGCCTCTTTGCTAGCTTCCAATACGCATTCAAGACGACGCAACAAGCAGAACGGTAAAATAATTCGGCCATATTGGCTTTGTCTAAAATCACCGCGAAGTAGGTCGGCGATTGCCCAGGAATCGGAAGCGAGGTTGTTAGGTGTTTGGGTCATTGGTTATTTCTATAAGCAAGTAAGCATTATGCAGGCAGTGCGCTATGGATTAAGATGAGTTCTCAATAGCAATAATACGAGTTGCATATTACTCCATTGACAACGTTTTGACGTGTTTTTTCTCAATAAAAATGGCTACTCAGCAATAAATGATTTCGGAAATATTTTTAAATTCGTTCAATTGATTGCATTTGAATAAATTAATATCCGGTCACTTTGTGCTTATTATTAAGAAATCATTTCGTTATGAAGGTTGGGACGACGCTGGCAAGAATGGACGTGACGAGAGCGGTCGCGATTATGGTAATCCAAGAGTATTGAATTAGTGAATTAGTTTTGCTTCGTAAATCAGAGCAGATTGAATCTAAAGCTGTATTGGCGTTCGTTGCAGAATAACTCGTGCAAGTTGTAATTGCTTGGTTAAATTGATTTGGGCACAGTAAAGATATTGTGTTTTTGTTTCAAATTAGAAACTTCGGTGGCGACCTTCCGAAAAAGAAAAAAACCCGCAAAGCCATAAGCCGTGCGGGTTTCAACGTTGTTCGTGGCGGAGAAAGGGGGATTCGAACCCCCGGTAGGCTATGAACCTACACACGCTTTCCAGGCGCGTTAATTTAGTAAATTAGTTGGCTTAAAATATGGGTTGTGGCATAGTTTTGAAAGATTTTTTCATTTTTGGGCACAAAACGGTCACACTTGGGGATAATTATGGCGACAGTTCGACAACGTGCAAGCGGCTATTGGCAAGCAATTGTGCGGAAAAAAGGTTATCCGGATGAAAGTCGTACTTTTCGTACAAAGACTGAAGCGCAGGATTGGGGGAGGTCGGTTGAAGCCGATATGCGGCGGGGCATGTTTCAGTCTTCAAATGCATCAGAACATATCACACTGGGTAACGTAATTGAAGATTTTAAAATTGATTTTGCTCCTCTTCATTATCGTTCAAGGCCAGACAATAAAGAGGCTTGGCGTTTCCAGCTAGACAGAATAAATGAGGTACTAGGTAAATATAGCTTAGCAGCGATCGATCAGAAATTAATTGCCAGTTATCGTGACCTACGTCTTAGAGGTAGTTCAACCAGAGTTAAGGTGAATGAGGGTACAGTTCGAAAAGAACTTTACATGATAAGTAAATTGCTTGGTTTTGCTCAGAATGAGAAAGGAATTACCTTACCGAGGGGAAATCCGGTTGATAAAATTCGGAAGCCATCTGAGCCATCTGGGCGGGATAGGCGATTAACAAATGAAGAGTGGGCTAAATTGGAAACCGAATGCAAAAACTCTAGAAACCTTTGGTTATGGCCAGCAGTTTCGTTGGCGCTAGAGACTTCAATGCGGCAAGGTGAACTTTTAAGCTTGAGTTGGAGTGACATCAATAAAAAACATAGCATTGCAATGCTGTTGGATTCAAAAAAACTTAAGAATGAGGAACCCCGAGCGGTTCCTCTTTCGCCGCTTGCTTTGGATACATTAAATGCTTTATCGACGGGTATAAAAAGTGATGGTTTAGTCTTGAAGGTCGAGCGGCAAACTCTGTATAGGGCGTTTCAATATGCTTGCGATCGCGCTGGGATTAGTAATTATACTTTTCATGATTTACGACATGAAGCGATTTCCCGGCTTGCTGAGCGCGGAGATTTTAATGTTTTGGAACTTGCTGCTGTATCTGGCCATAAAACGCTTCAAATGCTCAAAAGGTATACACATTTACAAGCGTCAAAACTTGCAGAAAAAATGGCAGCTTTTCCCAATTAGGCAATATTCAGTAACCGTAATTCGATTATTTAATCCAACAATTACGAAATATGTTGATTTTTAGCAACAATATTCCATGTGTTCACGATAAATTCACATATATTCACTGCAATCGTGCTACCTTTTAATCATGAAAATATCAGGTAAAAATTTAGTGAATTCACGCATGCCAGCGAGGTTTGAAACCTTCGCGCAGTGGTTCGCTCGTCTTCTAAGTGGTGGAAAGAACGCGTGTATAGAAGCTGGTGATCGACATCAAAAAGTTGGGCGAACAATCTTGTTTGCATCAATCATGTTTGCCTTATGGGCGTTTAAAATTGATGGCCTTTGCGGCGTATTTGTATTGCTGATGTCGGTCACTTTGGGATGGTCAATATTTTGCTTGGGTCAGGATTCACTGGTTGCCCAAAAAAAGAGTGAAATTCGCCTGAATAGTTTTTACGAAATTTCCGATTTGCTCAGTTTTTCGATAAGGCAAACTTTTCGTTTTATATGTAGTAAATTTAAATTTGCAATAAAGTTGTCGTTTTCCAGAGCATTCATTGCTCGTGAAGTTTTGTTCTCTGCCCTTGGCGGCATTTCTCATATCTCTCTTTCCCCTCGTCTTTCCCCTATCCCTGTCGTTCTG
Source organism: Sapientia aquatica (assembly GCF_004358105.1). Classification (GTDB taxonomy): domain Bacteria; phylum Pseudomonadota; class Gammaproteobacteria; order Burkholderiales; family Burkholderiaceae_D; genus Solimicrobium; species Solimicrobium aquaticum. Next base: position 81,600 of record NZ_SMYL01000003.1, on the reverse strand, counting down.
CGCTAAGGCGCGAAGCGGCGGCAGGAGCCACTACAGTCAACTTGCTCGCATTTTGACAGCCTGAAAACCTAAAAAAAAACCTGCATTTTTCCATTTTAGAGGAATGCAAATGCGCCATTTAATTTCGACTAAATCAGTTACTACTGGGCTTGTCGCGAATCAACCAGATCAACCGGACCTCAACGATGAGGGGCTAGCAACAAGAATGCAATTAAAGGTCGCCACTATCAGGTCGTGGCGATGCCGAAATCCACAAAAATTGCCCCAATGCGGGGTAAAAATAGGAAGGAATTGGCTTTACGATAAAGCAGAGGTCGAGCGTTGGATATCCGATCAACGCCAATGCTCAACCACAAAAAGATTACCAATCGCCTCAAACGATCAATGCGGTTTAAAACGGAAAACGGGCCGCCCTCGAAAGCATGAACCTGCGAAGGCAAAATTGAGAGAGAGAGAATCATGAGCGAACAAGCACATATTCCACTTGTAATTGAGCTACCCAAAAAGGCCATGCACCGCATGCGAAATATTCGCGCCGTTTTGCGCGATGATCGCATTTCTCTGGGAGCCAAAGGTTTGTTTGTTTTGATTATGGACCTACCAGATAATTGGGGAGCTCGTCCATCCCACATAGCTGAGTTTACAAAAACGGGGAAGCACTTGCTGTCGACCTACCGAAAAGAATTGGAAGGCGTGGGAGGTTTGAGGGTTGAACCGATTCGACTTTCGGATAAGGAGGCTGCGGCGTTAAATGCGCGGGATTCCAAGTGTTATCGAGCCGGGCATGTAGTTGGGACTAGGTGGGTTTTGGCTGATCCTAAACTTTGGGCAATTGAACAATCATTGACAAAAAAACGAAAGGAGCAAAGCCGAGTTGCTGGTTTTCCGCCTGTCGGTGATGCCGATAGTCGACAACCGCGAGACTCGAACAATCGGACGGTAAGGTATTCAATGAACTGTAAGGGTATAGAAAAAGAGAAGCAGCAGGATGGAAATCTCCAAAATGCTGCTACACCTTATAGCCATTTGACTCAATCACGCCGACGTCGCGGCGATGAGACTATTGAGCACGGTGTCGAAATTTGGACCGACGGTGATATCGCGAGACTTAAAAGCCTCATCGCCAAATTTGGAGTTGCGCGGGTTGAAGGTGTCGCTGCTTCACTTACCCCAGCAGCAGGACATTTAGCTCCCTACGTGTCCGCAGTTATAAAGGCAATCGATGTGGCAATGTCAAAGGATCAACGCGACGCAGAGATGAAGCAGCAAATTGGAAAACTGAGCGCTGATTCACCAACATCTAAGGCAGTTGCCCAAGCTCACATTTCCAAAATGAAAAATGCGCTAGGCAAGAAAAATCTTGAGTAGAAATTTACGGACTAGTTGGAAAGTAGCATTAACTTTCGACTAGTCCTATAGACGGATGAAATCAACAAACTATTTCAAATCTCAATTTTATAAACTAATATTTTTTAGAATGGAAAATAATGATACCGATTACAAAAAAGCGCATGCCAATTGCAAAAAAATACTTGAATGCTGAGTCGCCGGTTGAAAGACATAGGAAAAAATTACTCAGAGTTTGTAAATGGGCACTTTGCCATGGGGTGGTAAGTGCGGAGATAATTAAGAATGTGGCACATCAGCAGAACAATTCGTTGCCAAAACAGATGATAAAAAAAGGATTATTGATTGAAAATAAAACAGTATCTGGCTGGCCGAGATTCTTTTACACACTTTCTCAAGCAGGGTTGGATTTGGCAACTTCCTATTCCCCCAATTTTATTGACTATAATAAATATTTATCACCTCAAAAAATTAGCCAGACAAAATTTGAGCACGATTTCTCTGTTCAAAAATTGAGCTTATTAGCAATCCAGAAATTTGGAGTTAAATACCTGTCCCAAGCCCAAATGGCGACCCGACACGTTAAGGGAACGAAAATTCCAGATGCACTCTGGATTCATAAAAATATTTTTAAAATCGCCGTTGAAATCGAATACTCCCAGAAATTTGGGCGAATCTTAGATGAAACATTGTCCGCAATTATTCAATCTCTGGTTGCGGGTGAGTTCCATTACTATTATTTTTTTGTCCGATCAAATGTTATCAAAACTAATTACATTGATGCCATGAAGGGCGGTCGTCATATTCATAGTTATATAAAAAATGACCAAAATAGGTGGGTAAAAGACACTAATAAGTTGGAGGTCATTCCTGATTGGCTCCTTGATAAGGTATTTTTTATGCAAGAAGAAAATTTGCTGGGTGACCTTACTAGCATCATGCAAGCCTGTGAACAATTTGCCGTTGAAGAGGTAAATCAATAATTGGCAAAATTAATTAGTTGCACGCATGAGGAAAGGTGAAGACGGCTATGTCGGTTATTGTTGCATCATTCTATCGGCCAATGGATCTGCAAAATTTCCTATAGTTCGCTACTCGATTTCGTAAGTGCTAAAAATGTTGGATTATTCGAAAAATGACACCGCTTCTTAGGGCTTTGGCCGAGCAAAATCGAATAAGGGTTGTTGAATTTCTTCCTAGTTGTGCTTGGTAGGCGCAAAAAATAAGATAATAAATTTGTTCCCTGTCACACACATTAGATTTCGTCCGGGGTTTTCCGGCCTAAACTTTAACGCAGCTTCTTAACGAGTTCTGAAGATAAGTTTTCAGCGCGCAACTTCTCATCTGAATCCAGCTCGCAGAGCACATCTTGCAATAAACTCGACAGATCAACTAGCAAATCTCTGGATTGATTAAGAAACGCCGCTAATTCAATCAAAGCAATCTTATCTTCTTTCGACTGAGTTAATTTTTTCATATTAAAGTCCACTTTCCGCTTCTAGGCCAAAATTCCCACATTCAACCAGCATCCTTTTTAAACTATAGTTCACATTTAGATCTTGATCGGACACATTGTTTGTGAACTGCGCAGATATTTCAGATTTAGATTTGTAATTATTTTGAAGTCAGTATTAGTCGGATCGACGCGTTAAGTTGACTGATGGCAGCTCCTTGAATTTGACGTGAATCGTGCCGATAGGAGCGCTCCGTTCTTCACAGAATACACCAACTCACCCCCCAAATCTCGATAAGAGAGAAGTGGGGGGCAGACACAGATGGGTCAGTCTGTTCACTGAGCACGTTGCCCATAACTTACGGCATAGGTTGGGAAACGTATAGCGAGAATTGGGTCGGCTGAGGGTTCAATTCCATCGGGCAAAGAAACAGGATTAAAGAGAATTTTTCGCTGCTCAGGAACCTGATCAGTAATGGCCTTAGTTAGCGTGATGGTCCCAAGTTGGACTAAAGGGTTAGACTCCGACCAAGATACGGTTGGATCGACAATGTTGTCATTGGCGTTTGCAAGCTGAGCAAATACGGTGAAGCTTACTGGTGCGATGTTAATTCGAGACGGCAATTCTTCCATCAGATAATTTGGGCTCATTTTGGCGCTTGCTTCATCCGTCAATGAATGCATACCTGCTGCGGGAACGATGCGGTAGCGAATGAAATTACTTTCTCCTTTGCTGTTAGTAAATTTAAATGCGTTGATCCCATAAAAAGGTAGCGTCGCAAAACTTTCTGGCGCTGGGCGTGGAGTTGTTACAAATTTCAACGCAGCTGGATGGCTAGCCAAGAACTTCTCGATGGGAGTTGGCTTCGCCGCGTCAGTACCACTAGCCCCAACAGCGGTCAACATGGCCAAGAAGTCTTCGGGAGTCGCTACAGGAAAAGCGCTTGCTGAAATACTGACAATATCGGTCGAAGCCCCATCTCCTAGGTCAAATCGAATTGCCATTCCATGCGGGCTGGCTTTGGGCGATGCATCCGGCAAGGTAGGCACACCAGTACCGTTGGAGAACCTCACCGTGACAGGTACTGGGTGCAAGAAATGCGGTGCGCGGCTAATAGATGAGGCGCTAGCAGCAGGTGTAAATGTGCCGGTTACCATTACGCCTTTAGCGTGGTTAGCCCGAAATCCATCATGCGGGCCACTAGAGAGTTTATTGAGTTGATTAACCAGAGCTACCGGAAGGGGCGTTTGATCTGTATTTTGCTCTTGCGCTGGAACTACGGTACTAACTGTAATGAGTACGCTTGCCAGCAATGTTTTGGTGCGTTGCACAAACTGATTGGCAGGATGATGCCTGTTCATGCCCTTACAAGCTGCTTTAGGGCTAAGAAAACCGTAATGAATAGAGTTCATAGGAATGGAGCACTCAAGAAAATTAAGGAAATTCATTCTACCAAAACTGGGGAAACTCATTGCTTTTGGGGGTTGGGGAAGTTAGTGCGGATGAATGCCAGCGATGTAACCGCAGTCGGGTCGATAAAATCATAGCGTTGATTTTGTTGTACAAAGCCTCAGCACAAAATAATCAGTCTAAGCTTAGATTGATTAATCACATTTAAAAGCTGAGTTATATTTCGAATTTCATCGAAGTTATTTTTGGCACACATTACTCTTTATGCTGTAGTGGCCGAGAGGAGGATATTTATCTGATCAGATTTCCATCCTAAATAGGGGTGATTTTATTTATCTAGTGCCCGCAATTTCCGATACAGAGACCGTTCACTAATTCCTAATTTTTTTGCTAATTCGGCTCGGCTTCCGGTGTGAGTTTCAAGTTGAGTGCGTAACTCATTACGTTCGATTTCGCGCAAGGATCTATCTTCCGTGTCGCTCGGTGACGGTGAGGTCAGTGTTTGTATTCGTTTGATTGGGTTAGACGCTACAGAACGCTCAACATGAGATCGCTCGATTAATAGGCCGTCGCAAAGCAGTGCTGCGCGCTCCATGATATTGCGTAATTCTCTGACGTTACCAGGAAAGGAATAGGCACTTAAATACTGTAGGGCTTCGTCGGATAAAGTTAATTGTCGCTGTGGCGCGACCCTCTCAAGTAAAGCAATTGCAAGCAGCTTTATATCCTCTGCTCGATGCCGGAGAGGCGGGAGTTGAATTGGGAATGTACATAGTCGGTAATACAGATCTTCGCGAAATAAGCCATCTGCGACCATGGCTTGTAAATCGCGATGGGTTGCCGATACAAAGCGCACATCGGTACGGCGTAGCTCAGTACTGCCGACGCGGCGGTAGGTGCCGCTCTCTAACATACGCAATAATTTCACTTGCATTGGCAGTGGAATATCGCCAACCTCGTCTAAAAATAGTGTTCCGCCGCTGGCTGATTCAACCAGTCCAATTCGGGTTGCATTGGCACCAGTGAATGCTCCACGTTCGTGACCAAATAATTCACTCTCAAATAATGTCTCGGTCAGACTGGCGCATTCCACTACCACAAAAGGTGCTTTAGCCCTTTCGCTGGCGTCGTGCAGCGCTTGTGCTACTAGTTCTTTTCCGGTGCCGGATTCTCCAAGCAATAAAACGTTGGCAGTCGATGGACCAACTCGCGCCACCATTTCAAGCATATGTAAAAAATCAGGTGAACGTCCAATCAACCCTTGGCGCAAATGGTTACCTTGCTTAACTCGCAGCGGTTCCATTTTTTCGACAAAATAGACCTGCTGACCTTGCTCATTTTTAATTGGAACTAACTCAATATTTACGTAGCTTTCGCCTTTTGGCGTGTGATGCACATGCAAGACTCGCTCGCGGTGGCCTGAGCTGCGGGCTTGTGCTATAGGGCAAACTTCCCCTGATTGATCGCAAGGCGCGCTAAAGTGATGTGAAACGTCATAGCATGTTCGTCCGATTACGGAGAAGTGCTGCCCAAACTGACGCTGGTAGGCGGCATTGGCGGCGATGATTCGGTACTGATCGTCGAACAGGATATGCGGCTCGGCTAATTCTTCTAGATAGGAGATGAGTTCGGGTATAGCATGGGACATAAGTAAGTATCCAACTAAGATATGACACGATTTACTGACTGCCATTATGGCAGCTTCTGCCAATTTGGCATAGAACATTCCATGAAGTTGGCGTAACTCGTTTCAAATTTCTTCTAGGTAACTGAATTTAAATCACTTTTCTTTCAGGCGTCCCTTGGCATGAAACATGCAATCAGAAAAGTCATGACCCATAAACCTCGTTCCCTTTTTCTCCATTTAGCCATCGCCGTGCTAATTAAGCTCATTGTGTTGGTGGGTTTATGGTGGTTTTTTATTCGTGATAGTAGCGTTGTGGTTAATGCTGATTTCATGGCTACACACATTGGTGTCCCCGCAAATTCTCAAGGAGTATCGAAGTGATTTCAGAACAATTGGTTGATCTTTCGCGGCTACAGTTTGCCGCTACTGCCTTATACCATTTCCTGTTTGTCCCTCTTACGATTGGCATGGTTTGGCTGCTGCTGATCATGGAAAGCGTCTATGTAATGACGGGCAAAGTAATTTGGCGCGATATGACCCAATTTTGGGGGAAATTATTCGGTATTAACTTTGCCTTAGGCGTCACTACTGGTATCACGCTGGAATTTCAGTTTGGAACTAACTGGGCCTATTACTCGCATTATGTCGGTGATATTTTTGGCGCACCGCTTGCGATTGAAGGCCTGATGGCGTTCTTTTTAGAATCTACCTTAATTGGATTGTTCTTTTTTGGTTGGAGTCGCTTAAGCAAACCAAAACATCTGTTGGTTACTATGTTAATGGCCGTTGGAACTAACTTATCAGCGTTATGGATTTTGATTGCTAATGGTTGGATGCAGAACCCGGTTGGCTCTGAGTTTAGTTATCTCACCATGCGTATGGAGATGGTCGATTTTTGGGCGGTTGTTTTTAACCCTGATGCACAAGCTAAGTTTGTGCATACTGTCTCCGCAGGTTACTTGACTGGCTCGATGTTTGTTTTATCGATTTCGAGTTGGTATTTATTGCGCAAGCGCGATGTTGAATTTGCGAAGCGCAGTTTCGGCGTTGCTGCGGCGTTTGGCCTAGCGTCTGCGTTGAGTGTGATCGTGCTTGGTGACGAATCCGGTTACACCGTCGGTGAAGCGCAGCAAACCAAAATGGCCGCGATCGAAGCGATGTGGGAAACCAAGCCAGCACCGGCTGGATTAACACTGATTGCCGATATTAACGAAGCCGAACAAAAAAATAACTGGGAAGTGGAAGTCCCTTGGGTAATGGGTCTGATCGGAACGCGCTCGGTAAGCAAACAGATTCCCGGCATCCACGACATTAAAATCAAAAATCATGAACGGGTGCTGCGCGGTATCGTCGCGGTTAAAGCTCTGGAAGCATTGAGAAAAAATCGCCATGACGAGCAAGCGTTAGCCATATTCAATGTCAACAAAAACGATCTTGGTTTTGGTTTGCTTCTCAAAAGGTATGTCAGTGACATGGATCAAGTAACGCCAGAATTAATTGACCGCGCCGTGAATGACACGATACCGCGTGTGACACCAATGTTCTGGGGCTTCCGAATTATGGTTGGTCTTGGCTTTGCGATGTTGGCTCTATTTGGAATTGCCTTTTTTAGCACGATTAAAGCCAGCAAAGAAAAAAGTCCTTGGTTGCTCAAATGGGCGCTTTGGATGCTACCGGCGCCGTGGATTGCCTGCGAATTAGGTTGGTTTGTGGCCGAGTATGGTCGTCAGCCTTGGACGATTTATGGTGTGTTACCAACGCATTTAAGTGTATCCACATTGAGCGTCAATAGTTTGTATGGATCGCTTGCCGGATTCGTCACCTTTTACACCGTGTTATTGATCGTGGAAATGTATTTGATGGTGAAGTTTGCACGCCAAGGACCGGGTAGTTTGGGAACAGGGCGATATCAGTTTGAAACAACACATGGTGCAGACAATCTTTTAGGAGCGGCAAAATGATTGACTATCCAACACTTAAGATTATTTGGTGGGTATTAGTCGGTGTCTTATTGATCGGCTTTGCGATCATGGATGGACACGATATGGGCGTGGGGACTTTGTTACCTTTCGTGGGTAAAACCGATTTAGAACGCCGGGTCGTGCTCAACACAGTGGGCCCGCATTGGGAAGGAAACCAAGTTTGGTTTATTACTGGTGGCGGTGCGATTTTTGCCGCGTGGCCGTTGGTATATGCCACCGCATTTAGTGGATTTTATTGGGCATTATTGGCCGTTTTGTGGGCGTTATTTTTACGGCCGGTCGGATTTGACTATCGTAGCAAAATCCATAATCCAACTTGGCGTAGCGTGTGGGATTGGGGCCTATTTGTTGGTGGTGCGGTTCCTCCATTTATTTTTGGTGTGGCTTTCGGTAATTTATTGGAAGGTGTTCCGTTTCAATTCGATAATTACATGGCTTCGACCTACACAGGAACATTCTGGCAATTACTTAATCCGTTTGCCCTGCTTGCTGGTGTTGTAAGCAGTGCGATGATCACAATGCAGGGCGGTACCTATTTGGCGCACCGCACTGAGGGCGCGGTTCAACAACGTGCGATCAAGGGTGCCATTGGGGCAGCCGTGATAATGATCGTTGCGTTCATTGCTGCGGGTGTTTGGTTGCAAGTTATTCCTGGGTATCGTATCAGCTCTTTGATCGATACTGCGGCATTGTCGGACCCAATGAGTAAAACCGTAGTCCATGAATCGGGCGCATGGATGAACAATTATCGCTTGCAGCCGTTGTTGTGGATTTTGCCTCTATTAGCCATTGCAGGCGCATTATTGACGACTGTTTTGCTGTTGGCGCGTCGGGCATTAATCGGATTCGTCACATCATCGCTCGCTTTGTTGGGTGTTATCGGTACAGCTGGCGCGTCAATGTTCCCATTTTTAATGCCGTCCTCTAGCATGCCAAATGCCAGTTTGACGGTGTGGGATAGCGTATCGAGTCACCTTACCTTGGGTATCATGTTTTGGGCGACGTTGATCTTTATGCCGCTAATTATTTTCTATACATCATGGGCTTATCGCGTTATGCGTGGCAAGGTCACTATCGAGCAGATTAAAGCTAACGAGCACAGTGCTTATTAACGGTACGCAGAAGGAGTAAAAATATGTGGTATTTCGCTTGGATTTTAGGTGTCGGTTTTGCACTGCTGCTTGCTGTATTGAACGCCATGTGGGGCGAAAACGAAGCGGCTCGACGTGATGGTCATCAGGACGATGCTGGATTATGAAAGCCCAGTCAACAAGCCGTGGCGCGCTTGGTATGCAGATCCTGTGCTTGCTAATTGCGCTAAGTATTATGGTCGGTGGCACCGCTTATCCGCCGTTGTTGATGACGACATCGGGTAAGGTCGATCATGGATTGGCGACGCTGGTTTTTTGGTCGATGAGCGCAGGATTTGTTTATGGTGTTGGTTTTGTACCAAAGAATATAGTGGCGCGTTGGCTACTTTCGTTTTGGGCTTGCTTGGTGGGATTATTAGTTGCCGGGCTACTAAAACTTTTTCTGTAGATACTATGTATTTTCGAGTCCTTCATAACCAAGCAAGTGGCTTCACCAGCTACTTACTTGGTGATGCCACACGTAATGAAGCGGTGTTAATTGATCCACGGATTGATGATGTGGCCGTGACACGCGCGATTCTGAAAGATCAACGACTCCGCTTGAGCGCGATTCTATTTAGCCATGATCATGGACTGCTAGAGGACGAGTCATCACATAATGAACCCTCTGTCAACTCGGCAGTGTTAGCTGCATACGGGTCTGTTGGTGACGGCGGCGGTCAAAGATTGAATCGGCTGGACACTGACTTGCTAACTTTTGGTGATGAACATCTTAGGATCATAAAAACGCCAGGTCACACCTTAAATTGTCGAAGTTTTTTGTGGCGAGATCGATTATTTTGTGGCGATGTATTAACGGTTGATAGTTGTCCGCATCAGCCCCGGCCAATCTCTGCGGACCACTTATGGAATAGTGTAAATCAGAAGATTTTCACTTTACCGTCCGAAGTGCTGCTATTCAGCGGACACACAAAGCAGGCGAGATTTCTCAGTTCTGTGCTTGAACAACGGCTTTGGCATCCTTGGTTTTCAGGTGCTACGCGCGATATATTTTTAGCGCGCGTTTCCGATAAAAGTAATATTGATCTAGCGATGTAATCTAATCCTTACTGATATGGCGGATATACCAAATTGAATATCAAGACTGGATCATTTTTTGATATATCCAAAAACAGATGTTAATTCATTCAACCTCAACTTACATAAGCCCTATATGAAAACTGCCCACGATCTTGTAACCGCTGCCAAATCTCATATCCAAGAAATCCCACTCGATTTAGCGCAATCAGACATCCTCAGAGCCGACATTTTGATTGATGTTCGCGAAAAAGATGAATTTCTTAACGGCCATATAGCTGGTGCTGTTCATATTCCACGCGGCTTGCTTGAATTTAAACTTAGTGCCACACCAGAATTCGGCACGCGTGATCTCAATATTGTTTTGTATTGCAAATCTGGCGGCCGCGCAGCACTCTGTGCATTAGCGTTACAGGAAATGGGATATCTCAAAGTTAGTTCAATCGCTGGCGGCATTGATGCGTGGGTAGAGTCGGGAAGAGCTGTCGTAAAGCCCGAAATTATCGCATTTGAATGAGGTCGGATCAGTAAAACGTTTGCCAAGTAAAGTCTGAATAAAATATTTCCTTTACTTATAACTTCCAATTTAAATCCACACTGTGAGTAAATAAATTATGTCAACAGCTATTCCTAATTATCAAGAATTAACTCAATCAGTATCAAAAAATCTCGCCGAGCTGCGCAAGGATATTCCCGATGTCATGAAGGGCTTTAGTGAAATGGCGCGGGCTGCGACGGCGGATGGCGCGCTGGATAAAAAAACGAAAGAACTTATTGCACTTACATTGGGTGTTGCCGCCCATTGTGATGCGTGCATTGGCTTCCATGTAAAGGCGTTAGTCGGACTTGGCGTGACTAAAATCGAGCTAGAAGAAGCGTTAGGGATGGCGGTTTATATGGGAGGTGGACCTTCGTTGATGTATTCTGCGAATGCATTGGCCGCATTCAATGAGTTTTCTAATCCTGTTGTGGAATAGTGATTTGTCCCAATCAAGATTTAGCCTGCAGCCGCTGTTAGCCTTGTAGTCATTTATTTACTTTATTCTTTAGAAAAATATTTTCATGAAAATTAAATTCGTATTTATTGCAATCCTAGTAGCGATTTTTTCGGCATCGATGCTCAATGCCGCAGAGTTAGGTTCAACTGCAGTGATTGAAGTAGCTCAGGCAAACAAAATGGTTGTTAAGGGGACGTTATTCTTGGATGTTAGGGAGCAATCTGAATACGACGAAATTCATGCGCCTCGTTCGACGCTAATTCCATTGGATCGGTTAGGCGCCCGTATGAATGAAATTGCCAAATTCAAAGATCAACCTATCGTGGTCATTTGCCATTCCGGAAAACGTTCCCAAGTGGCTGTAAAGGCACTAAGAGAAGCTGGTTTCCCCCAAGCTACCAGCGTAACTGGCGGGATGGTCGCTTGGGAAAAAGCGGGTTTTGATGTTGTAAAAAAATGACCTCAACCAGATGCTGTATGGACAGATATTAGGTAAATCCGAGGCGCTTAGCAGTTGAGAGTACGAGCACTACTTCGCTCGTAGCTCTTGAAAAGGATGTCCCGGAATCAAGAGCATCTTCTGCCTGAGCGTATTTTTTATCGTTAATTAGCTCACCTACTTGGCCCGCCACATGGTGAAAATTCGCGTGTTTAACAACGAGTTCTTGAAATAATCCGCGCTCGCCAAAACGCTGTCCGTCCGAATAAATCCATTTTCCAAGTGCACAACAGTTATCACGAGCTAACGTTTTTGCATCAACTGTCTCATTATTTTCAATCGCATCGCGCAGTTTCACCTTCCATTGGCGGTGCGCATCAATGATTGAATCAACATCAATCCCCTCAACGATTGCTCCCGCTTTAGCTGCCCCAGTTATACGGAATTCATCTACATGAGCCGCCATACGCACTGCCATTTGGCATTGTGCTGTCGCGACTTCTGCAGTCTGTTCGACTAAGGTCGCATTTGCTTGAGTATTTTGGTCCAATTCTTGTACCGCATTACCGATTTGGTTGATACCCATGCTTTGTTCTCTTGCGCCGTTGGCGACATCATCGAGGAGATGTTTAATTTTTTCCGCGTTTTCTACAATCTCTCTCATTGCGTCGCCCGCCTTTCTCACAATTCCTGTACCTGATTTGATTTGGTCGGTGCTGCTTGTGATGAGTAATTTGATCTCCTTTGCGGCATCTGCGCTTCGCCCCGCGAGAGCTCTAACTTCAGTAGCCACGACTGCGAATCCGCGACCTTGCTCCCCCGCGCGCGCAGCTTCAACCGCCGCATTTAATGCCAAAATATTAGTTTGGAAAGCGATCCCATCAATTACGCCGATAATGTCGCTAATCTTTTGAGACGAAACTTGAATCCCTTCCATAGTTTCTATTACATCCAGCATCACAGAGCCACCCCGTTCGGCAGTTTGTGCATTTTCAACTGCGATTTCGGAGGCTTGTTTGACTGAGTCCGCTGTGATTTGAACTGTAGAGGTCGTTTCCTCTAATGATGCGGCGGTTTCTTCTAGCGCAGCCGCGGCTGCCTCCGTGCGGGCTGATAGATCTTGAGTGCCTTGCGCCATTTCCAAGCTTGAATGAACGATCATGTCACTGGCTTCTTGAACTTGCTTGACCGTTTCTCCAAGCGATCTCTGCATTTTCCCTACTTCTTTTAATAGTGAAGATATTTCGTCATTCCCAATAATCCCAATGTCCGCTCTTAAATCCCCCATCGAAATACGAATGAGATGTTGGCGTAGATTTTTTAGTGCAGCCATCATTGAACAATAGAAGCCAATGAATAGATAGAAGGCGAAAAATAGTCCAATCAAAACAATCAAAACTGTTTTCCAAAGATCTTGCATGATGCCGGCGCGACGCTCGCTTAACATTTTTTCTAGTACACCAAGATTAGTTGAAACCTGTGCAAATTGGGCGTGCATAGCCTGGTTCGCGTTGTCTAAATAAGTCTTCCTATCTCCTTTAATGTCGGCTACACCGATTGGGAATGTTGTACGAACAAGGCCTTCAAAATTTTTAGTACTCTCTGCTGCGGAGAACGCTAGTGCATTCGAATATGCTGGTTCGGCCTTTTGTACTTTGTTTAAGTCGTGTATCGCAAGCGCTTGCTCATTGTCGATGACAGCCAGACGCTGTTGGATTCGTGCTGAGATATCAGGCGTTAGTTGTTCAAGTTTAATTGCAGCATATCCTAATCCCCGCAGCTCGGCTGTGCTTCGAATAATCTCCGAGTCGTGCATCAATGTAGCGCTAACCAGGTAGTATGAAGGCAGCTCTGGGTCAAGTATTAACCCTGATCCATCAATGCATTGATCTAATACCGCCAGTAGACTGGTAGTGAGATTGGTCATCGTTGCAAATATTTCGTTAGGATTTCCTTGCGCTGATTGTGCGGATTTTAATGCCGCTCGGACGTCATTTAGCCTCTGAGTGGTGCCAATTAAATTACCTAATTCGGCATCGACATCTTCAAGAGTTTTGAATTTTTTTTCAAAATTTTGTCGGGCTTCCGCGACTTGAGCATCTGTTTCACCTAACGCTGCATTTCGGGCTTGGTAGCGCCAAATGCCGGCTGAATCAAGGGCTGGATAGATTACGGTTGCATACCGTACTCCATTCAACTCTTGTTGAACTGTATTGAGGTCTTGGCACTTCGAGCTAAAAAATATCGTCAGTAACCAAATAAGTGGAAGAATGAAAGCAACTGCGATTAACAGAGATTTAGTTGGGAAGTAAATCCCTTGCATCACCTTGATGCTGGGGTTCCAAATGGGCAGATTAAGCAGTCGTGCAATAATTTTTTTCATGAACCTATCCCAGCGGTATCAATTGAACTAACGTGGATCGACCAAACATTTAGCTAGTGACGGCGTAAGTTTTTAAAGTGGTTGACTATTTCAGATTAGGCGATAGAAACAAAATAGCTAGCGTGAATATACTAATTGTGACGCAAAGTTTCGATTAAGTACTAAAATCCGCTCATTGCGAGGGACGTCATTGCGGCTGATTTAAAATTGAGTACTCAGTTAGCGAAAAAAAGCGCCATCCAGTCTCCTGAGCGTTTCATAGTTCAGAGAGCAAGAGCCCGTAATAGTTATTATTTTTTTGCTACCACGCCGATTAGAGCAGACATGCCCAAATGCCGCGCCCCTTCTTTTAGTTCGGTTTCATAGGAACGTATCTCGAGTATGTTCATCCCGGCTAATAATTCGGTCATTAATTCTTCGGTATAGAGATGCGAGAGCTGTCCGGGGCCTCCGGTTTTGTATTCTAGCTGCTTGGGAGTGTACCCTTGGACGATAAGTAGTCCACCGGGTTTTAGTCCATTGATCATGTTGTCGAATAGCCTGGCTCTTAGTTCAGGGTCCGCGAACTGGATAAATATTGCTGCGATAGCGTCATACTGATTGGGCTGCCAAGGATAACTATCGCAATCGCTGTGATGGAAAGCGATATCAACTTGGTTGTCGCTTGCAAATTTCTTGGCCTTTTTAATGGCGACCGCCGATACATCGAACGCATCAACTTGCATCCCTTGTTGAGCCAGCCAAACACTATTTCTTCCCTCACCATCGGCAACACACAGAACTCGGCTGCCACCAGTCGCGTATTTTTTGGTCGATTCGACCAGAAACAAATTCGGGTCTTTTCCGAAGATAAATTCATCAACATCAAAGCGTTCGTTCCAAAATTGTTCTGCTTCTTGCGCTGCGTTAGGGTTCATGGGGTTACCTCGGTTAACTGCTGTGGAGATATAAAAACGGCGCTATCGCCGAAATGGGATAACGCCGTTGCTTAGGCTTTTTGATTAAATGTTCGCTCAAACTTATTGCTTCATCTTACAAGTGCTTAATCCAAACGGTAGATACGCGGGGCAGAACCGGAAGGTGCCGGTTGCCAATGGAACGATCCCAATCCAGCCCCAGATACCGATCATTCCTGATACGGTCGCTAGAATTAAACTGAGTCCAAAAACGATACGGATGGCACGATCAATGGTTCCTACGTTTGCTTTCATGTTGTTCTCCCTTTAAATGACGAACTACTTTTTACTCGAACTGCTGCTGCGTGCAAATGCTTTTTGAGTTAAGGCTTGCTCTTCAAATTGACGTACCAAACTGCCACAAACTAGATCACACAGCGTGTAGACCGATTCATCGGCGATGCGGTAGTACACGCTCGTGCCGCGATTTTCGCGCGCAACTAGACCATGCTTGCTCAGAATAGCCAAATGACGCGAAATATTCGCCGAAGTGTAGTCGCATAGATTTGCCAATTCGCCCACATTTTTTTCGCCTTCGCGCAAAAAACTCAAAATGTTTAGGCGTGTGGGTTCCGACAACGCCAAAAAATAGGCGGCAACTTGATCTAGCGCATCTTTTGTTAAGCCTTCCATAACTCTCTCTTTAAAACATATAACTTGCAGATTATGGGCAAGGATACACTGAATGTCCACATATTTAATTATTTAGGTACTTGCATATTTAATTGATTAGTTACATAATGAAGCTTATTCAAGCAACTTGCTAAAAATATTTAATCTTGGGAGAAGACGGATGCGAAGCTCAGCTCAATTAAGTGCGGTGATGTTAGCCGCTCTATTGCACATGTCCGGTAATGCTGTGGCTGATACCAAATTAGCCACTATCGTGGTTCAGGCTAATGGACAGGCAAATGCAGCCAGTTACGACGGGGTGGTTGAAGCAATTCGCCAGACTGTGATTAGCTCTCAGGTTTCGGGAGCGGTTGTTGATCTTGCAGTGAAGACCGGTGATACGGTCAAAGAGGGGCAATTGTTGGCGCGCATTGATGCGCGTTCCGCCGCGCAAGCCGCTGTTGCGAGCCAGGCTGAGACTGCGGCAGCGCGAACAGCGTTAGATTTAGCGAGTAAAGACTATCAACGCCAACGTCATCTTTTTGAAAAAAATTATATTAGTCAATCAGCTATGGAGCGAGCTGAAGCCCAGTTTCACGCGACATCGGCGCAACTGAGTGCCCAAATTGCTCAAGCAAGTATTGCCCATATTCAATCCGACTTCTATGTGATCAAAGCACCCTATGCGGGCATTGTGTCCGACGTTCCGATCGCATTGGGCGACATGGCATTGCCAGGTAAGCCGTTGGTGACGTTGTACGACCCTTCCTCGCTGCGTGTGACAGCCTCTATTCCACAAGCTAGTATTGGGAGTTATGCGCCAAATCAGTCGTTTACTCTTGAATTCCCCAATCTGAGTAATGGTCACCAATGGTTAGCGCGCACTGAATTACAAATTTTGCCAACGGTTGATGCAGGCACTCACTCGACCCAAGTTCGAATTGATTTACCCCACACCTTGAAAGAGGTAACTCCAGGCATGTTTGCTCGAGTTTGGCTGCCAATTCCAAAAAATGTTGTAGGCATGTCCGGCCAGTTAAGTATTCCTGCCAGCGCTGTGGTTCGTCGCGCTGAAATGACTGGCGTGTATGTTATCGATGCAAATAACAAACCATTATTGCGGCAAGTTCGTCTTGGCAAAGCGCAGCGCGATACGATTGAGATCTTATCCGGCATCAGCGCCGGCGACCGCATAGCCACTGATGCACAAGCAGCGGCGAAGGAGGCAAGATGAATGCTCGATTAGGTGTCTCGGGACGTATCGCCGCCTTTTTCCAAACGGCCCGAATTACGCCATTATTGGCACTAGCAGCACTATTGCTAGGCGTTTTTGCGGTACTTGTGACTCCGCGCGAAGAAGAGCCGCAAATTAACGTGACGATGGCAAATGTATTAATTCCCTTTCCCGGTGCGTCGTCGCGCGATGTTGAGCAAATGGTCGCAACCCCTGCGGAGCAAGTGCTATCCCAAATTGCAGGTGTCGAGCACGTCACGTCGATGTCACGTCCCGGTATTGTGATCATGACAGTGCAATTTAAGGTTGGGGTAGCGCGAACTGAGGCGCTTGTCCGTCTATATGACAGTGTCAATTCAAATGCAGATTGGTTGCCAAAAGGGTTGGGAGTTTTAGCTCCTTTGGTCAAGCCGAAAGGCATTGATGATGTGCCCATTGTGAGCCTGACCTTATTTAGCAAAAATAATCAAACTGGTTCGTACGACTTGGAGCGAGTTGCCCACAGTGTTGAAACCGATCTTAAACGTGTTCCCGGAACGCGCGATGTGAGCACCATAGGTGGGCCTGGTCGAGGTATTTTGATTGAACTAGATCCCGCTCGAATGCAAGGTTCGGGTGTTACCGTTAGCGATTTGCGCAACGCGTTGTCCTCCAGCAATCTAGGTATGCCGATTGGTGATCTGCTGCAGGGTAATCGAGCGATTGCCGTTGAAGCAGGACCGTATCTCAAAAACGCATCAGAATTAGGTGAGCTAGTTGTGGCGGTTCGGCAAGGCAAACCTGTCTTTTTGCAAGATGTCGCTACCGTTCGTGATGGCCCATTACCTATGGCGCGCTATGTATGGCAGGGCATTGCCGGAAAAGATGGAGGGGAATACCCAGCGGTTACCATCGCGATTACGAAAAAGTCTGGCGAGAATGCAATCGACGTGGCCAACGCGATCATGCACCGCGTGACCGAATTAAAAAATACGGTCATTCCATCGGATGTTCTTGTTGCGGAAACTCGTAACTACGGAAATGCTGCCAACGACAAAGCGCAAAAGCTGATTCAAAAATTATTATTTGCAACATTATCGGTTGTGGTGCTAGTATTTTTTGCGCTTGGTTTGCGTGAGGCGGCTATTGTCGGTGCAGCGGTAATTCTTACCTTAACGGTGACTCTATTCGCCTCATGGGCCTGGGGCTTTACGCTTAATCGTGTTTCACTTTTCGCCCTAATTTTTTCGATCGGTATTTTGGTGGATGACGCTATCGTCGTCGTCGAAAACATTCACCGTCATCAAGGTCTATCGCCCAATAAATCACTGAGAGAAATTATTCCCGGGGCAGTAGACGAAGTCGGGGGGCCAACCATCCTGGCGACTTTAACCGTTATCGCTGCTCTGTTACCAATGGCATTTGTATCAGGCCTGATGGGACCATACATGAGCCCAATTCCAATCAATGCCAGCATGGGGATGTTGTTGTCGCTCGCGATTGCCTTCGCAGTCACTCCTTGGCTAGCGCGTATTTGGATGAAGGATAAAAGTGAGCATCATGTTAGCGACAAACCGCACGGATTTTCTGCTCGCTTAGCACCTTTATTTGAAACTCTTTTTAAACCGTTTTTAGCTGACGTTCATGGAAAGCGCAATCGTGGCTTTTTGGGCTTAGGTATTGCAGGGTTAATAGCTATCTCATTGCTTTTACCAGCAACTGGTTTGGTTTTATTGAAAATGCTTCCGTTCGACAATAAATCGGAATTCCAAATTATTGTGGATATGCCAGCTGGCACACCGGCTGAAAAGACTGCTGCCGTACTGCACGAAATGGGCGCCTATTTAACGACTGTTCCTGAGGTCGTTGATTACCAAGCTTATGCGGGAACCGCTGCACCCATTAATTTTAATGGCTTAGTTCGCCAATATTATTTGCGTAGTGGCGGTGAGGTCGGTGATATTCAAGTCAACCTAGTCGATAAGCATCATCGTAGCGACCAAAGTCATGTAATCGCTACTCGTTTGCGCCCAGCTTTGCAGATAATTGGAAAGCGCTTTGATGCGAACGTTAAGATTGTAGAAGTGCCCCCAGGTCCGCCAGTATTGGCGCCGATAGTGGCTGAAATCTATGGACCAGAAGCAGAAGGGCGAATTCAAGTTGCCAAATCCGTGCGAGCGGTTTTCAATAAAACCGCCGGAGTGGTGGATGTCGACGACAGCAGTATTACGGCAGCCCCAAAAACAATGTTGATTGTTGATCGACGGAAAGCCGCGTTACTTGGTGTTTCGCAACAAGAAATTGTGATGACCTTGCGTGCTGGCTTATCCGGTGAATCGGTCACCTATTTGCATGATGAGAGTAAATATCCAGCCGCCGCAATTTTGCAGTTACCTTCAGAACTTCAAGGAGATTTGAATGCACTATTGCAATTATCGGCGCGCAGCGGTACCGGCAAGCTTGTACCAATTCGTGAGTTAGTTACGCTCACCGACAGTACGCGTGAACAACCGATTTACCACAAAGACCTCTTACCGGTGAACTATGTTGTAGCCGATATGGCGGGGAAAATCGATAGTCCTCTGTATGGCATGTTCTCAATGCGCCGCGACATTAATGCGATAAACACACCCAATGGTGGCACACTAACCGAGTATTTTATCCACCAACCGACTGATCCCTATCGTGGCTATTCCATTAAATGGGATGGTGAATCACAAATTACCTATGACACGTTCCGTGACATGGGGATGGCATATGGTGTGGGTTTAATCTTAATTTACTTATTGGTGGTGGCCCAATTTGGTTCGTACCTGACACCGTTAATTATTATGGCCCCGATCCCACTAACTATCATAGGTGTCATGCCAGGACATGCTTTGTTGGGCGCGCAATATACGGCCACAAGCATGATTGGAATGATCGCACTGGCCGGGATTATTGTCCGCAATTCAATCCTATTAGTCGATTTCATTAATCTACAAGTACGTTCAGGAGTCGAATTAAAGCGGGCCGTAGTTCAGTCAGCGATCACCCGTGCTCAGCCGATTGTTTTGACTGGTCTGGCGGCAATGCTTGGTGCCTTCTTCATTTTAGACGATCCAATTTTTAATGGCCTGGCCATCTCCTTAATTTTTGGAATTCTGGTCTCAACGCTGCTGACGCTACTCATTATTCCACTACTTTATTTTATGGCTTACCGAAATCGGATTGATTTTATTACCAACAAAGGAGAAACAGCATGAGCTCATGGCAATTAGTGCGCGTAATCGCGGGCACATTTATTTTACTTTCGTTAGCACTAGGCATCCCAGGTAGTCCGCTATTTGTTAGTCAATGGTGGTTAGCCTTCACCGGATTTGTCGGAATCAATTTGCTGCAGAGCGGATTGACCAAATGGTGTTTGATGGAATCCATTCTGCGCAAGCTTGGTCTGCGTTCTGGCAACTAGTCACTAAATTAGTAAAGTCGTTACCCCTATTTTAAAAAAAGTAGATTATGAAACTCCTTACTTCCGTTATTCCCGCTTTGGCCTTTGTGCTAATCGCACCATTTTCTTTTGCAACGGATTTAGTGCAAGCGTGGCAAGCGGCGCAACTACATGATCCTGAATTTGCAGCCGCGCAAGCTAGTTACGAAGCAACGATGACGCACCGTGATCAATCGCGCGGAATGTGGTTACCTACGGTGAAACTGACGGCGGGAGTTGGGGTTCAAGATAGTGCAACTAAGACAAGCGGAGCGCAGTTTTCCGCTCCAGGCTTCACTCAAACCAACGGGGTGGCATTTGATACCTCGATCAACAACGGTAAAGCGGAACAATATGCCTTGGTCGCCCGGCAACCCGTTTTAAATCGCGCTTTGCTAAGTCAAACACGGCAGCTAGATTTATCTGCTGATATGGCTGAAATAGCCTGGAAAGAGGCCAAACAACAATTGGCCTTGCGTGTCGCCGAACGCTATTTTGATTTAACCATCGCCAATGAAACCCTGCGGCTTCTAAAGCAACAGCAAGTAGCTGTTGAGCTAGCATTCAATCAAACCAAAGATAGTTTTAAACTCGGCAGCATTCCAGTGACCGATACATTTGAAGCGCAAGCACGTGTCGAAACTATTAAAGCCCAAATTATGGCGGCAGAAATGGATGTGCAGATTAAGCAATCTACGTTTGCTGACTTAACTGGCATTAGTTCGCAGGACTTGGCATTGATCGTTTTGCCAAACAATACCAACTCGATCGCTTTGCCTTCAATAGAAAAAAGCCTCGATGAAACGACGCAGAATAATCCTGCATTATTAATTCAAGAAACCAAGCTCAGCAGTGCGAAAGAGGAAGCAGAAAAACACCGCCTCTATGCAACCCCAACAATTGACGTCGTTGCTCAGACGGGCTACGACAAGGTTCATGGTAACGGTGATTTCGGACCGGCTGAAAATTCCGCGAACAATCGCATGATCGGAATTCAGCTCACCATTCCTTTATTTACTGGTGGCATTCGTAGTTCCAAATATACCGAGTCAGTTCATTTAATCGACAAAGCTAAATCTGAGGGCGAGCTATTGCGTCAACAATTGCTGTTGCAAACACGCGCTGCTTGGCTAGGTATTACCGTTGGAGAAAGCCGGGTTGCCGCCTTAATTCAGGCCTACAAAGCGAGCATGGCACGACTTGATGCTACCCGTTTAGGACACTCTGAAGGTGATCGCACAACCTTAGAACTTCTCAATGCAGAAAATGACGCCACAAGTTCGGAGTTAGCGGTCGTGCAAGCGCAAATCGCCGTAGCAATGAATCGACTCAAACTGGCACAGTTAAATGGCAGTTTGGATGATAGTACCTTGCAAGTAATGAACCGAGTATTGACTCAACAAGTTACAAAATAATAGACAAAACTTAAAAAAGGGAGACGCAACATGGCACACATTATTATTCTTGGCGCTGGTACAGGTGGAATGCCGGCAGCTTATGAATTACGAAATCTGTTGGATAAAAGCCATACGATCACGGTGATTAATGCCGTAGATTATTTTCAATTTGTTCCCTCAAATCCATGGGTGGCGGTCGGCTGGCGCGAGCGCGAGGCGATTACTTTTCCGATTCGTCCATATTTGGAAAAAAAGAATATCGATTTTATTGCGCAGCCAGTTGCTCGTATAAATGCCGAACAATCCTCGGTAGATTTAGCAGACGGGCGCCAGATTTTTTACGATTATTTAGTGATTACTACGGGACCAAAGTTAGCTTTTGATGAAGTCCCCGGAGCGGGTCCGTCTGGCTTCACGCACTCGATCTGCTCAATTGATCACGCAGAAACCGCTTACACCGCATATCAAGAGTTAATCAAAGATCCCGGTCCGGTAATTATAGGTGCCATGCCCTTTGCCTCCTGCTTTGGGCCGGCGTATGAATTTTCATTTATTGTAAATACCGATTTACGCCGCCGCAAAATTCGCAATAAAGTTCCTATGACATATATCACCAGTGAGCCTTATATTGGGCATATGGGCCTCGGTGGAGTAGGCGATTCGAGGTCAATGCTTGAGAGCGAATTGCGCAACAATGACATTAAGTGGATTACTAACGCCAAAGTAACACGCGTTGAAAAAGACAAAATGTTTGTCACCGAATTAGACGATAACGGTAATGTAAAAAAAGAGCATGAACTACCGTTTAAATACAGCATGATGTTGCCGGCGTTCAAAGGTGTTGATCCAGTCGCCGCAGTTGATGGCTTATGCAACCCGCGCGGTTTCGTGATTGTGGACGATCAGCAGCGTAGTAAAAAATATAAAAATATTTACTCTGCCGGTGTGTGTATCGCCATTCCTCCGATCGAGGTTACGCCGGTTCCAACCGGTGCACCCAAGACAGGCTACATGATTGAAACGATGGTCACTGCTTTAGTACACAACATCGCATCTGATCTAAAAGGTGAAGTTGCCACCGCTAAAGGAAGTTGGAATGCAATTTGCCTCGCTGACCTCGGTGATACCGGTGTTGCCTTTGTTGCTCTCCCACAAATCCCTCCCCGCAATGTGAACTGGTTCAAAAAAGGAAAATGGGTACATACCGCCAAGGTCGCGTTCGAAAAGTATTTTATGTACAAAATGAAAAACGGTACATCTGAGCCAATTTACGAAAAATACGTTTTGAAAATGTTGGGAATAGAGCGACTTGATCGTTAATATAAAGGAGGGATTGCGATGAGCATCGTTAGAACCATATGCCATTTTTTATCCGATAAGCCAAACCAAAATCTGCCTGCCAATGCCATATTGATCGACGTTAGATCATCGTTGGAGTTCAACACTGGTCGCTTGCAAGGTGCCATTTCAATTCCGTTGGATCAAATCAGCATGACAATTGCTAACTTAGTTCCTGACAAGGCGAGCCCTATTATTGTTTATTGCCAAAGTGGGATGCGATCTGCCTCGGCAAAGAATACATTACTTCGATTAGGCTATAGCAACGTGATCAATGGGGGTGGCTTATTTGTATTATCTCAGCGATTGGCTATTGCTATTAATAACAATTGAGTTGCTATGTTGAATTTAATTTTGAGAAAATCGTATGTCGACCGTGCCGATTAATATCAATCGAATGAAAAAAAATAGCGCAAAGATTGCACAATTGCTTCGTCTTTTAGGGAACGAAGATCGATTGATAATATTGGTGCAGCTATTGACTGGGGAATTTTGCGTTAGTGAGTTAGAGGAAGTTTTGGATATTCATCAGCCGACGTTATCGCAACAGTTATCAGTATTGCGTGGAGCTAATTTTGTGTCAACTCGGCGTGAAGGAAAGAACATCTACTATAGCGTCGAAGATCAATTTCTGATTGCAGTAATAAGGTCTATTTTTAACACAGGGTTAATCTGATAAAAATAAAGTTACCCAAGGGTGATATTGTTTAATTCGGCGGGAATAAATTTAGTCCACTTCATTTGTGCTTTACGCCGGAGGACGCAAAGTGCAGCGGCAGCTGCACCCAGCTCGCCTATTTTTTTCGAGTGCGATTTATCGCACAAAGAAAACAAATTGGACAAGCTGGGCTGGGGGGAGCCGAATTCAAATTTCCCGCCTACGGGAAATAGTGCCGCCCACGGCACGGTTGGATTTGGGGGCGAAGCCCGTGTGCCCGCGAAGCGCGGCTAAAATCGTTTTTGAGCGAAGGCGCAGCCCGCAGCGACCCAGCCGAACGGCAGGGGCAAAAAGGATTTTAGCCGCGCTTTAGCGGCACACCCCAATGACATCGAAGATGGAAGCGGAGACACGGAGTGTCGAAGGCAAAAAATCAAGTTAAATTCGGCGTCCAGCCGAATAGCGTAAGGCACGCCCCCCTAGGGGCCGAGCGCAGCGAGCCTTAGCGGTTGACTTGATTTACGCAAGATCGGCTTTAGCCGATCTGAAGATAATAACCTCGATATAATGCTACGCTAAATCGTACAAGACTTCGTATTTTACGTGCTACATTCCTCGACGATGCTGAGTACGATATTTTTTGAAAGCAATATTAACTAAAGCCATGCAATATAGCTGACTTGGTTTTGCTTTAAATTTAATTCCGACGAATTTGGACAAACTAAATAATAAAAAAAACGACGGTTGTTAAATTTGCGGAAAATAATTAATTCAAAAAACATCGCTAATTAATTTGCGGAAAATAATTAATTCAAAAAACATCGCTAATTAATTTGCGGAAAATAATTAATTCAAAAAACATCGCTAATTAATTTGCGGAAAATAATTAATTCAAAAAAATATCGCTAATTAATTTGCGGAAAATAATTAATTCAAAAAAACATCGCCAATTAGTTTGCGGAAAATAATTAATTCAAAAAAACATCGCCAATTAGTTTGCGGAAAATAATTAATTCAAAAAATTTCGGTAATTATTTAAAAATCATTGTCAACGACTGCACTAAAAATAGCATCCATCAAAAAAAGGGATCAACGGTTCCGGTTCAATGAGGGTGTTCACTTCCCCAAATTTTAATTAAGACATTTTTCAGATTTGCGAACGGCTATTCTACATATTCGCATTAATCCCGTCACCGATTGGCATGACCATCCTGCCATCCGTTGGCATGCCAAAGTCGGCGGGTTTGCGCATTTCAAAGTCGCCATCTATTCGCATTTCGAAACTGCCATCGAGCCATCTATAATAATTCGATATTTGACTGCAATTAAAACTGAATGGCTGGTATAGAGACAATTCAGTCGCCCAGTCCCACAAAGGATCCATTGAATTTCCCAAAAAACTGAAGCCCCTGGTGAGTAATGCCCTCGAGTTTCGTCCTAACTAAATTATTGCTAAAAAACATCAAAACACGATCAAACTCCCTTTTTGTCGACCAGTCGCAATTCTGTGTCGTCAGTCGTACTTAATACGGTGCCCAACGTATGTTGAAGTTTAATCAGTCTCGGAAAGACTATAGACTTAATTTCATTCGCACATTTCCTTATTTTAAAGGAGTAGTTGCGCATGAAAACCTCGTTAAAGTTCAAAAAATTTGCTTCATTCGCCAAATTGCTAAAGTCTCGTCTCGCAGGGCGCGGAAGATCTGATACATCCACAGTGGCCTCAAATAATGATTTGATACTTGACCTGTCAAAGTGGGAAAAAGTCGATATGAGCGAGTCCATGTCGACTATCGATTTTTTCCTTCTCCGTCATTCAGGTGCCTTTAGTTATATTTTTGGTTATTCAGCCAGCATAATTGTATGGTGCTGGGTTGATGCAATTGGATTCCAAATGGATCGGATTATCCGTCATGACTGGCTGGCCATCTTTCCACCGATTGTATTCACGATTGTTCTGATCCTCTTGCATGAGGGTTGGCACTACGTTTTTAGTAATCGGGCTATTTCAGAATTCGGAATCAATATCCGGGAAGCCTATTTTGCAGTTATCTTCAGGGGTGAGTATTCGAAATCACGACTGCTGCTGGGAACTTTAGCGCCGACAATCTTTATTTCCATGTTGGTGTTACCGGCCTGCTTGTTTGATAGTCCGTACTTGATGCTACTTGTTATTGTTAATTTGGCTGGCTCGGGATCTGATTGGATAAGCGCCTACTTTATTTTTAGAACGGTTAAAACCCGTGTCTGGCTAACGGAAGAAGCCAGTTATTTTCCGATTGAGCCAGGCTCTAATTAAGACAGTTATATATCAATGGACCTGTGAATATTTTCATTCACAGGTCCATTTTTTTATCGCAGTTAGTCACTTAGCAGAAAGTTTGCTGTACGTCTTCCCCAAGGCTTATCGAGCGCTGAATATTATGCCATTAGTCAAATCTTTATTTTTATCTACTATAATGTTTTAGCATCCGCATGCGGAATGCTGGGTGGCCGACAGTAACCTTTTTTGCTCTATTGTGAGGCTCATAATTGTTGCTGGCGCCATTCCAGACAGTGTTGCAGGTGATAGTGACGCAAGTTCGCTGGCGGTGACATCCATCATATTTATTGGCGTCAATACCGAAACTTGATTCGCGGTCAGCGAGCCAAAGGCGCTAATGTTTAGATAAGCGATTGCAGTCCCCCGCTCGATGGACGCGATTATGCTTATCTGAGAAGGATTTAAGTCGCCTATTTGTTGTGAACTAATCGATTCAATTTGTCCAACAGGATTAGAAATTGGATTCGTCAGATAGGTTAGTGATGATAGGGCGGCGTCGCTGAGTTGATTTAGATTTCCTCCCAGGGCAATGATCTCCTCAGCGGTTAATGTCGGAACTACGTTTGACGTAAAAGCGGCAACTTGAGTTGGATCACTCACGAGCTTTTGCCACGTCCCGAAATTGAGCCAATTGATTGATGGTGCTGTCTTTATTCCACTGGAACTTGCCGTGCCGATTAATTGCACCTGCCTCGGAGACAGAGCAGCAATTTGTGCAGCAGTAATTGACTCCACTTGTCCGATTGGGTCAGACGACGCATTCGTTACAAAGGTCAATGCAGCTAATGCTGTATCACTAAGTTGATTAATATTCGTCCCAAGTCCGATAATTTCATCAGCAGCCAGCGTTGGTATTTCTTCGGCAGTGATTGCAGCTACTTGGGCAGAATTACTAACTAAAACTGACCATGTCGCCGAATTCAACCAATTGATCTTCGATGTACCGATTGTTCCGTCAGGTTCGGCGGCACCGAGTATTCGAACTTGGTGCAATGATAACGTCGCTATTTCAGAAGGGGTAATCGATTGGATTTGGCCCACTGGATTATTTGGAAGACTTGTAGCATTAGTCAGAGCAGCTAAAGCAGCATCACTTAGTTGATTGAAGTTATTACCAAATTGCGCTACCTCGGATCCAGATAATGTCGCAATCACCGCAGGCGCTATCGCACCAACCTGATTGGAATTACTAACTAATTGTGCCCAAGCAGAGTTACTTAAGTAGCGAATCGCGGCTACTCCTGAAACGCTGTTAGCTCCATTGGTACCGATCAGTTGAACTTGTTCGGGTGAAAGCGCTGCTATTTGTGCTGCAGTGAGCGATTCAATTTGCCCTACTGGATTATTGCTGCTGGTTGCAGTACTCAGTACCTCAAGAGCCGCATTGCTTAACTGGCTAATATTTGTTCCCAATTCGACTATTTGTCCGTCGGAGTAGGTGGCAATTTGCTCTGCTGTTGGAAGACTTGGGTTGTTGATGGGAGCATTCGTAATAGCAGAACCGCCGCCGCAACCCGCCAATATGAACAAGCTACTGATTACACTAGTGCGAAGATACATGGTTTTCATAAAATCACCTTTTTAGTAAGAATTGCCTGCGCAAAGAATTTGGAAAAAACTCTGCTTTGGCATTGGATAAAAACTTCTACTAACGCGGAGGTGAGTAAATTTGCTTTTTAGATCTGGTTCGGCGGAAGATATTTATATTCTCCCACTGGATCTAAATTTGCTTCTTGAGTCTCATCCCGGCGTTAAGGCTTGGGTAGCGGGGCGCATAAGAGCACCATGCAAGGGACAAACCGGAGGCCGCAGCTAAGGGAGCGAAGCGAGTCTGAACGGGAGAGGATTTGAGCGAAGCGACCCTTGTTTGGTGATCGCGCTCTGCTAAAGGTTTTGCCTGGTCGATGGGGTGAAATTCAAGAAGATTTAATGATTCTGCATGAATTAATAATATGCAGAATGATATCGAACGAAATTATTTGTTCTTTACATTCATCCTTAATTTATTGCAAGCTCAGTAATACACACCCACATGCCCCGCTAGTATCGGTTGGATGCCTACCTACCGCTTATTCGTTAATTGACGACAGTCCTGCGGGCGTGGAACAGCGGTGGGAAACAACTGTTTTCCTCTCGTGAAATTGGTTTGATAGATTACCCTGTGAAGCAAGTTTATAAGGACGCCTGCCCATTTTGGGGCTGAGTAATGTTTCAACACCTAACCATTCCAATACAGAATGGTATTCGCTTTTTCCTCGTTCCTGCTCCCGCACCACTGGAAGTATAACTTACGGCTTATTGTCCCTTTCGGAAACTATACTGGGTTTCCATGCAAAACGTGTAAGCACGTCGATTTTGGTGGCTGCTGTCGACGGTGAGCTTTTTGGGTGCCGAATGCGCGCAGCCAAAACGCAATTTCCACCCCCAAGTACTTTTCAGTTCAAATGTGAATATCATATCCACCAGCTCACATTGACGGCATTCGTCATACTTTCATAGATGTTCACCATCCTAACTATTTTGTATTACTTCGGTTTGTTGCCGCTAGGAAAATACGCAACTTGCGCTTCGTATCCTGGATCTTTCGATTTCTCATTACGTTGTCGGAGCAGTACTTTATTCAGGCTTCTAGATTCCTTCGGTAATACGAATGTTACCCTCCAAATAGTCATCAATTTTTACAAGCGACTTCTTGTCGCAGCGGCTGAAATGGCCCGGTTTTATGCAACCATTGAAAAATATTTCGATGATTGCGAGGCAATACCGAAAGCGTGGCTTAACTTCTCTAAGTGCCCGCAAATTTAAAAAAGGAAATATTTCCATGATTTTCAATGGCGGGTATTCATTAATTGAATCTGCCAAACCGCAAACCCAAATCCTAGAAAACGTAATTCTCAAGAAATAAATTGCATTATGGGCAATTAAGACTATAATATAGGTACGCGGAAATTAGCATTCAATCAAAACAGTGCTACCTCGTTAAGAGTAAATGGTTAATGCGTTGAGTTACACAAACGCTCCCACCTGAGGGTGGATAAGTGAGTTCAGTAATTTTTTATTGAGCTCAGTCATATTTGGTAGTTCCACCTGCGGGTGGATAAAAAATCTGTAGTTTTTTACAGACAATTATCATTAACACTATGTCGCTACATTTGTAGCCAAATGATTGTTTTCGTCTAAACAATCGTTAACTTTTATTTTTATATTGAGGATTTATTATGAATGATGCGCAAGCTAGTCACGCGATTTCCGCTATCGCCACCTTAGCAATTTCCAATTTATCATGCGAATCACTAATTCAATATTCCCTAGGGAATATTGGATGCGCTCTGTTCCCCGAATCAAGTCAACTGATTTTCAGCAACAACTTCGTCGAAGCAACGTGGGATAATTCTAGCGTTCAAAATTATTGGAGGGAAACTCATGGGCAAGGATACCTACTATTTTTGCACGATGATTTGTACATTGAACTCCAAGAGTTAGCTCGTCAGATGCGTTGTGGGGAGAGCGACGAGCTCAATAAACTATTACTAGACGATAATTGGGTTAAGAAAACTGGTCAAAAAATTAAAGGAGATATGATGCGGTATCTTCCAAAGTCAATTGACGGGGTCGTAGATTTTTGGATTCATCATGAGGAATTAAACTAATACCGGAAGTGCATTCATTGCCGGATCAAGTTTTCTTGTTAGTTTAAATTGTATGTTGTTGGTATTTACATCCTGCCCCAGTTTGTCTGGGGTGGGATTGTGGTGTCGGATCAATCGAAATCGAACAATTGTGATACGTAAAAAAATGTTCAGGTATTACCAGATTACCCTGCATTTATATTCTATAGCGACGTATATAGTTTCTTAGACTTTGGGGGCTGGATCTGCTAGTGACCGAGAGGCCCAGCACATTTTCCGTTGGCCATCTGACCTGCACCGTTATTTATTGCGGAACCAATTTAGAGTCCGCGGTTAAAAATTCTGCTGCAAATTGGTCAGGGGTCAGGTAACCAATCGAACTATGCGGCCGCTCAGAATTATATTCCTGACACCACGCCTCAATCATTTTTCTTGCATAATCCATTGAAACGAACCAATGCTCGTTTGAGCATTCGTCCCTGAACTTACCGTTAAAACTTTCAATATAAGCATTTTGCTGCGGTTTGCCGGGTTCGATGAAGTTCAACTTCAATCCTTGGCTGAGCGCCCATTCATCCAGTGCCTTGCCTGCAAATTCTGGACCATTATCGACTGTAATCGAATCAGGTAATCCACGGCTTTCGGCTGACCGTTCCAGAACCTGAACAACCTGTTGCCCGGGAAGCGGCGTATCTACTTTAATCACCAGACATTGCTTCGTAAAATCATCGACGATGTTTAGGCAGCGTATTCGACGACCATCGACCATTCCAACTGATACAAAATCCATTGACCAACTTTGGTTTGCCGCTGTTGTCGAGGCTTTTAATTCTCGCTCAATTCCAGCGATGCGCTTACGTTTGCGCCGGCGTACCATTAGCCCTGCTTCACGGTAAATTCGATATGTCCGCTTGTGATTGACCGCCCAGCCATCACGCCGCAATAACACGTCAAAATAGCGGTATCCATAACGACGCATTTGCACCGCCAATTCGTACAACCGTTCTTTAAGCTGCCCATCCTCCTTGCGCTGCGATTCGTAGATGAGGTGGACTTTTTAGGTCGAATCCGCGCTAATTTAAACACGAATTAGGCCGTTTTATGAATCGTATTCAAAAAAAATGGGGTGCTCAAAAGGAATATTTCCGATTAAACGGACGCGTCGCAAGTTGCGTCCTTAGCCGGATTGAGCGCTAATAATTTAATTGCAGCGCGAATTCTTGTTTTTACACGGCCTCGGGCACATACCAGTCAGTCCCATGTCGGTTCAATTTTTTTCATATTTAATTTTCGCGTGAAACATGCCTGAACAGGGGCAAGTCAAAAAAGCGGACGTTGCTTTTACCGATTGTCTTGTTGTCAGACTTGCGATAGCAACTATTTTTAGGCGTGCCAAACAAATACTGACCTTGTGAAGCAATCCAGTGGTAAGACGTCTGCAAGAATAAGGTTAGCTCACAAAATGGAACGTACATTGCAAAAAAGTAACTCTGAACTTGAAATTGTTATAGATGAACAATTGGAGCTTTTACGACTAAGTCTTTATGTAGCGACTCAGGGGCCGACCAACTATAACGGAGAATTACTAATTTGTGACCTAAAAGAGGAAAAACTAAAAGTTTCACAAATGATCGCATTAGGGGCAGGTCAATCTATTACAACCATTTTGAAGTGCGCAGATTGGAAAGGAATACCCGTCCGTGATCTGTATCCAATTTCTCGTAGTGCTATCGAGTCATTTATTAACGCGTCATATGTCTTAGTGGAAAATAAAAATGTAGCGGAGCGTGCCGCCCGATGGGTTAAGTTCAGAGCGTGGAAACAACACAATAGAAATGTTGGAAGCGGTAAATTTAGCTTGACTCTATCTACATCTCCCGATGAACCAGCACCACCGGCTGAATTCGCCGAATTTACTGAAAAAGGTCAATGTAAGGAATGGTCTGAATTGGATACTGCAAGTCGAATTCGAAGAGTAGGGGAAATTGCAGGCGCAAAAGCGGGAAGTCGTATTTTAGCGGCGTATGCTTTAAATTATGCAATCTCATCGGAAATAATTCATGGATCACCTTTTGGAATAAATTATTTTGCCCAAATCCATACGCCACAAAACGCCACTCTTGATGATTCGATTGAGGCAACGGTACAACAAATTGGCGATATATTGCTTCAAATTGCACACGCGATTGCCGGTTACTTAAACGCGTTTTTTAAGTCGCAGAAAATGGTCGCATCATTTGTGACTGAGCAATTGTTATTCAATCGGATTTTGCAACTTCAACGTATAGATCCACAAACAGTTCAAGACCAAATTTAAAGACGCCTTTTCAGTCAATAAAATGAAAGATTTAAATTTAATGGTAAACCGAAATCAATGTCGAATTATCTGTTTTTTGAGAACAAGGTCTGTCGTCGTAGGGCACTAGCTCCTCAACGCAATTTAATAGCATTAATATTTGTTAGGCGAAACAAAGACTATGCAAGCACTCATTGATCAAATTGAAGCTTCATTGGCCTCGCGACTTTATTTTCTTTCGATCTTCACAAGCCTCTCATTACCCGATATTGCGGGTGCCCTCAGTTCAGATAATGGAGAGGCATCAAGTAAAAAGTTCATCGCTTGGTACGAGGATTGGGTTCGCCCGCGATTCAGAGAGAATGTAGTTTCGCAATCTCCTCCGCATATCGGTCAGTACATCAAGGAACTTGCGAATCCATTTGATGGCGAATCTTGCTATCGATTTCGATGCTCATTGCTTCACCAAGGCAGTACTCAGCATCCCAAAAGTAAGTTTGATCGGATCATTTTTATTGAGCCGGGAGCTACAACAAACGTCATTCACTATGGACAAATAAATGGTGCTCTATGCATCGATCTGCCGGGCTTCTGCAGCGAAGTTCTTCAAGGCGCACGTGCTTGGCTGGCAGCGCATGAAGTTCATGAGAATGTCCAGCGCAATCTGTCACGGTTCGCCCAACGGCATTCTGGTGGCTTAGCACCATACATTGTTGGCGTCCCTGTCATCGGTTAAGGCAGTAACCCTTCTAATCTCAAGAGTTGAATGACTACTTTTAAGATGGTAATCAACTGCAATGGACACGGACCAACGATTAAAAGACGAAAACTGCATGGCTGGTGTCAGTTCTAAAGCCGCCAAAGAATCAAAGTTTGCTATTTAAAATTTTTTATTTTATTGTTTACTAGCTGGGTATGTCCGCAATGCGAAGGACAGGAGTCAGTCAACATATTGAGTGACAGGCGCTTTGCGGCCGAGGTTGTGTCAAAACGCACGAAGAATCAATAAAAATAATTCAAATATTGTGTCAACGATGTAAACAGAATCCGAGCTCAACCGTTATATAAAAAGTTCAATCCGCGTTGGGGGACTTTGATGAAACGATTTATCCAGGGAGAACACCGCACTCAAAGCACGCTACTCCCCGAATTGTTGGATGACTATGTCACCGAAGAGAATCCAGTCCGAGTAGTTGACGTGTTTGTCGATAACCTGGACCTCCTGTCATTGGGATTCGAAGGCATCAATCCTGCCGTAACTGGAAGACCTTCCTACCATCCCGCTGTCATGCTAAAGCTGTATATCTACGGCTATCTGAATCGAGTTCAATCGAGTCGACGTCTGGAACGTGAAGCGCAACGCAATGTTGAAGTAATGTGGCTAATCGAACGCCTGACACCCGATTTCAAAACCATCGCCAACTTCCGCAAAGACAATGGCCCCGCCATCATCAACGTCTGCCGCCAATTCGTGGTTGTATGCAAAAACCTAAATCTGTTTGCCGATTCACTGGTGACGATCGACGGCAGTAAATTCAAAGCAGTCAACAATCGCGACAAGAATTTCACGAAGGGAAAAGTGGAGCATCGGATGAAGGAAATCGAATCGAGCATCAACCAATATCTGAAAGATCTGGAAACTGCAGATCGCCATGAACTGGAAACCAAACAACCTCGCGTCGAACGGCTGCAGCAAAAAATAGTAAAGCTCAAGGCCAAAATGAAACAGCTTTCTGAAATCAACGAACAACTCAGCGATGCACCAGACCATCAGATTTCTCTGACCGATCCAGATGCACGTTCGATGCGAACACGCGGCAGTGGCATCGTGGGTTACAACGTACAAACAGCGGTCGATACCAAGCACCATCTTATCGTTGATCATGAAGTCAGCACTGACGGAAATGATCGCGACCAACTATTTAATATGGCCAGTAAAGCACGCGCTGCAATGGGCGTCGACCAGCTCACAGCAATTGCCGACAGAGGCTATTACAAGAACACCGAAATACTGGCCTGCGATAACGCCGACATCAAAGCGGTTGTCGCCAAAAGCGTGACGTCGACTGCGACAGCCGAAGGACGATTTGGTAAAGATGATTTTATCTATGATGCAAAAAATGATGTGTATCGTTGTCCTGCTAATCAGATACTCACCAGACGGACGAGTTACCTGGAGCGCGGCGAAACGCAACATAGATATTGGACCAACGAATGTAAGAATTGCCCATTGAAGAATCAATGTACGCCAGGCCCCGAGCGACGAGTAAGTCGATGGGAAAACGAAGCTGTTTTAGATGAAATGCAGCGACGGCTCGATCACTTTCCGGAAGCGATGCGTATTCGGCGACAGACGGTGGAGCATCCATATGGCACCATCAAATCATGGATGGGTGCTCAACACTTCCAGATGAAAACAATCAAGCACGTCGCAACGGAAATGAGTTTGCACGTGCTGGCATATAACATGAAGCGCGTGATGAAAATTCTTGGCATCGTCCCATTGCAGATGGCGATGGAAGCCTGAGAGGGCTTTTATGTTGTAAATAGCCCCCATTTGAGAGCCGCCACAAGCGATTTAAGCATCGAACGAAAAAAACGGACAGCTTGAAATTAAAAAATCAGATTAAACTGAAGCGCCCCTGACCGGTTTAAACGGCAATCTAAACGACTAAAAATTAGTCTCAGCTGAAATTTTAGTTTTTACACGGTCTCGGCACATTGCAGACGCTGGGAAACACGTAGAACTTGGAAATAAAGCCGACAGTTGCAACTGACTTTGAGGTGACTTAACTGATGTTTAAATTTGTCTTGATTACAGCGTTAATATTGTTTAGCACGGCAGCTAAGGCGAGCGATGCGATGACCTGTTTTGGCGACAGCTACCTAACTAAATTCAATGGGTTATGGATACATCAATCTTTCGAGAAATCTTTGGATGACACGCGATCTTGGTATGACGCGCTAAACAAAGTGGATTCCAACTATGCGTCTATTAAGATAGATGAAAGTGGTTTGCACTTTAACTTAAACTGGCATGAAGGCGACATCCCGAATGATAAATGTGTCCGAATGAGCGATGATGGACTGTGGGTAATGGAAAAATGGAAGCCGGAAATTTGGATTGGACCGTTTCACAAAGTTGGCTCGTCGAAAACCGATGAGAGCAAATATTATTTGAACCGCTTGTTCTCAGGATGTTTCATTAGCGACAAAAATGATCGTTGGTGCTTTTCAGATTCGGGAATCACGATCAATGAAAAAAAATTTCCTACAAAATTGCAAATGGATATTACTGAGGGCCCGCTGTACGGTACCGCGTTATTTGTTGAGGGCAGAAAATTGCCCTTTTTGGTCCTTGTCCCCAAAGCAAACAATGTATTGGCTATTTTCGAAGATGATTGGGCAAGTTCCGAAGATCGAAAGCCAGTCGACGTTAATCATGATAAACCATGGCAGATTCTTCGACGCGTCCGATGACAAATCGGAAGCGGACATTGATGGCATGTCGGCATCTGGGCACAATCGGCACCAAGCGGACATATTGCTCGAGTCCCAGTATCAGAACTCAATTTGAAGTGAATCAACATTAAGAAGAAAAATGGGAAAAAACCTTTCTCCTAAGGATTCTGAACTTTACAATCGGATAGATGAAGTTTTGCACTATATTTGGGATCCTATCCGCGTTTCCGGTGTGCCAATGGCTCGAGACGAATATCATTCGTATTTGCCTCAGGTGTTCTCTCTTGTGAAAGAAGACGCCAGTCCTGATCAAATTGCAAATTATTTGATTGACGTCGTTACGAACAAAATTGGCCTTAGCGAATCAATGGATCATGCTTTGGAAGTCGTGAATGTACTTCAGGATTGGAAACGTGTTCTTGGTGAAAAATACGACAATCTATGATTCTTGAATGAGAACTTTAGAGGCAAGAATCGGCACTTTACAGACATTGATCTGCTCCACCAAAAAATTACTCTGGAAACAATCGATGCTTAAACTCTTTATCCGTTTTACTATTTCTCTGTTTGCATTGGCAGCACATATTTCTTTTTCTTCCGAATTGGGAGATTGCGAAAAAGTATTTTCGGTTTCGGCATCTGCATTTAGCAATAAAGAAAAAGGTATGGATAGAGAAGTGCTAATTCATTCCCTTCCTAAACCTAGCGAAGCGGTGGAGGTGGAGCCGCTCAGATCAATGCGCGAAATTATTGAAGATGTATATAGTTACAAAATCACCGACCAATTTGTCTATTCAGTCTATAAAACGGAATTTTGCTTACGTAGAAATCAAGGAAAAGTTGTTCCTGTAAGTTTTGCCAATGCTTACCCACTCCTTGAAAAATGTTCAAAGGAATCACGGGAAAATAAAGCAAGTTGCGCAATGATAGTTGCTGGTTCGAAGCCGGAATAGCGCCTTATTGGATGTTTATTAATGGCAAGTGACGGCACTTTGCGGTCATACGAAAGACAACAGAATTTATAGAATTTACTTATGGTAACGCTTGAAAATCGCAAATTGCTAATCCAGTGCCTTTTTCTATCAGAGTGCATTATTTGTTTTTCTCCACCCACATTTATTTGGGTTTATGGATCTTTATTGCTTCCAACTGCACTTAGGATTTCATTGAATGGCACCAGAGAATACTTCGGCTACCTTTATTTAATGCTGTTTGGAGGGCTTGGACTTTTCGGAGTATTAATGACCGCTATATCGCTGAATAAGCGGACGGTGAGAAGAACAACGTTAGTTTTTTTGATGGTTCTGATTTTGTTTGGCGTATTTGCACTATATAACGTGTATAAGAACGATTTTTCATTTTTTACTTTTCAATGCTTAATATTTTTCTGGATGCCATTAATTGCTAGTATCCATTTAATGGCTTTGCTGGCGTACCGAATTAAGGCGCATTGAATAGGACGGTTCGCGGCAGAGCTTGTGTCAAAACGTGTGCTCGCTGTCGGCACATTCCGGACGTTGGAATGCAAAGCAACAATGTTCTAGTAGAGTTGTTCTCGACGTAACGCGGCCAACGTCGGGCGTTGCAATGCACTAATTATTTATGAGCATAAAACTTTTTGAATTCGGAAAAATTTCATTGCATTGAAAGATTGAATGATGGCTAATCTTGAGCTGAATATAAAAGAGGGGAAAATGCCCATAGTGTTTCCGCAGATTGCAATTGTCTGCGGAGTTATTCAGGCGCTTATATTTTCTATTGCCTATTCAAAACTTGGTTTAACAATATGGCTACCAATAATCAACTTGCTTGGGATTGTTGCGTGTATTGCAGATTTATTTTTTTTGCATTATTTTAAAAATTATAGTCCCGACTTCAATACATTTCGGTTTGTTTTCATACTTGATTTGCTAAATGGCCTGTTTCTCACCGCAGCTATTTCGTTAGTACCACAATTTTTTACTTCTAATAAAACTGGATGGATATATACCGAACACCAATTTTTTTGGGTCGTTCTAGGATTGATTCTTATTTTTTATTCTCTTTTAAGAGAAGCAAAATCTAACGTCAAGAAAATGCAACTAACGAAAGCTCAGTTACTTTTTAGCGGTGAAGGTTTGGCTGGAATTGACATGAAAAAGTCGCAAAGTGTAGCGCCAGTATTAATAATTAGTATGGTTATTGCATTAAATTTTTTAGTATCGCAATCATTAGGTCGTTATGACATATTTTTATTTGCCATTTTTGCCGGTTCGCTCTTTGTTACTGCACAAATATTTGCTTCGTTCTTCGCGGCTACATATCAGCTATTTCTCAAATTTGAGAAGAATTAGAGTTGCATGTGTTGTGTCTGCACTAAACGGTTGAATTGTTTTTTGTCAGGTGACGGCACATTGCGGTCGTTGGATTGAATGGGCATTTTGACAGTGCTTTAAATTTTTTTTATTCGATGGTGAATCTGTGTCACTAGGAAATTGGGAAGGCTTCTAATGGTCAACATTACCTTTAATGATCAGCCACAGGAAATTACTACCATTCAAGAGCTTGGTGATGCGATTGACCGCTTTGATCAGGAAAGTCAATTTGAGATTTGGGCAAATGTTCAGAATGGCCCTGCTATGTGTATGCTGCGAAGCGGCAGTAATTCCTTTCTGATGTACCTCCGCGAAGCCGGTGACAGTGGATTCACATCAAGAGGAACACAAGATCAGGTCGGCAACACCACTTATTTGTTAAGTAACGGCCAGCTAGACGATTATCCCCGGTCATGGTCGATTGACGTGGAACAATGCTACAAGGCGATTTCATATTTTTTTGTGAATGGCGGTACCAAGCCTGATTGGATTCATTGGCATGAGGATTGAACTGAGCACCATAAATGACTCAACCCGGCACTTTGCCGACGGATGGGACGGTTCCCCAAAATTTAAAAGTAGAAATTTTCATTAAGCTGACGCGGCACATTTAAATTGCAAACCATAAATATGATAATTGATGAGGAAAGCCCGCTGGACATCGCCCTACGGCTTGCAGCTGATGAGCCAGCGCACCGACCAGATTTTTACAAAAAATTATTGGAGTCGACAGTTTATATCCTTGGAAAATCTGAGAATCAGATTGAAGGTGCGCAAACAATTGCGCCAGGCGAAAAAATATCGATTCAAAATTGGGAAAAAAATGATGGTTCGCCTGTTATTCCGTTCTTTTCCACTCTAATTAAGCTGCAAACAATTTTAGATAAAGAAACTAGTTATTTGGCGCTACCGGCTCGCTCTTTGTTTGAAATTACAAAGGGATCGTCATTGGTTCTAAATCCAAAATTAAAATATGGCAAAGAATTTTTTCCGAACGAAATAGAGGCCCTGCTAACCTATAACGTTAATCGACTGGCAGAACAACGCGTAACACAGAAAGAAACTCAAGTACTGCTAGGGCAGCCTGCAACTTATCCATCGAAAATGGTAGAGTCACTGACTGCGTTTTTCTCAATACGCAATAACGTAAAAGCTGCTTACTTGGCAATGATGCATGATCCCTCGCAGGACGAAAAGCCGCATTTAATCGTTGGCATTGAAGTTGATGGGGATTATGTACAGATAATTAGAGAAGCTGGTGTCGTTG
This sequence comes from Sapientia aquatica, assembly GCF_004358105.1. Classification (GTDB taxonomy): domain Bacteria; phylum Pseudomonadota; class Gammaproteobacteria; order Burkholderiales; family Burkholderiaceae_D; genus Solimicrobium; species Solimicrobium aquaticum. Next base: position 42,818 of record NZ_SMYL01000003.1, on the reverse strand, counting down.
CTGGTGATACCAATTTAAATGGAGAGCCCGTTGATTTGATTCGTGTAGATCCGAATGAGCAAGGCTTGAGTAAATACTTTAAACGTGACGTGAAACCATTTTATGAACGATCTTGGGGTGGGAAATTGAAATTTGTCCTTGGAATTGGTCACGCATAGTTGTTGAAAATATAGTTGCTAGGACCGCTGGCGGCACGTAGGCGTCGGTCGTGAACGGCTGCTCCCGAGCGACGACAAGCTCGCGATTTACTGGCGAATGACTGACTCAGTCACAAATTCGTATATGTGGTAACTTAATGCTGGCAGGAAACACCAATTCTCGGCGTCCGACTACCTATCAACAATCCGTGAGTGACAATGGCTTTCGAATCCTTCAACCATCTTAGACGCGATTTACGACTTGACCCGAAGGATTGGGTCAACGCGGAACATGCACGTTTCCTGAAACAAGGAGGGATTGAACGAACGCCACAGAACGTAGGCTACTGCCCAGGATGGCTATTCGGGCAGTCGTTTGTATGCCCCAACGGCCACACCTTTGTCCCGAACTGGCTTGCCAAGCGTCCGCCACTGATGCCCTTCATGTCGGAAGGCAAGCTCTTCCGACCGGGTACGGCAGAAGTGGCATGTCCGAGTTGCGCGACTCGCTTCGAGGTCGGACTTCCAAGCGTCCCCAAGAAGGATGACGTCTCACTCTACGGCGATGAAGCCATGCGCGACATCGTTACCCCAGGTCTCAACGACCGCTACTGCGTAACCTACACCCTGATTTCGAGGCTACGGGTCGCCGCCGAGAACCAGGAGTTGCTGACAGCGTACCGAGCACTGAAGAAAGTCCACCTTGGCGCGGATACCGTCGTCCATTGCAAGACGCTCTTTCATGACGACCGCAGGGGTACGGCGAGACTGCCGACTGAGCAAGTGTCCGCGTTCCTTGGTGAGGTAGCAGACCTCCTCGCAAGCCGGGCCGGCAGTCTGATCATCTTGAACTGCGCCGGGGTGCTCTTCAAGCCGCAGGCGTTCAAAGCAAAAGAGCAAGCCGCGTGCAAAGCTCGGGTGTTCGGGCCGCTTGTCCAGTTCGCCATCGAGCAGATGACCAAGCAGGGCCTCTGCCCACATTTCTACTTTGAGCGCACCAATGATGACGGCTGGGCCAAGAACTTGTTTGCGGGCGGCAGGCTCACACTCATGTGGCCCTTCATCACTAACACGCTGCCCGTGAAGTCGCCCGAGTTCGTGCTGCCGACCTCCAGCGAATATCTGGAGTTCGCGGACATCGTCAGCTTCGCCGTGGCGGACAACATTGCTCGGCGAGCCAACGAACGAGACGGTGACGGCGCACCTGCTCGCCCGAGGATCGACCTCGCACGATTCGGCACTGTTCATTATCAGGGGTTCATGGAGAACGGCGATGCCATCTCCAAGAGCAGCGTCGGCTACCCGTGGCAGGACTTCTATCACGGGACCACCTGGGTTTGATCGGCTTAGCGTCCGCTACCAGGTGCCGAATTCTGCGACGTCTATGACCGTTCAGGGCAGAGCTTGTGTCAAAACGTATGACCGGTGATAATTTGGGAGCGGACGTTGCCGGTATGGCGGCATATGCTCACTGTCGGCACAAAACGGACGTTGTACTGCCCCATCAAAATGCGCGACATGAATGAACTAGGGTGTGAAGTCGCTACAAGAAATATCATGTATTTATATGCTCGATTAATTAGATATATCCAAATGGAGGCGATATGGCGATTACTTCTTTTGAAATTATTTCAGTTCCAGTATCGAACCAAGAGCAATCAAAGAATTTCTATAGGGATGTTTTGGGATTTGATTTAATACGCGATGAACCGATTGGACCAACAATGAAATGGATTCAACTCGCGCCAAAGAACTGTAATACGACAATTGCATTGGTCAATTGGTTCGACGCTATGCGCCCAGGCGGGCTTCAAGGTGTAATGTTAAATGTTTCCAATATCGACGAAGATGTTGATATTCTAACGTCCCGGGGATTGCAATTGACGGCAATCAAACAGGAACCGTGGGGGCGATTTTCCATGTTTTCCGATCCCGATGGGAACGGTTGGATTTTGAGACAGCCGCCGCAATAAAAGATAGGGCAGCCAGGCCATATGAATAGCGTTGTGATCGAAAATAGCAATGGATTTGTTATAGCGTATGTCCGGTATTAATTTTGAAGCTGTTTTTCACATTTTTGTCGTCATCCGACTCCACCCGGCACTAACCGGACCAATTGAATGGCAGTCAATTTGAGGAAATTGAAAGGTTAAATTAGAACATGCAGTTACTTACCAAAGTTTTCATTCCACTTGTGCTCGTATGCACATTTACAGCTGCACATTCAAAAATTGGAAATTGTACGCCACTAGTTGAAAATGGCGTTGAATATAGCAGTCATTCCAACTACGTTCAGGCAACCGAAATTCAAACGGGCAAGTTAATTTGGCAGACCGAATTATTTAAGGAAAAATTTATCGGTGAATATAATCCAAAATTGGAAGAGGACGTGCAGTGGAATATTGTATGTGTGAGAACCATCGTCGGTGACGAGATTTTGGTGACTGATGGAAAGCATCGAGAATTTAAAGTGAACAAAAAATCCGGAGTTGTTTCGACAAGTGAAATTCCGAATAATCGAAAATAACCTGGAAGCCTGCTGTCGGCACATAGGCGACATTAGACATTGAGCTCAATTATGAAATATTTTAAATCGACCTTCGTCGTTAACAGATTAACTGCGATGTTGAGTTACATGCTCTTTGTAATGTTTGTATCTGCATCTTCCACAAAGGCAGAATCAGAGACGGTCTCGGCAGAAGAGAATGACAATCCGGTATGCGATGTCGGCGGACTAAAAAAGCTGCACAGCAACCTTTTAAAATTGGTTGGAAATCGTGCCCCTCAACAGGGATGGGATTTAACCAAGGCAATGGTTTGTTTCAAGGGGCCGGAAGCCGATAAAATTGTTCGCAGATATATTACTGGTGACCTTATGATGAGGATTGGTGGGCCGAGCGGTGGGCAGGATTATGCGGTGGCAAAACAATCTGATGAGCTACATAATGGGTACGGAAGGGGTAATGCCTGGCACGCGACTGTTGAATTGCAAGGGAATGATATATGGGTAAATTTCATGGCGGATGAAATTTGTTGGAAGGGATTTACGCTTCGATTTGATGGTAAAAAATGGAATATATTCGAGCTTAACTCTGGTTGCGACTAATCGATGGTTCCTAAAACAGCAGCGTTTGCAAATTGGAGGAACTGATCAGAAAATTGAAAAGGCAGTTCACGGCACTAAGCCGACAGATTGGCCGTAGTCCAATCCATGAAACAGATGTCCAAATTTCAGACGTTTTGAGGTAGCGGCCGACACGTTGCTATTTTGCGTTTCAACAGTTGTATCACAGTACAAATATAAAAATGAAAATGAGCTACAAAAGATCAGCGTCACTAACTTTTCGTGGATTCGAGGTCAATCCTGAAGTTGTTCAGTCAATGGTCGGAGTCGATGCAAAATTGCTCGGGGAAAAAGGCTCGCCTATGAAAGCAAACAGATCAAATGTGTGGCAAAAATCTTTCGCCAAGTTTGAAATTGAGTTTGCTGATGACTTTCCTATCTGCGGTATGATTCCCGCTTTGTTGAACCATGCCAGCGGACTTAAGAACCTGTGCGCAATTAGGAATAGAATTTCGCCAGAGTTTATTGAGGTTAATTTAGTTCTGCCGATCAGATCTTCCGAATCGCAGGAGGATGGTTTTCTTGAAATTGATACGTTAGGTGAACTTTATGAGCTGCGGGCAACCGTTGGATTTAGCTTTGTATAGCAGTGTGGATGTCCCGATGCGGCACGTAGCTGACAAATTGGTCGTCGCACAAATTATTCTAAATTTATTTTGTAAATTAAAAACTAATAAGTTATGACCGTTATGAAAATCTGGTTAAGAATTGATTGTGATGCGTAGAAATGCACTGAACGGCATTTGCCACGATATATTGATGTCTTTCATTAGTAGAAATAATGATCTGTCCGGTTATTGGGGTATTGGAATGCTTTGCTTAGCGGCCAGCGAAAACAATACGCAATCTGTGGCACTAGATTTGCTGAACAATAAGGCATCCTTGATCTCGAACGAATTTGACGCAATGGTTAATCATTATCGGGAAATGCTTTTTATGTTGTTGGGCAAAAGGTCTATACCTGCGTCGGCGATTTCAAAAGTGACTTTAGTGACAAGTTTTAACCAAGGAAATGACGAGCGTTACCACTATTTTCAATCTGCGCTCGGTCAACCGTACATTTGTACAATCGAGATGTTTGATACGTTAGGGAGAGGGCATTCTATTACGGCAGGTGGTCATTGCAAGTCACATGATCCCAGTAAAGAATCCAGGAGAGCACCGGATAAGCGCATTGAATGAAAATGATTGGAAGCGGTCATTCAGTAAGATTGGCGTAAGACGGGACGCGGCACATTGCTGACGTTCAATGAAATGTCTCATCTTTACCGTCCTTATAATTGAAATCACAGGAGCGAAACGTGTCAAATGCGATTGATCTAAAACTCTTTTCTGAGCGAAGACTAATGGGGCATAGAGTGCCAGAAGATCTTGAATTGCTATTAGCTAATTCTGAAAATGTTCAAAAGCTGACGGGAATTGAATTTAGTGATAAAACGGACTGGGTGCCATGGCTTGACGTAAGTTACCTATCTGAAAAACAGTTGAATGATCCGGATATTGCCGCGAATATCAAAGCCATTGCAGCAGTGAGCCAATATATTTCGTTTGTGGCGGCGACCGAAGATTCCGAGTACATCGGTTATTGGCGTGGCCCTCAAACGGGAGGTTTATTACAGGCGCCCATCGTCTGCCTAGACAACGAAGGTCAATTCAATGCTATTGCGGGTCGGAATATAGCAGAGGCTCTTCTTGGCCTACTATACAACGCCAACACATTCACAAATTTTAAGCAGTTGATTGAAGATGCAGGCATGTCAATTCCATATTCATCGTATCGCGAAATTCCCTTTCTTGAAGACTCGAAGGACGCTGCTTATGTTAGCCCATCAGATCTTCACAAGAAGCTATATTACGAGTTTCGCACCAATTTAGTAGCGAAGCTTGATTGATAGGGAACGGATTTTAAGATTCAACAGGAAAGATGACGGACTGTTCGCGGCAAGAAGCAGCGGATCAGCTAGATTTTCAAATATTATTTTCCTCGTTGTTTTGGAATGGGCACCAAAGATGCCTCAATTATTAAAAGTTGGAACAAATGGCTTGTGTTCAATTTAAGTCTCCTAACAATGGCTCGACTTTAACCTTTACAGTTACCTCCCGATTAGAGGAAGAAACTATCTTCGACGTAGCGGTCAAAACTCGTTTGTTCTCAGGAACATCTGAATCGTCAACATACATGGTCCTTAGCCCATCCTACTTTTTTAGAGAGATGGCAAAAGAATGGGAGGGTTGGAAGGCAGCGAAAATTTGGTGCGATTTGGAGCAACGGGTCCACATCGCTGCAACCACTGATGCACTTGGACATATTTGCCTTACTATTAAGTTGAGGACTTTAGAGTCCGACGAAAAATTGACGGTAAAATTATCTTTCGAAGCAGGTCAGCTTGAGGCAATGTCAAATGAAATTGATGCACTATTTAAATAATGGAAAAGGTCGCGAAAGGTGCATAGCGGCACTAGGGGACGTTGAGACGCTCAACTCATATATCAACAAGGCCTAGTAACAAAATAGTTGGTCTGCCAGTTAAATCAAATGTAAGGCGATTGAATGTTCGAAATTGAAAAACTGATTCATTTTCTACCTTCACCAAAATCTAAATCAGAGTTGGGGAAATTTGGCACAGCTTTCGCCCGCGAGGTTGAAGTAGTCGCATATACATCGTTTGGTGATTTGTTTATGCGCGATAAGCAGACAAACCAAATTGCGCTTGCGCTTTTAGTTCCATTTAAGGTTATTCCCTTAAACGCATTTTCGATGCAGGCACTAATTGATCTTTTCAGTGGCAATCCAAATGCGGCATTCGAAACCCTGCATTTCGAGCGGGCCGTGGAATTACAGTCGAAGCTCGGTCTGCTCGGTCCCGAGGAAGTTTATATTCCACACCCATATCCAATCTGGGGAGGGGACAATTCAATTGAGTCCTATAAGAAAGGAAATGTCTGGATACACGTTCAACTAGTTACCGATTAGCATTAATCACGGCTGTCGCTAACCGGCACAATCCGGACATATTGGAGTTTCCTCAAATTAAGGGATGGATATGAAAATAGGCCCATATATTTGCCTAATCCTCGCGTTATTTGCATTGCCAGCTTTGGCTGGTGAAGTTCAATGCCAGTCGGAATATGAACGCGGCAAACGTGAAATGGGCGCGTACGCAGAAATGGCGGGCATAATTGAAGGGACGATCTACGGTTATACATTGGTGGATTCATCTCAGAATATTTGTCTGTCTGGCACGGCAAAGGAAAAGGTTCAAGCAATTGCAAAGGCATTTGCAAGTGAGTCGTTCATGAGGCAGCCAATACTAATGAACGATGTTCCCACGAAAGATCAGGCATTGGAATTTTTGCGTAGATTTTTCCCGTGTCATTAATATGTGCTTTAATTTCGGCTAACGACTTGGCTGGCAAGACGCGGCACGTTGCAGACAGTCGCCCCTTGGCAAAGAATAAGAAATTTGACGCATTTAGCTTGGTGTTAGGAAGCCAATCCTGATTGGAAAAGCCGTCGCATACGAGACACTAGTAAATTGTTTTTAGAATGTTACCTCCTACCAAATTGGAAAGTTTTTTATGTCCTATGACTTGAATGTGTACCTTTCGAGACAAGAAATGCCAACTCCGATTGATTGGGGTGAAGCGATAGTCAAAGCCGGGTTCCCGGTTGAGCTTGATTCTGATTTCGACGTAGAGGCTTTCAAGGGATTCCTACCCGCGCCTGTTCGTGGAGAAATGGCTGGCTTCGAATACTACGCAGGCCCCGTGACTGCGGATTTAGCAAAAAAAATGAAGCTAAATGAGAATATCAACTTCACAGTAATGTTTGCGATTGGTTCACGACCACTTGAGCTGGTCTCCGCACTTTCCGCAGCTAGCGTCCTGACGTTGCTGAGCGGTGGTGTGCTGGTCGACCCGCAGGAAGGTAAGTCCTATTTGGGCGTTGACGCCATTGAATGGGCACACGCGCAAATTGCTAGGACATGAGCGACTTAACAGGTAAAGGCAGTTCGCGGCACAAAGACGACGATCGACTTGAATATGAAAAGGTTTTGAAAAATGGATGAACTTCAATCTGTCCTAGCTAGAATTCAAGATCGATCAAGCTTCCATGATAAAAATTTTGAAGATACTAATCTAATTGATGTTAATCAAAAGAATTGGTGCGGTGACTTTCCACTTCAAATCGCTGTCGTAACAAATGATATTCCAGCAGTTCAAGTTCTGATTGATAACGGAGCTGCGGTAGATGCGAAGGGGGAAGATGGTTTTACTGCTTTGCACTGGGCCACTATAAAAAGAAACCACGCCGCAATTAGAGTGCTGTTGTCGCGCGGAGCTAATCCCGGAATTAAGAATGGTTTTGGCGCTAGTCCAATTGATATTGCAACCAAATCAAATGATCTTGAATCAATTGAGCTCTTCAAAAGAATGAATAGACGGCATTTAATGTCAACGATACCCAAATGATGACGAAGAATCTGATTGGCTCGTTGCGGCACAATCCGGACAAATTGCAATGGATCAAAAATGACAAATAAATTGCCGTCTGTAGTGGTGGTCACTCCAACAGGAGAAGAAGTAAGCTCTTCGGACGTACAAAATGATAGTCGTCATTTTTTAAACGCTGACGTTAATATCGAAAATCGTGATATTCAATTGAGCTTTTCCACGCGGCAAGCAATGTATGATTTCGCAAAATCCTTATTGCAAGAGTCCGTTTATGGAAAAGGTGGTCAAAAGGAGTTTTATCCCCTTGCCGCTGAAAGCAAAAATTTAGTCGTCGATGGCGTCAGGATGTCAGAAAAATCATCGCGGATTTTTGTGTTTTACGAAGATGAGTAAAGACGGCACGCGGCACAAAGCGGTCAAATTTTTTACGCTTCAAAACGCGAATTAATGAAGATTAATATTGATTTCAGCATATTTTGTTCCACGACTAGTACGTATGGTTACGTCACGGGACTTCTTGATTTCAATGAAATTCCGCGCATAGGGGAAACTGTTAAATTGTTTGACATTGAGAACCAAATCGATGAATTCGATGGTGCATTGAAGGTTGAATCATTTGTTAGCGACCACAATGTACTTGGGTTCGAGCCAGTAGTGTTAAGTTCATTAATTATGGCGGACTCGCTCGCTGAGGAATTGGAAACAAAATATGGCCTTTTCGTTGTTAGGTACGAAGAACAATAATGGGCGCTTGCGGCACATAGCAGTCGATCGTTTCATTACTCAAAAAACCTAAATACATGAAGAGAAACAACGTCAGACATTGCTGGGAAAATACACTTCAAAATGTTGCGGCGATGCCCTCGGCTCCACGATTTGCATGGGAATGGACTGTGTTTGGGCTATTTTTGGCCGTTGCAAGTTTTCTTGTGCCATCATTCCCTTCCGCTCTTCTATGTTTCTACTATTTTTTTAGCTGGATTCTTTGGAATATTGCTGCCTGGGGTGAAATATCAAAAGGTGCATATATTCGCCTTGGGTTGTTATGGATTGCCATTGATTTTTCAATCCTAATATGTTTTCTTTCGGCGGTTCATTCCCTTGGTGACGTTACAAATACTCAAGGGTCGGAGATGATTTGGGGAATTGCGTATCTTCCTTCAATATTGCCACTTGGCTTGATTCTAGATTTCGGCTCAAACGCGACCAATTCGGGTTCTAATCAATTCATTCTAAATGCAAAGACTTTACTTGGGCCTGCATTAGGCAACGCGGTTGGTAATTGGCTACTGATTTCTGCGGTTTCCGTTTGCCAGTGCATTGTCGTTGGCTACTTGATGTTTATTATTCGACGAATTAAATACAATAGAATGACTTCTTAAGGCAGAATTCGGCAGAGGTTGTGTAAAAACGCAGTCTTGTGCGCCATCAAAAATAATTTCAAAAAATCACATAACGATGTAAACAGAACTATCTCTCATACGTTATATAAAAAGTCGAATCCACGTTAAGGAGCGTTGATGAAGCGATTTATCCAAGGAGAGCACCGCACACAAAGCACATTGCTGCCAGAGGTGTTGGATGATTATGTGACCGAAGAGAATCCGGTACGCGTGGTCGATGTGTTTATCGATAATCTTGACCTACAAGCACTCGGATTTGAAGGCGTAACTCCCGCTGTCACAGGACGCCCGTCCTACCATCCGGTGGTTCTACTCAAACTCTACGTCTATGGCTACCTAAACCGCATTCAATCCAGTCGCCGCCTCGAACGCGAAGCTCAACGCAATATCGAATTGATGTGGCTCACTGGTCGCCTAACACCCGACTTTAAAACCATCGCTAACTTCCGCAAAGACAATGGCACCTCGATTCGAAATGTCTGTCGCCAATTCGTGGCGCTATGCCAGAAGCTCGACTTATTTGCTGAGTCCCTCGTGACGATAGATGGCAGTAAATTCAAAGCCGTGAATAACCGCGATAAGAATTTTACCAAGGGTAAAGTAGAACACCGGATGAAGGAAATTGAATCCAGCATTAACCAATACTTGACCGAATTAGACACGGCTGATCGTCACGAACCAGAGATCAAACAAGCACGCACGGAGCGACTCCAACAGAAGATCGTCAAGCTACAAACGCAAATGAAACAGCTCGCCACCATCAAAGAGCAGCTCGACGAAGCACCGGATCATCAACTATCCCAAACCGATCCTGATGCACGTTCCATGCGCACTCGTGGCAGTGGTATCGTCGGTTATAACGTGCAAACCGCGGTCGACACCAAACATCATTTAATTGTCGCGCACGAGGTCACCACCGACGGCAATGACCGCGATCAATTGTGCAACATGGCGACCCAGGCACGCGACGCCATGGGCGTCGAACAACTCACCGCCATCGGTGATCGAGGCTATTACAAGAACACCGAAATACTAGCGTGTGACCAAGCCAACATCAAAGCGATTGTCGCCAAAAGCGTGACCTCCACCGCCACAGCGGAAGGACGGTTTGGTAAAGATGATTTTATTTACGATGCGGCCAACGATGTTTATCGTTGCCCAGCTGATCAGCTACTTACGCGACGCACCAGTTACCAAGAGCGCGGTGAAATGCAACATCGTTATTGGACGTCTGGATGCAAGAATTGTCCATTGAAGAGTCAATGCACCCCAGGCTCTGAGCGACGCGTTACACGTTGGGAAAACGAAGCGGTATTAGACGACATGCAGCGCCGCTTAGATCACTTTCCGCAAGCAATGCGCATTCGCCGCGAAACAGTTGAGCACACTTTCGGCACGATTAAATTCTGGATGGGGACGCAACACTTCCTGATGCGAACGCTGAAACACGTCGCCACCGAAATGAGTTTGCATGTGCTGGCCTACAATATGAAACGCATGATAAAAATCCTCGGGATTATTCCATTAATGCAGGCGATGGTGAAGTGAGGTGGGCTTTTTTAGCACAATCCAGCCTAATTTAAACGCGATTTAAACTGTTTTACGCCTTGCACTCAAAAAACGAGATGCTCAACAGGAATATTTCGGATTAAACTGACGCTTCTTGAGCTGCTTTACAAGTCAGTTTGAACGCTAATAATTTACTTACAGCGGGAATTCTTGTTTTTACACGGCCTCGGCACAATGGAGACGTTCGCATCAAAAACCTATTTGAAGTTATATGAAAATATTAATTGGTTTATTTAGCTGCGCGCTGATACTTGGTGGTTACTTGTTCATGGAGGATTCCGCGACGCCTGAAAATGGAGCCCCCCTTGGAAATGAATGTGGTGAGAAGTCGGCTATTGCAATGAGTCAATTTCATATGACGGATAGTTCTACGCTAGTTGCTGACAAGTTAAAAACCTTAAAGTCAAAATATACGATTTGGAAAAACGGGGAATTAGTTGTCTTTGAGAGTATTGAATCCATAAAAGGTCCATTTGAAATACTCATTGACGGCCACAATGATTATGGTTTTTTCGATCCAGTTTCACGTCGCGAAGACATTGATCTTTACTTCAACGAATTGAAATTGCTAACTCAATGCACATGCACTGTAGTGTTAACCGGGCCATAATCAATGCGCGCTTTCGGCACAAAGCGGTCAAATTTTTTACGCTTCAAAACGCGAATTAATGAAGATTAATATCCCCCTATGTCAGGATAGATGTCGCGTCAATTAATTAACATCAACCGTATTGGGGGCGGAGCAAAGACATGCAGTGAACCGCTATCCAGCAGAACGCAAGGAGGCCATCCTTAAGCAGATGATGCCGCCGATGAATAAATCAGTTTCAGTATTGGCCCGTGAGAACGGCATAACGGAACAAACGCTCTATACTTGGCGACGAAATTTAAAATCGCAGGGAGTGCCGGTGCCAGGAAATGGAAAAAATGCCGAGGAATGGTCCTCGAACGACAAGTTTAGCGTGGTGCTGGAAACAGCCCACCTGAACGAGGCGCAGTTGGCGCAATATTGTCGCAGCAAGGGATTGTTCGTTGAACAGATTGCGCAATGGCGCACAGCTTGCCAGGAAGCGAATGCCTCATCGGTTGAGCGCAATCGTGAGCAACGCGATCAGAGTAAAAGCGACCGCAAAGAGATCAAGCAGTTGAAGAAGGAGCTACAGCGCAAGGAGAAAGCACTGGCCGAAGCGGCTGCACTGATTATTCTCAGAAAAAAAGCCCAGGCGATCTGGGGGGATCCCGAGGAAGACTAATCGGGACCCTGGATCGCCAGCATGTGATTGAATTGATTGAAGACGCCGTTGGCAGTGGTTGTCGGCGCGCGGCGGCCTGTGCCATGCTCGACATCAGCCTGCGCAGCTATCAGCGCTGGACGCGTGAAGGTGGTCATGGAATCGTGGATGGACGCAAAGGATGTCAACGTGCGGCACCGGCTAACAAGCTGAGCAACGAGGAGCGGCAGCAGATTCTGGTTGTGGCCAATAGTGCTGAATTTGCCAGCAGCCCGCCGAGCCAGATGGTACCGACGCTGGCGGACCGAGGTGAGTATTTGGCGTCGGAGTCGACCATCTACCGGATATTGAAAGCCGAGCAGCAACAGCATCACCGGGGACGTGCAAGCAAACCGAGTACAAGGGTTGTGACGAGCCACTGTGCGACCGAGCCAAACCGATTGTGGGCGTGGGATATTACCTGGATGCCGGCCGGCGTGAAGGGCCTGTATTTTTACTGGTATATGGTCCTCGACATTTATAGTCGCAAGATCGTCGGGCATGAGGTTCATGTCACTGAGTCAGCAGAACTGGCATCACTGTTGTTGCGTCGTGCCAGTCTGGCAGAAGGTTTGGCCGGACGCGAGGTGGTACTGCACTCTGATAATGGCAGCGCAATGAAGGGTGCGACGATGCTGGCGACGTTGGAACGGCTCGGTATCATGCCGTCGTTCAGTAGACCTCGTGTGAGCAACGACAATGCCTACCCGGAGTCGCTGTTCCGGACCTGCAAGTATCGACCTGACTATCCTGGCAAGGGGTTCGCCACGATAGAAGAAGCGCGGGATTGGACAATGAAATTTGTACAGTGGTACAACCACCAGCACAAACACAGCGCTCTGAAATTCGTCACACCCGCACAGCGACACGATGGTCATGATGCGGCGATCTTGCGACAACGTGAGGAGATCTATGAATCAGCGAAACAGCGGCATCCGGAGCGCTGGTCAGGTGCGACACGGAACTGGGAATTGAAGGACGAGGTTTGGCTGAACCCGGAACGAAATCAGACAGAGGCACTATTGCAAGCAGCATGACTTGACGCGACATCTTTGTTGACAACTACCGATATTGATTTCAGCATATTTTGTTCCACGACTAGTACGTATGGTTACGTCACGGGACTTCTTGATTTCAATGAAATTCCGCGCATAGGGGAAACTGTTAAATTGTTTGACATTGAGAACCAAATCGATGAATTCGATGGTGCATTGAAGGTTGAATCATTTGTTAGCGACCACAATGTACTTGGGTTCGAGCCAGTAGTGTTAAGTTCATTAATTATGGCGGACTCGCTCGCTGAGGAATTGGAAACAAAATATGGCCTTTTCGTTGTTAGGTACGATGAACAATAATGGGCGCTTGCGGCACCTAACGGACGTTCATAAGGGATTCATTTTTTTAAGATTGATTCAATTTAAATTTTAGATATGGCAAATATTAAGGTTGAAAATTACGACCCGTTGCGGCACCCAAACTACATGGCTTATGTGGACGATGAACAATACCAGCGGTATAAACGCTCAGACGGATTAATTCCATACAAAGTCTGTCTGGTTGACGTATGTGGTTTCCAATTTATATTTCATAGTATTTTGCAAATGCAACTCTGCCTCGAATATTATTCAACAGAATTACAACCAAGCAGTCGTTTGCCTGTTTACACAGAAAACCTAGGTGGCGATCACTACGAAACACAGCGTTGGTACGAAAAATTACCTGGCAAACTACTTGAGAAATCGAAGCGGGCTAAAGTGATAGGTGCATTGAAAAGGGCTATTGATGAATACAAGAAATCCCCAGGCGCTTCGACTTGCGTAGTAAGACCGAATTTGTGGGATTGGTCAGGCAAGAAAAAATAGTGCTTGTCGCATGACCGGACGCGGCACATAGCTGACTTTCCGGAGCCGTTCGAAATTGTCGGTTGGTGAGCCATTTGATTTGATAAGCGATAACTTTAATATCCATATGAAAAAATATTTGTTCTCAGTGGTGACGGTGTTGATCTTTGGTTTGTTCATGCAACCTTTTTCTTCAACGGCACAGAGTACTTCAGCCAAAACTTTCGCAATACCATCGGATCTGGTGGATCAAATAAATCGATCTTCTGCGATAGGGAGGCAATTATTTCTATTTGACCACGCTGCCGCGATAGGGACAAACATTCTTCGCGAGAACGTTGATGAGAAAGATAGGAAACACCTCCGCGGTTATCTACCGCAGCAGGAAAGTGACAGCTCAGGAAATCCAACGGGTAATTTTGTGGTTTTATTTTTTACCAACGAAACAGTGCCTCGGATAGCCTATGAAGTCGAAGTTGCACAATCAGCGAAACCGATTTTCCGAGCTTTTTATCCTGCTAAGTCAACATCTGAACTGGTAGGCAATTTAATTCGTGCCCGACAAACCGCAATTGACGCAAATCCATCATATTCACAGCCGATTAATCCGATTGTGTTACCGGGCAACCTAAACAATGAGAACGGTATATTGGTCTATTTGATCGCAGGAACAAAAGTCCCAAATGTAGCTGTTTTTGGCAAGCACTTCCGGGCATTAGTCGAATCGGATGGTTCCGCAATCAAATATATGACTCCGCTTTCGTACTCGGAAATCGAAATTCCTATTCAACACAAAGATTCGCAGAAGACGCCGGTGGCATTGAGCATTACTCAACTCGTGACAGACTACCCCACTGAAACTCATGTATTCACGAGTCTCCTTATTCATTTTCCAGTTTACGTTGTTACGCGTCGCGGCATATGGCTAGTTAATGGGGACAAAATTTCGTTGATCGATGATAGAGTACCTGGAACTGGTACGCATTAATAGGTTGTCCCTTTTGGGTCGAAACCGGCAATTAACTATTCAGTTTCACACGGCAGGAATCGTCGAGCGAATTTTAGCTACGGTCACTTCTTGGCACAAAACGGCACTTTGGAGACAGTTGATTGGGTCTCCAATTTTTAAAACAACTTTGAAATTGAAAATGAAATTGCTTAAGTCGACACAGATCAGTTCAGTTGCCCTTGCGTTACCGTTTCTATTATTTATATGGTTCACTTATGCCGCTGATCGTGCGATGGATAAGTCTGGCGTGGGAGATGTTGACGCGTTCCAACGTTATACTGGGCTCGCCGGATTTTCTTTCTGGCTTGATATAGCAGTTTTTATTGTATTGTTGTTACTTCTATTTTTTAAGATTTTTCCGAGTAGTTTGGAACGGATTCAGATTTTAAATGTATTGAAAATTTATATTGTCTCAGCGCCGACTTTATATGTCGCTTTCTTGTTTTCGAGTTTTTCGTAACAGCAGTTTTGGCTTCATGCATGGCTGTAGACGGCACACAGGAGACGTTCGATGATAGCAGACAAATTTGTAAATTAAAAACAATTAAAAATAATGAATAAACATCCAGGACTTCTTTGTATTACAACTTGGCTGTTGGTCGGATGCTCCGCTTTTGGAGTTATTGAGACCAATGACCCTGGTCAGAAGTTGGCGCAAGCAAGGCAGTTATTCAGTATCTTGGATCGCCCGCTTCCCGCCGAACGGTTGATTCGTGAATCAATAGATATTTATACCGCCAATAATGACAATGCCGGCCTTGCCGAGGCCTATCGCTACTACGCATTTTTCTTCAAGTCGCCATCAGTCACACATTGGGAACATGTGTACGCTCCTAATGGTTTTCTCGACAAATCTGCGAAATTCGACGGTCGTTATGAAATGTCGATCAAATACTTCGATTTGTCGCTAGCTGAGTGGAATAGAATTGGGCGGCACGACTGGGATGCAAACATTGAATTAAATAAGGCTTCCGCATATCTGCAGATGAATCAAAATGAAAATGCTTGTCGATCCTATAGTCTAAGCCTGTTGGCTGATCAACAGTACCACATTAATGGAAGGATCGATTTGCCGAATGGCTACGGTACATCAAATGAATATATATCTGCTTTGATGCGTTTGGTGCCTT
This sequence comes from Sapientia aquatica, assembly GCF_004358105.1. Classification (GTDB taxonomy): domain Bacteria; phylum Pseudomonadota; class Gammaproteobacteria; order Burkholderiales; family Burkholderiaceae_D; genus Solimicrobium; species Solimicrobium aquaticum. The sequence continues at coordinate 26,879 of NZ_SMYL01000003.1, read as the reverse complement.
GTAAATCCTAATTTCCGACTTAAAGAAACTAAAAACATGACAAACAGTGTGATACACCAACTGATAGCATTGGCTCCTTCGAAAAGGTCAATATTGATAGCTGCTATGGTTGCTAGTTTACAAGGTTGCGCTATCGATATTCATCATGGCGAGTTCGTCACACAGGCTCAGGTAGATTCGTTCACCGTTGGGACAACCACAGTCGATGATGTATTGAAGTCGTTGGGAAACCCATCGCGGACTACGACTCGACCAAATGGTGAAAAAGTCATCTTCTATTCTGGTTTTACTAGCCGCATTAACCCACCTTCGATTGCAACGCTGACAGGAACCTCACCTCGGAATGAATTTGTGGGTGCGGAGACCACATCGTTCGTCTTCGACACCAGCTCGAAGCTCATCCGGGTGGAGCATTAGGCGACAAACTATGTGCCCGTTGTCGGCAGAGGTTGTGTAAAAACGTATTTCAGGTGACAAATCTCAAGCGGCCGTTGACTGTACGTCGGCATCTGGGCGCAATCGGCACAAACCAGCCGGTGGACAGCCTGACCAAACCGGGCGGATTGTTTGATTGGGGACGTGAAGTGGACAATTTTTCAAGCGTTGGGTTAGATAACAACCATGAAAAAATCTGTTGTTGAGTAGCGATTGAGGTCTATTTTTTAATTGCTTTGATCGGGACGTTAATTTGTTTTGGATTATCCTACTTCAATTTATGGGTTCAAGTGTTTGATGCAATTATTTTTTTCAATTATTAAGAAGTTCAATTATGAAAATATTGGTAGTTGAAGATGAATTAGAAATTGCAGATGTAGTTCTGAAAGCGCTCGTTGAGCAAGGAATGGCGGTAAGCGTCTGTGCGAACGGCACAAGTGCATATGAACTGGCAGCAAACCAACAATTTGACTGCATTATCCTTGATATCATGCTTCCAGGAAGAGATGGAATATCAATTTTAAAAGAACTACGGCAAAATAAAATATTAACGCCGATTATTTTACTGACAGCGCGTAATGAATTGGGAGATCGCCTTGACGGATTAAATTTCGGTGCTGACGATTATTTAGCAAAACCTTTCTTTGTTGAAGAGTTAATCGCTCGCATTGCTGCGTTACGCCGAAGAATATCGGGAGAAAGTCAACAACTCCTGCAAGTGGGTACCTTTGTCCTAGATCTAGTAAAACACCAGATTCAGATCGAACAATCGGTCGTCGCTTTGACCACGAGGGAATTCAACTTACTTGAATGCCTGATGAGATCTCCTGGTCAGATTTTTACCCGAGAACAAATACTCGACCAAGTGTGGGGGTACGACTTCGATCCCAGCACAAATATCGTTGAAGTGTGCATTCGTCGTATCCGCACAAAGATTGCATCGCTTTCCAATGTTGCCGCGGAAAATTCACCAATACAATCAGTGCGCAAGGCGGGCTATCGCTTTGAAGAAATTTGATGGCGATAATTACCTCATTCCGCACACGAATTTTTTTCATTACGGCTTCAGTGGTAATGCTGACCTTAGCTGGCGTTATTTATTTTGGTTGGATTAATATCGTGCGCTACGAAACAGCACGATTTGAAGAACGGCTGTGCTACGAAACTCGTCGGATTTCGCAGTCTGATAACGATCATCAACCGCTATTACAATTAAGTGTAGACATTACTCATAAACTAGGGCTAAACAATTTAGACGATATTTATTTCCGCAGAAACTTGAGGGGTGGTTCGGAACAATTTCACTCCGCTAATTGGGGAGGTGATTTTGAAACAGCTATTTTATCGGGCGCAAAGTTTGTAGCAGTGTCGAATCTGATCAGCGCGAAAGCTTCAGAAGGTTCGACCAGTTCCTTAGTCTCAACGGCCAGAGGTCCATCCAATTTTAATGCTGCACCAACATGCAACATCGCGGGATGGGTAGTGGATGGAACCGATTGGAAAGGGGCTCAAGTTGAGATCAACCAAATCCAGGCGACGTTGATTGCCAAGGGCGACGGATTACAGCAACCGATACGCGCAATGGCTTTGGAAATATTAAAAAACCTAATACTCCCTGCATTGACTTTGGTATTGCTGGCAGCAGCGATTATTACCTATTACACCTTGACTCCACTCAAAAGACTCCGGATTGGCATGCTTTCGGTGAACACTACTACGCTAAGTCAAAAGTTACCAATAAAGGGGGAAGATCGCGAGTTTCGCGAATTGACAGATTCGTTCAATGTAATGCTAGGAAGACTAGATTCAGCAGTCCAGCAAGCAAATCGCTTTTCGGCAGATGCGTCACATGAACTGAAGACGCCATTGACGATTTTACAAACTACTATCGAACGTTTCATCCGTCAGTCCAACGATTCTGAAATTAGTAGCCAATTGAGTGGCATGCTTAGTCATGTAATACGACTGGGCGCGATCACTCGAAAGTTACTACTTTTGTCCCAAGCTGCAGCGGGTAGTTTAGTGCTGAATATGAAAGAAGTTGCTATCGGAAATTTGTTGAATGAAATGGCCGATGATATCGAAATGGTTATTGATCAACGATTATTGAGTAGAGAAATAAATTCTGAAATCAATATTAAAGGCGATGAAATTTTATTGCAACAGCTATTGAATAATGTAATTAGCAATGCCGTGCGTTACAGATCGGAGCAGGGATGGATCAGAATAACGTTGTTCCGAGAAGATGAAAACATTGTCCTAATGGTTGCAAATAAAACCAATCTAGTTTCCGATGCCGATCGCTCAAGGTTCTTTGATCGCTTTTTTCGAGCTGAAGGCACTCGTAATCGCGCTGTGGATGGAAGCGGACTGGGATTAAGCGTTGCCCTTGAAATTGCTCGCGCCCATCGCGGTAATCTTTTGTTATTGCCCTCACCTCGTGACGAAGTACATATCCAGGTCCAATTTCCCGCCCCACCAAGATAAATGACAATACTGTAATTGTAATTTTTTCGTAGAGGTTTACGATCCTACCAAATCATTACAGTGCGGCAATTGTGCATTCTGAATTCAACTTTGCAGACCTTCCTTGATGTAATGAGTGATAGACACACAGCTTTAATAGCAGACGTGTGATTGGGAAAATGAGAATGAAATATCGTTGCGTATTTGCTCGTTCAAATATGCGTTAAAAATTCAAATCATTCAATTGCACCTTTTATATTTAATTCCGAAGGCAGCGCTAATCGTATGTGCTTCTAAAATCAACGGAGAGGAAGTGGAATTATCATGAATCAGAAAAAAATAATTCAAGTTTTAGTCAGTTCAGGGATAGTTGGTTCGCTAAGTTTAATGGCGGCATGTGGCGGTAGCTCAGGCAATTCCAGTAGTGCAGGTACCTCACAGACAGCAGCCACAGGCGTTGTAAATATGAGTATCACAGACGGACCGTCAGATACATTTAATCACGTATGGGTGACAGTAAAGTCGATCGCATTTCATACTGATTCGAATGCAGTATGGAGTTCTTACCGCTGACGGATAACAAAGGTAATTCCCTGACATACGACATTGTCATCCGTGGACGTCAAATGCAAACCATGCTAATTAGTGGAGTAACTCCAACTGGCTCCTTTACTGGCCCAACTCTGAGTGGTGCTGCAGTTTTGTCATCTCAAACGAATCCATTAGCTGCCACCTATGCTGCCGAGTACAGCGCGCAATTGTCTGTGCCACTTGCTCCGCTCACCAATGGCCACATCGTATTCGAACAAACTCCCTGCCAATCTAGTTTAGCGACTTGCACTACAGGAGTTTTGCCACACGAAATTCGCTGGGCGGATACGAATCCCTTCACCGGTGATATCAAATCAGGTGACCGTGCAGGTTTGGCACCATGGGCCCAGAACTTTAACCTAGTCACCTCTGGCTTACTAACTGCTAAATACGTTGTTCCAGTAACTGCAGCTACGGCACCCAGTACCGCCCTAACTTTCAGCCCCGTCGGTAATACTGAAGGCGCGGGAAACTACAGCGTCGTTGCGGATGAAAAGGCCTACTATAATTTTAGTTCCCCAAATTTATTAAACTGGACTTCAACGGCTACAACAGAAACGGTGAATTTGATCAATCTCCCAACGCTAATTTCGACAGTGCAGAATGGGACAGTGAACGGTACAGTCTCTGTCGCAACAGCCGGCAAATACGTAACTGGTCAATTAATCGTTGCTCGTTCTGGGCAAACCGTCACAGCTCAGGACATTTCGACAAATCTTATTACAGCCGGAAATTTTAATTTTACCGTTACCGGTCTAGGCGCAGGAAGTGCGACGACGGAAGTAGGCGGAGCCTATTACTACGCTTATTTGCGGCTGTTCAATTCAGCCGGTAAACGTACTATAGTTTCGTTGCCGGGATTTATTGATTTGCGTTTCACGAATTCGGTAAGCGGCCTGAATGTGTCCATATAATTTATTTAAAATGCAACATAAATACTTTTATTGAATTTTCCTGAAAAATTCTATTCGACGTTGTCTTAGTAAATTCTGCGCCTAGGGGGGGCGCAGAATTGTCAAATCTACAGTGGAGTTCCGATGCTTATGAATACGTGGCAGTTGGTAAGAAATGGACTGATTGTGGCAATTGTGTCCACATCTAGTCTTGCTCAACAATCCATTGAACCGCAATCGCCCAGACCTCCGTCTCACGGCCGTGGAGATACACAGAGATATTCAATTGAACAGGCCATCTCTGATCGCGCCCAGTTGCACACAATTGCGTTTGACGCGCTGGCATTTCTTACCGGTGATTTTGCTCATGATACATTTCTGCCTCCCGGTAAAGTATCCGATTATTTTGGTTTCCAATATATGCGCGATATTGATGCTAAACATTCGGGACACTCCACATCGTTCCTGACGACGATTGCGCTAAACATATTGACGCTCCTGAATCAACAGCAACGAAATCAATTGGTGGTACTTGCTCATTCCCAGCAAGACAGTATTACTACATTCGCTCGACAACGCCTGCCGCTGATCAACGCTTTTCGAATGAACCTGGAAGGAAAAATTCCGACTGACTCTATCGGTTTAAATCGTAATGCAGTGATGCGTGCTTCGTCACAGCTTTATCGTTTGGATGGGGAGCTTGCGTATGACCGAGCTAAGGTAATGGCGAGGATCATCCGAAGTTTTTCAGATGAACAGCGCGAAGCATTGTCCAAGCTAAAGTTCGGCGATTCGGGTACATGGCCAACAGTGACAGAACCAGACGAGCGGCGGTCATGGCCGCACGAGATTGATGTTGCCGTGATGACGTATGCGAGCGAACTCTTCTCTTGGTACGCGGGCAATTCAGAGGCCGACATATATTTTTGTCCGGAACGACATGGCATGTATTTTGGTGGATTTGGAATGAAAACGGCTCCGGCAATGGGCAAACAAAACTACAGTATAAGCACATCCTTGACCGGAGATAGCGGTACCGCCATGCTTGAATTGCTCGATTCCCCTCAGCGCAAGCACATCACCGATTTGATTGATTTGCAACGTAGCGACCTACAAGAAATCATTAGCATTAGACAGCACATTGCAACTGAGTTGAGACTCCTGTTGAACGGAGCGCAAGGCAATCGATCAGCAATCATGCATCTCTCGGAGCGTTATGGCGCTATCGATGGGGAGTTATCGTACTGGTATGCGACAGCCTTTGCTAGCGTTGGACAATCATTAACCATAGTGCAACGGCAAAAGTTGCTGGCACTTCGTCAGGTTGATCCGGGTGAACAACCCGGCCCATTTCTCTACTCCGAACCAATTAGGGATGCTTTATTTGGCGATCCCAAGACGTTCTTTTATGAACCAAAGGACGCAACTTGATATGTTCAAAGTCGAACTAACATGATGAAACGCTTAGTTGCCTACCTTTTTCTGGTTTTAGCATTTTTTGTCGCCAGCGCGCAGCAAGAAAATGGTAACCGTGGTGCCACCGAACAAATCGATGGTAATCAGTCGGCACATAAAAAAAACGGTCCACCGCATCAGCCGCCACCGTTCACATATCAAAAAATTTTTGATGTAATTCTGGGTCGTCCATCGAATAACTCAATCGATATGAGCTTACTGTCCTATGATGGAAACAAAACTGTGTTGGTCGAGTATGTGCAGACAGGACAGTCGGGGGTAAATACCAGTAACCCAATGCAGTTGAGGCAGGGCGAGCCACTGACATTCACACTTGAGAATTTAAGACCTGCTAGTGCGTACAACTACAAAGTGACTCAAGTTGGTGATAAGGCAGTATTGATGCAAGGGCGTTTTGTTACCCAACCTACGCAGCGCAGCAATTTTCAATTTTCGGTGACGGCGGATTCGCATCTTGATCAAAACAGTGACCTCATGCTGTATCAGAAAACGCTAGCCAACATTAAATCCGAACACCCCGATTTTCATATTGATCTTGGTGATACTTTCATGACAGAAAAATACGAAAGTCGCGAATTGGCTGCGCACCAATACCTGGCACAACGTGGATATTTCGGACAAATTGGAAACGAAGTACCTTTGTTTTTAGTTCTCGGAAATCATGATGGTGAAGAAACCCGACAAATGAGGCAAGGCGTCGACAGCCTTGGGGTATGGGCAGCCCATATGCGTAAGCGTTATTTTCCGAACCCATATGCATCCGGCATCTATTCAGCTGGTAGCCAGGCTGACGACCTGATCGGTGATCATCAAGATTCCTATTCTTGGACTTGGGGTGACGTTTTATTTGTTGTATTAAATCCTTATTCCTATGCGTCCAAACGAAAAGCCGATGAACGTTGGAGATTATCGTTGGGTGATTATCAATATCACTGGCTTGAAAAGACTTTAGGGGAGAGTAAAGCCGCTTACAAACTTATCTTTATTCATCAACTCGCGGGTGGGCTGAATGATCAAGGGCGTGGAGGAATCGAAGCCGTCCAATATGGCGAATGGGGAGGAGGAAATGCTGATGGATCTGATGGTTTCCACGAACATCGCCCTGGATGGGATGTGCCAATTCATGCGCTACTGGTTAAAAATCATGTTACTGCAGTATTTCACGGACACGATCATCTATATGCTCATCAGCAATTAGATGGTATTGATTATCAGGAAGTTCCCCAACCTGCACATCCAGGCTTACCAAGTCCGGAAAATGCTCAAGCTGGCGGCTATAAATCGGGTGTAATTCGAGCTGAATCCGGGCATCTTTTTATTAGCGTTGCTCCGTCAGCATTGACGGTTAGCTATATTCAGTCTGAATTAAATAAAGACGGATCCCCAGGTCTATCTAACAACAAAGTGTTGGAATCTTATAGGTTAGCTCCATGGAAATACTAACAAGAATCCGGTATGTACTGAAAAATCAATCCGTGTTTTGGAAATTGGCGGTAGCAACATTGTCACTGGTTATCTTAGTGGACGCCATTGCACAAAACTTACCTCAGCAATTGGATTCAACTGATTCAGCTCGTCAAAATCAAGGACTAAAGCAAGGACAAAAGCGAGGCCGTGCGGACCGAGATCAAGCCCTAAACAATGCCCCGGCCGATGTAGCTGCGCTACGGCGCTTATCCGTCATCTTGGGAAGGCCGACCCTGAATTCGGTCACTGCCAGCATTTTGACCGAGGCTCCAGCGGAAGTCCAAGTGGAATGGGGATATTCCGCAGAGCACTTAGATCATATCAGTCAATTGAAAAAGCTGTCCGCGGGTGAAGTCAGTGATGTAGAAATAACGGGCCTAACTGCGAACTCGCGTTGCTACTATCATCTGAAATTCCGATCAGTTGGAGAACATTCGTTCCAGACAATGGCAACTGAGTCGTTTCACACTGCTCGCTCTACTGGTTCCCAATTTATTTTTGAGATGCAAGGTGATTCTCATCCTGAACGACCACAACAATTTGACCCGTCACTATATGCTCAAACGCTGCGCGCCGCTGCTGCTGACGAGCCAGATTTTTATATCACTTTAGGTGATGACTTTAGTGTTGATACGCTTAAGGAGATTAATTCTCAAACAGTTGAGCAGCGCTATTTGTTGCAGCGGCCTTATCTGGCTTTGGTTGGCAGGCGTTCACCTATTTATATGGTCAATGGAAACCATGAACAGGCTGCAGCTGTTAATCTGGACGGCACCCCCAATAATGTCGCCGTTTGGGCGCAGTCGACCAGGAATCATCTCTTCCCGTTACCGGTACCAGACCAATTCTATAGCGGCGATATACAAGACGTTCCCTACATTGGCAAACTGCGTGACTACTACAGCTGGACGTGGGGCGATGCCCTGTTTGTGGTGATTGATCCATACTGGCATTCCTCCGTAGCCGTTGACAATAAACTCGGTAGCCGAGTCAAGAATAATAAGTCAGGGGACGATCACAAATCCCGGGGCAAAGAAGACATGTGGAATATCACATTGGGCGATGAACAATATAACTGGTTACAAAAAACTCTCAAAGGCAGCACGTCAAAATATAAGTTCGTCTTTTCGCATCATGTCTTAGGAACCGGGCGAGGTGGAATAGAGGTGGCTAACCTTTATGAATGGGGTGGACATGATCGACAAGGTAACGATTTATTTGCCAATTATCGGCCTAATTGGCTCATTCCGATTCATCAGTTGTTTGCCCAAAATGGCGTAACGGCATTTTTCCAGGGACATGATCACGTATTTGCCCATCAACAGCTTGATGGAATCGTATATCAAACCCTTGCACAACCAGCAGACCCTAATTACACGCTTAATTTCTCCGAGGCATACAGGTCGGGAAAAATATTGCCAAACTCTGGTCGACTGCGCGTCACGGTGACGGCTGAAAAAGCAAAGGTTGAGTATGTGCGGTCGTTTTTGCCGATTGATCAAAAGGTTGGTCAGGTTGATAACAGCGTGGCATACAGTTATGAATTGGTCCCGCGCAAATAGTTTGACGACGTTTTAATTTTAATTTAACGAGCAGAGTTCTTGATTCAATAATTTTTATTAAATTAACTTGCATTCACTGGTTAGAAGTTGAAGTTTGTTTTACAAAAAAACTCAAATAGTTTGACTGGCGACGTAGTACTTAAATGAAATAGTTTAGATCTAACAATGGAAAGCATAACAATGACCAAATTAAAAAACACCTTTAGCGTCCTTTCGCTTTCAATATGTTTGGTACTTGTCGCCTGCGGGTCGGGTTCGTCTGGTTCAAATAGCCCTTCCAGCAGCACTGGGACTGGGACTGGGACTGGGACTGGGACTGGGACTGGGACTGGGACTGGGACTGGGACTGGAACTGGAACTGGAACTGGAACTGGAACTGGAACTGGAACTGGAACTGGAACTGGAACTGGAACTTCTTCACCGCCAGTGGTAACACCAGGTACTCCAGCAGCGCCAGGTGTACCACAAATCATTTCTATTGCACCCGGCACTCTCGATGCGGCAATTACCTTTAGTGCACCAGCCGCTGCAGGAAGTTCTCAGATTATTTCTTACAACGGTGCCTGCACAGACGGCCAATTCAATTATTTTGGCATTTCAACTTCACCTACGACGGCGATTTTTATTACTGGATTGAGCCAAGGAATTAGCTACTCTTGCACGATCAGCGCTACAAACAGCGAGTTAACCAGCGCAAATTCTGTGGCGACCACAGTTACTATCCCGATTCTGGCAAATAGTTCGGGCCTGCCTTCAGCGCCTACAATTGGCAATATTATCCCCGGCAACAGCAGCGCAACAGTTAACTTTACAGCTCCTGCGTCTAGTGGTGCTAATCCCATTGTCGGCTACGAAGCAACTTGTACTGGTACTAAAGGAGTTTTCCGAATAGCTGGCGTTTCTAGTCCGATCGTCGTGACTGGTCTGACCAACGGTACAAGTTACTCATGCAATGTTTACGCAAATAACAGTCAAGGAACGAGTCCTATTTCCGCAAACGGTAGCGTGATTCCTTCCGCAACTGCACCAGGCGCATCAACTGTCCCTTCATCACCACAAAACGTATCCATAACCCAAGGTAACCTGAGCGCGATTATTGGATTTTCCGCCCCCAATTCCAATGGGGGTTCGCCAATCACGAGCTATACCGCGACCTGTTCGAACGGCACGAAGACATTGTCAGGTAGTGAATTGACCAGTCCAATTCCTGTTACAGGGTTAGCTGCTGGGATTACCTATAGCTGCAGCGTAGTAGCCACCAATATTCAGGGGATGAGTGCTGCATCTAACTCTGTAACGGTGAATGCAACTGCGATTGCTCCAAATCCCTCCAGCCTTCCTACCACTATGGTTGCTGGCCCAGTTTTGGCCAGCATTGCGTCGGACGGAATGACGACTGTCGTCGTGACCTTGACAAATGCAGATGGCACTCTATTCACCGACCACTCCATTCCAGTGACATTCAGTTCTGCATGCGCATCAGCCAACACGGCTACAATTACTGCGACTTCAAATTCTGTAAATGGATTGGCTTGGGGTGTTTATCAGCCAACTGGTTGCACGGGTACTGACACTATCAGTGTTTCTGCGATCTCTGGATTATCGGCCGCAACGTCGGTGACAGTTATCGGAACCACTTCACTGACATCGACAGGAGCCTTAGGGAAAGCCTTATTTTTTGATAAAAGTCTTTCGGCGAATGGCCAACAGTCATGTGCATCATGTCACTCACCTGGGGTATATTTTCAAGCGCCCAATTCCCTAGCTGTTCAGTTAGGCGGGACGTCAGGCAACGCTGCCGGATTTCGTTCAGCACCGAGCGTGACTTACGCTGCACTTGACACACCATTTAGATTTTTGAGTGCCACCAACTCTGCTGGTACAGCAAATAATGGTGCAAATGGAAAGCTAGGCACACCGCGCGGAGGACTGATGTGGGATGGTCGTGCATCAGACGTCTTTGTACAGCCAACAGGGCCACTCCTTGCACCACACGAAATGGCTAACGCAAATAGTAGCGCGGTCCTCACTAAGTTGCTTAATAGTCCGTCCTTTGCCCGTTTTAATGCAGTTTATCCAGGCACAAGTTCCAGCAGTAATCCTGATACTGTGTTGGGTGAAATTGCCACAGCGATAGGTACGTTTGAATCCCAAGAGGCATCTTTCTTCCCATTCAACAGCAAATATGATCAGGTGCTAGCGAATAGAGCAAGTTTTACTGCGCAAGAAGCGAATGGGCAACAGTTATTTTTTAATTCCAATAAAGGCGGATGTTTTGGTTGTCACACTCCTTTCAGTAACTTACACACGGTGCAAACTTCGCCATTTTTTACAGATGGAAGTTATCGTGTTCTTGCAGTACCGAGAAATTTTTCCCTTCCATACAACAATGACTCTGCAGTACAAGCTTTGTTAACCAATCTTGGATTGGCTTCACTATTAAATGGAAGTACGTTGGGCACTCCCAACCATAGTTATTATGACCTAGGATTTTGTGGGCCATTTAGAACAGATTCACTGGGCGATGCCGCATTGTGTGGTGCCTTCCGCACTCCAGGTCTGAGAAATGTAAGTATGAAAGGAGCCTATTTTCATAATGGGATTTACTCAACTTTGGGTCAAGTTATCAATTTCTATATCAATCGCGATGCGTCGCCCCAATCAATTTATTTAACTGCTTCAGGAACGCCAGATATTCCGTACAACGATTTGCCAGTCATGTATCAAGGTAATCGGGAGGTTCGCAATCCATTCACTCCGATTGCTGGTGGACGAATGACCAATGCAGAAATTCAAGACTTGATTACTTTTATGTGCACATTAAATGATGGTTATGACCCGAACAATCCAATCGCTTATCAACAGCCGTTGCAATGTCGCAATGCTGTAAGGCGTTAGTGAGATGAGTTCATTCGTTATTGTTAAGACCTTTTTTGTCGATAGTTGGGCAATTGAAATAAGCGAACTAGAAATGTCGGAATTTTTTGATTACCCCTATTAAAGGTGAATTGAATGCCCGCTTTCTAGAGCCGCGACCGTCGCCAAAGGGCACAAAGCGAGCATTGACAGACATTTACCCATCGTCTGTTGTACACACCCATACCTGCCAGTCAATTTTAGTTAAAGCCAAATATCGAACCTTTATTTACGGATCGATGGGGGTTTTGAAATGAGAATAGGTGGCAACGTTGAAACGCGCACGCCCGGCAGCTTTGGCCTGCGGATATGTGGCAGCATGATCATGCCAATCGGTGGCGGGATCAATGTGAATATGCATTGGGCAAAATCGTATTTCAATTTTCTAAAAATAGTTTGCATAATCAACTTATGCTCAATTATTTGAAGCGTGGCGCTGGCCACAAAACGGTCACAAATCCACAACAACCGAGATCAACCGAAATAAATTCGGGCACATTTTGGTCACACTTCAAATGGGATTATTGGTATTTTTGTTGATTTTATTGAAATTATTGGTGTTTGTGGACGAAAAAAGAAAAAACCCGCAAAGCTATAAGCTATGCGGGTTTCAACGGCATTCTGGCGGAGAAAGGGGGATTCGAACCCCCGGTAGGCTATGAACCTACACACGCTTTCCAGGCGTGCGACTTAAACCACTCATCCATCTCTCCTAATTCGCGTGCTACTAACTTGCGAAGCCAGCGATTATAACAATAAATTGCTGGATTTTGAAAGTTAATTTCTCACTTTATTGTCTGACAGTTGCTCTTTATGGGGGCGAAAAATTAAAGTTAAGCGGGGCTTGGCCGATAACAGAACACGTATTACTGGAGAAATATCATGGATTTAACTTCTATAGCCAGTTCGACCTCGAGCAGCATCGCTGATGCTGGTGTGAGTCAAAATGTTCAAGTTGATCTATTAAAAAGAGCAATGAACATTGATCAGCAAAGCATTAGTACCTTGATTGATGCGATTCCTCAAACGTCCTCAACTCAAAATTTGCCACCCAATTTAGGTAATAACGTCAACGCTGTGGCCTAGCTTGGTGGTTCATTTTTGATGCCAGCAGTTGTCATTGAGCTGCGCATTGTCTTTTAGCCTGGTTTTGCGGCTGTTTTTTGTTTGTCTTTAAATTAATGAAGCGTGCACAGTTGGTTTGTGTGTTCGCGCTCTTGTCTGTCCGCGCATACATTTCCTGGCAGCTGATTGGTATCAAACTTGCTTATTTGTTTGAGCAAATTCGCATGGTCAAGATGGCATTCTGCGTCTTGATAATTGTTACACCACTTAACTAGGAGAGCTGCCAATGATAACGATTCGACAAATTAAGACTAACCAAGAAGCCGACCAATTGGTTTTGATTCAATTGGTGCGTCTGCTGCAAAATGCGGTGCATCAAGGTGCATCGGTTGGTTTTTTGTCGCCTTTGTCGGATGCTCAAGCGATGGCATATTGGACCGGCGTCTTCGAAAGCCTTCAGTCTGATTTAGTGCTTTGGGTTGCGGAAGTGGATGGGCAAGTTGTTGGTTCGGTTCAATTGGCGCTTTGTATGAAAGCCAATGGGCGGCATCGGGCGGATGTGCAAAAGTTGTTTGTGCATTCTGATTATCGCGGCCACGGGATTTCGTCGCGATTATTAACCGAGTTAGAAGCGTTCGCGATTGAGCAAAAACGTTCTTTATTGGTCTTGGATACCGAAGCTGGGTCACTCGCCGAGAAAATATATCAGCATTGGGCTTGGGTGCGCGTGGGTGAAATTCCGCAATATGCCGGACGTCCTGATGGGCAGTTGACGGCGACCTGTTACTACTACAAGACGTTGGCGGTTCCGGTGGCTTGACTGGCCGCTCCGTGCCCCACCACGGCGACGTAGTTGGGCGGATCGCGTGTTATACTGCGCGCCCAATTTAACCAGTTGCCAAGCTAACTTTGCGTTTGCGAGCAAATTCTTTTGTCCTTATTAATCCCCTTTTTTGTTGAGCAAGAATGCCGCTAAAAGCTCCAGCTACTGTCGTCTATCATCCCCGTCCGATCGTCTTAGATAGTCAAGGTATCCGCTCTTTGTATTTTGAGCGGGAAGCCGATGCGGACATGGCTTTGCAAGGGGCTATGCGCTTAGCGATGCCAGATCAAATCGAGTTGGAATATGTCCAGCAAATGATGATGTGGATGCTGTTCAATGACGCTCCTGCACGAATCGGGCAACTCGGTTTGGGCTGCGCGGCATTGACTAAATTTTGTTATCGTTATTTTGAACAAGCGCACATTACGGCGGTGGAATTGAATCCCCAAGTGATCGATGTTTGCCGCGAAAAATTTAAATTGCCCGACAACGATGCGCGCTTAAAAGTGCTGGCGATGAATGCCTTGGAATTCGTATTGGATCGCGCAAATCACGCGACGCTCGATGTCTTGCAAGTGGATTTGTACGACGCCCAAGCCGCAGAACCAGCGCTGGGCGGTGTTGAGTTTTATCAGGCCTGTGCGAAATGCTTAAGCGCCAATGGCATGATGACGGTGAACTTGTTTTGCGATGGTGACAAACACAGCGCCGCCTATGCAGCTAATTTGCAAGCCATGCAAGCCGCATTTGACGCGGTAGTTTGGCTACCCGAAGTGCATGATGCTAACGTGGTGGCGTTGGCGTTTAAGTCAGCTCCGTCGATTGATTTTGATGAGTTGTACGAACGTGCTGCCGCGATTCGTTCGGCGACAAAATTGCCAGCGCCATATTGGGTTAACGGTTTGAAGGAATGGATGGAGTCAGAACAATAGCGGGTGCTGCTAAAGTAGATCGACATAAAAAAACCTGCCGATAGTTGGCAGGTTTTTTATTGGGAATACAGCGATGGTTATTGGTCGCGGATGGATAAGTTGCCGTTATCAACGCGCACCAAATCACCGTTTCTAAAGCGCTGTTCTTTCATGACAAAACGTTGTTTGCTGCCGTCTTCCATGCGCACGATAACTTCATACGACGTTGCAGTGTGGGTGTTTTTTTCAACCGCATTACCCGCTAATCCGCCGCCAACCGCGCCTGCAACAGTAGCTAATGTTTTACCATTGCCGCCACCAACTTGGTGACCAAGAACGCCGCCCAACAATGCGCCAGCTGCAGCACCTAGGCCGCTAGTCGGTTGCTGTTCTTGCAGAGTCCTGACTGATTCCACGACGCCGCAGCTGTAGCAAGGTGGTGGTGCTACAGGAGCAGGTTGAACAGGTGCATTGTTTGCTTGACTGACTTGGTTGTAGTTAGGTGCGTTGTAGGTAGGTTCGGATTTGTTTTTATTGTTGCGCGAAGTCGTTCTTTCGCGCGCTGGTTCCCTTGCTTCATTGGCCGCTGCTTCAGTTTTCTGCGCTTCTGGCAACGAAGCGCTCGCCGCAGCCGCAATGGATTCGTTGGTTGGCGTAGTGGTGGCTGGGTCGGTTGCAGCAGGTTTGCTGAAATTTGGCAAAATTCCTGTCATTGCGGCGATGCCGGTTAAACTCAACAGAATCAAAGCGACTGCTGCAGTTGCTGCCAGAGGGTGAATCTTCGGTTTAGTGTCGTTCGTTTCCATGCTAATTCCAATCAAAAAATAGTGTGCGAATTATTGCTAAATACCAAGTCGGTCGGTATCGTAAAAATGTTTAAGCTGTAAGATAGTGTAAATGAAATGAACTATACGCTGTGATGTACTAACGTTTCGAAGCTGTTTCTGTTGACAGCGCGAGAAACGGACCGTTTTCTTGCAGCTAAATATATTTCCCTGTGTAAACTTTATTGTGACGAAATTCCCGATGGACCCATTTATAGCAGCACCATTTATCAAAGAAATTGGCCGCGGTGTCAAAGGCGCCCGAAGTCTATCACGCGCCGACGCGCACGATTTATTTGCTGCCATGTTGGCGGGACGAGTCAGTGATCTGGAAATGGGCGCGATCTTGTTGTCCATGCGGATTAAAGGTGAATCGGTCGATGAAATTACCGGATTTTTGCAGGCGGCTGAGGCGTCATTTGAGTCTATCAACGCGCCCGATTCGATCTATGCGCCGATTGTGATTCCAACTTATAACGGCGCGCGCCGTGCGGCCAATTTAACGCCGCTACTAGCTTTGTTATTGGCACGCGCCGGTGCGCCAGTGCTAGCACACGGTGTGCAAACCGACGCTGGACGCGTGACCACCGCTGAGATTTTAGGATCGATGAAAATTCTGCCCAGCAGCTCGGTTGCCCACGCAGAACGCGACTTAGCCGAAGTGGCGTCGCATAACCGCCCGGTCTTTGTTCCGATTGAAATACTCGCGCCGCGTTTAGAGAAATTGCTGGCATTACGAAAAATTTTGGGTCTGCGCAATTCAACGCATACCTTAGTTAAAATCATGCAGCCCTTCAAACAGCCGGCCTTGCGCTTAACGTCCTACACGCATCCCGAATATTTATCCATGTTGTCCGAGTATTTTGTCAGCGCTGCGGCGCAGGAGCGGGGCGATGTTTTTCTGATGCGTGGCACCGAAGGTGAGACGGTCGCCAGTATCAAAAAAGTCCAGCAAATTGATTGGTTTCACGCTGGTCAAAAACAAGTTTTGGTCGAAGCGCAAATCGGCACTGATTTGGATTTGGGTATTCCTCCCGATGCGCAGGGAACGGCAGAGTGGATACGCAGTGTATTGGATGGCGAAAAACCAGTTCCAGATAATATTGCCCAGCAAGTTGAGCATTGCTTGTCCGTAGCCAAACGGATGAAGCAGGTGGCTTAATTTTCACCCTAACTTAACTATCGCACGGCACTTAAATCAGCAAGCCAATCAGAAGACAAACTAAAAAAGGTATCCCCAGTGGTCAAACAAGTTGATGTAATCGTTATCGGCGCAGGTGCAGCCGGCTTGATGTGCGCCGCAGTAGCAGGGCAGCGCGGTAAAAGCGTCATGCTGATCGATCACGCAAGCGTGTTAGCAGAAAAAATCCGTATATCTGGCGGCGGGCGCTGCAACTTCACTAATTTGCACACCACTCCGCAAAACTATTTGTCTGAGAATCCGCATTTTTGTAAAAGCGCTTTAGCTCGTTACACACCGCAAGATTTTTTGAGTTTGATTAAGCGCTATGGGATTGCCTATCACGAGAAGCATAAGGGCCAATTATTTTGCGACCATTCGGCGGAACAAATTATCAGTATGTTGAAGTCGGAATGCGAAGTCGGCGGCGTTGAAATCAATATGCCTTGTAAAGTCACTTCGCTGTCAAAAAGCATCGACCACTTCGTCATTCACACCGATCAAGGTGAAATTCGCGCAGCCAGCGTGGTCATTGCGACGGGTGGATTATCTATTCCAAAAATCGGCGCAACCGATTTTGCCTATCGCATTGCTCAGCAATTTGATATTCCCATGATTGCGCCAACACCAGCTTTGGTGCCACTTACGTTTGACGCAACGAGTTGGCAAGCTTTCGTTCCCTTGGCGGGAATTGCCCTTGAAGTAGAAATCGAAACTGGCACCAAAAAGCAGCGCGGTTATTTTCGCGAGGATTTGTTATTCACCCATCGCGGCTTGTCTGGCCCAGGTGTTTTGCAAATTTCGAGCTATTGGAAAGAAGGCGAGCCGATTACGATTAATTTACTGCCAGAAGTCGAGCTGGCAGAGCAACTCATCCATGAAAAGTCCACCAGCAAAAAGAACCTAGGCAACGTACTTGCCCACTATTTACCGAGTCGTTTGGCCGAAGGTTGGCTTGAAGTCGGCGCTTACAAGGCCGATCAACGTATCGCGGACATGCAAGACAAAGCCTTGCGCGCCTTGGGTGACTCCATTAATAACTGGAAAATTACGCCCAACGGTTCCGAGGGTTATCGCAAAGCCGAAGTGACGCGCGGTGGAGTTGATACTAAAGCACTTTCTCAGCAAACCATGATGGTCAACAAGGTGCCGGGTTTGTATTTCATCGGAGAAGCGATCGATGTCACGGGCTGGCTGGGCGGTTACAATTTCCAGTGGGCGTGGGCTTCAGGGGTGGCGGCAGGGCAAGCGGTGTAGTGTTTACTGCAACAATGCTACTGCTTTGTTGGATTCCTGCATAAAATTGATGCAAAGTTCTTCCAATGTTGAACTTAGTCTGATAGAATCTCGTTCTTCCTATAAATTCTTGGTTTGAGCTTACATGACCACCATTCGCCTTAAAGAAAACGAACCGTTCGAAGTCGCAATGCGTCGCTTCAAGCGCACCATTGAAAAAACCGGTCTATTGACAGAATTGCGCGCACGCGAATTTTACGAAAAGCCAACGGCAGAACGTAAACGCAAATTAGCTGCTGCAGTTAAACGTCACTACAAACGTATTCGTAGCCAGCAATTGCCGAAAAAAATGTACTAATCAGTTGCATTTATTTGCGCTTGTTTCGCCATAGTTGGTAACTAGAGCGCAAATTAACTGGTAGTAATTGCGGTAATTCAGCACACTAAATTTAGTAACAATTATTTGTAATCAGCTTATTGTTGCTTGCATTCTAATTCTAGCTAACATGCCCGCTCCGGTTTTTCCGCGGCGGGTTTTGTCATTTATCTACTAGCCAATATTTCCTCGCCAATTATCAGGAGCAGATCATGAGTTTGAAAGAACAAATCACCGAAGACATGAAAAACGCGATGCGTGCCAAAGACGCCGCTAAGCTCGGAACTATTCGATTGATTACTGCCGCGATGAAGCAAAAAGAAGTCGATGAGCGCATTGAGCTAACCGACACATTGGTGTTGGCGATTATTGAGAAAATGATTAAGCAGCGCAAAGATTCGATTTCACAATTTGAAGCCGGTGGACGTCAAGATTTGGCGGATATCGAAAAAGCAGAATTAGTCGTTTTATCCGCCTACATGCCCGCCGCGTTATCTGAAGCAGAAATTGCAGCAGAAGTTGCCGCCGCTGTGGCCGAAGTTAATCCAACTGGCCCGCAAGACATGGGTAAAGTAATGGCGATTGTCAAAGCAAAATTAGCTGGTCGCGCTGACATGACAGTCGTGTCTGGTTTGGTTAAGGCGGCGTTGGCTAAATAAATCACGCCATCTGATTTACTCAGTAGGTTGATTCCGTGATTCCACAATCCTTTATCGCTGATTTAATTGCCCGCGTCGATATCGTTGACGTGGTGGGTCGTTACGTCCAGCTCAAAAAAGGCGGCGCAAATTACATGGGCTTGTGCCCGTTCCATAACGAAAAATCACCTAGTTTTACGGTCAGCCCAACCAAGCAGTTCTATCACTGTTTTGGCTGCGGCGCGCACGGTACGGCGATTGGTTTTTTGATGGAATATTCCGGCATGAGCTATGTCGAGGCGATTAAAGATCTAGCGCAAAACAACGGCATGATTGTGCCTGAAGATGACACGATGCCGCCGATGCAACGTGCTCAAATGCAGGCTAAAACGTTGGCCCTAAGCGAAGCAATGACGCGCGCGTGCGACTATTATCGACGTCAATTAAAGACTGCTGAAGGCGCAAAAAAATATTTGCAAGGGCGCGGCTTAAGCGGTGAAATTGCTGCCAAATTTGGCTTAGGTTATGCGCCCGAAGGTTGGGATAATTTGCGGCAAGAGTTCCCGGATTACGATGCGCCAGCTTTGGCGGAATCCGGTTTGGTCATCGATAAAGAAGGTGAGGATGGCGGTCGCCATAAACGGTATGACCGCTTCCGTGAGCGCGTAATGTTCCCGATTCGCAATACCAAAGGCCAAGTCATTGGTTTTGGTGGACGCGTGATGGGCGTGGGCGAGCCGAAGTATTTGAATTCACCTGAAACGCCACTGTTCCAAAAAGGCTACGAGTTGTATGGTCTGTTTGAAGCGCGCCAAGCGATTCGAGATGCCGGTTATGTGTTAGTGACCGAAGGCTACATGGATGTGGTCGCCTTGGCGCAAATGGGTTTTCCGCAGTCAGTGGCGACCTTGGGGACAGCATGTACTCCAACCCATGTGCAAAAATTACTACGTCAAACAGATCAAGTTATTTTTAGTTTTGATGGTGATTCCGCTGGTCGGCGCGCAGCGCGTCGTGCCTTAGATGCTTGCATGCCGCTGGTGGACGACAGTAAGACGATTAAGTTTTTATTTTTGCCCACTGAGCACGATCCAGATAGTTATATTCGCGAATTTGGCGCTGAAGCCTTTCAAAAAGAAGTGCAGGACGCAATGCCGCTGTCGCAGTTCTTATTGAAATTGTGCAGCCAAGATAATGATTTGACTACGTTGGAAGGGCGCGCTCATACGCAATTTGAAGCTAAATCAGCGCTGCAAGCGATGCAGCCATCGAGCTTACGCCTGCAAATCGTGCGTGGCTTAGCGCAGCTAACCCAAACAACGCCGATGGAAATTGAAAACATGTTTGAGTTGGCTCAGCCAGTGGCTCGCGTTCGTGTCGCGCCGCCGCGGGTTAAGCGCAGTCCTCCCATGGGTTTGGAGCGGCAGATGATTCGCATTATTTTGGCGCATCCGCCACTGGCTGAACTGATGGATCAATCCGTTTTAGATGCGTTATTGGAAACCTCGCCGGATGGCGCTCAAATGCTGACTAATTTGGTGCAGGCGGCGCAGTCGCTCGGTAAGCATGCTCAATTCGCCGCCTTATCTGATCATCTACGCAGTTTGAATTCAGATTTTGATGAATTGATTGTAGAAATCGCAGGCCAAAGCGAAACCGATATTGATCTGCATCGTCAAGAGTTGGGTGGCGCAATTCGCAATATAAAAATTCAACAAATTAAAGCCGCCCAGGCGGAGTTGGCCAATCGCGGATTGCAAGGCGAAGCGGACAAATTACGCTATTACGAATTAAAAAAACAACTCGACGAATTAAATCGTCAAAATAGTGAAGAAATAGCATTGCGCTAATCGCATATCGCCCAATCTAGAGAAATACGCTCTTTGGTGCTATAATGTTAGGCTTATGTTTTTGGATGGGCTTTTATTTTTTAGCAAGAGATTGAATAAAAAATCACGTTAAATCAATCGCTTGGCTAGATACAAGACTTTAAATTAAGCAGTTGAAGTTGGTTGTTTGTTGGTGAAACAGTTGTGAAGCAGTTGGAAGGTTGTTGTTTAGAACGGTGTATAAATTCAGTGAGCATAACGCTCTTTCGAGTAACCCTTGATTTTGATTCAATGGCTAAAGCATGAAGAAACCCGCAAAACCCCCAGTAGATTCCAAAGCAAGCAAGATTTTAGCAAAATCCAGTGCAACAGAAAAAAAAGCTGCTAATCTGAATCCAAGATCTTCTGCAAAAAAGACGGTCGCTGTTGCGCCTGCAAAGACAGCAACACGCGCGGTAGCAAAGCCGGCTTTACCGAAAGCTGCAGCTAAGCCAGCAACCAAGCCAGCAACAAAACCAGTAGCAAAGAAATCGACTGCAGTAGTTAAAAAAGCGGTTACTAATTTAAGCGTAAAACAAAGCGCCAAAGCGACTGAGCAGCCAACGAAAAAATCAACAGCGGCTGTTAAGACAACGACGAGCGCGAGCGGAAAAGCACCGAGCAAAAATAGTGTGCCAACCAAAGCAGCACCGAACACAGCAACAACCAGATCAGCCAAAGCGGCAAGCAAAGTAAGCGCAACAGCGACAGTTAAAAAAACAGTCGAGGTAGCAAAAAAAGCAGAACCAAAAGTGACTACGGTAACAACTCCCAAAGCCACCGCCAGTTCTAAGCAGAACACGCCAGTATCAGCTAGCGTGCAAGTTAAAGAAGCAGTGTTAAAAAGTGATTCAAAGACAGTGACTAAGCCTACTAAGACTTCAGCTAAAGCTGAAAAAGCACCAGAAACTACCGATGTACGCGCAAGCACTTCTGCGCCTGTAGTTAACCAAACCACCGACGCTGCCGTTTTAGCGGCTATTGACACGTCCGGCTATATTTTGCCCGGCGTGAAAGTGCCTGGTCGTCGTGGCCGTAAGCCCAAAGAATATCAACCTGAGAACGAAGAAATCGCCGCCTTAAACGCGGTTGAGCGTGCTGAGTTAAAAGCGGTTGATAAAGCCAAAGCCAAAGACCGTAAAGCTAAAGAAAAAGCATTGTTGAAAGATGCGTTTTCGGCTGACACAGAAGCGACTGAAGAAGAATTAGAACGTCGTCGTCAAAAGCTTAAAGCCCTCATCAAGATGGGTAAAGATCGCGGCTATTTAACCTACGCCGAGATCAACGATCATCTGCCTGAAAACATCGTCGATCCAGAAGCGATCGAAGGCATTATCGGCACCTTCAACGACATGGGTATTGCCGTCTATGAGCAAGCTCCTGACGCTGAAACATTGCTCTTGTCGGATAACGTCGTTCAAGTAACTAGCGACGATGATGACGCTGAAGCCGCCGCTGAAGCCGCCTTATCGACGGTCGATTCCGACTTCGGTCGCACCACCGATCCAGTGCGTATGTACATGCGCGAAATGGGTTCGGTTGAGTTGCTGACTCGCGAAGGCGAAATCGTCATCGCGAAGAAAATCGAAGAAGGTCTGAAAGACATGATTCAAGCGATTTCCGCTTGTCCAACGACAATCGCAGAAATCCTGTTAGCAGCGGATCGCATCGCCAATGATGAAATCAAGATCGATGAAATCGTCGATGGCTTGGTAGATCTTAACGCCGAAGACGTGCCAGTAGTTATCGTCGCCGCCACTAGCGACGACGATGAAGAGGACGAAGAAGACGAAGAAGAGGAAGACGAAGAAGACGACGCAGCAGGCAATGCTGCCGGTGCTGCTGGTTATTCCGCTGAACAGTTAGAACAATTGAAGCGTGATGCCTTGGCAAAATTCGCCACCATTGCGACCCAATTCGAAAAAATGCGTAAAGCATTTGAAAAAGAAGGCTTCAATTCCAAGCCTTACGTCAAAGCGCAAGAAATCATTTCGCACGAATTGTTAGGGATGCGTTTCACTGCCAAAGTCGTCGAAAAATTATGCGACACTTTGCGCGGACAAGTGGATGAAGTGCGCCACATTGAAAAGCAAATTCTTGACGTGGTCGTGAATCGCTGCGGCATGCCGCGCGCGCATTTCATTAAAGTATTCCCAGGTAACGAAGTCAACTTAAATTGGGTTGAAGGCGAAGTAAATGCCGGTCATTCGTACAGCGCAATTTTGGGACGTAACGTTCCATCAGTTCAGCAATTGCAGCAAAAATTGATCGACCTGCAATCGCGCGTCGTATTGCCGTTGGCTGATCTGCGCGGCATTAACAAAAAAATGTCCGCCGGTGAAATGAAGGCGCGCCGTGCAAAACGTGAAATGACCGAGGCTAACTTGCGTCTGGTAATTTCTATCGCCAAAAAATACACCAATCGTGGTTTGCAATTCTTGGATCTGATCCAGGAAGGTAATATCGGTTTGATGAAAGCGGTAGATAAGTTCGAATATCGTCGCGGCTATAAATTCTCGACTTACGCAACTTGGTGGATACGCCAAGCGATTACCCGTTCGATCGCCGATCAAGCACGCACTATTCGTATTCCAGTGCACATGATTGAAACGATCAATAAGATGAATCGTATTTCGCGTCAGATTTTGCAAGAAACTGGCGTTGAACCTGATCCAGCAACGTTGGCAATCAAGATGGAAATGCCGGAAGATAAAATCCGCAAAATCATGAAGATTGCCAAAGAGCCGATCTCAATGGAAACGCCAATCGGTGACGATGACGATTCCCATTTGGGCGACTTCATCGAAGACAACAACACGCTAGCTCCGGCTGATGCGGCATTGCATGCGTCCATGCGTAACGTAGTCAAAGATGTTTTGGACTCGCTAACACCACGCGAAGCCAAAGTATTGCGCATGCGTTTCGGCGTTGAAATGTCCACCGATCACACCTTGGAAGAGGTCGGTAAACAGTTCGACGTAACCCGTGAGCGTATCCGTCAAATAGAAGCAAAAGCGCTGCGTAAGCTGCGTCATCCCTCGCGTTCAGACAAGCTCAAGAGCTTCCTAGAAGGTAATTAATCGGTTACAATAGCTGCCGTTTTGCGGCAGTTATTGGCCTTTTTTTACCTCGCTTTTGGGCGACGTTTTGACCGGTAAAAATAACCGTTTTGCAAAGTAGGGCCTCTAGCTCATGTTGGTTAGAGCAGCGGACTCATAATCCGTTGGTACCGTGTTCGACTCACGGGAGGCCCACCAGAATAGAGTTTATAAAACAAGGACTTAGGTTTACACCTAAGTCCTTTTTTTATTTTTGTTGGCGGTCTGGGTACAATTTCGGGTACAGTGAGCAACATTACTCAGTTTGGAAACAACTATGGCAACGTTCGTTAAAAGACCTTCTGGCACTTGGAAAGCTATTATTCGCATGACCGGTTGGCCGCTTACCGTTAAAACATTCCGGACTAAAAAAGATGCATCTGATTGGGCGCGAGAAACTGAAGATGAAATGGTTCGCGGTGTTTTTATAAACCGCAAGCCATCGGAGCGAATGACTTTTGAGTTTGCAATGAAGCGCTATCTTTCAGAAGTGACTCCCTTAAAAAAAGCATCGACACAAAAGACTGAACGAAATCGTTCAGTCATTCTGCTCAAGTATTTTGGAAAATATTCGCTGGCAGCGATCACACCTGAACTTATTTCCAAGTTCCGCGACGAACGCCTGGCTGGATCAGATCGATTAAAAGATGGTAAGCCACAGCCAAGAATGCCGAATACAGTTCGACTGGATTTGGCTTTAATCGGACACATATTTGCGATCGCGGTGAAGGAATGGGGTCTTGGGCTCACCATGAATCCAATTCTAAATATCAGGCGTCCTTCGCCCGGTGCGGGGCGAAATAGACGTCTGAATCCCGAAGAGGAGAATCGGTTAATGGCGGCGGTAAAAAGTCATTCCAATCCGATGTTGGGATGGATCGTATGCATTGCGGTGGAAACGTCGATGCGTTCAACTGAGATCTCATCGTTACGTCGTTCACAGGTCTTGCTGGATCGGCGAATTGTGCGGCTAGACGATACAAAAAATTCTTCATCTCGCACAGTTCCACTGTCAGCGGCCGCAGCCAACTGCTTTAAGCTTGCTCTTGCAAATCCAGTTCGTCCGATTGATACCGATTTAATTTTTTTCGGTGAGCCTGGTAGGGATAAAAAACGCAGGCCGTACAATTTCAATAAAGTTTGGTCAAACATAAAAAAGGATGTAGGCATTGAAGATTTCAGATTTCATGATCTTCGGCATGAAGCGGTGAGCCGCTTTGTTGAATCAGGCCTATTCAGTGATCAAGAAGTTGCCGCAATCAGCGGGCATAAATCAATGCAAATGTTGAGGCGCTATACCCATCTGAAAGCAGAAGATCTAGTTGATCGGATGGATAAGATTAAGAAACCTGGCTGAGGTGTCTCTCCACGACTGAAACGTGGTTTTTAACTCCGACGTTTTCGAATGCAAAAGCTTGGATTTTTAACGACTGGAGGAAGCATCACGGTGAAACGTGCGTCGTTGATCGGTAAGTCTCCGCTTACGATAGGATTTTTTTCAGATAACTCAATGTTTTGGCTGCGCGCCATACACTGAACCAATTTATCAGCCTGTTCCGATGGTATCGTACCGATTTTGTGACTTTCATTTTTGGCCATTTCTACCCATAGACTACCATCGCAATTTAGGTAAACTTCGTAGGTATTGGGATCGTTCAGCGCTGAAACGACAAGCTCCCCCAACCCATTTGTTACCTGCTCGATTGATAGTTGGTTGGCTGTAGTTTTAGACGTCTGGTCAGATTTTTTGGGGCGATCGAATCGATACTCGGAAGGGACTGATGCTAGCGCTTTACTGACCGTCTGACGGCTGTTCATTCCAACTAAACTTGCGATCTCTTCTTGGGTTTTGCCTTTTGCACTCAACATGACAATACGTTTTTTCGTATCATCAATACGTCTATCAATCAAATTTCTAGCTAAGTTTTTCAGAACAGATTCTTCGTCTCCGAAGGTCGCTTTGGCTGCAATTATTCGTAAATAAAAAAGGTCTAAATCTGGATCTCCTGATTGCGCCCTAGCTTCAGATATAGAACTACATTGCAATTCAAGGCGTAATAGTTCTTTTTCAAAATCCGTGTTGTTGTTAAGAGCTGATAGGTATCTAGCATTAATATTTTTTCTGCCAACATACTTCGGTCGATGGTCGGAACAATACCTTGCGCTCAAGCTAACAGGATCCGAATCTGGGTGATACCCTTCTTGGTATATTTGTTGTTTGCTGTCGAATAGCTCAGTGTTTTTGCCGCACCAACAGGCAGTGATTTCATAGCGACATTTTATCAAGTTCGGCCTTATTGCGACAGAGCCCATCGAATAGCATCTGATGACTTTGTGTGGGATAGGCGACTAACCAAAAAGCTCGGCTAGCGCAAAGCTTGGTATGTGCAACAAGCAGCTTGCGATGAATGCCTCCAATCACTAGAAGCTCTTCACTCCAATCGAACTGAAACGCTTCACCTAGTTGGAATTTGAGCGGGACGAAGGCTGATTTACCGGATACTTTGGCGGCCTGATCGCGCCAACTATTGATATAGCGCCTAACACCGGAATAGCTGCCGGTAAAACCTTCCTGCTGGATTTCTCTAAATAGCATCAGAGCGGTACGTCGATCCCGTTTAGGACGGTGGCTATCGGTCTGTAGCGCTAATTGAATTGTTGACTCAAACGGTGTGATCTTACTCACCGCTTTGGGACGGTGGTACTTCGGCTCACAAGTTTCACTTTCCTTGAGCCATTTCTTGATGGTGTTGCGCGACAAACTCGTCTGCCTCGCGATTTCACTGATAGATAGTCGTTCTCGATAGAATAACCGACGGACTTTGGCATACATTCCCATGGTAATCACCTTGAATTCCCTTACAGAAAAACAGTAAGGATAGGTTAATTTCCCTGGTCAATATTCGTTGCGCAAAACTACGTTTACAGGGGGTGCGGACAATTTCTTGGACTGATTTACGTTGTTAAACCTAGACTCTCTCGGTACTCGATCGGGCTGAGATAGCCGAGAGACATTTTAATCCGCTTTTCGTTATACCAGCGAATATAGGCATC
>NZ_SMYL01000039.1 GCF_004358105.1 Sapientia aquatica | reverse complement strand
CTGCGATGGTTAATGTTTGACCATTGCCCGGTAAAGCTTCGGACAGAGAAATAACGCCGGTGGCGCTGTTGTAAGTGTAGGTGTTGGTGCCATCGGTCAAATGACCTTGGGCATCCAATTTCAAGGTCACAGTTTGTGGCGAGTTCGTGCCTTCGGTCACCGTCAAGACCACGTTGCCGCCACTCGCTAAAGTGGCAATGCCGGTTGGCGTCAAGGTGACCGAGGCATTGTTGGTTGTGCTCGATGTGCTGCTGATCTCTGTTACGCCGTTGACGACGGTTCCTGGAATGGCGACCGTTAAGGCAGCATTTGCACCAGTCGCAACGGGCGTGTATTCGGTCGCCGAAGCGGTGCTGGTAGCTGAAACGGCGCCGGTGACATCGTGTTCAACCGCTGCGATGGTTAATGTTTGACCGTTGCCCGGTAAAGCTTCGGACAGAGAAATAACGCCAGTCGTGCTGTTGTAAGTGTAGGTGCTGGTGCCATCGGTCAAATGACCTTGGGCATCTAATTTCAAGGTGACAGTTTGTGGCGAGTTCGCACCTTCAGTGACCGTCAAGACCACGTTACCGCCGCTGGCTAAGGTTGCAATACCCGTTGGCGTTAAGGTGACGGACGCATTGTTGGTCGTGCTCGATGTGCTGCTGATCTCTGTTACGCCGTTGACTACAGTTCCTGGAATCGCGACCGTCAAGGCTGCGCTAGGGCCAGTCGCCACTGGTGTGTATTCGGTTGCTGAAGCGCTGCTGGTAGCAGAAACGGCACCGGTGACATCGTGCTCAACCGCTGCGATGGTCAATGTTTGACCATTACCCGGTAAAGGTTCGGACAGAGAAATAACGCCAGTCGTGCTGTTGTAAGTGTAGGTGTTGGTGCCATCGGTCAAATGACCTTGGGCATCTAATTTCAAGGTGACAGTTTGCGGCGAGTTCGTGCCTTCGGTCACAGTCAAGACCACGTTACCGCCGCTGGCTAAGGTCGCAATGCCGGTTGGCGTTAAAGTGACCGACGCATTGTTGGTTGTGCTCGAAGTGCTGCTAATTTCCGTCACGCCGTTGACTACAGTTCCTGGAATCGCGACCGTCAATGCTGCGCTAGGGCCAGTCGCCACTGGTGTGTATTCGGTTGCTGAAGCGCTGCTGGTAGCAGAAACGGCACCGGTGACATCGTGCTCAACCGCTGCGATGGTCAATGTTTGACCATTACCCGGTAAAGGTTCGGACAGAGAAATAACGCCGGTGCCGCTGTTGTAAGTATAGGTGTTGGTGCCATCGGTCAAATGACCTTGGGCATCTAATTTCAAGGTAACAGTTTGTGGAGCGTTCGCTCCTTCGGTAACCGTCAAGACCACGTTGCCGCCACTCGCTAAAGTGGCAATGCCGG
>NZ_SMYL01000038.1 GCF_004358105.1 Sapientia aquatica | reverse complement strand
GGGGGTGCGGACAATTTCTTGGACTGATTTACGTTGTTAAACCTAGACTCTCTCGGTACTCGATCGGGCTGAGATAGCCGAGAGACATTTTAATCCGCTTTTCGTTATACCAGCGAATATAGGCATCAAGTGCCTCAATGAATTGTGCAATTGTCGTCGAACGCCAATCCCGTGGATAAAACATTTCAGTCTTCAGCCGTCCAAAGAATCCCTCACACGCAGCATTGTCTGGCGAGCATGCTTTGCGCGACATGGACCGGATAATACTCGCTTTCTCAACCCGCGATAGCCAACCAGGCCATCGGTAGTGCCCGCCTCGGTCAGAATGGACGATCGGTTTGTCGGTTTCATTGGTAACCGTCTCGATGGCCGCATCCAACATCACATTCACCAGTTCGGCATCTGGGCTTGTTCCAATCGACCAGCTCACGACCATACCATCGAAACAGTCGATCATGGGTGACAGGTAAACTTTTCCTGCAGGGATATGGAATTCCGAAATATCTGTGAGCCACTTCTCGTTTGGTGCAGCCGCATGGAAATCGCGATTGATGATGTTTTCCGGGGCAGGTGTTATTTCCCCAATATAGGAGCGATATTTACGCCGTTTAGGTCTGGCTACATGGAGACCCTCCTGTTTCATCAGCCGCTGAACGACCTTTTCCGAGACGAACACACGGTGCCGGCTCAGCGATGCTTGAATCCGACGATATCCGTAGGATCGGTGATTATTCTCGAAGATCTCAGTGATGGTGCTGCGGACTTCCGCATATTTGTCGGCAATCCGCTTTGGCGACCGATGGTAAAAATAGGTGCTGCGGGCCAAGTCCAGCCGGTCCAGAAGCTCTGGTATGCCGTATTCTTCTCTCAGGGCGTCAACTAGCATCGTCTTCTCCCGGTTGCTCAGTATCCGCAGGTCGACGCCCAGGTCTTTTTTTAGTAGTTCATTGGCCTTCTTCAGAAGATCGTGTTCAAGTTGCAGCTTGCGGATGTCGTGCCTGAGCGTTTCAACTTGCTGCTCCAATTTTTCCCGATCCGATTCTGCCGGTAAGCGTTTGTCGCATTTCATAGAAGCTGGGGCCTCTCGGCCAAGTAACTGGTTCTTCCAGTTGTACAGGGTTACTCGATCAACGTCCAGCTTTCGTGCAACATCCTGTGCTCGTCCTTCGCGCGTGCACAGCTCGTACACGCTGGCGCGTTTGGCCGCCAATGTAGCTCTCGGTCTACCCCGTGTGCCAATGACGAATTGCGCCGTTTCTGGAAATCGCTCGCGAACCCATTCCCTTAACTTCGCAAGGCCAGGATAGCCCAGCGTCTTCGTCGTATACGCAATGCAGCGTCCATGATTGGCGTAATGATCTAGGGCCGCATTCTTTTGATCTTCTGAGTACTTTTCCTTTGGTCGAAAGTACCCGTCCTTTAAATCGCCTCGCTCTTGGAATTCGTCATGCCAAGCTTTCAATGAATTCTTGGTTGCGTAACCCAATTGGCGGATTGTGGCTTTGCAGCGCTTGCCGAGCTTAATATATAGTTTCACCGCCCTAAGGCGTTCTTCGTATGAATACATGGACTACCCCCAAAAGTAGTCCAAGATTTTATCCGCACCCCCA
>NZ_SMYL01000037.1 GCF_004358105.1 Sapientia aquatica | reverse complement strand
CGGAGTTTTTCAAGCTAGTTGTCGCCTAAAAGTAAATTTTTATGCCGCCAGTTTCAGTTCTTGATATACCTCCTCATGATTTAATGTTTCCTTGTTAGTTTTGTCTGGATTTAAGTCAACAACGTTGGCGCGGTCCCAGTTACGAGTAGCACCGCTCCAGCGATTCGGGTTCCTCGCTTTTGCCGCCGCATACAATTGCTCACGTCGAATCAATACTTCCACATCCAAACCGGCATGGCGTTCAGTTGGCGTTACAAACTGAATGGCACTGTGCCGGTGTTCTTCGTTATACCAATGCATGAATGTAGTAACCCAATTCCTGGCTGCCAGGAGATCCTTAAATGGGCGACGTGGATATACTGGGCAGTACTTCAATGTTTTAAAAAAGCTTTCGGCGAACGGGTTGTCATTACTCACAGCAGGACGACTGAATGACGGCATGACGCCCAGCACCTGCAGCATGGCCAGCATCGTGGAGCCCTTCATCGGACTGCCGTTATCCGAATGAAGAACGACCTGATTTTGTGCGATTTTTTCTCGCACACAAATGTCCTTCATCACCTCGCTGGCCAGCGCGCTGCTTTCGGTTTCAAATACCTGCCAGCCGACCACTTTGCGACTAAATACATCGATGAACATATAGAGATAAAAATAGATGCCTCTGATCTCTGTCGGCAAATAGGTGATGTCCCAACAGTACAACTGGTTGGGCCCGGTTGCCTTTAAAGCACGCGGTTTGTTGCGGGGTTGCCTTGGCTTTTCTTGGCCACGGTGCACAAGCATATTTTTAGCCTTGAGTAAGCGATAGAACGTTGACTCCGATGCGACATAGATTCCATCATCAGCCAATCGCGGAACGATCTGGCTTGGCGGCAGATGGCCGTATTCCGGCGAGTTGGCAATGGCCAGAACCTGTTGTCGTTCCTCTGAGCTAAGCTGATTCTGAGGTGCCTGCACACGCCCTGTTCGCCGGTCTGCTTGCTCAGTCACCTGATCAATTTTCCAGCGCTGGAGCGTACGCTCGCTTAAATCAATGACATCGCAGGCACGTTCCTGACGTGCGCCTGAAACCACCGCTTCAGCGACCAGTGTCAATACGTTATTGCGCTCCGGGATTGGGGTCATTACTCCTCGTCCTCCCAAAGCGCACGGAACTTTTTTTGCAGAACCAGCAGTGCTGCCGCCTCCGCCAGAGCTTTGTCTTTCCGGACCAGCTCACGCTTGAGTTTGACGTTTTCATCTTTCAGCGATTTAACTTCACCAGCCTTGGGTGCGGCCTCTTTACCGCTGGCGCAAAAAGCAGCTTTCCAACTGGTTAAATTATGCGGGAACAAGCCACGTTCACGGCACCATGCCTGAAGCTGCTCTCCCGATAACGCATGGCTCTCATGCAGTGCCTGCAGTTGTTCTTCTACCGTCCAGTCGCTTGGTCGTTTTTCTTTTTCTGACGCCGGACCGCCCGCCAGTGCTGACTTCTTTTTCATCCAATATCTCAACGTGTGGTGATTCAAATTTAAATCAGTGGCCACTGACATGATTGTTCGGTCGCCACGGGAATAGGCCTTCTGTAATGCCTGCTCAATAAATGCAGCGGTATAGGTTGCCATTGTTGCCTCGCTCAATAAGTTAAAAAGAGAGGTAACAACCAGATTGAAGATCGCCGGTCATTTTAGCCGTATAACTTCAAAATCGAAAAACAAACCTTAACGTCTTGAGGGAATGGGTTCCGCTGCGCTCCACCCATAAAACCCCGACTGCCTACGCCGGAAAAAGCTGGATAGATAATGCGAAAAACACAAACAAACAGACTTCAATGAGATCGGTTCAATTTAAAAAGTTACACGACAAGTAGTCTGACAGATGGGG
>NZ_SMYL01000036.1 GCF_004358105.1 Sapientia aquatica | reverse complement strand
GTAACCGATTACCCACCATAAATACTAAATGATCAAGTAACTCCATGCAAATCCGATCGCAGCGGATTTGCGGCAAAGTGTTGTTTCCATAGTCTTGGCGTAAGTTCATGAACCTTTGACGCCGGATGTTGGCTGACACGTTGCAAAACGTCGACGAAATAATCATACGGATTGATATCATGCAGACGGCAGGTCACGATCAGGCTCTGGACAATGCCGATATGTTTTGCACCCAGTTCAGTCCAACTGAATAACCAATTCTTACGACCCATCGGGATAACCCGCAAAGCGCGTTCAAGGTGGTTCGTGTCAATCGATACATCCGGATCGTCAAGGTAGACCTCCAACCCAGCTCGACGCTCGCGGATATATGACAGCGCACCCAGAAATGGGCTGCTTGGTAAGAATCCACGTTCATCGAACTGTTTCTCGATCCAGGCAAAAAATTGTGTGGCAATTGGCTTAGCCTGATCCTGACGCAGTTTCTGCTTGGCTGCGCCGGCCAAACCTTGCTCGCGAATCTGCGACTCGATTCGATACAGCGTACCAATCCAATCAAGCGCCTGCGCTGCGGGTCCTGGCTCCATGTCCTGGGATTCATAAATCTTGCGTCTGGCGTGCGCCCAGCACTGGGCATGGGTTAGACCGGTTTTCTTGGCATACTGGGCATATGCAGCATAACCGTCCGTTTGTAATACGGCCCCCAAGGGCGAGGATAGTCCCAGCGCATCCTGCACATGTTTGCCGGCCCGACTGGGGTAAAACAGGAAGCAAATTTCGTCCTGTTCACCATAGACCGGCCAGAAATAAGCTGCTTTCATCTTACCTGGTCCCGCTCGCCCGGCTTTGATCGGGGTTTCATCCATGGCCCTGACCCGGGAACTGCGAATGGAGTCCAATTGTGCATCATGGATCGGTTCAAGTAGCGCCACAGCGCTCGGCATGAGTTTGGTCAGCCAGGCCCGGCTGACCTTGATGCCTGAATCGGTCAGTTTGGTGTGCTGCCTGTATAACGGCTGGTGATACGCAAATTTATCAACAATCATGCCAGCAATGAAACTGACATCGGCACGACTGCCGTCCACCACACTCACTGGTGCCACGGGGCAGGAAATAGATTGAGTATCCAGCCGTTTGATTACAGGTCGCACATATTTCAGGATGACGTAGCTGCCGGGACGTTGTGCCAAACGATGGCTCACCTTCTCACCGATCACCTCATAGTCGGCTGGATCTAAGCCGTCGATTTCAGGATTGGCAATAGCAACAACCTGCACCGGCACTTTTTGCTCGTCAAAAAACAATGCCGATTCATCCGCTCCATCGAGCGGCTTTTGTTTTGATTCACGAACATGGCCAGCAACGGCGGTTTTTTTATTCGGTTCGGACTGATCGGGGATGGCAGAAAACGCCTCGCCCAATATGCCTTGTTCACCCTCTGGTCCTGAAAGGCGACGTTCACTTTTTTGACCAAATATCTGGCGCTGAAACCACGCAACCTGTCGGCGCAATTGAATAATTTCGCGATCTTTTGAATCCAGCAAATTGCTTATTTCCAACGGCGTCAATGCAGCCACATTGTGACCATTTTTCGCATTGGGAGAAGAATCAATTTGCATGTCGATATTATACCGTAGAGGCTGCATCACCTGTGCCATTTCTCCTATGAGACTGGACTATGTTGTAGCGCTTTCGCACACGTCTTGGCTCAATCCCTTCCAGCAGAAGTTTCAGACCCGTCCAATCCATTTCCTGCGTGGAGGTATGGTCCCAGTTGCTGATCAATCTGCCCTGTTCAAGTCGCTTACTCCACACGCATAAGCCAGTGCGATCAAAGTACAGGACTTTAATCTGGTTGGCCCGGCGATTGATAAAAGCGAACAGGTGACCTGCCAAAGGGTCTTGCTGCATGGTGTGGCGAACTAGCGCATACAGTCCATCGAAGGACAAGCGCATGCTGGTTGGTTGGCCGTACAGAAATACACGGACTTGACCCTCGGGAAAGAACATTAGCTTCTCGTAATGGTCAACAACATCCCACCGCCCAGATCAATGCGCACTTCGACGTTCGGATTAATCGCAGGGGTTGGGATAGCATGACCTTTAACGACGCCCAGATCGATGAATGGTGTCGCGACCTGTTCCAAAGTAGGTGCCAACTTGGAGGCGCGATTATTCAGCCTTGCGCGCCAGGCATAAAAACTCCATTCCGGAAGAGATTCATCCCGGCAAAATGCTGCTATGCTTTTGCCACTGGATGCTTGGCGAGCCAGATGGTTGCGCCATGTGGATTCTTTTGATGCAGCGGATGCTGGCTTGGTCATTTCGCACTCCGGTTGATTAAACTGGAATGGATTGTGTCGCAATTAGATTCGGTTGAAAATAACGCCGCTCAGGAACCGGTTACG
>NZ_SMYL01000035.1 GCF_004358105.1 Sapientia aquatica | reverse complement strand
GTAAGCGTCCAGCGCTACCACCTGTTCAAGCGGCAGATTTACTGTTAAGTGCGTAGCGGGAGAAGATCGTCCAGACGGCTGTTTGGACAGGCAGGTAATTTTTCCAAGGTGTCTTTCAGCCACGCGAACGGTTCAATGCCGTTGGCTTTGGCTGTCGCCAATAAAGTTTGAATAGCGGCGGCTCTTTTTCCTGCGCGTTCAGAGCCTGCAAAAAGCCAATTTTTTTTGCCAACGGCTATTGGCCGAATCGCATTCTCGATCGGATTATTATCGATGGGCAGGTGTCCGCTGTTTGCATAGCGTATGAACGCAGGCCAGCGTTTTAAACTGTAATCGATGGCGCGTGATAGCGCACCGCCTTCTGCGCTAGTTTTACGCACTTGCAATAGCCACAAGTGCATCGCGTCCAGGCGCGGTTTGGCATGGTCGACCCGCCATCGCTGTCGTGCCTCAATGGAATAATCGGTCGCTTCACGTTCAAGTTGATACAGCTCGGCGATCCGCTGCATTGCTTCCTCTGCTACCGGATGTTTATTGGCCGCGTACAAATCAAAAAATTTGCGTCGGGCATGTGTCATACAAGCCAGCTCGGTGATGCCCTGTTTGAACAAGTGTTTATATCCTGCGTAATCATCCACCATCAGATGGCCCTGCCAATCAGCGAGGAAGGTTTGCACATGCGAGCCGCTACGGCCCGGTTGAAACTCAAACACCACGATGGGTGAGCCTGACTCCAGATTATTGCTGCGGTACGCCCACAGATAGGCACGTTTGGTTTTACCTTTGCCGGGATCCAGTTGCGGTACCGGGGTTTCATCGGCATGCAATACGCTGCGTTGTTTGAGAAGTTCTGCCAGGCGTTCGGCCAATGGCTGGAGCGCGACGCCTATGCGACCTATCCATTCTGCCAACGTTGATCTGGAAATCGCTACGCCGTGACGGGTACTGATTTGCTCGATCCGATACAGTGGCAGGTGGTCCAGATATTTTTGAATCACTACCCAGGCGTGCAAGGCTGGCGTGGCCAGGCCGCCGTCAATGATGGACGCCGGTATCGCTGCAGCCGTGATGGTTTCGCACAGACGACAAGCGTACTGAGGACGGATATGGCGTTGTACAAAGAACCGTGCTGGTTCAACATCGAGTTGTTCAGTGATATCTTCACCGATCCTGAACAGTGCCTGACCGCAGCAACCGCATGTGCACGATTCTGGTTCGTGACGATGCTCAATGCGGGGTAAATCTGCTGGTAGCGGTTTGCGCCCGGTCGGTTTCGTTTTTGCGCGTGGCGCAGGGGCGAGTTGTTCCAGTTCGGCCTGCATGGCGTTGAGATCCGTTTCTTGCGTCTCGTCGAACAAATCCCGTTGCTGTGCCGTGAAGGCTTCGGAGGTGCTGCTGAATTTAATGCGCTTGTGGTACGCCAGTTCCAGCGTGAGTGCGGCGATTTTAGTGTCTTTGAATTGGATTTCGTGGCGCTGTTTGGCCACCAGATCTGCTTGTTGTTGAAGTTGCCTCGCCTGTTCGGCCCAGACCGACACCTGTGCGGCCAGCGCTTCCGGCGTGACAGTGCGCAGGTTGAATTGAGCGAGTTCGGTAGCGAGATCCATGCTGGAAGTTTACCTAGACTCGCGCACGTTTACAATCAAAATAAATGGTATTTCGCTATTTTTATTGCGCGTGTTGGATTTGATTACACCTGCCAGTGTGCCGGTGCCGGTGCGCTTAATCGTTGCCAGTCCACGCCTTTAATGAGCCAGTCCCATTGTGCCTGTGTCATCATCCAGCATCGGTCGTCGTTACCGGGCCAAACAAACGAACCTCGGTGTAATCGCCGTTGACAGCACCACACGCCGGTGCCATCCCAGATCAGCAACTTCAGCCGTGTTTTAGGACGATTGCTAAATGCATACGCGGTACCATCACACGGCGTGGTGCCCAGACTGGTTTGTATCCATTGCGATAAACTGTCCAGGCCACGGCGCATATCAACTGGTTCGATCACGCAACAAATTTGACTGGGGGCGATCATGCTAATTCATTGAGCAATTGGGCTAGCCAGGTGATCTGCACATCGGCAGGCAGAGTCAGTTGCCATCCGGACTCATGTTGTAATACGATGGGTGCCAGATTTGATACTGCCGGTGTGACTGGCTGAATCACAACTGGAACGGCAGTCAATTTTATTGAGGGTGACGAAGCCTTGCGGCCACGTGTGATCCAGCCGTTGAATGTGGTGGCATTCAATTCGTGTTCACGACAATACGCCGCTTGCGTCATTCCAGACGCCTGCCAGGTGCTGACGTGTTGCAGCCAATCTGCTTTGCTTATTAAAGATTTGAATCTCGACATGCTTTGCTCTCCAATTTGATCAGGTCTGGAGAGTGCATGAAATTAATTGCCGTTCATAGGTGGTAGCGCTGGACGCTTAC
>NZ_SMYL01000034.1 GCF_004358105.1 Sapientia aquatica | reverse complement strand
GCCATGTGGATTCTTTTGATGCAGCGGATGCTGGCTTGGTCATTTCGCACTCCGGTTGATTAAACTGGAATGGATTGTGTCGCAATTAGATTCGGTTGAAAATAACGCCGCTCAGGAACCGGTTACGTCCGTTTGAACTGTATTTAGGCAAGGGCATTAATTCATTTTGTTCTATGTATTGCTCTTTGCCGTCAGGTAAGCGCTTCCACTTTCCTGTTGCTGGACAGGTATCACCGGCGTATGCAAAGATCTTTCTGTTACTTGTTTGATGTCGTAATGAGGTAGTCTCGGCATCAATAATTAATTTTTGAAAAAGTAAATTTACTGCATCGTCATCCCAAAAATTATCACGTAAGTGGATAAAAAGCTTTAAACCTCTTGCCGTTAGTTTAATCGCACCGATTCGTTGGTCATCCCATTCAATAAGTCCCTCTTGCTGTGCAATGTCGATTGATTGGCTGCATAAACGTTTAGGGAGATTAACGTAAAAAATGGATGAAATGAAAGCTCGTAAAGGTACCGAGTCGGTTCCCTCATAGTCGCTCATAGCAAATGAATAAAAAATGGTTTCTATTCGTAGCTGACTATCTGCGTTACTCACGTGCATTTTTACCTTCTTAATAGAATGCTGTTCAACTCAGCGTTAACTTGAGATCACTTATTTTTGAAATTAACGCTGGGATTATTTTTCTTGTTCGATTAATCGTGTCGGTTGTTTTTCAAGTTTCCCATTAATGATCAAAAAATCGGTGACGCTTCCGCCAAAAATATCAGTCACGGTGTAACCAATTTTATCGTCAGTTTTAATAACCTCAGCACTAGAACCACATTTTGGGAAGTCTCTATCAATAATTTTTAATTTATTGTTTGAGACCGATATTAGATAACTCTTTTCATCAGCGCGACCTAGCCGGCAAGTGGTAATCTCATCTTTGTATTCTATCGGACGCATCATGTGAACGATAAAATAGTCAGCATTGCCGCTTCGTATCGTGTTTATGTTTACGCTTTCTAAATGGTAGCCATTTTTTAATAGCATATTCAATTCAGCACAATAGAAATACTGTGTCGAACTATTATTGGACAATCGCATAATAAATATCCCATTTTTGGGATCGAAACCTTGGGTATCACTCGAAATACCAGCATTATCAATAATCAAAAACTCAACTGGGTCAAAGCCTTTAGAAAAATTTTCCCTATATTTTTCTTCAATAGATAGACTGACTTTTGGTTGCCTTTGCGCTGTTGCGGGTTGAGTTAATATGCACGATAGAAATATAAAAATTGCTGTCTTATTGAAACTCATGATAATTCTTCTCAGTTAGTTTTCTGCACGTGGTCAATGTAACAAACGCCCGAATAATGCCAAGGATGTTCCTCTGTCTGACCCTCCCTCATTTTTGAATATTGATCTTTATCACGTTTGCGTAATTCCGCTTCAGTTTTTCCCATATTTAACTTTTGCGCGCTTATGTCCCATCCAATATTTCCGGTCGCCGTGTCACAAAGAATATTTGGGTTTCGCTCCCAAGTTTTTTTTGAGTCATTGTATGTATGGTATTCGCCACCATTCCAGCGACTGATGGCTTCAACTTCCAACATTTCATTTGTGTACTGTCTGTCTTTTTTTCCTAAATAATTTTTTGCGATTTTTCTTTTTATTTCAAACAATTTAATAGCTTCGTCCAAGTGCTTTCTCCATTGCCAAATTTGTTCAAAAGTTGGTGGCGGAGTTGTTAGCTGCGCTAAGCCATAACCCTTATCACCGGATACTATCGGTTCAGAGTCCAACAAAATAAAATGTTTATGCTGTGACTCTTGCTTAATTAATTTGCTCAAACTGCCGGCATTTTTTGAGATTAAATAATCGTCCACTTGTTTCTGGGTCGGTTGTTTTCCTAATATGTAAACTGTTCGCTTAAAGACTTGTTTATCGACGATCACTTTGACGACTAACTTACCGCCAATGACCTTACCTATTTTTTTCGCGTCCCATGTTTTAGCACGTTGGTCAAAATTGCCTTGCTCTTTGAATGTTTGGACTAGCTTGCCACGGGCTTTTTCACGTAAGCCACTAACTTTTGCTTCCCAACTTATCTCCCATAACCACTTATATGGTGGCTCGATTTCTGTTGTTATTTCGAAAGCGATTTCTGGAAAACGTGCTTCGTCATCAATATAAAATTTTTCACCCGTCGCGGGCTTTACCCACTCACCGCTATCTGTTTCTACAACGACTACTTTTGTGAGCGATTTTTTAGTTTTGTTCGTTACGCTGGCGGACGCAACGCCTTTTGATAAGGTGTTGGTCTGCGATACTTTGTCTAATTTTTTAGAAGGTGCATTTTTCGATGTGGCCACTTTAAACCTCTAATTAAGATGAACGGCTAATGATGAAGGCGTTTTTGTCGATACTCGTTGAGACATCCCATTCGCATCTGTTATTCCTTTCCAAGTCTTTCCGCATGCACTGGAGATGGTATAGGCGATGTTCGGCAAGGGATTTCCTAACTCATCTAGGAATCTAAACTGCTCTTCAAATGGAGATGGGTTCGGTAATTCTGGCAACTCCACAGGCCTACTCAACGGCCCCAGCGACGTGTGTGCCGCGGCATGTTCTGTCCACGTTCCTTTGGTTCCGCTTTTGATTCCGTTGGCACTCCATTCGGTGAAGCTGCCG
>NZ_SMYL01000033.1 GCF_004358105.1 Sapientia aquatica | reverse complement strand
CTTTAACCGTCCATGGCTCTTGCATCCCCAGCAACGCCTGATACAAATCTTTGCTTTCCATCGCGCTCTCCGTTGGCTAAACCTGCGCGATAGCGTACTCTTAACCCACAGAAAAGTCTGAAGAACCGTATTTTTAAGTGATGCAGCCGCTTAAAATTATGAAAATTCGTTGAAAATTTGGAGAAAGATTTACTTTACTTGAGTGCTGGTGAACTTATTCCCGAAATACGAAAACAACTAAATTCAATCTGATCAATGAGCTTATTGTTGTCATCCGCCAAGCTCATTTTTTCAAAGCAGAATTTATTTAAATACCAGTATCTTGACAGCCCCTTTAACCGCAGCCGAATCTGCAATTCCAATTAAATTAGGATTTTTTTCTACTAGATCAACAACATCTTGACTGGTAGGTACAGCTTGTGGAGGTGTTGCAGCTCCAGCGAAAACCAACCGCGCCCATAGTGCGCGGTATTGCGAAGAAGATTTTCCAATTTGACTGACAAGAAAATTTTCAACGCCAGGATTCGCATAATCCACCATGATAGGAATTGCTTTGTCCCCAGAAGGAAATGCCTTGGTTTTTCCCAGAAAAATATTTTCAACAGCGGTATGGTCGAAAACACTGGCATTAGCACTATTCACAACAAAGACTAGCTCGGCTTGTGCCAAAGTACATGAACAGCCCAAAAGTAATAAGACAAGATGAAAATGTTCATATTAATGCTCCCATTTTTATATAAATTAAAATATAAAATCATATGAAACAGCGGCCGTTGTCGCATGTCCCGGATTTATTTTTATGACCGGATTGCTTTCCCCGGTAAATGGGTTTTTGCCCTCATCAATCATGCGCGTCAGATCAAACTTAAGGCTCATGTTGCTGCCAATGTCGTGCCGCACACCGACACTAATGGTGTGATGTTTTTCCCAAGGCAAATCAAGTACGAATTTTGACTTAGTCACATAAATAGCGTTGCTGTTGATTTGATAGATGGCAGAATAAAAATTCGAATGATAGAAAGGTTTATCCTGATTCCACTCACCAACCAGCGTTAAATCACCCACTTGATATTGCACGGCAAGGTCAGTGAACCTTTCGTTGAATTTTTCGTTCCTGAATGCATTTGCCGGATCAGGCGTCGATTGATCCATTCTATCCTTGGTGTAGGATGCACGCACTTCCAAAGGTCCGTAAATCGCACCTGCCAACACGACCGGCAGTCAGTCCTTTGGGGTGCAGATTACCACGCACCGGGGCGCTGCCACCTATCAGTTCGTGCAGCACTGGGGCATTGACTTCAGTTAATCACCGTTGCACGCTGAGGTGCGCGGCTCACATCAAACCACGGGGGCACGTCTTTCATTGCGATATTTTTTCCATCAGGGCTTGATGTCAATGTCGTGATGAAAGACGCTACCTAAGCCAAGGTATTTCAACACCTGCCCCCCGACCACATGCCTAACCAAGATCGATTCCCGACCAATTTCAGGTTTTAAGAATCTCGGCTTTAGGATCGCAATTTGCGACCGTAAAGGTGGACTCAACGTCGAATTCCGCCTATCCACCGGTTTGTGATTAATTTTCAGAACCGGATTTCCAATGTCTCTTTAAACTAACCCCAAACCTCACACCATCTTAAAGAGTGCGAATTTATAGAGGAACAAGCTGCCCTAAAAGCGTCGGTATCAGCTCACTGACAGTCGGATGAATGTGCACGGCCTGCTGAATCACGCGATAAGAAGCACCGGCTGCCATTACATCAAGCAGTGAATGGACGATCTCGTCTCCCTCGATGCATAACAGTGAAGCACCGAGGATACGTTCGCTCTCTGCGTCAACCAGCACCTTCATGAAACCCTGCGTTTCTCCGCGCTCCTTGGCACGACCGACGCGCGACATCGGCATCACGCCGACCAGCGCCGGTCGTCCGGTCGCGCGCACCTGCGCTTCGCTCATGCCGATGCGACCGAGAGGCGGATCAATAAACAGTCCATAGGCAACAATGCGATCGCTTACCCTGCGTTGCCCATTCTCTAACAGGTTGGCGACAACAATTTCGAAATCATTGTACGAGGTATGGGTGAATGCGCCTCGTCCATTCACGTCTCCAAGCGCCCAAATGTGCGGGACGTTGGTGCGCAGCTGGTCGTCGACAATGATGAAGCCACGCGAATCCGTCTCGATACCGGCAGCGCGCAGGCCCAGGTCATCCGTATTTGGCCGTCGTCCAACAGCTGCCAGTATGTGGCTGCCTGTAACCTGATGCCTGACGTCGCCAGTACTGCAACTCACTACGACCCCCTCACTCTGTGGTGCTACCTGAGCTTCGGTAACGCCCAGCAGAAAACGTACGCCCTCGTGTTCGAGGATTGCCTTGACCTCGGCCGACACTTCAGTATCCTCACGCGCGATCAGACGATCCGCGACTTCGATTACGGTAACCTCTGATCCGAAACGCCGAAACATCTGTGCAAACTCAAGGCCAATGTAACTGCCCCCCACGACAATCAGGTGCTCTGGTAGCGTGGCCAGGGTCATCATGCTCGTATTGGTGAGCACGGGCACACTATCGATGCCCGGCCAGTCTGGAAGTATTGGTCGCCCGCCAACGTTGATGAATATTTTTGATCCGGAAAGAGTCGCTCCGTTGACCTCGACGGTATTGGGGCCGGTGAAACGGGCGTGTCCACGCACCAGATGCAGTCCGGCAGTTCCTTCAAGCCAGCTTGTCAGACTGTCGATCGACTGCTGGACGATGCGATCCTTGCGCGCCATGACAGCAGACATATTCACGCTGACATCACCGCCAACGTTCACACCATACTCCGCAGCGCGCCGCGCAACGTGGGCCACGCGTGCGCTGGCAACGAGTGTCTTGGTCGGAATGCAGCCGTCATTGACACAGGTACCGCCATAGTGTTCACGCTCGATGAGCGCGACTTTCATGCCTGATTGTGCCAGTC
Organism: Sapientia aquatica; assembly: GCF_004358105.1. Classification (GTDB taxonomy): domain Bacteria; phylum Pseudomonadota; class Gammaproteobacteria; order Burkholderiales; family Burkholderiaceae_D; genus Solimicrobium; species Solimicrobium aquaticum. The sequence goes on along the minus strand of NZ_SMYL01000033.1, from coordinate 468 downwards.
GCACAGCCAGGAACGGCCCTGCCTGTCCACTGCCGATTACAATGGCGTCGAAATTGTCCATGATGTCTCCGATATTGTTAGGGTCCATGTCTGGCGGCAAGTTTCAGAACCGGCTGTTCAGGGTGGACGGTGTGATGCACTCTACCACGCCGCTGGCTGTATCGAACTACCTCGCTTTGGAAAAAATCCATTAAGCTTTGCAAGCTTGCATCATGCGAATCAAGCGGACACATCCTGCACTTAGACACTCTTCCTTGCCCGATTTACTGCATGGACTGACCACAATTGCTCTAAATGGATCATTTACAAATAGGCCATTCATCGATATTCTCGTAAAAAATAAGGTTCTTCAGACTTTTCTGTGGGTTAAGAGTACGCTATCGCGCAGGTTTAGCCAACGGAGAGCGCGATGGAAAGCAAAGATTTGTATCAGGCGTTGCTGGGGATGCAAGAGCCATGGACGGTTAA
>NZ_SMYL01000032.1 GCF_004358105.1 Sapientia aquatica | reverse complement strand
ATCCGGCGTCAAAGGTTCATGAACTTACGCCAAGACTATGGAAACAACACTTTGCCGCAAATCCGCTGCGATCGGATTTGCATGGAGTTACTTGATCATTTAGTATTTATGGTGGGTAATCGGTTACGATCCGATCACTAAAAATGCCCTAAATAGGGCATTGACCACAACTCAGCCACTGGACTATCATTACTCAAGATTTTTCTTGAGTCTTGGCTAATTGGCGCCACGTCGACAAAGTGGTTCCGCTTAATCTGGACGAGCCCGACAATGATGTGTATGGGAGGGAACGCCAATGGATAAGTTGCGATCATTAACAAGTTTGAGTGAAATTTTTGCTGATTCGAGCCGACCGAGCTATGTAGTCAGAGTGCGCGGGCCGGGAGTAGGGCCGGGACCATGGCCTTGGCCCGGTATTAATTTTCTCTGGGGCTCGGGGAACATCAGCGTCCCACCGTCCTTTGACAAACCAGTCATCCTCCATATTCGTAATTTGGTATCAGGAGAGGACGTCACGATCGGCACATTGACTGGCCCACTTACGACTGGGGTGCAAACTGCCATAGGCGTTTTGCAACCGGGCGATTGTCTTTCAATTCAAATTCAGGGTTTCTCGGCGATCTATGCCACTTGTGTCGCGGGGCTTGAAACCTTGGTCGGTTGCCTCCAAAATAGCTCCCGCTAAATATAACGGGAGCTACTTTGCCGATTCTTGGGCTTGGCGTCCAGACGGTTCAGGCGAGGCGCTTACGAATTAAGGTGGAGAACAATTGAGGAAAACGGGGCAGCGCCGACCAGCTGTAGTGAAGAAAATGGATGCAGCTTAAATTCTCTGAAAAATTGTCTTGCCCAATGGGTCCACTTTAAAACATCATGACAAATCTTGGTATGCCGGTGTCCGTGAAAGTCTAAAAATAGCCAAAAATCGGGCTATTTTGGCTATTTTTTAGTTGCCATCGATTTATTCAACAACGCCGTGGAGAAGTGTGTAGTCCAAGAAATTTTAATAGAGTATATAAGTTGTGTTCAAGGCTGGTCACTCTTTTTCACGCCACCAACGTCATATCTTTGCTCGTAGCCGCACGAATTTCATGGGCCTGTCCATCTCTCAATTCAACAACCCGTCCAGCCGCTGCAATCGTTTCAGGGCGGTGGGCAACCATGATCCTAGTGAGATTTAGTTGGCTCAATGCCACGTTGACTTTCAGTTCGTTCTGAATATCGAGATGGCTTGTTGCTTCATCTAAAGCCAAGATTTTCGGTTGCTTGTACAACGCTCTCGCAAGAAGTACTCGTTGCTTTTGCCCACCGGATAAACTACTTCCCATATCGCCAACCAAGGTTTGGAATCCCATCGGCATGGCGGAAATCTCATCAAAGATGGCGGCTTGTTTGGCGCATTGTTCCACACGTGCCGAATCCATTTGCGCATCAAAGAAACTAATGTTGTCTTGAATCGAACCTGCCAATAACACATCGTCCTGCATCACCGTACCAACCAACTGGCGATAGGCTTGCAGGCCAAGGCGAGAAATAGGAATTTGGTCAATAAAGACCTCGCCTTCGGTTGGTTTTAATAGCCCTAAAATGATTTTGCAGAGCGTCGTCTTACCACAGCCCGATGGACCAACTAAGGCAATGCTTTGGCCTTCAGGGATTGTTAGGTTAATGTCGTTCAACACCCAAGGCTCGCCTTCGGCATAACGGAATTTGAGATTTTTTAAGGTAATGGTAGCAGTTAGGCGGCTGGTGTCTGTTTCGATCGGGACTTGTGCCTCGACCGGTTCCCTCACGATGTCAGACAGGCGCTCTGTGTGTAAGCCCAGCATTTTTAGGGATACAACCATATCAATCAAACTGAAAATGCGCCCTGAGAATGTCCCCGCATAGCTAGAGAATGCCATCAGCATTCCGACAGTCAGCGCATTTTGCATGACTAATCCTGCACCGACATAAAACAGACATAGTCCTTGAATTCCGAATAATGTCGTATTGCTTACCCGAAAAATAATCGATAACTTTTGCGTCTTGATGTCCCGATTCATCACATCAAGCTTCAAATTTTGCCAACGTGAGCGACGTTCCGCTTCACGACCAAAAAGCTTAAGCGGAGAAATAGCTCGCAACGTTTCTAGAAAGTGGCTATTTTCTTTTGCAGACAGGATGAGCCGTTCTTGGGAAGCTTCACGGAAGGGATGATAAAACACCCAGCGTAGGACCGCATAAACAGCAACTGATGCCAGTACAATTGCCGACAGTTTAGGACTGTAAATCAGCATCATGCAAAGCGCCAACAGTGCCATGAGACCGTCTAAGGCGCTCTCAACAAAAAGACTAGTTAGCGTTGACTGAATAGACCCGATACTACCGAAGCGAGAGACGATGTCGCCGAGGTGACGCTTTTCAAAAAAAGATACAGGCAATTGAACCAAGTGAGCAAACAAGCGGTTCGTCCATTGATAACCAATGTCCATGCTCCAGCGCATGAGGAACCAGCTACGAGCCAAACTAATGACCGTCTGTGTCAACATCAAGAGCGCAAAGCCGGCGACCAAAATAGATAGTAATTCTTTATCACCGGATACGATGACTTCGTCAATCACGAATTGGTTGAAAAGAGGTGAGCAGATCGCAAAGAGTTCTAACGCAACTGCCAAGACCATCACTTGGACTAATGCTCGACGCAAGCCAAACACTTTACCCGTTAAGTCATGCAGTGCTATTTTTTTCGTGTCTTGTTTTTGCAGAAAAGCGGGATTAGGCGATAGCTCTAAAGCGACGCCCGTAAAATGCTTGGATACTTCGGCCATCGCCAGTTTTCGCTCACCCACAGCGGGATCGAGAATGACGATGTATTTTTTACTGACTTTTTTAAGAACTACAAAGTGATTTAAATTCCAATGCAGTATGCACGGCAACGCCAACTGGCTTAAATCTTCCATCTCTAGGCGTAGAGGTCGAGCAGACAATTCCAACCGTGTTGCATGACGCATGATTTGCGCCAAGGTCGCACCTTTCAAACTGATCGAAAACTGGCGTCGCAAATCCGCTAGGTCGCTGTGATATCCGTAGTGGTTAGCGATCATGGCTAGGCACGCCAGGCCGCATTCGCTAGACTCAGTTTGGAGGATGGTTTTCATCATGTACGTATTGTTAGTGTCTATAGATAGATCTACATCTAATTTATGTATTTCTATTTTTTACTGCTCAATAATTTTGTAATTAGCTTTTTTAAGTAAATTAAGTATTCCATGCTCTCCTCCTAGATGAGCAGCACCAACGACGACGAGATCACACTTACTTGTACTTTTTCCGAAGCCGGCGATAGTTTTTGTTATGTCCAAATTTCTTTTATCCAACAACATTTTGTTAAAGATCTGTGCGACATTAGGACCATATGTCATCGCGTAGATAGAATTTTCGTATGAGTTTTCAGGATCATTTGAGAGTGTGTAGGCTTTCTCTAAATATGCGAAATACTTGATTGAGCATTCCATACAATTAAGCATGTTGATATACCCGCTAACATACTGATCCCACTCGGTATTAGTTATCGAAGCAAAGCTCTTTTTAACGGCATCGTTACTTTCCAACCCATGAATCTGTTTATTGAACTTGGAAGTTTGTATTTTGATGTATTGATCTAAAGAATTTTCCTTTTTAAATTCTCGAAAGTTTTGGTTGACATATGGATTCATACTTTCGAGCACTCCTGCAGCGGCATAGGGTGACATCTCACGATAGGCGTTAGTACTTGGGAAAACATTAATAAATGTTTTTTTTAAATTTTCGAAGGTTTTCTTACTGAGCCGCGTCTCAAGGGAAACATCGGGAGGATTAAAATAAATACTCTGATTTGTGTCTTGCAAGGAACGAATATCGCTAGGATCATTTTCAAAGCAAATGTTAGAGCTGTGTTCAATCACGCTATTTAATTTTGGATAGCTATTGTCTACCAATACCTTACTTCCAACATGCATCGAACCAACAATCCAAAAGCTACTAACACCGTTTGTTAAATGCAGCAGAGGTAAGGATGCCTCTTGAGAAAGCGCAAACTTTGTTAGAAGTAAGGTAATCGCAAAAATTAACTTGATTGATATTTTTCTCATGATTAAATCAGAAATTTACTAAAAAAATAACGCGCACATTCTAAACAGAAAAAAAACACAGGTAATATGAGAAATGGTTTTTTATAAAGAACGCATGCGATCAACGATAAGATAGATATCAAAAACAAAATTTTTATATATTTCTTAAATGTATCCGTTTCCGAAATTGACCTTTCAAAGTCAAGCGAAAAGATATAGGTCGGTAACGCAACAACATAAATAAAAAAATAATCAAATGTAAGAATCTTTGTGTATGACACTGCAAACAGAAATACCCCAATCAAAAATAAGAATAAGATCCACAGCGCATAGATAGACTTGTTATTCATAACATTCTTCCCTCATCAACCGTTTCTTTAACAAAGTACCAATCTCTCTTCAAATGGATCAAAACTGGTACTTTGTTTACGGCCGATCCGTTATTAATTAAATTTGACTGAGATTGAGCCTGCCAGTTTGTTGCATGCTAAGCTTGAAGCAACTGATACTCCGCGATACACCCACGGATTCTCTGTTAAAATCCCGGCCGTTACGCCCAATGCTTGGCTAGCGATAAAACATCCGGTGAGCGAACCTGTGTTCACAGTTGCGGAAACGGGACCAGCCGTTGCTGAAACTACACCAGGCGTGCTAGGGCTAGTCGGTACAACGCATTTAGTTCCATCATCAATTACACCCGGAATTACATCGCTCCCGCCACCGCCATATCCGCCGCCACCACCGTAGCCACCGCCATCTCCTTCAAACATTTCGTAATCAACAATTTCCTCACCTCCAGAAACCATATCCAACAACGCTTGATTTGTAATAACATGCAAAGCCATAATAAGACTCCAAAGTAAGTTGTCCATTCCACATAGAATGGGTTTTGCTCCGTAGGGTGAGGTAGACGCTCACGAATATCCAACTGAATCACCCCGGTTTTAGGAGACACTCCTGAGCTTTATAAACGGAAAATGAGCTGCAGAAAGCAGCCAAATCCTAATTCATTTTAAGTTTTAAATAACCGTTTTTTCCAAATCCTAGGACCCGGCTCAATTAATTTGTTTGCCTCATTTTGCAGCCATTCACGATATTCACTCGACAGCGGTCCGTCGTCCGAATGCACTTCTACAAGGCGTTGTTGGGCTAGAAGTCTGAGAGCCCTATGAACAGTCGCCACTTCGCTGAGTCCTAACTGATTGGCTAAGTTTTCGAGAGATTTACGCGAAACCTCATCGCTGGTATCAGTTTCGGGAAATGTGAGAATAAGCGGTGCTTGCATAATTTTTGTGGTGACTAGTTGAGTGCGCACTTTATTTTATTCTGCAAAACAAAAATAAAAAGTCCAACATCCGGCAATCCCGAAAAAATTCATTTCGTCACGTTCACAGTTCGCACGATCAGTCATTAACCACGAATTGGCCAACAATCTAATTTGCATCTTAATATC
>NZ_SMYL01000031.1 GCF_004358105.1 Sapientia aquatica | reverse complement strand
ATAACAGCCTGACGATAACCTACTTTCACACTGGTTGCAGCACTATCATTGGCGCAGAGTCGTTTCACGGTCCTGTTCGGGATGGGAAGGGGTGGGACCAACTCGCTATGGTCATCAGGCATAACTGGTTGATTCATTGTGGTCATCGCTGAGTTGATGATCGCAACAAATCCAATTGGGAAGAAGCGTAGAGCGTTTTTAGGGTAGCAGGAGGGGTTCGGGATTGTGCCGAGGTTCCTGTGACCTTGAAGCGCTAGAATTTGGTTATCGGTTGTGATCGCGCCAAACAAACTGGCAACCGGCACCCAAGGGTTAGTTAGGTACCTCACTCTTGTAGCCTACACCTGTCAAGGTTATAGGGACAAGCCTTACGGGCAATTAGTACTGGTTAGCTTAATGCATTACTGCACTTCCACACCCAGCCTATCAACGTCCTGGTCTCGAACGACCCTTCAAAGAGCTTAAAGCTCTGGGATATCTCATCTTAAGGCAAGTTTCCCGCTTAGATGCTTTCAGCGGTTATCTCTTCCGAACATAGCTACCCGGCAATGCCACTGGCGTGACAACCGGTACACCAGAGGTTCGTCCACTCCGGTCCTCTCGTACTAGGAGCAGCCCCCTTCAAATATCCAACGCCCACGGCAGATAGGGACCAAACTGTCTCACGACGTTTTAAACCCAGCTCACGTACCACTTTAAATGGCGAACAGCCATACCCTTGGGACCGGCTACAGCCCCAGGATGTGATGAGCCGACATCGAGGTGCCAAACTCCCCCGTCGATATGAACTCTTGGGAGGAATCAGCCTGTTATCCCCAGAGTACCTTTTATCCGTTGAGCGATGGCCCTTCCATACAGAACCACCGGATCACTATGTCCTACTTTCGTACCTGCTCGACTTGTCAGTCTCGCAGTTAAGCACGCTTATGCCATTGCACTATCAAGACGATGTCCGACCGTCTCTAGCGTACCTTCGAACTCCTCCGTTACACTTTGGGAGGAGACCGCCCCAGTCAAACTGCCTACCATGCACTGTCCCCAACCCAGATAATGGGCCAAGGTTAGAATCTCAAACAAACCAGGGTGGTATTTCAAGGTTGGCTCCACGCAGACTGGCGTCCACGCTTCAAAGCCTCCCACCTATCCTACACAGATTGGTTCAAAATTCAATGCAAAGCTACAGTAAAGGTTCATGGGGTCTTTCCGTCTAGCCGCGGGTAGATTGCATCATCACAAACATTTCAACTTCGCTGAGTCTCGGGAGGAGACAGTGTGGCCATCATTACTCCATTCGTGCAGGTCGGAACTTACCCGACAAGGAATTTCGCTACCTTAGGACCGTTATAGTTACGGCCGCCGTTTACTGGGACTTCAATCAAGAGCTTGCACCCCATCATTTAATCTTCCAGCACCGGGCAGGAGTCACACCATATACGTCCACTTTCGTGTTTGCATAGTGCTGTGTTTTTATTAAACAGTTGCAGCCACCAGTTTATTGCAACCCTGTCGTCCTTCCCCCGCAGGGGGGTCAAACTACTAGGGCGTACCTTATCCCGAAGTTACGGTACCAATTTGCCGAGTTCCTTCTCCCGAGTTCTCTCAAGCGCCTTAGAATACTCATCTCGCCCACCTGTGTCGGTTTGCGGTACGGTCTCGTAGGACTGAAGCTTAGAGGCTTTTCTTGGAACCACTTCCGATCGCTTCGTGAATTAATTCACTCGTCTCAACCCCTTGAATTCCGCTGCCGGATTTACCTAACAGCCTTCTACAAGTCAAGAACAGGCTCTTCCAACCGCCTGACGACCTTCCGCGATCCGTCCCCCCATCGCATCCTACGACGGTGCAGGAATATTAACCTGCTTCCCATCAGCTACGCATCTCTGCCTCGCCTTAGGGGCCGACTCACCCTGCTCCGATGAACGTTGAACAGGAAACCTTGGGCTTACGGCGTGGAGGCTTTTCACCCCCATTATCGCTACTCATGTCAGCATTCGCACTTCTGATACCTCCAGCATCCTTTACAAGACACCTTCGCAGGCTTACAGAACGCTCTCCTACCATATGCTTACGCATATCCGCAGCTTCGGTGACTGGCTTAGCCCCGTTACATCTTCCGCGCAGGACGACTCGATCAGTGAGCTATTACGCTTTCTTTAAAGGATGGCTGCTTCTAAGCCAACCTCCTGACTGTTTTAGCCTTCCCACTTCGTTTTCCACTTAGCCAATCTTGGGGACCTTAGCTGGCGGTCTGGGTTGTTTCCCTCTTGACGCCGGACGTTAGCACCCGACGTCTGTCTCCCAAGCTCGCACTCATCGGTATTCGGAGTTTGCAATGGGTTGGTAAGTCGCGATGACCCCCTAGCCATAACAGTGCTCTACCCCCGATGGTGATACTTGAGGCACTACCTAAATAGTTTTCGGAGAGAACCAGCTATTTCCAAGTTTGTTTAGCCTTTCACCCCTACCCACAGCTCATCCCCTAATTTTTCAACATTAGTGGGTTCGGACCTCCAGTGCGTGTTACCGCACCTTCATCCTGGCCATGAGTAGATCACTTGGTTTCGGGTCTACACCCAGCGACTAATTCGCCCTATTCGGACTCGATTTCTCTTCGGCTTCCCTATGCGGTTAACCTTGCCACTGAATGTAAGTCGCTGACCCATTATACAAAAGGTACGCCGTCACTCCATTTTTCAAGAGCTCCGACTGTTTGTATGCACACGGTTTCAGGATCTATTTCACTCCCCTTCCGGGGTTCTTTTCGCCTTTCCCTCACGGTACTGGTTCACTATCGGTCGATATCACGTATTTAGCCTTGGAGGATGGTCCCCCCATGTTCAGACAGGATTTCTCGTGTCCCGCCCTACTTTTCGATCACTTAGTATCACCACAATCATTTCGTATAAGGGGCTATCACCCTCTATGGCCGGACTTTCCATTCCGTTCTACTATGGTCGTGGTTATCATGATCAGGCTCTTCCCATTTCGCTCGCCACTACTTTGGGAATCTCGGTTGATTTCTTTTCCTGCAGCTACTTAGATGTTTCAGTTCGCCGCGTTCGCTTTGCAATCCTATGTATTCAGATTGCAATGACCTATTAGGCCGGGTTTCCCCATTCGGAAATCTGCGGATCAAAGCGTGTTTGCTCGCTCCCCGCAGCTTATCGCAAGCTACTACGTCCTTCGTCGCCGGATATCGCCTAGGCATCCACCATGTGCACTTAGTCACTTGTCCCTATAACGTTGGCCTCTCGTGTCAACTTGACGGTATCGCTACCTTCAACTTGGTTCATCACGAAAGAACGGTATAGTTCTTTACTACATCTTACTTTGAGTATTTTATTGCGTTGCCGTAGCGCAAGTGTCTTTGTATTTCTATGCCATTATTCCTAATGACTACTTGGATCACTCGTTACTACTATGTTTGTTCGATACAATCACAACCCATTTAATTTGACTCGCTTCATCTCTGAATCGAATCAGATAAACAAATTCTAATTTTCTCTACTTCACTTCTTCCGAATTGTTAAAGAACGAAACTACCGTTTGATCAAAGATCAAACCTAAATCGCTCGCACTAACTGAATCACTTCAGTGGCTTGACTTAGGTTTGGACTTTTATGTCTTGGTGGAGGTTAACGGGATCGAACCGTTCACCCCCTGCTTGCAAAGCAGGTGCTCTACCAGATGAGCTAAACCCCCATATTCCGTCAAACAAAAGTAAAACCCTACTTTTGTTTGCATTGATTTGTTTAAAATCCCTGGCCAAGCCAGATGATTTTAAAAACAAACTCCAACGCGAAATCTTGATGTGGTGGGTCTGGTTGGGCTCGAACCAACGACCCCCGCGTTATCAACACGGTGCTCTAACCAACTGAGCTACAGACCCGCATTGTGGCGTGGACATTGCAGTGATTACTCACCACAACGGCGGCGTTTCATGTTCTTTTTAACTACAGTCAATAAGTGTGGACACGTAAAACAGCGCGTGACTCTAGAAAGGAGGTGATCCAGCCGCACCTTCCGATACGGCTACCTTGTTACGACTTCACCCCAGTCACGAATCCCACCGTGGTAAGCGCCCTCCTTGCGGTTAAGCTACCTACTTCTGGTGAAACCCGCTCCCATGGTGTGACGGGCGGTGTGTACAAGACCCGGGAACGTATTCACCGCGACATGCTGATCCGCGATTACTAGCGATTCCAACTTCATGGAGTCGAGTTGCAGACTCCAATCCGGACTACGATACACTTTCTGAGATTAGCTCCACCTCGCGGCTTGGCAACCCTCTGTATGTACCATTGTATGACGTGTGAAGCCCTACCCATAAGGGCCATGAGGACTTGACGTCATCCCCACCTTCCTCCGGTTTGTCACCGGCAGTCTCATTAAAGTGCCCAACTAAATGATGGCAATTAATGACAAGGGTTGCGCTCGTTGCGGGACTTAACCCAACATCTCACGACACGAGCTGACGACAGCCATGCAGCACCTGTGTATCCGTTCTCTTGCGAGCACTCCCGCATCTCTGCAGGATTCGGACCATGTCAAGGGTAGGTAAGGTTTTTCGCGTTGCATCGAATTAATCCACATCATCCACCGCTTGTGCGGGTCCCCGTCAATTCCTTTGAGTTTTAATCTTGCGACCGTACTCCCCAGGCGGTCTACTTCACGCGTTAGCTGCGTTACCAAGACAATTAAGTCCCGACAACTAGTAGACATCGTTTAGGGCGTGGACTACCAGGGTATCTAATCCTGTTTGCTCCCCACGCTTTCGTGCATGAGCGTCAGTGTTATCCCAGGGGGCTGCCTTCGCCATCGGTATTCCTCCACATCTCTACGCATTTCACTGCTACACGTGGAATTCTACCCCCCTCTGACACACTCTAGCCTCGCAGTCTCAAATGCCATTCCCAGGTTGAGCCCGGGGATTTCACATCTGACTTACGAAACCGCCTGCGCACGCTTTACGCCCAGTAATTCCGATTAACGCTTGCACCCTACGTATTACCGCGGCTGCTGGCACGTAGTTAGCCGGTGCTTATTCTTCAGGTACCGTCATTAGCCGTCTATATTAGAGACGACCGTTTCTTCCCTGACAAAAGAGCTTTACAACCCGAAGGCCTTCTTCACTCACGCGGCATTGCTGGATCAGGGTTGCCCCCATTGTCCAAAATTCCCCACTGCTGCCTCCCGTAGGAGTCTGGACCGTGTCTCAGTTCCAGTGTGGCTGGTCGTCCTCTCAGACCAGCTACTGATCGACGCCTTGGTGAGCTTTTACCTCACCAACTAGCTAATCAGATATCGGCCGCTCCAGGAGCATGAGGTTCTTGCGAATCCCCCACTTTCATCCGTAGATCGTATGCGGTATTAGCGCAACTTTCGCTGCGTTATCCCCCACTCTTGGGTACGTTCCGATATGTTACTCACCCGTTCGCCACTCGCCGCCAGGTTGCCCCGCGCTGCCGTTCGACTTGCATGTGTAAGGCATGCCGCCAGCGTTCAATCTGAGCCAGGATCAAACTCTTCAGTTCAATGCCTGTTACTTGTGATCATTACTGATCTCTGCCGTTTCCGGCAGGTCGCTCACTCAAAATACTGACAGGCTCCAACCGGCTTTGACACCGTTTGAATCCTTATTTATTTCTTCGTGAACATTTAATACTTGGTGTCTTGCTGACGTATCAGCAATTGCACTGGTATTACATGCCCACATTTATTGACTGTATGTTGTTAAAGAACGTCAGATAAGTTTAGTTACTGACTGCTGTGTGTTCTGACTGGCCGCTTTAGCGGGGAAAGTCGTACTTTAGGCGGACAAAGCGTTGTGTTTGTTCGC
>NZ_SMYL01000030.1 GCF_004358105.1 Sapientia aquatica | reverse complement strand
TTAACCGTCCATGGCTCTTGCATCCCCAGCAACGCCTGATACAAATCTTTGCTTTCCATCGCGCTCTCCGTTGGCTAAACCTGCGCGATAGCGTACTCTTAACCCACAGAAAAGTCTGAAGAACCAATGTTTTAATCTCCATGTTGGCATCAAGCGTGAGCAATTTCAGACCATCTGACAATCCTATCCACAGTTGATTATTCTTAGTCAGCAAGAGCGAGTGAATAATGTTTTCGCTTGATGTGTTGTCCAAACGATGGTGCAAAAATTGAGATTGGTTAGGTTGAAGTTGGTCTAGTCCGGCATCGGTTCCAATCCACAAATTTCCATTTGAATCCAACGCCAGTGCGTTGACGGAATTACCCGATAGGCTTGAAGGTTCATTAGTAAGGTGTTTGAATCGCTTAAATTGCCCGGTCAATCTGTTGAAGTGCAGCAGCCCACCGGTTGTACCTATCCACAGACCGTCCTTGCCATCGCCAATGATGACTTCCACATTATTACGGGCGTCGTCGTGCGGGCCTTCGGGTGCGGCCGAAAAGGTGGTGAAGGTTTCAGTGTCGTTATCAAACTTTTGTAGGCCGCTTCGGCTGCCAACCCAAAGTACGCCACTTTTATCGACATACAGCGCCTTAACCCAATTACTCGCCAAAGATCTGCTATCGCCGTCTTTATGCTTGAACACAATCGAGTGGAAGCCGTCAAAACGACTTAAACCTGTCTGATTCCCAAACCAGATAAAACCCCACTTATCTTGGGTAATTGAAATGATGCAGGGATCGGCAATACCGTTATCGATATCCACATGCCTAAATCCAGTCGAATTAATTGACTGCGCGCAGGCGGAATCTGCGCCGACCAATTGAATCGCCAACACCAACATCCAGCTCAGGAATCGTCGATAAAGCACTCGCTGGCCTTTGGTACCTAATATATTGAATACAGCAACCATACGCTCCAAGCATCTAGGGTTAACGACGCAGACTCGGTGCTTAATAATAGTCATCAGTTTTGAATACTGCAAAATCAATCCGCCATACTCAAATCAAACTACCCGCCGCATCCAAATTCCAAAAATTGCTGAAAGATTGAAGTGCGTTGCGTGCCCGAGAGTGATAAAAAATACTATGAAAAGCGCAATAAACTGCTTAGTTCAATGCGGAGTAATCGAGCCGCAACATCGTGGGCATTTGCCATATCATCAACACCTAAAACCGCGAGCATAGCTAACGTATTTGTAAGAGTTGTGTGAGGATTCTTCGCGATGATCGATTGCAAAAAATGAATCAGCGGCGCTTAACGAACTTGGACGAGTTGAGTAGTTTTAATGGCCCAGCGGCTGTTTAAAATCACCTGTAATTGCTTTTCTACTTATCCATGCGCCTTCAGGTTGCAATTAAAACAAAATAGCTTTCATTTTGGTACGCGACAAATGTCTCGTTGACCAATTTGCAAAAGGCGTTCACGAAGTGGATTGCCTCCCTATTTTTGAACTAACTGTAGTGGCAGGCTGCTAGCGACGCCGACAACAGCCCAATCAGCAGCCGCTAATAACGCGCATGGTTTGGGCGTATGCGATTACTTCGATACCGAGTAACAAACAAGTTTGGAAATGCAAATGCGCCAAGCCCCATCCTCGGTCCAGAATCCAGACTCAGGCAAAATTCTTCCAACGCGTTACACGACAACTGTCACCTTGTCTTTCCCGATTGATTGTGAAAAACTGAATTCACCTAGTCGAATCCACCGCGCTCAGTGAAGGATTATTGCGCCTAAACTGCAAAAAAAATTGGTGACTAGTCACACCGTAATCAACGAACAAGCGCATCAAAACTTAGAAAAAATGTACTCCACAGACCGGCTCAACACTAAGTGAGCAATTGGAATACAGCACCTATCGGATTTATTGGGGCGGTACAGGGAAATATGGATAGCAAATTAGAAGACATCAACGCAGAAGCGTTAAATGAAATTTCGCAAATACTCTTTTCGATACGCGATCTGCTCGTACACACATCGCTGGCTTTAAACGATTCGCTCATGCAAAGCCATACGACTAGCCGATTCGATTGTGAAAACTTAACGCAGAATATTCTTGATGCGGCGCGCGACGGCAACAACGCCTAATTCCATCACTGCCCAACTTAGTCGATTACGATTGAGCTAAAGCTAAAGGCAGCGTTTTGAATAAAGATGTAGCGTCAAACGCCGGATTTGACTGGGGTAAAAATCGACTCCACTAATTCAACTATTCGCTCAATTTCGCCCCCGAATAAATCGAACGGATAGTATGTCCCGCGCTAGTTAAGGGCGGCACAATTTCTCCAAACACAGCGAGATGTTTTGAGTTCGGTCACATCAATAAATCAATTCACAATCATTCCGGGAAAAGGAAAACCATTATGCTTTGCGCCGTCTGCTGTGGTAACAGTCGATGCGATTGCAAACGTCACATAAGGACTAGTCGTTGACAGCGCTGCGCTCGGTGCTGTGATCGTTAGATTTACAATATCGCCATTGAGGCCAGTAGTTTTATCAAAACTAAAGGTTGCTAGATTAGTTTTTGTTGCGTTGATATTCGTTTGGATAGCTCTTACTTCCATCGGGAACGGCAATGCACCAAAACTGAATAACTTAACCTGAATTGTTTTACTCGCCCCAGGTGGGATTTGAATCGCTCCATTCGTATTTTAACGCAGCTGGGTTAGGAATTGGAGATGTTTCCTTGAAACTTGTCGGCATGTTTGGAACTGCTCCAAACATATCGAGCGAGCCTGATGACGCTGCACAAGGGGATTGACCAGATGCGATTCGCTGATTCGACCAAACGCTTTTCATTGATGTGCCAAATTCGGCAGAATAATAAAAATCTGATAGCACACACATGTCGCCAATTTCGGTTCCCATACCGAAACTAGAATAGGAAATATCATCGCGATCTAACAAATAAATACCACCCCCTAGCGGATCCGTCGCGGCTTCCACTAACTCATGGTATTGAAGATAAGCGTCTTCCATCAACGAGCTATAAGGAATAACTCCAAAAACGACGGGCGAAGTTTGCGTGGTTGAAGAGTGATAGCCAGATCCGGGGTTATCCGTAATCTGTGTAGATGTCGGATAGTAAAGCATAAAAATTTCAGACCCATGAAGCGTTGTCCAGGTCGCAGCATTATTCTGAACAAACTGAGAAATTTCGGCAGTGCTTATTTTTGCTGGTGGATTCTGCGAAACATTAACCGCCTGACCCACCGTCGCCGCACCTACTCCATACCGTGCTAAAGCAGTCCAGTTCGCGTCTGAAGTTGCCTTTTGGAGAAATTTCACGGTATTGGCTTGATCTGGAGTGCTAGGAAAAAATACCGGAATTACTACCGGATTTTTAATGACGTCAGCCTTGCTGTTATAACTAATCAGCTTTGGAAAAGGTGGCATAAAGGCCGGATAGGTAGCAGGAAGGTTCGTCGATGCTGTTGGCGCGCTGGGAGCTGGTGCTGCGGGTGCTGGTGCTGCGGGCGCTACAGGTGCTGCGGGCGCTGACGGTGCTAATGGAGTTGTAGAAGTCGCAGGTGTTGTAGGAGCTGTCGGCGTTGGCGGCGCGGTTGACGTTGCCGTTGGTGAGCTTGAATTAACCGAAGGAGTTGGCGTACTGAGCGTGGCGCCTGTGGTTCCGGAATTGCTGCTCCCACCACCAGACCCGCCGCATGCAGATAGACACAAACTAAGACCAATAATCAAAACACCGCACACATTTTTCATCACAATTCCTATACACAGGCATCCGTTAAGCGCCTACTCCGTCTTGAGTATTTTTGCATAGACAAAAAATATCTTTCGGCACTAGTTAGCTATTTTTTATTACTTAAAACGAGATCGACGACCAAGTAGATCTTAGGCTAACTCGGTCGTCGTCATCACCATAAAAAAGGGCATCACTTACACCCAAAACTTGGCAACGGCTCCTTGGACTGCTCATCCACGTTCAGTCGCTGCAAACAATATCCATAGCCATACACGGTCGATAATTGAAATCCATTCTCAGGGCGCAAATTCAATTTGCTGCGGATTTTTGAAATATGGGTATCCATCGTTCGCGATGCTGTTTCAATTTTTGTTGACCAAACGCTTTCTAAAATATACGCCCGTGATAGCGGACGTCCTAGATTACGAAATAAAAGTAGCGCGAGGTTGAACTCTTTTTCTGACAGATCAACCAATTCGCCCGCCACGGTAGCGCGCGTCGAACGGGTCTCAAGCGAGTATTTGCCGACTTCAAGATATTCCGGCAAATGTTGATTTGGGTAAGCTCTGCGCAACAAAGCCTGCACCCGCGCAATCAACTCACCACGACGGATAGGCTTAACTAAATAGTCATCAGCACCTGAATCGAGTCCGGCCACGATATCGTCTTCGCGGTTGCGACTAGTGATAAACAGAACAGGTAGATTAGCGGGTAGTTTTGCTCTAGCCCATTGCATAAGCTTGACCCCGTTTAAATCGGGCGCTTGCCAATCAATGATCAACATGTCACATCCAATTTGGCGCAGATCATCCAATAGACTGAGATTGCCGTTAATTCGAACAACAGAATGTTTAACCGAATTTAAGATGGAACTGACCAATTCCAATGAATTCGTATCATTATCGAGTACCGCAATTTTCATAAGACTCACGTAAAAACTTTAAGTAAACACGGAGAAAACCGCGGGGAACAGACCTAAACGATATCGCATCGGTCTCCTTGAACAACCTGTAACTAGAAGACCGCTCGTCAATACCTTGTGCTCGGTTAAGTCTGAGTTAAACCCAATTTATATTCTTTCCAATTGGCCTACAACGGGACAGATGTCATGTCCGCAGATTCCACCAAAGATAACTTACTGGCTATTGCTCGCCTAACTCTCTGGGTGGCGCAGAAAGGCGCCGCCGCTTTCGTCTTAATCAGCTTATTTAGTGCATGAAATTCCACTTGCATACAGGCGATCTTTCGCTTGGCGCGAACCGGCGCAATAACAGACATCCATCGATTGAATAACAACTGCAAAGCGCTTAACTGAGAATTAAAAATTCTATCCGAGAGAATGAAGTCCATCGATGCGACGGACTTCATCCACCAACAACGCTCAATACGACTGCGAAATCAATGCCTTCGCACTTCGAATTTGTGCAGCGGTCATCGTCCATACGGTAGGAGTATCTAGTAGCTCGAGTTTGGCAACCTTAGCGTTAGTCGGATTAGGGATGTCAATCGCCCACAAGTGAAAGCTATTCCGATTATTTGGGTCCGTAACACCGGCGTCGAAGGTGGCTGGATTTGAATATTTGCGGAATCCACCTTTTAGCAAACGATATACCTGTGATCCATCCGAGTAAGTCAAGCGCAGCGTGTAATCACAACCGGACATATGGCAGTACCAAATATACTCTGAGGAATTTCCATTTTGCGAATACGGATAAATTTTCGCGAGCTGCGTGCTGTCGGTTGGATCAATTGTCTCTATCGTGCCCTCGGTGGCGAGAATTGGCGGATAAAAGCGCGATACCCCGGGAGTTCCAGCATTGCTGTAGGTCACAACGACTTTGGCTACCGGGATATTTCGCAAGACCGGCACATTATTTTTGATCTGGTCTACGCCACCATTACTGGTGCTGGGCGAGAACGGCTTCCAACTCGCGCTCGTCGTATCCCATTTCGAAAAATTAGTCGGCGAGCTTGGATCCAACTTAATTTGCGATTGAATCCAGTTCTGAATTCTGGCTACGTTATAGTCGGAAAAAAGCGAGAAGCTATACATAGGATCACTACCACCATCACCATTATCCATTGGATCTAAGCGATAACATCTACCAGTCGCATCCAGCGGATATTGACCACTCGTTTTACACGATTGATAGATCGGTGCAGTTTTGGGAACCAAGGTGCTGCGGAATTGATTTGTGCTGCTGTGTAAGCGTCCAGCGCTACCACCTGTTCAAGCGGCAGATTTACTGTTAAGTGCGTAGCGGGAGAAGATCGTCCAGACGGCTGTTTGGACAGGCAGGTAATTTTTCCAAGGTGTCTTTCAGCCACGCGA
>NZ_SMYL01000002.1:731970-839783 GCF_004358105.1 Sapientia aquatica | reverse complement strand
TGTCACCTTGAAATTGGATGCCCAAGGTCATTTGACCGATGGCACCAACACCTACACTTACAACAGCGCCACCGGCGTTATTTCTCTGTCCGAAGCTTTACCGGGCAATGGTCAAACATTAACCATCACAGCAGTTGAGCACGATGTCACCGGTGCGGTATCAGCCACCAGCACCGCATCCGCAACCGAATACACACCAATCACATCCGCACCAACGGTCACAATTGTTGGTGCGGTCAATGGTGAATTAAGCGCTTCAACCACCGGCGCAACGGTCAACGCGCAGGTCACGTTAGATTCTGCCGGACAAGCGGCATTGATCAGTGGCGGTACGGTTCAAATTGCGGTTAATGATGCAGGAGCTACACAAAATCTGGTTCTGCATTTGAATTCTTCCGGCGCTTTGGTCGATGCGTCAGGCAACTCGTACACCTATTCAGGCGGCGTGATTACCTTAACCGAAGCGGCACCGGGCAATGGCAACAGCCTTACTGTCTCGGTGGCAGAAAGTGATGTGACTGGCTTAACGTCAGCAACAGTGAGCGCTTCAGCAGCGGAATACACGCCAATAGTTACCACCGCGCCAGCACCAACAGTGAGCATCGCTGGCAACTATGCGCTGAACAATGCTTACCTCCATGGGGCAACAACGGTTTCAGCGACAGTCACCTTAACTTCCGCGCAACAAAATACCTTAATCGGTGGTGGCAGTGTGCAAATCAACGTCAACGATGCGGGAACTCAGCAAAACCTCAATTTGCATTTATCGAATGGCTCATTAGTTGATTCGCTGGGCAACAACTACAGCTATTCTGGTGGCGTAATTACATTGACCGAAGCAGCGCCTGGATCGGGGAATTCATTGTCGATTTCGTCCACGGTAACGGATGCGGTTGGACATGTTTCTCAGGCTGGCACGGCGACTGCGACCGAGACAATTACTCTGCCGGATGCGCCAACAGCGACGATTTTAGCCAACGGTTTGGCTAGCAGCTATTTCGCAACGAACCAGGCAGCTATTCAAACACCACCAAGCGGCATCACCGCGCTTAACGAAGTAGATTCTTACCTTGAAACAGGCAAAGTAATCACCAGTTCAGGAACCACGCCGCCATCCACAACGACGTTCCCAACGGTCATTTCGTCGGTGGTACCTAGCGCAAGCTTTGTCGCAACCCAAATCAATTATGGTTTTGGAACGTTCGCGAGCACGTCGCCTACCACTGGCAATGAAATTATTACGAACAATTTAGGTACGCTGGGCAATCTCGCTAAATGGTTGGATATTACTAGCGGCAACTCTGGTCCTTACGCCACCAATTTCCAAACCACCTCCGCCTACACTTCATTTGGGAACGCTGGTCAGGCGATTATTACGATGCAAGGCATCATCTCCTTGCCGACGCTGTCCTCTGGCCAACAATATGCGTTGAAGATTTTCGCGGACGATGGCTATCAGATTTTCATCGACGGCAAGGTAGTGTCAACCGTACCCGCTAACCAAGCCGGTAAAGCGGACTATTTCTACTTTACCGCGCCAGCAACTGCCGGTAACTTGCACACTATCCAGATCGTCTATTGGGATCAAGGTGGTGCGACCTCGTTCCAAGCGGATATCGCCACCATTAACACGGCCAACATCCCTGCCAATAGCACCATCGTCCCAACGTTGGCAACGCCGTTGGCGATTCTGTCAGCCAATCAACCTGGCCAAGTCACTGGCGCGATCACCTTGGATGCTGCCGATCAAACGCTGCTGCAATCCAACAGCGCGGCCACAGTTCACGTTGCGCTCACCAATGGCACAACCGGAACCGTCACCAACTTGACCTTGCACGAAAACAGCAGCGGCCAAATGGTTGATACAAGCGGCTTAATCTATACCTACGTCAACGGCGTAATTTATTTACCAGTCAGCACCAGCAGCGGGGCCAATGTCACCGTGAGCGCCAACGTCATTGATGCCTATGGTTATTCGTCCTCAACTGCATCAAGCGGCCCAGTTATCACCATCACTGGGGACACCAATCACGACGGTTTCTTAAACACACAAGAAGTCGCGGCGGAGACAACGGCAGGTCATTTTGCAACCACCGTAGCACTCAACCCAACGCTGCTCAGCGCTGGCGGAAGCGCAACGATTTCCGTATTAGAAGGTGGCGTCACAACGACGTTAACAGTGGCATCTAACGGAGCAATTACCGGAACGACAGCCAACGTAGGAGCAACCTATAGCAACGGCACGGTAACCTTAAGCATCGCCAATCCGGGTAATACGAATAGTGCGGTAATCAGTTCAACCTTCACCGATCAATATGGCCATGTATCATCGACGTCGACATCCACAATCGTAGAAAACATTACCGCAGCGCCAGCAGCACCGGTGGTGCAAATCGCGACCGACAGCAATCACGACGGCTACATTAGTTCGGCTGAATTGAACGGAAGCAGCACGGTTAGCGCCAGCATCACCTTAAACGCCACCGAGCAAGCCAACCTCACTGCGGGCGGATATGCCCACATTAATGTGCTCGATGCAGGCACATCGCAAACGCTGAATTTGCATTTAAATAGTTCAGGCGCGTTGATTGATGGATCGGGCAACAGCTACAGTTACCAAGGCGGTGTCATCACCCTCAACGAATTGGCTCCGGGTAACGGCAACAGTATTTCTGTCAGTGCGACCACAACCGATGCTTATGGCAATACCACTGCCACATCCAACGTCGCCTCGGCCGTCCAAGATACGATCGCTACGCCAACAGTGACGATCCTCGATCCGCAGCACGCCACGATAACGCTCAGTCAGGCTAATCAAGCGTTGCTGGCCGCATCGGCCAGTAACACGCTCACCGTCACCGGCAGCGACGGCACCAACTTGGTCTTGCACGAAAACAGCAGTGGTCAAATGGTCGATAGCAGCGGCGTAGTTCACAGCTACAGTGGAGGTGTATTGCCGTTGACCTTAGCCAATAGCACAACGACTCCAGTCGTCACGTTATCGGCCACTATCACCGACAGCCACGGCGTGACTTCGTACACGGGCAATACAACCGAAATCAATTCAGGCGCAAGCAATTCATTGACGCAGTTAGTGGGCGGCGACACGTTTGTCTTTAATTTGGGTGCCAATGGCAGCACCGGCGCGGCGCATGTTGACACGATTTCAGGCTTTAATGCCAATGCGGCTGGTAACGGCGGCGACGTATTGAATTTGGCCGACATTTTGCCAGCCAACGCGACATCAGCCAATCTGACCAACTATTTGCATTTCACCGAAACCACCAACAGCTCTGGCGTGATTACCACTACCGTGCATGTCAACACCAACGGCGGCGGCAATGCCAGCAGCAATGACACCTTGCAAATCGCCCTAACTAACACCGATTTGTTGCACAGTGCAGGTGCCTTGCAAACGGACGCGCAAATCATCGCTACGTTGATCGCTAACAATAAATTAATCGTGCATTAATTTTTACTAGCGAATCTAAGCGCTTGTTGCACCAGAGACGCCATCCAATTGAACTAAACCTCAATTGGATGGCGTTTCATTTTTCTCATCAAAACTTAATTAACTGACTATTCCGACGAAAAAGTCAGCCCTGCCGCCTTCAATTTCCCATAAAATCACACCCACTAAAAATAAATGCGAAATCGAACCAATCATGGCTGTTGAAGACAAGAAACAATCCGCACAAAACCAACACACTCCCATGATGCAGCAGTATCTGCGCATCAAAGCCGATTACCCAGACACGCTGGTGTTTTACCGCATGGGCGATTTCTACGAATTATTTTTTGATGACGCCGAAAAAGCAGCGCGACTAATCGGCATCACCTTGACCCAACGCGGTTCGTCCGGCGGCAACGCCATCAAAATGGCCGGAGTACCGTACCACTCAGTCGATGGCTATTTAGCCAAATTAATCAAGCTCGGCGAATCGATCGCGATATGCGAACAAATCGGCGATCCAGCAACCAGCAAAGGCCCAGTCGAGCGCAAAGTAATGCGCGTGATTACACCCGGCACATTGACCGAATCGGACTTATTGCCAGCTAAATCGGAGCGCCCCTTATTAGCGATTTCTGTAGCGTCCACCAAGAAGCAATACTCGATCGGTTTTGCGTGGTTATCGCTCTCCAGCGGCGCATTAAAACTGCTAGAAATCGACAGCACTGAAAAAGAATTCAGCCACCAATTATTGCAAGAATGCGAGCGCATCGCCGCCGCTGAGATTCTCTACACCGAAGACATTAACCAGCCCGAAGTAAGCGCACTATTAGCGAGCTTATCAAGCAAAATTACTGCCCTGCCCGCTTGGCATTTCGATTTAGCGCAAGCTAAAAAATCATTGCAAGAACAACTCGGGGTGGCCAGCTTAAGCGGCTTCGGCGCCGAACACGCTACTACCGCCATCACCGCCGCTGGTGCATTGCTGCGCTATACCCAAGCCACGCAAGGAAAAAACCTTCGCCACATTAATAGCTTAACGCTCGAGACAGTCGATGAATTTATCGGATTGGACGCCGTCACGCGGCGCAATCTGGAATTGACCGAAACCATACGCGGGCAAGAATCACCGACCTTATTTTCGCTACTCGATCATTGCCGTACCAGCATGGGCTCGCGCTTATTGCGCCATTGGTTGCATCACCCAAGTCGGGCGCAAGAACAAGCCAGATCGCGCCACCACGCCATTCATAGCTTGGGCCAATCCGATGCCTGCGCCGCGTTATTAAGCAGCTTGGGCAATATTGCCGACATCGAGCGCATTACCACCCGCATCGCCTTGGCGTCCGCCAGACCACGCGACTTGGCCGGGTTGCGCGACGGCTTGCAACAGCTACCAACGGTGCGCGCCGTGCTGGAACAATGCCAACCTGCGACGCCGTTACTGACGCAATTGCATCACGCTTTAGCGACACCGATCGACTGCTTGGAATTGGTACAAAGCGCGATCATGGCAGAGCCAGCCACCATGATTCGCGACGGCGGCGTGATTGCTGCCGGATTTGATGCCGAACTCGATGAATTGCGTAATCTCTCCGAAAACGCCGGACAATTCTTAATCGACTTAGAAACCCGCGAGCGAGCCGAAACCGGCATCGCTAATTTGCGCGTGGAATATAACCGCGTGCACGGTTTTTATATTGAAGTCACCAACGGACAAACCGATAAAGTCCCCGAACGCTATCGCCGTCGCCAAACCTTAAAAAACGCTGAGCGCTACATCACACCAGAATTAAAAGCCTTCGAAGACAAAGCTTTATCCGCGCAAGAACGCGCCTTAGTGCGTGAAAAATATTTATACGAACAAGTTCTACAGCAGCTCACGCCGCACATTCAAGTGTTGCAAACCATCGCCCAAGCCTTGGCGCAACTAGATTGTTTAGTCGCCTTAACGGAGCACGCCACACGCCACCAATGGTGCGCGCCACACTTGGTCGCAGAACCGATTCTGTCGATAGAACAAGGTCGCCATCCAGTCGTTGAAAACCAAATTGAAAAATTTATCGCCAACGATTGTCAATTAAACACCGAGCGCAAATTACTCTTAATCACCGGTCCGAACATGGGCGGTAAATCCACCTATATGCGCCAAGTGGCATTGATCACGTTGCTGGCCTATGTTGGCAGTTACGTGCCCGCGGCATCCGCAACTATCGGCCCAATCGATAGAATTTTCACCCGCATTGGCGCGGCTGACGATTTGGCCGGCGGGCGCTCAACCTTTATGGTCGAGATGACCGAATCGGCGGCAATTTTAAATGCGGCCACTGAAAAATCTTTGGTCTTAATGGACGAAGTCGGACGCGGCACGTCGACTTTTGACGGACTCGCGCTTGCCTGGGCCATTGCCAAGCAACTGATCACACAAACAAATAGCTTCACCTTATTTGCTACGCATTATTTTGAATTAACCCAATTACC
Organism: Sapientia aquatica; assembly: GCF_004358105.1. Classification (GTDB taxonomy): domain Bacteria; phylum Pseudomonadota; class Gammaproteobacteria; order Burkholderiales; family Burkholderiaceae_D; genus Solimicrobium; species Solimicrobium aquaticum. The sequence continues at coordinate 833,851 of NZ_SMYL01000002.1, read as the reverse complement.
CGACACACATTCCACCGCGCATAACGTGCATTTGTCGGCGGTTGAACATCAAGAAACCATCGTGTTTTTACACGCCGTTCAAGATGGGCCGGCCTCGCAGAGTTATGGCTTGCAAGTCGCACAATTGGCGGGCATTCCCAACCAAGTCATTCGCGCCGCACGCAAACATTTGGCCGAACTCGAAGCACATTCGATTCAAAGCACGCCACAATTCGATTTGTTTGCCAGCGCAAGAACCGAAGCAGTTATCGACGAGACTGAACATCCTTTGCATACAGCATTAGATGAAATTGACCCAGACTCGCTGAGTCCGCGCGAGGCGTTGGATGCACTGTATAAGCTGAAAAAGCTGGCTCAAAGTACCTAAACCGAAATTGAATCAGGCGTAAAAAAAACCGCAAATATTTGCGGTTTTTTTATTATGTCACTCAGCAATTAATGGATGATGTGTGTGCGGTATTCGCCGTCCATGCCATCATCATCGTCGTCCTCTTCGTGATGACCATAACTGTCATGCACATGCTCATGCTTGATTTCATCTTCGGTCGCAGCGCGCACTTCGGTCACATGCAAACTAAAACGCAATGCGATACCAGCCAAAGGATGATTACCATCCAACACAACTTTATCGTCAGCGATATCGGTCACGGTGAAGATTAATTCGTCTTCGCTTTCGTCTTCAGAATCAGGCACGCCTTCAAACTGCATTCCGACTTCCAACGGACTAGGCAAACGATTCCGCGGCTCGACTTTCACCAGTTCGGCATCGTATTCGCCGAAAGCGTCTTCCGGCTCTAATTGGATTTCCGTCTTATAACCCAACTCTTGACCATCCAGCGCTTCTTCAATTTTTGGCAAGGTATTTTCGTACCCACCATGCAAATAAATCATCGGCTCATTGCCTTCCTCGATCACATTGCCTTGCGCATCTGAGAGCGAGTATTCGACTGTTACCACCGTATTTTTGCCGATTTTCATAGTGCTTCCTTTCAAGCTAACCTTTTTATAATAGCCGCTGATTATACCTAACTAGTCAAGTGCTTGGCGCAAACATATAATACGGGCATGAAAAAACTTACCCTACTCGGCGATATCACGCCCACCGAATTCCTCAACGAATATTGGCATAAAAAACCATTGCTAATTCGTCAGGCAATCCCGCAATTTAATGCTCCCATCAAAGCAGCGGAGCTAGCAAAATTAGCAGCATCCGAAGACGTCGAATCGCGCTTAGTGACGCACTTCAAACAACAATGGCAATTGAAAAATGGGCCGTTTGAAGAATTACCCGACCTAAAAAAGAAAGAATGGACCTTGCTCGTACAAGGCGTCAATTTGCATCATCCCGCGGCCGATGCGATTCTGCGTCAATTCAACTTTTTGCCAGACGCACGACTTGATGATTTAATGATTAGCCTAGCCAGCGATGGCGGCGGAGTTGGTCCGCATTTTGATTCTTACGATGTATTTTTATTGCAGGCGCACGGACGACGTCGTTGGCAAATCAGCGCGCAAAAAAATCTTGATTTGATTGATGGCATGCCGCTCAAAATTTTGAGCAAATTCAAATCCGAGCAAGAATTCATTTTAGAGCCAGGCGATATGCTATACCTTCCGCCGCATTACGCCCACGATGGCGTGGCTGTTGGCGAATGCATGACCTATTCGATCGGCTTTCGCGCACCAGCTTTTCAAGAACTCGGCGAGGCCTTTTTGCAATTCATGTCCGATTCGATCGACCTGCCCGGGCGTTACGCCGATCCCGACTTAAAACCGAGCAAGCATCCTGCTGAACTTAGTAAAGAAATGCTCGAGACAGTGGCGCAGGAATTACGCAAAGTAGATTTCACTCAAGAAGACATCACCGTATTCATGGGTGAATATTTATCGACACCAAAACATTCCGTGTTTTTTGATCAACCCAAAAAACCGCTCACTCCCATTAAGTTTTTAGCGGCAGCTAAAAAACAGGGTATCGAATTAGCATTAAAAACACGCATGCTCTATCGCGGCTCCAACATTTTTGTCAACGGCGAATCGTTTGGCGTTACTGGCGCCGACAAAGCATTGCTGAGCAAGTTGGCTGACCACCGCGCATTGGCGGGAATTGAATTAGGCAAGGCATCCGTCGACATGCAAGAAACCTTGTGTCTTTGGTATGAAGATGGCTGGATTAACTTATCAAAAAATATATAGTTATTCTATTTGCGAACAACCAAACATGGTTTTTGGGAAAAAGTCGAAACTGGCTAACTTTCAATAATTGAGATTTATAACAATTTCTATCGGGAAATTTGTTAAACAGCCGATTTAGAACCGAAAATTTGGATTTTTTATGCAAAATATGCGAAAAACAACACAGAATCCTGTCACATTCATAAAAAAATCATTATAATATGTGCCTAGGAAACTTTCGATGGTTTTGCCTTGTCTCGACAAGTTAAATCACCGAAAAAGCCTATTGAGCGATAATTACCGGTAATTATTCATCGCAAATTTCGATCTGCCTTTTATTGATCTTTATATACTGAAAGTTCACAAATGAAAAAATCACTTTTATTAGTTTCCCTGTTAGCAATCGCTTTAGCTGCATGCGGCAAAAAAGAAGAAGCTGCTCCTGCTGCACCAGCACCAGCTGCTGAAGTAGCTGCTCCAGCTGCTGCATCAGCTCCAGCTGCTGCTCCTGCTGCTGACGCTGCTGCTTCTGCACCAGCTGCTGCTCCTGCTGCTGACGCTGCTGCTTCTGCACCAGCTGCTGCTGCTCCAGCTGCATCTAAGTAATTCGTTACTTATAAAAAAGCCGACCTTCGGGTCGGCTTTTTTTATTCCCACTTCATTGTTTTATTGTTCTTTGCTTGATCCTCGCTCCACTCTTTTGCCCCACAAGTAACCATCCCATTCACGATTTAACGCCCGTCAGCAAACAATGGCTGATTGCGATACACTCGCGCTCTCATTTTTCCTGTTAACTATTTTCATTTAAAACATCCATGCGCAAAGGCATTCTCATGGCGGGCAGCTCCTATCTTCTTTGGGGCTTGTTTCCGCTTTACTTCAAATCTATCGCCAATGTCATGCCGATGGAAATTCTCGCCAATCGCATCCTTTGGGCGACCCCGTTTTTGCTCATCATTTTGGCGTTCCGCGCGCAGTGGAATTGGTTACCGAACGTAATCAAACAACCGAAAGTGTTGCTAGGCTTTGTCGCCAGCGCGTTGCTGTTATCGTGCAACTGGTTCATCTATATTTGGGCAGTCAACAATGGCCGCGTGGTGGATGCTAGCCTTGGTTATTTCATCAATCCCATCGTCAACGTCCTGCTCGGCTTCATTCTGCTAAAAGAACGCCTGCGAGCACTGCAGTGGATCGCCATTGCCATTGCCGCTGTCGGCGTAGCTTGGCTAGCCTTACAAAGTGGGCACATGCCTTGGATTAGTCTAGCGTTAGCTTTTTCGTTTGGGGTTTATGGTTTGCTGCGCAAAACTGCATCCTTGGGTGCGCTCGAAGGGTTGACGCTAGAAACCTTGATCTTATTTCCGCTGGTTTTTATCTACGTAATTTACCTCTATTTCGTCGGACAAAATGCCTTTGTCACGACCCTAGGCGCGGGTGAGGCGACTCCCTGGTTATTAATGGCAGCAGGTCCCATTACGGCAATTCCGCTATTACTGTTTGCCGCTGGCGCGCGCGTGATTCCCATGTCAACCTTGGGGCTGTTGCAGTACATTGCGCCGAGCATTCAATTACTGCTGGGTGTTTGGTTGTACCAAGAATCGTTTAACGGAGCCCGTTTGATCGGCTTCATTATTATTTGGAGTGCCTTGATTTTGTATTCAGCGGAAGGACTATGGCGCATGTACCATCAACGCGCTGCCGCTGTTTAAGTTAGAAAAGCAGCCCAAAAAAAACCTAAGCGCACCAGCCGCTTAGGTTTTTGAGCTGCAAAATACGTGAGAAAACTAGTCAACAACTCGCAATGAAAAATCGATTGCCGCCACATCCTTAGTCAAGCTGCCTATCGAAATCCGATCAACGCCTGTTTCTGCAATGGCACGAACCGTGCGGTCGTTAATTCCACCAGAAGCTTCCAACACCGCCTTGCCTGCGCTGAGTTGTACAGCAGCGCGCATCATGTCCAAATCAAAGTTATCTAACAAAATTGATTCCGCTCCCGCAGCTAACGCTTCTTGCAATTCAGCGATACTTTCCACTTCGATCTGAATAGTAACTCCCGCTTCGAGTGCCCTTGCGGCTTGCAAGGCTGGTGTAATGCCACCGGCAGCGGCGATGTGATTTTCTTTAATTAGAATTCCGTCGTACAAGGCCAAACGTTGATTCTGTCCGCCACCGACACGCACCGCATATTTCTGCGCCAAGCGCAAACCGGGGATTGTTTTTCGCGTGTCCAAAATCGCGGCCTTGCAGCCTTTAACTAGATCAACGTAGCGGCGCGTTTTAGTCGCAACGCCGGAGAGCAACTGCAGGAAATTCAACGCGCTGCGCTCGGCAGTAAGCAATGCTCGCGCAGGGCCGTGGATTTCGCACACCAAACTATCGGCTTGCATGAGATCGCCTTCTGCATAATGCCAATGGATTTCCATCAGCGAATCACAGCGCAGCATGACTTCTTCAAACCAGTTTGCGCCGCACAACACCGCTTGCTCGCGCACGATCACCCGTGCTTTTACCCATTCGGCTTCTGGCACCAATAAGCCCGTCAAATCGCCGGCGCCCACGTCTTCGGCTAAGGCGCTGTAAATAGACAATTCAAACGCCGACAATAACGCCGCATCAAATGGCGCGTAGTGATTAACTAATTTCATTATGCAGGTCCGATTCCTTGAAATAACTTTTGCTCAGCCGCCAAATCGCTGCTTGGGTGCACATTGGCTTTTTTGTCCGCAGCGAATTTCAACATGCGATCAATACAGGTTTTGGCAGCCACACCGATATTGGCATCCACTTGCACTTCATTGCTGCCCGTCTCTAAGACTGCTGCTAAATTTCGCAAACCGTTCATCGCCATCCATGGGCAATGCGCGCAGCTCTTGCAGGTCGCGCTGTTGCCTGCGGTTGGCGCAACGATCAAGGTTTTTTCTGGTGCTGCTTGCTGCATTTTGTACAGAATACCGTTATCGGTGGCGACGATAAATTTGGTTGCGGGCAGCGTCTTCACCGCGTTGATTAATTGCGAAGTGGAGCCGACCACGTCTGCCAACGCCACGACTGCTGCGGGAGATTCAGGGTGCACCAAAATTTTCGCATCAGGATGTTCAGCGCGCAGCAAGTCTAATTCAATGCCTTTAAATTCATCGTGCACCAAACAGGAACCCTGCCACAACAACATATCGGCGCCGGTTTGCTGTTGGATATACGAGCCTAAATGCTTATCTGGTGCCCAGAGGATCTTTTTACCTTGCGCATGCAAGTGGGCCACGATGTCGAGACCAATCGAGGACGTCACCATCCAATCAGCACGAGCTTTTACCGCGGCGCTGGTGTTGGCATACACGACCACCGTGCGATCAGGATGTTGATCACAAAACGCTGCAAATTCGTCAGCCGGACAACCTAAATCGAGCGAGCAAGTTGCTTCTAAATCGGGCATTAAGATGCGTTTTTCGGGGCTTAAAATTTTGGCGGTTTCACCCATAAATTTCACGCCTGCGACAACTAAAGTTTGCGCGCCATGATCGCGGCCAAAGCGCGCCATTTCGAGTGAATCAGAAACGCAACCGCCGGTTTCTTCGGCTAATTCTTGCAACTCCGCATCGACGTAATAATGTGCAACCAAAACGGCTTGCTGCTCTTTGAGCAAGCGGCGAATTTTTTCTTTGAGAGCGATTTTTTCGTCCAGCGAAGGCGCATCGGGCACACGCGCCCACGCTTGGCTGGTGCAGCTTGAACCGATGTCCATTTGCGGACGTTCAAATTCAATGACTTTGGTGGCTTGCATAGCATTCTCTACATTTAAAAATTAAACAATTATTCGTTACCTAAAATGCGAAATTCCCGCCTAAGCGGGAATTAGCATTACAAACAGTCGTAACCGGCTGCGTACGATATCAGGAAATGGCGATTAGCGCAGATTGCCAGTATGTCCCAACGAATAACGCCCCGGTTGCGGCCACACTGTCAATCCATGCGGCTCCAAGCCAACAGCGATTTTGGTGACCGCGCCATTGCTGGTATCAATTTTATAGACTTCATCGTCGAAGCGACCAGACAACCATAGCTGCTTGCCGTCAGCGCTGACGTTACCCATGTCGGGGCTACCACCGCCTGGAATAGGCCACTGCGCAACGATTTTTTCACTCGCAAAATCGATGACGGTCACGCTGCCTTTACCGCGTCGTCCGCCATGAATTTTGTGCGAACCGCGATTGGCGACATAGAACTGCTTACCGTCGCGGCTTGGATAAATACCGTGTGCAGCCACACCGGTAGGAATGAATCCGACCTTGGTGAATGAATCGCCATCAATCACATGCACACCATCGGCTTCCATATCAGCCACATAAAAGCGTTTGCCATCTGGCGAGCTGCGGATATCTTGCGGCATACCTTTCTTGGAGCTGCAAATTTCAGTGTCGGCCGGATTGACTGCCCCAGTCGAAGTCGGGACAGCTTTAAAGCGTGTGCTCGGCATCGATAATTTTAAATAACCAATTACATTACGATTAACTAAGTCGATTTTGGCGATGCTGCCTTCGAATTCGCAGGTAAAGATTGCGAACTTACCATCGATGGAAAAATCAGCGTGGTTAATCCCTTCGCATTGCGGCACATCGATTGAATATTGCATCTGCATGGTTTGCGGATCACGGAAATCTAAACGATGCATCGCTTCGGCAACCACAATGGCGGACTTGCCATCTGGCGAGAAATACAAGTTGTATGGATCGTCAACTGGAAGTGCTTTACCCGGTTTGCCAGTGCGTGGATCAATCGGCGTTAAGCTGCCATCATTACGGCGTTCAGCGTTATTCGCGACCCACAAGGTACGCAAATCCCAAGAAGGAACGATATGTTGTGGGGAGTAACCCACTTTAAATTTATCAATAACTTTGGCGGTTACCGGATCAATGACTGTCACACTATTGGAGCGCAAGTTGGGCACATACACACGTTGCAAATCATCCTTAACGACCGGATTAAACATGTTCGCGCCAGTTTCGCTGTAGAGATTGAGAGAATTCACCACGGCTGGCATGCCCGGCACAGTTGCAATCGCTTTCGGCGCTGTGTTCGATGCGGTCGGTGAATTTGCTTGTGGGGCCGCAAAAATAGCAGCAGTCACCAACAGGGAAACACCAAACAAGGAAAGTTTTTTCATGTGAAGTTCTTTATAAATAAAATTGGTCATGCGTATTTGTTTAAAACAAAATTACTACGTTGATCGATGACATTAAGGTGCGGCAATCGCAGCGCGTATCGCAGCAACGGAACCATCAACAATTAGCTGACGACCTAATTGCCCCAACTCAGCATTGGCCTTTCTTGGGTCGCCATACACCCCATCGCGCTCGCTGGGCTTAGGATTTTTTACCATGGCCTCGCTGCGTACTAAATTCTTATCAATCGCCAGCGTCAGCGCAGTATCGGCCAAACCAGCGTGCGTGCCGATTTCAGCATCGCTAAATCCGCGCTTTTTTAAAATTGCATCAAATCCCGCCGAGCTCAATTTGTAGTAATCGGCTAATGCGATCACTTTGGCATGGGGATTGTTTGCAGGATTTTTAGTCCATTCCTGATTCATTTTTTGCGCGACATGCTCCAGATTTTTTTTGTAGCCACCATGATCACCCAGCAGCACGATGTTGGTGAATCCATGTTGCTTAAAGCTGCGCGCTGCGCCTTCTAATAGTGCTTCGAATGCCGCGTCTGGAATTGAAATTGTTCCCGCAAAGCGCATGTGCGCCACCGGTGGATTGATCGAGCCTTCGGGCACGTAGGCGATTACGGGAGCAACTAAGGTTTTCCCTAATTGCTGCGCGATTTGTTCGGACAATACTTGAGCGCGAAAATTGTGCTTCCCCAAGGCGACATACGGGCCAGTTTGTTCTGTTCCGCCAATCGGAATTATTATGGTTGTCGTGCCGGAAGCGATTAGATCGCGCACTTCAGTGCTGGTTAAATTCTCCAACTGCACTGAACTAGCATCCGACTTAAGATCCGCCGCCCACGTGGAAGCTGCCACTGCAAAAGCTAATATAGCCAACAACGCTTGCCCCAATTTAGGCAATTTCACTAAATGGTATTTCAACATAGAGCGCAAAATGGATTCCATTAGCCGAATTACAAAAACGCCATTATCTCACCCCAGCAATTTTTAGGGAATATTGCGGTGGAATTTACACATCAATAATCACTGATTTACATCAATTGTTGAAAGAATTCGGGCTCAACTCAGCGCGACATTGAAATGATTTAACAATTGCTATCGCTGACCGGTTAGAGCACCAAAAAGACATTGAAAGATTCAATGGAGTGGCGGGATAGGATCAAGCGTTAGTTCGCTTAAATCGCTAGCAACCTGATCGAGAACCGCCGACCAATTGCCAGCCGCTGATTGCCGATATAAACGCATCCGCTGCGGATACCAAGGCGAATCGGCGCGATCACTATGCCAACGCCAATCGGCCCGATAATCCGGCAATAATACCCAACAGGGTTTGCCTAAGGCGCCAGTCAAATGTGCCACTGCCGTATCAACGCTAATCACCAAATCCAGACAAGCAATCAGTGCGGCGGTATCTGAAAAATCCTGTAATTCACCGCCCAAGGCCAGCAGATCGAATCCGGCTGGCGGTTGCGATGCTTCGCCCTCCCCTGCGCCTTTTTGCAGGCTAATCAACTGGATATTTGGTACTTGGGTTAGTGGCCGCAAAACCTCAAGCGAATCAATTGAGCGATCAGCATCATTTTCAAACAACGCACTGCCGCGCCAGACGATACCGACTTTTAAACCATTAGCAGGTAATTCGGGCGATAACTGCGTTAAGCGCGCCTGCCAAAAGTCCACCTTGGCAGGCTCAGCGGCCAAATAAGGAATCGGCGCAGGGATAGTGTCCGGTCTGGTTTGGCAAAAATACGGCAAACTCATGGGCGGCGACCAGTAATCCCACGCCGACTTCGGCACCACATCGTTAAACGAAAACAACTCATCGACACCAGCTAGCGTTTTGAATAACCGCGTTAAGCCGGGGTGGCAAATTAAGGAAATCCGCCTTGCGCCCAGCTGTTTTAGCAGCGGCACATAACGCACATAAAAAATCATGTCGCCGTGCCCTGCCTCAAACGCGATCATCAATGATTTTCCGCTTAACGATTCACCCTTCCAGCGCGGGCATTCAAAATGGCTGTCGAGTTGCTCGTATTGCCAGCGATCTTCCAAGCATCGCCAGCCCTCTTCCCAGCGTTCTTGGCGCAGCAATATATAGCTTAAATTGAAACTAGCTTTCTTGAAATTAGCATCCAAACTAAGCGCATGGCGATAACATTGCTCAGCTTCTGCTTCGCGTTTTTGACAGGCAAGTAAAACACCCAAATTGGACCACGCTAGCGCAGAGTTTGGGGCCAGCCGTAAGTATTCGCGATAAACATGCTCCGCTTCGACAAAACGCTTTTGATTCATTAATAGCACGCCCAGCATTAATGGCGCTTCCTCTAGGCTCGCTCGAAGCACAATGGCGCGCCGCAGACTTGCTTCCGCGTCAGAAAACTTGTTCTGGATCGATTGAATATTGCCCAGATTAGCCCAAGCCTCAGCAAATCGCGGATTGAGCCCCAAGGCCTGACGAAAGTGCTGTTCAGCCGCCGAAAAGTCGCCAGCCTCCCTGAGACGATTTCCCTCGTAAAAAAGCTGCTCTGCTGTGACTAGCGTAGTCATGAAGTGGAATAGAACAAAGTTGCAATCTAAGGCGATAAATTGCAATCTTAAGATGAAACTACTGAGATTAAAGCGTCTGATTTAGCGACTTTTTATGGTCAACTCATTGCTTTGTTTTGGACTGGTCGAGCACTTGGATAAAGACTTCGCCCTTTTTGAGCATACCAAGTTCAAAGCGAGCGCGTTCTTCAACGGCGTCGGTACCTTCTTTTAAGTCATTTACCTCTGAAGCCAATTTGGTATTGCGCTCTTTGAGTTCTTGGACTTTAGCGTGCGCCACATCGACTTGGCGCTGCATATCCCAAACCCGCAACCAACCTCCTTTACCCAGCCAGAGTGGATACTGGATGAGTACTAGCAAGGAGGCAAGAACAATGGCGATAAAGCGCATAGATGTGGTTGCGGGCTTAAGGTGGAAAAATTACTTCAAATTATAAAACGCATCACGGCCAGGGTAGCTAGCGATATCGCCCAAATCTTCTTCAATACGCAACAATTGGTTGTATTTTGCCATACGGTCAGAACGTGACATGGAGCCAGTTTTGATCTGCAAGGCATTCATACCAACCGCGATGTCAGCGATGGTGCTGTCTTCGGTTTCGCCAGAACGATGCGAAATCACCGCAGTGTAACCAGCGCGTTTGGCCATTTCAATCGCAGCAAAAGTTTCCGTCAACGTGCCAATTTGATTAATCTTGATCAAGATCGAGTTAGCGATATTTTTTTGAATACCTTCTTTCAGAATCTTGGTATTGGTCACGAATAAATCATCACCCACCAACTGCACTTTTTTGCCCAATGCATTGGTCAATGTTGCCCAACCGTCCCAGTCGCCTTCGGCCATCGCATCTTCGATCGAAATAATTGGGTATTTATCGCACCAAGTTGCCAACAAATTAGTGAAATCAGCCGCGGACAGCACCAAGCCTTCGCCCGACAAATGGTATTTACCGTCTTTGTAGAACTCGCTCGCAGCGCAATCCAAACCTAAGGCGATTTGCGTGCCCGGTGTGTAACCAGCGGATTCAATCGCTTGGATAATCAATTTAATCGCTTCTTCGTGATTTGCAACGGATGGCGCGAAACCGCCTTCGTCACCAACTGCGGTGGTCAAACCTTTGTCGTGCAAAATCTTTTTCAGGTGGTGGAACACTTCTGCGCCGTAACGAATCGCTTCTTTAAAGCTTGGAGCGCCAACTGGGATAATCATAAATTCTTGAATATCCAAATTGTTGTCCGCATGCGCGCCGCCGTTGATTACGTTCATCATAGGCACTGGCAATTGCATCGCGCCTGAACCACCGAAATAACGGTACAGCGGCAAACCGGCTTCTTCGGCTGCTGCTTTAGCGACTGCCATCGACACGGCCAACATCGCGTTCGCGCCCAAACGACCTTTGTTTTCAGTGCCGTCTAGATCGATTAAGGTGCGATCCAAAAATGCTTGTTCGTTGGCATCCAAACCCATGATCGCTTCGGCGATTTCGGTGTTGATGTTTTCGCAGGCTTTTAAGACGCCCTTGCCCATGAAACGCGCCTTGTCGCCATCGCGCAATTCAATCGCTTCGCGCGAACCAGTGGATGCACCAGAGGGAACGGCGGCGCGGCCCATCACGCCAGACTCTAATAACACATCGCATTCGACGGTTGGGTTGCCGCGTGAATCCATAATTTCACGTCCGATGATGTCAACGATTGCACTCATGTATAGCTCCTAGTAATGAATTAATTTATTGTAAATTCGTATCGCAAAAAAATACCAAACTAGAGGAGTTTGGTATTTTTTAAATGCAGCCGAATTAGCTAAAGTTGGACTCTAAAAAAGCCTGTCCTTTTACGACTCGATCAATGGTAGTTAATGTCGTCAGCAATTCCTTCATGCGCGCTAGTGGCACCGCATTTGGCCCATCGGATTTTGCTTCCGCTGGGTTGGGATGAGTTTCCATAAATATCCCGGCAATTCCAACCGCCACCGCAGCACGCGCCAACACTGGCACGAATTCACGTTGACCGCCGGAGGTTGTTCCTTGTCCGCCCGGTAATTGCACCGAGTGGGTTGCATCAAACACGACTGGGCAACCGGTTTCGCGCATGATTGCTAACGAACGCATGTCGGATACCAAGTTGTTATAACCAAAGCTGGCACCGCGTTCGCATGCCATAAATTGATCGGGCAAACCTTTGGCTAACGCCGCTGCACGCGCTTTATTGATCACGTGTTGCATGTCGTGTGGAGCCAAAAACTGGCCTTTTTTGAAATTCACTGGCTTACCAGAAACCGCGCAGGCTTCGATAAAATCAGTTTGGCGGCACAAAAATGCTGGCGTTTGCAGCACATCGACCACCGCCGCAACCTCCGCGATTTCATCAATCGAATGTACGTCGGTCAAGACCGGCACATTCAATTCACGTTTAACATCGGCCAAAATTTCTAAGCCCTTTTCCATACCCAAGCCACGGAAAGAGCTACCGGACGAACGATTGGCTTTATCAAATGACGATTTATAGATAAATGGAATACCTAATTCGCTCGTGATTTCTTTTAAATAGCCAGCCGTATCCATCGCCATTTGACGCGACTCAATCACGCAGGTGCCCGCGATGAGGAAGAACGGTTGATCTAAGCCTGCTTCAAATCCACACAGTTTCATTTTGCTTCCTTGTTAGCCAAAATAGCTTTTACGTAGGAGATGAACAATGGATGCCCATCACGCGGAGTTGATTTGAATTCTGGGTGATATTGCACGCCCATGTACCAAGGGTGGACAGAGCGTGGCAATTCCATGATTTCGCACAAATCTTCGGTTGGCGTGCGAGCTGACACGACTAAACCAGCTTGCTCTACGCGCTCAAGATAATGATTATTGGCTTCATAACGATGACGATGACGCTCGGTCACTTGTGGGCCGTAGATTTCAGAGGCCAAGGTTTGGGCTTTTACGTCGCACGTTTGTGCGCCTAAACGCATCGTACCGCCCAAATCGGAATTGGCGTCACGGGTTTCAACTTTGCCGTCGTGGTTTTGCCATTCATTGATTAACGCAACAACTGGTTGATCTGTTTCCAAATCGAATTCAGTTGAGTTCGCGTTTTTCAAACCAGCCATATTGCGGGCGTATTCGATCAGCGCAACTTGCATACCTAAGCAAATACCGAGGTAAGGCACTTTATGTTCCCGAGCATAGCGAGCGGCGTTGATCTTACCTTCCACACCGCGCTTACCGAAACCGCCTGGGACTAAAATACCGTCAAATTTTTCTAATGCTTGCGTGCCGTTTTTCTCGATTTCTTCCGAATCCACGTACTCAATATTGACGCGGCTGTCTGTATGAATACCAGCGTGGCGCAATGCTTCGGTCAATGATTTGTAGGACTCAGTTAGATCAACGTATTTACCTACCATACCGATGGTGATTTCATGTTTAGGATTTTGCAGCGCATGGATCAAGTTGCTCCACATCGTCAAATCGGCTGGTTTTGGATGCAAGGCTAAGCGCTCACAAATCAAATCGTCCAAACCTTGATCGTGCAGCATTTGCGGGACTTTATAAATCGTGTCCGCGTCCCACAAGGAAATCACGCCTTCGGAATGCACGTTAGAGAACAACGAGATTTTTTCGCATTCGTCTTTAGGAATTGGGCGATCAGCGCGGCATAGCAATGCATCAGGTGAAATACCGATTTCACGCAATTTTTGTACGCTGTGTTGCGTTGGTTTGGTTTTGAGTTCGCCAGCGGAAACCAAATACGGCACTAATGTTAAATGCACAAAAGCGACGGTATTTTTGGGAGAACGCAAACTGAGTTGACGGGCTGCTTCCAAGAACGGCAACGATTCAATATCACCAACCGTGCCACCGATTTCAACCAAAGCGACGTCATAACCTTCGGCGCCACGACGGATGTAATCTTGGATTTCGTTGGTGATGTGCGGAATAACCTGCACGGTTTTGCCTAAATATTCGCCACGACGTTCCTTGCGGATCACGGATTCATAAATCTGCCCGGTAGTGAAGTTATTCACTTTTTTCATGCGGGTAGTAATGAAGCGTTCGTAGTGACCGAGATCAAGATCGGTTTCCGCGCCATCGTCGGTGACGAAGACTTCACCGTGTTGGAATGGACTCATGGTGCCAGGATCCACATTGATGTAGGGATCTAGCTTTAACATGGTGACTTTGAGACCGCGCGATTCGAGAATCGCTGCGAGAGAGGCGGCGGCTATGCCTTTGCCGAGGGAGGATACGACCCCACCTGTTACGAATACAAACTTAGTCATTGCAGAGAGTGCTGTGCAGCACGAGCGGGAAATTCAAATTATACACCAAGGCTGATCTTCCCAAAAGCCCTTAGATTAAGAAAGTTTTAAATTACGCTAACAATAATTGTTTCTACCCAATTGACTTGTCGCGCTTGATCGAACTTGCTAACGCTAATGACAAAGATTGAACATTTACCATTTCTCTTGCAAAGAATAATTAACTTTTCAAAAACATTTCTTGCAGATCGTTTAAAAATCGCCGCCCCAAGTCAGTCGGGCGAATGTTGAGATGATCGCGATAGAGTAGCCCTTTTTGTTCAGCCGCTTGCAATGACTGTTCAATGGCGCTCAAACTCAGTCCTGTGCGCTCGGCAAATAAATTGACCGGAAAACCATCGCGCAGCCGCAGACTGTTCAGCATGAATTCAAACGCCATATCGTCTTTACCAATTTCCGAGGACTCTTGAATTTCGCGCCCTTCCGCTACCGCTTGCATGTAGGCTTTGGGATTTTTGTAGCGCATTTCTCGCACCACCCGATGCGGGAACGACAATTTAGAATGCGCGCCCGCACCAATGCCAAGATAGTCACCAAACTGCCAATAATTGAGGTTATGACGCGCTTGTCGTTTCGGCTGCGCGTAGGCCGACACTTCGTAATTTTGAAAACCAGCGCCACTCATTAACGCGGTAATTTCATCCTGCATCTCGGCGCTCGCATCGTCGTCGGGCAAGGCAGGCGGATACTTAGCAAACAACGTATTTGGCTCTAGCGTTAGGTGGTACAAACTAAGATGCGGCGCGCCACTGGCAATCGCAGTCTGAATATCTAAGCGCGCTTCATCCAACGTTTGGCTTGGGAGCGCGTACATCAAATCCAGATTGAAATTATCAAAATGCGTTTGCGCGATTTCAATCGCCCGGCGCGCTTCGTCGCCATCGTGAATGCGTCCCAACGCTTGTAAATGCTGGCTATTAAAGCTTTGGATTCCAATCGACAAGCGATTCACACCGCTCGCCCGATAAGAGCGAAATTTTTCTGCCTCAAAGGTACCCGGATTGGCTTCCATGGTAATTTCTACCCCACCATCCAAAGGTAACAAGGTACGAACGTCCGATAACAACCGATCCAAACCCGCCGCGGACAACAAACTCGGCGTTCCGCCGCCTATGAAGATCGTGTAAATCTTGCGTCCCCAAATGGCCGGCAAGGCGCGTTCCAAATCTAAGCGCAAAGCGGCTAAATAGTCTTCTTCTGGAAAGCCATTTTTCGCTTCATGCGAATTGAAATCGCAATACGGACATTTTTTGACGCACCAAGGAATATGGATGTACAACGACAGCGGTGGCATGACCGGCAAATTAAAACTGCCAGGCTGCAAAAATTGCTGCGCGACATTGGCATTCAGGGCAGCAGTTGTGGGCTTAGGTGATGAGGAGGTCGAACTAGGTAAACCGGAAATCGGTTTAATCGGAATAATCATGTTGCTTCGGACAGCTTTTCTAACAATAAGCGCATCGCTTTTCCACGATGCGATAATTTATTCTTTTCGGCAGGCTGCAATTCCGCGGCTGTTTTGCCTAAGTGCGGCAACCAGAAATGCGGATCATAACCAAAACCAAATTCCCCGCGCGGCGCGCTACTGATTTCACCAAACCAACTGCCATCGACAATAATCGGTTGCGGGTCATCGGCATGTCTAACCAAGACACAAACGCTGTAATAGTAGGCAGATTTATCGGCCACATCGGCCAGCGCTTTAACCAACTTTTGGTTGTTACGTTGATCGGACTTTGGCTCGCCAGCATATCGCGCCGACAATACACCCGGCGCGCCGCCTAAGGCATTCACACACAAACCGGAATCATCGGCCAAAGCAGGCAAACCGGTTTGTCGCGCGGCATGGCGCGCTTTGGTCAAGGCATTTTCCACAAAAGTAAAAAACGGCTCCTCGGCATCGGTCACGCCAAATTGCGTTTGCGGAACAACTTCAATCCCCAAAGGCGCCAACATCGCGCTCAGCTCCTTGAGTTTTCCCGCATTGCCCGACGCTAAAACTAACTTCGTTAAATTACTTGTCATGGCGATTACGATTTCAAGCCCAATACTTGTTTTTGCAGTGCGATCAAATCGACGATTCCATCGTGCGCCAAATCGAGTAATTTATTCATGGTGGCGCGATCAAATGCCGCACCTTCGGCAGTTCCTTGGACTTCAATGAAATGGCCACTTTCTGTCATCACCACATTCATATCCGTATCACAATCCGAATCCTCTACGTAATCCAAATCTAACACTGGCACGCCTTGATAGACGCCGACCGAAATTGCCGCGATAAATTGCTTGAGCGGGATATTGAGTAATTTATCTTGCTTAACAAGCAGCGCAAACGCATCGTAAGCAGCAACCATAGAACCGGTAATCGCCGCGGTGCGCGTTCCGCCGTCGGCTTGAATCACATCGCAATCCAAATGCAAAGTGCGCTCGCCAAATGCTTCTAAATCAAACGCAGCGCGCAACGAGCGACCAATTAAACGTTGAATCTCTTGGGTGCGCCCACTTTGTTTGCCGCGAGCTGCTTCACGATCCATGCGGGTATTGGTCGAGCGCGGCAACATGCCGTATTCCGCCGTCAACCAACCTTGTCCGCGCCCTTTTAAAAAGCCTGGGACTTTATCTTCAATACTGGCGGTGCAGATGACTTTGGTATCGCCAAATTCAACTAACACGGAGCCTTCCGCGTGCTTAGTAAAATGACGGCTAATGACTACCGGACGAAGCGCGTTATTGTTACGCTTACTTGGACGCTGCAAATGAATCATAGGTATTCCTAACAAATATAAATGCGTGTAGTGTGTGACGCCGCTCTGGCCGCTCTGTATAGCTAGTTTCACAGCTTGGCACGACTTAAAGCTTAACCTTTCAACCCAACACGCGAAGACTTCTGAATAGCGTTGCGAATTTCTTCAATCGCTTTCTCAATATCTGACTCGTCAAAACCATCAACCGCCTCATCGCCGTTATTCACGCTCGCGGCTTCTTTATCCAATATGGTTGAGTGTATCGTGGTCGTGACCGCACCAATTGGCAAGGTGTTGGTACTAATTGTGGATGGATTATCGTCGCCACCTTCCCACATCATGGCCAAAGCCGTGAGATTGTCGGCCGATTTACCAGCAATGGCGGCGGCGCGGTTAAGTAAATCTGGCACCGCGCGAACGATCGTGCGCTCGTGCAAATGTTGAATCAGCACATGCTCAGGCAAAACTGACCATAAGCCATCCGAACATAACATGATTACATCGCCCGCCTGCAAATTAACGCGCCGCGACATTTCAACAATCGGGGAATTAGGCGCGCCTAAGCAGTTGAAAAGCTTATTGCGATCAGGATGCGAATCACGTTGCGAGACATCAACCATGCCTTGAGCGATCAGTGTTTCAAGCCGAGAGTGATCGCGGGTGCGCAATAATAACTGCCCATTACGCATCCAATATAAACGCGAATCGCCACAGTGCGCCCAAAAGGCGGTGTCGTGCTGGATCAAACAGGCAACAATCGTCGTGCGTGGCGTATCCGGTAAATTATTGACGATTTTAAAACGGTGAATTTCTTTGTGCGCCGCTAGAAAGCTCTCTTCTAGGAATCGTTCTGGGCGACCAATGCACGGCTTGGCTTGCTGTTGAAATAAATTGCCTATGGTTTGTATCGCAATCGTGGCTGCCATTTCGCCCATGATATGGCCGCCCATGCCATCGGCAAGCAGCAACAGCAAGGAGTCACGCGTAAAGCAGTAACCCATCCGATCTTGGTTTACTTTGCGCCCTCCAATATGGCTTTCTTGATATACCGAAAAACGCATTAGTGTTGTCCCGTTGATGGTGGCTGTTGGCAGCGACTAGGTATTATTTTTAAAGGTTCAAAAACGTCTTGGCAATTGCTGCAAGTAATTCGCGATCTACAACGTGTTTTCTGAAATCGTCTTGCTATCCAATTCTTGCTGCTTGGGTTTATTGATCATGTCCAACAACTTATCCCAAAACAGTTTTAGTTTATCTAGCGCTGTCGGCTCTTTCTTTTCTTCGACTTTGAGCATGAGCGCTTTTTGCAAGGCGAAGACACTAGGCGGACGTTCTAACGGATCCATTTTCAAGCACCAGCGCACCACATCGATAATTTCGGGCGAGTACGATTCATCCAATTTACGATAATGGCGCTCCATCTTGTCGCTCACTTTGCGCTGATCTGACGGTTGCGGCGGCGCTCCGGCCATACAAGCAAACATGGCCGCGCCGATACTATAAATATCTGTCCAAGGGCCAAGACTAGCGTTTTTCTCATACAACTCTGGCGCGGCAAAACCCGGTGTATACATTGGGTAAAGCTTAGGCAAATCGGTACGCAGCGTCTGACGAGCGGCACCGAAGTCCAACAATATTGGTGTGCCATCTAAACGCAAATAAATATTGGCGGGCTTTAAATCTAAGTGCAGCAACTTGTTGGTATGCACTTCACGCAGGCCATTTAGGACTTGGCTAAACATTTTCCGAATAAAACGTTCAGTGACAATCGGGCGCTCTGGCTTATCGCGTCGGCGTAAAATATGCTCCTGCAACGAACAACCCGATTCATACGCCATCACCATGTACACGGTGTCATTGGCGCGGAAAAAATTCAACACGCTCACCACGTTAGGATGAGAAATACGCGCTAAGGCACGACCTTCCTCAAAGAAACATTTCAAGCCAATTCGATAAATAGGTAAATTTTCAGGAGAAATAGCAGGAGTCAATTCGCCTAACTGACGCAACACCAGCGAGCTCGGCAAATATTCTTTGATCGCAACAGGAGTGCCATCTTCATCGGACGCTAAATAGACGATACTAAACCCGCCAGACGCAATTTTCTTTACAATGCGATATCCAGCGATTTCAAGCCCATCGGGCAGTGGAGCATTATTTTGTGCAGCCATATCGTCCTGTTTTATTAACTTCTGAGTCTCTGTTATCGGCCAATTTATTATTTACTTAGCTATGACCATCTTATTGCAGCAGCTAGTATACTTGTAAGTCGACGTTGATTGAACCATTCCCACTAAGAGGTAATCCGTGAGTATTTATAGCATGACAGGTTATGCTGTCACCAGCCGCGACACTGACGCAGGCAGCATGACAGTTGAAATTAAGAGCGTTAACTCGCGTTTCCTTGACCTGCAATTTCGCATGAACGATGATTTTCGTGCTTTTGAACCATCATTCCGAGAAGCAATAATAACACGCATTACCCGAGGCAAAGTCGAATGTCGTTTCAGTTTTGCACGCAAAGAACAGCAGCAAAACAATAAAGCGATGAACCCTTTGGTTTTGAGTCAACTTGCCCAATTTCAACAAGAGATTCAACAGCAATTTCCCAATAGCGGCCCTCTTTCAACCCATGAAATCTTGCGTTGGCCGGGCGTGATCGAAGAAAACACCGTTTCCGACGACGATTTATCCAGCCATGCGCTCGATTGCATGAAAGCCACTTTGGATGCATTCATCGTCAGCCGCGAGCGGGAAGGCAGCGCTCTACAAGCCGTATTGATCAACAAAATCACCGAAATGGAAGCGATTGTTGAAAAAATTAGCCCTATTGTCCCTCAACTTATTGCGCAATTTCAACAAAAATCGGTTAATCGCTTGCAAGAAGCGCTGGGCTTAACGAATAACAATAACGTTCCAACGATTTCGCGCGAAGAAGTCATGGACCGAATTCGCCAAGAAGTCGCTTTGTACGGTATTCGGATTGATATCGCGGAAGAACTTACCCGCTTATCCGGGCATTTAACCGAAACGCGCCATATTCTCAATAAAGGCGGCCAAGTCGGGAAACGCTTGGATTTTATGATGCAAGAGCTTAATCGTGAAGCCAATACCCTAGGCTCTAAGGCAGCGTTAAAAGAACTCGCTGATGCAGCAATGGAATTAAAACTGCTGATTGAGCAAATGCGCGAGCAGGTGCAAAACTTAGAATAAGTCTCAAAGTTCGCTAACTAGAATTGAAAAGCACAACTGCATCTTTTCTTGTTTGGAGCTTGAGTTTGTAATACAACTTCAAGTCCGCTAACATCGCGGACTTGTTTTTTGTGCCGCCAGCACATAATAATCACTAGTAATCATTGTTAACAATCACCAATAACAGCAAATATTGTTGAAGCATTAAGGAAAGTCATGTCGCAATTAAATCCGCACGCAGGCAGTTTGTTTATGGTCGCCGCTCCCTCGGGTGCTGGCAAATCCACTTTGGTCAACGCCCTGTTGGCCAAAGAGCCTGATTTGCGCCTCTCAATTTCCTACACCACCCGCGCGCCAAGGCCGGGCGAAGTCGATGGACGCGAATATCACTTCACCAGCGTTGAAGACTTCTTAGCCAAAAAAGACAATGGTGAATTTCTCGAGTACGCCGAAGTGCATGGAAATTATTACGGCACATCGCGTGTTTTGATCAACCAGTTTATGCAAGCGGGCACTGACATGCTGCTCGAAATCGACTGGCAAGGAACCCAACAAGTCAAAAAACAATTCCCCCACGCCGTTGGTATTTTTATATTGCCACCATCAATTGAAGCACTTGAGCAGCGCCTTAAAAAACGCGGTCAAGATAGCGAACAGGTCATTACCAAGCGATTATTGGCCGCCGGAGGGGAAATTGCACACGCTCCTGAGTTCGAATATGTTATTATTAATCAGGACTTTGAGACCGCTTTATCTGAATTAATTGCCATAATCACAGCAACACGAAGCCGTTTCAATCAGCAAGCAGCGCGCAATTCCGATTTATTTGCGCAATTTGGCATCCACGCCAACCTCAGCTAAGCGCCTCACTCATTTACATCAATTGCAATTTTAGGAAATTAACATGGCCCGTATTACCATCGAAGACGCATTAAAAAACATTCCGAATCGCTTTCAATTAACGTTATGTGCAACCTATCGTGCGCGCCAGTTATTGCAAGGTCACACACCAAAAATCGATTCCAAAGACAAACCAACCGTAATCGCTCTGCGTGAAATCGCTGAAGGCAAAGTTGGTATCGAAATGTTGAAAAAAGTCCCGCTCTAATACACTGCTTAAGTCTATTCACTTGAAGTAGCTATTCTCAAACCGTGACGGTAGCTTTATCGTCACGGTTTCGTTGTCCGAAAATTTTACGTTTGTTTTATACTTGACCGTACTGTTTATCACTAAATCTGTACAGAATTCGTGTCCTCGTTATTTTTATATCAACGGTATTGTTTTTAATTTTTTGAAGAATGAGTCTGACGCCATCCGAAAGCCTTCCCGCAGAACCAGACGCTCCAGCGCGAGCCAAGGGAAAACGCTTGTCAGTCGCATCAAAGGCCACAGAATCAGCAAATCAATTAGAAACTCCAGCCAAACACGGTGCCGTCTCGATTACCCAATTAACCGACAAACTCAGCACCTACTTAACACCGGCGGACTTAGTCCACATTCGTGAGGCGTTTCGCTTCTCGGACCAAATGCATTTGGGTCAAATGCGCCGTTCCGGTGAACCTTATATTTCCCACCCAATTGCAGTAGCCGAAATTTGTGCGGATTGGAAGCTCGATGCACAAGCCATCATGGCCGCGTTATTGCACGATGTGATGGAAGATCAAGACGTCAAAAAAGAAGAATTACACGAACGTTTTGGTGCCCAAGTTGCTAGCTTGGTAGATGGTTTATCCAAATTAGAGAAGATTGAATTTCAAAGCCAAATTGAAGCGCAAGCGGAAAACTTCCGAAAAATGCTGCTCGCAATGGCACGCGATGTCCGAGTTATCTTAGTTAAACTCGCTGACCGCCTGCATAACATGCGAACCTTGGGCGTCATGCTACCAGAGAAGAAACGCCGCATCGCCCGCGAAACAATGGAAGTGTATGTCCCAATTGCCCACCGGCTTGGCTTAAACAATATCTACCGCGAACTACAAGATTTATCCTTCTCGTATATTTTCCCACTACGTCATCGCACGTTATCCAAAGCCGTCAAAGCAGCGCGCGGAAATCGGCGCGAAGTCGTCGGCAAGATTTTAGAAGCAGTCAACACCACCCTGGCCAATGCGGGGATTAAAGCCGAAGTGCACGGTCGAGAAAAAACCTTGTACGGCATTTACCGCAAGATGCAAGAAAAGCGGCTCTCGTTCTCGCAAGTTCTCGACGTCTATGGCTTTCGAGTCGTGGTAAATAGTTTTAATGAAAGCTACTACGCGCTTGGCGTTTTGCACGGTTTGTATAAGCCGATGCCCGGCAAGTTCAAAGACTACATTGCCATGCCCAAGCTCAATGGCTACCAGTCACTGCACACCACCTTAGTTGGCCCCTACGGCACGCCAGTTGAATTCCAAATCCGTACGCAAGACATGCATCACATTGCCGAATCGGGTGTTGCGGCGCATTGGCTGTATAAAGACAAAGAAGTCTCACTGTCGGATTTACAAGTACGCACTCACGCATGGTTGCAGTCGTTACTCGATATTCAAAAGCAAACTGGCGATTCGGCGGAGTTTTTGGAGCACGTCAAGGTCGATTTATTCCCTGATTCGGTCTACGTCTTCACACCAAAATCAAAAATTATTGCGCTCTCGCGCGGTGCGACGGCGCTTGATTTTGCCTACACGATTCACACCGACATTGGCGACCAAACCATTGCAGCTAAGATCAACCACGAAGCGGCGCCCTTGCGCACTGAATTGCGTAGCGGTGACATCGTTGAGATTATCACTTCACCCAGTTCGCGCCCTACGCCAAATTGGTTAAGTTACGTGCGCACGGGTAAAGCACGTTCAGCGATTCGCCATTATCTGCGCACCGCCAATCTGACTGAATCGACTGAATTAGGCCGTCAATTATTATCGCAATCGTTGGCGCTCTTGAATCTTAATGCCGATTTACCGAATGACATCATTGAAAAGCTGTTGTTTGAATCCAAAGCGAAGACGATGGAAGACTTGTATGCCGACATCGGTGCTGGACGGCGTATGTCTACCTTGGTCGCGCGTCATATTTTGGATTTGATCGAAGACGAGCCATCCTCCATTCCGTTTTTACAGCTCTTCACCGAAACCCTGCCTAGCAACAAGTTAGAACCAGTGGTGATTTATGGCAGCGAGGGAATCTCGGTTGAACTCGCGACTTGTTGCCTGCCAATTCCGGGCGATGAAATTATTGGTCAATTAAAACGCGATCAAGGTTTGGTCGTGCACACCTGCGATTGCCAAATCGGAAAACGCTTGCTGCAAAAAGAACCAGAACGTTGGATTGACGTGGCGTGGGGTAAAGAATTGAACCGCCGCTTTGACTGCAAAATCACGATTTTCACCACCAATGAACGCGGCGCGCTGGCTCGTGTTGCGGCAGAAATTGGCGATTCCGATGCCAATATTATTAATGTCGAAATGGAAGGCAGCGCTTCTGATTCGCTTTCGCAAATTTGCTTCACGATTCAGGTGGAAGGCCGCAAACACCTAGCGCGCTTAATGCGTAATGTGCGCCACATTATTGGCGTCTCTAAAATCCTGCGCGGTCAGGTTTAAGCTTTACTTAGTTCGTAGTTGCACACCACGCTAACCGCGCCCCATCTCAGCACTCACTGTTAATCGAAACGTCGCTGCAATTTAAATTGCTCAGTGGCGCGCACCAAGGCCGTGGCAATCCCCGGCTCCATTGCCGCGTGTCCCGCATCCCAAATCATGTGCAATTTAGATTCTGGCCATGCGCTATGTAGACGAGCGGCCGTATTCGGCGGGCAGATAACGTCGTAGCGGCCTTGCACGATCACGGATGGCAAGTGGCGAATTTTGTCGATATTACGAATCAACTGATCTTCTTCCATGAACGCGCCGTGCATCATGTAATGCGCTTCCAAGCGCCCCAACCCTAAGCTCACCTCGTCTTTTTCAAATTCATCGACAGCGTTGGCCTGAGGTTTCAAAAACAAGCAGCCGCCTTCGTATCTAGCCCAACTGCGCGCGGCTGGCATATACACGGCGGGATCATCGGAGAATAAGCGTTTGGTATAGGCGGCTAATAAATCATGGCGCTCGTCCTCAGGAATAGCTGCGGCGAATTCAGCATGAACTTCTGGGAAAAACCATTTCATTCCACCGATAAACCATTCCACTTCCGCCTTGGTACACAAAAAGATGCCGCGCAAAATAAAGCCTAAGCAGTTCTCAGGATGCGCTTGCCCATAAGCCAACGCCAACGTTGAGCCCCAAGAGCCACCAAAAATCAGCCACTGATTAATGCCTAACATGGCGCGAATCGCCTCGATGTCGTCAATTAGCAATGGTGTCGTGTTATGTCGATATTCGCCCAACGGCGTTGATTTGCCCGCGCCGCGCTGATCGAATAACACGATGCGGTAGTAACTCGGATCAAAAAAGCGCCGATGGGTTGGCGACAAACCCGCGCCGGGACCGCCGTGTAAAAATAATACGGGCACGCCATCAGGGTTACCGCACTCCTCCCAATACAAGCTATGCCCATTATCGACGGCCAAATGACCGCTGCGATAAGGCTGGATTTCAGGGAATAAGGGCGATTTTGTGTCAGTCATCATAAGTCCAGGGAACAGGTGGTGAGGTTAATTGAGGCAGCGAACGGATTAAGAGTCTACTTCAAGATGCGCGAAATTTTATCTCGATTTCTGCCCATCACGATGAATTCAATTGCCTGCCTAGTTAATGAATCAAACTTACAGCGCTAACCAAAGCGCGGCTAATTGATACACATGCCCTACAGTAAAGTTGCTTTTGGTAATTGTCTAGCAGACTTTTCCTTGCTACTATGAATTCACATTGACATTCAATCACAAGCCAAACTGGTACCTGGGCCAACAACAATAACCAATTCGGTCACTACACCCAGCCTTAACACATGAAAAAAATACGTCTAGAACAACTCGCCCTGCTGCCTTACATTGCAAAATGGTTATTGTTAGCCTGCATCGTCGCTGTATTAGCTGGCAGCGCTTCAGCCTTCTTTTTATTCTCTTTGGACCTTGTCACAAATTGGCGTGAAACCCATCCCGACATTATTTGGTTTTTACCGCTAGCTGGTTTTACCGTTGGTTGGATTTACCTGCACTTCGGCAAAAGCGTCGAAGCAGGAAACAATTTAATCATCGATGAAATTCACGATCCCAAAAAAACCATTCCCTTGCGCATGGCACCATTGGTATTAATGGGCACCGTCATTTCGCATTTATTCGGCGCATCGGTTGGACGTGAAGGTACCGCCGTGCAGATGGGCGCAAGCTTAGCCGATCAATGCACAGCGATTTTTAAACTGGCTAAAAAGCAGCGCCGCTTATTAATCATGGCCGGTATTAGCGCTGGATTCGCGTCGGTTTTTGGCACGCCGTTAGCGGGAGCAATTTTTGGATTAGAAGTTTTAGCCGTTGGGCGCATGCGCTATGACGCGATTTTGCCTTGCTTTATCGCGGCCATTGTGGCCGATCAAATCGGCTTACTGTGGGGCGTCCATCACACGCATTACTTCGTTGCCGATGTGCCTGCGATTACGTTTTGGACCTTGTGTGCAACCCTTATCGCAGGCGTGTTATTTGGATTGGTCGGTATGATTTTCGCTAAGGCTACGCACGGCTTATCGGATGTGATGAAAAAATTCATCAAATACGCGCCATTGCGGCCAACAATCGGCGGCGCTATCGTCGCCGTGGCAGTCGCAATGTTAGGCTCGCAGCGCTACATCGGCTTGGGCATTCCCACGATTGTGGAATCATTTCAGCATCCAGTAGCTTGGTACGATTTTTTATCGAAGATGGCCTTCACCATTACGTCACTTGGCACCGGATTTAAAGGCGGCGAAGTCACGCCGCTGTTCTATATCGGCGCGACTTTCGGCAACGCCTTAGCACCGATTCTGCAACTCCCCTTTTCAATGCTAGCTGGACTTGGATTTGTGGCAGTCTTTGCAGGGGCGGCAAATACACCGTTGGCGTCAACGGTGATGGCAATCGAATTGTTTGGCCCAACAATGGGAATTTTCTCAGCCATTGCTTGCGTGATCAGTTATTTATTTTCAGGCCGAACCGGTATTTATCGATCGCAACGCGGTGGACAATCTAAACACCGCAACATCCCTAACGGCACAAAGCTTAGCGATTTAGTGGCCTATCGCAAGAAGCGGGAATTGGAAAATAGCACCAATCACGTTCAGCCTGAAAACAATCAAGAATAAGCTGCGCTGATTGTTAAAATTCAGCGTGAAGTTAAACGCAGCCCACCAAAAAACTGATTCAATTTTCCGCACAAAAATTTTCAAAAAAATTTGAATTTGCAATATCCCATCGCGATTTTTCTCAACATCGTAAACTACCCAATTAGAAAATCTTTCTAATCAAAATAAAGCTCCAAATCAGCCACATCTGCCCTTTTATTTTTAATTGGCGCGCGTATTATTTTAAGGACTCATCAACGGCCACGACGCAAATTACGCGTCAATCGTTGATGCATTTCAGTCCGTTTCAATCCCACTTCAAATCGTTAATTGGCAACACAAAGTAACCAATAACGGCGCCAAAATCAGCATACAAAGATGCTCCAATTCATGCGCTTGTTATTGGTCTCAACAAAGCAGAGAGCTTCTGCTTTGAAAGGCAGAAAATGAATAGCACCACCTCAACGAGTGTACGTATCGATGCGCATCAGCATTACTGGACGATTCAACGATCGGATTATGGTTGGCTGAAACCGGAAATGACATTGCTGTATCAGGACTTTCAGCCGCGTGATTTAGAGCCGCTGTTGGCTCGACATGGGATCGCTAAAACGATCGTTATCCAAGCAGCGCCTAGCATTGAAGAAACCGAATATTTACTCGATTTAGCCACTCAACATGCGTCGATTGCTGGAGTGATTGGCTGGGTTGATATGCTCAGCAGTAAAGCACCTGAGACGATTGCGCGCTTAGCACAACATCCCAAATTTAGGGGGATACGCCCGATGTTGCAGGATTTGCCGCAAGATCATTGGATTAGCGCTGGCAAACATCAAGCGCCATTTGACGCCGCGGTTGAGCAATTATTGGAGCATGATCTTGTGTTTGAAGCGTTGGTCTATACCCGCCATCTCGACTATTTACACGTCTTTGCACAACGTCATCCCAAGCTGCGCATCATCATCGATCATGGTGCCAAGCCCGAGATTGCCAGCGCAACGTGGACGCCTTGGGCCGATAAGATCGCTGTTCTGGCCAAATTACCCAACGTCGCGCGCAAGTTATCTGGATTGATTACTGAGGCGGGGCCGCGATGGTCGGTGGATAGTTTGCGTCCGTATGTCAATCATTTGATGCGCCATTTCGGGACGAACCGACTTATCTGGGGCAGTGACTGGCCGATATTGACCACCGATACGATCTACCCGAAATGGCTGAGCGCCAGCGAAATGTTGTTGAAGGATTTAAACGAATTAGAACGTGACGCCGTATTTGGCGACAACGCCAATCTTTTTTACCGCTTAAATTTATAAAGTGATCGAGCTAATTCACTGTATTAGCGTGTCCATTTATCGAGCGCACTAACGTCCGATGAGCGCGCATCAACCCAGTGCGCGCCGGTCGCCGTGGTTTCTTTTTTCCAAAACGGCGCGTCGGTTTTTAGGTAATCCATCATAAATTCGCAGGCGGCAAAGGCGTCGCCGCGATGTTTGCTGGCAGCGATTACCAGCACGATTTGCTCAGTGACTTGCAATACGCCGACGCGGTGAATAATTACCGCATCTTTGAGCTTCCAGCGTTCGATCGCTTGTTGCGCGATAACGGTCAATGATTTTTCGGTCATGCCAGGGTAATGCTCTAACTCCATCTGGGTGACTTCAACGTCATTGACGCCCTTCGTCACTTCGCGTACGGTGCCTACAAAGCTCGCCAAGGCATCAACATCGCGGTGCTGAATGCGCAACTGAGCGAGTTCAGCACTAACGTCAAAATCATTGGTTTGAATTGCTATTTTCACCTTACCGCCTACCCTTAGTGTTGAATTAGCCGCCAGTCACTGGCGGAAAGAAAGCGACTTCGTCACCGTCTGAGATTTCCGCCGTCTCGTCACACATTTCGTGCTGCACGGCGGCGCGCAGATTACGGCTTAGGGCTAACGACTCCGCCCAAATTCCACCGCGCTCGATCAGCCATGCGCGCACCTGACCGACGTTTTTTACCTCGGCTGGTACGCTCACTATTTCATCCGAGATACCCAACTGCTCACGCAAGCTGGCAAAAAAACGTAAATTGATTTTCATTGCACACGTCACTATTAAATTAACTCAGAAAATGGGATGAACTTGACCATATCACCGGGCTGAATCGTTTGTCCGGCAGGATTATCGACCAAGCCATCGCCCCAAACAGTCGAGCTTAAAACGGCGGAACCTTGGCTCGGAAATAATTCCAAACCACCATCGGCATTTAGTTTGGCGCGTAAAAATTCGTTGCGTTTATCGGCTTTGGCCCAAGTGAAGTCGGCGCGCACTTGGAAGCTTTTGGGCGCAACATCGACCACGCCTTGCAAGCGCAATAAAAATGGGCGCACAAACAATAAAAAGGTCACAAAGCTCGATACCGGATTGCCGGGCAAACCAACAAAAAATGCACGTCCGACTTGACCAAAGGCAAGCGGCTTGCCGGGCTTTACCGAGATTTGCCACATGTTCAATTTACCTTCAGCTTCCACCGCTGGCTTGATGTGATCTTCTTCCCCAACCGAAGCACCGCCTGAGGTGATGACTACATCATTTTCAAACGCGGCTTGTTTTAAGGTGCTGCGGGTCGCGCCCAATGAATCGGGAACAATTCCAAAATCGTGCACTTCGCAGCCCAAATTTTCTAGCAAGGAATTAATCAAAAATCGATTGGAATTGTAAATAGCACCCGGTGGCAACGGATCGCCCGGCATGGCTAATTCATCGCCGGTAAAAAATATCGCCACTTTTAATGGGCGCTTAATCGGTAAGGTGGCTAAACCGACCGATGCTGCCAAGCCTAATTCCTGCGCGCGCAAGCGTGTGCCTGCTTTTAAAATCACGCTCCCACGGCGAATATCTTCACCAATATGACGCACCCATTCACCCGCTTTGGGTAAGTGATTGAGCTTGATGAATTTACCGTCAGCATTTTCAATTAACTCGCATTGCTCTTGCATTACCACGCAGTCCGCGCCGTGCGGCATAGGCGCACCGGTAAAGATGCGCGCTGCGGTACCAGCTTGCAATGGTTTGCCGGGATGACCCGCGGCGATGCGCTGACTGACGGGCAAGGGCTGATTGGTTTCGATGCTGTTTTGCGCATCGAGCGCATTGAGCGCGTAACCATCCATTTGTGAATTTTCAATACTGGGCACATTCATCGGCGCGGAAATCGAGCTCGCCAAAATGCGGTTATTGGCCAACAAGGTTGGCAGTTGCGCCGTATGCGTCATCGGAGCGTGGGTTGCTGCCTCTAGCATAATGCTCAAGGCCTCATTGACGCTCAATAACGGTGAGGAATTTTTCATGATGTCTGTTTGTTTTAGTGGGAATTAGCCGAACGGTTGCGGCTAATTTATTAAAAAATGAATTGCATATATTACCGCAATGATTCAGACAATGTTTCCTGATTACATCACGATACTGGCTATAACTGATCTAACTTTTAAAAAAAATCTCTCAGCCGATACCAACATTTACCCGCCGCTTCGAGCCAAGGAGCCAAGATAGCGCCGCCCGGGAACGGTGGATGCGATAAACGCATAAACAGCGCCAAATGATCGCGCTGCCCCAAAATCGCCTCAGCCACGACGCGCCCAGATACGCAAGTCGGTAAAACGCCGTGTCCAGAATAACCCTGCATCCAATACACATTGCCGCGACAGCCAATTTCTGGCGTGCGGTGCATGCTGATGTCGATATGACCGCCCCACGCGTAATCGATTTTCACGCCCTTTAACGTTGGAAAAACACGTTCCAAGTTAGGGCGCATAGCAGCCGGAATATCCGCCGGAATGCCGCCCAAATAGGTGCAGCCACCACCAAATAGCAAACGGTGGTCAGCCGTGAGGCGGAAGTAATCCAGAATAAATTGATTGTCAGTGACACAGGCATTGCTAGGAATGAGCGCCTTGGCGCGTTCTTGGCCCAATACTTCGGTGGTGACCATGAACGTCCCCACCGGCAGAATCTTGCGACTTAAACCCGCATCGAGTTGATCGATATAGGAATTGCAGGCCAACACCAATTGATCGCACTTGATCTGCCCGCGTTCGGTGGTGACGTGAAGTTGATTGCCAACTTCTTGATACGCAACAGCTCGCGTCTGTTCAAAAATCTGCCCACCCGCCTGCTCAAACGCGCGCGCCAAACCCAAGGCAAGTTTTAACGGATGAATGTGCCCTGCCTCGGGATCGTACAAAGCGGCTTGATAACGGCCACTGTTGACCCAATTGGGTACCTCTTTTTTCTCGATCAGTTGTAGGCTATCGTAATTCCATTTCTGCGCCGCGTGTTCTTGCCATTCACGTAGACCAGCCACTCGGCGCGCTAACACCGAAGCCCATAAATGCCCAGGGCGATAATCGCAATCAAAGCCAAAGCGCTGCGGTAACTGTTTTAATTCACTGGCTGCTTCGCGCATCAAACCCCACAGCACTTTGGCGTCATTCAATCCTAAGGCCTGTTCGATCGGTCCCATGTCACTCGACCAGCCTAAAATTGCCATCCCACCGTTGCGACCCGACGCCGCCCAAGCAATGCGACTGGCATCGATCATCGTCACTTTTTTACCAGCTAAAGCTAAACGCAAACCGGTATGCAAGCCCGAAAAACCAGCGCCGATAATGAGTACTTCCGTTTGTAGATCGTGAGTTTGAGCCGCTCTAGGTTGCGCCTCGACGTTGCTGGCGTAGTAGCTCGGAACATGCTGAGAATCGCGCAAAAACATAGTGGCCTTTTTTATTATTGATTTGAGTAAAACGTCGGCTAGACAAATACTGGCTCAGGCTCCAACTGCACGCCAAATTTGTGCAACACATCGGCTTGTACCGCCTGCGATAAAGCAACCACATCGGCGCCCGTTGCACCGCCCAAATTAACCAACACCAGCGCTTGTTTGGCATACACGCCAGCGCGCCCTAACGCACGCCCTTTCCAGCCTGCTTGTTCAATCAACCAACCAGCAGCGAGTTTGAAACGGCCATCGGCTTGCGGATAGCTGACTAATTGTGGAAAAGCCGCTAATAACGAATCGCGCAACTCGGCGCTGACTAAGGGATTTTTAAAGAAACTGCCCGCGTTTCCGATCACCTTTGGATCAGGTAATTTACTCTGCCGAATCGCACAAATCGCGTCGCTAACTTGCTGCGCGCTTGGTGCCTCAATCCCCGCCAAAGATTGCGCCACATCGCCATAACCAAGCTTGGCTTGCCAGTGTTTAGGCAGAGCAAAGGTGACATCGAGAATCACGCCCAAGTCACGTAATTCGTTTTTAAAAACGCTATCGCGATAAGCAAAACGGCAGTCTTGTCGGTACATGGTGTGTACCGTTTCAGTAGCAAACTCAAACCAGTTCAATGAATGAAAAACGTCTTTGATCTCAACGCCATAGGCGCCAATATTTTGAATTGGTGCCGCACCGACACTGCCAGGGATGAGTGATAAATTTTCTAAGCCGCCCCACCCTTTGGACAAACTCCATTGGACAAACTCGTGCCACCCTTCACCTGCCGCCGCGCGCACATAAAACGCTTGATCGTCTTCCGCCACCAACTCGCGCCCCGCTAATGCCATGTGCAGCACTAGCCCATCAAAGTCGCCGGTCAATACTAAATTACTACCGCCGCCCAAGACTAAACGTGGCAAAGACGACAAGGCAGAATTTTGCTTAATTTGCACTAATTGGTGAACGTTAGTGATGTCCACAAATTGGCATGCCGATGCATCAATCCCAAAAGTGGTCTTAGATTGCAAGGAAACGTTGGATTGGATATCGAAAGGAATGGTATTTGAATTCATAGCGCAGAATTATAAACTGGATAAACCACATATTCTGGCGCGGCTACAAGGGGATAAGTTAAAATAATGCCTTTATTGATAGCTATTCATTAAGGAATTCCACATGCCCTCATTTGATACCGTCTCTGAAGCCAATATGGTTGAAGTAAAAAACGCCATCGATCAGGCCAACAAAGACATCAGCAACCGTTTTGACTTCAAAGGTTCCGACGCGCGCATCGAACAAAAGGATCGTGAATTAACCGCATTCGCCGATGCAGAATTTCAATTAGAACAACTGCGTGAAGTAATGCTCACCAAACTGAGCAAACGCGGCGTCGATGTGCGTTTTTTGGATAACGGCAAAATCGAAAAAATCGGTGGCGACAAGATTAAACAAGTCATCAAAATCAAAAACGGCATCGAAACCGAAGACGCCAAAAAAATCGTGCGCGTCATCAAAGACAGCAAATTAAAAGTTCAAGCCAGCATTCAAGGCGACGCGGTGCGCGTGACTGGTGCTAAGCGCGACGATTTGCAAGCGGCGATGGCGATGTTGAAAAAAGATATTAAAGATTTGCCGTTGGAATTTAATAATTTTAGGGATTGAGCTGTTGCCAATCAATACGCCAGTCGCTGTTGATACGAACAGCTAGCAAAGCAACTGGTGAGATTTAACATCCCCGATCTATGCATCACAAATTGGTACAAGTTTCTATCATCAACGGCTGCAGCACATTAAAAAACTACATTACATAGATCACCAATGAGATTGACAAACTCACCCATTAGCTGCCAGCGCTCTCAACCAACATCGACGGTTGCGGCGTTGCTGCTATTGGTGAGTTTGACCCTCCCAACCATGGCCACGGCGTTGGCCGAACCGATCACGTTGTTTTACGAGAATCGTGCTCCGTTTACCTATATTCAATCAGGTGAATTGCTAGGGGTTGAAGGTAAGTCGGCAGCAGACGTTTTTAAAGCGGCGGGTTACGAATTTACCCTATCAGAAGCACCCGGGGCGCGCCAAATTGAGTGGATAGGCCGAAATATCGACCCCTCTTGTGCGGTCGGAATTTATCGCACCGCGGAACGTGAAAAACTGGGTAAATTTACGCTGCCGATCTACACTAAGCAATCCAAAATTTTGGTTGTGCGAGCCGATAATCGGAAAATTAATTCGTTCCGATCTTGGTCAGAAGTCCTAGAAAATCCGCTGGTAAGCGTGGTCATGCGCAATGGCTACTCGTACGGTGAGAAGCTTGACGCCATGCTCGCGCGCGCCAAAGCCCGCGTGAAACGACTGCCAGCCGAAAGCCGTGAGCGAGTCCGCTTGATTTTAGAAGGAACAACGGACGGAGCAATTTTTACGCCGATTGAAGCAGAATATCAAATCAAGCAATTTGGCGATGAAGGCAAAGCGCTCATCATGATGCGCTTCACCGACTCACCGCCACCAGAACCTAGCTATATTTATTGCAGCAAATCGGTCGACGACAAAATCCTCGATAAGCTCAATGAATACATTAAGAAACTGCCGTTGAATTCAAACTGATGCACAATGGCTTCAATTTTTATTCAACACACATCACAAAAACATCCCACCAGAAGCCTCAATGCGCTGCGCGTTAATCCAACCGCTATCTTGATTTAACAGCGACGCAATCACACCGCCAATATCGTCTGGCAAGCCTACGCGACCCAAGGCTGTTTGAGATGCGACGAAATTGTTCAAGTCTTTATTATCACGCACCGCACCGTGGCCGAAATCGGTCTCAATGGCGCCGGGAGCCACTACGTTGACTGCTATCTTGCGTGGGCCGAGTTCTTTAGCGAGGTACTTGGTAAATACTTCGATCGCGCCTTTCATCGACGCATAGGCCGCGTATCCGGGCAAAGCAAAGCGCGTCAAACCGGTTGAAACGTTAACTATGCGACCATTATCAGCGATTAGTGGCAGCAGTTTTTGGGTCAAAAAGAATACACCCTTGAGATGAATATTAACCAGTTGATCGAATTGTTCTTCAGTGGTTTGAGCAATCGGGTTGTAGATACCAACGCCAGCATTATTGACCAAGAAATCAAAACTGCTGCGTTGCCATTTTTGCGCTAATACGGCGCGCAGACGCTGGGCAAAATGATCAAAGCTGGAACTAACACCGACGTCCAATTGCAGCGCGGCGGCTTTGCCCCCTAACGCTTCGATCTCGGCCACCACCGATGCCGCTTCGGCTTCTTTGCTGTGGTAGGTCACCACCACATCCACGCCTTGTTGCGCTAATTTTAATGCCGCACTTTTTCCCAAGCCACGGCTGCCACCAGTAATGATTGCGATTTTATTCGTCATGATTTTCCTTTTGAACTGTTCATCCCACCATTTGGGGATGACGGTAGTGTATTGAGCTTCCTAAGTCAAACAAAGACCTAAAAATTGATTACACTGTTCAGCAATAACGAACAATCACAAACATCATCAGGGAAAAATATGAATCAATTCGAAGCAATGCGGATTTTTGAACGCGTGGCAGAGCTAGCCAGCTTTACCCAAGCCGCCGACAGTTTGGGCTTACCCAAAGCCACCGTATCGAGCACGATTAAACAGTTGGAAAACAATCTCGGCACCCGCCTGCTACAGCGCACCACCCGCACCGTGCAAATGACGCCAGACGGATTGCTGTATTACGAGCGCTGCAAAGATATGTTGATCGACATGGAAGAACTACAAACCATGTTTCGCCAAAGCGAAGTCGAAATTAGCGGTCGATTACGCATCGACATGCCGGTAGGAATTGCGCGCATGAAGATCATTCCGCGCCTACCTGAGTTCTTAAAAGCCCATCCCAAACTAACAGTGGAAGTCAGTTGCACGGATAGGCGAGTCGATTTGATTCGAGAAGGTTTTGATTGCGTGATTCGCGTCGGGACGCTGGCCGATTCTAATTTAGTGGCGCGCTATTTAGGTTCGATTAAACTGATTAATTGCGCTAGCCCGGCCTATATCGCGCAATACGGAATGCCGCAGTCATTGGAAGATTTAGAGGCACATCGCATGGTGCATTATTCGCCCTCGTTCCTAGTTAGCAATAGCAATTTTGAGTACGTGTTGGACGGACAAACATTTCAAAAAAATGTACCTGCATCGATAGCGGTCAACAACGCCGACGCCTATCAAGCGGCTTGTCTAGCTGGATTGGGAATTATCCAAGCGCCCGAATTTGGCATGCGTGAACTGTTAGCGCAAGGCCGTTTGGTGCAGTTATTGCCCGCTTATAACGCGGCTCCAATGCCAGCTTCAATTTTGTACGCTAATCGCCGCCATGTGCCTAAGCGCACCCAGTTGCTGATGAATTGGGTGGCGGAAGTGGT
Organism: Sapientia aquatica; assembly: GCF_004358105.1. GTDB lineage: Bacteria > Pseudomonadota > Gammaproteobacteria > Burkholderiales > Burkholderiaceae_D > Solimicrobium > Solimicrobium aquaticum. The sequence continues at coordinate 798,306 of NZ_SMYL01000002.1, read as the reverse complement.
ACGTGAGTAGCGGGTTGAATTACTTCTTAGCGGTAGAGGTGCTGTTAGCGTCGTTAATGCCCTGCTGCGCTAACTTTGCGTCGGGAGAGTTGGCGGGCGCGACCGCTAAGACTTGTTTCCAAAATTCTATCGCTTGTGGATAAGCAGCACGATCAAAGGCTTCACTGGCGGCCAGCTCAAGCGACTTAATGTGTTTGGTGTCTGCGGCCAAAGCGCGTTTTAAAATCACGCGTGATTCATCGTCCCATTTCCGATTATTACTTACCACGCGAGCATCAACCCAGTCGGCCAACAAATCGGCGCTGGTTGGCAATAAAGCAGCAGCTTTGCCGAACGCGTTGGCAGCATCTTGACGGCGTCCTAATTCATTGTACGAGCGCGCTAGCAACAACCAGCCATCGCCGTTTTGCGGATTCTTTTCTAATTTTGCTTCTAAACGTTTGACCGCCGTTGCCATATCACCGCCCGCATTGGAAGCCGGGGCGCTGGTTCCAACTCCAGCGGTGGGCGGCGCGGATACTGTAGGGGAAATGGTCACACGGGAGGAAGTATTCGGTGCCAGGCTGAGTTCAGCACTGGCAGGATTGGAAGTCGATTTGGTCGCAACCACAATCATCGCTCCCGCCACGGCAAGCAACGCCACAATCCAAGGCAAGATGGGCAATATTCGGGTTGAGTTGCACTTAATTGTTTTCGACTTGACGCCAAGCTGTGCACTTGGCGTAGCCTAAAGCCGTTTTATTGATGGCGCGTATTTATTACAATTTTTAAACCCGTAGCGCCAGGTGCAACCGGATTACCTGTTCCTTCCAAATCCCCCGCCTGAGGTGTGGCGCTGCCGGTGCTTGAAACCCGCGCCCCGACCACAACCGATGAGAAATCAGACAGTTTGACATTTGGCATCATGCCCATGCTGTCGTCGAGTTTGAAATGCAAAGGCAAATCTTTTACCTGTTTTTTCAACACAGCCAATGGAAAGCGCGGGCCTTGTTCTGCGCGAGCAAAGATAAATACGGTGGTCTCGCCATCAACCTGATTCTTGAAGCTAGGGTCAATGCTGACATCGCCCTCCACAGCCTTACCTAGAATCTGGGGCGCACTGGCAGCCTGGGTTGGTGCCGCAGCAGGAGTAGCTCCGATGGCTGGCGCGGTAACGCCGCCGGCCATCGCTTGCGCTTCAGCGATGCTCGAGGCAATTGAGCGGCCCATGTCAGATTGCGGATCGACTTCATCCAAGATTTTTTTCCACAGCATGACCGCGTTTTGATAATCACGTTCATCAAATGCAGCGCTGCCCGCTAATGCCAAGGCCTTCACGTTTTTGGGATCGATCTGCAAGGCCCGAGCAATGATTTTTTCTGGCTCGCCTTGCAAGCTCTTGTTCTGCGCCATGCCTAACACATCGGCGTAATCGGCCAAGATTTCAGCGTTATCAGGAACGAGCTTAATCAATTGCTCATACGCGCCAGCCGATTCGCGGTAGCGCCCCTGAATATGATAAGACCGCGCTAGCATTTCCCAACCTTGCACATCATTAGGATTGGCCTTCAGCTTTTGCTCCAAGGTCGCCACCATCGCAATGATTTGCTCTTGGGTGATTTCGGCAGCTTGTCCCGCGTTTGCTTTAGCCTGCGCTGGATCTAAACCCGATGGATTGCCCATGTAGAAATACAGCGAAATTGCCACTATCGGCACCACCAAGCCAATCGCCATCGCAATGACGGGTTTAGCGCTCGTGGTACTTGGCGCGGCGTCGTCGGCGAGCACGTCCGTTGCCACGCGCTTTTCTAATTCTTTGCGGGCATTGTCATAGCTTTCTTGATCAATGATGCCATTGGCAAAATCGGTATCGAGCTCGCGCAATTGATCGCGCAAGACATCTAAATTTAACTCGTTACGCACAACAGTTTTTGCCGTATTCGGCGCGCTTAATAAAGCCGGCATAACAAATAGCAGCGCCGCAATCAGCAGCAATGCTGCCACCAATAAAAACATCGTCATAACGATTCCTTACGATCTAATTCGCTAGTTAATTTCGAGCTTAGTAATTGCTGTGAGCGTTGCTGATCGGCCTCGCTGATCTCCTCAACCACGACTGGCTGTCGCACTCTCGCCACCAGAAAACCTAGTCCCAAAATGAGAAGCAAAAAGGGACCAAACCACAGCAACCAAGTCGTGCTTTTTAATGGCGGACGATACATCACAAAATCACCGTAACGCTCAACCATATAATCAAAAATTTGTTGATCCGTCATTCCAGCCTGAATTTTTTCCCGAACTTGATTACGAAGATCAACAGCTAAATCTGCGTGTGAATCAGCGATTGTTTGGCTTTTACAAACAAGGCATCGCAATTGTTCAGAGACGGCCATTACATGCTTTTCTAATGCTTCGTTCTGAGGTGACTGTGCGGCACATACCGAAGCCAATAACAATGCACAAAAGCCTAACAATAATTTACGCACGTTTATCCTCGCTATTTAATTCTTTAATTAAGGGCAAAAGTTGAGTCGAGATAATTTCTGGTGTGATCGGACCGATAAACTTCTTGCGAATTACGCCCTTTTTATCAATGATAAATGTCTCCGGCACACCATAAACGCCATAATCAATTCCAACCCGACCACTGTCATCAAAGGCGGACAACTGATAAGGATTGCCAAACTGCGCCAACCATGCCATGCCCTCAGGACGACTATCTTTGTAATTTAAACCTATCATCGGAATCGCATTTTGGCGCGAAAAATCCATTAACACCGGATGCTCTTGGCGACACGACACACACCACGATGCCCAGACGTTAAACATCCACACTTGACCGAGCATATCGGACGGCGCAATCGTTTTGCTTGGATCACCTAGCTGGGTGAGACTAAATTTAGGCGCTGGCTTACCAATAAATGGCGAGGGAATTTCACTCGGATTAAGTCGTAAGCCCACACCTAAAAACAGCACTAACGCGATAAATACGCCAAACGGCAATAAGAAACGTCTCATGATTTACACAGGTACTTTGATGGGATTAATCGGAAGATCAGTGCCAGAACCAGAGCTCATGCCCGAAATCGGTGCATCCGAACGGCGGCGCGCTAAACGATAACGACGGTCAGAGGCGGCCAAAAATCCACCAAACGCAATAATCAATGCGCCACTCCAAATCCAGCTAACAAACGGCTTATGCTGCACCCGCACGACCCACACATTCGGGCTAGATTCTTCGCCCAGCGACACATACAAATCACGGGTAAAACCACGATCAATTGCCGCCTCGGTCATCGGCATTTGCTGGACTAAAAAGAAGCGTTTCTCTGGACGTAAAGTCGTTACCAATTTACCGTCGCGCATCACTTCAAAGGTTCCTTGCGCCGCGATATAGTTAGGGCCTTTGACTTCTTTTAGGTCAGTAAAGTGAAAGCTATAGTCGGCCGCGGTAGTGGATTCGCCCACGCGCATACTGACATCGGTGGCAGTCTCATTGCCTTTCACCAAAGTCACGCCCACGACAAACACCGCCACACCAGCATGCGCGATGATCATGCCCCAATAGCTGCGCGGTTGGCTTGCGATTCGACGCCACACCGAAGTACCCGCAGGAGCATGTTTCAAGCGTTCGATCAAATGCGTTAAGGTCGCCAAACCGATCCACAAAGCAATCGTCACACCGAATACAACCATGACCGAATGGGCGAAGGTAATTGCTGCGATGATGGCAAAAATTAACGCCGCCAAAGCCACCCAACGCAGACGAAGTGCGACTTTTTGCAGCACTGCTTTTTTCCAATTCATGAATGGCGCAACCGCCATAAGCAGCAATACTGGAAGCATCAATGGCACGAACACCGCTTCAAAGTACGGCGGCCCGACTGAAATTTTGCCCAGATTAAGCGCATCTAAAAATAAGGGATAGAGTGTTCCCAAAAAGACCGCTGCCGCTGCAGCCAAGAGCAGCACGTTATTGACCAACAACATCGATTCACGCGAGACCAACTGAAAGCTGCCACCCAATCCAACTTTCGGCGCACGGAAGGCATACAACAGCAACGAGCCGCCGATGACAATTGCCAAGAAAATCAAAATAAACAAGCCCCGACGCGGATCGGTCGCAAAAGCATGTACCGAAGTGAGCACGCCAGAACGGACTAAAAAAGTTCCGAGTAGTGACAAAGAAAACGCAATAATTGCCAGCAACACTGTCCAGTTTTTAAAGCTGCCGCGCTTTTCGGTCACCGCCAGTGAATGGATTAACGCCGTGCCGACCAGCCAAGGCATAAAGGAGGCGTTTTCTACCGCATCCCAAAACCACCAACCGCCCCAACCTAATTCGTAGTAAGCCCAAAAGCTGCCCATAAAAATACCGAGCGTCAAAAACATCCACGCAACCAAAGTCCAAGGACGTGACCAGCGCGCCCAAGCCGCATCCAATTGCCCGCCCATCAGCGCAGCAATCGCAAACGCAAACGCCACCGAAAAACCGACATAGCCCATATACAACATAGGCGGATGAATAATCATGCCGAAATCTTGCAATAGCGGATTGAGATCACGACCATCCAGTGCAGCAGGCAGCATGCGTTCGAAGGGATTCGAAGTGAACAACATAAAGCACAAAAATCCAACGCTAATCAAACCCATCACACCCAATACGCGCGCCACCGTAACTTGCGGCAATCCGCGGCTAAAGGTCGCGACCGCAAACGTCCACAACACCAGCATTTCGCTCCACAACAACAACGACCCTTCATGACCGCCCCACGTCGCCGCAATGCGGTAATACAGCGGCAACGTCGAGTTGGAATTCGAGGCCACATACAGCACCGAAAAATCGTTATTGGCAAAACTGTAGACCAAGCAGGCAAACGCAATCGTCACAAAAGTACATTGCCCCGCCGCCGCTGTTCTGGCTAAGGCCATCCAATTCGCGTTACCGCGAAATGAACCCGCAATAGGAATTACCCCTTGCAACAGCGCCAATGCCAGCGCCAACATTAGCGAAAAATTACCGATTTCTGGAATCATTAGTCACACCTTGATAAATTTGGAATTCAGTACCAATCCAGCCAAACAAGCAAGTTGCTCGAGCCGAAAATTTAGAATGGGAACGCGCCAAACCGAGCCATTTTGCCTGTCGTGCCGATTTGTTATTGAGCGCTAGTTTAGCTGATATTAATTGCTGTTAAGAAAAAAAATGGTTGCAATCTGTGACATGCGCGCTTGCTGACCTGATTTTCGTCGGTGGGGCCGCTTTTTTGTGGGCGCCTTAGTTGGACAACGGCCGGCAAATTAAAAAACGAGCCCTACAAGCTCCTTTTTCTCACTTTTCGCCTAACGTTATTTGCTTCAAACATAACGCTGACAGCGTTAAAAATGGGTCCCAATAATAAACTTGATTACCCATTTATCCGATTCGCTAGTCAATCCTCGCCCAATGCCAGCATTCAAATCAATGCCGCCAAATTCGTGATCCAACGCGGCGTACAAGGTTTTACTATTTTGATTCAAGGCTTGAAGCTGGCGCAGTGGGCCAAATTCGCTGTACAGCTCAACGCCGATTTGAGTTTTTTCGCTAACGCTGTAAGCGAGCTTGCCGTCCACATCCAAAGTTACAGGACCGCCGCCGGACGACAAACTCCAATCAATATTCGGATTCAGCGCAAAAGTCCACTCGCCCGTTCGGAAGCCCCAAATTCCTTTTAGCTCGGCATTCCAAGGCAACTCGGACGCGGCCAGATTGGTTCGACCGGCTTCCAAATTAACGCCCCAAAACATCCCTTTTTCAGCATCATGCGGCGCGATGTACTTGATCCTGAACTTACCGCCTTCGATATGGCTGGTGCCGTCACTTTCAAACGCGCTTAATACATACATTCCGAGTTCAACATTGTCGGTCAAACCGTAATAAAACTCCGGGGTAAGCCGGTATTGATGCGCAGCAGGCAAAGCGCCCGGATAGGCCGGATTGGAGTCGCCGGACACGACGTAGTTGTTGTGCACGTCCAGACCAAACTTACCCGGAGCACTGAGATCGTCCATATAGACTTGTATTTCCTCTGGCGCTGCCAAGCAGCAAACCGGTGAGCACAGAACACTCAGCAAGGCGATAGAACACAGTGTTGGTTTCAAGTGAAGCTCCAGAAAGAAAAAATTTTTCTGGATTGTAATGGAGTTTGAATCGCGCCGCAGGCCGCCACTTCCAACTTGGTAGCCAGCGGAAATGAGCAAATTAACACAACTATATTCAACGAGTAGCGGCGAATAATCAAATCACCGCCAACCCTTCCCGCACCGATGGATATAACAAGCGCACACCCAATTCAGCCTTAATACGCTCGTTACTCAAACGGCGTGATTCCGACATAAATGACAGCAGCATCGGGTTGACTTGCTTGACCAACTCATAGCGCGGCAAGCGCGGCGCTTTGGGGAGATTGAACTTTTCAGCGACCAAATCGAAGTAGTCGCCCATCAATAAATTGCTGTCGTCGGACGAGTGATAAATGCGCGATGAACTGGCATGAAATAAGGCTTTAAGCGTCATGCGCGCCAAGTCGTCGGCATGGATGTGATTGGTGTACACATCTTCAATCGGCAGCAAGGCAGGCGTGCGTTTTTTTAAGCGTTCAATCGGCAGGCGATCGGCAGCATAAATTCCTGGGACACGCAAAATACTCAGCGCTGACCCGGTACGGCGCGCCCAACGTCGCCAAACTTGTTCGGCATCAACGCGGCGAATCGCACGCGCGTTGCGTGGCGCGACAGTGCGAGTTTCGTCGATAAAGTCGCCTTCGCAATCACCGTACACGCCCGATGTGGAAATATAAACGAGGCGACAACGGCGCGATATCACGGCAGCCAAATGTCGGCTGCGCGTGTCTTTTTGTCCTTCGGAAGGTGGCGGTGCCAAATAAATAATATGACTAGCTAAACCCGCCAAACGCGCCAAACTGGCCGGATCATCCAAATTTGCCACCACCGGAATCGCCCCAGCATTACGCAATTCTTGGCACCGTTCAGGCTGGCTGGTGAGCGCAAAAACTTTGAACTGCGCACGAGCTGGCAGACAGGAATTGCCCTGTAATTGCGCCCCCAAAAGCGGTAGAATACGCATCCCTACGTCGCCACAGCCAATAATTAAGACCCGTGGCAGACCTATTTTTTTGCTATTTTTATCTTTTTTCATGTGCAGGATGATATGACTTTTCAAGTAACTGTTAGCCCAAGTGGACGCCAATTTGACTGCGGCGCCGACGAAACAATTTTAGCCGCCGCAACCCGCGCTGGCGTTGGACTGCCACACGGTTGCAAAAACGGCGCATGCGGCGCATGCAAGGGACGGATTCTATCTGGCCAAACTGTTCTGGGCAAACATCAAGAAAAAACGCTTCCTGCTGAAGAACAAGCACAAGGTTTTTCACTATTCTGCTGCGCCACACCGCAATCCGACGTCCATATCGAAGCGCGTGAAATCGAAGCCGGTGAATTCGCCAGCAAAAAACTGCCAACCCGCATCGCCAAAATTGAAAAGCTGTCGCACGATGTAATGCTCATCAATTTGCAATTACCCGCCACCGAAAAATTCAACTACCGCGCTGGCCAATATATCGACTTTTTGCTACGCGACGGCAAACGCCGCAGCTACAGCATGGCCAACGCCGCACACAGCAGCGACCAAGTCAGCCTGCACATTCGCCATATGCCGGGCGGCTTATTTACCGACCAAGTTTTCTCAACGCTAAAAGAACGCGACATTTTGCGCATCGAAGGACCGCAAGGTACGTTTTATCTGCGCGAAGGTAGCGAAAAACCGATCGTCATGCTCGCCTCCGGTACCGGATTTGCCCCCATCAAAGCGATCATGGAACACGTCATCGAACAAGGCATCACTCGCCCAATCAACCTGTACTGGGGCGGCCGCCGTCCAGAAGATTTGTACCTAAATCAGCTATGTTTAGATTGGGCAGCGCAACTACCTAACTTCACCTACATCCCAGTCGTCTCCAACGCCACCCCAGAAGACAATTGGACCGGCCGCACCGGCTTTGTGCATCAAGCGGTATTGGATGACCTAAGCGATTTATCCGGCTACCAAGTGTATGCCTGCGGAGCACCGATAGTCGTCGATTCAGCCAAGCGTGATTTTGTGGCGCTCTCTAAATTGCCAGCCGATGAGTTTTATGCAGATTCGTTTATTTCGGAAGCAGATTTGGCATAAGAAGATAGCGCCGGTCTTTACTGAACCGGCGACTATTTGAAGGGTAGTAAGTTGGGGATTGCCCCTGTGGCCCAATAGAGGAGGAGTGCTCGCCTGCATGCGAACACCGTTGAGCGCGCGATTGGCATGCCAATCGAAACCCACACTGCACCTGAAACAGCGATACTTTCTGCTCCATTTTGGCACCCAAAAAGTCGGCAACGACAGATGGGTGGGTAAATCAAAATTATCTAATTTAACCAACCCAAAATCCTGTAATCACAGGAATTTTTTGACATTAACCCACTGTATTTCGGCCGGTTATTTTTCCAAATAATGGATCAGGAAGTAGCGTTGTCTGAGCGCAGCGAGTTTCGCTACTTTCCCATTTTTTGGAAAAATAATCGGGGTTTCCGAAATACCGTGGTCGCCTTTTTTGGGTTACCTTTTTTGGCGAGACAAAAAAGGTGACTAGCTGTCGGGCTACCCCCGACCCCAAGTCCTAGATCAACTACAAACAGCGAAAACGGTTTCTAGCCATCAGCCCCCACCGCCCCGCGATCTACAATGCACGACAACCCCCAACTAAATATTGGCTTACAAAGCTCAATCAGTAACAAAAATTTGACGATAAAAAAAATGATTTAGCTCAATTTGTCGCCAACCCATCATTCCCCTTCCTAATACTCCTCAAAACATCCCTCCAACTAACAATCCCCACCACCTTATTCCCCAAATTAACAATCGGAATACAAGAAATCCGATGTGCATTAAACAAATCAATCGCATCGTCCACACTCGCCTGTTCATTAAGCACAAAGGGCTTACGCGTCATGATTTGATGCACCCGCTTATTTAACGTGGCCGCATCTTTATAACTCTCGGTCGCCGTTCCAATATTAGGACTTAGCGCCTTAAACAAATCACTGTCCGATACCACGCCCACCAGCACCCCGCCATCCACCACCAGCAAATGCGAAAACTGGCAGTGATCGAAAATATCCTTCACAGTCGATAACTTGTCGTCCATTCCTATCGTTACCACCCGCTGCGTCATAATTTTAGTAACGCTCATCACGCTCCCTCCATAGCAATTTAGCAAAACCAAACTACGCCGTTCCTGTAGCTTTAGTTTAGGCGCTAAAAAAGTGAATGGTGTTACACAATTTTCGGCAAAATAAAATTTACCTCCTATACTAAAAAAGCTAGTAAACCGATATTCCTAAGTCATCACGAATTTATTATTAATAAATTAATAAAAATAAAAGATCGCCACCAAACCTAGCGAGTTTGGCTTTTGCTTTGTATTTTTAATCAACGTAAATTTTTCTAAAAACGTCGAAATCAATGCCGCAATTGAATCAACGATTTCAAAAATATCTGCTGAATTTATGGAGATAGGCATGTCCGGCGGTGAGAATAAAAACAATCTACAACCGAGCATTAATTACGCCAACGAGGATGGCGTGTTTGACATATGGGAAAACGATTTATCCACGGGTCGCTTCATCCATAAGTCCAACCGCATCTTTGCCGCACTCGGCTACACGCCCGACGAAATCGCGCCTGATATTGATTCGATCTGGGATTTTATTCATCCGGACGACATTCCCAACATCCAACGACTCCTCAACGAATTGTTATCGGGCGTCACCGACCAATACCATTGCGAATTTCGCTTGCGCGCCAAGAATGGCGATTGGATTTGGTATGCCAACCACAACAAAGTATTGGATCGCGATGCCACCCAACTTGGCAGTCGCTTTGTCGGGGTAACGCTCGACATTCATGAGAAGAGGAATCGCGATAAAGAAAAAACTGTACTGCTGCGCACCCACAAGTTGTTAAACGCTTGCACCAATGCGTTAATCGAAGCGCACACCGAGCAAGAATTACTTGATTCGATTTGCACCCTAACCACAACCATCGGTGGCTACAAAATGGCGTGGGTCGGTTACGCGCAGCACGACGCGAATAAATCTGTCGTCATTCAATCGCACTACGGAATTGACCTTGAATACTGCCAGCAAGTACAAATAACTTGGTCTGATACGCCCACTGGGCAAGGCCCGATTGGCTCTGCTATTCGCACCAATTCAACTATCGTCTATCAGGATTATGTCAACAACCCAAGGGTGACTTTGTGGCGTGACTGGGCTACGGCAAGCGGTTTTGGCTCCAGCATTGGCTTGCCATTAAACGTCAATAATCAAGTCATCGGGGCTATTAGCGCCTATGCCGACGAAGATTTTGCGTTCAGTAAGCCCGAGGTGGAGTTACTGGAGGAATTGGCCAAAATACTTTCCTACGGCATTGAGACCTTACGCACCCGGCTGCAAAACACGCAAGCGCAAGTCGCCTTGATGAATGAGAACGAAAAAAATCTCGCCCTACTGCATAACGCCAGCGATGGAATTCATATTCTCGATGAACAAGGTAATGTGATTGAAGTAAGCGATTCATTTTGCGAAATGCTGGGCTATACCCGCGCCGAAATGATAGGCATGAATGTCTCGCACTGGGAAGGCCAGCTCTCGCAAAAAGAGTTAGATGAAAACTTAACTCACCAACTCTCACAAAAAAAGCGCGTCTTATTTGAGACAGTACATTTACGCAAAGACGGCACGATATTCAACGTCGAAGTTAGTGGCTTTCCGTTGCAATTGAATGGCAAACCGGTTCTATTCAGTTCGTCCCGCGACATCAGCGCCCGTAAAAAAATTGAAGACAATTTACACAAAAAGCAGCGCCAATTAATCGCCAATGAAAAAAAATTCCGCGAACTGCTCAGCAACCTTAACATCGCCATTATTGTTCACAATCCAGACACCAGCATCACTTACAGTAATCCACGCGCATCCGAATTATTGGGCTTAACGCCCGACCAACTTCAAGGCAGAGTTGCTTTCGATCCGGCTTGGTGTTTTATCAATGAGCAAGGCTCGGTGGTCTCAATCGAAGAATATCCGGTCAATAAAGTCCTCTCCACAATGACGCCGCTTGAATCGCACGTCTTGGGAGTAATTACGACGAATGCCAACGATATTGTGTGGCTGTCGACCAATGCCTTTCCTGAGTTCGACGAAGAAGGCACGCTGCGCCAAATCATTGTCCATTTTGATGACATCACGGCGCGCAAACAGGCCGATGAGCAAATTCATCATTTGGCCTTCTTCGATGATTTAACCGGATTACCGAATCGGCGTTTGTTGATGGATAGACTTAACTCGGCCCTTGCCACCTCAGCACGCAACAAGAAATACGGCGCAGTATTGTTTATCGATCTCGATCGCTTTAAAACCATCAACGATGTATTAGGACATGACTTTGGCGACTTGTTATTGAAAGAAGTCGCCAAGCGGATTCAAGCCTGTGTGCGCCGAGTCGATACGGTCGCGCGTTTGGGCGGCGATGAATTTGTGGTGGTTTTGCTGGACTTAGACGAACAAACCTCGGTTGCAACCCAAAAAACCGCGATGATTGCCGACAAAATCCGCCAATCACTGTCCAGCACCTACAAGATCAAAGGCAACGAACAGCACAGCTCGCCTAGCATCGGCGTAAGCATGTTTTATGACAATCAGGATTCGGCAGAAAGCTTACTGCGCCAAGCCGATATGGCGATGTACAAAGCCAAAGATTCGGGTCGCAACGCGTTCCGCTTCTTTAATCCAGAAATGCAATCAGCCGTTGAAACGCGCGCATTGTTAGAAGCCGATCTGCGCTACGCGATTCCCGATAATCAACTCTGTTTGATGTATCAAATTCAAGTCGATAACCAACATAATCCGCTCGGCGCGGAAGTGTTAATCCGTTGGGTGCATCCCAAGCGCGGCTTGGTATCGCCTATGCAATTTATCCCCATCGCGGAAGAAAGCTCCTTGATTTTAGACATTGGCGGTTGGGTCATTAAAGAAGCCTGCCGTCAGCTAGCGCATTGGGCTAAGTTTGAAATGACGGAAAAACTCACTATTGCGGTCAACGTCAGCGCGCAGCAATTCCGGCAAATTGATTTCGTCGATGTGGTGCTCAGAACACTTAATATTTATCAGGTAAAACCTGAGCGTTTAAAGTTAGAACTGACTGAAAGCGTGGTGTTAAATGACGTCAATGACGTGGTCAATAAAATGCACGCCTTAAAAGAAATTGGCGTGCAACTGTCGATGGATGATTTTGGAACTGGTTATTCTTCGCTGTCTTATTTGAAGCAATTACCACTCGATCAGATCAAGATCGATCAAAGTTTTGTGCGCGATATCACGAGCGACCCGAACGATGCGGTGATGGTCAAAACCATCATCGATTTAGCTAAAAACTTCCATCTAAACGTGATTGCTGAAGGTGTGGAAAACGAAGAACAACTCAACTTTTTGAAGTCGCACGGTTGCGAAGCATATCAGGGCTATTTATTTAGTCGGCCAATTTATATCGATCAGTTTGAAGAACTGCTATCTGCCGCATCGGCACCGCAATTGTTTGAATAATGTAGGGCATCCACATCGGATGCCCTATCGGCCTACAGGACAACTAGCCAGTCTTATTTGCCCATTTCGACAATCGGCAATTCAACATAACTATCACTGCCCGCACCGTAATAAATACGCTGCGTCGCCTTCTTGTAATCCCCTGCTTTGGCTAAGAAAATATTTGGCACAAACGTTTGTGGATTGCGATCATACAGCGGGAACCAGCTAGATTGAATCTGTACCATGATGCGATGCCCCGGCAAGAACACATGGTTTGCAGTCGGCAAAGCAAAGGTGAACGGCAAGGCTTTGTTGGCCGCGATTGGCTTGGCGGCCTCAAAGCCTTCACGGTAACGACCACGGAAAATATCGGCAGAAATCATCAATTGATAACCGCCCATCGCCGGTTGGCTGGCTACTTCATCTGGATACAGATCAATCACTTTCACTACCCAATCCGAATCGGTGCCGCTAGTCGATGCGATTAAATGCGCAACGGGTTCGCCGCTAATTTTGAGTGGTGCTATCAAGACATCGGTAGTAAAGGTCAAGACGTCGGTACGGCCAGATGCTTCGCGTTGATCGTCCGCCAACCAGCGCGGCCATGTTTGGCCTTTTAACTCGTCATAACCATTGGGTGGAATTGGGCGTGAGCGGAATGGCACTGGCTTGGCTGGATCGGAGACATATTCTTCAAACCCGGCAGCCGTTGCAGCTTTGAAGCTAGCTTTTTGATCTGGCGTTAAATGCAATGCAGTTGGTTTGATGGTGCAACCGCTGGCGCAACCCGACGGCCAGGAATTCAAACTACGCCATTTATTAGTGCCGGTCTCAAACGCCGACACGGCAGGAATCTGAGCGCTGGTTTTATCGTCCTTTAAGTAACGATCTAAGAATGGACGCAATATCTCTTGACGGAAATGCAGCGCGGTGTCACTGCTAAAGTGAAGCGCGCCAAGGCTGCTGCCTTCCTGAATGCCACCGCCATGCACCCATGGGCCCATCACTAAGAACAGATTATTGTTGCTGTCTTTGGGCTTAACTGCTTTGTACACGGCAATCGCACCATAAATATCTTCGGCGTCCCACAAACTATGCACCAGCAAGGTTGGCACGGTCAGCGGCTGCTTGGCGAGGATTTGGTCCATCGCTTGTTCGCGCCAGAATTGGTCATAGCTTGGGTGTTGGATGATTTTTTGCCAAAAACCGATTTGGTCTAAACCGCGTTGATGCGCTAATTCACCGGCAGAACCAGCACGGATAAACATGTCGTAATCGTCAAAATGACTGGTAATCCATTTCGCTTCATTTTTGCGGGTGGCGACTTGTTCTAGGATGTAGGACAAATTAATTTGGCGGAACGCGCCGTTATGAAACCAATCGTCGCCACGCCAACCATCAACCATCGGGTTCATCGGCACAGCGACTTTTAACGCAGGATGCGGTTTGATTAAAGAAACTAAAGGCAAATAGCCATCGTAGGAAATCCCAATAATCCCGACCTTGCCGTTTGACTCAGGAATATTTTTGCTCAACCAATCGATGGTGTCCCAAGCATCGGTCGAATCATCCACCGGCGTTGGATTGAGCACGCCATGCAGTGGGCGGTTCATCACGTAGTCGCCCTCAGAATCGTATTTACCGCGCACATCTTGGATCACACGAATATAGCCGCCATCAACGATCACATCCGTCGCATTATCGTAGCCTTGCAGGATGGAAGCCATGTGCGGGCTTTCAGCGTGGCCAGTCAATTCGCCGGCGCTGTAGGGCGTGCGCGTCAACAAGATCGGCGCATTTTTAGCGCCCTTGGGCAACACGATCACGGTATTGAGTTTGACGCCATCGCGCATCGGAATCGCCACAACACGCTTAACATAATCAAAATAGTCAGTCGGGGGCTCAAAGTTCGCAGGTGTTTCGCTGGGATATGCGGGATATTGCGCTTTGACAGTGTCGGTTTGTGCCAAGCTTGCTTGCGAAATCACGAAAATACTGGCGAGCAAGGCCAGTTTAAAATTAAAGGTAGTCATTGGATTCCTTTTCAACAGCAGAGGGTGTGTCTAGGATGGGTGGCTAAAAGCAGTTTCATATGTTGTCACAGAACAATTTTCCCAGCAATACGAATTTCAAGGACAAAGTTCACAATTCGCATTTAAAATAGTTCTTTATAGAAATAAAAAGGCAGCAGTTTTAATCTGAGCGGTTCAATCACATAAAAAATATCCAACGGGGAGCTGAGGTATGGCAAAGAAAAATAACGGTATTACACGACGTGATGTTTTACAAAGTATGGCGCTAGCAATCACGGCGCCTAATTTATTGGCCAATAACGCCAGCGCACAGCAAGCTGCCGATATGCCTGCGCCCAATACTTCCACCGACCCCAGCGCTGCCGACTACTACCCACCAACGCGCACTGGACTGCGCGGAACCCACGTCGGCGCATTTGAGCCAGCTCATGCGCTGCGCGATGGACTGCAAGCTGTTCCCATTCAAGAAACTGGTCAACATTACGATTTGGTCATTGTTGGCGCGGGCATTAGCGGATTATCGGCGGCGTGGATGTATCGCCAGCAGCGCCCTAATGCAAAAATTTTGGTGCTCGATAATCACGATGATTTTGGTGGACATGCCAAGCGCAATGAATTCCATTTCAACGGCCAGATGCATTTAATGAACGGCGGCACGCTCAGTATCCAAAGCCCGCGTCCATACAGCAAAGTGGCGGAATCGTTGTTGCTATCAGTAGGAATCAATTCACACAATTTAGTCACCCGTATTCAAAATCGCCAATTTTATGAAAAGCACGGCTTAAGCAACGGTGTCTATCTCGACGCCGACGCCTACGGCAGCAATGCCATCATTCGCAAAACGGCTAAAACCAAGTGGAAACAAGCGTTAAAAGATGCCCCCTTAAGCCCACAAGCCCGCGCTGACATCGAGCGCATTGAAGAAGCACAGATAGACTACTTCCCCAAAATTAGCGGCAGCAAGAAAAAAGAACTGCTGAGCAGCATGTCGTATTTGGATTACCTCAAAAATGTGGTTAAAGCCGATCCTGATGCAGTGAAGTTTTACCAACAGCGCACGCACGGCGAATTCTGCATCGGCATCGACGCGGTTACCGCATTAGATTGCTGGGGCTTAGGTTTGCCAGGCTTCCAAGGTTTAAAACTGCCCGCCGGCTCAATTCCACGCATGGGCCCAACCTGCGCAGGCTTTGCCGATACAGGCGGATCGGTCGATGTGCATTTGCCGGACGGTGGCGCGACGGTGGCGCGTTCCTTGGTCAGAGCACTGATTCCTGCCGCCGTGCCGGGTCACAATATCGACGATTTAATTACCTCCAAAGTTGATTACAGCTTGCTCGACAAGCCCGACAATCCGACCCAGATTCGCCTCAATTCCATCGTGGTAAGCGCCCAAAACACCGTGAGCGAGGACAAAAAAAATGCGGTTAGGATTGAATACATCTCGCACGGTCAAGGCTACGCTGTTCAGGGAACGCAATGCATCTTGGCGTGCTGGAATATGGTAATTCCGTATCTTTGCCCAGAATTACCAGAGCCACAAAAAGCCGCTCTGCAATCCTTGGTCAAAGCACCGCTGATTTACGCCAGTGTCGCGCTTAAAAACTGGAAAGCATTTGAGAAACTCGGTGTCGCTCGGATTCATTCGCCAGCGGCTTTTTTCTCGGATGTGTGGCTCAATGAATGGCTCTCAATCGGCAGCTACCACACGCCGCAATCGTCCGATCAGCCCATCATTTTGCACATGGTGCATACACCCTGCGCGCCCGGCCAAAACGGTACCGATCAATTACGTATTGGTCGCGCCAAAATGTTGGCGACCTCACTCGAAACCTATCAGCAAGAAATCCGTAAACAACTCGATGGCATGTTGGGTTCCGCCGGATTTAATTCCAGCACCGATATTTTGGCCATGACAGTCAACCGCTGGCCGCATGGTTACGCTTACGAATACGATCCGATGTTGGGCCCTCCTTCGGCTAAAGGCCAAGAGCCGTTTGTCATTGCGCGTGGCCGCTTTGGCGCCATTGCCATTGCCAATTCGGATTCGGGTGGACAAGCGTATATGGATTCGGCCATCGACCAAGCGCACCGCGCCGTCAATGAGTTGCTTCACGGTTAGAAAAAATGGTGTAGGCTTCGGTTTTTATTGAAGAGCAAAAGGACTTTTAACAGTATTTCAACAAACTGGTAAAAGTCCTTTGTCCATCTACATTTAGCCCAATTAATTATGATTACTTTAAGAAAATCGCAAGATCGCGGCTATGCCGATCATGGCTGGTTGAAAAGCTTCCATTCGTTTTCCTTCGCGGGTTATTACGATCCACAGCACATGGGTTGGGGTAATTTGCGAGTCATCAACGAAGACCGCATCGCACCCGGAATGGGCTTTGGTACCCACAGCCACCGCAATATGGAAATCATTAGCTATGTGCTGTCCGGCGAATTGGCGCACAAAGATAGCATGGGCAACGTCAAAGGTATTCCACCGGGCGACGTACAACGCATGAGCGCAGGATCGGGCGTAACGCACAGTGAATTCAATCATGCCGAAGGCAAAGAAACGCATTTTTTGCAGATTTGGATTATGCCCAATGTGGCTGAAATTGCACCAAGCTACGAGCAAAAAGCTATTGCTGCGGCAGCCAAAGATGGACAACTAACCTTAATCGCCTCCAACAATCCCAACGAAGGCGCGGTAAAAATCTATGCCGATGCTTCGCTGTACGCGGGCGTATTCAACGCTGGCCAAGCGGCTCATTTAACTCTTGGCCTAGCGCGCAAGGCTTACGTGCATTTAATCCGCGGTCAACTCGATGTTAACCACACTACGCTGCACGCTGGCGATGCATTGCTAATCGAAGACGAAACCCAGATCACTATTGCTAATGGTAGCGATGCCGAAGTCTTGGTCTTTGACCTAGCATTGGTTTAATGACATCAAGTCAGGTAATTTGACCAACAATAAACAAAACAGAAAGCCAGATAACGGGCCCTGCCCCGCATTCTGCGCTTTCTTATTTTTGTACAAGGTGTATCTTGCTCATAGCTTTGTAAGCAAGCACTCAACGTGCTATTTAAACGTCTAACTAACTCAACTGAAAATGACTTCCACACCCGCACAACGCAACAAATTAGGTCTGATCACCTTCGCGCTGATTTTGATTGCTGGCTTGTTTTACGTGAAATGGTCGCCCTATTACCACAAGGCTTTCTTGGCTGCGGCCAATCACGCCATCGGCAATTCAATTTTGATGGGCAAAGATGCCAGCCCGCCGCCTGCTTCGCTGGACGCCGCGTTAGCTTATGCATTCGCCTACGGCAAAGCGATCTGGCAAGCGATGGTTTTAGGCTTGCTGCTAGGCTCGGGCGTGCAAGCCTTGCTGCCCGCAAACTGGGTTGCCAAGGCTTTGGGTGGAACCGGTTTTGGTAGCGTCGCCGCTGGCGGCTTGATGGGTATTCCGACCATGATGTGCACTTGCTGCGCGGCGCCGGTTGTGGCTGGTTTGCGCACACAAAAAGCATCCCCGGGTGCGGCGATTTCATTCTGGTTAGGCAACACCGTGTTAAACCCTGCTACCTTGGTATTTATGGGATTTGTACTAGGATGGAACTGGACTGTATTACGTTTGGTGATGGGATTAATACTGGTGTTTGGCTTGGGTTTTCTGGCGAACAAATTGATTACACCGGAAGAAGCTCAGTCTGCAAAAATCCAAATTGACCAATTAAGCGAAGCCAACTCGAACGAAAACATGTTCGTGCGGTGGTTGAAAATATTTGGAAAAATGGCAATCAAGCTAATCCCAGAATACATCGTGTTGATTCTGTTGCTTGGCGCAGCGCGGGCGTTTTTATTCCCACACATTGGCCCAGAAATCGGTAATAGCATTTTCTGGATTATCAGTTTTGCTTTGGCTGGCGCATTGTTTGTGATCCCAACTGCTGGCGAAGTACCGATTATCCAAGCAATGTTGGCACTAGGCTTAGGCGTCGGGCCTGCAGGCGCGTTGTTGATGACATTGCCGCCGATTAGTTTGCCGTCAGTGGCGATGGTGGCGCGCTCGTTTAAACCGACATTGTTAGCGTTAATCACCGCGGCGGTAATTGGTATTGGAATTATCACTGGCTTAATTGCAATTGCGTTAGGGTTTTAACTCGACCAGAAAGACGAGTGCCTGACTAAATTTGGACACGGCACTCGATTGGAGAACAACCATGAGCTCAACATTGGCATGCCCTCTTCCGCAAAACGAAGATCAACGTCTCGATGCGTTGCGCTCTTACGAAATATTGGATTCCGATCCCGAACTGGAATTTGATGCATTAACGCGGATTGCGACGCACACCTTCAATACGCCGATTGCGGTTGTAGCAATGATGGACAGCGACCGCCTTTGGTTTAAGTCACGCATTGGCTTAGACATCCCGCAGCTAGATCGCAAGATCGCTTTTTGCGCCCACACCATCAATACGCCCGATGCGCCGCTGATTGTGAATGATTTAAGCAGTGATATTCGTTTTGCGCGCAATCCATTGGTGTCACAAGCACCGCATTTGCGGTTTTATGCCGGCGCGCCTTTGCTGGATTCAAACGGCATGGCATTGGGCACAATCGCCATTATTGATGCCGCCCCTCGTACCTTTAATGACAGCCAAACCCACACGCTGGCTGACTTTGCTTCGCTCACGATGCTAGCCATGAATGCACGCAAACGTGCAATTGAACTGCGTCGCTTGGCACTGACCGACTACCTAACCGGCATCGGCAACCGCGCCCATTTCGACCAAGCTAACGCGACGGAAATGTGTAACTTCAGCCGAACCGGCGTGCCCTACAGCATTATCGCAATGGACTTAAACGGCTTCAAAACCGTCAATGATAATTACGGTCATAACGCCGGTGACCAAGTGCTGCGCATCGTGGCTGGCAGGTTATCCAAGCAACTACGCTCGGGTGATTTATTAGCGCGTTTGGGTGGCGATGAATTTGGCGTAGTAGCGCGTAATTGCGATCCTAAAACAGCCCAAATTATCGCCGTGCGCTTTGCCAAATCACTTGAACAACCCATCCAACTCTCCACCGGTGAGTTAGTCCAAGTTGGCATTAGTTATGGCGTTGCCACCGCGGCAGAGAACGACTCATCGAGCGAAGTGCTGCTGCACAAAGCAGATGATGAATTGTATAAGTCTAAAATTAGATAACAGCGCCTTCGGGCTTGGGCGGCTTACTCAGAGTACAGATAAAGAAATCTATCTGCGACGCAAAAAATAAACTCGGCGCGCCTCCACCACTTCAAGTGCGTCTAGCCGGTTCGGATTCATGTAGATATTTGGTAAAAATATCCCTAGGTGGAGCAATCGAGAGTTGCGCCAAAATTCGTCCCACCGCACCACGATGATAGCCGCCGTGCGTGACGACGTGCATGAGCATTTCTTCACGCGACATTTGCCCTTTGTCGCCATCCACAAAATTGAATCTCACCACTTCTTCCAACTCATCTCTGCCCAGTTGTGCGACATAGGCGACATACCAATTATCGGTTTCGACTACGGCAGCAAGAAGCGCTTCCAAGCTCGGCGTCTCTGGCGTATTAGTCGCGGTGAATGAATGTTTTAGACCTTGCAAATTAGCCTGAAAGATCCGATCGACAACATAGATATGATTCAAGATACGAATCGCCGCGTGTAACTCCTGTTTGTGTTCATCAGGCTTCAGCTTTTTGACAGTGGCGAAAATTTCTTGATTGGCCCACGCCTTGTAGTTGAACAGAGAGGTAAGAATTGTTGAATGGCTCATCGCTTTTAAAAACTAATTTGATTGCAGAAAATGTCCGCCTGTCAGACACCAGGTTTCGTTTGCCCCACTAAACGGCGCAAAATTTGACCGTAGCCAAGCTCCAAGGGTGCGCGTTGAAAAGCGCCCTGCTCGATCATCCATTGGTGCAATTTAGGCAGATTGTAGGATGGCACGGTTGGGGCCAAATGATGTTCAAAATGGTAGTTCACATAATTGGGTGCTACGGTTAAGCGCTCAAACCAATTCGCCTCGACGGTGCGCGTATTACCCCAAACATCGTTAGAACTAGTGCCTGCAAGTGCGCCGTGCTCAGCTGCATTGCGTATGCGGGTAAACACCATATAAGTCGTCATCCACGAGGCAGGCCACAACAAATAAACCAGGGGATGATTCAAGCAAACGAAGACGGCAAACAGGCCAGCATTAGCGATGACGCTGCGACGCAGATTCCAAAGCAGGCGCAACGGAGCTATCCGCATTGCAGGTGCAGTAGTTGAATCAGTGCTTGAAACCGGTTTGTAGCTGTAGCCTGCAATCGACTTTTCTGACGGCTTTTGTCCATACAAAAAGGCCAACGCCACCAACGAACGCAAACCAGTAATACCAACTAAATCACGCGCAAATTTGCGTAACAGCGATGAAGTGGAAACCGGATAATGGCGGTAATTAACCAGATCAGGATCGTCGGCGGTGCCGGTCTTAACGTGATGCGTCATGTGATATTGACGATATATTTCTAAATCCACCATGACCGGCGCGCCGCACAACCAATTGCCTAACCACTCGCCCAAGGGACGTGACGCGACAAACGAGCGATGCGCGCATTCGTGCGTCAAGATGCCTAAACCGAGTTGCCGACCACCCAGAATAATCATCGCAACAATAATCGTGTACCAAGCAGGTTGGAAGATCACGATAGCAAAGCTGAACGCGACCAAGATCCAATTGACCGCCAATATGCGTAAGGCGGTCAATGTGTGCTTTTCTAAAAACGGCTTTAAATTGTCACGCGGGATGGCGTCCCATGATGCACCGCCAGCGGGCTGGTTGGCGGCTTGTGCGTGTGCGGAATTATTAGCGCTAGTCAAAACAATCTCCCTGAACCTACATCGTTATTTTTTTAATTAAATTTTACTATTTTATTACTGCCGTTTTACTCAACTTAGCGGCGCTATCTTGAGCTATTTTTCCGTCCAAGACAACTTTATTGCTGTCGTCACTGGCAATCGATTCGATACATTTGGTAACCAGATAAACGATTTTGTGCATAAATCGCTGTAATCCAATTTAAAGAACGTCGCGTTATTAGTCGCACAGAGCTGCATAAATTAACCGCTCCGTACAACTCAAACACCCCATCATTATTTAGGAGAACACCATGTTTACAATGTCACGCAAACTCGCTTCGATCGCAATCTTAACTGGTCTGGCCGCATTATCCATTCAATCATCGTATGCACGGGATACGGATTTTGCCAAAGATCATCCACGTCGCGCTGAAGTCATTCAACGTGAAAAGCATCAAAAAGCAACTAATGCGAAAGACGCCAAAAATGGCAGTTTGACCCAAGCGCAAGCGCATCAGTTGAACAAAGAAGATAACAGTATTCGCCGCGAAGAACGCGCCGACGCAGCAGCGGGTGGCGGACGCATCACCAAGAGTGAGCAGAAACAGTTGAACCAACAAGAAAATGCGGTAAATGCTCAACGCAGCGCGGATATTCAATCTAACAAGGCAGGCATTGCAACGGGCAAATAATGCGCGGTGCAAACATGAGCAAAATGGGCGACTTGCGAGTTGCCCATTTTTTTATTGTTAGCTGCAGTCGCGAATGGAATGAAGGCGATTGTTGTCCCTAAAAAGAAACGCGCCGAGCGGATTATGCCGCCAGGCTAAGATTGGCTTTGGTGTTATCTACAATTAGCATTGCGCGCACTCCTTGGCCTTACGAAAAATTCCGACTCCGCGTCTCCAACTCGCCCAATAAATGCGACAAATCCACCAAGCGCATTGCGACTAAATGGCGCACGTTGTTTTGGGCTTGCCACTTGCCGTACACACCTAACAAACGCGCGCGTAATAATTCGGTGCGTTGTTTTTCCATTAGATTGGGCCAGACGATTACGTTGACGTTGCCGGTTTCGTCTTCCAATGTGACAAAGGTTACGCCCTTGGCGGTTTCGGGACGCTGGCGAACGGTGACGATGCCGCAGCCACGCGCTAGTTTGCCGTCGGGGAAAGTGTTGAGCTCGTCGGCGGCGCAAAAACGCATGGCGCGTAGGCGTTGACGTAGCAAGGCTAGCGGGTGTCGGCCTAGGGTTAAACCTAGATGACGGTAATCGGCCACGATATTGGCGCCTTCGCTAGGGGCTTCGAGTTGCAAATCCTCTTCCTCAATGGTGGCCATGCGCAGCAATCCTTTGTCGGGCACGCTGGCGACAGCTTGCCAGAGTGCTTGACGACGATTGCCGCTCATGGAAAACAGAGCGTTGGCAGCAGCTAGGGCTTTGATGTGGCCGGCGTTAAGTTGGGCCCGTGCTGCTAGATCGCGCGTGTGGGCAAACGGGCGAATAGCGCGGGCTTCTTCGATGCGCCAAGCGGCTTCGCGCTCTAGGCCTTTAACGTTATTCATGCCGAGTCGAACTGCACCATCGGGCTCTAAGCGGCTTTCCCAATTGCTAATCATCACGTCGACCGCCAGCACCACCACGCCGTGGCGACGTGCATCTTGAACCAGTGCTGAAGTTGAGTAAAAACCCATCGGTTGGCTGTTTAGTAGCGCAGTTAAAAAAGCCGCCGGTTCGTGGCATTTCAGCCAGCTACTGGCGTAGGCCAATAAGGCAAAACTGGCGGCATGCGATTCGGGGAAGCCGTACTCGGCAAAGCCGCGAATCTGGCCGATGATGCCAACCGCAAATTCGGTGCTATAGCCACGTTCGGCCATGCCGGACATGAGTTTATCTTCAAACTGTTCCAAACCGCCTTTGCGCTTCCATGCGGCCATGGCGCGGCGTAATTGATCGGCCTCGCCGGCAGAAAAACCAGCAGCCACCATGGCAATCTGCATGACTTGTTCTTGAAAGATCGGAATACCCAGCGTGCGCGACAAGACCGCTTCCATCGCAGGACTAGGGTAATCCACCGGATCAATGCCTTGGCGGCGGCGCAAATACGGATGAATCATGCCACCCTGAATTGGGCCGGGGCGGATGATGGCGACTTCGATTACCAAATCATAAAACTGCCGAGGTTGCAGACGCGGCAGCATCGACATTTGGGCGCGGCTTTCGATCTGAAATACGCCGACCGTATCGGCCTTGCTAATCATGTCGTATGTGGCGGCGTCTTCGGCGGGAATGTCTTGCAACTCAAACGGCTCGCCGCGCCGCTCGGACACAATCGCTAAAGCGCGGCGTATGCAACTAAGCATGCCGAGCGCCAGAATATCAATCTTCATCAATCCCACCGCGTCGATATCGTCCTTATCCCATTGCACAATCGAGCGATCAACCATGGCGGCGTTTTCTATCGGCACCAAGCGCGATAATTTGGAATGCGAAATGATGAAGCCGCCCGGATGCTGGCTTAGATGACGCGGAAAGCGCATGAGCTTTTCGGTCAATTCATTCCATTGCTCGGCAATATCCGAATCGGGATCAAAGCCGCAATCGCTTAAGCGCTTCTTCAAATCGGCCTTGCCGGCCCAGCGATGGCTGGCTTTGGCGACTTTATCGACGATGGACAAATCCACGCCCAAAGCTTTACCCACGTCGCGCAACACGCTACGCGGGCGGTAGGTAATGACCACAGCAGTTAAGGCGGCTCGTAGCCGACCGTATTTGTTGTAGATGTATTGAATTACTTCTTCGCGCCGTTGGTGTTCAAAATCGACGTCGATATCAGGCGGCTCGTTGCGTTCTTTGGAAATAAAACGCTCAAACAATAACGTGCCGCGTGATGGATCGACTTCGGTAATACCTAAGCAATAACACACCGCGCTATTGGCCGCCGATCCGCGCCCTTGGCACAAAATGCGCTGATTGCGGGCGAAGCGCACGATGTCATAGACGGTTAAAAAATAACTCTCGTAACGCATCTCTTCGATGAGTTGCAATTCATGTTCAAGCTGAGATTGCACGTTAGCGGGAATGCCGCCGGGATAGCGCCAATGCGCGCCGATATAGCTTTCTTGGCGCAGATAACTGGCCGGTGTAGCGCCGGGTGGTACGAGTTCATCAGGATATTCGTACTTCAATTCATCCAACGAAAAGGTACATAAACTAGCGACCAAAATGGTTTCATTGAGTGCGGAACGTGAATATAAATTGCCAAGTCGCAGGCGCGAGCGCAGATGTTGCTCGGCATTGGGCGCGAGTCGATAACCGCATTGCGCCACCGGAATCCCATGTCGAATCGCGGTCATCGTATCTTGAATGGTTTTGTACGAACGCACATGCATGCACACGTCGCCGGTGGCGGTAACTGGCAAACCGTATTCTTCAGCCACCGAAGACACCACGGCTTTATGAGCTTCGTCGTGCACGCGGTGATGCAAGGTTAAGGCAATGCGTGCGCGTCCCGGTGCGCATTGGATCAGCCACGCCGCTTGGCGCTCTAGCTTGTCATGGCTAATGCCGTATTCTGGGGCCAAGATGATTTGGCAATCAGGCAAACCTTTTAGATGCGCTAAATCGCCTATCGGATCAGCAATATCGCGCGGTCTGGCTAAATACGTGCCTTTGTCGCTGCGGGTTCTGGCTACCGTGATAAGTTCGGATAAATTGCCGTAGCCGTTTTTATTCATCGCCAAAATAATCAGCATAAAGGGGCTACTGCCGTCTTCCGGTGTGATGCAGATTTGGCTGCCGATGATGAGTGACAAGCCTAGCCGCTTGGCTTCGACATGCGCCTTCACCACGCCAGCCAACGTGCATTCATCGGTAATGGCTAAGCTGTGATAGCCGAGTTTGGCAGCACGTTGCACCAGTTGCTCTGGAGCTGATGCACCGCGTAGAAATGTATAGTGACTAAAGCACTGGAGTTCGGCGTACTCCGGAATATTGGATGTGAAGGACGACATGGTTAGGCATATAGTCCATGCAAATACCAACGCGGCTCGCGCGTGCGTTCTAGATAAATCCAGTAGCAACTCGCGTTATTGTCTTGCGCCACAAAGTAATCACGCGCCGTGGTTTGTTTATCCCACCAACCAGCCTCAATCCGTTCTGGCCCGCGCACTAGCTTTAAGGGCGAACCGTAAAAAGGCCGCTCGTCGCGCATTAGTAAGGCGATCGGTTTAGCTAATATCCAAAAAGGCCGTTCGACGATTTGGCCTTCGTCGTTTTTATTGTCGGGTTGATCGGTCACTGGCACCCAGGTATTGCAGATTTCAGGCCGATAATCGTGTACGCACGCCGGCGTTAAGACGCCCTCTTTGCCGACGCGCGCGATCAACAGCTCCATTAAGCGATTCCAATCCGCGCTTGTGCCACCCGGCTCGGGAAAAAGTGAGGTTGTCGGCGGCAGCATTTCGGCTAATTTTCTGACTTCTAAGCGAATCGCAATCACTGGTGCGATCAGTTCAGTACGCGCTAAGCGCTCTTGCAATAAGCGTAGTAAATGCTGTTCGTGCCAAGCGGGTTCGGCTAGGCCAATTTCAATCACGGTCGGTTCAATCGCGTTGCGACCGCGTTCATGTTCTAGCAATAATTCAAAATTACAGACGGCTTTATGTAGCGACACTAACCAGCCAGTGAGTTGCAGAATCAAACGGGTTGCGCCAAACATTAGGGCATCGGCGTGTTCAATCCGGTCGTAGGTTTCCAAGCGCGCTGAGAAGATGGTCGGCACTTGTATCCACTCAAACAATTCCGGCACTTGGCCGTAAGCGCGGTCGAGTTGTTCTAGCAAATATTGATCGGTGCGGCGTAACAATCCGGGACGCGGTAGTTTGCGGATGTCGCCCAACGTGACGACACCGATACCGGTGAGCCATTCTTCGTGCTTATGCGCTTGCGGCAAAATAGTGCAGACCAGACGATCTAATAGCCAAGTGAGGGTTTTCATGCTCAGACTGCGGCGACGCAGCACGCGCGATTTTTCACGCGGGCGGCGGGCTAATAACCATGCGCCAGTGGCGGTTGGCGCAGCGCCCAAAGTAATGGTAAATCCCAATCGGCGCACGCTATTAAGTACTTGCTGACAAATCGCAATCGGCCCACCAAACAGCGTTAAGCTAGCCGACACATCGAGCACGATACAGCCATCGTCCACGTTGACGACTTCTGGCGTAAATTGCAGCAACGCCATCGCAATGGCATCTAAAGCTAAATTTTCTTTATCAATATTCCGATCCAAGATCACCGTATCGGGAGCAACCGCCGACACGCCGCCCGCACGCATCCCGCTGCGCACGCCACACCGCAGCGCCTCGTGCGAGGCGACCAAAATCCGTCCTTGGTGCAGCACCGCGTAACAGCCGGGCTCAGACCAAGATGGACGTATCGCTTCGAGTGCCAACAACGGGACGTGTACGCACAACCACAGGCGCATTTTGTTGTTCCAAAGGGTGACGGGATACTGGCATGGTGACCAGCGGAATAAACAAGCGTTGCCCAGAAAGTGGGCCGCGCCGTTTGACGATTTTGAGCGAAATACCGCCCGCTGCCGGTCGCAGAGCAATACGCAACTGCGCCGGTGAAGAATCCATGCGCGCCGTCAACGGTCGCATTAACCACAACCAGGTATCGGTAGATTGCGCGGCTAAGTGCAAGCGTCGCAGCGATTCATTACGCACATTCGATTGCCACAAAATCACCGCACCGCCGCAACCGTTTTTTAAAATCTGCTCGGTCGCCCATAAAGCGTCGGCGGCGCTAGCGGTTTTAATCCACAGTAAATTGTGCGTAGCAATGCCCCAGCTTTTGCAGGCCATGGCTTGCGGCAAATACGGCGGTTGCACCAGCACGATTTTTTGCTTGACCGATAACTGCGATAGCACTGGTTTTAATAACTGCATCTCGCCAATGCCGGACTGTTGCAGCAGTAATTCAATCAAAGCCGAACGCGGCCAACCACGGCTGGGCAATTCGTCGTCGATGATGTCAAAACCGGTGGAACAGGTCGCGGTTCTACTAACGGCCATTTGATTGGCGCGCCACACGCCCTGCAATTCTGGCAATGCTGCGGGGTTAAATATGGGCGCAGCGGGATTGACTGCGGCAGCCGTTTCAGATGCCATGGCGGCGGCTCCGGCAGAAACAATTGCGGGGGCAGCGAAGCCTCCCAGTTCTTGTTGTATGGGTAACATATTTGATTTCCTGCACGTAAAATATACTGTATATATAAACAGTATATTGATGCATTTAGATCGCGTCAAGGAACAATCAAAGAAAGAATTTAACGTGGCGAAAAGCGCATGAAATATAGCAATTTGGCATTTTTTGCCGGTTTAAGACACGCTTAAAGCGCTAAAAATACTTTTCCCTATGAAAGGTTTAAGCAGCTTGATATACTGTATAAAATCACAGTCAGCAAAACCGCCCTTACCGCGCCTCTAAACCACGCCTTCCATGAATCAAGTACTGCCCAATCCCTTGTATTACCTCCATAACTTTCAATTGGTGCTGGATTGGGTCGGCGAGCGCTACGACGATGTGTTGATTGAACAAGAGCGCCGCTTTATCGCTGACTTTGCGCGCTTGCCAGAAACTTCCCGCGCCTTGTTTGTGCGCATGGTGATGCGTAAAGGCGATTATTTCCGTGTCAGCAAATTGAACTATCCCGAACTCGGCGACACGCATGCCGCGCTTGCGCCATTAATTGAAATGGGCTGGCTAACGCTTGATCCGCTACTGAGCTTAGAACAGCTATTTGAGCTATTACAAAAGCCCGAAATCGCGCGCGCCTTCGCCTTAACGCCGGCACAAAAGCAATTACGCAAAACCGAGCAGCTAACTATTTTGCTCGAACGCGAGACTGAGCCTAAACCGTATTCGGCTTGGTTTAACGCATCGAGCGATTGCGTCATCCACATCACCAACAAAGCTCTGTGTGAGCGGCTACGCTTAATTTTCTTTGGCAATTGGCACCAAGATTGGTCGGAATTTGTGCTCTCTGACCTTGGCATTTATCGCTACGAGGTCATCCCCTTCACACCAGAATCACGCGGCTTTCGCACGCGGCGCGATATTGACGATTACGTTGCGCTGCAAGTATGTCGCGACATGTTGCACAACCAAGAGCCGCTTGACGCAATCCTGCATCAACTCACCCAAACCTGTATCGCTAACGATTGGATCGCACGGCGTCGCGCCAAGCTGCTATTCCAACTCGGTCAGCAAGCCGAAAAGAACAAAGACTGGCCGCAAGCCTTAGCGATTTACGCCACGACCAATTACCCCGGAACCCGCCTACGCACCATCCGCGTTTTAGAAAAATTAGGCGACAGCGCCGCCGCATTGCAACTGCTCACGCAAGCCTTAACAGACCCCGAAAGCGAAGCCGAACTTCAACAACTACAACGCAGCGCACCGCGCATTCACCGTAAGCTTGGGGTTCAAAAACCGGCTAAACCAGCCACCACTCAAATCAACACCATTCAATTACGCCTGCCCTATCCGACCGAAGCCTTCTTTGTCGAAGGTGTGGTGCGCGATCATTTAACGCACGACGATGTGCCGGTGTTTTATGTGGAAAACACGTTGATTAATTCACTGTTTGGATTGCTGTGTTGGCCCGCGATTTTTAAGCCGATTCCGGGAGCATTCTTTCATCCGTTTCATCGCGGACCGGTGGATTTAACCAGCGCGGATTTTCATGCGCGGCGTGTAGACGATTTTGCGGCGTGCTTGGCGCAATTAGATTCATTGGACTATTTGAGCGCAATCCGCGACACCTACCAGACTAAGCAAGGCATTCAATCGCCTTTTGTGTTTTGGGGCGCGCTAGACGAGCAATTACTAGAGCTTGCGCTAAGCTGCATCCCCGCTGCCCATCTGCGCCATTGGTTTAACCGCATTTTGTCCGACATCAAAGCCAATCGAAATGGCTTTCCCGATTTAATCCAATTTTGGCCGAACGAAAAGCGCTACAACATGATTGAAGTCAAAGGCCCGGGTGACAGGCTACAAGACAATCAGCTGCGCCTCATTGACTACTGCGTCTTGCATAACATGCCGATTTCGGTGTGCTATTTGGAATGGCTTGAGGAAGCGCAGTGAGTAGCGCAACGCCGAGTCAGTACAGCGTCGCCGTGCGCGCCTTATGCGAATTCACCGCAAAAAGGGGCGACCTCGATCTACGCTTTACGCCCGCTCCAAGCGCGCAAGAAGGCATCGAAGGACATGCTCAAGTCACAGCGCGGCGTGGCGCCAATTATCAACGTGAAGTCAAGCTAGAAGGCATGCACGGCGAGCTACAAGTCAAAGGCCGCGCCGATGGTTTTGACCCGCAAAACCTGCAAATCGAAGAGATAAAAACCTATCGCGGCGAACTCAGCGACATGCCAGCCAATCACCGCCAACTCCATTGGGCGCAAGCCAAAGTGTATGGACATTTGTTGTGCCAGCAGCTCAAGCTCACCCAGATTAAGGTCGCGCTGATTTACTTTCAGGTAGATACGCAAAAAGAAACAGTCTTGGTTGAGCCACATAGCGCGCAAGAATTAGAAGAGTTTTTTCAGCAATTGTGCGAGCAATTTTTAGCGTGGGCTAAACAAGAGATGGCGCATCGACAGCGGCGCGATGCGGCGTTTAAGGAAATGCGTTTTCCACATCCAAACTTCCGAACCGGACAACGTGAATTATCGGAAGCAATCTACAAAGCCAGCAATCGCGCTTGCAGCTTATTAGCCCAAGCACCGACCGGCATCGGCAAAACGATAGGCAGTTTATTTCCTATGCTCAAAGCCAGCGCGGAACATAAGCTGAACAAAGTTTTCTTCTTGGCCGCCAAAACATCCGGTCGTCAACTCGCCCTGCACGCCATCCAAACACTACAAGAGCAACTGCCACCGACCAGCTTACGATCCTTAGAATTAGTTTCTAAAGCCAATGCTTGCGAATTCCCCGAAAACGCTTGTCACGGGGATTCTTGCCCGCTAGCCAAAGGTTTTTATGATCGCCTGCCCGCTGCCCGTCTAGCCGCCGCTGCAGCGCCATTACTCGATCAAAACCAATTACGCGCGCTCGCCTTAGCGCACCAAGTTTGCCCCTATTATCTCAGCACCGAAATGGCGAAATGGTGCGATGTGATTGTGGGTGACTACAACTATTACTTTGATTTGAATGCGATGTTGTATGGGCTAACGTTGAGTGAATCGTGGAAGATCGGCGTCTTGGTGGATGAAGCACATAACATGGTGTCACGTGCGCGCGATATGTATTCCGCGCAACTCAGCCAGCGCGCATTTAAGGCGGTGCGTAAGCTCGCGCCGAGCGTGTTAAAAAAATCATTGGATCGAGTTAATCGGCAATGGAATCAGTTTGATAAAACCGCGGATGAGACGCACCTTGCGCAAAATAACTACGCTGTATTGCCCGAATTGCCCGATAAATTTATCCAAGCATTAACCACGTTGTGTGCCGACATTGGCGGCTACTTCGCCGACAATCCCACGCTAGTTAGCCCAGATTTGCAGCAATTCT
This sequence comes from Sapientia aquatica, assembly GCF_004358105.1. Lineage (GTDB taxonomy): Bacteria > Pseudomonadota > Gammaproteobacteria > Burkholderiales > Burkholderiaceae_D > Solimicrobium > Solimicrobium aquaticum. The sequence goes on along the minus strand of NZ_SMYL01000002.1, from coordinate 767,172 downwards.
ATTTCGACACCTTGTTATTCACGCGCTTGGCGGAGAGCTTTGGCGATCACTCCATCGTTGATCTGAGCCGAACCCACAGCGACACAACGCTGTGCCTACGCAACATCGTCCCCGCGCCCTTCCTCAAGCCGCGCTGGGCCGCAAGCCATAGCAGCACGCTATTTTCGGCCACGCTAAGTCCGTGGAATTACTTTGCCGATTTACTCGGCATGCCCGACCAGACCGCATGGATCGATGTTGCTTCACCGTTTAGCGCCGATCAGTTAGCGGTCAATGTGGTCGACACCATCTCAACCCGCTACACCGAACGCCAACATTCCTTAGCGCCAATCGCAGAATTAATCGCTGGGCAATACCAACAGCAGCCCGGCAATTATTTGGCTTTTTTCAGCAGCTTTGAGTACATGGATCAGGTCGCAAACGTGATTCAACAACGCTTCCCCAGCATCACGTTGTGGCCGCAAACCCGACGTATGGATGAAGATGCGCGACGACAGTTTTTAGCTAACTTCACCAACCACAGCCAAGGAATAGGTTTTGCCGTATTGGGCGGCGCTTTCGCGGAAGGCATCGACCTGCCCGGCGCACGTTTGATCGGGGCCTTCATCGCCACGTTGGGCTTGCCGCAAATTAATCCGATCAACGAGCAAATCAAACAACGCATGCAGCAATTGTTTGGCGCGGGTTACGACTACACCTATCTATATCCGGGAATTCAAAAAGTCGTGCAAGCGGCTGGTCGTGTAATACGCACGACTAATGATCGGGGCGTGATTTATTTAATTGATGATCGCTTTGGGCAAGCGCAGATTCAGCAATTGATGCCAACTTGGTGGGAATTAGGTAAAAAATAGCCCCGAGCTAGATCAGAATTTTGACTTAATTTGTCGAGCTACAGAGCAAACTCTGCATCATCCATATCAAGGGATGCAGCATCGCTGCGAGCGGTGCTTCTTGTGACGTTTTAATTTCTTGCGGTCTTTAATTTAAAGACTCCGACTAACTCAGTCAGACCATGCGCTTGCTCAGCCAACGACGAAGCAGCAGCGGCGGCCTGTTCTACCAGCGCTGCATTTTGCTGAGTCACATTATCCATCTCGACAATAGCGACATTGATTTGTTGAATGCCGGTCGTCTGCTCTCGACCGGCAGCACTAATTTCAGCCACGATGGACGAGACTCGGGCAATACTCTCCACCACTTCACCCATCGTCACACCAGCTTGATCGACTAGTTTGGTGCCGGCCTCGACCTGCACAACTGAGTTACCGATTAACTCTTTAATTTCTTTGGCTGCAGTGGCTGAGCGCTGCGCTAAGTTACGCACTTCGGAAGCCACCACGGCAAATCCTCGCCCCTGCTCTCCAGCACGCGCTGCCTCGACTGCGGCATTCAACGCCAGAATATTGGTCTGAAACGCAATACCGTCGATGACACTAATAATATCGACGATTTTTTTTGAGGATTCGTTAATTGAATTCATCGTCGTGACGACTTCTGCAACCACCTTCCCACCGCGCTCGGCAACGTCAGAAGCCGATGTCGCCAACTGGTTTGCTTGACGTGCGTTATCCGAATTTTGCTGCACCGCGCTGGTGAGTTCTTCCATCGATGATGCGGTCTCTTCCAACGCTCCCGCTTGCGCTTCGGTACGTGCAGATAAATCCATATTTCCGGTCGCAATCTGTGAAGTCGCCGTTGACATCGTCTCAGTACTTGCGCGCACTTGGCTGACGATATTAACCAGACTTTCATTCATCTCTTTGAGTGAATGCAATAGCTGCCCGACTTCGTCGCCACTTGCAGAATCTAGGTCATTGGTAAGGTCGCCAGCGGCTACCGATTTGGCAAACACTACCGCAGCACGAATCGGCAATACAATTGAACGGGTAATTACCACCGCGGCGAAAATACCAATGGCCACGGCAACGATGCCCAATATGATCGTGTTTCTGCTGGCTGATAAGTAAGTTTGAATACTATTTTCACCCGTTTCCTCAAACCGCTTTTCTTGAATATCCGCTAAATCACGCAAATTTTGAGCAAACGCACGCATCGCAGCGTACCCTTCACTACCTGCTAATTTACCAGCGCCAGCACGATCTCCGGCTTCCACTGACACCAATATTTTTTGATACGCCGCCACATAAGCGTTCCGGCTTGCTTTAGCTTTATCCAGTACCGCCCGATTTTCATCGGACTGTGGCATGGCATCTAACTTTGCCAGCGCGCCGTCAAAAATTTCCGTATTTTCACGCAAACGTTTTGATGCCACCGCCACCTCATTTGCTTCCGTGGCTATGGTTAATTGAAATACCCGCGACATACTTCCACGGGTTGCATCCAGCGCTTGGTTGGCTAGTTTTGCTTTGACCCAATGGTCCTTAACCAAGGAATTAATTCCCGTATTCAAACTAGTTAAATTAATAATGCTGACCACCATCACGACGACCAGCAAGAGAAGTACTGCGCTGTAGCCCATCCCTAATCGAACCCCAATTTTTAGGTTAGAAAGATTCATCTTTTTTCCTTAAAACAGTTGAGTCATGTAAGTAGAGCTATCTAAACATCACTGCACAATGCCGGATGATCTAAAAATAGTTAGGGACGAATCTTGCCGTTGATCGTTTGACTTGCCCATTCGCCCGATTGCCAGCTATGAAACACGCACAAACAGATCAATGTACCGAAGCCAATCACCGAAATAAAATTAACTGAGGCGGTCAATACGGGGCAAAAAACGAACCGATATTTATGCACTGCACAAATTCAAACTACCAATTTAGTCTAGTACACAAAATTGATATTTCTAGCGCTTTATTGGCACATAAATTGAACCGCTGACACCTCTACGACTGCAAGCTATTCAAAAAGAACAACCTGGTCTAAATCAAGGAGGAGGAATTTGATTTGCGACGCCACATTTCTGGCGTGAAAAAATTTGCAATGAGAATTAACCCTAAATTCTTCAAGGATATTTGCATAATAAATAGGCACAGTGCTCTGGTCACAGCTCCGTCGTTTGGCACCGCCAATAATCAATCCTAAGCCCAATCTTGAACCGGTGATTTGTCGTTGCGCGCGCACTGCTCTTATTAGCTTCAAACATTAACGCGATTTTCTGACATTTAGGCCACCCGCTCAGGATCCTGTTTTGTGCGCTTATTCATAGCACATTAACCGCACGACTTTTACTCCTACCTAATCAACGTCTAGGCTGTCGAAAAATTTTACATTCCACAAAATTAGCCAGCAAAAAATATTCGTAAGCGATTGTTTTTATTAAGTAAAATATTTTCGGGATAGGATTTGCTTCAAATTCAAACATTCCAAAAGTGGCTATTTAAAGGAAATAAAATGAACTCGAAAATTGCCCAAATATTACTTACTGCAGTGCTCACTTTGATTGGAACCGTCCACTCCACTCAAGCCAATGCGACGCCATGGACAATCACTACATCCGGCATTATTGGACAGGGAACCGATTGGACCGGCACATTTATCAATGGCAGTACATATAACAATCTAAGTGGATTAAATTTCACCATGGTCACCACAATTGACCCAATGTTGCAACCAAACCCGGCGCATGGAATAGGCTACAACTCTGACTATGGCAACAACCCTATCCCCTTCTCAGAAACGGTGACTTTGAATAACGTCACAAAGACATTTAATGGAGTCACCACCTTCTCTGGCAGCTATCTTTATACTTACGGACAGGTGTACGGCGGTAACGGTGACAATCTTGCCGAGCAAGACCAATATGGCTACACAGCGGATGGCTCGTATCTACTTGGATACCAATGGATATTCGGGGTTGCCGACTTTGGGCTAACGCTAGATTTTGATCAAACTTGGTCCTACATACCAACAGGGAGCGAAAGTTGGTCTTCCACTTTTGAGATTAATGGATCAGACGGCACCGTATTCTTCAGCTCTGGCAGTTTCGACGGCGGCCGCTTAACCAGCATATCAACCCACAGCAGCGAATCAACGGTGCCGGAACCTGGCACACTCGCGTTATTTGCAACAACATTGCTTGCCTTCGCCGCAGTGCGCCGCAAACGCGATCGGTAGCATTAATTCAAACGTGGTCGGTGGCAACAAACCTTAAAAATGCTACTGGCAACAAAAAAACCCGCATAAACACTGGGTTTTATGCGGGTTTTGCGGTGTTTCTAGAACTTCTAAAAACCTAATATTGGCGGAGAGGGAGGGATTCGAACCCTCGGATGGGTCGCCCCATCGCTTGATTTCGAGTCAAGTACATTCGACCACTCTGCCACCTCTCCGTTTTGGTCAAATTTGCATAAGCCTTAAACTACATTGCTTGCTGCTTGGACTGAAACGCTTGTATTCACGAATCAGCCCGAAGCGCGCAATTATACGGAGTTGGGTGCTTAAATGCAATTACCAAATCGATTAAATTTCAACTTGCGAACCGACTTCGATCACCCGATTACTTGGAATACGGTAGTAATCCGCGGCATCGCGTGCGGTGCGCGACATGGTAACAAATAACCATTCACGCCAGGCCGACATTTGATGTTCAGGGCGCGAGACGATGGTTTGGCGGGTCACGAAGAACGAGGTTTCCATGATTTCAAACTTGAGGCCTTTGTTGGCCGCTAATTCCAGTGCTTGCGGAATGTCAGGTTCATTTTTGAAACCATAAAATACGTCTAACTGATAACACTCATTTCCCAAGGAAGTCACGCGGACACGCTCATCGAACGGCACCCAAGGAATTTCTTGGTTATAGACGGTTAAGAAAATCACGCGATCATGCAGGATTTTATTGTGTGACAAATTATGCAGCAACGCGTGAGGAACGCCTTCTGAAGCGCTGCGCAAGAAAATCGCTGTTCCGCCCACTCGGTGCGGAGGCGCAACGAATAAGGACGTGAGGAAGTCTTTTAATGGAATCGCGTGGTTGCGTAAATTAAAGAACACCAATTCGCGACCTTTATGCCAAGTCAACATCACCGTAAACATACAGGCGCCTAACACCAGCGGGAACCAACCGCCGTGCAAGATTTTGAGCGCATTGGCGGAGAAAAACGAGGCGTCGATCACAAAGAAAAATCCGGTCGAAGCGACACACAACAACAGGTTGTACTTCCACTTATAGTGAATCACAAAGAAGGTCAAAATCGTGGTGATTAACATCGTCGCGGTCACCGCAATTCCGTATGCCGCCGCTAAATTTGCCGACGAACCGAAGCCGACGACCGCCGCCAAAACAACCACCAATTGAATCCAATTCACCATCGGCATATAGATTTGCCCGATTTCTTTGGTGGAAGTATGAATGATCGATAAACGTGGCAACAAGCCCAGCGAGATCGCTTCTTTAGTCATCGAGTACGTACCAGAAATCGTCGCTTGCGACGCAATCACGGCAGCCACAGTCGATAACGCCACCAAAGGATAAATACTCCACGCGCCTAACTGGTTATAGAACGGATTTTCGGCCGCAGCAGGATTGGTCAACAACAAACCGCCCTGCCCCAAGTAATTAAGCATTAATGCCGGGAACACTACACCAAACCAAGCAAAGCGAATTGGCTTGCGACCAAAATGCCCCATGTCGGCGTACAGGGCTTCCGCACCGGTAAAAGCGAGCACGACAGCGCCCAACGCAACGAAGGCAATCCAACCATGGAACAACAAAAAGTCAATCGCATGCATCGGATTTAAGGCCATCAAAATCACCGGCGCTTTAACAATATTAATCACTCCCATCACAGCCAAGGCAGCAAACCATAGCAACATGATTGGGCCAAAAAATATTCCGATACCGGCCGTGCCTTTGTGCTGAAACGAATACAGCGCGATCAATACCACCACCGTAATTGGCACAACATAGGTGCTGAAATTTGGCGTGGCAACATTCAAACCTTCAATAGCCGAGATCACCGACATCGCGGGCGTGATGACGCCGTCGCCATAGAACAATGCCGCGCCGAACAAGCCAAGCAACAGCAATATATAGTGCCAGCGCGATTGCTTGCCGACCGACTCCAACGCCAAGGCCATCAAAGCCATAATGCCGCCTTCACCGCGGTTATCCGCGCGCAAAATCAGGGTGACATATTTAAGCGCAACAATAGTGAACAAGCCCCACAGAATAAGCGACACCACGCCCAGCACATTAAAGGACGTTAGTTCTAATCCGTATTCTTGGGAAAAAATGGTTTGCATGGTGTACAGCGGACTAGTACCAATATCTCCGTACACGATACCGAGTGCAGCGATGGTGAGAGCTGCCGTGCTACTTTTCGTAGACTGAAATTGAGATGACAATTGAATACCCTGAAGTAATTAGTGCAATGCACAATATGCTAATCAGAAACCCAAATCAAGCGTTGTTTATACAAAATTTACATCTTGCAGCATCCTCTTAGTTGACCAAAAAAACAATCACAAAATAAAGCTGTGAAAATTCAAACATTTAGCCTTGAAAACCGCGTAAAACCGATGAAAATTCAATTTTGCCCTGGCCAAATAGCATCGATTAAAGTTAACAATACGCAACAGTATTAATCGCTAACACATTATTTTTGGCAAAAAAAAACCCGTAACTTCGCGATTACGGGCAAATTCTCTTTGGAAAGAATGTGGATACATGGCAATGATAGGATGACATTATGACCCGATGATGACGCAAGCCGCACTATTTTGAACACGTGTTTTTTAAGTTCGCCCCGTATTGGTGAATGTAAAAATCGATCATTTTGCGAATTCAAAGTTTTGCACACTATTTGTGGATAAGTTGCCATTTCCAACAAAAAAGTTTCTGTAAATCATTGATTCATAGCGCTTTTAATAAAAAGCTTAAATTTTCAGCAGACAGGTATAACTTTCGGCAACCTTGATTAATAAGTCACCAAAAAGTTAAGTTAACACTATTTTTATACCCCAGATTCACCTTATTCGGAATTCGGGATAAATTCACTATAGTTCGCAAATAGAAAGTTACAATGACCAAATGCACTATTAATGTGAGAAATTGCCGAATATCGATGCTGCACCGCACAGAATTAGTGAAGATAATTCGGTCGGACGCCTAACACCTTGTTGATCGACCAACCCATGCAAAAAGAGCGAAAAGACGGCAATCCCCTCAACCTACCGGCGCGCTGTCACTTTAAACACAATGCGTTTTGGTACATCCATGCACAAACTGGTAAATGGGAAAATCTTGGTGCGGATGTCAACAAAGCGCGCCTCAAAGCCGAGCACTACAATCGCGATTCGGCCACCGATCAGGCAATGAGTTGGCATATCGATGCCTACCTACTTCATTTTGAAAAACTAGTCGAACTCCAGCAAAAAGCACCACGCACTTTGCTCGATTATCAGAACTACGCCAAGCAACTCAAAGCGGCATTTGGCGATTTACTGCCCGAACAGATTCAAGCCAAACAAATTCAAGCCTACCTGACCAGCAATCAACAGTTAGGCCGCGGCGTGCGTGCCAACCGCGAGAAAGCTTTATTGTCCGCCGTTTTTTCATGGTTGATCGCGAATAACAAAGGCAACGTCAGCGCCAATCCCTGCCGCGACATCGCCCGCAATCAGGAATCGCCTCAACGTCGCTATATAAGTAATGAGCAATTTCAATCCGTGCGCCAACAAGCCATTCCCGCAATTCAACTAGCGATGGATTTAGCCTATTACACACTGCAAAATCCGGCTGACATTATCAAGCTGCGCCGCACTGCAATTCAGACGGACAACGACAGCGTGTATTTAAAATTCGCCCATCCCAAATCAGGCAAACCGCTCAGCATTGCGCTCAACCAGCAATTGCAAGACCAATTAAAAGCCGCACTTGGCCTTAGCGACTTATCGAGCATCACCGATTCTGCTGTTATCTTAATGTCCCGCCTAGGTAAGCCCTACACCACCAGCGGCATCGCAGCGATGTTGCACCGCTATCAGCAAGTCGCCCAAGTCAACTCGTTCGGTTTGCAAGACATCAAAATCAAAGGCGCCTTGGATTTAATCGCCGCCGGAACGTCAATCGAAATCGTGCACGATTTGCTCGGCCACTCAACCATGGCAAGTACACAACGCTTCTTGAATTTACCCCAAAGCTAAATACACCTGCGTTATCCCTCAAAAAGTGACGATAAATTTCCACTTCGTGACAAAAAGTTCTGATATAATTCGTTCTGTTGTGAAAATCAGTTAGACAAATCAACGCAAGCACGATTTCTAACACATTGATTTTTAAGACTATTCCCTGATAGCTCAGTCGGTAGAGCGACGGACTGTTAATCCGCAGGTCCCTGGTTCGAGTCCAGGTCGGGGAGCCAAAATTCGAAAGGGGTTGCAAGCGATTGCAGCCCCTTTTTTATTTCCGAATTAAGTTCTTTGTTAAAAAATCCCCGGCCTAATCCTCAAACGGCCAAACTTTAAGCCAAATCAATAAGCCATTCCCGCATTAAATTACATTGCTAGCAATAAGCCCCAAACAGCTAACTATCTTCAACAAATTAGCGGCTAAATTATTCAGCAATTGTGCATCTACGCGAGGAACTATGATGATTAATAAAGATACTGGCGACTGGTTGTCGGCGCAGCAAGCGGTGCGGCCTGATGGGACTGAGGTGGGTAATCTGCCTTTGGTGAATAAAAAATTGCCGCCGCTGTACCAAGCATCCACGATGATAGGCGCGCCCTACTCGCAACGAACCGCGGCGCAATATTGCAGTGCGATTGACTTCGCCATCAATATGGAAGGGCTAGATGGTTTGGTTTTTCTGGAATTGTGGCGCAGAGGAGCTTGGAGCGAGATTTCGATGTGCTTCCCTGAATTCAGGCGCGTAGCTCAGGACGAAATGATTGCCAATTAGTGCCGCGTCGATTTGCGCAGCGTATTTGATCAGTGCGGAGTTCTTCCTTAGCGCGCGGAAGCGAACTTGGTGGATACTTTGGTGAAATCTCTATCCACCACATCTTTGTCTGGGCTGTAATTGGCGCAGCCCAAAAACTCTACTACTGGCTTACCCGCCGCCGAAGTTGCGCCATCCAATTCGCTGCACACGCTGACATATCTGGAATGCGCTTTCATTCCTGGATCTTGATCGATTTTGACGAGCTGTTTGACGATCTCGGTCGCCAAATTGTATTGATCGTCGTAGGACACCACCGCTTCCCGTCCCAGCCAATTGCCGGTGAACGATTCTTTTTTATAGCGAATATAGATCGAATAGCCCGATGCGCCGGGCGTGTCGTCAGATTCAACTTCCATTAGATCCACATTAAATAGCATGGCTTTTTGTTTTGCCGTCGTTAAGGCCGTCATGATTTGGGTGGGAATGGGCGACTGGCGCACTGTTCTATCGGGCGTGAACGCATTACTGGCGTTATCGGTATTTTTTTTGAGCTTGGGTTCTTCAGCGCGTTTTAATTCCAATGGAAGCGCAATTGCTTCCAGCGCAATTCGGTTGTCGCCATCATCGCTGCGCTTACTGCTGCTTGGCGTTGTTGCCTCGTCAGCGCTTTTTTTACGCACTCGAATTCCGCTACTGACGGAAATGGAATTGGGCACCGCGTAATACGGCGTGAAATTGCCTGTTCTCAGCATGCCGTGTAATTCAATCAAAACGCCCGTTGGCGGCGCCGCGCCGAGGATTTGAATGCGACTGACATTGACCGGCGATTTTTTTAGCGTATCGGTATCGTTAAATTCGTAGATACACACAGCGGTCTCGGTTGTTAAAATCCAGACCGAAATTACTCTGCCATCACTCATTTTTAACGGCTCTTTGGTGGCAGTACCGCGCAACACAACATCATCCGCGTTGTTAATGCAATGCGCCGGAGTTGCCGCCAATGAGAGCGACGAGAACAGCAAAGCCGCACAACACATCAGGCATTTGAGTAATGTTTTTCGACTCAATTTATTGGCTAAATTTTTCATGATTTTTGCAACTCCCCTCCTAGCAATTAACCGACGCTCGCCTTATGGTTCGCGTATCGATTCGTTAAGCGCCTTCGTCAACGGCCACAAAATATAAGACATCACCGAACGCTTACCAACATTAAGCTCCGCCGTCACAGTCATACCCGGCAACAAGCGCGCTCCTTTTTGCATGCCCTTGAGTCTTACGGTATTTAAATGAATGCGGCTTAAATAATAGCCATCCATTTTTTTCTGTGACGTCACATCTTGTTTAAATGAATCCTCGCTGATCGTGCGTAATGTCCCTTCCAAGGTACCGTGTTTTTGGAATGGATAAGCATCCAATTTGATGCGTGCAACATCGCCCAGCTTGACGTAACCGATGTCGGCCGCATCGATTTGCACTTCGGCCTCCAACTCAGAATCCAAGGGCACCAAAGTTATCAATGTCTCAGTGCCACGCACGATAGAGCCTTGCGACAGTTTGGCGATTTCTAACACAACGCCGTCAGCGGGCGCGGTCAAGATGACTAATTTATTGTGCAGGTCGGCTTTTTGCAGTTGGTCTTTGATAGCATCGCGGTCACGCTGCACGTTGAGCATTTCCTCCATCACTTTTTGACGCCAACCTGTATCGTAGGAACGTCGATCTGCTTGCGCGGCAGCGAGTTCACGTTGCAGTTCGTATTGACGATTTTTACTCATTTCCAAACTACGCTGCGCTTCTAATAAGCGATCTTGCGCGTCCAATAAACGCGCCCGAACGGCGTATTTTTGATCGACCAAATCCGAAATCATTTTCTCGGAATCTTTCAACACTTTAACCCGCGCAGCCAAGCCTTCTTGATCGTGGCGATTGGTTTCCATCGATGCCATTAAGCGTGAAATGTTTTCGCTACTGCGCTGCATTTGCGCTTGGTAGTTCGCTTGGCTCTCGCGTGATAAGCGGTTTTGTAATTTGCTGTCTGAATCCGCACCTGCTTTGTCGCCCTCGCCTTTGCCTTCCATTTCAGCTTCTAAGCGCGCGATTTCGGTTTCGTAGCTTTGTAAGCGGTTTCTTAATTGGTTTTCATCCGCCTCGGTAAACGTCGGATCTAGCATCGCGAGTTGATCGCCTTTTTTGACGATCTGGCCGACACCAACATTGATTTTTTTGATAATGGCCGTGTCCAGCGGCTGCACCACGATATTCGGTTGCAGAGTAATTAAGCGGCCCGTGGTGGTGACGTTGATATCGAGCTTAGAAAACGTAGCCCAAGTAAAAAAGCACACCACGGCAAACAACATGATGTGCAAGGTGCGCTGCAGATACGGAGGAATCGGACGCAGCTCAATTTCATCGGCATCAGCCAAAAAGTCCGCGATCGGGCCTTCCGAGTTCGATTTCGATTTGGACTTCGATTTCGAATTCGATTTGGATTTAGGTTTCGAGGTCGGTGCGGATTTCGACTTCGATTTAGCAGTAAAGAATAGTTTCACAAGTGACTCGTCTGTTGGTTCCACAACTGTTGATAAGTTGAACTACGCTCGAGCAATTCTGAATGCTTGCCCGCATCCGATAAACGTCCTTGATGCATCACCAAAATACTGTGCGCGTTGACTAAGGTCGATAGTCGATGCGAAATCATAATCACGGTGCGACCCACAGCAATTTTGGATAAATTCTGAATAAAAATAGCTTCGCTCTCTGGATCAAGTGCGCTGGCGGCTTCGTCCAAAATCAAGATCGGCGGATTAGTCAAAATCGAGCGCGCAATCGATAGCCGCTGCTTTTGCCCACCGCTTAGGTTGGAGGCATTTTCTTCCAACATCGTGTCGTAACCTTGAGGCAGGCGCTCAATAAATTCATCCGCACCAGCCACCCGACAGGCTTCGACAATTTCGTCAAACGTGGCATCGGGCTTAGCGATAGAAATATTGTCACGCACCGAACCACGGAATAAAAAATTCTCTTGCAAAACGACGCCCACATGACGGCGCAAATAGGCTAAATCAATTTCACGCGCGTCGACGCCATCGAAGCGAATAATGCCGTCCTCAACCGGATATAAGCCTTGGATCAGTTTAGCCAAGGTAGTTTTACCCGATCCGCTACGACCAACGATCCCAATAACTTTGCCGGCATCGATGGTGAAGGAAGCATGGTCCAACGCCAAAATAGTCGCGCCCGGATAGCGGAAGGTCACGTTATCGAACGTAATCACGCCTTGCAACACGGGGCGCAAACCAGCAGAGCCTTGACGTCCCTCGGATGGCCGGTTCATCACATCGGCCAGCATGTTGACCGACATCGCTGTTTGTTGGTACTCATTAATCAGGCCCACAATTTGAATCAATGGACTAATCACGCGCCCCGAAATCATTTGAAAACCAATCAACACACCCACCGACAAAGTATGATCAAACACGCTTTGCGCCCCGACCACGATAATCACAATCGGTAGCAATTTACCGAGCAAGTCGGTGGCTGCATTGCCCGCAATGGCGATTTGACTGACTTTAAAATGACGCGAAATTGAGTTGGCAGAGTATTGATCCCAACGCTTACGCTGCGCCGGTTCGATCGCTAACGCCTTGACCGTGCGCATGCCGTGCACGGTTTCCACCAAATGCGATTGGCGCTGACCTTCAGCCATATTTAATTCATTTAAACGATTGCGGTAAGTTGGCAGTAACAGCGTAATAATTCCCGTAATGGCCAACGTAAAGCCAAGCACGATCAAGGCCAGTGAGAACGAATACATGAATAAAATCGGCAAGAAAATAATCAAGGCCGTTGCATCCAGTGCGGTAAAAAATAAGCGTCCAGTTAAGAAATTGCGAATGCCTTCTAATTGCTGCATTTGTCGGGTTACCACGCCGGCGGCAGTAGTTTCGAAATAATCAATCGGCAACGAGAGCAAGCGCTTAAATACCCGCCGCGTTAAATTCATATCAATTTTATTGGTCGCCGCCAGCAGCAATGTTTGGCGTAAAAAATTGAAGCCGGTTTCGAACAACATCGCCATCAAAATACCAACGGTAAGCACCCATAAAGTGGATGTGCTCTCGTGCAGCAGCACTTTATCGATCACCACTTGGAAAAATAACGGGGATGCCAAGCCCAACAAATGCATCGCCAAGGCAGTAAAAATAATGTCTCTAAACGCCTGTTTCTGTTTCAAAATTTCAGGCAAAAACCAGCGCAAACTAAATGGTTGATTGGGGTCGGTTACCGAGTGATTGCGCTTAAGCAGAATCACGCTTCCATCCCAAATCTCGGTAAAGCTGGCTTTATCCATCAAATTGAGCGAGCCCATGTCGCCCAGAGGATCTAGCACCGCCACTTGATGCACGGATTCTTCTGTTCTTACTCCAACCACGATGACGGCAGTGCCGTCTTTTTTCCTAGCCAAGATTGGAAATACGCCTTTTTGGGCCAGCAAGGTTTCCCACGAAAATTCATAGTCTTTAGCTTTTAATCCGATCTCGGCAGCGATGCGCAAAACTTGTGGAAACGACGGTTCTTCATTGCTTAGCGCATAGTCGTGAATGATCCGGTCAGGATTAATCTGCACCCCGTGATGCTGGGCGATTGCAGTCAAACACTGAACTACGGTATGAGTAAATTTAGGTTCCATAATTTTCTGCGTTAATCGTTGCGCAAACCTGCAACGCGGCCTAAGTTAAACAGCACATTCACCAAGATAATCATTTCTACTTGCACTACTGCGTTGCCAAAACCGCTTCGGGCAGCGGCACTTGCGAGCGGTTGGAATACACGTGACAGCCTTGCGAATCAGTTCGTAGTGCGGCACAAAAATCGACCGCCGCTTTGGCATTGTCAAAGTTATCCAACGTTAGTTTGTAATTCGGTTGTTGCAAATTCTTTTTGCCGCCAAGTAGTTCTTCGGCGGCGCTATACAGTTTTTTCTGTGCCATTTGGCTTGGATAACGTAGTCGCAAATCGCGCAAGACAGCGCCGATTTGTCTGCGTGGCACGCGCTCGGTTAGCTCGATCGTCCAGCTTTCTGGTGTGTCGAATTGTTCGGCAACTTCCATCGGCGCTGAGTTTTCTGGTTCTTTCGCTATTTCAGCTGATGGGGTGCTCATGACCGCTGGCGCTTGGACTTTTTCAGGTTCTTTGGGCGCGGCATTTTCTAGCGGCTGTTGAGCGACTTTGGCTAATTCGTTTGGTACTTGCTTACGCATTTCTGCCGCCTGCACTGGCTTGCCAGTTTCTGCAACGACGGGGGCACTTGCTGGCGCATTATCATTTTTAGGTAAAGCTGAAATTTGAATCGGCTGGATAGCTTCAGGCTGCGCGGGCGCGAATGCAGTCGATGGCAGCTCTGGTTTTGCCTCAGTTTTGGTGAGGTCAACCAAGGTAATGTGGGACGTTGTCGGTGGCTCTTTGGGCGGCGCGCTTGCCACGCTATCTTGTAGCGCTTCAGTGGCAACAGGTGTTGCGCTGGCGACGATTAATTCTTTGGGACGTTCTGCCGGTTGATTGGCGACTTGTCCAACGTTGCGGCTAGAAGTGACCGAACACCGCTGTAAATCGGCACGCAGCAGTTTGCACAGCTCGTGCGCTTTTTCGGCAGAAGTAAACTTAGCAATATTGAGTTGGTACCACGATTGCTGCCCGACTTTAGCGTCGCCCAACTGGCCTTCTAACACTGGATAAATATCGTGCTGCTCCATTTGTGCTGGAAAGCGCTTTTGCAAATCGCGCGCCACAGCGTCTATTGTTTTTAATTGGTAATGCCCTGCCAACGCGACCTGCCAATATTCTTGCTGATTTTTGTCGTCCTTTATATTGGCTTGCCACTTAACCTTTGCCTTGTCAGTCTGTGTTGCCGAACTAAACACTGGTGGCGTCGCGTTGCTAGCCAAGACGGTCGCGGGCATTGCAGGGCGTGCGCCTTTGCCGGGCAACGCGCTATCGACATCCTCGCCACCGCCCAGCGCTTGAAATAGATTGATATAGGCGTGGTAATAATCGGCGCGCACATGTTGATAATCTTCGATATAGCGGCGATACGTGCGCTGGGTTTCTTGCAGCGACATGAAATCAACCCCGCCCACACTGTAGACTTTATTACTGATGTCCCACGCTTTTTGGGCGGATGACATCGCCTCATTTTGTAGCTTGGTACGCTGACCAGAAACGCGAATGCTATATAAAGCACGTTCCACTTCGCGCACCGCTTGCAATATCGTTCTGGCGTAACTCTCGACCATTTCTTCGTGCATCAAAACCGATTGTTTAACCATGGCCGATTGCTTGCCTGCGTCAAACACATTACCGGTCACGTTGGCAAACATGTTCCAGAAAAAGGTCTCAGGTCGAAATAATTGCGACACCAATCCGCTGTAGCCGGTTTGCGCCGTTAAACCGACCTGGGGCAGCAAGCGCGCGCGCATCACATCGATATCGACGTCAGCCGCCAACAAGCGTGCCTCCATAGAACGCACATCGGGGCGGCGCAACAACATGGTGGACGGCAAATTCGGCACTGTGTCCGGCAAATGCAAACTGTCTAAATCGGCGTCGGATAGGGTCAAGGCGCTGGGCACCGTTCCCAACAAATAGGCCAACGATTCAATCGCTTCTTCGCGTTGCTGTTCCAGATTGGGAATTAAGGAACGCTCGGAATAAATCGCCGAGCGTTGCTGTTCTAATTCAAACATGGTGGCGTCGCCCACCGAAGCACGCTTTTCCATCGTGATGAGCAAATCGCTCAGAATTTTCTCGGTATCGCGGGCGATTTTTAAGCGCTCGCAACTGAGCAAATATTCGATGTAACTGGTGGCAATGCTAGCGGCAATATTGCGCTTCATATTGTTGGCGTCAAAAATCGTCTGCCATAACTGAAAGTCGGCTTCCTGAGACAACGCCGCCTGCTCGCCCCACACATCCAACTGCCAATTCAAATTCACACTCGCGCCCGAAACACTGGAAGCGGGCGAACTGCCCTTTTGCGGTCCGGCAGTAAACGAGGTATCGAGCGTGGGCAATTGCCCCGCGTGCGCCTGCTCAGAACGCAGCTTGGCCTGCGAAATATGCAAAGTAGCGATGCGGATGTCAGGATTATTCGCCATACCTCGATCAATCAAAGCGGATAGTTCATCACTGCCAAATAACAACCACCATTCGTTGATGCTAAACGCGGTTGCGGCTGGGGTTGCGGCCGGACTTGTCACGGCGTTGCTGCTAGGGTTTTCCTCTGCTGTTGGGTTGGCCTCTGAGTTACCCTTTGCGTCATTCTTTACTTCATCTTTTGCATCGGATTTCGATGCGCTCAGTGCCATCGCGTCCGCTTGCACATTGGTAGCCTCGCTTCCCGCGCCCTCACCTTGCGAAGCGGCTTTAGACACCGGCTCAGTCGGAAGCTGATTTTTAAACTGGGCTGGCAATTGATACACCGGCACGTCGTAGTTCGACCGCTTAATTGCACAACTCGTGAGCAATAGCAGCAACACCGCCGACAGCAAAAATCGCCACACAGTTTTCAAATACGCATCCCTTTCCCCATTCAACTGGATAGTCCGAAGTTGAAGTTGAGAATGGAAAAAGTAATAGTTAAATGACATGCGCCTTCAAAGTTCAGCCTCAGATCGTTACACAGTAAGTTATTTTTCAACATTGCCATGCTGACTTTAGAGGTGAAAAAACCGGCTATTTCTTCGGTAGCAACGGATTAGCGGCCGAAGTCACCAGTCGATCTATTTCAATAACGCGGGTCAATTGCGGACGTTTAGGCGGTCAGCGCTGTCATTGAGGCGATTTTTTGCGAGTGTGGGTGGGAGTTTAATTACACCTAAAACGACAAAATTCATGCATGGAAAGCAATACGTTGCCAATTATTAAGTTTTAATCTACTGTTGCGGTGGGAACGGTTTGTGCGTTCTTATTGGCTGCCTTGAATAGGTGATTGGCAGTATTCGGCACAAACCAGTCAGTGCGACTGTGTTTCAATTTAAGTTGAGTCAGCGAAAAATTTCACAAGAGAATTACCCGTTTAGTTTCGATGAACTGAAATCTCTACTCAATTAAGTGTTATATCTTCGGAATCTTAGACAACCATGAATGAAAGCAGAGATTATTCATGTCCATCGATCATGCAATTACAAAAATAGAGCGAACTCAAAATGAAATCTTTCAAAGTAATTGCAATTTGTTTGGGCGTGTTATTTTTATTGGCCTACGCTTTTATTTTTTTCTTTAATCCTTTTTGGTCGCCTCAGTTACCAAGAGGATTTGAATTTAATATGAGTTATGACGATCAACATGCAACCATTCTCGACTATAGATTCTCCGGCGAAAAGGAAGACTTTTCTGAAGAAAAAACTATAATTGCCGCCCCTTCGCCTGATTTTGCCGATACTGGTCGAGGTACATATGGAAATGGTTTGGGCTACCAGTACATTAGACCAACTAATTTATATGTGAAATGGCAAGACGATTTGACCCATGAAATTTATTCTAAGGATATTGATTTGCGTCAGGTACTACCTAAAAACATCGACGGTACCGATCTTTATTTTAATATTTTTGGTTCTCAAATTTTCGTATATTTGGCGCTCAAAGAACCGAAAGTGAATAGACAAACTAATGTTGGAACCATGTTCCAAGAAAGAGTAAATATCCAGCTCTACCCAATATCGCTTAACAAATAACTGTATTTATAATTTGACTGACTGCTATGTAGAACCTCGACCGACTCCAAAGGGCACAAACCAGACAGCCACAAAAAACTAGCCTAATTTCACCCCCACCAAATCCCTTCCAACCACGCTAGGCCAACCCCAAAATCCGGAGCGCTAATTTTTCGCAGATCAGCATCATACCAACCTCCGCGCTAGTCCCAACTCGCAGTTTGGATATGCGCTGTATTCCCACTACAAACAAAAATGGCCACGAATATATCCGTGGCCATTCTTTTGCTGAACTGACTAATTCAAACCATTAACGCTTGGCGCGGCGTGACAAGCTCAGGCAGGCAAGGCCTAACGCCAGAATCGCGATACTTGCTGGTTCTGGAACATCGTTGGCATCGACACGGAAAGCGTAATTGGTAAATTGGCTTCCATTAGCCCAATCCCTGACATAGCTCGAGGTGTCACCAGGATTCACATATTGACCGTTAGTGCTTATGGCAAAATCGTCCGCAACGATAGTCCCGCATGGAGATACGCCGTTGCAAGCACCACCCCAAGTGCTAACCCAATTTGAGTAATTGATATCAGCAACCGAGCTATCAACTGTTGAGATCACGTAATCCGACGCTACACCGCCGAACAATAACGCGGCAGCTTCTTGACCAGTGTATGCCAGTGGAACTGTACCCCAATCTGGACCATTATCGACTTCCCAGCTACCGACATAGACGGGTGAAGCATACGCGCTGCCGATCATGGAGGCTGCGAGAATTGACGCGCCAACGATAGATTTGAATTTCATTGCTATTTCCTCAGGTTAAGTTGTACTAATCAAACTGCTAAATCATTGCCAAACGCAATTTTTAATGTTTAACAGCAATTAGTATGCCCAGATAAAATATCTCATTAAATACAATGAGTTAATGAAAATTACCCCCAATCCTTTGGAGGCGATTGTAAATTTATCCGACATCAAACAATCTAGCCGATTGAACTAGGCTGGCGACTTCCAAGCTAGCTGAGAACATTGAATTTCCTGCTCGAAGTGCATCGCCCTACTGTTTGAGGTGGGCCAACAAGCATCAAAAAAGGCTGGTTTGAACCCAGCCTTATTGTTGTTAACCGCGCTTTATTAACTCCACCAGCAGCGCGACTAATTTATCGCAGATCTGCATCATTCCCTCATCCTCGCCTTCATCCCAGTGACTGCGTTTGAAGACCATTTTGGTTTGGCCATTTCCAATATCTTCAAACGTAACGACGTCACGCACTTCCACGTCATTGTTGTCTGCCGGCTCGAGTTTGCCATGTTCATTGGCGTAGAAAAGAACCGAGGCGATTTTTTCTGGCGCGATAATTTCGGTGTACTCACCGCCGCTCCAACCTTCCCAGCCGTCGGGTGAGCGCATGCAATACAGGTATTGACCGCCTACGCGGAAATCGATTTTGCAGGCGGGCGAAGTAAAGCCTTTGGGGCCCCACCATTGCATCACGAGCTTGGGGTCGGTCCACGCTTTCCACACTAATTCGCGCGGGGCGTCGAAGATGCGGGTTATTTCTAGGTTCTCCAGCAGGTTGGTTGTGCGTTCAGTCATCACGTGCCTCCGTTTTTTTCAGTTGAGTTAGTACTGCATCTAATTTATCGAAGCTTTCATCCCAGAACCGGCGGTATTCATGCGTCCAGTCGCTCACTAATTTGATTGCTTCTGGCTGCAATTGACAAACACTTTCGCGGCCACGCTTGGTTTTGACGACGATGTCAGCGCGGATTAGGTAGGCGATATGTTTTGAGATCATCTGTTGCGAGATGTCAAAAGGCGCGGCTAATTCGTTCACGGTCGCAGGACCTTGAGAAAGCCGCTCAATAATTGCCCGACGGGTTGGGTCAGACAACGCCAAAAAGATAGTTCCTAGATTATCCACAACCATATTGTTGTGGAATTTTAGGCCCGTGTCAATGTGCAGAAAAAAATAAAAGTTAAGCCGCCCTTCTTTAATTACATTGCGAAAGTGCTATGCAGCGCCTATTCTTTTTGAAACAAAGCTCAATGCTGGCAACTTGTTAAGCGCATTGTCAGAGCCAATTTGAACCCTGTAAGGTGACTCCTTAGACCGACCACGAGAATTTGATGACCAACAATACGCCCAACCAAGCGCCACTGATTGACTACTTTATTCATCATTTATCGGATGTCCAAAGCACGGCAATTGGCAGCGGTAGTACGGTTTGGCAGTTTTGCGTGGTTCTCAAAGGGGCCAAGATCGGCGCCAACGTCAATATTTGTTCGCACTGTTTTATTGAAAACGAGGTCGTGATCGGGGATAACGTTACGGTCAAAAATGGGGTTTCCTTGTTTGATGGAATTACCTTGGAAGACAACGTCTTAGTCGGCCCGAATGTCACTTTTACCAACGATAAACGTCCACGTTCCAAAGTCTATCCTAGCCAATTTCCTAAGACGCTGATTAAAACGGGCGCGTCGATAGGCGGTGGCGCGGTGATTCTTCCCGGTGTGACCATAGGCGAACACGCCATGATCGGTGCTGGCGCGATTGTGACTAAAGATGTGCCGGACAATGCGGTGGTGTACGGCGATGCGGCGCGGGTAAAAGCCACATTCAACGAATAACGGCTTAGTTTTTCTGGCGCGAACATTTCATTAATCGGTTTAAAAATCGTCCGCTTCGATCACCACCAAAAAAAATAGCATTTGCACATCAATCCCTAAACAGTTGCAACATTAAAAAGGATTTAAGGTGTTTTTCCGCGTTTGCTACGCGCTTTGTATTTATCAAAGGTCTTTAGACTCAGTAGGGAATAATTTTGTAATTCGACTAAGCAGCCGCAACTTTCGCCACCAACTCTCTTAACTAGGACAGCACATCAAGATGAACACCACGACCGTGTTTAATATTTGTTATGTCTTGCCTATTTTTGAAGACGTGGCTCGGTCGATTCATGCCAGTTTACTGGAGTTGGGTTTTCAGTCGCATTTGAGCCAAAGCACGATAATTGTGGAGGCGACCAATATTTTGTTTGGCGCGCACCTAATCCAAGATCAACGCAATATTCCACCCAACAGCATCATTTTTAATTTAGAGCAGTTGGATTCCAACTCGCGCTATTGCGACGAAAAATACTTCAACTGCTTAAAAACACATACGGTCTGGGATTACAGTCAAAAAAATATCGACTACCTCAAGTCCAATCGCATCAATCCCGATGCGGTATTGATTCACATCGGCTACTCACCCGCCCTCACCCGCATTGCCAAACCAGAAATCCAAGATATTGATGTGCTGTTTTATGGCGCACTGAATGAACGTCGCCAAAAGGTGTTGGATGGCTTAAAAGCTGCGGGGCTAAATGTGGTTAATCTGCTTGGCGTATTTGGGCCAGAGTTGGATCACTATATTGGGCGCAGCAAAACCATTCTTAATTTGCATTTTCATGAAACCAAGATTTTTGAAATTGTGCGGGTTAGCTATCTGCTCAACAATCACAAAGTTGTGATTTCTGAAGTCGATTACGAGACCGATATTGATCCGTTTATTCGCAGTGTGATTATCGGCGTGGAATACGACAAGCTGATCGAAACCACGGTGCGCTATGTGAAGGACGAGAAGTTGCGCAAGGTGGCGGAAGAAAGCAGCCGCAATGCCTTCTCACAACGCACTCAAACTGAGCTATTAAAAGCCGTGTTTGAGTCGCTCGACAAAAAAATCCAAGCGCCGTTATTTAGCGTGGTCATCGCAACCCACAATCGCCCCGTCTTATTGCGCCGCGCACTGCAATCGATACACGACCAAAGCTATCCACATATTCAAACCATCGTTATTTCAGACGAACACAATAGCGCCACCTACGAAGCTGCCACGCAACAGTTAAGGGCGGGCGGCGTATTTATTGAACGTAGCGGCGTTGCTGGCCCGTCTGAAAGCCGCAATATCGGCATGGCGCAAATCAGGGGCGATTACTTTTTATTTCTTGATGATGATGATAGTTTTTCGCCCGATTTTTTTCAAAAGTTGACCGAGCAATTACAGAACTTGGCGCGTAATTTTTCTCCCGCCAACGTGTACTACACCAATTTTGAAACCGTTAATGAAGCGGTGGTCGGCAACCAAATCACGCTCTTGCAAACTGATGCGCGAGATATCGCAGAGCAGGACGCGGACCGGGTCTATGTTAAAAATTTCATCCCCAATAACTGCCTGATTTATCCCAAACGCTTGGCGCAAGAAATCCGCTTTGATAGCACGATTGCCTATGAAGATTGGGACTTTATTCTAAGCGCCTGCAAAAAAATCCCGTTGCGGCATTTAGCCATCAACGGCCCGCGAATACACAAAAATAATTCCGCCGACGTCGCGCCGCGCGGCAAATCGAACGATCCGTCGTTATTGGAATGTTATTTGGCCATCTATACCAAACATCCTTCGCCCAATGAACATCTCACGACCTTGCGAAAAGAGTTGTTCTCGTCCATCGGATTGAATTTGGATGATTTACTCGTAAAAGCGGCGGATTAAAGCCATCATGCCAACGACACACTCATCCAAACAAACAATCTTAATCGTCGGTGGTGGCGGGTTTATTGGTCATGCATTGATCGAAAAATTAATCAGCCAACCAGAACTACACATCATCGCCGTTGGCCGTTCCAGCTCACCCAAATTTGTATTGCCCACATCGGTGGAATACTGCGCCGGTGATATTAGTGATACGAACTTCATCGGCCCGCTGCTGGACCGCGCCCAAATAGTGGTTGATCTGGCCTACGGCACAACACCAAAAACCAGCTTTGATGATCCGGTGATGGATGTCATTGCCAACCTACCCGCTTCCGTGTCCTTACAGCGCATGGCCAGCGAGCGCAATATTAGTCGGTATGTATTGGTATCGTCGGGTGGAACGGTGTACGGTCAGCCAAAGTATCTTCCGATCGATGAACTGCATCCAAATAACCCGATTTCACCGTATGGCATTTCCAAATTGGTGACTGAAAAATACGCCGGCTTTTTCTTTCAAATGAAAGGCTTACCAGTCGTGATTGCTCGCCCTAGCAATGCATATGGCTTAGGACAATACGGCTCCAGCCCACAAGGTTTTATTGGTGTGGCGATGTATGCGATTTTAAATAATCTCAACATCGATATTTTTGGCGAGCGCGGTACGGTGCGGGATTACGTCTATATCAATGATTTGGCCGATGCGTTGGCGATCTTGATTGAGCAAGGCGTGCCGGGTGAAACCTATAACATTGGCAGTGGAGTAGGCTCGGATAATGCCGACGTTTTAGACGTATTACAGGGCGCAATCGGCACCGACTATCAGATCAACGCAAGCAAACATCCGCTGCGACCGTTTGACGTTTCGAGCAATATTTTGGATTGCAACAAGCTATACCAACTAACTGGCTGGCGACCAAAGATCAGCTTAAGCGACGGAATAAACGACACATGGCAGCATGTTTTAGCGTTGACTAATAAAGACTAATCAAGCGAACAAAAGGGATTTACAGCATGCGTAGAATTATTTTTTCTGGTTGGATGGGCCCCAATGAAATGACAGAATCGCGCTCACAAGCTTTGCTGTCCTTGGTGCGTAATACCGGCTGTCCGCAAATGCATTTAACCACCAATACCTTGGCTAACTGGATAGATCCTGCCTACCCGTTTCATCCACTATTTAATCTATTGAGTGCCGTGCATAAATGCGACTATTTACGCTGCTATATGCTGCATGTGCATGGCGGTGGATATGCCGACGTTAAACATACGCAAAAAAGCTGGCATCCGTTCTTCGATCAATTAGAACGCTCTGCAGCCTACGGAGTTGGTTATACCGAAGTCGGTGAACACGGCGTGGCAACGGTGGGCGGCGAACTTGAAATTGAAATGAAACAGAACTACACCAAATTAATCGGCTTATGCGCCATGATTTTTCGCCCCAAAACCGAGTTCACCGAACTATGGTTTCGCAAGTTGACCGAGCTCATCGATAGCAAGGCCGAGCAATTACTGCAACATCCCGCGCGCCACCCACAAGATCGCTTCGGCGCACCTTTTACCGATGGCAGTGTTTCTGAATATCCGTTTGCGTGGACTGCCGTGGGCGGTGATTTATTTCATCCTTTGGTTTATCAATACGCCGACCAAATCGCGCATGCTGATATGGCACCGTCGTTTGAAAACTACCGTTGACCGCAACCGCTGAATGGATTGAACCTACCATGCCTGAAATCACCATCGTCTGTGTGGCCTACAAACGTTATCATTTGATTCCGATATTGATACATTGCTTCTTAGCGCAAACCTTGCAAAACTTTAAATTACTGGTTTTGCACGATGGCTACGATGAACAAATGCACACGCTGCTGGATGAGTTCAAAGTTAAGCATCCCGACAAGTTTGATTATTATTTTTCTGAGCAACGCTTCAACGATTACGGCCACACGTTGCGCGACATCGGTATCAAAATGGCGGAATCGGAATACATCTTAATCACCAACGACGACAATTATTATTGTCCTGATTTTTTAGAAATCATGTTCAAAGCCATCAAGCAAACCAATGCATCGATTGCGATGTGCGACATGGTGCATGGCCACACTAATCCGGGCAATCGGCCTCAATTAGCACATACTTTTTTTGAGACTTTCCCACAAATTAATTCGGTTGATATCGGCTGCTTTATTACCAAAACGAGCTATGCCAAACAGGTCGGATTTAGGGATAAAGGTTACGCGGGAGACGCGACGTATTTTGAAGATATTTTACGTGTGGCGAGTGACGGGGTGTATGTCAAAGTGCCGCAGATTTTGTTTTACCACAATTAAGTTTAGGAATTATCGGCAATCTTTTGTAGATATTTGGCTTGGTATTGATCCACCACGGGATAAGTACTGCGCCATCTGTTCAAAAAGTTAGTTACCACGGCGTTCGCATTACTCAGCTCAGCCAAACTGATGGCGTTGGTATCGAATGCATGGAGTAATAAATCGACCCATTCGGTGACGCAATGGACAAAGTTTTTATTAGCGGCTGGGTTGGAATTGGATTGCAGTTGCGTGTCGTGCCTAAAGTAAGTTAGCTCTTCGTCGTAGTAATAAATGCTGTTATCGCGCGTTAAGTTAAAGAAGGCAGCAATGTCGGCCAGGCCTAGCGCATAGTCTTTACCGGCTAGATTAAATAATTCATTGGGAGTGAATTGTTGAATTCGGTTGCGGCGATATAACACGGACGAAAACTCGCCGATCATATTAATAAAGCTCAATACGATTTGACGTTGCATATCGCGCCCAGAAATTAAAGCGCTACCGTTATTCGGTTTGCGGATGCTGGTTTTGTTATTGTTGTTGTCGATGATGGCGGAGGCCGAAAAGACTAGTTGAATCGCGGGATTGGATTGCATCGCACGGACCATTTTTTCGATGCAAAAAGGGTGCAATAGATCGTCATCAAATAGCGGCTTAATGAATTCGCCGCGGCCCGCGTATAGCGACTTGATGACGTTACCCGCGCCTTTTTCGGGATTGCGACTGTACTCAACATGGTTGAACTTGGCGCAGATATCTTTAATTGCTTCGGTTGGACAATTATCGCTGACCACAATCTCGATATTTGGATAAGTCTGGCCTATAGCTGAACGCAGAGTTTGTTCAAAAAACTCTGACTTGTAACTAGGAATAACGATAGAAACGAGTGGCAAAGTCATCGTGCGCTTTCTATGAGCAAGTATTGATTTCCAGAATACAAGTTAAACCTTGCTTTGTCGACCTCAATTAAATGACTTTTTATCTCTATGCAAAATGGAAGGCCAACGTAAAAAATGAAGCTAATTCCTCTCAGCGGCAATGAAGCCTATGCAATTAATCAAACAAATTTGGTGGTGGGTTCGTCATTGATCTACGACGAACACTTTAGCGCGGCCTTTCACTTAAATCCGTTTGACCCAACGACCGAATACCTGTCCGAAGAAGTCGCTAAGCGCATTAGTCGCGTACCTGAGCGCAGTGCTGCCGATTTTGAATTCAACTTCACCACCCAGCCGAATTCCACGCTCCAAATTAGCGGTACGAGCGTGCCGTTTAATCTCATCCATCCGTATAACTATTTTCATTTTTTGATTGAGGCGTTGCCGTCGCTATTGGCCTTGATTCGCGCGCAATTTATCGCGCCCGATCACATAATTATTTCCGGTATTTTGCATGCCAATATGCTGCACGCTTTTAAAATTGCGACCGATAATCGTTTTCAACTCGCTGAACTCAATCTGTTGACGGCAGTTAAATCAAGCAAAACGATTGTGGCTAAGGATTCGTTTGTGGGCAATGAACCGATTAGCGGCAAAATGCTCGAGAATTTTCACTATAACGACGCGAATTTACTGGCTCTGCGCGAGCTGTTCGAGCAACGCATTCCCATGCGAGCACCAGCGCAACTGAAAGTATTCATCGTGCGCCGCTCAGGGCAGCGAAACATCCTCAACAATGATGCGCTGATTGCAGCAGCCCAAGGACAGGGTTTTATTGTGATCGAACCAGAAAAGCTCACCTTCGCTCAGCAAGTGGATTTATTCCGCTCTGCCTCAATCATCGTGGGCCCGACTGGCGCGTGGCTGGCTAATTTGTTGTTTGTGCGCGCAGGCGTCAAGGTTAAGGTTTTATATCCCCACACGTGCAAAGCGTCGGTCTCGTTTTGGTGGAAACTGGGCAGCATTTTCGATGTAGCAGTCACCGAGCATTATTTCGAGGCCCTTAAAGTCAATCCATACCAACCTATCCATTCTGACTTTACTGTAGATCTGCCGACCTTTACCCGCCTACTCAACGAATAACATTGCCTGATTTGCGCTAATTCAGGTGCTTTTACCGCGCTGTTTAGCGAATTAGCTCGTTGGCAATTGCGCTACCCTTGGTAAATAGCGGTACGAGAGTGTGCTGTGATTGCAGTCAGGTCGCCGTTATTCGATTTTCAACACAAATCGTCCTTTTCGTCGCCCTGTCCAGCACCTATCCTAGAGAGTGACATCGTGGATTTATTCGCCAAAGGAATGTGATATGCCCGTAGATGATTGCAAAATAATTCAACTACCTAAGATTTCCGATCCAAGAGGTAATTTATCGTTTATCGAAAGCGGTCAGCACATTCCGTTTGAAATCCAACGCGTCTATTACCTCTATGACGTGCCAGGCGGCTCGGATCGCGGCTCGCACGCGCACAAGACGCTGCATCAATTTATTATCGCCATGTCGGGCAGTTTTGACGTCGTGCTCAATGATGGGCACGAAACCCGCCGCTTCCACCTCAATCGTTCGTATAACGGTTTGTATGTTTGCCCGATGATGTGGCGTGATTTGGATAACTTCTCGTCCGGCTCGGTTTGCATGGTATTAGCGTCCAGCCACTATAATGAGCAAGATTACATCCGCGACTACCCTGAATTTCTAGCCCAAGTAACTAGCAAAAAATGACGATTCCTTTCCTCGATCTCAAAGCGCCACTGCAAGAATTAAAACATGAGCTGCACAACGCATTTGAGCGCGTGCTGGAATCGGGTTGGTTTATTCATGGCACAGAAGTTACCCAATTTGAACAAGAGTTTGCGCGCTATTGCCACGCCAATCATTGCGTAGGCGTAGGCAATGGCTTGGATGCTTTGCACTTAATTTTGCGCGCCTATGAGTTCGGTGCAGGCGATGAAATCATCGTGCCGTCCAACACCTTTATCGCTACGTGGTTGGCCGTTAGCTTTGTGGGCGCTACGCCGATTCCCGTCGAACCAGATGCGCGTACCTATAACATCAATCCCGAATTAATCGAAGCAGCGATTACACCGCGCACCAAAGCGATTATCGCGGTGCATTTATACGGCCAACCAGCGGACATGGACCCGATCATCGCTCTGGCAAAAAAATACCATCTCAAAGTCATCGAAGATGCCGCACAAGCACATGGCGCGCATTACAAAGGCCAACGAGTTGGCAGCTTGGGCGACGCGGCCGGGTTTAGTTTTTATCCTGGTAAAAACTTAGGTGCCTTGGGTGATGCAGGTGCGGTGACAACGAACGACGCGGAGTTGGCGAAGAAGGTGCACGCTTTATCCAACTACGGTTCACAGATTAAATATCAGCACGAGACCAAGGGATTTAATACTCGCTTAGATGAATTACAAGCGGCCTTTTTACGTGAAAAGCTGCGCAAACTCGATGAGTGGAATGAGCGTCGCAAAGCGGTGGCGAGTCGCTATTTGGCGGCCTTGTCCGAAACCAACTTGGTGCTGCCGTTGGTGCCGGATTGGGCGGATCCGGTTTGGCACTTGTTTGTGGTACGCAGCTTAGAGCGCGATCAATTGATCGCTAAATTGGCTGACGCTGGAATAGGCACTAACATTCACTACCCTACTCCACCGCATCGGCAAGGCGCTTACGCGGAACTCAATTATGCGCTCGGCTCATTCCCTATTTCTGAGCGCATTCATCGTGAAGTCCTTAGCCTGCCAATTGGGCCGCATCTCAATGCGCTGCAGGTGGGCACGGTGATTGATGCCGTTCAAAAAGCGTCGCGCTAATTTTACTCAAATACTTTGCAAACGATTGTATGGCGAGCACCTAAAAGTACTTGCAACTAATTAAGCTGCTGCACCAACTCCACTAGCTTTTGTTCAAGCGTGCGCACAAATCGCGGCGTATCGAATAACACACCGTTCTCTTTAACTTCTTTGAGATGCGCTCGGTAACGGGCACAACTTGTGCCGTCTGTCGCAATGGCGATTGCCTTGGCTTCGTAGTCGCTGCTGGAATAGACGATCAACTCTTCCAACTTTGCCGCCGTGAGCAAGGCGCCAGCCATACGAGAAGAAAAGCTTTGTCCCGCGCGGGTCAACACCGGCAATCCCATGAATAAAGCATCATTAGCGGTGGTGCCAGCATTAAACGGAAAGGTATCCAAAAACAAATCCGCCGCACCATAACGCGCTAAGTATTCGTGCGGCGCAACCCGTCCTGCAAAGATCAAACGGTCTGCAGCAACCCCACGCGCCCGTGCTTCGCGGCGCAGATTTTTCTCCGCCCAGACGTTATCCGCCAGCAGCCAAAGCACGCTACCCGGCACTTGCTGCAAAATCCGCATCCACGAATCAAAAACTTCCGGCGTATATTTGGAGCAGCTATTCAAGGAGCAAAACACAAAGCCTTGTTCCGGCAGACCGCAGCTTGCTCTATTCGGCACAGGACCAACTGGTCGCCATTGATCGCTGACTTGGTACACGTCAGACATGTACAGCATTTTTTCAGAATAAAACTGGGTTAAATGCTCGGGAATTAAAAAACGGTCCGCGATCACATAATCGATGAAGGGAAATCCGGTAGTGGCAGGTAAACCTAAATACGTAATCTGGATCGGTGCAGGTCGATGGGCCAAGATATTAGCGCGCGCGCCCGCCGTTTGCCCCTGCAAGTCGATCAAAATATCAATCTCATCGCGCCGAATTAATTGAGCCGCGGCATCGTCGCCCAGTAGGTTAATACGCTCAAAATGATCCATAGATTTGATCACACGGGCGCGCATATCCGAACCATCTTCGGGGCTCCAGCAATAACCGTAAATTTCAAATTGGTCGCGGTTGTGCAACTCAAACATTTGTACCGTCAACATCGATACCGGATGCAAGCTAAAGTCGGACGACAAATACCCGATACGGATTTTTTTGTGTTGATAGCCCTTGGGATTAGCTAGCGCGGGCAAGTCAGTCGCGACCTTTTTCTTCACAAAATTGCGCGCTGCTTGTAGCTGTTCTTGCGGATCATCGGTAATGCTAATCATCGCCAACGCCGAGGTCGCGTCGCGCAAATAGGCAGCATCAATTCCGGCAATATCGGTATAGATCGGCCACACACATTGTTTTTGGCGCAGCGATACCCAATGATGAATCGCATCGGGTTGATTGGGTTCGATGTCCAGGCTTTTGGTCAGCGTGGCTAAGGCATCGTAGAATTGTTTATTGCTTTCAAATAGGCGACCAAGATGATTAATCGCCGTCAAAATCATCGGCTTATTTTTTTCATCCATCGCAATATTATGCTCAACCGCTTTCCATTCCAGAATCGCTAAATCATGGCGTTTCATGCGCTCATACGCCAAGCCCAGATTAACTCGTGGATAAATAAAATCAGGCGACAATTTAATCGATTCTTTGTACGCCTCTTCGGCACCGCTTAGATCACCTTCGTTACTAAGAGCCGCTCCGAGATTGAAATTGACCGCATGAGCGTAATCGGATTTGGTGTGTTTGAGCCAAGTTCGGTAGAGCACGATGCTCAAGCCGCGTTGCTGCGCCGCGTCTAGTTCTGCCGCTAAGGTAAACAGCTCCATGACGGCCATCGTGCCTTGCAGTGCTTGGCGTATACCTTCTGCAAACTTTGCTTCTATCGTCACAATCCGAGTTCTCCATTAGGCAATTATCGAGCAATAAAAAAGTCGGCAGCCAGCAAAGCGCACATCACGCCTTGCCCACTGCCGACTTCTAATTTTCTAGCTTTTTTACTACGATTTTCCTGTGGTCAGGGTTCCCGCTAAGTGATGATCTTTTAGCGGATCGTTAATATTGAGCTTCGTCGGTACGCCCATGCCAATCGATCCTGTGACTGCCAGTTGACCTTGTGAGTCGTACTGATTCAGAACATTTACCATACTAGAAACATTAGTTGTCACATGAACAGTAGGAGATAGAGTACTGCTTGTCAAATCCGTTTTTAACTTCGGAGTTGAGTCAGCCACCGTTGGCTCAGCATTAAAGCTGGCCATCGTTCGTACCATCGCCCCGACCTTGTTTTGCAAGGTGTTGCTTGGCGCTGCCATTGTTACTGGTTTAGTTGTCGAGTTATGCGCCGCCGCAAAGGCCACATCGGCAATTTGTCCCGTTCCACCGCCAACCGTTGTGAAGGTTGAGGTTTGTCCGATAAAGTTACCGTGATCGGTTACCGGTCCGCCAGTCGCATTGGTATTAATCGAGGTAATACCCAATTGATCCAGAGTATATAACTGACCTGGTCCGCTTCCCGTATCGACCAAGACCCGCAAGTTAGACCAGCCCGAACTACTGCTATTGACTACCCCGTTTTGGGTTCCTGTCAAGGCATTCAGCTCAGCATAGCTGCCTACGAATTGGCTACCGTTAGTCACCGCCCCGCCGCTTGGATCCCAGACCAAGATACCTTCGCCTTTGGTAATCCAACCGGTGCTGACTTGCGTGCCGGTGTTGTACAGGTCGAACTTAGTACCGTCGGCCACACTCACGGTCGTCACTTTGGTGTCGGTCAAATTCAAGACTAACGGATCGAAGCCCAGCACGTGGAACTGCTCAGTCGTCAACGAATGCACTTGTACCGAGCTCAAAGCCGCGATCTGCAAGGTTGATAACGCCACGATCTGATCGGTGGTCAGACCAGTTGGTATCTGGTTAGTAGTCAACGCCGATATTTCAGCCGTGGTCAACGCCGCCACACCAGTCGTACCCAGAGACAGAGTTTGATCGGTAGTTAATGCGGCTATCGAGTTGGTCGTCAACGCTTGAATTTGGCTGGTACTTAAGGACGCAACTTCGTTAGTCGTCAACCCGTTTTGAACCTGATTAGTGGTTAAGGCATTGACCTGTTTGGTGGTCAACGCGTCAACACCAGTCGAACCCAAGGCCGTGACTTGCGCCGTGCTCAAGGCCACCAATTGAGAGGTGCTCAATGTACGGATTTCAGTACTGGTCAACGCTGCCACTTGATCGGTCGTCAATCCATTGACGATTTGATTGGTGGTCAACGCTGCTATCTGAGCCGTGGTGAGTCCTTGAATTTGACTGGTCGTCAAAGCGGCCACTTGGGCAGTGCTCAGACCGTTCATAACCTGGCTGGTCGTCAAGGCATCAATTTGCGTGGTACTCAAGCTCGCTATTTCAGCGGTGGTTAACCCGTTTTGAACTTGAGCAGTACTCAACACCGCAATCTGTTTTGTCGTCAGCGCATCCGCTCCAGCAGTTCCCAACGCGGTAATTTGCGTGGTGCTTAATACCACCACTTGCGCTGTGGTAAAGGCTTGCACCTCGCTGCTGGTCAACGTTGCGATTTGCGCTGTGTTCAGACCATTAAGAACTTGGTTGGTCGTCAGTGCCGCGATTTGACCGGTAGCTAACGAATTGACCTGTTGCGTGGTCAAGCCACTAGCAATTTGCTTGGTGGTCAGAGCCACGATTTGTGAAGTGGTCAAGGCATCGGCACCAGCAGTTCCTAGAGCAACGACTTGCGCCGTGCTCAACGCTTGCACGTCAGCCGTTGTAATCGCTTGGATTTGCGATGAGCTCAGGCTAGCTACTTCATCGGTGGTTAAACCGTTTTGAACCTGATTCGTCGTCAAGACTGCGATCTGCTTGGTTGTCAAGGCATCGACACCCGCCGTACCCAGAGCTGTGACCTGTGCAGTGTTCAATACGACTACTTGAGCTGTCGTGAACGCTTGGACCTCGCTGCTGGTCAGCGCTGCCAAATCGGCGGTGTTAAGGCCATTGAGGACCTGACCAGTCGTCAACGCAGCAATTTGCGCTGTGGAGAGCGAATTAACCTGCGCTGTCGTCAAACCATTGTTGATCTGGTTAGTCGTCAAGGCCACGATTTGTGATGTGGTCAAGGCATCGGCACCAGCAGTGCCTAGGGCCGCGACTTGAGCCGTATTCAACGCTTGTACATCAGCGGTCGTAATCGCTTGGATTTGCGCTGAATTCAGGCTAGCCACTTCTTCGGTGGTTAAACCGTTTTGAACCTGATTGGTCGTTAAGACAGCAATCTGCTTAGTCGTCAAGGCATCCACACCAGCAGAACCCAAGGCGGTGATTTGTGCTGTACTCAACACCGCTACTTGCGCGGTGGTCAAGGCTTTGACTTCGCTGCTGTTCAATGCCGCCACTTGAGCTGTATTGAGACCGTTGAGGACTTGGTTAGTCGTCAAGGACGCAATTTGCGCGGTGGACAGCGAATTAACCTGAGCAGTCGTTAAACCGTTATTGATCTGGTTCGTTGTCAAGGCCACGATTTGTGACGTGGTCAAGGCATCCGCACCAGCAGTGCCTAAGGCAGCTACTTGCGCCGTATTCAATGCTTGGACATCGAGCGTGGTGATCGCTTGAACTTGGGATGAACTCAAGCTGGCGACTTCGGCAGTGGTTAAGCCGTTTTGAACCTGATTCGTCGTTAAGACCGCGATTTGCGACGTCGTCAATGCATCCACACCCGCCGTACCCAAGGCAGTGATTTGCGCTGTGCTCAACACGCTCACTTGAGCACTGGTTAAGGCGCGTACTTCGCTGCTGGTTAAGTTAGCTATGTCAGCGGTGTTGAGGCCATTGAGGACTTGGTTAGTCGTCAAGGCCGCAATTTGCGCTGTCGAGAGCGAATTAACCTGAGCTGTCGTTAAACCATTGTTGATCTGGTTCGTTGTCAAGGCCACGATTTGCGATGTGGTCAAGGCATCAGCACCGGCAGTGCCTAAGGCAGCAACTTGAGCCGTATTCAACGCTTGCACATCGGCAGTCGTAATCGCTTGGATTTGCGACGAATTCAGGCTAGCCACTTCATCGGTGGTTAAACCGTTTTGAACCTGATTGGTCGTTAAGACGGCAATCTGTTTGGTCGTCAACGCATCCACACCTGCAGTACCCAGTGCAGTAACTTGCGCTGTGCTCAATACAGCCACTTGCGCGGTGGTCAAGGCTTTGACTTCGCTGCTGGTCAATGCTGCCATATCGGCGGTGTTGAGGCCGTTGAGCACTTGGTTAGTCGTCAAGGCCGCAATTTGCGCTGTCGAGAGCGAATTAACCTGAGCTGTCGTCAAACCATTGTTGATCTGGTTGGTTGTCAACGCCACGATTTGCGATGTGGTCAAGGCATCGGCACCGGCAGTACCTAAGGCAGCGACCTGAGCGGTATTCAACGCCTGCACATCAACTGTCGTAATCGCTTGAACTTGGGCTGAACTCAAGCTCGCGACTTCAGCGGTGGTTAAACCGTTTTGAACTTGGTTAGTCGTTAGAACAGCAATCTGTTTCGTGGACAATGCATCCGCGCCAGCAGTGCCTAAGGCAGCGATTTGGGCGGTATTCAAGGCCTGTACATCGACGGTCGTAATCGCTTGGATTTGCGACGAATTCAGGCTGGCAACTTCATCGGTGGTTAAACCGTTTTGGACCTGATTTGTCGTTAAGACTGCGATTTGCGACGTCGTCAACGCATCCACGCCAGCAGTGCCTAAAGCAGTAACCTGCGCTGTGCTCAATACAGCCACTTGTGCGGTGGTTAAGGCTTTAACTTCGCTGCTGGTCAACGCTGCCATATCGGCGGTGTTGAGGCCGTTGAGCACTTGGTTAGTCGTCAAGGCCGCAATTTGCGCAGTGGACAAGGAATTGACCTGCGCGGTCGTCAAACCATTGTTGATCTGGTTCGTTGTCAACGCCACGATTTGCGATGTGGTCAAGGCATCGGCACCGGCAGTACCTAAGGCAGCAACTTGAGCCGTATTCAACGCTTGTACATCAGCAGTCGTAATCGCTCTCACCTGCGCGCTATTGAGGCTAGCGACTTCATCGGTGGTTAAACCGTTTTGGACTTGGTTAGTCGTTAAGACCGCAATTTGTGAAGTCGTCAACGCATCCACACCCGCTGTACCTAAAGCAGTAACTTGCGCTGTGCTCAATACAGCCACTTGTGCAGTGGTCAATGCTTTAACTTCGCTGCTGGTCAACGCTGCCATATCGGCGGTGTTGAGGCCGTTGAGCATTTGGTTAGTCGTCAAGGCCGCAATTTGCGCTGTCGAGAGCGAATTAACCTGAGCTGTCGTCAAACCATTGTTGATCTGGTTGGTTGTCAACGCCACGATTTGCGATGTGGTCAAGGCATCGGCACCGGCAGTGCCTAAGGCCGCGACCTGAGCGGTGTTCAACGCTTGTACATCAGCAGTCGTAATCGCTCTCACCTGCGCGCTGTTGAGGCTAGCGACCTCATCGGTGGTTAAACCGTTTTGGACTTGGTTAGTCGTTAAGACCGCAATTTGTGAAGTCGTCAACGCATCCACACCCGCCGTACCCAAGGCAGTGATTTGCGCTGTACTCAACACGCTCACTTGAGCACTAGTTAAGGCGCGTACTTCGCTGCTAGTCAAATTAGCGATGTCAGCGGTATTGAGGCCGTTGAGGACTTGGTTAGTCGTCAAGGCCGCAATTTGCGCTGTCGAGAGCGAATTAACCTGAGCTGTCGTTAAACCATTGTTGATCTGGTTCGTTGTCAAGGCCACGATTTGCGATGTGGTCAAGGCATCAGCACCGGCAGTGCCTAAGGCAGCAACTTGAGCCGTATTCAACGCTTGCACATCGGCAGTCGTAATCGCTTGGATTTGCGACGAATTCAGGCTAGCCACTTCATCGGTGGTTAAACCGTTTTGAACCTGATTGGTCGTTAAGACGGCAATCTGTTTGGTCGTCAACGCATCCACGCCTGCAGTGCCCAGCGCTGTGATTTGTGCTGTACTCAACACAGCCACTTGCGCGGTGGTCAAGGCTTTGACTTCGCTGCTGTTCAATGCGGCCACTTGAGCGGTAT